>NZ_JAEHFY010000001.1 GCF_016623585.1 Pedobacter segetis
ATTTAGTTGTAGTAAACCAAATTTCTCATTTTTGATGCTTACTTTTTTATTCTTTAACTAGCAACTTGAATTAATTAAGTGTAATGGGGGAATTAAATCGCTATCTGCACTAACTAGAATAGAAACATCTGCTTTTTTAAAAATCACATTTCTAATCATTTCAACTGCAATATTTACATCCGTTTGTTTTTCCTCGAAAGTTTTGTGATAACCGCCTTCAATTTTAATTTTTTTAGCTAGGAATTTCCCAAAAACTAATTTAAATTTTGGGTTTAATTTATTTGCAGAGAATAATAAATCTTGCCTATCTTTTTTTCCAATATCTTTTTGAACAGCAGTAAAGTAAAATACCGTTCCTAGTTGCTGGTCTTCTTTTAAAAATGACTCGCAAAACTTAACAATATCAAGCCAATAATATTTCTTCCATCCCTTAGAGCGTAACCCAAAGTAGAAATTGAATCCATCGATGTAGAAATTCACTGTTTTCATAGGCAAAAAAAAAGCCCTCTGTAAAGAGGACTTGGGTCCTATGATTTCTCACATAGGAGGGGTAAGTCACAATTATCGTAAATACTTACGAAATATGCAAGTTTTAAAAGTCATTTATTAAAAAGCCTTTCCGTATAATTTCGAAAGGGCTTTAAACTTTTAACTCTAAACTTTCAACTTAAATCAAACTCACGCTTCTATTCACAAAAGCAGTCAACTCTGCTCCGGTTAGTAAACCTTGGGAAAGTAATGCTAAATCGAAAGCTTGTTTGGCCAATTCTGCTTGTTCTTTTTCATCGGCGGAAGCCAAAATTTTGTTTACTATTTTATGATTTCCATTAATCGCTACTTTATAGCTATCTGGCATATTTCCGTAGAAACTCATACCGCCACCCATCGCAGCCATGTCTTTCATACGGCGCATAAACTCATCCATAGTTACGGTTACTGGCAACTCATCCGGACTTAAAGCTTCAACTTCTACTTGGTAAGCAGGTTTGTTAATGGCTTTTTCGAAGATTTCTTTTACTTGCTTAGTTTGGTCTTCGCTCAGCACATGTTCCAGTTTCTCGCCCTTGTCAATCAGTTTATCGGCAGTGCCAGAATCCACACGTTTCAATTGTGTCTTTTCTAATTTCTGCTCCATCTGGCTCACAAAATGCGTATCAATTGGCGTATCCATCAATAAAACATCATACCCTTTTTTAGTTGCCGATTGGATAAAACCATCTTGCTTCGCCGGGTCAACCGTATATAAATACACCAAGTTTCCGTCTTTATCTGTTTGTATGTCCTTTACTTTATCACGGTATTCGTCCATGGTAAAGTTCTTTTTATCGGTATTGGTAAATAGGGCGAAATCTTTAGCCTTCTCATAGAATTTCTCTTCAGAAATCATTCCGTATTTCACAAATAAGCCGATATCGCTCCATTTTGCTTCATAAGCTGCTCTGTCTTTTTTAAACAATTCGCCCAATTTTTCGGCCACTTTTTTAGTGATGTAGCTATTGATTTTCTTCACGTTTCCATCAGCTTGTAAGAAACTGCGGGAAACATTAAGCGGAATATCCGGAGAGTCGATTACCCCATGCAACAACATCAAAAACTCAGGAACAATGTCTTTCACCTCATCTGTAATAAACACTTGGCGACTGAATAATTTGATTTTGTTTCTTTGGATCTCCACATCGTTCTTCAATTTAGGGAAGTATAAAACGCCAGTTAAATTGAAAGGATAATCTACGTTTAAATGGATCCAGAACAATGGATCTTCTTGGAAAGGATATAATTCTTTATAAAATTGCAGGTAATCTTCATCTTTTAATTCAGATGGAGATTGGGTCCAGATTGGCTTTGCTCCGTTAATTACATTCGGAACCTCAACAGATTTGTATTTTTTCTTTCCTTCTGCATCCTCGCCATCTTCTACGCTTTCAGATTTAGTACCGAAAACCAGTTTTACCGTTAAAAACTTAAAGTATTTTTCTAAAATCTGTTGTAGTTTGTATTGGTCTAAGAACTCCTCAGACTCCTTATTGATGTGCAAAATAACATCCGTTCCGCGGGTTTTGCGCTTTCCGTCTTTAATCTCAAATTCGGTACTGCCATCACATATCCAAGCAGCGGGTTCTGCACCTTCTTGGTACGATAAAGTTTGAATTTCTACATGATCAGAAACCATAAAGGCCGAGTAAAAACCCAAGCCAAATTTACCGATGATTTCATTGGCATCTTTAGCGTCTTTAAATTTCTCTACAAATTCGGTTGCGCCAGAAAATGCGATTTGGTTGATGTATTTCTTGATTTCTTCGGCGGTCATGCCCAAACCATTATCAGAAATGGTAATGGTTTTTTTATCCTTATCAAAAGAAACGTTCACTTCTAATTCGCCAAGCTCGCCATTATATTGGCCCAAACCCGCTAATCTTTTGATTTTTTGTGTGGCATCTGCTGCGTTAGAAACCAGTTCTCTTAAAAAGATTTCATTATCTGAGTATAAAAACTTTTTGATGATCGGGAAAATATTCTCCGTGTGGATTGAAATCGTTCCTTTTTCCTTCATGATATATTTATTGTGTTATTAAATTTTATGTTTACGATAGAGCTAACATCAATGCTTGTTCCAAATAGAATTTGGGTGTCAAGTTGACAGAAGTTTTTTGTGAGGTTTAAAGTTTAAAACGGGATGGCTATTGTTTCTAAACCTGATTGTAGTGGAAATCCCCGCCTGCAGCAGGCAGGCTTTTTCTTTTTTTGGAAGCAAAAGATTGCAGCGGAAAACAGGGCTATCGGAAGTAATTGACGGATTGCTTTGCTTTTCCAAAAAAATCCTGTCTGTTTGTGAGATTTTTAGTTCTTCAAATCAACGAAACTGAATAAAAAAAACCGGCATTGAAACGAATCAATGTCGGTTTGTAATTTTTAAAAGACCAATCTTATTTCTTAGGGTTCAATATCAAATCAATCCTTGCCAGGGCATCAACCAAATGTGCTTTTAAAATAGAATTACTATATTTTGGTAATGCTCTTTTAATATCTGATTGCAATTTTGTAAGCTCTAAACGAGCCATTGGCCTAATATCAGATTGCGAGGCATCAATCCTGGTACCTACAAATCTTGCGATATATTCTGCCGGGATCCCTTGCGGAACGGTTTGTTCTTCGGTCATTAAATATTCTAAACGTTCTATATATGCTCTTTGTAAGTTTCTTCGGTAAACATCAATATTCGCTCCGGTAGAAAGCTCTGTAAAAATACCTTTATGCAAATCAGAAAATAATTCGTCGATAGAATAAGCATTGTTGCCATTTTGTGCCGAGTTATCAATTACTCTTGCCAATCTGGCGAAATCTAAAATGCTGCCCAAAACGCCAACTTGCATCCTTCTGATCTTATCAACCATCATGGCGTTGTTAAATTTATTGGTTTCGGCGTTTACAAACATCCATTTTGGCGTTTGAAAAGCTTGATCTACAATAAATTTCATGCTTGCTTCTTGTTTTGCTTTTTCTACATGGGTATAAACCGCACCTTTTTGGTCATACGTTTTATCGTTTTCATAAATACCACCAATACTAGATTTTACATGGCCCATATACCTGCTGAATTGATTTAAAACTTCGCCGTAAATCTCTTCTAAATTATCATAAGGCTTACCTTCTTCATAAGTCCATTTTTCTATGTTTGGGATAATTCGTTTTAAATTTGCGATCCCATAGGTAGATGCTTTAACGGCATCGTCTCCTAAATCTTCTGATTGTGATCTTGGATCAATTGGATTGCCGGTTTGTGCGCCAAAGAAATAAAGTGGGTTACCCGCTCTTTCAATAGTCCATTTGTTCAGAATTTTAGCTTGCTCTTCTTGGGTTTTATTTGGGAAATAAGTGTAACCCCATTTAATTGCCCATTTATCATACGGGCCAATACCTGGGTATAAAACCACGCCTTTATCTTCTGGTTGTGCTATATAATTAAAACGGGCATAATCCATAATAGATGGGGCCGTACCGCCCATTTTTTGGGTAAACGAGGCAGAACGTAAACTATCTACTGGGTAAGCATAAGAAGAACCGAAGTTATGCGGTAAACCTAAAGTGTGGCCAACTTCATGAGAAGAAACAAAACGGATCAATTGCCCCATAGTTTCATCACTAAATTTTGGCATACGAGCAGCCGGATTTACAGCTGCAGTTTGTACAAAAAACCAGTTTCTTACTAAATTCATTACGTTGTGGTACCAACCTATATCAGATTCTATGATTTCGCCAGAACGTGGGTCAGAAATGTGCGGCCCATAAGCGTTTGCGATGTTTGAAGCAAAATATCTGATTACAGAATACCTGGCATCTTCTGGCGACCAATCTGGATCATTGGTTGGTGGTTCTAAACAAGTGATGGCATTTTTAAAACCTGCGGCTTCAAAAGCCTTATTCCAATCTTTTACACCTTGTATTAAATAGGGCCTCCATTTTTTTGGGGTTGCTGGATCTATGTAGTAAACAATTTGTTTTTTTGGCTCTACCAACTCGCCCCTGGCGTAAGCAGCTTCGTCTTTTGGTTCTAAACGCCATCTAGCTATATAACGTGTAACTGTTGCTTTTTGAGCATCTAAACCATAATCTGTTTGTTTTCTAGAAAAATAACCAACCCTATCATCATTTAGGCGAGCTTCCATAGGTACTTTTGGTAACAAAACCATTGAAGTGTTTAGCTCTACGGTAATTGAGCCTAAAGATTCGTCTCCCGGAGGGTTAGCGGCGGCATAAGTTTTAACCGTTCTTGCTTCTATATTTAACGGGTAAGATTTAATAGAATCGATATATGAACGGCTATCGTCTAACCTTGTGATTTTAAATTGCGTTTTGGTACGTTGTTGTATGCCTAAAGCTTGAACATCCTTTGCAAAGAAATCGGTTACATCGATCACCACTCCTGCAGAATCTTTACTTAAGGCCTTAATATCAAATGATGCTAAAATTGGGGAAAGGTTAGAGTTTCTTACCGATTCATACATATCTGTTCCTTCTGCGGCGATATTGGTATAAGAAGGTACACGTATCAAAACTTGTTTATCCCTTTTTTCCCACTTCCATACCTGCTCGTTCAATTCTTCGCCTCCGTAAGTACCGTCTTCTGCGGGTACTTTTGAATAACGGGTTACGGCAAGCATTTCCCTGCCAAACAAAGAGTCTGGTATTTCATAATAATATTTACCATCAAGGTAGTGAACCGTAAATAAGCCTGTATCTGTTTTTGCTTTTGAGGTAATAATTTCTTTGTAAGGCTTTAAACCACCTTCTTTTTTTGGAGTTGCTGGTTTAGCCGCCGAAGTAGCGGCCATCTTAGCTTTTTCTGCCTCTTTCTTTTTTTGAGCAGAACAAGCAGATACCGCAACAGCTAGAGAAAATAATCCCGCTAGCTTTAAGGTCTGTAAATTTCTTTTCATATTAAATATTTGGTTTTTCTAATCTCACAATGTAGGGATTAAATAAAAGCGAAGGAAATATTAACCGTTTTGTTACTTTAGGTTGGGGTTTAAAGGTTTATGAAGCCATGAAAACGGAAAACCTTTGCAAGGAATGATTTAGATTTTAGATGAAATTGGCTAAAAGATAGTTCTTGTAGAGATTCTAAAAGCTATAAATTATAATGTTCCTCAAAAAAGAAAGACCAATTTTAGTTGGCATTGTAGAAGATTTTGATTTGAATTACTAACACCTAAAACCATAAAATTTATAATTTAAAGGCTGCAAAAAAAAGGGAGAATTATTTGATCGTAATGTCCCAAAATTTTGAAGGTGTTAAATATCCCAAATTAAGACCAAGGTTTTGGATTTAGTTATGCAAAAAGCACCATGTTTTTAGCAGTAATCTTTTTAATTGTTGGTAAGGTAACTTGGTGTTTTATTCTGGCATCTCTACAATTTAATTTCGAGGATTGCCATAAGCTTGTAATTAATTAGAATAAAGTTAGAACAACAACACTAAAAACACGCTCATTGTTGTTGCATATCAACAAACTTTCTATAAGAATTAATTGGGGCGGTTTCTAAGCCATAAACAGGGTCGGTTTGTTCTAAAGATGGGAGAGGGTCGTTTTCATAAGCAACAGAAACTTTTACTTCTAATTTATGATTGGAAGTACCCTTATATATTCCTTTTACCGGGCTACAATCTACAAAATTACGGCCTACCGCCAATCTAACATGGGTATCATCCACAATGCAATTATTTGTTGGATCAAAACCCAACCAACCATAATCTGGCAAATAAGCTTCTACCCAAGCATGGGTTGCGCCTTCGCCCCTCATTCCGTTTTTATTGGGGCAAATATAGCCACTAACATACCTTGCTGGTATTTTCATATACCTTAACATTACCAATAAAATATGGGCAAAATCTTGGCAAACACCAGATTTTATCTTCCAAATTTCTTCTACGGTGGTTTCTACGGTGGTTACCCCTTTTATGTACCTAAAATTTTTAAATACATAATCGCACAGGTTTTTTGCTACTTCAAATGGAGAATTGTTTTCTTTTTGAGAAAGGTTTATGGCGGCTAATATTTCTTCTTGGGAAGCTACGATTTCTTGTTTTAAAAAATTGATATAAGGGAGTTGGTAGGATAATACCTTGAGGTTTGCCCATTCATCTTCTTTAAAGATAGAGGTCTCTGGCATTATTCGCTTTTTTACGTTTACGATAACTATAGATTCTATCTTTAACTCTCTATGTGCCTCGGGATGGGTAAAAGTACCAACTTCGTTACCATAATAATCGGTATAAACATCTACGGTTGGATCATTAGTAATTTTTATTTGTTGCTCTACCACTTCTTGCTGTTTATCTTTTATGGGATAAAGCATGATCTGGTTTGCGCTATCATATACCGGCGTTTCGTAAGAATAGTTGGTACTATGATGGATAGTAAATTTTGGCATTAGGTTTAAGCTTGGTACAATTTAGTTAAATGCAAAGTAATAATGATTAAACGCACTTCCAATAGCTAATAGTTCTTGTTTTATATCGTGAAGATACTCTTTCAATCCTTTTTCTTCTAAATCTTTTAGATCTGAATAACGGATATGGCTTTCTAATTTGCCAATCATAAAGCTTATTGCCTTGTAAGCCTCGCTATTACGATCTGTTTTTAGGGTCTCAAAAGATTGTTTTAATCTTTTTACCGAGTAAATAATTGATCTTGGGAAATGTTCGTTCCAAACAATTTGATGCAAGATGTTTCTAGAATCTAAAGCAGAGCGGTAACTTTTCAAGAAAATTTCGTAGCCAGAAATAGAGAGCAATAGATATTTCCAATAGGTAGGGTCAGATCTTTCTTCCAAAGAATAACCTAGCTCACTAAACTTCACGTTTAAAATATCTACGGATTGCATGGCCCTTTCTAGATATTTACCTATGTTCATGAAATAATAACCTTCGCCCCTGGCCATCGTAATTTCGCAAATGCCATAATAGTGCATCCCTTGTTGCACCAGATCATCCAAAACAGAAATTGGATCCTCTACTTTTAAGGCGGTTACTAAATCCTTATTTCTGGTAACGTGGTAATAATCGTTAAGGCATTGCCAAAGCTCTTTGGTTACATTATCTTGTACCGATCTTGCATTCTCACGAGATTTGTTAACTAAACTAAAAACAGAGTTTTTGTTCAGTTTATCTGTTACCATAAACTCTAAAACCTTTCTGCCTTCGTATTTGGTTTTTTCTATGGTAATGGGCAACATATCCGTAAAAATCATCAATACTGGTCGCCAGCTAAATTTATCGAACTCATCTTGCGAATAAGCATAATTAACCCTTAACAACCTTAAAATGCCATCGCAACGCTCCATATAACGAGACATCCAATACAAAGAATTTGCAACCCTACTTAACATATTTATTTCTTTTAAAGTCTGTATCCCAAAGACCAAAGCCAGCTTTGTTGACTTTCAATTCTAATGAACCAATGCCTAATGAACTGTTTCCTAATCAACTAACTATTCAAAACCCAAGTATCTTTACTGCCACCCCCTTGTGATGAGTTTACCACCAAAGAACCCTCTTTTAGGGCAACCCTTGTTAAGCCGCCCGGCACAATTTCTATACCCGATGGGCCAAAAATTGCGAAAGGTCTTAGATCTATCCTCCGAGGTTGTAATTTGCCGTTGATATAACACGGTGCCGCGGATAAACTGATGATAGGTTGTGCTATAAATGATCGAGGATCTAAAACCACTTGCTTTTTATATTCTTCAATTTCGTTTTCTGTTGCCGAATTACCAATAATCATCCCATAGCCACCAGAAGCGTTGGTTTTTTTGATCACCATATTTTCTATGTGCTCAAAAACATATTTTCTTTCAGAAACATCTTCCATTTTATAAGTTGGTACGTTTTTGAGGATTGGTTCTTCGTTCAAATAATATTTGATCATATCGGGTACGTAGATATAGATTGCCTTATCATCTGCTACGCCATTTCCGGGAGCGTTTACAATGGCAACATGGCCTCTTCTATAAGCCGACATTAACCCTGCAACACCTAACATGCTTCCAGAATTAAAAACCAATGGATCTAGATATTCATCATCAACACGTCTGTAAATCACATCTACCCTCTGTAAACCTTCGGTGGTTTTCATAAAAACCCGATGGTTATCCACCACCAAATCCCTCCCTTCTACCAACTCTATACCCATTAACCTAGCCAGTGTAGAATGTTCAAAATACGCCGAATTATAAATTCCCGGTGTAAGCATCACAATATTTGGGTTAGAATTATGCCTTGGTGATAAAGCGGCCAAACTTTTATAAAGCAATTGAGGATAATTTGTTACCGGCCTAACCGAATTTTGGGGGAGCAAATCGGGGAAGATACGTTTAGTGATTTCCCTGTTCTCTAACATATAAGAAACACCAGAAGGCGTTCTTAAATTATCTTCTAAAACGTAAAAAGTGCCATCGGCATCCCTAATGATATCGATACCAGAAATATGAACAAAAATATCATGTGGTACTTTAAGGTTGTGCATTTCTCTTAAATAATGCTCACAAGAATAAATCATATCAATAGGGATAATTTTATCCTTAATGATAAATTGATTGGAGTAAATATCGTTGAGAAAAAGGTTGAGCGCTTTTAATCTTTGCTTAATGCCGCTTTCAATATAATTCCATTCTTCTGCTGTTATGATGCGGGGTACAACATCAAAAGGGAAAATTTTTTCTATCCCTTCATCTCCAGAATAAACCGTAAAAGTTACACCTTGGCTCATAAACAACCGTCTGGCCATTTCCTCTTTTTTATTGAGTTCTTCGGCAGGATAATTTTTTAAAAATTCATACAGCTTTTTATAAGGAGCTCTAATAGAACTTCCATTGTACATCTCGTCGTAAAACTCGTTACCCGAAGTGTAATTGTTAAATATTGCTGATGAACCCATGAACAAAGTGGTTATTTTTTTAAAAACTGCTTAAAAGGTATAGATAATTTGATAATAAACAAAGAAATAATTACCATATTTTTATATGTAGCATTATTTTATTAATAATAATTGAATTTTAAATCCTAATATTTGGGATTTATTAAAATTAAGATTGAGAAATAAATAAAAAAGCACCTTGTTTAATTAACAAAGTGCTTTAAATCTTTTTAATGTTTAAACTTTATATGCTGTCTAAAACTTGTTGGTTAAGCCTCTCATATTCTTCGTTGTTTGCTGCTTTAGCTAGTTCTTTACCCTGCATGGCGGTTTCTCTAGCGGCTTTTTTGTTTCCCATTTTTAGTTGGATTTTGGCTTTCCATAATTTAAACCAAGGGGCTTTCATGTCGGTTTTTTCGGCTTCATTAATCCATTCTAAAGCTTTATCCAGATCTTTACCATTACTGTAATAATATTGGGCAGCTGCGAAGTAAGGTTTTTTATCGCCCATCATGGCTTTATCAATATTGGCCATTACTTTGGCATCGTAATCTATTGTCATAGGGATGCTAATGGCAACATTTTCCCACATCAAATTTAGGTTCATGCTCCCAGGGGTAACGTTAGAGAACTGCATGGTAAAAGTTTCAGTTAGGTTTTTGGTCATCATAGGTTTAACCGTGAAACGTAAAAGATCATCATCTTTTTTATAATCATAAGCTCCCCATTGATCTGATGTTTTGTTTAAAATGATAGTCCACCGATCTTTTTCTGGGATGGTAAATAGCGCATACTTACCGGGGGGCACTTTATTACCCGCAATAGAAACTTCATCTGTAAACGCTATGGTGGTTGCATTATTTGCTCCGGTACGCCAAACCTCGCCGTAGGGAGTTAAACCGCCAAATATTTTCCTGCCTTTTACATTTGGCCTAAAATAGGTTAAAGTAACTTTTCCCAATCCAAAATCTTGGATAATGGTTTGCCCTGTACTTGGCATTGGCATCAATGCTTGCGCCTTAAGGCAGTTGGTGCTAGTTAAAATTGCTAATAATGCAATAATACTTGATAAGATTTTTTTCATTTGATTAATTTTAATGGTAACCTAGTTCTTTTAAAGATATGTATTTAATTTTATTCACCCTTATTTGGCCGCTAAAAGGCTAGGATGATAAATGTTTGCAATAGAAATTTTACCTAATAGATTTTCTTCTAAAAAATTGGCCCAAGTTTCAAGATAAGTAATTACGTCTTTTTTAACGTTATGCTTTAAAAACCTATCTTCTAAAGGTAATTGCTTTAAAACCTGAGGGTCAGAAAGTTTCTCTAAATGGGAAAGATCATTTCTTGTAAAACCTAAGGCAAGAATTTCATCTATAATATGGTCTATTGGCAAACCGCTAGTTGGGCAATAATCTATCAATTGCTCGTTCCAATCGCCATGGCCCCTCATGGCAGATTTATGGATTTCTGCTTTGCTCTTATTGGTGATTACTTGGGCCAAGTTACCGCAGTTACAGCTTCCCATGTGACCCCATTGGTATTTAGAGCCTTTTTCTAAATTACTGGCAGTTTTTCTTAAAACCCGGATAATTTCTATTGTTACTTTCGCCATTGATGATTAACAATTGAGGGTTTAAAAAGTTTAAGCATTAAGATTTCTTCAATAAAAAAGAGGCTGTCTTAAGCGTGGTGTCATTCCGTTAGCCAGCTGGCTAATCGGAATCTTATGAAAATGAGCTCTTATATAACTTGAAAACCTACTGATGAGATGCTGAATCCGCTAGTTGTCGGACAGCATGAATTTGTTCCTTTTGTGACATTCTCTTGTAATTATTTAAAAGATATTTACTTAAATCTCAAATTCATGCTCACAATATTAGAATTTAAACCATTGCTTCTATTATAATGTCCGTATCTTAACTCTATCATTGAAAGTCTATTAACACCAAATACACCTGTTGGAGGCGCAAATCTAATTCCTGCGCCATAATAATCGCTATGAAACTTTGATAAATCGTTATCACTAGTATAAAACTCGTCGTTGGCATCGTGTTCTCCATATCCAGCAAAATATCTTACAGCGGTTTGCTGATAATATCTATAAAAAGGACTAATAGAAAAAAACGGATTTATCTTTATTGAGGTCTCTAATTCTGCTGTTTCAGAACTTAGACCCCAGTCATCGGTATAATATCTTAAGAAAGAACGAAGCACTAAATTATCTCCCAAAAAGTAATTTAACCTTGCTCCAATAGGTAGTTTCAATCTATTGTTAGGTAAGAATTCTGCTAAATGAGAAAAATTTGTGAAATAAACCCTTTGGTATCGAGTAGCCAATAAACCTTTTTGATAGGCTGGCTCTACCATTAACAAAGCTTGAAAATTCTTGGTAAAAACATGCGACAAACTAATTGCCCCACTAAAAGAATTTCTTGGTGCTCGATCATTTTGTTGGTAACCCGGCCCACCGTTATCATCCGGTCGTAGTTCATAAGGCAAAATAACTTTCCAAGTATCAAAAAATGCTTTTAGCTTTATCTCTACATCTGTATTTTTATCTTTTGATGATTTAGCGTAATGTAAGCCTGTGCCAAAAGAAGTATAATCAAATTCATTAGAGGTAGAAACATCAAAACCAAAACTATGGCCTTTTTTCTCATTCGCAATATCCCAACTTAAAGAAGGATAAATACGAACATCTGAATATGAAGGCCCAGTATGGGTGCTTGGGTCTATATTATCTGAAGATGCCGAGCTATAGGTATCAAAACCCAACTCAAAATTATAAGTATGTTTTAAGCCAGTTTTACCGTAACGGGAAAGTTGTAAATCAAAAGTGTTAGAAAAATCCGTCAATTTTTCTGTCCCAATTCCTCCTGTTACAGCAGAGTTGTTCCCATCTTGGTGGTAATAACTATTCACCAAATCGGCTTGTTCAAATTTTAACTTTCTCTTTTCATAAGATACAGTATCCTTTTTGATAGCCTGGGCAAAACTTGCTGCAATTCCTAAATAAAGCGCAACTATGGTTAATGAAATATATTTCATTTATTATTAAGATTTTTTAAGGTAGTTTTAACACGCCGCCAGCTGGCGGATATATCTTTTGTCTTACCCTTCGACTCCGCTCGGGATGAAAAAAAAGCCAGCCCGACTACTGACGGGATGTCGCTGCTATCGTTAACGTAAATTATTAATTGCAACCACAACCGCCGCCACTTTTTCCTCCGTTAGCACCAGCAGAACCTTCGCGATAGAGCTGAAAATTTTGTTCAAACTTCTCGGCTTTTCTTGCGCCAAGTTCCATTTCGGCATCTTTTAATTTTATTTTATCATAAGCTTTAACGCTACCGCAAGAGCTAAAAGCAACCAGCATAAAAGCTAAAATTGCATAAGGAGTTATTTTTTTCATTTTGGCTTTAAGCATTAGATATTTAATTCTTAACCTTATTGATGTTGACGTTTTTTGAAGTGTAAAGTCTGTTTTGATCATCTATGATAATACATGCAACGTTACTTAATTGGTTAATTAAATTTAAACCAATTGTTACGCCCATTACCATCACAGGTGTTGCCAAAGCATCGGCAAGCTCTGCTTGGGGGCAAATAATGCTAACGCTATTGATTCCAAAAACAGGAAAACCAGTATTTGGATCAATGGCATGAGAATATTTTTTACCATCTATAATAGCAAATTTTTCATAATTGCCAGATGTTGCAATAGACATGTTGCTAATATCCATAAAAGAAAAAGGCGTTAATTTATGTTGAGGACTTGCAATGCCAACCGTCCAAGGTTTGCCATTTGGCTGAAACCCCCACGTTGTTAAATCTCCAGAAGCATTAACAATTCCGTTTGATATTCCTGCTTCTTGTAAAACTCTTTTAGCTCTATCAGCAGCGTAGCCCTTTCCTATACCTCCAAAACCAATGCGCATTCCTTTTTCTTTTAAAAAAACAGTTTGATTTATGGCATCTAACACTACGTTTTTATAGTTTATTAAAGAGACCGATTGTTTGGCCAAATCTTTATCTGGAAGACTGACCATATTGGCATCAAAATTCCAAAAACGTTTATCTAAAGAGCCATAAGTAATATCGAAAGCTCCTTGGCTAATCTCTGATATGCGAATAGAACGCTGAATGAGATAAAAAACTTCCGCATCTACTTTTACAGCGGCAACGCCTGCATTTTCATTAATTTGATTGGTTTGGCTATCAGATTTAAAAGTGGTTAGTAATTGCTCTATCCTTTTAATTTCTACAATTGCTTTTTCTATATTTTGATCGGCGAAAGCCTGGTCATCTGCAACAACGGTAATCTCAAACTGATTTCCCATCAGTTTTAAAGATTGTTTAAATATTTGTTGTTGTTCTGTATCAATGAGCGGCATCTTGTATTTTCTTTACAAATTCATCAGAAGAACAATCAGGAAATCCTTTCCATTCTTTAATCACTTTTCCTTCTTCATCTGTTAAAACCGTTAAAGGGAAATCTCCTTCAGGATTGTATTTTACGGCCAACTCATTATTTTTTTTTAGTTGATCTTCTGGTAATTGGTTCTTTTTTAATCGAGGAAAATCAGCCTTAACCAATACTAAGTTTTTATCGGCATAATCTATAAATGCCTGTTTTTCAAAAATTTCTTTATGTGTTCTAATACAAGGGCCGCACCAATCCGATCCAGAAAAACTGATTAGAATAAGCTTATGGCTTTCTTTTGCCTGATTTTCTGCTTGTTGGAAATCCAATACCCAAGAGTTTCCAGAAATTAAGAATGATAAAAATAAAATACTCAAAATTTTCATACTAAAATATTTATATTTTAAGAAAAGATGCGAAGATTTGTACCCGTAAGTTGGGTGTTATATTTTGTTAATGGTAAATTGGTTTCAATACCGGCAGAAACCCCCGTTTCTGAATAAGTTGCACCATGCCTTTGGCAATAAAATTGATGATTATTTGCCCTATAAATTACATTGGTGTTTTCATGTCGGCAAGTTTGCGAAACGGCAATATACTCGCCTGCTGTTGTACGGGCAACAATTATCCCGTTGGCATAAATATAATTGCCATTAGTATTTAAACTGGTATTTGCAGAACTTGTTAGATCTAAAGTAAAATCAACATTAGTTGGAGCAGGAATTAAGGGGCCAGAAGTAGGAGATTTTGAGCACCCAATGCAATTAAAAACAGCAACAGAAACGGCGCCCATTCCTATGGAAGCTAAAAATTCTTTTCTATCCATTAAACAGTGTTTGAATTAATCCGATTAAAACGGGCTTTACCCTAACTTTATTTTAATTAAAAATCAATTTCAATATTGAGTATTTTCTGAATTTTTAAACGTTTTTTATTCCATTTTATTAAGTTTTAATTATTTTAATTTTCAGGATTCTAACTGTTTCGATTAAAGTTTCTTAAACCCAAAAAGCCCATTCCAAAATAAGAACGGGCTTTCAATAAGTTAAAATGAGATATTAAATATGTATAAACAAATCTTCTTTAGATTTTCTCACTTTAGCAAAATGTTGGTAAGCATCGTCTGCTGATCTAAAACCGGTTGGTGCAATTACAACAGCAGTCAGGTTTTTATCTCCCAAATCTAAAATCTCATCAAATTGAGCGTTGTTGAAACCTTCCATTGGGCAAGCATCAATTTTTGCTATTGCAGCGGCCTCTAATAGAACGCCCAAAGCAATGTAAGCTTGCCTTGCGTTCCAAGCGGCTAATTCTTCTTGCGAACGAGAATTAACAGTACCTTTCATGGTATCTACAAAACCTTGTATGTCTGCTACTTCTATAGTTCTGGTAGCGGCAATGTTATTTGCATAATCATCTACGTGTTGGGTGGTGTAATTTTTTGTGATCGCAAAAACAAAAATATGCGAAGCATCTGCTAACTGTGGTTGCCCGTAAGCCGCGGCTTTCAATTTTTCTTTAACTTCTTGGTTGCTAACTACAACAATTTGGTAAGGTTGCAAACCATAAGAACTTGGCGCCAGCTGCACCGCATCTAACAATAACCCCAGTTCATTTTGGTTTAATTTTTTAGTAGAATCAAAAGCTTTTGTTGCATACCTCCAATTAAGGGCACTTATAATTTCTTTGTTATTTTCCATGATTAATATTTTTCTTCAAAAATAGATGTTTAAACTTATATTTTGTGTCGTGTTAGTTTATATGACGGTTTTATGATTTTTTTTGGGTTAGGTTTTTGGGTTCTGTAAGCTCTGCCCTTGTTCTTGGTAAGCTTTCTGGATAGTTTTTCTGGATAAAAGAAACAAGCCCTTCTCTTATCTCGCAACGTAAATCAAAGGCATCGGAAGAGTTATTTGCGCTCATCAAAATCCTTACTTCCATTACGCTTTCTTTGGTATCGGTAACCTGTATCACCTTTACTTTTTTATCCCAAAGTTTGTTATTATCAATTAGCCTGTCATATTCTTTTCTTAATTCTTCTAGCGGGAGCGTGTAATCAACATATAAAAAAACGGTTCCTAAGATTTCTGCAGAAATTCTTGTCCAGTTCTGGAAAGGTTTTTCGATAAAATAAGTAATGGGTAAAATCAATCGCCTTTGGTCCCAAATATGTAGTACCACGTAGGTTAAAGTAATCTCTTCTACCTTGCCCCATTCTCCTTCAACCACCAAAACATCATCTATACGAATGGGTTGCGTAAACGCTATCTGAAACCCCGCAAGCAGATTCCCTAAAGATTTTTGCGCCGCAAACCCAATAATGATACCGCCAATCCCAACGCTGGTTAACAACCCCGTACCAATTTTGCGCATTCCCTCAAAACTAAAAAGTATAGCCGCTACGGTTAAAACCAAAATTAAGGCTACCATAAATTTTCTTAAAAATTGGAGCTGTGTCCGTATTTTACGTTCTTTTAAATTGTTCTCTTTTTGGAGGTTATAGGTAGATACCACAAAATCTTGTACAACCTTTATCAGGTTGATCAAAATGTATGAAAAAGCGATGATCAAACCTATTTCTACCGCTTTATTTAAGAAACCTCTCTCTATTGCAGAAAGCCTCATCAAGCTAGAAAACGAACTGATGAAAACCAATGGCAGAAAAAAGTTTAAGGGTTTGCTTAGGTACAAAACAATAGACCTTAAGAAACTAAATTCTTCTTGCTTTCTATAATAAGAGGTTAATCTATAAAATATTGCTTTTAGTAGAAACGCCAACACAACAGAAATCAGTAAAATAATAATGTTGAACACTAAATCGGGCAGATGGCTGATGTTAGAAATGAAATCATTATCAAGATTTAAGGAAAGAAAAATCATATATCAATATATTTTTGTAATTTAAGCAAATAACAAGCCAGTAAATTGTATTTTTTTGTCTTATAAACTTATTTTTTTATTAAAATATCAATTCTGATAATCTTTAAGCTGTAAACTGGTCGTATTATTGCTTATCATTATCCCGAAACAAAATTACATCCAAAGATCATGAGCAAAACCATTATAGTTTCTAACCGCCTACCGGTTAGGATCGCTAAAGAGAATGACGAATACCAACTTAAAGTGAGCGAAGGCGGATTGGCCACGGGCTTAGGATCTATTTATAAGCAAGGAGATAATGTTTGGATAGGTTGGGCGGGTTTAGATGTAGATAAAGGCGATGAAGCAGAAATAACCAATAAACTTAAACAAGAAAATCTTTGTCCGGTTTATTTAGATCCAGAAGAGATACAAAACTATTACGAAGGTTTTTCTAACGAAACGCTTTGGCCAATTTTTCATTACATGAGTACTTACGCCCAGTACGAACAGGTTTATTGGGATTATTACCAATCTGTAAACGAAAAGTTTAAAAAAGTGGTACTAGAGATTGCCGAGCCTGGCGATATCATTTGGATCCATGATTATCAATTGCTTTTGCTTCCGCAGATGATTAGGGAAGCGTTGCCAAATACCACCATCGGTTTTTTTCAGCATATCCCGTTCCCGTCTTATGAGCTATTTAGGCTGATACCTTGGCGGGCTGAATTATTGAACGGGATGTTGGGTTCTGATCTGATAGGTTTCCATACGTATGACGATGTGAGGCATTTTACCAGTTCTGCAACAAGGGTTTTGCCCATACAAACTACCGCAAACGTTATCCATAAAGACGATAGGAATATCACTATTGATGCTTTCCCGATGGGTATCGATGCAAAAAAATTTAACGATCTAACCCATACAGAAGCGGTTTTGCAAGAGAAAGAAGTTTATAACCAAATTATTGGCGATACCAAGATCATCCTTTCTATTGATCGTTTAGATTATAGTAAAGGTATTATCCAAAGGTTATTGGCTTTTGATAAAGTATTGAGCGAAAACCCAGATTATATAGAAAAAATATCCATGCACATGATCGTTGTACCATCTAGGGATAACATTCCTCAATACAGGGATTTAAGAGACGATATTGATAAGTTGGTGGGCAACATCAACTCAAGATATAGGACCCCAAGCTGGCACCCTATACATTATTTCTATCGCTCGTTTCCGATAGAAACACTTTCTGGCTTATACTCTAGAGCAGATATTTGTTTGGTTACGCCAATGCGTGATGGGATGAATTTAGTGAGCAAAGAATATATCGCCAGCAAAACCGATGAAACGGGTGTGCTGATCTTAAGCGAAATGGCGGGCGCTTCAAAAGAGTTGATCGAAGCGATAATAGTTAACCCAAATAATTTGGGAGAAATGTACCGGGCAATTGTACAAGCTTTAGAGATGCCAGAAGAAGAAAAAATATCGAGGATGAAAAACTTGAGGGAAACGGTAATGAAATTTGACATTAACCATTGGGTAAAGATATTTATGGACCAATTAGCGGCGGTAAAAAACCACGAAAAATCTAGAAGGGCGAAACACGTGAATAGCGATTTAAGACATCAATTTAAAGAGGCCTTAAATTCATCAAAAAAAAGGGTTTTCTTTTTAGATTATGATGGCACACTAGTAAATTTTAAAGGAAACCCATTAGAAGCAAAGCCAGATGCAGAGCTTTATCAGATTATTGATGATTTGAACAAGGATGAAAAAAACCATATCGTAATTATCAGTGGAAGAAAATACGAGACCTTGGGAGAATGGTTTGGGCATTTGCCCATAGATCTAATTGCAGAACATGGGGCGTGGAAAAAATTTGATGGTGGCGTTTGGAAAGAAACACCCAATTTATCTGATAAATGGAAACAAACGGTACGCCCCATGTTAGAATCTTATTCTGATAGGACCGCAGGAAGTTTTATTGAAGAAAAGCGTTTTTCTTTAGCTTGGCATTATAGAAAAGTAGAAAAAGGTTTGGGAGATTTAAGGGCAAATGAATTGATCAGTAACATGAGGTACCTAACCCGTGAAAAAGGTTTACAATTATTGCCAGGGAACAAGGTTGTAGAAATCAAGAACTCAGAGATCAATAAGGGAAAAGCGGCACTAGCCTATGTTTACGGAAAAGGGTTCGATTTTATAATGGCCATGGGCGATGACCATACCGATGAAGATATTTTTGAGAGTTTGCCAGAGAAAGCTATTACCATAAAAGTAGGCAGTAGCGTTTCTGAAGCAAAATTTTATTTAAGGAGTGTTGATGAAACCAGGGCTTTACTTCAGCATATCAGTAGTTAAATAAAGTGGTTTATTTAACCTGTTAGAAATACGGTAAGCGGCATTCATTAAACCAACATGGCTGTAGGCTTGTGGGAAATTACCCCACATTCCTCCGGTCTTTTCGTCCACATCTTCACTAAAGAGCATTAAATGATTGCAGTATGGCATTAATTTTTCAAATTCTTTAATGGCATCATCAACCCTACCCACACAGGCCAAGGCTTCCACGTACCAAAAAGCACATATTAAAAAAGTAGTCTCTGGTTTTCCAAAATCATCGCTATGCAAATACCTGTAAAACAAACCCCCTTCTGTTTTCAACTCTTTTTCTAGAGCTATCAAATGGTCTTTTGCTTTTTGAGAATGAGGATCTAAATAATTCATCATGATCAATTGCAGCGTACTTGCGTCTAAATAAGGGCTTCCTACTGCGTGGGTATAAACTTTGCGTTCTGGATCATAACAATCTTCAATGTGCTTTGCCGCCCTATCCCTTAAATCCATTGCCTTTTTCTCTAGCTTTTCATCTTTGATGCTTGTGGCTATTTTTAAAGCAGCACAACAACCCGCCCACTGAAACAAGTTACTGTAACAGTGTATATAGGCACTATTTCTAAATTCCCAAATTCCGGCATCTTTCTCGTCAATAGTATGTTCTATCCTATCTAAGGCAACCTTAACCAGGTCTGCAGAATCTTTTCTTTCAGAAAAAACAAAACGATGATCGGTGTAAAGTGGCAGTAAAGAAATTAAGGCTTGCCCATAAATATCGTTTTGTATATGCTCATAAGCTTGGTTTCCTATCCTAACCGGGCCATTTCCTTCATAACCTTTTAGGTGATCGGCAATCTCTTCTACCAGATTTTTTTGGCGTGAGATGCTGTACAAAGGTTGGTACCTTAACCCTTCCTCAAAAGAAATATCGGTGATGTAATCAAAATATCTTTCGGTTTCTTCAAAGTGCCCAATATGGTGCAATGCGTTTATCACATAATAAGTATCCCTTAACCAACAATACCTATAATCCCAATTGCGCCCGCTACCCGGGAACTCTGGCAAACTGGTTGTACTTGCCGCAATTATTGCCCCAGTATCTTCATATTGATGGATTTTTAGGGCCAAAGCAGAACGAATGACGTACTCTTGGTAAAAATCTCCGATAGAAGATCTTTTTATCCATGTGCGCCAGTAGGCAACCGTTTCTAACAAGAACCTCTCTGCGGTGGCTTCTACAGCGGCTTCCATGGGTTGCCCGTAGGTTAAAATCACATATTTTGTTTCTTTCAGAATAAAATATTGGTCTTCTACTATGTAGGCGATGGTTGCATTTGTGGTTAAACGGATATTATCATCGCAACCAGAATATTCTATATGATTGCTTCCTCTTACGGCTTTTAAAACATCTTTTCCATAATTATATACGGGTTTGCATTTAATTTTTATATGAGGGTTTCCTTCTAAAGGCTCAATTTTTCTGATGAGCATCAATGGTCTAAAATATCTTTTAGATTGCTCAAACCGCGGTGCAAAATCGGTTACTTTGTATTTACCAGAGTCTGTTGTAACCTCGGTACAAAGAACATTGGTGTTTTCTAAATAATATTGTTTAGAGGTAAAATCGCCGCTGGGCTTAACAGAAAATTCTCCGCCTTTCTCGTCGTCTAATAATCCTCCAAAAATGAAAGAACTATCAAACCTGGGCCAACACATCCAATTGATGTTGGTGTTTTTGTGAACATGGGCTATAAAGGCACAATTCCCAATGATACCTGTTTCATAAATGTGTCGTGACATATTTTAAATTATAAGATTTAATATAGGTGTTGCCTATATTTAAGTAAATAGATGGCATTTGGTTTTAAAAAATTAAAAATTTGTTTAATTGTTACCTTCCTGTCTCCTTCTTCTCCGTTCTTGCCGTATTTCTTTTGCTGATTTTGTTGAGGTATCTTTTTTAAGAGCCTCACCGCCAAATATCTTTTTTAAAAAGGTTTCTCTTTTCTCTATGGTATCTTTTTTAATGGTCTTAAAAATATTGAGGTTAAAAAAACCATTATCTTCGTCTTCGGCCTGTAAACTATCTGGTACATAATCAGAAGGGGCAATTTGCTTGCGCAAACTTTCTTTAAGTTTTACGCCATAAAAGCCATAGTTGCTGCTATCCTGTTCAATATATCCACGCCTCGCCATTAAACCACCGATCATGTTAAAATATCCGGTAAGATAACTTTTTAAGCTCCCGTTTGGCTGCCAACAGTAAAGGGAAGATTTTGGTTTTGGCACAATATGAGCCAGATAAATAGACTCGCCAACCGTTAGATCACTAGCGTTTTTACCAAAATAATAATGGGATGCTTCGCCAATACCATAAACATTCCTGCCCCATTCTATAATGTTTAAATAAACCTCGTACATTCTGCTTTTGCTGGTTAAATGTTGGTTTTCTATCAACCAAACAATCAATATCTCCTCAATTTTACGGGCCAGGGTTTTTTGCCGGTTTAAATAAACGTTTTTTACCAATTGCATAGAAATGGTGCTACCGCCTCTTTTAAAAGATTTTGCCTTAAAATTGGTAGCGATAGATTGCCTGATGGATTCTTCTACAAAACCATGATGAGAGAAAAAGGATGGGTCTTCTGAAGTAAGCAAAGCGTTTTTTATGTTTGATGATATTTGATCGAAGGGAACGAAATTTGGATTGCTTGGTCCTATCACAATATCCCTTACGGGTTTTCCCTTCTCATAGGGCGTATATGTAAAAGGGGCGTTAATTTTTTGGAAATTGGTTTTCCCAAACTTCAAGATCTTAAAATCATTAGTCCCGTTTAGATCAGATGAGAAAACAACTCGATCTGGTTTGCTGCTATCCAAATAAAAATTTAGGGCGTATTGTAAGTTGCCCTGTACCTTGATCCCCTCTAGAGATTCAAACAAACCTTTTGGGAAAGCATCAAAAATATCTTGTGCATTTTGATCGTAAGCGTTTACTTTAAGTTCATAGATCTTGTTTTTGCCAAGGGTTAATTTTATATAAGGATTAAATTGGGCTTTACCTAAAGAAACAATTGAAGAACTATCTAGGGCAACATAGTTTGGGCCAATTAAAATTTTTGCATCAATAGATCCGTTTTTAATAATTACATCGTTAGATGCAATTCTGGGCTGGTTGATCAATAAGTTAGAAACAGACCAGCTCCCCTCGATCTCGAATCTATCGCCAGATTTTTCTGCGCTTCTCATTACCGTTCTAACGGTATCAAAGTTTAGTTTTAATCCAAATTTTCTGTCAAGATATGGAAATTCCACCTTTTTATTATCGGCAAAAAGCTTTAAATCTAATTGTTGTTTAGATGGGTTTGCTGTGCCTGCAACATGCCAAACAGCTTGGTTTTTATTGTATTTGATGGTAGAATTTACATTTCCGTTTGTGATCGTTGCCGATTCTGTTAAAAGGCTAAAATGGGTGGTATCTTGGTTATAGGTTATCAAAAAATCCTTAATATCCATATCGTCGGGGATTTTATCTAATGCTTGGTTTAGCAATTTATTCGCCAATTCTGATAAATCTACCTTTGGGTTATTATCTAATGTATCTTTATTTTTCCTCTTAAATAGAAAATCGTAATTACTGATGCTGTCTTTTTTTATAAGGAAAACCAATGCTTTGTGGATTGCCAATTCCGAAATTTTTACGCTACCAAAAATCAAAGGGAAAAGCTTTACACCAACTTCTAAATCGTTGATTTTTGCTAGGGTATCTTTTTGATCAGGAACAATAGAGACGTTTTGAAAATGGACTTTACTTAAACCACTAAAGCCATAAGAATTTATTTTTACGTTTAGATCATAATCTGTTTTTGCTTTCTTTATGGCTTTGGCGATGGCTGCATCAAGCAAGCTTTGTCTTTTATTAAAAGCGATAGTTATCCCGATAAGGAATAACATAAAGATGCTTATAAGAGAGATAATAATTGGTTTTTTATATTTTTTCCACTTTATATCGGTATATATTTTTCTCATAAATAATTTAAGACTGCTGCTTTCTTTCCCCAAAAAAATAATAATCTTCTAATTTAAGTCAAAAACAAAGCCTAAACAAAAGTTATCCACCTAGTTTTTGTAATTTTGGGGATAAACTTTAAAAATGTCTATTAGCAAAGAGAATATACTTGCCGCATTAAAAAATGTAGAAGATCCCGACTTAAAGAAAGATTTGGTAACGCTTGGGATGATAGAAAACTTATCCATAGATGGAAATAAAGTAAGTTTCTATGTTGTTTTAACCACGCCCGCTTGCCCCTTAAAAGATATGTTAGAGAATGCTTGCAGAAACGCGATCAAGCATTTTGTGAGTAAAGATGCCGAAATTGAAATTGTGATGACCAGTAGGGTTACTTCTACGCCAACCCAATTAACAGGGAACATTAAAAACATCATAGTGGTTGCATCTGGAAAAGGAGGGGTTGGCAAATCAACAGTTGCAGCCAACCTGGCTATTGCCTTAAACTTAAATGGGGCAAAAGTGGGTTTAATAGATGCAGATATCTATGGGCCAT
This sequence comes from Pedobacter segetis, assembly GCF_016623585.1. GTDB lineage: Bacteria > Bacteroidota > Bacteroidia > Sphingobacteriales > Sphingobacteriaceae > Pseudopedobacter > Pseudopedobacter segetis. The sequence goes on from NZ_JAEHFY010000001.1 coordinate 23,601, forward strand.
CTGTACCTATTATGTTTGGTTTACAAGGCGCAAAACCCAAGGCAACAGAAGTAAATGGAAAAACCAGCATAGAACCGATAGAAAAATACGGTATTAAATTGCTATCGATAGGCTTTTTTACCGATCCTAACCAGCCTGTGCCATGGCGAGGCCCAATGATCTCTACCGCAGTTAAACAATTGTTTAATGACGCTAGTTGGGGAGAATTGGATTACCTAGTTGTTGATCTGCCCCCGGGAACAGGGGATATTCATATCACGGTTGCACAAAGTTTCCCGATATCTGGGGCGGTAATTGTTACCACACCACAACAGGTTGCTTTGGCAGATGCTAAAAAAGGTATTGGTATGTTTAGGATGGAGGCGATAAATATTCCCTTGTTGGGGATCGTAGAAAATATGTCTTATTTTATTCCGGCAGAATTGCCCGATAACAAGTATTATGTGTTTGGCAAAAACGGCGGAAAGGAATTGGCAGCGCTATATAATGCTCCGTTTTTAGGCGAGTTGCCCTTGGTACAAAGCATCAGCGAAGCTGGTGATGCCGGTAAACCCGTTGTTTTGCAAGAAAACCATCCAACTGCAACCGCATTTATACAATTGGCGCAAAGAGTGGCCCAACAAGTGGCCATACAAAATGATAAAGCCAATACAAATAAATAGCAATAAATCCCTATTTTTAAATTAAAATTAGCTTATGAGTGATCAAGAAAATTTATTAAAACAAGTAGAGGAAGCTTTAGATACCATTAGGCCCTATTTATTGGCAGATGCCGGAAACGTATCTATCTTAGAAATTACCGAAGATAAGGTTTTGAAGATAAAATTATTGGGGTCTTGTGAGTCTTGCCCAATGAGTATCATGACTTTAAAAGCAGGCATAGAGCAAGCTGTATTAAAGGCGGTACCAGAAATTACCGCCGTGGAGGCCATCAACATTACACCTGTTGATGACCCTAATGCTGTTTTGCCCCACACTTTGAAGTAATCTAAAAACATTATAAAATTTATATCGTTGTAATAATAAAGTGTTTTAACTTTATTTAACAAATAATATCCTTTAAGGGTAATAGATTTGAGAAATATAAATTTGAAAAAGATACTAACCATATTATTGATCGCCATAGGCTTTGCGGCACATTCACAAACGGAGAAACCCTTGGTGCAATTTAGTGGCGTAGTGTATGATTTGGATAGCAATAGTATAGTACCTTATGTTTCAATTAAGAATGTAAGCAACCATAATAATTCTTTCGCATCCAACTATAAGGGTTATTTTTCTTTTGTTTTACAAGAAGGTGATACCGTTGTTTTTAGTTCTATTGGCTACAAGAATTTAGAGTTGGTTATCCCATCTAACCTTAAAGAACATAAATATACCGCAATAATTAGGTTAAAATCAGACAATATCCAACTGCCGATGGTTAGGGTTTTTCCTTGGGCTAGTTATGATGAGTTTAAGAAAGATTTCTTAACAATGAAATTTGCGGACGATGACCTTGAGATTGCCAGAAAAAACCTCTCAAAAAAGAGTTTAAGAGAGCTTTCTGAAAATATACCCAGAGACGGCGAGGAACACAACGCTATGAGCTTTAATAATCTGCACCAGGCCTTGGGTAATAAAAACATGGTTCAAACCAACCCATTGCTAAACCCTTTTGCTTGGGGGGCCTTAATAAAACAGATTACCGAGGGCAATAAAAAAAGAAGCCAAGAATAATAACCACATTTTATCTTCCTTTTTTGGCCAAGGGGAATTTCATTTTATAATCCACTGTTATTGTTCCTTTAGAGATAGCATCCAGTTTTCCTTTTAACATGGTTTTTCTTAAAGGATTTATCCGATCGGTAAATAGCTTGCCCTCAATATGATCGTATTCATGCTGTATAACCCTTGCTGCCAATCCGTTAAATTTCTCTTCGTGGTTTACCCAGTGTTCATCGTAATAGTTAATGAGAACATTTTCATGTCGGGTAACGTTTTCCCTAATATCCGGTATGCTTAGGCAGCCCTCGTTAAACTCCCATTTTTTACCATCTTCATCAATGATATTGGCGTTGATAAACACTTTCTTAAACTCTTTAAGATCTGGTTGATCTTCCGCAAACGGAGAGGCATCAACTATAAAAAGTCTAATGGGTAAACCAACCTGTGGTGCAGCAAGCCCAACGCCATTTGCGGCGTACATTGTTTCAAACATATTGCCTATTAAAGCCTCCAATTCAGCATAATCCTCATCAATATCTAAAGCTTTTTTCTTTAATACAGGGTCTCCGTAAGCAACAATTGGTAATTTCATTTTACAAAAATAAACATTTATGTATCTATTTATAAAAAAACGGGTATAACTATCATAAATTGATATTGTTTGAAATACTAATTTAATTACCTTTAAAAAAAATTATCTTGTATGAAGAGATTTCTATCGTTTCTAATTGTTTTTCAACTATTTGCAATAATTGCTAAATCTCAAACTTGTACACCGCCCACAGGTGGCTCTATAGATGGCAGCGACAAAGGTTGTGTTGATAGGGTTGGCACTTATAAAATCACGGGAGTTACAGGAGCTACCACCTATCAATGGGCCGTTTCTGGGCCAGCTAGTTTATCTAAAGTATCTGATGATACTTACAGTTTGGTTTTTAATGGCCCCGGTAACGTAATTATTTCTGTTACTCCTATCAATGCTTCAAATGGTTCTTGCGCTGGGGCAACGGTTACAAAACCAGTTGCGGTTTCTTCTACTCCAAATAAACCCGTAGTAACCCAAACTGGGCAAACCCTAAGTGCTTCTATTAACCCGCCTCCCACAGTTGCCATTACTTATCAATGGTATTTAGGCAGTACTGTATTAACAAATCAGACTGCACAAACAATTAGCCCTACACAAAATGGCCAATATAGGGTAGAGGTTAAAAACCCATCTGGCTGCAGCATTTTCTCTGATCCTTTTAATTATACGGTAACGGCTGTTAAAGAAGATAATAAGTTTGATGGTTTAACTTTTTATCCAAACCCGGTTACAACGACCGTCCATGTAGAGTTTCCTCAAAAATTCGACATCGAGTTTTTTGATATCTCTGGCCGGAAAACCTTACAGAAATCTAATTTAAAAGGTAATGAAGAAATAGATTTAAGCCAATTAAACCGAGGGATTTACATTATGCGTGTAAATAGTGGCGGCAAATTTGCGGTAAGGAAGCTAATACTACAATAGAACAAAAGAAATTTTATCATCTTAAACCCTGAAATTTCCTTTTCGGGGTTTTTCTTTTTATAAAACAATGACTACAAAAAATATACAAATAGAAACAGTTGAATTAAGGACTTTAAGAACAGAAGACTATGCCGATCTAAAATCAGCAATGCTATCTGCCTATGAAGGGATGGGAGAGAGTTATTGGAGGGAAAAGTCTATCGATAAATTAATTGCCATTTTCCCCGAGGGGCAACTTTGCGTAGAGGTAAACGGGAAGGTGGTGGCCATTGCATTAAGTATTATTGTAGATTATGCCAAACTTGGCGAAACACACACCTATTCGCAAGCAATTGGTAATTATACTTTTAGTACCCATACTTATGATGGCGACATACTTTACGGGATCGAGGTATTTGTTCATCCAGATTACAGGGGGATGAGGTTGGCAAGAAGGCTATATGATGCCAGAAAGCTGCTTTGCGAAAACCTAAATCTAAAATCCATCATCTTAGGCGGAAGGATCCCTAACTATGAAAAATTTGCTCAAGATAATACACCAAGGCAATATATAGATAAGGTTAAGATGAAGGAAATCTATGATCCCACCTTAACTTTCCAAATCTCTAATGATTTTCACGTAAGAAAGATTTTAAAGAATTACTTACCAGAAGACCAACAATCCAAAGAGTTTGCCACCCTTTTAGAATGGAACAATATCTATTACATAGATGAACATAAAGACAATCTGCTCAAAAAAACCACCGTAAGAATTGGTTTGGTTCAATGGCAAATGCGTTTGTTTAAAGATGCCAAAGACCTAATGGAAAGCGCAGAGTATTTTGTTGATGCCGTGAGTGATTATTCGTCTGATTTTGTGGTTTTCCCCGAGTTTTTTAATGCGCCTTTAATGGCAGATTATAACCATTTAGGCGAGGCAAAAGCCATTAGGGAATTGGCAAAACATACCGAAGAAATTAGAAATAGATTTTGTGAACTAGCCGTTTCTTATAATGTAAACATTATTGCCGGCAGTATGCCATTGCTAGAAAATGATAAGCTTTTTAATGTTTCATACCTATGCAGAAGGGATGGAACTTTTGACAGGGCGGTAAAAATACACCCAACCCCATCAGAAATTCACTCTTGGGGAATGAGCGGTGGCGAAAGTTTAAAGGTTTTCGATACCGATGCTGGCCGCATAGGGATATTGATCTGTTACGATGCCGAGTTTCCAGAGCTGGCAAGGTTGCAGGCCCTAGAAAAAATGGATGTTTTATTCGTCCCGTTTTGGACCGATACGCAAAACGCCTATAACAGGGTTAGGATCTGCTCACAGGCCAGGGCAATAGAAAACGAATGCTACGTAGCCATTACAGGCTCTGTTGGTAATTTGCCAAAAGTAAACAATATGGATCTGCAATACGCACAATCTGCCATATTTTCCCCATCAGATTTCGCATTCCCCTCTAACGCCATTGTTGCAGAAACAACCCCTAATAATGAAAACATCTTAATAGCAGATGTAAATCTAGATTTATTGAAAGAGCTTCACGAGCATGGCAGCGTAAAGAACCTAAAAGACAGAAGAACAGATTTTTACGATTTGAAATTGAAAAAGAAGCCCTGATTTTTTTTAACGGCAAAAATAAATTTGGCGCAACACAAGTTTTTAAAAGGCTATGAGATACTCCTCAAAAAAACTCTTAAAATCTTTAGGATAAAGAATATCAATTTATTTGCTTCAATAAAAAAGATTAAAATTATAGCATAATGCCCATTCCCAAAAGCAAAACAACCGCTTCTGCAATTGGTCTAGTACAAACGTAAACCTAATTATTACAAACCTTAATCGTTGCATTTAAAACAACATTAATTATATTTGCATTCCTTAATTAATTTTAGAGACATCATAATGAGAGAAATACAATTTAGAGAAGCCCTACGTGAAGCGATGAACGAGGAAATGCGCAAAGACGACAAAATTTACCTGATGGGTGAGGAAGTTGCCGAGTATAATGGTGCGTACAAAGTGAGCCAAGGGATGCTAGATGAATTTGGTGCGAAAAGAGTGATCGATACACCAATTGCCGAACTTGGTTTTGCAGGTATCGCCATAGGTTCTGCCATGAACGGTTTGCGCCCAATTGTAGAATTCATGACTTTCAATTTCTCTTTAGTTGCAATAGATCAAATTATTAACGGTGCCGCTAAAACCTTATCTATGAGCGGCGGCCAGTTTGGTTGCCCAATAGTTTTTAGGGGCCCAACCGGTAACGCAGGGCAATTAGGGGCGCAACACTCCCAAAATTTCGAGAATTGGTATGCCAATTGCCCCGGTTTAAAAGTGGTTGTTCCATCTACCCCTTATGATGCAAAAGGCTTATTAAAATCTTCTATTTTAGATAACGATCCAGTTATATTTATGGAATCTGAATTGATGTATGGCGATAAAGGAGATGTACCAGAAGAAGAATATTATTTAGAAATTGGTAAGGCAAACATTACCAAAGAAGGTACTGATGTAACTATTGTTTCTTTTGGTAAGATGATGAGCCGCGTGATCTCACCAGCACTAGAAGCATTAGAGAAGGAAGGCATCAATGCAGAAGTGATAGATCTAAGAACGGTAAGACCTATCGATTACGATTGTATCATCAATTCTGTAAAAAAGACCAACCGTTTGGTAGTTGTTGAAGAGGCTTGGCCATTAGCTTCAATCTCTTCAGAAATCGCTTTCAATATTCAAAGGAACGCTTTTGATTACTTAGATGCGCCGGTTATCCGTATCACTTGTGCCGATGTGCCACTTCCTTACGCCCCAACTTTAATTGCAGCTAGTTTACCAAATGCAGAACGTGTGGTTAAAGCCGTGAAAGAGGTGATGTACGTTTCAAAATAGAATCAAGAAAATTATTTAAGATATATAGAGGCTGTCTCAAAAAATAAATTGAGCCAGCTTTTTTTGTTCTTTGGATTTCCTGTGGTAGTGATTTGTGGAGGTGCCTATTTCTGGCTTGACCAAATTAGGTCAGCAAGTTCAAACTGTTTGAGGGTGTAAATAAAATACAGATATAATTAATTGTGATAACATTTAAAATTTAACGTATCACTTATAATGCTCAAAATAAAATCTTTTACAAAATATCTCATATCCAAAAGTTACCTAAACACCATATAAAATAGTAATTTTGCAGCCCAACAATGCCATAATGGCTTATACTCGCCCATGGCTTAATTGTTGATTTTATCATATTTTAATTACAAGAAAACAAAGATGTTAAGTTTTATCAATAAATTGTTTGGGAGCAAGTCTGATAGAGACGTAAAAGCAGCCAAACCTCTAGTAGAAAAAATAAAAGCCGAATACGAAAAACTGGGTAGTTTAAGCAACGATGAGTTAAGGGCAAAAACCACAGATTTTAGAAATAGGATAAAAGAAGGTTTAAAGGAAATAGACGATAAAATATCGGAAATAAAAAGCAATGTAGAGGCAAACCCAGATATGCCCTTGCAAGAAAAAACCAACTTATACGATGAAGTTGATAAGCTTGAAAAAGACCGTAACAAATCTTTAGAAATAATTTTATTAGAGATCCTTCCCGAAGCATTTGCGGTAATGAAAGATACCGCAAGAAGGTTTACAGAAAACGAAACAATAGAAGTTACCGCTTCAGATTTCGACCGTGAACTGGCCGCCAAAAAGCCAAACGTAATCATTAAGGGAGATAAGGCTATCCATCATAATTCTTGGTTGGCCGCCGGTACAGAAGTAAAATGGAACATGGTTCATTACGATGTTCAGCTGATAGGGGGTATTGTTTTACACGAAGGTAAAATTGCCGAAATGGCCACGGGTGAAGGTAAAACTTTGGTTGGTACCTTACCCATTTATTTAAACGCCCTCTCTGGCGAAGGTATCCATGTGGTAACCGTAAATGATTATTTGGCAAGAAGAGATAGCGAGTGGAACGGCCCAATTTTCGAGTTTCATGGTTTAGCCGTTGATTGTATCGATAAACATCAACCCAACTCTCCACAAAGAAGAAAGGCTTACCAAGCCGATGTGGTTTATGGCACAAACAACGAGTTTGGTTTCGATTACCTGCGTGACAATATGACACGCTCGCCAGAAGAATTGGTTCAAGGGAAATTACATTATGCCATTGTAGATGAGGTGGATTCTGTTTTGATTGACGATGCCCGTACGCCTTTGATCATTTCTGGGCCTATCCCAAAAGGAGACGAGCATGAATTTTACGATCTTAAGCCACGTATTGAGCGTTTGGTTAATGCACAAAAAAATTACGTTACCACCGCTTTAAATGAAGCAAAGAAATTAATTGCAGACGGCAAAACTGGCCCTAGCGAGGGCGAAGGAGGTTTGGCATTATTTAGGGCTTATCGTGGTTTGCCAAAAAACAAAGCTTTGATCAAGTTTTTGAGCGAGAGCGGGATGAAGGGCATCCTCAATAAAACCGAAAATTACTATATGCAAGATCAAAACAAAGAAATGCCATTTGCAGATGCAGAGCTATTCTTTGTAATTGATGAAAAAAACAACCAAGTAGAATTATCAGAAAAAGGCATAGATCTAATTACAGCCTCTGGTGAAGACCCACATTTTTTTGTGATGCCAGATGTAGGTACCGAAATTGCCGACATAGAGAAATCTAACTTGAGCAATGAAGAAAAAATCACAAAAAAAGACGAACTAATTCGCGATTTCTCCATAAAATCAGAGCGTATCCATGCGGTAAATCAATTATTAAAAGCTTATACTTTATTTGAAAAAGATACAGAATACATTATTGACGAAGGCAAAGTAAAAATTGTAGATGAACAGACAGGGCGTATCATGGATGGCCGTCGTTACTCTGATGGCTTACACCAAGCAATTGAAGCCAAAGAGAACGTAAAGGTAGAAGATGCCACACAAACCTACGCAACCATTACGCTTCAGAATTACTTTAGGATGTACCACAAATTATCCGGCATGACGGGTACTGCGGTTACAGAGGCTGGCGAACTTTGGCAAATCTATAAACTGGATGTGGTAGAAATACCTACCAATCGCCCAATCATCCGTGATGATAGACAGGATAAAGTTTATCGTACCATGCGAGAAAAATATAACGCCGTTGCAGAAGAGATTGTAGAATTAACGCAGGCAGGCCGCCCGGTTTTAGTGGGTACAACATCAGTAGAGATTTCTGAACTGTTAAGCCGTATGCTTAAAATGAAAGGAATTAAACACAATGTATTAAATGCCAAACTTCACCAACGTGAAGCGGATATCGTTGCCGAAGCGGGTAAAGCAGGCCAGGTAACCATTGCCACCAACATGGCTGGGCGTGGTACCGATATTAAATTGGGCGAAGGCGTTAAGGCAGCGGGTGGTTTGGCAATTGTGGGCACAGAGCGTCATGAATCTCGCCGTGTAGATAGGCAGTTAAGGGGTCGTTCTGGTCGCCAGGGCGATCCTGGTTCTACACAGTTCTTTGTTTCTTTAGAAGATAATCTGATGCGCCTATTTGGCTCAGAACGCATTGCCGGACTAATGGTAAGGATGGGCATTGAAGAAGGGGAGGTTATACAACATTCAATGATCACCAATTCAATAGAAAGGGCACAAAAGAAAGTAGAAGAGAACAACTTTGGTATTCGTAAACGTTTATTAGAATATGATGATGTGATGAATTCACAACGTAGCGTAATTTATTCTAAACGTAAAAATGCGCTTTTCGGAAACCGTTTAGATGTGGATATAGAAAACATGATCTTAGACGTGGTAGATGATGTGGTTTTTGAGTATAAAGAAGAAAACAATTATGAAGGCTTAAAATTAGAGCTTTTAAGGTTATTTGCTTTTGATAGCAATGTTTCTTTAGATGATTTTTCTAGCCTAAACGCAGATAAACTGGCAGATACGGTTTTTTTAGAGGCCATTAACCATTATAAGCACAAATCAGAAGCCATTGCCAATCAGGCTTACCCGGTTTTAAAAGAGATTTATGATAGCCGTGGGCAAAACATAGAAAGCATCATTGTTCCTTTTACAGATGGTACACATGGCATACAAGTTGCTGCCCCATTAAAAAAATCAATCGAAAACAAGGGCAAAGAGGTGGTAAAAGCTTTTGAAAAAACCATTACGCTTTCGCTGATAGATGATAGCTGGAAAGAGCATCTGCGAGAAATGGATGATTTAAAGCAATCTGTACAAAACGCAGTTTATGAGCAGAAAGACCCATTGGTTGTTTATAAGGTAGAAGCTTTTGATTTGTTTAAAGGTATGCTTACGGTGGTAAATAAAGATGTTGTAAGCTTCTTGTTTAAAGGGGGGATCCCCGTTCAAGGCGATGCCCCGTTAAGAGAAGCCCGTCCACAGCCAAAAACAGACATGAGCAAATTAAAAATCTCTAAAGCAGAAAGCGTTCATGAAAACAATGGCGTACCCGCAGAAGATACTCGTGAATTACAAAAAACACAACCAATTAGGGCAGAAGTTAAAATAGGCCGTAACGATCCTTGCCCTTGCGGAAGTGGCAAAAAGTACAAAAGTTGCCATGGGGCAAACGCATAAATGAAGTTTAAAAACAACATATTAATTATAGCCTTTACCTTGGCCTCGTTTTTTGCCTCTGCACAAAACGAAGCTAAGGTTACCGTTGTTAAAAACCCTTTAATTGATAGCTTAATAGCAAGAAGAATTGCCCTTACCAAGGGTGTATTAAAAGATGGCACCACTATTCCTGTATATGGTTATCGAGTGCAGATCTATTATGGGCCCGATAGAAAACAAGCTTATAATGAACAAGCAAGGTTTAAATCTTATTATCCCGAATATGAGACCTATCTTTCTTATATGCAGCCCAATTATAGCATTAAAGTTGGGGATTTTAGAAACAAAGCCGATGCCCAAAAATTATCGAATGATCTAAGGCCCGCATTTCCCACCGTTTTTGTGTTTAACCTGCCTATTAATCCGCTTAAAGCCGATGAATAATCCATTAAAAGATAAAACCAGAGCCCTTGCTGCTCAAATTCATGAAGAGGTAACGCAAAAAAGAAGACATCTACATTCGCATCCCGAGCTTTCATTTGAAGAATATAACACCTCTTTATTTGTTAAAAACGAATTAAAGAAATTAAACATTCCGTTTACAGAAATGGCAGGGACAGGCGTAGTGGGCATTATCAAAGGAGACAAAAATTCTGATAAGGTAATTGCCTTAAGGGCAGATATGGATGCTTTACCTATTTTTGAAGCTAACCAAGTTGAATACAAATCTAAAAACGAAGGTGTAATGCATGCCTGCGGACATGATGTACACACTTCGTCATTATTAGGGACCGCAAAGATTTTAAGCGAGTTAAAACCTGAATTTGGAGGAACCGTAAAATTAATTTTTCAGCCCGGCGAAGAACGCTTGCCGGGTGGCGCCAATCTAATGATACAAGAGGGCGTATTGGACAACCCCAAACCAACTGCGGTAATGGGGCAACACGTAATGCCATTGATAGAGGCCGGCAAAATAGGCATCAGGTCTGGCAAATACATGGCCTCTACAGATGAGATTTACGTTACCATTAAAGGTAAAGGTGGCCACGGTGCCCAACCACAACAAAATATAGATCCCGTGGTGATCATGGCACAGATGATCACCGCTTTACAAACCATTATAAGCAGATCATCAGACCCCCGCTCCCCCTCTGTGCTTTCTTTTGGGAAAGTAATAGCCCAAGGCGCAACCAATGTAATCCCAAATGAAGTTTACTTGGAAGGAACCTTTAGAACCTTGAATGAGAAATGGAGGGCAGAAGCCCACCTCAAAATGAAAAAATTGGCAGAAAACATTGCAGAGGGTATGGGCGGTAGCGTTGATTTCAGAATAGAAAAAGGTTATCCTTTTTTGGTAAACGAAGAAAAACTAACTGCCAGAACCAAAGAGGCCGCTATAGAATATTTAGGAGAGGAGAATGTTTTGGATCTGGATATTTGGATGGCCGCCGAAGATTTCGCTTACTTTTCTCAAGCCTCTGATGCTTGTTTTTACCGCTTGGGCACTAGAAACGAAACAAAGGGAATTACCTCATCGGTACATACGCCAACCTTTGATATTGATGAAAAAGCATTGGGCTTAAGTACTGGTTTAATGGCTTATCTGGCTTTAAAAGAATTGGGGAACTGATCAACTATCTTAGGCTAATTTTAATCCACATAAATTTAAGGGGTTTAAAGAAATTTGCGTTAACCTACAATTTATCATTGCCTTTATAGTTTTCTAATCAAGAATAAAAATAAGTTTTAATGCTGTATTTTAATTTATCCTATTGAAAACATCCTCTACAAAATATCTTATTATCCTGTTTTTAGGCCTTGTATTTAATTTTAAATATGCTTTCTCTCAAGCCATCCCTCGTTTTAATCCCGATACCCTTCTAACTGTAAAAATAGATAAAGATGTGGTTGTTAAAGTGGGCAAATCTGGTTTAAATGTAGAAGATTTTATTCATGAAATTGTAACCGATACCAGTTTTTATGAGGCTTTTAGAAATATGAAAAAGTATTCTTTTACCGCTGAAAACAGTATCTACACCTATAATAAAAAAAATAAAGTGGTAGGCAGCATCTACCGTAAGCTGCAACACTCACCTACGGGCAATCATCTAAAAATAATTTCAGAGAAATCAGAAGGCGATTTATACAAACGCAATGGCGATTATGATTTAACAACACTGAAGCTTTTCGATTATATTTTTATGCGGGCCTATAAAAGCGGTTATACCGCAGAAGATGATAAAAGTGATGATGGCAGCAAAAGCGAGTCTTATAAGGATAAGTTAAAAACACTTATTTTTTCGCCCGGAAGGCCTGTGAAAGGGGTCCCGTTTATTTCTAGTAAAACAGAAATTTTTACCGCTAATATGCGCCAAGATTATGATTACAGGTTTTTTAAAGGGATGTATTTAGATTCTATCCCTGTATATCGCTTTAAGGTAACGGTAAAAAATGATTTAAGTAAAGGAGAAAAAGACGGCATCATGATCAAAGAACTAACCACCATATTTGATCAGCGCAATTTTCAAATTTTGGGCCGATATATAGATATGAAGCTTAATAATTTAGCTTTTGATTTTGATGTACAAATGAATATTGAAATGGGTTATTTTGATGGCGAGATATTACCCACCAAAGTAAGCTACCAAGGAAACTGGGATGTTCCGTTCAAGAAAGAAGAAAGAGCAAGCTTTTTAGTTTTACAAAAAGGATATAGCATGCCTTAAACAATCATATTACATCAGCGGCTTAATTTATACTCCTTCTAAATAACCTCAATTGACAAAGGGTTGACACATCATACGCCCCGCTCGGTTACTTTTGTGATGTTTAAAAAAAACTAATTGAAGTATCTAAAAGTAATAGCATTCACACACAAACTTATCGATTTGAAAGAATTGGGATGCTTGGTTTTATGTGAAGAAGCTATATACAGTAGGCTTGAATTAGTAAAATCTACTTTTGACATTCCCGAAATTTTTTATTTAGCCACTTGTAACCGAGTAGAGTTTGTTTTTACGGCAAACAACCAGTTAGATAAGGCTTTTGTTAAATCTTTTTTACAGGCTTTACACGCCGATGCTTTAAGCGAAACCCAATTGCAAAGCATTACCGATAACAGCGAATTATATGAGCAAGAAGAAGCCTTAAATCATTTAATGCGTGTTTCTAGTTCTTTAGAAAGCCTGGTAGTTGGCGAAAAGGAAATTTTAGCACAAGTAAGGAAATCTTACGAGAACTGCCGCTCTAAAAAGTTTACTGGTGATTATCTAAGAATGGTAATGAATACCGTGGTAAAAACGGCCAAGGAGGTTTATACCTTTACCAACATCGCAAAAAACCCTATTTCTATTGTTTCATTGGCTTACAGAAAACTAAGGGATTTACAGGTTTGCTCCAATTCCCGAATTTTGATCATCGGTGCAGGCGAAACCAATCAGAACATCGCAAAATATTTGAAAAAGCATACTTATACCAATTTCGCTATTTTCAATAGAACGTTAAGTAAGGCTCAAGATTTAGCCAATGAATTGGGCGGAAATGCTTATCCGTTAGAAAGTTTAAAAACTTTTGATAAAGGCTTTGATGTAATCATTACCTGTACCGGCTCAAAAGAACCAGTAATAACAAACGAGATATATAAACAATTGTTAGCTGGGGAAGAAAATGCTTCTAAGGTAATTGTTGATTTGGCAGTTCCTGGAGATACCTCACCAGAAATCTTGCAGAATTATAAGGTACAATATATTGAGATTAACTCCTTAAAAGAAATTGCAGAGAACAACCTAAAAGAACGCTACCAAGAGTTGATCAAAGGAGAGGCAATTATTGCCGATAACATTGTACAATTTAGACCTGTTCTGCAACAAAGAAGGGTAGAATTGGCCATGAAAGAAGTTCCGCAGAGGATAAAAGAAATAAAAGATCGGGCGTTAAATTCTGTTTTCGCCAATGAAATCGAGGCATTAGATGAAAACTCTAAACAAGTTTTAGAGAAAGTAATGGCTTATATGGAGAAAAAGTATATTAGTGTGCCCATGGTAATGGCTAAAGATATTCTTATCAATTGCAAATGATATAAATTTCTATGATCAACCACTAAACTTTATTGCGTTTTTAATGGTGTTCTTAATCCAGAAACGGTATTGATCTCTAGGTTTATGGAACCCACCAAAACCTCGGCTTTAGCCTTTACGGGAATCCTGTTCGCATCGTCGCTAATCCATAGATAAAGCTTGCTATCTTTTCTAAAAACCCTGCCCGGCCTAATTGAGGGGCTAAATTTAAGACAGGCTATTTTGCCTAAATTTGTCCTAATTGTTTCTTTACCCAGATACTCTATGTCCAAAGGGGTAATTTCATCGTCTAAAAAATAATTGATACTAAGTTTGTCGCCAATCTTTACGCCAGATAAATCTAAATTTCTGGCAAAATAATAAGCAGAAACCAGATCAAAGGTTTGTGAAACCGGGGATTTAAAAACACCTTTTGTGGCTACAACTTTTCTTTGGTCTTGATAAAACCTGGCTTTATCGTTTCTGGTATATTTATCCTCTCTTATGTTTTCTGTATATAAATAAGGGGTGTACTCCTTTTGGTCTATGTAAGAATCATACCTGTTCCTTACTTTATAAAAAATATCGAAACTGCCTGAGGTTCCTCCTTCAACCATTAAATGGTAGGTGGGCTTATTATCAAACTTAATATCTGTTGGCAATACCTGTATGGTTGCCTCGGCAGCGGTAAAAAACCCATATTTCAATTTATAGGTTATTTTTTCGCCTGCTTTAAAAGATGATCTATTTAGATAGTCTAAATCTTGTGCTGATATTATTTTGATGGTTAAAAACAGCGATAATAAGACGGTGGATAGTTTCTTCATAATTGATTTAAAATCAATAAACGCACCAATTTAATCTTTACGTTTATAAATAGGTACGGTAGAACAAGGTTCGCCGTACATAACGCTTTTGGCAACATTATTTAATTTATTGGTTATTGCCATAAACGCAGAAGTTGGCACATAGGTTTCCCCACAACCTTTAATTACAATTCGCTGATCTTTAAACCGAGTAACATCCAAAGCATCAATAGACTTTAGATACAAAGCTGTCTCTAAGATTTCTAGATCGCCAAAAACAAAGAAATTAGCCATTGGGCTTAGTTTTGATGCAATTAACATATAAGCCCAAGTTGGCACAATGGCATCTGCAGAACAGATCACGCTCACATTTTTATCTTTATATTTTTCCCAGTCGTTCTGCTTCACAAATTCCCTGAAATCCTTTTCTCTAAGTATCAAGCCCTGAAAAAGATTGTCTTTAATATCATAAACAACACGTTCTCCCGCAACCTTCAAAGTTGCCAAATCAAAAGATACCAATCCGCTTTGGGCAACTTTATTTACTATGTTTTCTTGAATATCCATTTCTTTAAAATAAAAAAACCGAAGACATAACGAGCCTTCGGTTTTAAATTTAAGCAAATTACCGTTAATAGAAATTTGCCCTGTTATCTTTAATATTAGCTTTTTTCTTTAAAACTTCAAAAACCGCTGCGTCAACTTGCTGTGAGATAGCTTGTTCCATCTGTTCTTTTACTTTTAAAGTGTTGGCAAGCGGTGCCGGGCTTGTAAAACTTTTTACAGTATAAACATAAATTCCCCTATCGCCTTCTATTGGTTTAGAAACTTTATTAGGTTGTGCGCCAAAAACGCTACCGATCACTTTGTTTTCTTGCGCAACGCCCGGTATTACCGGATTCGCAAAAACAATGTTTTCTACCGGCACAACCTGTGCGCCCATTTTTTGAGCAATTTGTGCTAAACTTGTTGCGCCATTGGTGTTTTTCTCAAACTGGGCTTTTAAAACCTTAGCTTGTACCAGCCTTTTAACATCTGGTTCAATTTGTTTTTTTACATCCTCCAAAGATAGGGTTCCCTCTGGTTTAATTGCCGTTAAAACCGCAACTACGTATTTCTCGCCAATATCAAAAATCTCGTTAGAAACATCTCCTTTATCGGCTTTAAAGGCCCAGCGTACCAAGTTACGGGCATCATCTAAGCCGGGTAAAGAGCCTTGTATCGGCGTAACATCTGCCCCAACTAGTTTGTTTAACCCCTCTTTTTTAACGTTATCGTCAAACTGTTTTTCATTGCTCACATTGCTTAAGAAACTTTGTGCTTTTTGATAGGCCTCTTGCTCTGTTTTAGAGCTTGGGACCAAAGATTTATCAACAACTGCCACTTTAACAACTTTTGAGGAACCAATTTGCTTTTCAATTTCTATAACGTGAACCCCGTATTGAGTGGTAATTACCATTACTTGGCCCGTTGTACCATTAAATACCGCATCTTCAAACTTAGGTATCATTGCGCCTCTTGCAAATGTTCCTAAATCCCCGCCTTTATCCTTAGAGGCATCTGTTCCGTATTTAGCTGCCAGGGCGGCAAAATCAGCCCCGTTTTGGATCAGGTTCTTTAAAGAATCTGCTTTTGCTTTTGCTTTATCCATTCCCCCTTCTGTTGATGGGTTAAGTAAGATATGGCGGGCTTTAACAGAATCTGGACTTATCCTAGAATCGATAAGTTTGGCTACTTTGTAACTTCCGTTAGAAAAATAAGGCCCATAAACAAATCCTTTATTTGCGTTAAACATTACAGAATCTAAGGCTGGGTCCAATTGCCCTTTCTTTTGATAAACAATAGGTGTTTTAGTATCGGCATTAATGGCCACAAATAAAGAATCGTTTGTAGATGCTTTTAAACCTTCGGCAATTTTATCAATTTTTACCTTTGCGTCTAAAGTGTCTTGTTTAGATGGTGCTGCATCAAAAGCTACATAATCAAAAGTCCTGGTTTCGGTTGGGTTTTTGAATTTGTATTTGTTTTGCTCGTAGTATTCTTTATAATCTGCATCTGTAATGTTAACCTGTGCATCGGGCACACTCGCATATTCTTTAAAAACATATTCAAAGTTTACCAACTTATTACGGTTGTTGTAATCGTCCTTAGCATCTAGCGAGTTTACATAAACCCCGTTTTTAACCAAGTTGATGTATTTTTCATTAACACGTTGCTGCTGTACGTTGTCTTCTAATGCCACCCATTGTTGCTTTAACTGCCCGCTAGGGTCTGTATCTGCGCTTTTTCTAGAGTTTATAGCGGTAGATCTATCAAAAACCCCGGTTTGCGGGTTGCTAAAAATCTGTTTAACTTGTTGTGTGGGGTTATTGAATAACAGATCAAACAGTTCTTCTTCTCCAACGGTTAATCCTAATTTTTCTGTTTGTTTTTTTAAGATGATGGAAGAAACCGTCTGATTCCAAGTGTTTTCTACCACATAGCTTGTCATTTGGCTGTTCAAACTTCCCATTTGCTGTTTAAACTGTTGAGAGTTTTGATCTACACGTTGGTTAAAATCTTTATAAGATACAGACTCTCCTGCAACCTCTCCAACTTCTGTTCTAGAGTCTGAAATAAACCCTTGTCCGCTTCTAATCGCATCGCTTAATAAAAATGCTACAATTGCAACACCGATAGCAACCACAATGATTACCCCTGCTCGGTTACGCAAAAAACCCATTATACCCATACTGTATTTTTTATTTTTAGAGGGCGCAAGATACAAATTTACTTATGAAAGCTTAAAATTTTTGTAATCATATATAGGTAAGTTAATTAAGCTAATTTGTTTTTTAAACTTTATTGCAAAAAACCAAAACAAATAACCCCTTTAATTGCTCATAAAGTGTGAAAAAACCAACTTTTTTAACCGCACAGTGGCGAAAGCTGATTATGGCCAATTACCTTGTAGATGCAAAAGTTTTAAAAAAATATATCCCGCCGCATACACAATTAGATAGTTATAATGGCAAATATTACGTCAGCTTGATCGGCTTTATGTTTATGGATACCAGAATTAAGGGTTTTAAAATCCCCTTTCACATCAATTTTGAGGAGATAAACCTAAGGTTTTACGTGAAATATAACTCCGGAGAAAACCAGAAACGTGGTGCAGTATTTATTAGTGAGGTGGTTAGCAAGCCCATGATCGCTTTGGTTGCAAACACATTATTTCACGAACATTACGAGATATTGAAAACCAAACACTCTTGGGAAAGATTTGAGCATCATCAGAAAATCAGTTATCAGTTGAAAAAGAAGCAATGGTATGAGCTTTCTGTTTCAACAGGTTTAGAAGCCCGAAAAATCATCAGCGGAAGCGAAGAAGAATTTATTACCGAACATTATTTTGGCTATACCAAAGCTGGAAAAAACAAATCTTTAGCATACGATGTGGAACACCCAAGATGGGAGATTTACGATGTAAAAGATTTTACAATTAAAGCCGATTTTGAAGATCTATACGGGGCTGATTTTGGTTTTTTAAATCATGCCGAACCTAGTTCTGTGTTTTTGGTAGAGGGATCGGATGTTTTGATAAGGGATGGTAAAAAAATTTGATGGGATTGTTTAGTTTAGTGGTTCAAAACAGATTTATGAAAAACCTTTTGTTTTATACCTTCTTCATATTAAGTTCCCTAAATGTTTTTTGCCAAGAAGCAAAAAACGACAGGTACACGAGAAGAACGCTGTCCCAAGAATGGGAATTGGATCCTGCCGATAAAAAAGGGACTTTTAGGATCACTTCGTATAAACAAACTTATGTAACCGCCGGAAGATGGTCTAGCAGCCCAAACAAGCAACCTTATAGTGAAAACCCAGATTTTAGTGCCGCTAGCCCCGTAGATTATAATGCCAGGGAGGCCAAGTTTCAATTAAGCTTAAAAATTAAGGCCATACAAGGCTTGTTTTGGGGAAGTGCAGATGTTTGGGTAGCATATACCCAAAAAGCTCATTGGCAAATTTACAATACCAACATTTCTAGGGCTTTTAGAGAGCTAAATTATGAGCCAGAAGTGATATTGAATTTCCCTCTAGATCTAAATTTATTTGGCTTTAAGGTGAAAATGGCCGGTATCGCCTTCAATCATCAATCTAACGGAAAAGATCTGCCACTATCAAGAAGCTGGAACAGGATCATATTTAATACCGGTTTTGAGGGTAAGCATTGGCAATTGGCTTTGAGGCCATGGATCAGGTTAAAGGATGAAGAAGACGAAAATCCGTTGATCGTGAATTATATTGGAAAGGGCGAGGCGGTGGTTAGGTATGGTTTTAAAAAGCATCAATTCATGTTTCTTGCCACCAGCCCTTTCGATAATTGGAAGAGAGGGAGCTGTCAGTTAAACTATCTGTACCCTATAAGCGGGAAATTGAACGCCCAAATCCAATTGTTTAATGGTTACGGAGAAACCTTGGTAGATTATAATCACAAGCAGTTTACGGCAGGTTTGGGCATCTCTTTTTCTGAATGGTGATCAAGCAAAAGTTAAAACGCGATAAAGTGGTTTTATTGGACATAAATAGCCTTAACCATTAAAATGCCGCTTTTTTTCAATAACCATTTTGTGAACGGCAAAAAAATATCAGTTAATTTTTAATGTGTTAAAACACCTGCAAATAAAGCTTGCAAAAACGGATTTCAATAGGATGGCTATGGTTTGTTAGTCATTTCTTCCTTAACCGCATTATAAAACTCTGATTGCTTTTGGGTACCGATGATGTAAACCAAACCGTCTCTATCCACCAGTTTAAGTGCATCTTTACCGCCGGCATAAAACCTTATAGTCCCATTTCTGTGAAGGTTATAAACAGGGTTGTTCAAAAAGTAGCTGCTATACTTTATTTTTTCTATCTTTATGATACTGTTCAAATCAATTTTTACCAAACGGGTAGTCCATAATCCGTTTAGCACAACAGATTTATTGTTTACAATGGTACGATAATGGATCATGAACAACATAATAATGCTCACCACCAAAATCCCGCAACCAACTACCAACAACAAATCGCCGTTACGTTCACGGTTCTCTGTCCAGTAATAGGCCAAAAAGCAAAAAATCGCCATAACCATCCTTATGCTTATATAGTTATAATCCCTGCCCAGGTATTGGTTTTCGTGAAATGAGTATTGTTCTGACATTTTAAGGTTTCTCTACTTCGAAGATAATTATTTTTTTGGTGTTTGATCTAACTTTAAATCTATCATCGCCACGCAAACCGCAAACCCAAATAATTTTGCCATCACCATTTATTAAAATGGGGATGCTGGCTTTTTGTTTTACATTAACTTTCTGATTGATAAAAAAATCGCTGATTTTTTTTACGCCCTTCATCCCGAAGGGTTTAAAAACATCTCCTTGCTGCCAAAACCTAAGCTTTAAGGGGTAAACCAATAGGCTTTGATCTACAAAAATAGTGTTTTCATTACTTGTAAAAGAGCTTGGAAAAGCCGTTAATTTGTTTTGTTTAAAACGATAATTATCAAATTGAAAAGTAAGATCGCTTTCAAAAACAGCTAAATCTGACAAGTGTTTATTTTCAATTTTATGGATAATGATGTTTTCCCTATCAAGGATGATGTGGTGGGTATCAGAAAAAAACTGTTTGCCAGGGATGCCATTTAAAGCGTTGATCAAATCGGTTATTGAGGTTTCATTAAAGCTAAAATCTTTTAAAACCTCATAAAGCAAAAGTTTTTGGGGTTTTAAATTTTGTATCGCTTTTCTTTCTATTTGATAACCCCGATCATTTTTTATCAAAATATCCGCTTTGATTTTAGCAACCTCGCTATTTAAAAAAGCTTCTAGATCGCTAAAATATTTAAGATGATGATCAAAGGTTTTCGCCAACGAAGGGTTGATTTTTTCCATTTCGGGGATAATATCCATCCTGATCTTATTGCGGATGTACTTATTAGAGGCGTTAGAACTATCTTCTACAAAAGCCCAGTCGTTTTCTTTAACCAATTTCAAAATATCATCAGCTGTAAAGCAAAGCATAGGCCTTATAATGTTATTTCTATCGGCTTTAATGCCATGCAAACCTGCAATCCCGGTTCCCCTTATCAGATTGAGCAAAACGGTCTCCATAGCATCGTTTTGGTGTTGTGCAACGGCTATTTTTTTATAATCAAATCCTTTTCTGATTTCCTCAAAATAAGCATACCGTAAATCCCGGGCGGCCATTTGTGTGCTTATCTTGTTTTTTTCGGCAAATTTTTGGGTATCAAAAGATTTGAGGTGAAAATCGGTTTTTAGGGCCTTTGCCAAACTTCTTACAAATTCTTGGTCGCGGATCGTTTCTTGGCCGCGTAAATTAAAATTACAATGCGCAATACCAAAACTAAAACCAAGCGAACGGAACAAATGCACCATGGCAACAGAATCTTTGCCGCCACTAACCGCCAACAGAATTTTATCTGTTGGTTTAAACAGGGCGTTAGATTTGATAAATTCTTGTAGTTGCTTTTGTGCCGATAACATCAATCAAAATTAACCGTTTAAAATCGATAGCAAAAAACTAATTTTGCCAAGTGAAAAAATCTCTGCTGCTTTTATGTACAATTTGCTTTTCTGTAGCCGCAATGGCGCAACAGATTACGCAGGTCCAACTGTTAAAATCAGATTCTTTTATTGGCTTAAAACGTAACGGAGAAAACACCAATAAGGTAATTAACCCTGTTTTTCAGCAAGATAACGCTACTTTAACTTGTGATAGCGCTTATTTTTACCTTACCAAAAACAGTTTTGAAGCGTTTGGAAATGTGCACATCAACCAAGCAGACACCATTAACATTTATGCCGACCATTTGAATTATGATGGTAACACCAAATTGGCCATTTTAAAAAACAACGTAAGATTGACCGATAAAAATGCCGTTTTAACCACCAACGATCTTGATTATAACCTTGGTACAAAAATTGGCCAATATTATAACGGCGGTAAGATTGTTAATGATAAAAATACCCTAACCAGTAAAAACGGCTATTATTTTACCGATAACAAAGATGCTTATTTTAGATATAATGTAGAGGTAAAATCTCCGGATGTGCTGATAAAATCTGATACCCTAAAATACAATACCATTTCTAAAATTGCTTATTTCTTTGGCCCAACCAACATTTATGGCAAAACAGATACGCTTTATACAGAAAACGGGCAATACAACACCTCTAACGATAGGGCTGAATTTGGGAAAAACAACCTCTACACCCAAAACGCAAAAAGCCTAAAAGGAGACAGCCTTTTTTACGATGGAAAGGCAGGTTATGGAAGGGCCGTAAAAAACATTCTTTTTATTGATACCGCACAAAAAGTAGAATTGCGGGGCGATTTGGGCATTTATAAAAAGGCCGATGAAAGCATAACCGTTAGCAAAAATGCTTATACGGTTTTTATTACCGAAAAAGATTCTGTAACAAAAGATAGTATTTGGCTTACCGCCGATACCCTAAAGAGCAGGGTAATACGTAAAATGGATTTATATGCTTTGCAACAAGCAAACATTGAAAAAATCCCCTCTGTTAAATTAGATAGCATTGGCAACAAAGAGATTGAAAAAAAAATTGGAAATAATATAACCATCATTACCGATAGCGTGGTTAAAGACAGTTCTAAGCTAAAACCCGCAATTATCAAAAACAACAAAACAGATTCCCTTGCCGAGGCATCGGTTGTAAAACCAACAGAAAAACAAGAAAAAGCTAAAGCAAAGGAGGCAAAGCCAAAAAACAGTCGCCCAGAAGCAATTGATGTGGGCATTGTAACCAGGGCCCCAAATATTTCGGCAAAAATTGTGGAGGCAAAAATCGATAAAGAGAATAAATTGGGTTTGGTTGCTATTAAACCCCAAAATAAATCGGTGCCAAGGATATATGGTTTAGACTTGCCCCCAGAAGCAACCGATACGGCAAAGATCAGGATCGTGTTGGCTTACCATAAAGTTAAGATATTCAAATCTGATTTACAGGCAAAGGCCGATTCTGCGTTTTTTAGCTATGGCGATAGCACCATCAGGATTTATAAAAACCCTTTGGTTTGGGCACAAGGCAGCCAATTGAGCGCCGATACGATGTACATACAAATGAAGAACAAAAAGATCGACAATATGGACCTGATAAGGAAATCCATCATCGTAAATACCGATAAAGATTCTGTGAAGTTTAACCAAGTGGCGGGCAAAAACATGAAAGCCTATTTTAAAAACGATAAGCTGGAAGTTGTTTTTGTGAACGGGAATGCGGAAAGCATTTATTTCCCAAAAGATAGTTCGGGCAGTAACGGAATGATGCGTTCTATTACCTCAAAAATGCGCATCAATTTTGACAAGGATAGCGTGATGAGCATTGCATTTATCCGTAAGCCAGAACACACTTATTATCCCTTAGAAAAACTAACGGAAGAATTAAAAACGCTCCCCAACTTTAGCTGGAAACCTAAAGAAAGGCCTAAATCTAAGAACGAGATCATCCCGAATAAAAAAGTTTCTGCTACAAAACCCACTAAAAAGAAACCTTTGGAAGAAAAGCCCAAAGAAGACAAGCCTTTGTATAATGATAAGGTAAAACAGGCAAAGCCAGCTTATGAGCCTAAAAAAAAGGTTGATTAAGGGTTTAAAGCTTTAAAAGCTATTTTAAAAAGTAGGATTTTGCCTGTTATCCCAAAAATATAATATTATGATTTTGTCTCCTTCAACTTTATAAAAAAAAGATGTTTGTTTTGAGATTGCTGCTTTTCTAACATTTGGATTATCCTCAGAAGCTTTAAAAATAAAAGGCTGTTTAGAAATCGTTAATAATGTCGAATTAACACTTTTAAAGAACTTTGCTGCTTGCTTTGGACTCCAATTAGATTCTAGGTGGTTTAAAATTAGTTCGAAAATCTCTTCTGCCTCTTTAGTCCACGCTATATCCAAGCTCATAGATACTTTTCGTGTTTTTTCATAACCTCTTCATGAGGAGTTACCAAACCTTCTTTTGCCTGATTTAAACCTCTATATATGCCGTCCTTAACTTGCTTTGGCAACTCATCCCAAAAATCACGCTCTCGCTTAACAAATAAATTTTTTATTTCATTTAATAAAGAAACATCCTCAGTCTCTAAAAGCATTTTAGCTAATTCTATTTTTTGAGTTTGTAAGTCCATTACCAAATTTAAGGATTATTCTTAATATCCGAAATTGGAATAATTAATAGGCTCTCTATCACATTTCCCCTCAATTAAAATTCCCTAAAAATATATTTAAACTTATATTTGGCTCTCATAAATCGGCGTAAGCCAAAACAAAACAAACGATAATGCACAGAACACACACTTGCGGGGAACTAAGCCTCTCAAATTTAAACCAAGAAGTAGTTTTAAGTGGTTGGGTACAAAAATCTCGTGATTTAGGCGGCACCACTTTTATTGATGTTAGGGATAGGTATGGTTTAACGCAATTGGTGGTAAATACTGATGATGCTGCCGATCTACGAACCAAAGTAAAAGATTTAGGCCGTGAGTTTGTGATAAAAGTTACGGGAACTGTTGTAGAACGCTCTAATAAAAACCCAAAAATCCCTACCGGGGAAATAGAAATCAAGGTTTCTGATTTAGAGATCCTGAACGTTGCAAAACTGCCCCCTTTTATGATCGAGGATGAGACCGATGGCGGCGATGAACTGCGCATGAAATATCGTTACTTGGATTTACGCCGTAATCCGGTTCGTAACAACTTGATTTTACGACATAAAATGGCGCAAGAAATACGCAAATATTTAGATGCTCAAGGATTTCTAGAAGTAGAAACTCCGGTTCTCATTAAATCTACGCCGGAAGGTGCAAGAGATTTTGTGGTGCCAAGCCGTATGAACCCGGGTGAGTTTTATGCTTTGCCGCAATCGCCGCAAACTTTTAAGCAATTGCTGATGGTTTCTGGTTTTGACCGCTATTTCCAGATCGTAAAATGTTTTAGGGATGAAGATTTAAGAGCGGATAGACAACCTGAATTTACCCAGATTGATTGTGAAATGGCTTTTATTGAGCAAGAAGATATTTTAAATATGTTTGAGGGTTTAACCCGACATATGTTTAAAAACGTGAAAGGAATTGAGTTTGAAGATTTTCCAAGGATGCATTATGCCGATGCAATGCGCTTGTATGGCTCTGATAAACCAGACATTAGGTTTGGGATGGAGTTTGTGGAACTGAACGATATTGTAAAAGGTTTCGGGTTTCCGGTTTTTGATAATGCCGATTTTGTAGTTGGAATCAATGCAAAAGGTGCGGCTTCTTACACCCGCAAACAAATTGACGAGCTGACAGATTTTGTGAAAAAACCACAGATTGGTGCAACAGGCTTGATTTATATGCGCCACAATGAAGATGGGACTTTAAAATCTTCTGTTGATAAATTTTATAACGAAGAGCAATTACAAAAATGGTCGGTTGCGTTTAAAACCGAGCCCGGAGATTTAATCTTGATTTTAGCCGGTGCAAAAGAAAAAACCCGCAAACAATTGAACGAATTACGTTTAGAAATGGGAAACCGCTTAGGCTTGAGGGATAAAAATAAATTTGCGCCACTTTGGGTAATAGATTTCCCTTTGTTAGAGTGGGATGAAGAAACAGGGCGCTACCATGCTATGCACCATCCGTTTACTTCGCCAAAGCCAGAGGATATTGCGATGTTGGATACCAATCCTGGTGAAGTAAGAGCTAACGCTTACGATTTGGTAATCAACGGTACCGAGATTGGCGGTGGTTCTATCCGTATCCACGATAAAAAACTGCAATCTTTAATGTTTAAGCATTTAGGGTTTTCACCAGAAGAAGCTCAAAAGCAATTCGGTTTCTTGCTAGAAGCTTTTGAATATGGTGCGCCTCCGCATGGCGGTATCGCTTTCGGTTTTGATAGATTGGTTTCTATCTTAGCCGGTTTAGACAGTATCAGGGACGTTATCGCCTTCCCTAAAAATAATTCTGGCAGGGATGTGATGATTGATTCTCCTTCTACGATTGATGATAAACAGAAAAAGGAGTTGAGTATTGAGACTACAGTTTAGATTTGGGTATTGAGATGTGAGAATTGAGTTTCCTGCTGAATGATAAAATTAAGCCTAACCGATTTGGTGAGGCTTTTTTGTTTTAAAATTATTCTTATTGAGCAACAAAACTTACGGTTAGTGAACCTGTTCCAAATTTATCTACCAAATTATTTGGATCGTTTGGGCTAAGGGTTTTAGAAACGGTGATATGAACATCTACATCTTTACGGTTAGAGGTTAACGTAAGCGTTTGGTTTTGCCCTTTAATGTAATCTACATCTAAAATATAGCTTCCGCTAAAGTCTTTAAGCGTTTCTATATTTGTGCCAGAAAGTGTTAATAAAGCGGGGTTTCCGGTGTAAATCCCTGTAGAAGCTAAGATGTATAGTTTTATCTTTTCTTTGTTAGAATTAGCGTCTTTTTTACATGCCAGTAAAAATAAGATTGGCAATAAGAGTAATAGTTTTGTTTTCATAGAATAGATTTGAGTTTTTCAAAAATCAGAAAATATTTCAAATAAAAAAACCTTAGTTTTTTATTCTAAGGTTCTTAAAATATGAAGGTTTTCATATTAAATTTTCACTACCATTTTACCTTCGTTTTTGCCTTCAAACAAATCCATAAATGCTTGTGGGATATTTTCGAACCCTTCAACAACGGTTTCTGAATAAGTGATCTTACTTTCTTTTAGCCAAGTAGCCAATTGTTTAATTCCCTCAGGGAATTTATCGGCATAATTAGAAACAATGAAGCCTTGCATCAAAACGCTATTTTTAATTAAAATGGGTTGAGGCCGTGGGCCTGTTGGTATTTCTTCATCATTGTAAGATGCAATTGCGCCACAGGTTGGGATCCTCCCAAATTTATTGATGTTCATTAGAACGGCATCGGTAATTTCTCCTCCAACGTTATCAAAATAAACATCAACCCCATTTGGTGCAGCTTCTTTAATTGCTGCATTTATATCTTTTGTGGTTTTATAATTGATACCCTCATCAAACCCGAATTTAGATTTTAATATTTCTATCTTTTCATCTGTCCCTGCAATCCCAATCACTTTACAGCCCAAAATTTTACCAATTTGCCCAACTATACTTCCCACGGCCCCGGCCGCCCCAGAAACCACCAATGTTTCTCCTTTTTTTGGTTTCCCTATTTCTGTTAAACCGAAATAAGCAGTTAAACCTGTCATCCCTAAAACCCCTAAATACGCCGTTAAATCTGCGGCTTTATGATCTACTTTATTTAATCCTTTTGCATTAGCTATTTGGGTTTCTTTCCAAGCTAAATTTCCGGAAACAAAATCGCCTTTCTTAAAATCATTGTTTTTTGATCCTGTTACTTCTGCAATGATAACAGAAGTTATAGGTTTGCCAATTTCAAACGGTGGAATGTATGATTTAACATCGTTCATCCTACCTCTCAAATATGGATCAACAGAGACAAATTTTGTTTTTAACAAAAGTTCTCCGTCTTTTAATTCTGGAACTTCTTCTTCGCTAAATTTAAAGTTTTCTTTTGTTGGCTTAGCGCTTGGGCGGCTATTCAGTAATATTGTTTTAGTTTTCATGATATTTATTATTTGATGATTAATAGGTTCAAATACCTTACCATGATGTCTTAAAATAGAAATATCCCATGTTTTAAAACATAGGATATTTGTACGTTCTTGTTTTCCCATGGCTTCAGCCATGGGCTATGTGGTTTTATCTAATCGGCTTTTATCCCATATTTATCGGCATATTTTTTATACAATTGCTTTTGAACGTTGTTTAGATCAATCATTCTTCCTTGTATAAAAGCGCCTTCAATGTTATTTGTTCTCATATCCAAAGCATCGCCAGAAGAAATGATGATGTTTGCATCTTTGCCAGCTTCTAAAGTACCTGTTATGTTATCAATCCCTAAAATTTTTGCTGTGTTTGAAGTAATCAAAGCCAATGCTTCCTCTTTGCTCAAACCATAAGCTGCGGCTGTACCTGCCATAAACGGAAGGTTTCTTTCTTGCCAATAACCTTCAACGCTCATGGCGATCAATAAGCCTGCATCATGCAAAATTTTAGCGTTTTTATACGGGAGATAAACATCATCGTCATCATTATAGGGCAAAGAATGGCTTTGATACATGATAATCGGTACGTTATGTTCTTTTAAAAAAGGGGTAATCTCTACGGCTTCTTCTGCCCCTACCAAAACCGGGGCAATACCAAATTCTTGAAAGAATTTTACCGCCAAAATAATGTCCTTTTGCTTATCAACATTTACAAAAGCTTTTTTTGTGCCATTAAAGAGGCCTTTCATCGCATCAAATCTTGCGTTAAAAGTATTCGGTTTATCAACATCGGCGTAAGCTTTGGCTTCTTCAAAATAGATCTTTAAATCTGCCATTTGCTTTTGGTAACGTTGTTTTTGCTGCTCTTCTGTAAGCCCACCCGCTCTTCTGCCATATCTCAATGCAGAAGAAGGCCAATTAAAATGAACGGCAATATCTTTTTTATAGGCTGCATCTTCCCAATTCCATGCGTCTAATTGCACCACAGAAGATGTCCCAGAAACCAAACCGCCCTGTGGCGTTGGTTGTGAAAGTAAAATCCCGTTAGATCGTACGGTTGGGATAATCCTAGAATCTGTATTATAGGCAATTAAAGACCTTACGTGAGGATTAATTGTGCCTGTTTCTTCTGCATCTACCGTTGCCCTAACGGTTTCAATTTCTACCAAGCCCATCATATTTACAGGGGCAATAAAACCCGGATAAATCTGCTTGCCTTGCGCTTGCACCACCATTATATCTTGAGGTTGTGCATTGCCCTCTTTTACCGAGGTGATTTTACCATTAGAGAAAATAATAGTTCCGTTTTCAATTATTTTTCCGTTGCCAATATGGATGGTACCGCCAACAATGGCAATGGTTTGGCTTTGAGGTTTTGCCGGAGAAATGGTTGCTTGTGCAAATGTTGCAGTAGTAGCAAAACAGATGGCAAAGCATTGATATATCAGTTTTTTCATGTTTTTACTGTTTTAGAGCTGTAATTAATTAGAATGTATAACCGAGTAATCTTCTTCAATGGTATCACAAGTATTTAAACTTGGTTTTACATAAGATGGGCGTTGGGTTTTAGCACCTCCGTTTTTAGAGTCGATCATTTTTTGGATCAACCTAGCTTCATCGGCCTTCATCTCTTTTTGCTTTTGGGCATCTTTATCAAGATCCCAATATTTTACGCCATCAACAAAGGTTTTTTCTGCCTTAGCATAAATAGAAAGCGGGTTATCTGACCATAAGACCAAATCTGCATCTTTACCTACTTTTACACTGCCTACCTTATCATCTACATGAAGCATTTTTGCCGGGTTTAGCGTTACAAATTTGAAAGCTTCCTCTTCGCTAACGTTTCCATATTTTACCGCTTTTGCAGCTTCTTGGTTTAACCTTCTCGCCATCTCAGCATCGTCAGAATTAAAGGCTACCAATACGCCTTCATCATGCATAATTTTTCCGTTGTAAGGGATTGCATCCCAAACTTCCATTTTATAAGCCCACCAATCTGCAAAGGTAGAACCCGCAATACCGCGTTTTGCCATTTTATCGGCTACTTTATAGCCTTCTAAAATGTGGGTAAGGGTATTTATTTTAAAGCCCACAGAATCGGCAACATGCATTAACATATTAATTTCTGACTGTACGTAAGAATGGCAAGTGATGTGGCGGGTATCGTTTAAAATCTCTACCAGGGCATCTAATTCCAGATCTTTTCTTGGTTGGGTTAAACCCGATTTATTCTTTGCCGCATTATAAATAGCCCATTCTTTTTGATATTCTTTTGCCCTAGTAAAGGCATCCATATAAACCTGTTCTACGCCCATGCGGGTTTGAGGGAAACGGATGGTATTGTAATCGCCCCAATTACTTTGTTTTACGTTTTCTCCCAAGGCAAATTTGATAAAGCCCTCCCAGCCCGCAAACTTTAATTCTTCTGGCGTATGTCCCCAACGCAATTTTATCAATTGGGTTTGCCCACCAATTGGGTTTGCAGAACCGTGTAATATATGTGAAGTGGTTACTCCGCCCGCCAATTGTCTATAGATCTCGATGTCTTCAGAATTCAAGACATCCCCAATCCTAACCTCAGAAGTTACCGCTTGTGTGCCTTCGTTTACGCCTCTGCTTATCGCGATATGCGAGTGCTCATCTACAATCCCAGGGGTTAAATGTTTACCCGTTGCATCAATTACCGTGGCATTTCCCGCAGATAAGTTTTTACCAATAGCTTTTATCTTTCCCTTTTCGATCAGTACATCTGTATTTTTTACGATGCCTTCTTTTTCATTGGTCCAAACGGTGGCGTTTTTAAATAAAACAGTTTCTTGTTGTGGAATTTCTTTGTTGCCGTTTGCGGTAAACGGATAGATAATATCGCCCACTTTTAAGGGTGTTTTCTCTTCTTCCTTTTTCTCTTTTTCTTTAAACGGGGCGGTAAAAGTCGCGGTAAAATTAGATTGATTTCCGTCGCTGGTTAAAGCGTCTCCTTTTAAAACAATAGGGTCGTTTTTATCTAAATATCCCGTTAAGCGAATATCGCCGGCAGGCATTTTTTTTAAATCAAAAAAAGCACTAACCAAATCTCCATTACGGGTTAAATTTCCTTTTGTTTTAACGCTATCGGCCCCTGTTCTCTCGATATTTAGATCATAATTGCCAACGCTGCCGCCAATCTTCATTTTCAAATTGCCAACGCCTCCTATCGTTAAATCATACTCGCCACGCAAATCTTTTATATCCATTTGCGAAACGATATAGCGTTTCCCTTGCGTCCAGTTTTCATAAATGATATTCCCCTTTTTGAAGAGGGAATCTGAGGTGATCAAAAAGTTGGCTTCTTTTCCTTTAGTGATAGAACCTACCATAGCATCAATCCCCAACATTTTGGCGGGGATTTCTGTCAATGATTTCAAAGCCTGTTTTTCGCTCAAACCATTATCTATGGCCGTTTTCAATTTAGTCCAAAAATCTTTGCTGTTTTCTAAATCTGCCGAAGTAATGGCGAACTCTATCCCTGCTTTTTCTAACCTTGCAGGATTTGTGGGCGCCAATTCCCAATCTTTCATCTGGGCATAACTTACCGCTCTTGCATCTGCAGGGTCTTCTACATCATAAGCTTTGGGAAAATTGATTGGGATAATGAATTTTGCCCCTGTTGCTTTAATGGCATCAATTCTTTGATATTCATCTCCTCCAGACTTAAAAATATATTGTTTACCAAACTCTTTGGCAATTTTATTTGCCCTTAACACATCTTCCCAATCTCCAACTTCAAAAATTTGTGGGAGGTTTTGTTGATCGTTAAATTCTTTTAGAGAAATATTATATTCTTTATTTTGGTTCTTATACCAAGCCGCATCTAAATAGGTTTGGCGGATCAATGCGATTGCGCCCATTAAAGAGCTGGGATAATCGGTTTTTGCGGTTCCCTTGTTAAAAGAATAATTTGCAGCGGTTTCTCCTTTTAAAACCACCAAGTTGGTGCTTTCATTGTTTAAGGTAACCGCTACAGAGGTTCCTCTGGCTATGCCATCGGTAATTATCGTATTTACTGTACCAAAGCCGTTTTTCTTTAGCTCTTCTGCTTTTTTTGCATCAACACTAAAAATGGTATTTGCATGCATTTCGGGCCTTATAGCTTCGTTCCAACTGTATGCACCGCTTTTTGTGGATGTAAAAATGGGCGTACTCCCCCTAAAGCTGAAACTTTGCTTAGGGCTTTCTGGTAAACCATAAGTAGAAAAAGCATCTACCAAAGATGGATAAATGTATTTTCCTTTTAGATCGATAACCACATATCCTTTAGGGATGGTAATGCCGCTGCCAACATTTTCGATTTTATTGTTTTTAATCAATAATGTGCCGTTGTTAATGGCTTTATCGGCATTAACAACTATAGTTGCATTGGTAAAAGCAAATTGGCCGGTGCGGTAATCCGCAGAACCATTTACGGGGTATGTTTCTTGTGCATTTATAAAGAAACTACATCCAAAAAGAAGAAGAAAGAGTAATATTTTTTTCATACAAAAGGGTTTAATCTCTAAATTTAATGAGTTTAGATTAAAATGTTTAATCCCCATTGTAATTTTTTTGTGCGATAATAAAATCTAAACGCTCATCAATGCCGTAATTGCCAATATAGTGTTAATAATAATATCAATATTTTGATAATTTTTGAGTGTTGTTGAGTGGAGCGGCTTGTAATTTTACGAGCCGCTTTTTTTGTGATATAATTTTAAGATTAAACCGTTTTAACAGATAAAAGTCTATGCTTTAAAAAATAAGTATGTATAAATTTAAGATCATTTTATTTTCGATATTAATATTTTGCTTTTTTTCTTCATTTAACGGTGTGCAAAAAAGCCGCCCCCTTTTAGAAAACAACAAAATGTATTTCCCTCCAAAAAATTCTAATGATTGGGAAAAAATTAGCCCTAAATCATTAAACTGGGACGAAGAAGAATTAAACAGGCTATATCCTTATTTAGAAAGTAAACATACCAACGCTTTTATTATCTTAAAAAACGGAAAGATGGTATGCGAAAAGTATTTTGGGAATTTTACCGATAAAAGTTTTTGGTATTGGGCTTCTGCGGGCAAAACTGTTACCGGGCTTTTGGTTGGTATTGCACAAAGCGAAGGCTTGCTTAACATCAACCATAAAACCTCTGATTATTTAGGTGAGGGTTGGACGGCAGCCCCAATTGAAAAAGAGAATCTCATTACTATAAAGGATCAGCTATCAATGACAACCGGGCTAGATGACAGCGAGGCAGAGATACAGTGCACACAGCCCAGTTGTTTTCAATACAAAACAGATGCGGGTACTAGATGGTCCTATAATACCGCAACATATACCGTTTTAGATCGGGTTATAGAAAAAGCAAGTGGTAAATCTTTTAATGATTATTTTAACGCTAGAATAAAAAATAAAATTGGGATGATCGGTTTCTGGAAAACAACAAAAACCAACAACAATGTATTATTTAGTGATGCAAGAAGCATGGCTAGGTTTGGATTGTTATTATTGAATAAAGGTAAATGGGGCGAGAATTATATTCTAAAAGATGAAAATTATTTTAATGCCCAAATAAATAGTTCGCAAGGCATAAACCCTAGCTATGGTTATCTAACCTGGCTAAATGGTAAAAACGGATATATGTTGCCTACATCGCAAAGAAAATTTAGCGATTATTTAATTCCAAATGCACCAGCAGACCTTTTTGCCGCTTTGGGAAAAAATGATCAAAAAATTTATGTGGTGCCTTCGCAAAACTTAGTGGTTATTAGAATGGGAGAAAAATCTGGTAATTCACACGCTGCTCTTTCTAATTTTGATAACGAATTGTGGGGAAAGTTGAAGCAAATAATTAAATATTAAAAAAATAGTTGGTTATATATGCCTTTTTATTTGTGCTATATTTGTTAAAAAATAAATATCATGTACACAGGATTACTGCATTTACATTCCTTTTTAAGATACGTTGTCTTAATATTGGTTCTTTTATCAATCTTTCAGGCTTTTGCTGCTGGCAATAAACCATATACCCCCGCAAATAAAAAAGTGAATTTATTTGCGCTCATTTCTGCACATACCCAATTACTTATCGGTTTGGTTTTATATTTCATTAGCCCAAATGTTAATTTTTCTGACATGAGCAATCCAACTACAAGGTATTGGACGGTAGAACACATTACCATGATGGTTTTAGCTATCGTACTGATTACCATTGGCTACTCAAAATCTAAAAAAGCGGTCGAACCAAAAGCAAAGCACCGAGCTATTTATATCTATTACACCCTTGCAATAGTAATTGTGTTGCTGGCAATTTTAACCATGAAGGGCAGGCCAATGTGGAATATTTAAAGATTTCTCTAATTATTTCAATAAAAAAATTTCAAAAACCGATATTCTTTATATTTTTGCTTCGCAATGAAAATCAAAATAAATACAAAAAGATGGTGGTGGCACAATAAAAATGTAGCCTCGGTAGCTTTATTTGTATCTTAAAAAGAATTTAATCCAAACCCAAACAAATATGACCCGACGCTTCAACCCGTTGGGTTTTTTTATGAGTTAGATTTGATAATTAATAGCTATGAAAAATTTTAATTTAGACGTTTCTTTTAAAAAATTATTGGCAGATACCACCACGCCGGTAAGCATTTATTTGCGCTTACGCGATGTTTTTCCCAATAGCCTGTTGTTAGAAAGCTCTGATTACCACAGCAGGGAAAACAGCATGAGCTATGTATGTTGCGAGCCGATTGCGGGTATCGTTCTAGAAAACAAACAACTAAAAAAATCTTTCCCCGATGGTTCTAAAGAGGTTTTATCTGAAGAAGGATTTACTTTAAGCGATGAGGTTTACAACTTTAGAAAAAGCTTTAGCAGCAATGCCGATACCGGTTTAAAATTTATTGCCGATGGTTTATTTGGCTATTTTACCCATGAAGCGGTAGAGTATTTTGAAGACATTAAACTAAAAGAAACCGAACAGAACGAAAGGGAGATACCAACTTTTCAATATCACGTTTACAAGTATGTTATTGCGATAGACCATTTTAAGAACGAGCTTTACATTGTTAAAAACACCACAGAATTTGACCAAGAAGAAAGCGGATTGGAGAAAATAGAATACCTTATCCAAAACAAAAACTTTCCAGAATATCATTTTACCCTTAAGGGCGATGAAACCTCAAACCTAAAAGACGAAGAATTTATCTCTTTAGTAGAGAAAATGAAAACGCATATTTTTAGAGGCGATGTTTTTCAAATTGTGCCTTCTAGAGCCTTTCAAACAGCTTTTATTGGCGATGAATTTAATGTTTATAGGGCGTTGCGCTCCATAAACCCATCTCCTTATCTTTTCTACTTTGATTATGGAAATTTTAAAATTTTTGGGTCTTCGCCAGAGGCCCAATTAACGATCAAAAACAAAGTGGCTTCCATTTATCCGATAGCGGGCACTTTTAAAAGATCCGGCAATGATATCCAAGATAAAGCCATCGCCGAAAGGCTAGAAAACGACCCCAAGGAATCTGCAGAACACGTAATGTTGGTAGATCTGGCAAGGAACGATCTAAGCAGGCATTGCATAAACGTAGAGGTTAAAGCTTACAAAGAGGTACAATTTTATTCTCATTTGATCCATTTGGTTTCTAAGGTGAGCGGCGAGCTGAAAGATGGTGTAAATCCGTTTAAAATTGTTGCAGACACCTTCCCGGCAGGTACTTTAAGCGGTGCGCCAAAATATAGGGCAATGGAACTGATCGATGGATACGAAAACATAAAGCGCAGTTTTTATAGCGGCGCAATAGGTTTTATGGGGTTTAACGGAGATTTTAACCACGCCATCATGATCCGTTCTTTTTTAAGCAAAAACAACAAGTTACATTACCAGGCGGGTGCGGGTATTGTTGCCGGCTCCGATCCACAATCTGAACTAAACGAAGTAAACCATAAAATAGCCGCATTAAGAAACGCATTGAAACAAGCACAAGAAATATGAGGAAAGATGTGAGGTTTTTGGTTTAGGGTTTAAGGTTTGATAAAACTTATAATAAATTCTGCAAAACCCTTAACCATGTACCTTTAACCTAAAACCTTAACAAAATGAAAATACTAGTCATAGATAATTACGACTCTTTTACCTATAACCTTGTCCATTTATTAAACGAGTTGGGCCAAGATGCCACGGTTTGGAGAAACGATAAATTTAAGATCGAAGAGATCGAACAATTCGATAAAATATTGTTATCGCCCGGGCCGGGGATACCTTCTGAAGCGGGCTTGCTTTTAGAGGTGATTAAAAAATACGCAAACACAAAAAGTATTTTGGGCGTTTGCTTGGGGCAACAAGCCATTGCAGAAGTTTTTGGCGGCGAGCTTTATAATTTAGAAAAACCCGTACACGGTACGGCTACTAAGTTGATGATTACCGATACCGATGAGATTTTATTCAAAGGTTTAAAAACTGGTTTTGAGGTTGGCCGGTACCATTCTTGGGCGGTAAAACCAGATAATTTACCCGCTGAACTATTGGTTACAGCTACAGATGAAAAAGGCGTAATGATGGCTTTAAGACACAAAACTTTAGATGTTAGAGGTGTGCAGTTTCATCCAGAGTCTGTGTTAACTGCGTTTGGAAAAGAAATAATCGGGAATTGGCTTTTTAATAAGTAAAAGATGTGTAAGCTGAAAAATGAATATCTTTGATAATGGATAGAGTTTATTTAGACACCTCTGTTTTTGGGGGTTATTTTGAGCCAGAGTTTGAATTATACACTAAAATTTTATTCGATAAAATTATCAACGGAAAATTAAAAATAATTTATTCTCGCTTAACAGATATAGAATTAAATCCTGCACCATCTAAGGTTAGAGATTTGGTAAAAATCATTCCTAAACAATCAATGGAGGTTATTGAAACTTCACAAGCGGCTTTAGAACTTGCTAGTATATATACAAGAAAAAGTGGTGGGCAAAACTAGCCTTTCTGATTGTATTCACATCGCATTAGCCACCTTAACAAATGCTGATGTTTTGGTAAGCTGGAATTTTAAACATATGGTAAACGTTCATAGAATTAGGGGCTATAATTCTGTCAACTATAAGTTTGGACATAAGATGTTGGAAATTCGCACACCTAGAGAAATTTTAGAATATGATGAAAATGGAAACTAAGAAAACAGAAGAAAAATCTCTTTTAATCGAATTAAGAGAGATTAGAAATAAATTAAATGATGATATGAAAGATATGTCTTTAGAGCAAATTGCCGCGTTTTTAAAAAACAAAGAAACACTTCATAAAAAAGGCTTTTGGGCTAAATAATCATCTATTTTAAGCGTTCAGGCATCCAAAAATGAACATCCTAGATAAAATAATTGCCCGTAAGAAAGAAGAGGTTGCATCGGCGAAAGCCAAAAAAACCATTGCAGAATTAGAAAGCAGTTTTTCTTTTGAGAGACAAACTTATGCTTTAAAAGATTTCTTAACCGACCCTTCTAAAACTGGAATCATTGCAGAATTTAAAAGAAAATCTCCTTCTAAGGGAATCATCAACGATAAACTTTCTGTACAAGAAGTAACTACGGGCTATGCTGCTGCGGGTGCTTCGGCATTGTCTGTTTTAACCGACCGTGATTTTTTTATGGGGCATGATGATGATTTGATCGCGGCAAGGAAAGTTAACGAAATCCCGATCTTAAGAAAGGATTTTATGATCGATGAATATCAAATTATTGAGGCCAAGGCTTTAGGTGCCGATATTGTTTTGTTGATTGCCGCTTGCTTAACGCCAGCTGAAATACGGGGTTTTGCAAAATTGGCTAAATCTTTAGGATTAAGCACTTTATTAGAAGTGCACAACAAAGAAGAATTAAACAGAAGCTTAAATCCTTACCTTGATGTAATTGGTATAAATAATAGAAATTTAAAAGATTTTACGGTTAGCATAGAAACGTCCTTATCACTGGCAGAGATTATCCCAAAAGAATTTTTAAAGATTTCTGAAAGTGCCATCAGCAATATAGAAACTATAAAAACATTGAAAAAAGCAGGTTTCAATGGTTTTTTAATAGGCGAGAATTTTATGAAGACCGATAACCCGGGAAAAGCGATGACCGAGTTTGTGAAAGGGATTTAGTATGATTAACTAAGAAAAAAGCTAAAGGCCATTTTATTCTTTAAAAATATCCCCCAGATAACGTTTTCGGGCTTGGCATTATCGGTTTTATTTAGTTCTCTGCCTAAAAAATAATTTACATACCTGTCGGCTTCCTTAAAATAAAACAAATCTGCTTTATCAACTTCAGTAATTACTATTTCAAAGTTTGGATATTTCTCATCAATCAATTCGGCAATTTCGTCTTTAAGTTGCCAGTACGAAAATTGGTAGCTTACAAGAAATGTATTGCCAAAAACTTTCACAGAGTTTGCAGGGAACTTGCGCTTAATTTTATCTAATGAGAATGTGTAGTCTGTAACGTTTTTGGGCTTGGCGAAGGTGGGGTTTAAAAAGTGCTAAAGTTAAAATTTAGAACAAAAGTTTATACAAAGTACAAATGTTCAGCCTATTACTAAAGCCCCACTTGCGCCAAACCCATGTTAGCGGTTCGGTCTTTTTGTCCTGCGTTTTATTTCGGATGGAACATATGAGTTGAAACGGCGATTCTGTTCCAAGTATTTATTAATCCAATTAACATAATCATTTGTGCTATTTCATTTTCGGAAAAGTGATTTCTTGCAGTCTCAAATGTTGTATCACTTACCCCTCCTTTCGAAATTTGTGTAATTTCATCTGTCATAGCAAATGCGGATTTCTCCTTTTCTGAAAATAAAGGTGATTCCCACCAAGCACTTATCGCAAAAACCTTATTTTGAGGCTCACCCTCTTTTAAAGCACCCTTAGAATGCATTTCAATACAATAGGCACAACCATTAATTTGAGATGCTCTAAGCCTAATAAGTTCAGTCAAACCTACCTCTAATGTTGAGGCTGATAAATACTTTTCCATTGCCATCATAGCTTCGTAAGCTTTTGGTTCCAATTGTCCAATTACAATTCTATTTTTCATTTTTCATCTTTTTTTAATGTTCTACTAATTGCTAAAGTATATTCTTTGTAATGTTGTTGTCGTAGTTATGTGTCGTCATAGCCTGACGGCTAACTACTAAATTACTGGCATTATTCTACTGTTTTAATTGTTTCGTCTCCGCTTATATTTCTCACTTTTATTCTCAATGGTTTTTTGTCGCTTATAATTTTACCGTTCCAAAAGTTCTTTGATTTTACTCCGTTGGTAATCACATAACCGAGTTTATCAATCTTAATTTCGGTGCTGCTGTGCCATTGCCCTTCTGTGTTTTCACAGTCGAGGGCAATTAGTTCTATGAGTTCTAAACCTTCTTCGCTGATGTTGATTGGATTGAATTGTTTGCCTCTTTTTATTGACTGTAAATTTCCTTTTTGGTTAAACTCGCTAATTTTCTGAATTAAACGGTCGCTCGTAAAATTGTTAATGGTTAATTGATAATGGTTAATTTCTTTTTCGGTTGTAGTTTTTTCTCCTTTGCCATTAACAATTAGCAATTGATAATTAAAACTGTCTTCAATTACCACATCGTGAAGCAGGTTTTTAAGGTCTTTGAGTTCTACTTCAATTTCGGTTGCATTGTTGTCTTTTATAAATTTTTCTAATGCCTTTTGGTCGTCTATGTCAATATAATACACGATAACCTTTTTGGCGTTGACTTCTAAGTTTTGCAGTTCTTGATTGATGATAGTATTTATGGTTGGAATATCCAAAACTTTTTCTTGTGTATTGAGCAAGTTAGGAACGTAAACAGGCACAATGCCTTCTTTGCTTTTTGTAATTGCACCAAACCAATAGTTACTGATGCCTTTTACTCCTTTTTGTAAACCCGGAATAAGCGTTGCCAACTTATCCATTGTTTGCTGTGGATTACGAAATAAACTAACCCCATCTTTTATTTCTAAAATTTGAAAATTGGCTTAGGCTTCTTTTAATCTATCTCTTACGGTTTGAATGCTGTTGATACCAATATCAACGTGAATAAATTTACGTTTTAAGTCATTTGCAACTTTGGCGGTTACACCACTTCCTCCAAAAAAATCTGCTACAACCATTCCTTCGTTACTGCTTGCTTTAATGATTCGTTGCAAAAGAGCTTCTGGTTTTTGAGTAGAATAACTAACGTTTTCAACTCCTCCTTTTATCTGAGGGCAATCTGTCCAGAGAGTTTGCAATGGAACTCCTGAATGTTCATCCAGATAAACTTTATAAAATGGTCTTCCGGTTGAAGTATAATGAATATGTCCATTCTTATCAGCTTCCAAAAATTTTTCTTAACTCCATTTCCAAGCCATTGTAATTCCATTTATCTCATAAGTAACGCCTCTACCTCCAGGCCCGGCTAAATCACCAAGCCTAAAAAGTCTTCCACTTTTCTCGTCTTTTTTATAATCCCTATCTATTGTTTGTTGAGTTATTTCTGATGTTGGACTATTCCATACATAAGTTTCTAAACTTTTGGAGAAGAAAAAAATGCTATCGTGGATATTGCCATAGTTGGTAAGTGTTTTGTCATTATGAGCATCTGACCTTCTCCATACAATTTCATTTCTAAAATTATCTTCCCCAAAAACTTCATCCATTAATATTTTTACATAATGCCCGACGTGATAATCAATATGAACGTAAATACTTGCTGTATCTCTCGTTATGCTTTTGATGGCGATTAAATTTTCATACATCCAATTCAAGTAATCTTCCTTCTGCCAAATATCTCCGTACATTTTTTCCTCAAACGCTTTTAGTTCGTCAATGTCCATTTCTTGCTCGGCTGCTGCTATTTTCTCTGCCAATTTTGGATTTTTCCGCAAGTAAACTTTCTTTGCATAATCTGCACCACTGGCAAAGGGTGGGTCTATGTAAACCAAATCAACCTTAATACCTTGTTCTTTCAAATAAGCACAAGCAGAAATACATTCGCCACGGATTACCAAGTTTTCAGAAGTTGTTCCTACTGTTTCCACGGGTTCTACTTCGTAGTAAGGCATACCTCTTTTAATACGGTCATAAACCTTATCGTTTTCACGGTAGCGCAAAACCCTTTGTGTTCGGGTTATGTTGTCAAGTATCGCTTGTCCTTCAACCGTGTTTGGGTAATATGGAATGTATTTTATTGGCATTTTATTTCTTCTTTTTTAATTTTTTCACTTCTTTATCAAAGTCACTTACAAAGTTTTTATCTTGCGTAATCCTAAATTTTTCAAATTCGTTTTCCGCTTTCAGTTTTGCTTGCTCTTGACTAATTTTTTCTTTGTTCTGCAAAATGGGATAATTGGATAGTTCTAAAAAGTTATCTAGAAATTGTACCCAATCTTCCATTTTCATTAAAATACCTCTTTCAGCCCTGTTCTCGGCAAGGTCTAAATAAGCCGAAACCATTCGTTCCAACTCTTTAATATGCTTTTCAGAAAGATAATTTTTAGCAACCGTTGTATCTGTTTTTATAATTTTTCCTTCGGGTGCATTTTTCCAAGTTTGTAAGCCCATGTACAATTTTTTTGCATCAACTTGTGCGTAAATTATTTCAGCGGCCGTTTTACCTGTAATTGCCCAATGCAATTTATTTTGAACGGATGCAAAAAAATCTTTGGTAATGGGAGCATTTTTATTGTAGTCAACTGCGAGCGAATAGATGTCGGTAATTTTTTGATAAAAACGTCTTTCACTTGCTCGTATCTCTCTTATTTTTTCTAAAAGTTCATCAAAATAATCTTTATCAAACAGGTTTCCACCTTGTTTAAGCCGTTCACTATCAACCGTAAATCCTTTAATGATATATTCTTTTAAGGTTTTGGTAGCCCAAATACGGAATTGAGTAGCTTGTGCAGAGCTGACCCGATAGCCAACCGAAATAATGGCATCCAGATTATAGAACTTTGTTTTGTATTTTTTACCATCGGAGGCAGTTGTTTCCAAAATGGAAATAACTGAATTTTCGTCTAATTCTCCTTCATCAAAAATATTAGTTAAATGTTTGCTGATTGCAGGAACATTTACTGCAAACAACTCACTCATCGTTTTTTGAGTAAGCCAAACGGTTTCATTGCCAAGAACAACTTCTACAGTTACTTTTGCATTTTGATTATGGTACAATAAAAAATTAGTGCTTTTATCAGGTAATTGCCCCATATCTTAATCGTTAAAAAACCCGCTTAATTTGTTATTTAATTTGGCAATGTTGGCTACAATGTTTTTACTGTCTTCCAAATACAGGAAGTCGAAACGTTGGTAGCCGAATTTTTCTTGGTTGAGTTTTAAAAACTCGGTTTCTACAAAGTTTTTCTTTTTCACAAAGTCAGGATTATTGCTAAACCCTTCACCTTTTGTTTCAATCATTAAAACCTTGTGTATTTTTTCTTTATCGGTTCTTTTAATGATGAGAAAGTCAGTTGTGTATTCTCCAACTTTATTCCAACGCTTTAAATTATTTTTTGCAAAGCAATCTATTTTAAATTGCGTTAGATAATTATCACCATTATAGTAAATTTCTAAGTTTTTAGTTTTGAGCTCTGCCAAACGCAATGTTTCTTGAATGGCTTGCATTTCAAAACCACTGCTTCCACTTGCACCAAAATTGTATGGTAAATAATGGAAAGTATTATTTTTAGATTTTATTGGTAGAGAATAATCTTTATCGGATTTGAAAGTTTCATATTCAGGAACCCACTTTTCCATTCCTTGCCTTATCATTGTTTCCTTCATTACCTGATAAGCCTTTTCAACTTCTGCCCAGTCAAATTCTATATCTGCATTTGCTTTATCTAATTCAAGAATTTTGTTTGTTTCGGCTTCGCTAGGATAAAGTTTTGGATTTTTCTCTACATCGGTCAAACGTTCTGCAATCAATAATTCCGCTTGTTTTGGAATTACCTCTGTGTCTGTTTGTAAATCTCTTTTGATACTAAATGCAACACGGATTTTAGATTGTATCAAATGCAGATCATATAATTCATTAAAAAATCTGTTTCCGTATTTTTCAAATGAAACGGTTTCAAATATTTCTCTTATTTCTGTGTCGAATTGGTGCAATTGTGTTTCCGAAATCAACCCAAAACTTTGTCGGCTTATTTCAAAAAGCCATTGATTGTAATTGGCAAATGCAATCCCAGTTTCATTGATGATGTCAATCGTTCCGGTATCAATGTTAGAAATTTCACTGGTGCTTATCAAAGCCGAAGCCTTGTAATCTTCCATCTTTTTTAAGATGGCTTTTAACTTGGCTTTTGTGTTTGCTGTTTCTTCCTCGTCAATACTCTGATAGGTAACTTTCATTTGATAAAATTCCACTTTCGGCAATTGCAGATATTCCATACGGCTGTGGCGTTTCACCATTTCGGCTTTGCCAATGCGTTTAATTCTGTTCAAATCGTCAATACTGCTGTTTTGTTCTTGCTTCAATTGTTTGTTCAGTGTATCGGCATTGTCTTTATTCAGCCAAATCAATGCGGTTTCTTCTTTGCCTTTATCTACTTGGCGTAAACATCTGCAAGAAGTTTGCAACACCATATTTTGAGGGCTGTCGCCTTTTTGCGAAAGGATTACGCCTGTTAAACTTGGGCAGTCCCAACCTTCTTTGCCTACTTGCACTAAAAGAATGTAACGCTTTTTTGAAATTGCCAAATCCAATGAGCGAAACTCTAATTCATTCTCTTTTGGCAAAGTGTATTTTTTATTTCCTCCGTGAAATTTTAAAATCTCGGCAGGATTGATTTTTAATTCGCTTGTCAGGAAAGGATAAACTTCTTCTTCTAAAACCTCAATGTTACTGCAATAGATAGCAATTTTAGCAATAGCACCATTTTCATAAACGGTTTTCTTGTATTGCGAATCAAAGTCCTCAATTCCCTTTTTTATGATTTGAAAGCGGTCAAGGTTTTGCCCGATTTTAACAGTTGGTGTTTTCAAGAATTTTTTAATTGCTGTAACCAACGGATAATAATAAACCGTGTTGGTTATTTGCGAAAACTTAAAAGCGTAATCACCTGCTTTGATGGTTTCGGCACCTTGTAAATATGGCGTTCCCGAGAATCCTATAACGCTTGTGATATTTCCTTTGCTATGCCAATAAATTACGGCTTGCCGTAATTTAATATCATCGGTTGCGGCGTGGTGAACTTCATCTATTAAAATTGTAAGGTTCGGAATTTGTCCAAACAATCTTTTTAAATCGTTGCTTGTGTCCTTTTCTTCTTCGTCGAGTTCCA
The DNA here is from genome assembly GCF_016623585.1 of Pedobacter segetis. Classification (GTDB taxonomy): domain Bacteria; phylum Bacteroidota; class Bacteroidia; order Sphingobacteriales; family Sphingobacteriaceae; genus Pseudopedobacter; species Pseudopedobacter segetis. The sequence continues at coordinate 67,137 of NZ_JAEHFY010000001.1, forward strand.
ATTCTGTTTGAGCATTGAAATTGAAACTTTCTAAAATCACTTTCTCTGCATTTACAACAAACACTTGCCCGAATGGATTGGGCAAACAAGCGTTTACTTTTTGAGCATTTGGGTTTCTTGCCTTGTTACTTTTCTTTGCTGATTTTTGCTCGTCTAAAACATCAAACTTCAATAGTTTTTTCAGTTTGCTTGCCGATGGTTCGGGCAATACCCAAGAAGGGTCGTAATTTTCAATTGTCTTTAAACTCGGAACGATAGAAGATTTTAAACCCGAAGGAATAAGCACTAAAAAATTATGTGCAAATACTTTGTTACCGGGTTCATTGTCGGCAAAATACAAGTCCAAATAAATGAAAGCGGCCATTAAAAAAGTTTTACCTGCACCCATTGGCAAACTCATTAAATAATCGGCATAACTTACATTGTAGAAAATGCTTTTTATAATAGTGTCGTAATCTAATTCAGTTGGTTTGTCAACAATTAGTTTTTCCAGTTCGGGAAGTAAAGAATTGTTTCCGTTTTTTGTTCTTGCAAAGTTATACAATGCAAAAGCATTTTTGTTGGTGGTTAAAAAATCTCTCGCCTTTTGATTAATATTCAGTTTAGATAAGTCTGTGTCGTTAGCGAAAAAGCCTTCTGAAAATAATTTCCAAAGTGGTTTATTCTGTCCTTGTATTTTCAAAAACAAATAAGTCTCAATAGCTTCAATCTGTGTATCACGCAACTGTCCTTTGTCACGGATATACTTAATCAAATCACTAATGGTGCAGTCATCAGACTGCAACCATTTGTTTTTCTTTTCTTGTATGATATAATGAAGCATTACTTTTTCTTATATTTAATTTTCTGTTCGGCGGCTTTCAAAACTTTGTCAGCCAAATTCTCGTCTTGCAGGTCGTAAGCCACTTTGTCGCTTAACCATTCAACCAATAAAGTTTCGTTGTCCAGCTTGTAGAACTTAGCAAATTTCAGCACTTGTTCCTTTGTCGGCTTGCGCTCGTTGCGTTCAAATTTACTAATGATAGCTTGGTCAATTTCCAGTTCGGCTGCAACCTGTCGCAGAAAAAAACCTTTCTCTTCTCTTGCTAAGCGTATTAGGTCTCCAAAGTTACTCATAAGACAATATATGTTTTGACAATACTGGTCGAATGTAATGCTTATTTTCTGAATGTCCGTTTGTGCGATTAGAAAATTTTAGGTCTTTTGTTTTTCTATGGGTTGGCTTGTGTGTCGGGCAAAACCAAATGTATTAAAATGTGCTACTGGCTTTTTCTTGTCGGGTAATAGACTGTCTTTCAGTCTGTTAATTTTTTATGTAACAGCTTAACTAAGTTAGTACTATATGTTTTATTAATGATAGTGAAACCTGCCCGAATAAACAGATGGGCATCATACAATTATGTATTCTGTAAAATGGCGCCTTTGTAAGTGAGATGTTTTCTATCACCAACATAATACGTTCAAAAAAGAAAATCTCTTATAAAAAACAGTCTCTATTAGTAATTACCTATTCTTATGATCTTTACCTCGTTTTAAATACAATGCCCAAAGCTAGGCCTTGGCTATATTGTATCTTGTTGCTAAAATCATCATCATATAAACCCGTTGCGCTTACGGTAACGTTTATTATCCTATTAACCTTTGCGGTAATTGTTACGTCTAATCGTTGGTCAATACCGGTAAGTTTTTCATACGCGGCAAAAAGCAAATACCTCGATTTTAAATTAAGGTTGGGCATAATATCTTTATCAAAGTTTGCTACCGCCTGGAAAGCCAGTTCGTTTCTAAATGTTTTCCCTATGGGCACACCAAAGTTTTTAGGGTTGTTTTTGTATAAGGTAGTATCTAATAAAAACGTTTGCCTTGCGGTACCGGTTCCTAAACGCACACTAAAATACTTTACCGGTTTATATTCAAACCCGATTGATTCTGTTAAATAACCGGGCGCCATAAATTTAGAGATCAGCTTTCGTGTTTCATTGCCAGATGCGTCTTTGGCATAAGAATAGCCCAAATCAAATTGAGACTCGAAACTTAGCGAACCGAAAAAACTCCAGTTTTTAGATATTTTCATTGCTGCCTTGTTATCAAAAAACATCCTATCGTTTGTTTTGCGCTCTAATTGTCCTTCGTTTTTTAGTTTCCCATATTGTAGCAGCACTTCAGAAGTAAGGTTAATGTCTTTCTTGTTGTATTCTGCCTTGTAATTTAAAACCGAGCCTAACGCTATTGAATTTACCCCGCCCGAACTCCAGTTATCACTAAACGCCGCTTGGTTAAGGTTTATGCCAAAACTTAATTTTGTTTTCCAATAATTCACCTTCGTTTTAAGGTTGCTTACCGGAATGTTTCTGGTGTAGATAAAAAATATGGATGGACGTGTTGGGAAAGGGTTTTTTTTTGGTTGTATAAGATTTACATCAATGCTGTCAACCCTATAAACCTGAGCTTTGACAGATTTTGAGAAAATTAAGGCCGTGGTTATCAAAAGAAATATAAGACATCTTTTTTTAATCATATCGCAAAGAAAACCATTTAGATAATATTTATGAAATCAAAAACGCTTTATGACCCATTTTTAATCAATTAAAGAACAAGAAACGTAGGGGTAAAAATTTAAAGCTAATAAAACTTTGTCCAAATTATTTTCTATTGTTTAATTTGCGCCATGGCAAATGTGAAGGCAACTATACCAAAAGGAACCAGAGATTTTGGCCCAACGGTAATGGTTAGGCGCAATTATATTTTTGATACGATTAAAAAAGTGTTCGGAAAGTACGGTTATCAAGAAATACAAACCCCAACAATGGAGAATTTGGAAACCTTGACCGGTAAATACGGAGACGAGGGCGACCAGTTGATCTTTAAGGTTTTGAATAGCGGAGATTATATGCTAAAAGCACAAGGCCTAAAACTGAGTGCCGAGGAGAATACATCTAAGAAATTACTCCCGTTAATTTCTGAAAAAGCCTTACGCTATGATTTAACAGTGCCTTTTGCCCGGTACGTGGTTATGCACCAGAACGAAATTACCTCGCCTTTTAAACGTTTTCAGATACAGCCCGTTTGGCGAGCAGATAGGCCGCAAAAAGGAAGATACAGAGAGTTTTACCAATGTGATGCAGATGTTGTTGGTTCTGATTCTTTACTAAACGAAGCCGAATTTATCTGTATTTATGATGAGGCCTTATCAAACCTTGGGTTAAAAGATTTTACCATAAAGGTCAATAACCGTAAAATTTTATCGGGCATTGCCGGGTTGATAGGCAAGCCCGATAAAATTGTTGATATGACGGTTGCCATTGATAAGCTAGATAAAATCGGATTAGATGGCGTTGAAAAAGAACTTTTAGAAAAAGGTTTTGAAAACAAAGATCTAGCCATCTTAAAACCCATAATTTTATTATCTGGCAATAACGAAGAAAAGTTAAATTCCCTAAACTCTATATTAGAGACATCTGTTATTGGCCAAAAAGGCATCGAAGAAATAAAAAAAACATTTTCTTACTTAGCCAACTTTACTTTACAAAAAGCAAAAATAGAATTAGACTTAACCTTGGCCCGTGGCTTAAATTATTATACGGGTTGTATTTTTGAGGTTAAAACCAACGAAGCCGCTATGGGTTCTATTGGCGGCGGAGGCAGGTATGATGACCTTACGGGGATGTTTGGTAAAGAGGGCTTAACCGGAGTGGGTATTTCTTTTGGTGCAGATCGCATCTATGATGTTTTAGAAGAATTAAACCTATTCCCATCCACGGTTATGGAAGGCACAAAAATTTTGATCTGCGTTTTTGGAGAAGCTGAAGAGAATTATGCCCTTCCCCTTTTAAATAGATTAAGATCGGCCAATATAAAAGCAGAGCTTTTCCCCTTTGGGGCCAAGATGAAAAAGCAGATGCAGTATGCCAACGAAAAAGATATTCCTTTTGTAGCGGTAATAGGCGGAGATGAAATGCAGAGCGGCCTATTATCTCTTAAAAACATGGCAAGCGGTGAGCAGGTAAAAATTACAGTAGATGGTTTGATCAAAAAGATGTTGGCTTAAGCGTGTGTTAAAATCCTTTAAATTGCCTTAATAAAAAAATCAGCTGATAATTAGCTGATTTTTTGAGTTTTAAGAACATAATAAACACTAACCGATCACGCTTCCATCTTCAATAACGGCATTTTTCTTAATCACGATGATACCTTCTTTGATGGTATATTTCTCATTATCCGTTGCTTCTAAATGCGGCCCCCCTTTAATAGATACATTGTTGCCGATAAAGCAGTTCTTGTCTAAGATCGCATGGTCTATAAAACAGTTTTCTCCTATCCCTGTTAAAGGTTTATGACATTTTGCAAGCCCTTCAATCTCTTCTAAGGTTTGGTAATAATCACTTCCCATCACATAGCAATTATGGATCTTTGTCCCTTTTCCAATACGGGTCCTAATGCCTATTACCGATCTTGTTATTTCTTCTGCGCCAATAATACAACCATCGGCAATAATAGCTTTATCTAACCTGGTGCCCGTTACCTTGCTTGGGGGCAACATTCTTGCCCTAGAGTAAATCGGGTTTTTATTGAACAAGTCGAATAATGGCACATCATCCGTTAAGCCCAGATTTGCCTCAAAAAACGAGTCGATGTTACCAATATCTGTCCAATAGCCCTCATATTGATAACTTAAGATTTTCTTGTTGCCAATTGCGTCTGGTATGATCTGCTTTCCAAAATCATGACGTTCATTGCCTTCTAGCATATCAATAAGAACGTCTTTGTTAAAAAGGTAAATACCCATTGATGCTAAATATAACCTGCCTTGGGCTTCCATTTCTGGGCCAACCTCAGATTCCCAACCTATAATTTTTTCGGCGTTGGGCTTTTCTGTAAAAGTGGTTATCTCCTTTTCGTCGTTGGCTTTTAATATCCCAAAGCTGGTGCCGTCTTTTGCGTTAACCGGGATGGTAGCTAAAGTAATATCGGCTTTCTTTGCGATATGGTTTTCTATCATCTCACAAAAATCCATCTGATAAAGCTGATCGCCAGAAAGGATCAAAACATATTCAAAATCATGCTGCTTTAAGTGGTGCAAACTTTGGCGAACGGCATCTGCGGTACCTTGATACCAGCCCTCGTTTCCTGGGGTTTGTTCTGCCGCCAAAATATCAACAAAGGCATTGCTAAAAAAACTGAAGTTATAGGTGTTTTTGATGTGCTTATTTAATGATGCGGAATTGAATTGGGTAAGCACAAACATTCTCCTTAACCTAGAGTTGATGCAGTTTGAAATTGGGATATCAACCAATCTGTATTTCCCCGCAATAGGAACGGCCGGTTTAGATCGGGTTGCGGTTAATGGTGAGAGACGAGACCCTTGTCCGCCGCCTAAGATAATGGAGATAACTTGAGATTCTATCATGATATTTTTATTAAGCGTTTATATAATTGGTGATATTCGTTTGCAGATTTGTTCCAAGAAAAATCTAGACCCATCATTAGCTTGTGCAATTGATCTATCTTTTTTTGGTCTTGATACAGTTTAATGGCTCTTTGTAGGGCAAGCACCATTTCCATCAACTCTAAATTATCAAATCTGATACCATAACCGCCCTGGTTCTCAAAATCTATAACAGAATCTTTTAAACCGCCTGTTGATCTTACAATTGGAATTGTACCATACCTTAAAGCGTACAATTGGTTTAAACCACAGGGCTCTACTCTAGATGGCATCAGAATAAAATCTGCGGAGGCGTATATTTTATGAGACAATTCCTCATCGTAACCAATATAACAATTATAATTTTTTAAATAGGTTTGTAGCTCTTTTAAATCGTTTTCTATTTCTTTCTCTCCGGAGCCTAAGATCAGAAAGCAAAACTCATCAAGGTTTCTTAGGCTTATTTCTCTTATCAACTCCATTAACTTATCAGCTCCTTTTTCGGCTACCAACCTCCCAATAAATGTGATCAATGGTTTTTCTGGGTTTAGGCCAAACTTTTCACAAAGCTCTATTTTGTTTTTTTGTTTGTTTGCCTTAATGGTGGTTTTAGAATAGTTAAAAGACAACATTGGGTCTTTTGAGGGATCCCAAACTTCTATATCTATACCGTTTAAGATCCCGATGCCTTTTTGCTGCTCTAACTCAAATAAAAACTCTAAACGGTTTGAGTGGTGTTTTAATTCTTCTAAATAGCTTGGCGAGACCGTAGTATAAGCCCAACAACATTTTATGGCAGAAGCTAAAGGGTTAATGCAATCTCCCCATTCTAACATACCGCCCTTGGCGCCATCAATTTCTGGTAAATAATATAGTTTTTCCCAACCCAACCAACCTTGGTATTGTGCATTGTGGATGGTAAAAACGCTCACTTTATTGGCCAAAGAATTAAATTTTGCCGAGTATTTTATCAGAAACGGGACCAAACCCGTATGATGATCATGGCAATGAAATACATCTACCGGTTTATTTGTGGCAACAACCCACTCTAAAACAGCCAATTGGAAGGCTATAAATTGCTCGCTTTCATCTGGATAAGAATAAATATCGGGGCGATCCAATAGATCTGGGATTTTTACCAAGTAAAGCTCAAAGCCCAATACGTTATTTGTTTCTTTTAATATATTGAAATCAAAAGTTCTGTAACCTAGTTTAGAGCTGCCTTTATAAACCGATTTGAATTTGTTTTCTGACACAAATTTTCTCTCGTAATAAGGCATAACAACCATCGCGTTTACGCCTAATCCTTTTAAGTATTTTGGCAATGCGCCAACCACGTCTCCCAAACCTCCGGCTTTTGCCACGGGATAACATTCGGCACTTAAATTTAATACGTTCATTGTTTAATTTGTGAAGCTTAAATTAGAAAAATCTTTTCCAGATTTCAAGTTTTACAATTAAGAATTTGCTTAATAGTAAAATTTGCCAAAATTGCAATTTTTGAGGGTTATATAATGAAAACCGCAATATTTAAGCAAAAAGCTTTGCTGTATTTTAACGCCCTTCTTGTCTATTTATAATTGGATAACTAAAATAGCTCTTTTCTTCATCATTTTGATAAATGTTAAGCGTAATATTCAGATCATCGGGGATTGTTTTTCCATTAATGTATGATGGGATCCAATATGGGACATTGGTTAAAACCTGTTTTAATACATTTGATAAACTAGTATTTAAACTATCGGGAGTTGCAATATCTGTAAGTTTACCGTTTTCATCAATTTTTATTTTTACGATAAAAGGAGCTGTTGGTAAAACATCTGATTTTTCAAAAATAATACTACTGTTTAAAAAATTTTGCAAGTAAACATTGTATCCTTGGTTATCATCTATTGTGCAGCCTTTAAAAACTAACCCTTCTGCATTTTCGGCTAAAAAAGCTGGGTAAAACCTTATTAAACTGTTTTTGTGAGAAAAGTTTTGGGGAAAGCTGTAATTAGATCCTTCAAATTTTCCGTCATTAAACTTTTCTATTCCGATATATTCTGGCGAGCCCTTAGGGTAACTTAAATACGTTGACCAAATTCCTTCTGGTTTGCCTTCTTTTACCCTTCCTTCAAACGTAACGCCTGTGTAGCCAAACTCATTAAAATCTAAAGCAGGCTCTGTTAGTACAAGCTTTCCCTTACCGTCTTTAATTTTTTGCCTGCCTTTTTCATCGTAAAAATCTTTGATAAAAAGCTGTTTATTTATGTAAGCCAAGTTTAACCAAAGGTTTCCGCTGGGATAAAAGAATTTCCAATCCCCGTTTGGCAGGTTGTTTTTAAAGCTTATCGTAAACTTCGGTTTTCCTGTTTCATAAAAACCCTTAAACTCCCCTTCTTTTTTTTCTTCAATATATTTCCCCGATAATGCCGGTTGGTTATTATTATAGTAATCGGTAAAAAAACTATTGAACCCGCCCTTTTCTTTATCGTATTTAATAACCCGGGTAAACTTTTTGTAAACACAGTTTTGATCCACTAAATAATATTGCTGATCAAAATACAAATGGATATAGCCATCTATACTTTGCTCCATATATTTTGCGCTAGGTGCCTGGGCGAAAGCTTGTACCGCCATAAAAGAACCCAACAAAAAAACAAACAAGGTTTTCTTCATCTTTTTAATGCGCTGCCAACCAATTTTCTCCCTCTCCAATTTCTACTACCAACGGAACTTTTGTTTTTATGGCCGATTGCATCCTCTCTGAAATGATTTTTTTCATTTGTTCTTTTTCAGCTTTAATCACATCAAAAACCAATTCATCATGCACCTGCATGGTCATTTTAGATTGTAGTTTTTGGTCTTTAATATCTTTATGGATGTTGATCATGGCAATTTTGATCAAATCTGCGGCCGAACCTTGTATTGGTGCATTTATGGCGTTTCGTTCTGCAAAGCCCCTAACGGTTTGGTTTGCCGAATTGATGTCCCTTAAATATCTTCTGCGCCCCATTATGGTTTCTACATAGCCGTTTTCCCTTGCAAAATTCATAGTATCTGCCATGTATTTCTTTATGCCGGCATATTGCTCAAAATAATTTTGGATAATTTCTGCCGCTTCTTTTCTTGGGATGCCCAAGGTTTGCGATAAACCAAAAGCAGACTGGCCGTAGATGATACCAAAGTTTACCGCTTTTGCGTTTCTTCTTTGGTCTGGTGTTACTTCATCTAGTTCTATTCCATAAACTTTTGCTGCCGTTGCGGTATGGATGTCCAAACCGTTGGTAAAAGCCTCCATCATATTCTCATCCTTACTTATTTCTGCAATGATGCGCAGTTCTATCTGTGAATAATCTGCTGATAGCAAAATATGGTTTTCATCTCTTGGGATAAAAGCTTTACGCACTTCCCTTCCCCTTGCTGTCCTTATCGGGATATTTTGCAAATTAGGGTTGTTAGAACTTAATCTTCCGGTGGCAGCAACTGCTTGGTTATAAGAAGTATGTACCCTACCGGTTTTGGGGTTTACCAACAAAGGTAAGGCATCTACATAGGTAGATTTTAATTTACAAAGTTGCCTAAAGTCTAAAATTTCTTGTACAATGTCAGATTTTGGTGCTAAAGCCAAAAGCACATCTTCGCCCGTTTGGTACTGGCCTGTTTTGGTTTTTTTTGCTTTATCATCAAGCTTTAGCTTATCAAACAAAACTTCGCCCAATTGCTTGGGCGATGCCAAATTGAATTTTACCCCTGCTTTTTCGTAAACCGTTTTTTCTAACCGATCGATCTCTGTTTCTAGCTCTTTAGAATAATTTTGGAGCTGTTCCATATCAATCCTAACGCCTTCAATTTCTATATCTGCCAATACATAAACCAATGGGTTTTCAATTTCTTGCGCCAGCTTTACCGCATTAACCTCGGCAAGCATTGGTTCAAAAACCTCTTGTAGTTGCAGGGTAATGTCGGCATCTTCGGCGGCATATTCTTTTACCGTTTCTATTTCCACATCACGCATATTCCCTTGGTTTTTTCCTTTTTTACCGATCAACTCGGTAATAGAAACCGGCGTGTAACCCAAATAATTTTCAGAAAGAACGTCCATCCCGTGGCGGGTATCGGGATCTAGAATGTAATGTGCCAACATGGTATCAAACAGTTCTCCCGCAACTTCAATCCCGTACCATTTTAGAATAAGGATGTCATATTTTACATTCTGCCCAATTTTTCTGATGCTCGGATTTTCTAAAACAGCTTTAAACTCATTAACTATAGCTTTCGCCGATTCAAAGTCTTCGGGAACAGGAATATAATAAGCCTCGCCTTTTTTGAAACTAATAGATAAGCCTACCAGCTCGGCATTGTTGGCATCAATCCCTGTGGTTTCGGTATCAAAGCAAATTGCTTTTTTAACCGCCAATTCTTTTATTAAAGCTTGTCGTTTTTCTTTGTTATCAACTAAATGATATTGATGGTCAACATTTTCGATGTTTTTCCCTCCTTCTAAAACTGTTGCTGCTTGAGCCGGGGAAATGGTTATGTTTTTAATGTCTGCGGGTTGGTTGTTTCCAAAAAGGTCCATTTGCCCGTTGGTGTTCCCTTTTGTTTCTGCAACAGAAAAATCTTCTCCAAAAACACGCCTCCCCAAGGTCCTAAATTCAAGCTCTGCAAAAAGTGGTTCTAATTTTTCTTTGTTTGTTGGGCCACATCTAAAGCTTTCTTCATGAAATACAACCGGCGCATCTAAAATAATGGTCGCCAATTTTTTTGATAACAGCCCTTGCTCTGCAAAATTCTCTACGTTTTCTCTTTGTTTTCCTTTTAACTCGTGGCTATGGGCAATGATATTTTCCATTGAGCCATAGGTTTTGATCAGCGCTTTTGCGGTTTTTTCGCCAATCCCGGGAATCCCGGGGATGTTATCCACGGCATCGCCCCATAGGCCTAAAATATCTATTACTTGGTGTACATGTTCTATCTCCCATTTAGCTAAAACTTCGTTTACGCCTAAAATCTCCATCTCATTGCCCATTCTTGCGGGTTTGTATATAAAAATATTTTCTGAAACCAACTGGGCAAAATCCTTGTCGGGTGTCATACAATAAACCGTGAAACCTTCTTTTTCTGCTTGTTTGGCCAATGTTCCAATCACATCATCGGCTTCAAAACCATCAGAGGTAATAACCGGTATGTTAAAACCCTCGATCAATTTTACAACATAAGGCAGTGCGGCAGAAAGATCTTCTGGCATGGCTTGTCGGTGTCCTTTGTAGGCCTCAAAATCAGTATGGCGCTCTGTTGGTGCGTCAGTATCAAAAACAACAGCAATGTGCGAAGGCTTTTCCTTTTTTAAAACCTCTAATAAAGTGTTGGTAAAGCCCATAACAGCAGATGTGTTAATGCCGTTAGAGGTAAACCTTGGGTTTTTGCTTAATGCGAAATGTGCCCTGTAGATCAGTGCCATCCCATCTAAAAGAAAGAGTTTCTTGGACATGTGTTTTAATTGATTTTAGTTTTATAGCTATTATCCCAAATTTAATATTCTCAATTCAATTACCATTATCACATTAAAGAAATAAGGTTTAAATCTTTGTTGTTTTTGTTTTTACCATGAAGGCTTGAAGAAAATGGAAGGTTTGCTGGAGCTAAGGTTACTGTTCAATTTTTTACAATAAAAAAATTAAGGTAAAGCCCTAAAAAACTCATTCACAAATGGTTTATAACACTTAGTTATATTATCGGTATAAAAGTTGGTCCATAAACCTGAGGCTTTTTAAGCGGGTTCGTGTAGGTAAGCAGTTGTGCCTCGTGAACAGGCAAAAGATTTTAGCAAGCTTTAACCTCAACCATCAACAAATAAATCAATTTTTAATTCGGTATATAGCGTTATCTCCCCATACAAAACCGTAACCCAAATTTGTGACCGTATCTCATGTCCGTTGCCCTCCAATTCATATTTTAAGCCTCGTTTATAAAAGCTTTCTAACAATCCGGGCCTTAATTCTTTGTGCACTTTAATTGCATATCCCGTAATGATATAAATCTTTTCTAATATTAATACCCTGCTAATAAGGCCAATGCGGGTATCAAATTATATGCTGCATGCATCATCATAGATTTTGATAGTCCAAACCTCATTCTTACATATCCTAAAATAAAACCTAAAAAAAGTTGCGGTAACACCAAAAGGACAATTGAAATGCCATAAGCCAAGGGGTTTGAATAGTTGGTGATATGAACCAAGCCAAAACAGATAGCCGTTAAATAAAAATGAATTGGAAAAACCCTTTTTACAAAACGATATTGAACCCTTTTATTCTTTGTGTAAGTGATGATGATGAGCGTTATGATGATCGCCACTAGTAAGGTTAGCATAAAAAAAGTTGTCCCGGTAAAGAGTTTATAGATTAAAACGCTTGCTAAAATGCCATAAGCAAAAATGGCCAAGTAAATGTTTTTAAGTTGATACCTAAAGATAGTCTCCTCTAATATGGGCGCAAAAACAGTTACCATAAAAAACAACAGAACCTTCTTTTCTTTTAAATCGAAAAGTTTGAAATCTGGCAAATGTTTAATAAGGTGCAGGTTTTCTAGCGTAGAAACCAACAACACAGAACCAAAGGAAAAACAAAGACCAATGATTACCAAAGGAAATAGTTGATTGTAAAAAACAGTAGATTTATCTTCTTTAATAAAAGGAGCGGGTTTTTTTACATAAGATAAAAAATCTTGAAAGACTTGCTGAATCATGCTTTTATAGCTAACTCCCAAAAAGGATAAATGTTCCTATACTGAATAAATTATAGGTACAATGCAACATAATTGCCGAATATAATCCATATTTCATTCTGGTAAATCCTAAAATTAAGCCCCCAAACATTTGTGGCAATACCCATATAATAATTGCAAAACCGTATTGCTTGTAGTTTATAAAATTTGTGCTGTGAACCAAACCGAATATCAAAACGATGAGATAAAAATAAGTGGGGAAAGTGCTCTTTATAAACTTAAATTTAAATTTAACCCTTATGTCTTTGTTTAACCAATTATTAAAAATTATGATCGCTATTAAAACGAGTAAACACAATGCTACTTCTCCGTAGGTGTTTAAATAATCATAAACACCATAAATTATAGAAAAGCCAACAAAAAAATTGGCTGCTGTAAAACTTCTCAATTGATACCTAAAAATACATTCTTCTAACACAGGCGCAATACAAACCCCTTCCAACAAAAGTTTTAATTTAGAATATTCATTGTTTCTAACAATAGAGGCCGGTTGTGGTAAAATTATTTTTAGCGTTACCAACAAATCTGCGCTACTCTCTAAAATTGAAGAAACTACCAATGCCAAAACCAGCAACACCATCAAATGTTGATAGGGCATAAATTTATATTTCTGCTTTAAAAAAGGGTCTGGGTTTTTTAGGTAACCAAAAAAATCGGCTAGTAATTGCTGGACCATATTGCATAAAAAAGTCCTGCACTAATTTACAGGACTTTTTAAGGTTTATTTTATTAAACCCCTATTTCTTAACATTGGTGTAATATCGGGTGTGTGGCCTCTAAAATCGGCAAACATTTTATTATAATCTTCTGTGTTGCCTCGAGATAAAATCATATCCCTAAACCGTTGTCCGTTTGCCCTTGTTAAACCCCCGTTTTCTGTAAACCAAGTATAAGCATCATCGTCTAACATTTCTGTCCATAAATAGGCGTAGTAGCTAGCCGCATATCCGTTTCCCCAAATGTGTAAAAAGTACGTTGATCTGTATCTTGGCGGCACTTCGTTTAAATTCAAATGTGTTTTGATCAATGCATTGGTTTCAAATTTATCCACATCGGTTACCTTATCGCTTGCAGAGATAGTATGCCATTGCTGGTCTAAATCGGCGGCAGCCAAAAGCTCTGTTAAAGCGTAACCTTGATTAAACTTTGCCGCTTTCTTAATTTTATCAACCAAAACCTGGGGCATTGTTTCGCCTGTTTTATAGTTTACCGCATAGTTTTTAAAAACTGATGGTTCCATTGCCCAATGCTCGTTAAATTGAGAAGGGAATTCTACAAAATCTCTTGCAACATTGGTACCAGATAGGCTTGGGTATTTTTGGCTGGCAAAAAACCCGTGTAAAGCGTGTCCAAACTCGTGGAACATCGTGGTAACATCATCAAAACTAATTAAGGCTGGCTGCCCTGCCGCAGGTTTTGTAAAATTGCAAACGTTATAAATCACTGGTTTTTCTCCCAATAAAGCAGATTGATTAACGATATTAGACATCCACGCCCCTCCAGATTTGTTATCACGCTTAAAGTAATCGCAATAAAACAAACCAATACTGGTTTGGTCTTTATCAAAAAGTTCAAAAACCCTTACGTCTGGTTGGTAAACGGGCAGGTCTTTGCGCTCTTTAAAAGTGATGCCGTACAATTGGGTTGCTGCATAAAAAACACCATTTTGCAACACTTTATTCAGCTCAAAATAGGGCTTAACCTCATTATCGTCTAAATCATATTTGGCTTTTCTAACCTGTTCTGCGTAAAAGTTCCAATCGTAAGGCTCTAATTTAAAACCTGCTTTTTGTTGGTCAATCACAGCTTGTATTTCGGCGGCTTCTTGTTTTGCCTTAGCGGTTGCCGCCGGCACCAATCCGCTTAAAAATTTTTGCACCGCCTCTGGCGTTTTTGCCATTTGATCTTGTAAGTTCCAGGCCGCATAATTATCGAAGCCTAAAATTTTAGCCCTTGTGGCCCTTAAATTTGCGATGTCTAAAATGGTTTGGCGGGTATCATTAGCATCGCCTTTTTCTGCCCTGTTATAAGAGGCTTCAAATAATTTTTTTCGCGTGTCCCTATCTGTTAAAGATTTTAATGGTGGCTGTTGAGTGGTGTTCTGTAACGATAAAACAAACTTTCCTTTATGATCCGGATTGTTTCCTGCCGCTTTGATGGCTTCATCGGTTAGGCCCGCCAATGCTTCTTTATGATCAACAACTAAGGCCCCGTCTTTTGCGGCAGCTAAAAGCTGATTAGTAAATTTTGCGCTCAACGTGGCAATTTGGCCGTTAATTTTCTTCAAACTATCCTGTTGCCCATCAGAAAGTTTTGAACCTGCCATCACAAACTTTTGATAATAATATTCCACCAACTTCTGCGACTCGGGATCCAGTTTTAAGTTCGGTAAATCATCATTAATGGCCTTAACCTTAACAAAAAGCTTTTTATTTAAAAATATAGCATCGTTTAAAGCGGCCAATTTAGGCGCCATCTCTTCTTGTACAGCTTGTAAAGTTGGGTTGGTGTTAGCCCCTGTCAGCAAATCAAAAACGTTGCTTACACGGTGCAATAACGTCCCCGATTTTTCTAGCGGGATAAAAGTATTATCAAACGTTGGTGCTGCGCTATTATTAGCGATGCTATCGATCTCTTGCATTTGCTGCGCTATACCTTTTTCCATTGCGGGCTTAAAATCAGCATCTTTAATTTTACTAAAATCAGGCGCTTCATAGGCTAAACTACTTTTTTGGAAGAAAGGGTTGATTGTTGAGTCGCTAGCATCGGCGGAAGCATTTTTATTATTATTGCATGATGTAACCACCACAGCAGCCACAATTAATCCGTAAACTATTTTCATGTTTTTATTTTTTGTTTCAATATAACGTATATTTTTATTTTTTGTTGATGATAAACGTAAAGATTATGAGACGTTTCTGATAGATTAAATCACAAAGTAGCTAGTGATCATCTAAAATCGCAATCTAAAGCATGATCGTTTACCGCTCCAACGGCTTGCATAAAAGCATAACAAATTGTTGAGCCAAAAAATTTAAAGCCTCGCTTTTTCATGTCTTTTACAATAGCATCGGATATTTCTGTTGTTGCGGGTGTGTTTTTACTGTTTTTTATTTGATTGATGATACGCTTTCCGTTGGGCATAAAAGAATATAAATAATTATCGAAACTTCCATATTCTTGTTGTATATCGATGAATAATTTTGCGTTCTTAACCGTGGATTTTACTTTCAATCGGTTGCGGATAATCCCAGGATCCTGCAGAATTCGCTCTATATCTTCCTCTTTAAAAGCGGCTACTTTCTCCACATCAAAATCGGCGAAAAGCCTTTTATAATTTTCTCTTTTACGTAAAATGGTTATCCAGCTTAAGCCCGCTTGCGCCGATTCTAAAACCAAAAACTCAAAAAAAGTTTGATCATCATGCACTTCTTTTCCCCACTCTTCATCATGGTATTTGATGTATAATTCATCGTTTCCGCACCAATGGCATCTTTTAGTTACTTTCATTTCTATTTAACCTTATGGACTAATTTTTGTTAATTTAGATAACCCAATTATAAAGTTATGGCTAATATTTTTTCAAAGGTTAAAAAAGGTTACGAAATATTTAAAAGCATTGATTTAGCACAGCTAGAAGCACTTTCTAAAAAAGTTGACTTGCGGAAAATGATGGATGCCTTTGGCAAACTTGATGACCAGCAATTAATGGGTTTACAGAAAATGCTAAAAAGCGGCACAAAAAAGCCTAAAGAGTTGCCCCCAATCAATGGTGATTTTTATGCGCTTTCTGATTCTCTTTCTGAGGAGGATAGAGCTTTACAATTGAAAGTGAGGAAATTTTTAGAAGAAGAGGTTAAGCCGATTGTGAACGATTATTGGCTAAAGGATAAATTCCCTCATGAACTGATTGCGAAAATGGCAGAATTGAATATCTGCGGTTTAACTTACGAAGGTTATGGTTGCCCCAATCGTTCTTTTTTGATGGAGGGGATTATAGCTTCTGAAATGGGAAGGATTGATGCTTCTATGGCTACTTTTTTTGGTGTACAAAGCGGTTTGGCAATGGGTTCTATTTACATCTGTGGTTCTGAAGAGCAAAAACAAAGATGGTTACCTAAAATGCAAAAAATGGAATTGATAGGTTCTTTTGGTTTAACCGAGCCCGAAGTTGGTTCTGCCGTTGCCGGAGGTTTAACCACAACGGCCAAAAGGGTTGGCGATAAATGGGTTTTAAACGGCCAAAAGAAATGGATTGGTAACTCCACTTTTGCCGATGTCAATATTATTTGGGCAAGAGATTTAGCAGATAACCAAGTAAAAGGTTTTGTAATAGAAAAAGATACACCCGGTTTTGTAGTGGAAAAAATACAGGGTAAAATGGCTTTACGTATTGTACAAAACGGTTTGATTACCTTGACCAATTGTGAAGTAAAAGAAGAAAACAGGTTGCAAAAATGTGATTCTTTTAAAGATACCGCCAAAGTTTTACAAATGACCAGGGCCGGCGTTGCTTGGATGGCCGTTGGCGTTGCTAGGGGGGCTTATGAAAGTGCATTAAAATATACCCGGGAAAGAAAACAGTTTAGCAAACCAATTGCTTCTTTTCAGTTGATACAAAACCATTTGGTAGAAATGCTTTCTAATTTAACGGCCATGCAAACCATGGTTTTCCAACTTTCTAAATTACAAGATGAAGGCAAACTTACCGACGAACACGCTTCTTTGGCAAAAGTGTTTTGCAGTTTAAGAACAAGGGATGTGGTAAGTAAGGCTAGAGAAGTAATGGGAGGAAACGGCATTCTTTTAGAACATGATGTTGCCCGTTTCGTAGCAGATGCAGAAGCCATTTATTCTTATGAAGGAACCAAAGAAATAAATTCTTTGATTGTAGGCAGGGCGATTACAGGTTTCAGTGCTTTTGTTTAATTGTTAACTCACAAAACGCCTAAAAATTAGATGTTTAAACATGATATAAATCATATTAAACGGGATTAAATTTATTGTTCTGTTAACTTTATTGATAACTAGAAAAGCTATAAAATTCGCTTTAAAACCCTTTTAAACGCAGAAAATCCCGATCTTTTTGAATCGGGATTTTCCTTTATACTGGTTAGTTTAAGCTGGTCGCTTAGTAGCTAATTCGCGATAGAGTGCGTAAGCTAGAATTAAAGATAAAAGAATAGATCCAAATAAAGAAATATTTTCTCCAAAAAAATATGACCGTGGTTCAAATTTCCATTCAATTTTATGATTTCCGCTAGGTAAAACGGCCGCTCTTAGCAAATAATCTGCCCTAAAATATGGCATTTCCTCTCCATCAACATATAGCTTCCATCCTTGGGGGTACCAAATCTCAGAGAAAACCGCAACCGCCTCTTTATCAGTACTGTAATCGTATTTTAATAAATCTGGGTGGTAACTGGTTAATTTAATGATTCCGTTAGTAGGTACGCCCACGTTTTTATCTTTCAACAATGGCTCAAACTCTTTATTAACTATCGCTTCTTTTTTGGGATCAAAAGAACTAATGGCCTGCATCTCTTGATCATTATCTTTTGCATATTGTATGCTTTGCACAAACCAAGCATGGCCGCAGGCCGTTGGGTTTGCCTGCATAGAAGCAGATTGAGCATCTTTACCGGGTGTAATGAAATATTTGGTGTTCAGCATATCCAACACATCTTGGTTGGTGCTGCCGGTAAATTGTTTATCAATAACCTCTTGAAAACGCTTTAATTTTGCGGCATGGTAACCGCCAATAGTTTTATGGAAAGCAGTGGCATCTGCACTTTGAAAAGTAGGGATAGTGGTATCAAAAACCCTATAATCTGGGTCGGTGTCCCTTAAAATAAAATCATCAACCGGTCGCTTTTGTATTTGTTGGCTCATTACAGATTTAGAGACAAATTTGGTGTCGTTTAAATAACGTTTATCTACCGACCATAAATCAACCAAAATAATCACGCCGATTATAATTAGGCCCAACGGTTTGGTTATTTTTTTATTGATCAGTGCCCATAAAGCACCTATCCCCAAAACAATAAAAATTAAAGACCTAAAAGCATCCGCTCTAAAAAGAGAGATACGATCATCGATCAAAGCTTTTGATATAGATGCGCCAAAACTAGCATCGCCGCCGGCAACTTGGTTTAATTGGTTTAAAAAATCTTGGTGGTTGTCTGCTTTAAACGAAAACAGTAAGGTTGGTAAAGCAATTAACACCACTAATAAACCCAATACAATGTAGGCGCTTGTTTTTAATTTTTTGATAACCTCTTTTACATCTACAGTGGGCTTAGTTGCTTCAAAAACAGCCATACAGGCTAAAATTGGCATACACAAACTGGCAATAACCAAATTAAATTCTACAGATCTAAATTTGTTATACAGCGGGAAATAATTAAAAAACAAATCAGACAGTAAAGAAAAGTTTTTACCAAAAGCCAGTAAAATGCTTAATAGGGTTGCGCTCAACAGCCACCATTTTAATTTCCCTTTTACGATAAACAAACCAAAAATAAAGAGGAACAGAACAAAAGCACCAAAATACCAAGGGCCGGATGTAAAAGGTTTTGGCCCCCAATATACCGGCATTTGCTGTGCAAAACCCGCGGCTTGTTGCGCATCTGCACCCTTGGCCATAATTGCTTTTGCTACATCAGATTTTTCGTCTAAAGTTGGTTGCGAGGCACCGCCATAAGCATTTGGGATTAGCAAAGTCATGGTTTCGCCCACGCCCTGGCTCCATTGAAAAGCATAATCTTTATCTAAACCATTATTTGGTTGGGCACTATCTGTGGTGATGTTTGATTTACCACGGGTGCTGTATTGGCCGTATTCGTAGGTTGTCCATAAAGAACCGGCATTAACCGCAACTCCCAATATAACGGCCGCCACCAAAAAGCCTAAAGATTTCCCAACTGTGGCCAATGTTTTATCTTTATAAGCGCTATAAAACTCAATACCCATTAATATCAGCAAGGCGATAAACAGGTAGTACGTCATTTGGATGTGGTTAGAGCGTATTTCCATGGCGATAAAAAAAGCGGTGAGCGCAGTACCTAGCCAATATCTGCCTCTTAAGGTAAGGATTATACCCCCTAAAATAGCCGGAAAAAATGCGATGGCCATTGCTTGGTTACTGTGGCCAGCTTCTAAAAAGATAAAGTTATAGGATGAAAACCCAAAAGCAACGGCTCCAACGGCGGCTAGCCAAGGACTCATTCCCAAAACGATCAATAGAAAATAGGTTGCCAATAAATATATCAAGACGGTATTTACCGGGTTGGGGAAAGTGGCGTTTAAAACATCTATTACATGGGTAGTGATGTTCTTAGGGTATTTTAACCAAATCTGATAAGTTGGCATCCCACCAAACATACTATTGGTCCACAAAGGGGCTTTGCCATCCTCTGCCTTGTATTTCATGATCTCGCTTTGTGTGGCGGCGGCCCTTTGCACATCGCCCTGCATCAGTACTTTTCCTTGGAAAGCAGGCGTGAAATACACAAAGCACAATACCATAAAAAACACGATCATACCCAAATGGATACCATTTCTTTTAAACCAATTGTTCATTCTTTTATGATTAAATTAGTGAGCATCAAAAATAGAAATATACTCATTGAAATGAAATGTAATATCATAACATTTATTATCCGCTTTCAAATTTCTGCCTTAACCGCATTTTTGGCTGTTTTAACCCTTAAAAACTCAAAATAAAAAGCATTGTGTTTTCAACAAAAAACAAACAATTTTAAACGTGTTTTTTAACACTTTTTTATAATAAATGGTTTAAAATTATGATTTACGCAATATAAATCGGTCGGTTTTATCCATTAAGAAATTATTATTCGTTTTTACTTCCTTTTATCAAATTCTCTTCTTATTTTTAAATTTTTTCTACCTCTTAAGCCCCTAAATTCTCAAAATTTTCTTCCCATAACGATGTTAAGAGTTGTAACCGATAAACCCTGCAAGCTGGTTTATTCTTTGGCAAAGCATGAATACCTTGGGTATTTGATTGAACCCCATATCGTTCAACTAAACCCAGATGGCGATTTTTCTTTAACCTACCAACGGCTGTTTACCAGTACGGCATCAGAATTTTATGGTTTTATGGATGCCGCCGATCAAAAACTGATCAAGCTTTTAGAAGAAGTAGAACAGGACCATATCATCAAAAAGCATTTCAAAAAAGCCATAAGGGCAACCGAGTTTTTCACTAAAAATTGGGATGATAAATCTTACGATACCATTAGGCCCAAAATAGAAAAAAAATTGGCCGAGGCCTTAAAGCTTTTAAAAGGAAAAGAGCTTTATATGATGAGCAAAGAGGGTTGGCCGGTAGAAAAGCGCATTCATTTTGCCGATGAGCCCGCAACTGTTTTGTTTCATTTTAGAAGAAACGAAACCGAAACACGCTATTTCCCTACCATAAAATATTTGGATAATCGCATAGATTTTATGTTTAAAGATGCGCAAGTTATCATCAATTACCCGGCTTATTTATTATTGGATGATGTTCTTTACGATTTTGAGCAAGACCTGGAGGGCAAAAAACTTCAGCCTTTTCTAAACAAAAGATATATTTCTATCCCAAAATCATCAGAAGCCACCTATTTTTCAAAATTCGTTTCTCCGTTAATAGAAAAATATCACGTTTATGCAGAGGGTTTTACCATCCACACAGAAAAATATGTTGCCCAGCCCATTTTAAAAGTGGTTTATGTTAGCGGCGGAATATCAGAACTGCAATTGTTTTTTAAATATGGCAATTATACCTTTCCGGCGGGTGGCGATCTAGCCGTTACCGTAAGGATGGAAAAACATGAAGACGAATATTTTTTTCATCGCATCCGCAGGTCTTTAAATTGGGAGAAAAAGAAATTGGAAGAGCTTTTTGACATGGGCTTAAAAAGCAACAGCTCCCTTTTTGTGCATTTAGAGGTTGCCAATAATTCAGAAGATGTAGATAGGTCTTTCTCTATTTTCGATTTTATTAGTGAAAACCACGATGAGCTAATTGAGCGGGGTTTTATTTTTGAGCAAGATACCAGCGCAAAAAAATACGTAATAGGTAGTAGTAAGATAGACCTAGAAATAAACGAAAAAAACGATTGGTTTGATATTGAGGCCATGGTACAATTTGGGGTTTATAAAATTCCGTTCATCCAATTAAAAAACCACATCCTCAATAAAAAAAGAGAATTTACTTTGCCAAACGGCGAGATTGCCATTATCCCAGAAAAATGGTTTTCGCAATACGGCAATTTATTAAGTTTTTCTGAAGGTGTGGATCAATTGCGCTTAAAAAAGCTTCATGTTGGTTTAGTGTATGATTTTGCCAATAGCGACCTGGCAACCATCACCATGGATAGAAAACTACAAAAGCTTTCTGATTTCGATAATATTGATGAGATACCATCACCCGTTCATTTTAAAGGAGTATTGCGCCCCTACCAAAAGGCCGGTTATGATTGGTTTCATTTTTTACAACGGTACCATTTTGGGGGGTGTTTGGCAGATGATATGGGCTTGGGGAAAACGGTACAAACGTTGGCCCTTTTGCAAAAATGCAAAGAAGAACAACAAGAACAGGGCATACACACCACCTCTTTAATAATTATGCCCACCTCATTAATCTATAATTGGATCAACGAAGCAAAAGCATTTACCCCAAACCTTAAAATTTATACGCACACGGGCACATTTAGGGATAAAGACCTTTCTGTTTTTGAGCCCTATGATGTAGTGATTACCACCTATGGCATTACCCGTGTGGATGCTGATCTGTTAAGTAAAATGTATTTCCATTACATTATCTTAGACGAAAGCCAAAATATAAAAAACCCTTCTTCCAAATCGTTTAAAGCGGTTAAGCAATTAAAATCTAAACATAAGCTGATATTATCTGGCACACCCGTAGAAAACACGGTTAATGATCTATGGACACAAATGTCTTTTATAAACCCCGGCCTTTTAGGTTCGCAAGCGTTTTTTCAAACCGATTTTGTGCAACCCATAGAAAAGAAAAAAGACGATGAAAAAGCTTTGAAATTACAGGTTTTGATCAAACCTTTTGTGATGCGCCGCACCAAAGAGCAAGTGGCAACAGAGCTGCCCCCAAAAACAGAAAACCTGTTTTATAGCGAAATGACTTTGGCCCAGGCCGATGTTTACGAAAAGGTAAAATCTGAATACCGCAACGAGCTTTTGAAAGGTTTAGAAACCGGCGAGTATAAACAATCGCCCATACAAATGCTGCAAGGTTTAACCAAATTGCGCCAGATAGCCAACCATCCGTACATGGTTGATGATGAATACGAAGGCGATTCGGGGAAATTTGAAGATGTTACCCATAAATTAGAGAGCGTAGTAGAGGCAGGGCATAAGGTTTTGATTTTCTCTCAATTTGTGAAACAATTGGATCTATACCGAAAATATTTTGATGAAAACAACATCAGGTATTCTTACTTAGACGGCTCCACAACCAACAGGGGAAAAGTTGTGGAAGAGTTTAAAACAGAAAATGACATACAAATTTTCTTGATTTCTATCAAAGCCGGTGGCGTAGGTTTAAACCTAACCGAAGCAGATTATGTTTTTATCCTAGACCCTTGGTGGAACCCCGCCGTAGAGCAGCAGGCAATAGACAGAACGCACCGCATTGGGCAAACAAAAAATGTTTTCATCTATAAATTTATTACAAAAGATACCGTGGAAGAGAAGATCTTGGCACTTCAAAACAAAAAACTGCGGGTGGCTAAAAGTTTGATCACTACCGAAGAAAGTTTTATTAAATCGCTTTCTGCAGATGATATTAAAGAAATTTTGGCGTAGCATCTAAGATATAACCACAGAGCATGGTTTTTCCACAGAGAAAACAAACTCGATTTATCTAAAATTATAAACCAATAGCATTAAAATCATTTTAGATTTGCATTAATATTAGAAAAGGCCACCCGTTCTAAAACAATCAAAAAAATGACTTTTAAAAACCCTATACGTTTTATTTTAATGCTTTTTGTTTACACCTTAATTGGCAGCTGCAGTTTCAACCAAAAACCGCCATCACAAGGATTAAAGTTTTTACAGGGAAAATGGGCCGAGGATTCCGTGGAAAACAAAAACCAATTGGTAACTTATCAAAAACATAAATTTACTTTCACTTGCGACTCTTTTTACCTCACTTTACATTCTTATTCTAGCGTAAATTTGCAAGGCGGTTCTTGTTACGATGCTAAAGAATGGGAAGAATACGCCAAAGGGAATTATAGCATTTCTGCAGATACGCTAAAACTAAACGGCAATTTTGTTAACCAAGATTTTAAATACAAAGCAGAAACATCTTGCTACCGTACCGGTAAATACATCGAGGATTTTATAATTAACGATCATCAAGACTCTACTTTGCTACTTACCAGCTTGCTCACCGGCTTGCGTCATCAAATAAATTTAAAAGAGCGGTTGGTTTGTAAGAAAGGGAAATAAATTTTCTTGAAAAAGCGTCTTTTACTAAAATAATTTGAATTAAAATTTGGAAATAACCATTTTAATTCTACTTTTGCAATCCCAATTGAGAACATTGTTCTTTAGTTGATAAGGGAGATTAGCTCAGCTGGTTCAGAGCACCTGCCTTACAAGCAGGGGGTCACTGGTTCGAACCCAGTATCTCCCACAAAAGCCGACTAAAAAGTCGGCTTTTTTTGTTTACATACTTTTCCCCAGGTTTGTAAATGGTAAGCTTATTGTATCTTTGAAAACATAAGGAGAGATTAATGCCAAAGAATAAGATTTATGAGACCGAAGTAAAACCAGAACGTATTGTTTTGGTGGGTTTGATCACTTCGGGAACCACCGAAGAACAAGAGAAAGAATACCTTGATGAGCTTGCTTTTTTAGTAGAAACGGCCGGAGGGATCACCGAAAAAACATTTACCCAAAAAATGCAAAAACCAGAAAGGGCAACCTTTGTGGGCACAGGTAAATTAGAAGAAATTAAACATTACGTAAAAGCAGAAGAAATAGACATTGTTGTGTTTGATGATGAGCTTTCGCCGATGCAATTACGTAACATAGAAAAAGAGTTAAATGTAAAAGTGCTGGATAGAAGCAATCTTATCCTGGATATTTTTGCTAAAAGGGCACAATCGGCGCAAGCCAAAACCCAAGTAGAATTAGCGCAACTACAATATTTACTGCCTCGTTTAACCCGTATGTGGACCCACTTAGAACGACAAAAAGGGGGTATCGGAATGCGTGGGCCAGGTGAAACACAAATAGAAAGCGATAGAAGGATCATCCAACAAAAAATATCTCTGCTAAAAGAAAGGCTTGCCTCAATTGACAAACAAAACGAAACCCAGCGAAAAAACCGGAAAGAATTAGTAAGGGTTGCCTTGGTGGGCTATACCAACGTTGGTAAATCTACTATCATGAATATGCTCTCCAAATCTGATGTTTTTGCAGAGAATAAACTGTTTGCCACTTTAGATACCACGGTTAGAAAGGTGGTTTTAGAAAATGTGCCTTTTCTGCTCTCTGATACGGTTGGCTTCATCAGAAAACTGCCGCATCATTTGGTAGAGTGTTTTAAATCTACCTTAGACGAGGTAAGGGAGGCGGATATTTTAATCCACGTGGTAGATATTTCACATCCAAATTTTGAGGACCATATCCGTACAGTAAATGAAACCCTTAAAGATCTAGGTGCTATCGATAAAGAAATGATCATGGTTTTTAATAAAATTGATAACTACCATGAGATAGAAGTTGAGCAGGATTGGGAAGTAGAAAACGAAGAAAAACCAACCATGACATTGGCCGATTTTAAAAACAGTTGGATGGGCAAAAACAACAGCCCTGCCGTATTTATTTCGGCAATGGAAAAAGAAAATATAGATGAATTTAGGGATTTGATCTATGAAAGAGTGAAAGCCGTAAACCAACAAATTTATCCTTTCAACAATTTTTTATACTAGAAAAGAAGCAAGCATCAAGATTTTAGAAGCATGATAATTGCGTTTTTTTCTTGATACTTGACACTTAAATCTTGATACTAATAAAAACATGGAATCTAAAAGACAACAAAAATTTGCAAGGGTAATACAAAAAGATTTGGGCGAATACTTTCAAAGGGGCGCAGCTTCTATTTTACCCAACACCATGATCACGGTAACCAAAGTAAGGGCAACGCCAGATTTAGGGATTGCCCGGGTGTATTTAAGCTTTTTTAATACGCCAGATCAGCAATTGGCGATCAATACCATAAAAGCGCAAACATCAGAAATAAGGTATAATTTGGGCAAAAGGATCAAAGACCAGGTTAAAGGAATCCCACAATTAGAGTTCTTTTTAGACGATACCAGCGATTATGTAGAAAGGATGGACCAGATTTTTACCAGCATCAATCATGATGAAGACGAAACGAAATAATTCTTTTGAGAATGTATTCTAACGCCCAAATAATCAATTCGTTATTAAAAAAACATCAAAATGATTTTGGCAAAACCGTAGATTTTGATAAGGGCAGTGAACATCTCATCGAGCTGGATTTTACTCAAAAAAACCGCTCCTTAACAACAGAGATAATCAATGATATTCATCTTTTTAGTGATTATATCGATAGTTTGCTAGTGGGTAATAATGCAAAATTTGGCATTGGTGGCTACATGGAAAACCGAACCGTTTACGCCAGAAGCGAACATTTTGGAAAAACTGGCCAAGAAGAACCCCGCCGCTTACATTTGGGCGTAGATATTTGGGGAGCGGTAAATTCTCCTATCTATGCTTTTATGGATGCCAAAATACATAGCTTCTCTTTTAACAATAATTTCGGGGATTATGGTGCAACCATTATTTTAGAGCACCAAATCGAAGGATCCGTTTTTTACAGTTTGTATGGCCATTTAAGCCTAGATAATCTTAATTATATCGCCAAAAACGATGAAATAAAAAAGGGGACGCAGTTTTGCGATTTTGGAAACGCCCTTGATAACGGGAACTGGCCGGCGCACCTTCATTTCCAGTTGATTTGTGATATGGAAGGACGAGAAGGCGATTACCCCGGCGTTGGTAAATTATCAGAAAAAGAACAATGGCTTTCTAAAATCCCTGATCCTAATATTATTTTGGGTTTTTAACCCGGCGCCATTCGGTAAATCTTTCTACGAAAAAACCATTATGCCTTAATATTATTAGATAGCAAACAATTTGTTAAATTGCATTTAAAAAAACAAGCTTATGAAATGGATGGGCAGGCGCCAAAGCGATAATGTTGAGGATAGAAGAGGGATGACGACCGGAGGAAAGCTTATTACCGGAGGTGGAATAATAGGGGTAATTTTTTTGTTGATACAAGTGTTTGTTGGCGGCGATAGCGCTAAGGTTTTAAACCAGCTACAACAGCAAATTGAGCAAGGGCAAACCACCAATGGCACTGGGCAAAGGGAACTCACTAAAGAAGAAAAGCAACAAGGTGCTTTTATAGCTACCGTTTTTGCAGATACTGAAGATGTTTGGGGAGAACTTTTTAGGAAACAGGATAAAACATATCAAAAACCAACATTAGTATTGTTTAACGATGGTGTACAAACGGCTTGTGGCGGTGCTTCATCTTCGGTTGGCCCTTTTTATTGCCCGGGCGATGCAAAAGTTTACATTGATCTTGGTTTTATGCAAGAACTTAAAACCCGGTTTGGCGCTAAAGGTGGCGATTTTGCGACCGCCTATGTTTTGGCGCATGAAGTTGGGCACCATATTCAAAACCTATTGGGAACATCAAACTGGGTCCAAAGGGCGCAACAAGGTAAAAGCGAAACCAAGGCCAATAAACTTTCTGTTGCATTAGAGTTGCAGGCCGATTTTTACGCCGGTGTTTTTGCGCATTATGACAAGCAATATTTAGATGATGGCGATATTGAAGAGGCATTGAGTGCGGCAAAAGCAGTTGGCGATGATGCCATCCAACAAAAAACCCAAGGAAAAATTGTACCGGATGCTTTTACCCACGGCACATCCAAACAAAGGATGAAATGGTTTATGAAAGGCTATGAAACAGGAGACCTAAGCCAAGGAGATACTTTTTCTGGGATATAACTAAGGATTTTACATAAACCCTTTTTAAACACCAACCCCCAGGTTTTTACAGGTTTTCTGCCACAAAATTTTTGCAGTAATTTTTAATCAACTCCCTTACCGCTTTAAACCGTTCCATAATTTCTGCTTCTGATCCTTGCGCTTTTGCGGGATCTGGGAAATTATAATGATGCTTTTTTGCGTTGCTTGGAAAAAACGGGCAACGTTCTTTAGCATGGTCACAAACCGTAATTATAAAATCGAAATCAATATCAAAATATTCGTCAATATTGTTCGATGTCTGGTTTGAAATATCGACCCCGTCTTCTTTCATTGTTAAAACCGCTCTTGGGTTTACTCCATGGGTTTCAACACCGGCACTATAAATAGTTGCTTTTTCTCCCAAAAAACTCCTTAAATAGCCTTCCGCAATTTGGCTTCTGCAACTGTTTCCGGTACAAAGCACCAATATTTTTTTCATGTTGGGTTTTTTATCTCTATCAAAGTTAAACCAATAGCCAAATCAAATTTATGAAACAAAACTTGGGGTCAAAACCCCAGATCAATTGCAAAACGGTTATTGAGCCAGTTATCACTATCGCTCTTTTGTATTTGATGATAAATTGTTTAGGCATAATGCTTTTAGGGTTAACAACAACCCCCTCCGGGCGTACAGGAAGTTTTTTGTGGAGTTTTTTCTGTGGGGATGCCACAATTGTCTTTTGCCAAACAATCCGTTTGTTTGTTGATCAACACAAAAACGTTATTGATAAACCCTAAATCGTATTTCCCAATCGTTCCCGATTGATATTCTACTTCGATTTCCAGATCTTCTAGCCCCAATTTTTCTTCAGAAAGTTTAATGATGTCCAATAGTTTTATGGGCTTCAATCTGTGATCAAAATCATTGGCATTCCACAGCTGAAAGTTGATTGTCTTTTCGCTTCTAACCGTACCGCCACAATCAATAAAGTTTTTTGTAACCATCCCAACTTCTGTTACGTGAAAATGATCTGGGACATTAGCGCCGTTTTCTAGCCTAAAGCTTACCTTTTCTAAATTTGATAAAATCTTTTTTATAGCTGATAGTTTCATGTTTTCGTTTTAATTTAACAACAATTAGATTTCTTGTTTTTCGTTTTTTCAGAGATCATCATAAAATAGTTTTGCAAAAGGTTTAAAGCATCCTCATTAATACAATAACAAATCGCATTTCCCTCAACACTCCCTTTTATAAGGTTGGCGTTCTTTAACTCTTTTAAATGCTGCGAAATGGTAGGTTGCGCCAAGGGCAATTCATTCACAATATCGCCACAAATACAGGTTTCAACTTTTAGCAGATAATCTAAAATCGCAATTCTTGCCGGGTGGCCCAACGCCTTCGCAAGAACCGCCAACTTATTTTGTAAATCTGTATAATGCTCTGTTTTGGTTGCCCCCATCGTAAAAATATAATATTGCAATATTACGATATTTATTTGGGTTTTGAAGGTTTGATTTTCATTTTTGTGATTAATCCTTTAGAAAGCCGCTCTTGTTAATTTAGATTACTGTTTTAAAGCTTTTTACGCATTATATAATCGTCTAAGATAAAACTGTAATACGGAATATCGATTTCCTCAAAAACATCATAGCCCATCTTTTTGTAAAAGCCATAGGCCTTGTTCCCCCTGTTAACATTCAAGTACAAATATTCGGCTCCTAAATCCTTTACGCGTTTTTCCACCTCCTCGATCAAAGTTTTTCCCGCTCCTTTACCTTGTGCCTTTGGGTGTAAATATAGTTTCTGGAGCTTATAGCCGTTGCTTTTAGCGTCTTTAGAATAAGATGCAAACCCAATGTTGCTGTTTTTGGTTTTTAAAAGAACAAAAACATGCCCTTCTTCCATTTGCTGCTCTAAAGCCAAAATACTGTACATCTTTGAAAGCATAAAATCAATCTGTTCATCAGAAATAACATTTTTGTAGGCTATTGGCCAAGTTTCTTTAGCTATGCGATGTATGGTTTCTAAGTGCCTTAAATCTGCGGTAATAATTTTCATTTATATTTCTTCTGCTATAAAAATGCTTTCTTTATCAAAAGAAAAACTAAAAAACCCGTTCTTTTCTGTTTTAAAAACCTTATCGTCAACTTCCTTTAACCCTACAAAAGAAAATCCTTCAATCGGTTCGTGGTTCATCAAAACCACTTTCTCTCCCGCTGCTTTCCATTTATTGAAACCAGATTTTATCGGGTATATCTTTTTATCGTTATTAAAAACAACTAT
The DNA here is from genome assembly GCF_016623585.1 of Pedobacter segetis. Lineage (GTDB taxonomy): Bacteria > Bacteroidota > Bacteroidia > Sphingobacteriales > Sphingobacteriaceae > Pseudopedobacter > Pseudopedobacter segetis. The sequence goes on from NZ_JAEHFY010000001.1 coordinate 96,680, forward strand.
GTCTATCCCCTGCAGGTACGCCGAAAAATTTTCTGTAGAAAAGTTTTTTGTGATAATATTTACAGACGGAAATCCTTCGTTTAACAGAAAATCCATTGCGGTTGCTAATGCGCTATTTTCAACCGCTAAAAATTTGGTGTGCTCTTGTGCCGGCCTGTTGGTTTTGGCTTTCGCCGATAGAACAACATCGATTTTTATACCTAGTGATAAAACTTCTTCCGCTATATCTTCGGCAACCAAAACCATTGGCGACCACTCCAACAGCTGCCCCAGATTTTCTAGCTCAAATCCCGCTAAATTGATGATAATCAATGCGGGTTCTTGCTTTTCCCTTACAATATGATGGCTAGACATTCTGTTTTTTCTTGCTAAATTAAATATTTTGGAGAAAGAACAAGTTGGTTTTAGGTTTAGGCGCATTCTTGTCGCAAGTATAATTCTAATAAAGGCAATTCACGGCCTCAATAAAACGATGTTCTGTTTATGAATATTTTTTTCTAAATTTCATTCCTTAAAATCACGGTATTAAATGAAAAAAATATTTACGTTTCTTATATTTCTTGGCTTCGTAACATTCCTAAAAGCACAAAGCAGAATTCAATATACTGTTTCTTTTGAAAATGCAGCCCATCACGAAGCAAACATCAGTATGAATATCGCTAAAGTACCCAATGGGAAATTTTTGGTTCGGATGAGCCGCTCTTCGCCAGGCAGGTACGCCACACATGAGTTTGGTAAAAACATCTACGATGTTCATGCCTATAATTCTGACGGAAAAGAGATACAAATAAACCAGGTAGAAGGCGATGTTTACGAGGTCCCAGAGCATCAATCCTCCTTAAAAATAAATTATACCTTATTTGGGAATTTGGTTGACGGCACCTATACAGCAATAGACACCAAACATTTTCACCTAAATATGCCGGCAACTTTTATGTGGGCGCCCGCTTTACAAACAGATACCCTGTCGATAAAATTTATTGTTCCGGATAATTTTAAAATCGCAACGCAATTAACACTAAAAAATGGGCTTTATTATGCTCCAAACCTTCAATATTTTATGGATAGCCCCGTAGAAATTTCTAATTACACTTTAAAGAGTTGGGAAGTTGAGAATAAAGACGGGCTTAAGCAGAAAATAAGTATCGTATATCATGGTGCCGGCTCTGATTCTACTTTAAATGATTTTGAAAGCAAGGTAAAGAACATCGTTAACCAGGAGCGGGCTGTTTACGGAGACCTGCCCAAATATGATCATGGGGAATATAAATTTCTGATCGATGTTTTGCCAAGTAATGATGGGGACGGCATGGAACATAGAAATTCTACCATCATCACCAAAGAAGGCGAAAACTTAGAAACTTCTGAATACGGGGTTTTAAGCACTGTTGCCCATGAATATTTTCATAGCTGGAACGTAGAGCGAATGAGACCTAAAACCCTAGAGCCATTTAATTTTGAGAAAGCAAACATGAGCGATGCCCTTTGGTTTGCAGAAGGTTTTACCCAGTATTATGGCAATTTGATTTTGAAAAGGGCAAACATAAAATCTTCTGATGAGTTTGTAGAAACCCAAGGTGCGTATTTAAATGCTGTTTTAAATTCTCCCGGGGCAAACACCTATTCGCCAATATTTATGAGCCAAAGAGCCGTTTTTGTAGATGCTGGCGTAGCCGTAGATCAAACCAATTATCCAAATATATTCAGTTCGTATTACATCTATGGCGATATTACCGCTTTGGCGCTAGATTTAACCTTAAGGGAGCAATTTGGCAAAACATTAGATGATTACATGAGGGCGGTTTGGGTAAAATATGGTAAAACAGAAATTGCTTATAGCTTAGAAGATCTGCAGCAAACTTTGGCAGAATTAACAGAAAGCCAAGATTTTGCGAAGAAATTCTTTCTAAGCTACATTTATGGAACAGAAAAAGCCGATTATAAAACATTACTCGCCAAAGCTGGGTATTTATTAAAAAGGAGCAACACGGCATCATCATGGATCGGAAATGAAAGATTGATTGAAAAAGATGGTAAAATTGTAATTACATCGCCCGCAATAAAAGGAAGTCCGTTATATTTAGCAGGTTTAGATGCTGGCGATACCCTTCTTAAATTTAACGATATTGCCATATCTGGGTTAAAAATTATGCCGTCTTTTTTAAAAGCCACGGCTGGCACCAAAGTAAAAGTAACTTTTGAGAGAGACGGGAAAATACATGAAACATCGCTTACCTTTTTAAACGACCCTAATTTAGAAGTAATAAGTTTTGAGAAAGCGGGCATGGCCGTTACACCAGAAATTACTGCGTTTAGAGAAAATTGGATGGGGAATAAGCAATAAAACAAACCAAAAAACATGAACATTATTAAAAATTTAACCTTTGCCATTACTTGCATCAGCATATTTCAATCTTGTGCGGCACAAAACAAAATAACCGTACCAGAAATTTCACAAACAGATGTCGGTAGAATTATTAAAACGCTTTCTGCGGATGAAATGATGGGCCGAAACTCGATGAAGCCCGAACAGATCGCCAAAGCGGCTGATTTTATAGCTTCAGAATTTAAGGGTGCCGGCCTTAAATATTTTGATGGTTTAAACACGTATCGCCAAAACTTTGAATTGGTACAAAGCAAGTTCTCTAGTGGCGAGCTATTTATCAACGGTAAAGAAATTGATCCCGAAGATTATGCGCTCTCATCTACAGAAAAAGAATTGGCGTGGGAGTCATTACCTAAAATAGAGCATATAGGTAAAGACGATAATTTTCTGGTTAAATCTCAAGGTTATTTACAAAACGATGAAAACTTGATAATTCTGGTTGACCCCTCTGAAGCCGCTTATTTTAAAAGGGTTAAGGCTTTTTTAAGCAGGGGAGGGATGAGGGTAGGTTCTAGTAAATCTGCTTCAAAGTTATTTGTTTTGGGTAACCAAGAGGTTAAAACCATAAAAGCCCGTTTCACAAACACCGTTAGCAGTATTCCGCTGTTTAATGTGGTTGGGGTACTACCGGGAAAATCTAGACCAAATGAGTACGTGGTTTTTAGCGGCCATTATGATCATTTAGGGATTATAAAGGCGGTAAACCAAGATTCTATTGCCAACGGTGCTGATGATGATGCAAGCGGAACAACCGCGGTAATAGAATTGGCGAAATATTTCTCTAAGAAAAACGATAATGAGCGAACCCTTGTTTTTGTTGCATTTACCGCAGAAGAAATTGGCGGTTATGGCTCTCAATATTTCTCTAAGCAACTAAACCCTAATCAAACGGTGGCAATGTTTAACATCGAAATGATCGGTAAGGAATCTAAATTTGGTAAAAACAACGCTTTTATTACGGGTTATGAGCGTTCTGATTTCGGAAAAATATTACAGAGAAATTTAGAAGGAACAGGTTTTAAATTTTACCCAGATCCTTATCCGGCACAAAATCTTTTTTACAGATCCGATAATGCTACATTGGCAAGGCTGGGCGTTCCTGCGCATACCATTTCTTCTGATCAGATTGATACCGATAAATTATACCATTCTGTAGATGATGAGTTTGAAACTTTGGATGTGGGAAATATTACCGAAATAATTAAAGCAATAGCAATAAGCTCTACTTCTATTGTGGATGGAAAAGATACGCCAACAAGGGTTAGTGGGGTAAAGTAAGGTTGTTTCTAGTTGAGAATAACAAACAAACAAACATTTATCCCGCAAATCTTAATGTTATAGGGCATTTTGACCGAACGGAACGGCGTAAATCACCGATTGAATTGTTTCACTTTAGGTAAACTTTGTTTATCTTTGTTTTCGTGGGACAAAATCAGAAACATAGAAAGATTGTCTTTTTCAGGAATTACTTCCAAGAATTTTTTGACAAACAATCAAAGAAAGTGAAAGCAAAGATTGTTTGGACTTTTGATTTGATTGAAGATTTACAGAGAGTTCCTGAAACATATTTAAAACACCTCGAAAATACAGACGGGCTCTATGAAATCAGAGTTCAGGCAGGGAGCGACATTTTTCGCATTTTTTGTTTCTTCGACAAAGGTAAATTAATTGTTTTAGCCCACGGTTTTCAAAAGAAAACACAAAAGGCACCGAAACAGGAAATTGAAAGGGCACTTAAAATAAAAGCAGAATATGAAAGCGAAAAATAGCATCATGACTCTTGAAGAGTTTAAAGAAAAAAATTATGGAAAAAGTGGCACAGCCGAACGTGACGAACTTGAAGCTGGTTATGAAAATTTCAAAATCGGTGCTTTGATTCATGCCACTCGACTTGAAATGGGAATGACCCAAGAACAACTTGCTGAAAAAGTAGGAACGACCAAATCTTATATTTCAAAAATTGAAAACAACATCAAAGAAGCTCGTATTTCTACACTTCAAAAAATTGTTGAACTTGGTTTTGGTGGCCAATTAGAACTTTCAATCAAACTTTAAAAAAGAAGAAAGCCCTATAACAGCAAATTTGTTCAAAAAAGGCTGACGGTGGTTTACGTTAATTCATCAGTTATTTATTTAGTACGGTGCGAAAATGGTTCTGCAAGCAATGCCATCTCTGTACAAATTTTCAAAACGATTAGCGCAGAAACAAGATAGCAAGAAAAAACCCTTCGTCAATCATTCTAAATCTGTGGGCGAAAAACTTGATGTTATAATCATGACAGAAGACGAGATTTCCTATAAAATAAGAAGGGCAATTTTCAATGTTTATTATAATCTTGATCCCGGCTTATTAGAGAATGTATAAGTTTATAGCTTCGTTATGAATAATTGAAAGAAAATCTTTTGGGTAAAAACTGAAGTTGCTTTTCCGGTTTATTATGAGGGAGAAGTTTTAGATACAGGTTATCGGCTTGATGTTTTGGTAGAAAACAAGGTAATTATTGAAGAGAAATCAGTAGAAACATTAACAAAGGTTCATCATAAACAAATTTTAACTTACCTAAAACTAACAGAAATGAAATTAGGAATATTGGTCAGCTTTAATATTGATAATATAACAGAAGGAATATTTAGAAAAGTAAATGGTTTATAACAAACAACATGAAAAATAACATCAAACAAAAACTACTCGTTTTATTATTCATCTGCATCAGCTCTTCTGCTTTTGCACAATGGGGGCAAGGCACTTATTGGTCTTTAGATGGCAACAATATCATGGAGGTAGAGAATGGCGAAATAGTTTCTAAAAACGCCTCTGACAACTCCAAATCAACCATTATTATATCCAAAGAAATGCTTACCCCTAAAGGAGAGAAGGCTTTAGATGTAGTAAGGTTTGCTTTCGCCGATGGAAACCAGAAAGTTTTGATCAATACCAACACCAAAAAAGTTTGGCGTTATGATACCCGTGGCGATTCTTGGGTTTATGATTTGCAAAACAAAACGTTAAAGCAGATAGGAAAAGACAAGCCCGCTTCCTCTTTAATGTTCGCAAAATTTTCTCCCGATGCAAAAAAAGTGGCTTATGTAAGCGAGCATAATATTTATGTAGAGGATTTAGAAACGGGCGAAACAAAGGCTTTAACCAACGACGGTACTTTGCGTTTGATCAACGGCACTTTTGATTGGGTTTATGAAGAAGAGTTTGATTGCAGAGATGGCTTTAGGTGGTCTCCAGACAGTAAATCTATTGCATATTGGCAAATTGATGCCCGAAAAATCAAAAATTATTTAATGTTGAACACTACGGATTCTCTTTATCCTTTTACCGTTCCGGTAGAGTATCCGGTGGTTGGCCAAGATCCAAGTTCTTGCAAAATTGGGGTTGTTGATGTTGCTACGGCACAAACAAAATGGATGAACGTTCCGGGCGATGCCGTACAACATTATATCCCAAGAATGGAATGGGCCAATAATTCTAAACAATTGATCTTGCAACAATTAAACAGAAGACAAAACGAGAGTAAAATTATATTGGTTAACGTTGTGCCAAATACAAGCAGAACCGTTTACAGCGAAACGGATAAAGCATGGGTTGATGCAAAAGCCGATGCCACCGGTTGGACATGGATCGATGGAGGAAAGAAATTTATTTGGATGAGCGAAAAAGACGGCTGGAGACATATTTATGCCATCGGTTTAGATGGTAAAGAAACCCTGTTAACGCCGGGAAATTATGACGCTATTGAATTGAGTTTGGTAGATGAAAAAGCGGGCAATGTTTATTTTATGGCTTCGCCGAGCAACGCGACCCAAAAGTATTTGTATTGGGTGCCACTTAAAGGGGGGAAGGCAATCCGTTTAACCCCGGCTAACGAAAGCGGAACCCACAGTTATGATATTTCTCCAAACGGAAAGTTGGCTTTCCACAATTATTCAAGCGCAACAACCTTCCCGGTTTCTGATGTTGTGTCTTTACCCGCACATAAAAGATTAAGCGGAGGAGAAGAAAACCCGATGGCCAAAAACTATCCCATTCCAAAAGTAGAGTTTTTTAAGGTTACCACTTCTGAAGGCACACAAATGGATGGTTGGATGATAAAACCAACCAACTTTGATTCTACAAAGAAATATCCGGTGGTTTTTTATGTATATGGCGAGCCGGCATCACAAACCGTTGTAGATCGCTTTGGAGCAGGTTTTAACAGGTTATATGATGGCAACATGGCTGATGACGGCTATATCTACATATCTGTTGAAGGGCGTGGTGCGCCTGCGCCAAAGGGCAGGGAATGGCGTAAATCTATTTACCATAGAATTGGGGACATCAACATCAAAGACCAAGCGTTGGCGGCAAAAGAAATTTTAAAATGGAGCTATGTAGATAAAAGCAGGATTGCCGTTTGGGGCTGGAGCGGCGGCGGTTCTTCTACTTTAAATTTATTGATGCAATATCCCGATGTTTACCAAACAGGTATTTCTATTGCCGCTGTTGATAATCAATTAAATTACGATAACATTTATCAAGAACGCTATATGGGTTTGTTGCCAGAAGACAAACATTATTTTGTAGATAACTCGCCCTTGGCTCATGCTAAATATTTGCAGGGAAATTTATTGTTGGTGCATGGTACCGGAGACGATAATGTGCATTATAACAATGCAGAACAAATGATTAATCAATTGATAAAATACAATAAAACTTTCCAGATGATGAGTTACCCAAACAGGACACACTCTATTTCTGAGGGAGCCGGTACAAGCAGGCATTTAGCCTCTACCTATACCAAATTTTTGAAAGAGAACTGCCCGCCGGGAGGGAGGTAGTTCTTGGCTATCGAACTAAGTTTGTTTAAACATATAATAAGCTTAGTTCGATAATCAAAAGTTTCTTATATTGATTAAATGTGATTTTTTGAGTTTTGTGGAAAGTTTAACGATTGTTGTGATGAGATACTTTTGGTACAAAGCGGCATCCCGTATTTTGTCCTGTCAGTTCGGGTTTTTTTCATACTGCCCTTTATCGGTCTGTTGTCGGTCTGAGCGAAGTAGAAGAGGGGGTGGAAGGATAAGACAAAAAATATAGTGGAAAGGGTGTCAAAACGCCAGAAAATAAAGATTTATGAGCTATATATATTTTCCAAATGTTTCTTTCGTCTTGTTGAAAATTTTGCCTAGACAATTTTGGTAAATTTACAATTAAGTTGGGTTACTTGGTGTCAATTAGCAAAAAACTAATCGGTTTACTTTTGTTCGGCTTGTATTTTATGCTGGGGTATAACAATAAAAATTTGAATCTTTTATAAAAGTTCTAAGACTTTGGGTTTTGCTTTTTAGGCGGCTTTGTGCTTAAGGTGTTTACTTTTTATCTGCAACAACAACCCTTATGCCGGCATCGCTAACCGCTTTTAAAGGGTTATCTCTCATGTTTTGTTCTACAATAATGGTATATTTTCCGTTGGTAGGGAATTTATAGTTTTCTTTATAGATCAATTGATAGCTATACAAATTTCCTGAGCCGTTTCCCAACCATTCGCCATCTGGCAGGGCCAATTGAAATTCTTGGCGGAGGGGTTCGTCTTTTAGTTGCGGCCCTATTAAATGGAACCTTAACCAAATATTAGAATATTTATAATCTGCCGTGTGCCTAAAGTTTACGTAAATATTATATTTTTTTTTGCTATCTGTAATGTTAACCGTTGCTTTAATCGGTTTTATATAGGTCCAATTTTCATTCGGAATATGATCAAAAGTATCTATTAATGCTTTATCGTTACAAGCTTGTAAACCTATAATTATCAAAAAAGAAATAAAGAAATAGTTTTTGGCTTTCATTAATCTTGACTAGGCTTTTGATTGTTGTTGTTCCTTCGTTTCTTGTTCCTGTTTTTATTGTCCTTTTGGTTCGGATTATTCGGTTTTGCCTGTGCCACCCCACCCGCTTTCACCGATTGGTTAGGTGTTTTATCCGTTTTGTTTCTGGCTTTGTTTTTATTGTTGTTTTTGCTTTTTCTAGCCCTTTCATCTAAACGGGTTAAACTATCTTGCCCAACAACGTTTTCATAATCAAACGCCTTTTCTGTTGCTTTTAGCTCTTCCATTACCAATGCGAGATTACGCAAATCATCGGGTTTTTCCCCTCTTTTGTTCATCTCTTGGATTTCCTTTACCCTGTTTACATCCAAAGGGATCCAGGTATTATCTTCTCCAAAATATGTAAACCACATGATTTGTTTAAATATATCGGTTTTTTGGAGTCTTGCTTCGCCTTTTTCTGTTTTTAATCTATCGGCATTGTTGGGGATGGTTTTTAACGCATCCATATAAGTGTCTAGCTCGTAATTTAAACAGCATTTTAATTTACCGCACTGCCCCGCTAGTTTTAAGGTATTTAAAGAAAGGTTTTGGTACCTGGCGGCAGAGGTAGAAACGGTTTTAAAATCTGTTAACCAAGTGCTGCAACACAATTCGCGTCCACAAGAACCTATTCCGCCTAACCTGCTTGCTTCTTGGCGCATCCCTATTTGGCGCATCTCTATCCTTACCCTAAAAGCTTCTGCTAGTTTTTTGATGAGTTCCCTAAAATCTACCCTTCCTTCTGCGGTATAATAAAATGTTGCTTTCGAACGATCGCCCTGGTATTCTACATCGCTCAGTTTCATTGCCAAGCCTAGCTCTAAAGCAATCGTCCTGGCTTTGTGCATGGTTTCAGACTCCCGTTCTTTGGCGTTTTTCCATTTATCCACATCTTGTGGGGTTGCTTTTCTATAAATTTTTAAGGGGGCTTTTTCTTCGGTAACTTTTTTACGGTTCATTTGCATACGCACCAACTCGCCCGTAAGGGTAACATGCCCAATATCATAACCGCCAGTAGTTGTTTCTACCGCAACTAGCTCGCCTGCTTCTAGGTAAATATTTTCTTCGTTTCTGTAAAAATCTTTTCTCGCTCCTTTAAACCGTATCTCTACATAAGGAAAGGGTTTATAGTTTATCGGCAGGTCCATATCGGCCAACCAATCATAAACATCCAATTTGCTACAGCCCCCATCGGTTAAACAAGAACCGTTACTTTTACACCCCGCAGGCGCACATCCGCCTGATGAACAACTTCCACATCCCATAATCTATAATAATATGCTTGAGTCCGCTTTGTGGCGGAACGTACTAAACTTTAAAATTTTAACTAACATCAAAGATACATCTAAAAATAATATTTTAGGGTTTGCATTTCTTTCTATATGATAAATGGCTTTTTCCAATTCGTTTGATATGGCCTCGGATTTTTCTAAATCCAAAACTGCAGAAAATTTGCTGATAAAATCTAGCTCTCTTTCTGGCAAATGGATAAGGCCGGGGGTTTCTGCAATAAACAGCATACATTCCCTCATTAAACTAATGCCGTAGCGCAAAAAATTCTTTTGGTTTTCCCTGCCCATTTTCGCCAAATCGCCCTCGGTATATTCTACAATTTTTAACCCGTTATTTTGCCAACAGGCCCTTAGCCAAAGTAAGAAAACCTCATGGTAATCATTATCTTGTGTTGTTAAAAGCTGCAATGCCGTTTGTAGATTTCCGTTGCTTAAATATGCCAATTGCTTTGCTTGATCTAAGCTTATGTTTTTTTGTGCGGATAAATAATTTGCTATTTCTTCGTTTTTTAGTTTGGGGATTTTTACCAACTGTGTACGAGAAATAATAGTATTTAAAATTTGATCTTGGTTTTGGGCAACCAATAAAAACAATGTTTTTTGGGAAGGCTCTTCAATTACCTTCAATAAAGCGTTTCCTTCTTTTTCTAGATATTCTGGTAGCCACAAAATCAGCACCTTATATTCAGACTCGAAAGGTTTTAAACTTAATTTTGAAATAATGTTGTGCGCCTCGGCAATATTGATATTTGCTTGTTTGTTTTCTGCATTGAGCTGGTTTCTCCATTCGTCCAAACCTAAATAAGAGTTGTTCAAAAATGCTTTTCGCCATTCTTCTATAAATGTTAATGCGGTATCTTCTTTATGCTTTGCAAAAAACGGATAAGAAAAGTGCAAATCTGGATGAACCAATTTATTGTATTTTCTACAAGAAGCGCATTCGCCACAAGAATCGTCTTCGGTTTTATTTTCACAGCAAATATATTGGGCATAAGCCACGGCCAAGGCTAAACTTCCGCTTCCTTCTGGCCCTAAAAACAATTGGGCATGGCTTATCCTTTCATCTTTAACGGTTTGTAAAAGATGTTTTTTAACCCCTGTTTGCCCTACTGTATCTTTAAATTGCATCTTAATTGTATTATCCCGGCAGCTTTTGTTGGCATAATCTATAAATGTCGCAAGTGTTTCTGCCTAAACCCTTATAGTCCATCCCAAAGCCAACTACAAAATCATTAGCGATTTCAAAACCTATAAATTCCATTTCTTCAATTTGGTGTTCTAGTGCATCTGGCTTTAGCAGTAATGTTGCTACTTTAATAGATGCGGGTTCTTTTTCTTTTAGTTTATCGATAAGGAATTTTAACGTTTTTCCGGTATCTACAATGTCTTCTACAATAATAACGTCCCTTCCTTTTATATCAATGGCCAAAGCCAATTCTTCGGTTAATATACCAGAGCTTCTTGTGCCTCCATGATAAGAAGCAATCTTTACAAATGAGGTTTCGCAGCTTATTTTAACTTCTTTAAGCAGATCTGCCATAAACATTAATGCGCCATTAAGTACTCCCACAAAAATCGGAACTTTGTTTTCATATTCTAGGTTCAATTGTATCCCGATCAAACGAATCCTTTTCTCTATCATATTATATTCTATAAAAGGTTCAAAGGTTTTATCGTCTATGGTCATTTTATTGTGCATCCTTTTCAATTTTCTGGTTCAAAAACCAATGTACTTAATTTATCCGTACTAAAAATATCGTTAGCGATATTGATCAAATCATCTTTAGAAACATTGTTTATTTTTCTGAAAACTTCGGTTAAAGAATCTATCTTATCATAATCTAACAAGCTTTTGGCCATAGAAATTAAAACGCCCATTCTGTTTTCTTCGCCCAAGGCAATTTGCCCAATAAACCTTTGTTTTGCTTGTGCCAATTGGATAACGCCTAGTTTGTTTTCCCTTAATTTTCTTAATTCTTTGTGTACCAGTTTTGTGGCTTTGGCTACTTTTTCAGTATCTGTCCCAAAATAAATAGAAAATATTCCGGTATCGCTTAGGGGAGAATAATTAGATTCTATGGTGTAAGCGATGCCGTGTTTCTCCCTAACCTCTAGGTTTAACCTTGAACTCATTCCCGTACCGCCCAAAAGATTGTTTAATAATAATAGCCCTGTTTTGTTTTGATGATGAAAACCGTAAGCTTTGGTTCCGATCATACAGTGGCTTTGGTTAATAGGCCTCTTTTGAATTATATTTATTGGCTTAATTTCTTGGGGTGGGTTTCTCTGTTTTATTTGGGTGTTTTCTGGGATTATCCCAAAATATTTTTCTGCTAATCGGGCGACCTTAGTTAAAGTGTATGAGCCAGAAACAGCAAAGATCATTTGGTGGGTATTGTAGTTTTGGGCTATAAAATCTGTTACATCTTTTCTAGCAAACGCTTTTACCGTTTCTGGGGTGCCCAAAATGTTTTCTCCCAAAGTATGGCCTGCAAAAATTAGGGATTCAAAATCATCATTTATAGCTTCCTCTGGTTGGTCTTCATAACTGGCGATCTCGTCTAAAATCACGTCTTTTTCTTTACCCATTTCTTCTGATGGAAAAGTGGAAAAAAAGGCAATGTCTTGCAGCAAATCAATTGCTCTTTCTAAGTGAGGCTCTAAAAACGAGGCTTGCAAACAGGTGTATTCTTTTGTTGTATAGGCGTTTAAATCTCCACCAACAATTTCTAACCTATTTAAAATCTGGTTGGTGTTTCTTTTTTTGGTCTGTTTAAAAAAAAGGTGTTCTATAAAATGCGCCAAACCCGGCCTTCCTGCTTCCTCGTCTCTTGATCCTGCGTTTATAATTAAACAACAATGTGAAACCGCAGATTTAACAGGGTTTAATATAATTCTAATACCGTTTTTTAGGCTATAAAGTTGGTGGTCCATGTTCAATATTTTCAAATATAGAAATTTTAAACGCTGGGTTTTCTGCTCATGCCTGTTTTAACAAAAAAAGGACTAAAACAAGTTTAGCCCTTTATGTGGTTTCGGTAAAACCCCGGTTGCAAAAAAATTATCTTTATCCCATTGGCACTTCTATCAATAAAACTTTCGTATCTGCTTTGGCCAAGATATTTAATTTGTCAATTTCATAAATCCCCACTGCGTCCCTGTCCTTCAAGTTTTTATCGGCCACTTCTATTTCTCCCTCTAAAACAAAAACATATACGCCATGCGCTTTATCTCTCAAATCATAAATTATTTCTTTCCCTTTGTCTAAATTAGCCATAGAAAAATAAGCGTCTTGGTTAATCCAAATGCTTTTTCCGTTTTTTTCTGGCGATACAACCGTTAAAAATTTGTTCTTTTTATCTTCTTCAGAAAAAGTTTTTTGCTCATACCTAGGTTCTATATTTTGTTCTTTGGGGATAATCCAGATTTGCAAGAACTTCACAGGATCTGTTTTAGAGTTGTTTATTTCAGAATGCTGTATTCCGCTGCCGGCAGACATAATTTGTACATCTCCCTGATTAATGATTTTCTCTCTTCCGGTACTATCGTTGTGTTTTAAGGCTCCAGAAAGCGGAATGCTCACAATTTCCATATTATCATGCCCGTGGGTTCCAAAACCCATACCCTTTTCCACAAAATCATCATTTAAAACCCTTAGCAAGCCAAAGTTCATTTTATTCTCATCGTAATACTGACTAAAACTAAATGAATGATAGCTTTTTAACCAACCCCTGCTAGCAAATCCTCGCTCACTCGCAGGATGAAATATTGTTTTCATAATTTCTTTATTTTAAAAATAATACGTGTTTAAACACACAAATTTTATTCCAATAATTTTATGTGTATTTTTGCCGTTTATACCATCTATTTATGGCAATGAGGGCAATAGTTTTAGGAGCGAGCGGACTTATTGGCAGCAATTTGCTGTCAGGTTTGTTAATCAGTGATTGTTTTAATGAAGTAACCGTTTTTGTAAGGACTGCGCTTAACCAAAAGCATCCAAAGTTAAAACAGGTTATAACAGATTTTAAAAACTTAAAAGAGTTAACGGGTAGCATAAATGCTGATATTGTTTTTTGCTGTTTAGGCTCAACAAAAAAGAAAACCCCTGATTTAGAAAAATATAAATATGTAGATCACGATATTCCATTATTTTTTGCAAATGAGGCGTTAGCCAACGGAGCTAAAGAATATCACTTGGTATCGGCCTTAGGGGCTAATCCAAATTCTTCTAATTTTTACGCTAAATTAAAGGGTAATATAGAAAAAGACCTGAAGTCTTTAAACTTCCCTTCATTATATATTTATCAACCTTCATTTTTAGAGGGCGAAAGGGATGAAAACCGACCTTTGGAAAAAATGATGACGCCAATAATGAAGGCACTAAACATTATTTTGATTGGGCCGTTAAAAAAATACCAGAGCATAGCAGCAAGGGATGTAGCTAAAGCGATGGTAAACAATGCAATTAAAAATAAAAGAGGCATCTTTGTAATCGAATCTGATAAAATTAAAGAATTAGCGTGAGTATTGTATCGGCAGAACAATTAGGTCATAATTTTAACGATTATTGGCTTTTTAAAAATTTAACCTTTGGAATTCAGCAAGGACAAAGGGTGGCTTTGGTGGGTATTAACGGAGCGGGGAAATCTACTCTTTTAAAGTTATTGGCAGAAAAAATCAAGCCCTCAGAGGGAAAAGTTGTAAAAGCTAAGGACATCCGTTTTGGATATTTAGAGCAAGACCCCCAATTTGAGAGTGGGCAGCGCATCAATGATTTTGTTTTTAGCTTGGACAACCGTCAGCAACAGATTATTAGAGAGTATGAAGAGTTGCTAGAAAACGAAAACCCAGATGTGGATGAAATTAGCAGGCTAACAGAAGAGCTTAGTAATTTAGAGGCCTGGGAGTATGAGCATAAAATCAAAACTATTTTAGGCCGTTTAGATATTCATCATTTAGACCAAAAAATAGATACTCTTTCTGGAGGGCAGAAAAAGCGATTAAGCTTAGCGAAGCTTTTGATTGATGAGCCTGATGTTTATGTGATTGATGAACCAACCAACCATTTAGACATAGACACCATAGAATGGCTCGAAAGCTTTTTAACAACTGGCGGTAAAACTATTTTAATGGTTACCCACGATCGGTATTTTTTAGACAATGTTTGTAATGAAATTATTGAACTAGAAAACGGCCAAGTATTTACCTACAAAGGCAAATATGCTTATTATCTAGAAAAAAAAGCAGAACAAGATGCTATAAACGCCACGGTTTTAAGCAAGAATAAAAACTTATTGAAGAAGGAGCTAGAATGGATGCGGAGGATGCCACAGGCAAGGGGCACAAAATCTAAAGCCAGAATAGATGCCTTTTACGATTTAGAAAAAAAGACGCAAGGCCAATTTAACAAAGAGTCCGTTAAATTGGATGTTAAGGTTAGCCGACAAGGAAATCAGATTTTAGAAATTGAGGAAATTTCTAAAACCTTTCAAGATAAAAAGATAATCGATGCCTTTTCTTACACTTTTAAAAAAGGAGATAAGATTGGGTTAACGGGGAAAAATGGTTCGGGGAAATCTACTTTTTTAAATATCATTACACAGGGCTTAGAGCCTGATAGCGGAACCATAAAGGTTGGAGAAACTACTGTTTATGGCTATTACCATCAATCGGGTTTAAGTTTTGATGGCGGAGAAAAAGTGATAGATGTAGTAAAAAACATTGCCGAATTTATTACCATGTCTGATGGTAAAACCATTTCAGCATCTCAACTATTAACACATTTTTTATTCCCCCCAAAAAAGCAACATGGCTTTGTAAGTTTATTGAGCGGTGGGGAGAAAAAGCGTCTCCATTTGATGAAGGTTTTGATAAAAAACCCAAATTTTTTGATTTTAGATGAGCCAACCAATGATTTGGATATAGATACTTTAAATGTTTTAGAAGAATTTTTAGAAAATTATCCCGGGGTATTAATATTGGTTTCTCACGATAGGTATTTGGTTGATAAACTAACCGAACAATTATTTGTTTTGGAAGGTAACGGCAATATTAGAATATACAACGGTAATTATTCTTCTTACAGATATGAACAAGAGTTGTTGAAATCACAAACAAAAGAAGAAAAAACGTTAGTTATTAAAGAACCAATAAAAGCTTCTTCTATAAAGAAGCTGACTTATAAAGAAAAATTAGAGATTGAGGATTTAGAAAAAGATATTTCTATTCTTGAAAATAAGATTAAAGATTTAGAAGAGAAGCTAAACAAATCCGGGTATTCAGCAGAAGAACTGATGGAAACGGCTTCTTTAATTGAAACAACAAACAAGCATTTAGAGGAAAAGAGTTTAAGATGGATGAGTTTAAGCGAATAGGATGAGTTTGCAAAACTGGATTGCTTCTTTTGGGGTTGGGGTATTATTAATAGGTTTTTTTATGAATGTTTTTGGTTATTTAGATAGCAAAAGTAAAACATATTCTATTTTGAATGCTATTGGAGGCTTAATAAGTTGTTATGCCTCTTGGATGGCTGATTTTTATCCCTTTGTTGTTTTAAATATTATTTGGTCGGCAACCGCCATAATATCTTTGATAAAAAAAGGTGTTCCACGTGAAACACCTTAGTGTTATTAATGATATGTAGTAAAGTTTAAATGTTTCACGTGAAACAAAATTCATATGTTTTATAAGTACGATGTAATTGTTGTTGGGGGCGGGCATGCAGGTTGTGAGGCCGCTGCTGCAGCCGCAAACCTTGGCTCCTCTGTTTTGTTAATCACCATGAATATGGGCGTTATTGCCCAGATGAGCTGCAACCCGGCAATGGGTGGAGTAGCCAAAGGGCAAATTGTAAGAGAAATTGACGCGATGGGCGGATATTCTGGGATTATTGCGGACAAAACAACTATCCAGTTTAGGATGCTAAATCGTTCAAAAGGACCCGCAATGTGGTCGCCAAGGACACAAAATGACAGAATGCGTTTTGCCGAGGAATGGCGTTTAGCTTTAGAGCAAACCCCCAACGTTGATTTTTGGCAAGACATGGTTTCTTCCTTATTAGTAAAAGAAGGTAAAGTTTGTGGTGTTAAAACCTCTTTAGGTGTAGAAATAGAATCTAACGCTGTTGTATTAACAAACGGTACTTTTTTAAACGGGGTTATCCATATAGGGGAGAAAAAAATGGGTGGTGGCAGAACCGCAGAGAAAGCAGCCACAGGTATCACAGAACAATTGGTGGGATTAGGTTTTGAATCTGGTAGGATGAAAACAGGAACCCCGCCAAGGGTAGATGGCCGTTCTTTAGATTATTCTAAAATGGAAGAGCAGTGGGGAGATGATGATGGAGGAAAATTCTCTTATACAGATACGATGATTCCGACAGAAAAAAGATGTTGTTGGATAACCTACACAAACCCAGAAGTTCATGAGGTTTTGAAAGAAGGTTTTGAAAAATCGCCCATGTTTACCGGCAGAATTAAAGGTTTAGGCCCAAGGTATTGTCCATCTATTGAAGATAAAATCAATCGTTTTGCAGAAAGAGAAAGACATCAGATTTTTGTAGAGCCAGAAGGTTTTAATACCGTTGAAATTTATGTAAACGGCTTTTCTACTTCTTTGCCAGAAGACATACAGTTAAAGGCATTAAGATTGATTCCCGGTTTTGAAAAAGTGAAAATGTTTAGGCCCGGTTATGCCATTGAATATGATTACTTCCCACCTACCCAATTAAATTTAAGCTTAGAAACAAAATTGATCAATAATTTGTTTTTCGCTGGCCAAATAAACGGAACTACAGGATACGAGGAAGCGGCGGCACAAGGGTTTATAGCAGGGGTAAATGCACATCAAAAAATAAACAACAAGGCTGCTTTGATATTAAAAAGAAGCGAATCATATATTGGGGTGCTGATTGATGATTTGGTTACCAAAGGAACCGAAGAGCCTTATAGAATGTTTACCTCAAGAGCAGAACATAGATTGCTTTTAAGACAAGATAATGCCGACGAGAGATTATCTCCGATTGCTTTTGAGCTAGGATTGATTAATCAAGAGCGTATCGATAAAGTAAAAATTAAAGTAGAGAATTCGCTTAACATCGTAAAATATACAAAAGAGCATTCTGCAAATAAAGAAATTGCAAACCCTATTTTAGAAGAACTGGGAACTTCTACATTAAACCAAAACGTTAAACTGTTTGCATTATTAGGTAGGCCGCAGATTACGATGTCTAATCTAAGAAGAATAAATTCAGACTTTGATACTTTTCTAAAACAATTTGATAGAGAAACCATTGAGCAGGCAGAAATTAAGATAAAGTATGATAGTTACTTTGAAAAAGAACTAGAAATAGTTGCCAAGATGAAAAAGATGGAAGACAAAGAAATTTATGCAGAATTTAACTATCACCAACTAAATTCTTTATCAAAAGAAGCAAGGGAAAAACTGATGAAAATAAAACCAAGAACTTTGGGACAAGCTTCTCGCATTTCTGGCGTTACACCATCAGATATATCTGTTTTAATGGTTCATATCTCAAAATAAAGTTAAATATTTGATAATCAGAAAATTATAAAAATTGATTATAAGCGATTATTTCTAATCTTTAACCATAATCTTCATAAAAAAAGAAAAATTGATTAAATCCCTTAAAAAACGCCTTAATTTAGATTTAGTAAAAAACGCCTTTTTACTGATTGCTCTTTTTACAGTTTTATTTTATACCGGCTGTGCGAGTTTGCAAACACCAGACGGTGGCCCAAGAGATACTATTCCTCCAAAAGTTATCGAAGAAATGCCGAAAAATCTCTCCAGAAATTTTAAAGGGAAAAAAATAGATATCACATTCGATGAATATTTTAAACTTTCTAACGAATACCAAGAGATAACCATATCGCCAGAAACCGGCATTGCGCCAACCTTCAAAGTAAAAAAGAAAACTTTAGAAATCGATTTTAAAGATTCGTTAGAAAACAACACCACCTATTCTATACACTTTGGAAAAGCCATTCAAGATGTAAACGAGTCTAATATATTGAAAAATTTTAGCTTCGTTTTTGCTACAGGCCCTAAATTAGATTCTCTACAAATTTCTGGCAAAGTAATAAGTTCACAAGATAATCAGCCAGTTTTGGACGCTACTGTTTTTTTGTTCCCTTTAAAAAAGGATAGTTTATTTGGTAAAAAAAAGCCTTCAATTTATACCAGTACAGATAGTTCTGGAAATTTCTCGTTAAAAAACCTAAGAGAAGATACCTATCGCATTTATGCTTTGAAAGAAACCGGTGCAGATAGAATATATAACTCCCCTAACGAAGACATTGCTTTTCTCAAAGATTCTATTTTTTTAAATAAAGATACTTCTAATATCTCTTTAAAGCTATTTAAACAAGTTGCAGAAAATTTTAGGATTTTAGATAGGAGGATCGAAAAAGATGGTAAAATAAACCTTTATTTTAATAAGCCACTAGAAAAACCCTCAATAACATTTATAGATGCCCCTACAATCAAAAACCCTATCATAGATTTTTCTTCTAAAGGAGATACGGTACATCTATGGTTAAGGGATTACAGTTTTGACTCTCTAAAGGTTGCAATTAACAATTACGATAAGGTATTGGATACAGTAACTTTGAGGCGTTCTTTAAAAGATACATACAACAGAACTATATTATTCAATAATAATTTATCCGGTGGTAAAATTGTACCTGGTAAGCCTTTAACTTTAACGTTCAATTTACCTATATCATCTATAAACGCCTCAAAAGTGGTTTTAACCGAAGATTCTATCTCTAAAAGTGGTTTTACAATTAAAAAATTGCTCCCTTCGGAGTTAAAATACCAAATTGATTTCCCGTGGAAAACTAAAAAACGATATACATTAAGCTTTAATGAAGGTGCTATCGAAGATATTTATGGAACTAAAAATAAAGATTTAAAACTAGATTTTGAGTTAGACGAAATAGAAAATTATGGAAATCTTAGCCTGAACCTTATTAAGGAAGACAGTCTTAAAAACTATATAGTTCAGTTGCTAGTAGGTAAAGAAAATAATATCTATAAAGAATTTGTTATCACTAAAAATGCCACCGTTAACATAAATAATATTCCTACAAATACCTATAAAGTACGTGTAATTGAAGATGCCAACAATAATGGAAAATTTGATTCTGGAAACGTACGCTTAAAGATACAACCAGAAAAAGTTTGGTTTTGGGACAAAACTATTGTTACAAGGGCAAATTGGGATAGGGAAGAAAAAATTGCTATACCGAAAGATTTTAAAGATTAGACAATTCGTTAAGTATAGCAGCGGTAACTTTTTTGCACTATTCAATTATGCAAGTAGCAAAAAAGATTTATCCAACTGTTGGTGGACCTTTAAAACAGCCAATATTTCTCATTTAAACCACCCTGCATACATCACATAATTATGAGGCAACTTCTTCAACATTTCTCGCTGCTCATCAGAAATGGGCTTAATTTTTTTGGCAGGAATACCAGCGTACAAATAACCAGACTCACAAACAGTTTTCTCTAAAACAATGGCTCCTGCCGCTATAATACAAAATTCTTCTACCACGGCGTTATCCATAACAATAGCGCCCATACCAACTAAAACATTATTTTTTAAGGTGCAGCCGTGTACCAAAGCATTATGCCCAATTGATACATAACTCCCGATAGTTGTAGCAGCTTTTAAATAAGTAGCATGAATTACAGTTCCGTCTTGAATATTGGTATAATCTCCAATAGTAATGCTATTGACATCACCACGTATAACCGTGTTAAACCACACAGAACAGTTTTTTCCAATACTTACATCACCAACAATGGTACAATTTTCGGCAATAAAACAATCTGTTCCCCATTGCGGATTTTTATCTTTTACTGATAATATTAATGGCATATTACAAAATGGTATCGTGTAATTTTTCTGAATGTTTTGGATAATCTGTGGTGTAATGCAATCCCCTACTTTCTTTACGTTCTTTAGCAGATTTTATAACAATATAAGCCACTTGGATCAAGTTACGCAACTCGCAAAGCTTAACTGAAAGCTTAGTTTTCTTATAAAAATCTTCTGTTTCTTCATAAAGCAATCCTAATCTTCTCATTGCTCTTTCTAACCTAAAATCAGAACGAACGATCCCTACATAATCGCTCATCATCTTCTGCATTTCACGAACATTATGTGTAACCAAAATATCCTCGTTAGAAAGTTGGGTGTCTTTATCGTTCCAATCTGGTATCCCTTCTGGTATATTAAATTCTGTCAATCTATCTTTTGAATGCAGATAAATTCTATGCGCAAAAACTAATGCTTCTAATAAAGAATTGGATGCCAGTCTATTAGCTCCATGTAAACCTGTAGAAGTAACCTCGCCGCAGGCATATAAACCTTTAAGCGATGATTGTCCGTTTTTATCAACCATCACGCCGCCACACATATAATGGCAGGCTGGTGTAACCGGAATCATATCTTTTGTCATGTCTAAACCAATGGATAAACATTTAGCATAGATGTTTGGGAAATGTTCTAAAATATCAGACTTTTTACGATGACGGATATCCAGATAAACAAAATCTTCTCCAGACTTTTTCATCTCATTATCAATTGCCCTTGCAACAATATCCCTGGGTGCTAAAGAACCACGCTCATCATAATCATACATAAATTCAACACCATCTTTACGTTTTAAAACCCCTCCATAACCCCTAACGGCTTCAGAAATTAAAAATGAAGGATACTCGCCAGGATTGTATAAAGCAGTTGGGTGGAACTGTATAAATTCCATATTCCTTATTTTGGACTTAGCCCTATAAGCCATTGCTATACCGTCTCCTGTTGCAATTGTTGGATTGGTAGTAGAACTGTAAATATGACCAGCACCACCGGCAGCTAAAATGGTAACCTTTGATAAAAATTTTTCGATAACTCCTGTTTTTGTATCTAAAGCATACGCTCCGTAGCATTTAATATCATCACTATGCCTGTTTACAAATTCTCCTAAATGGTGTTGGGTAATTAGATCTACTACAAAATAATGCGTTAAAATTTCTATGTTGGGGTTTTCATGTATCTCTTGTAACAACGCCCTTTCAATTTCAAAACCCGTAATATCTTTATAGTGCAAAACACGATGCTCTGAATGCCCGCCTTCTTTGGCAAGATCATAAACACCACCTTTAGTTTTATCAAAGTTGGTACCGTAAGCTATAATTTCTTTTATCCTATCTGGCCCTTCCTTAACAACAATTTCTACAACTTTTTCATCGCACAAACCATCACCGGCTATCAAAGTATCTTCAATGTGCTTTTCAAAAGAATCTTCTTTCTTATCCACAACCACAGCCACACCGCCTTGTGCATATTTGGTGTTAGATTCATCTTCGTTAGATTTTGTAACTATCAGAACCTTACCATGTTTAGCAGCTTTTAAAGCGAAACTTAAACCTGCAATTCCTGATCCTATTACCAAGAAATCAACATTTTTCATAAATTTTATTATATTAAAATAGCTTATTACATAGGGTGTTTATAACCCAATAAAACTGTTAGTTTTAATGTCTGTAATTTATTAAAAGTTTTGCTTTATGTTAATAACCCTTATAAATTAATAAAACGAATAATAATATTGGTTGTTTTTACCACATAAAAATTAGATTAACTAACTTTTATAATTTTATAAGCATTAACAGTATAAAAAAATAAAATATTTTTTGCTTTTTAAAAGTCTGTTGTAAATCAGGCAGATAATATAAAGTTAATGTTAACAAGTTGTTAATTCTATTTTAATAATAAACGTTCCAAAAAAAAACATCAAAACTTATACACCAAATTAACACGCTAATAAATAATAATATATTTTATATAATATAAATTGTTTGTTATTAGAAAAGTGGAAAAGCTTAAATTTGAATTTCTACATTTGAATAATAAATAACATGAACGTAGCAGAAGAAATAAATATAAAAGGCTTTGTTGATGAATACATCGACCCGGCTTTAGATCTATTTGCAGAAATAGATAAATTAAAGAAAGAAAAAAATGCGGTTATCTTGGCACATTATTATCAAGAGTCTGATATACAAGATATTGCAGATTATATTGGCGATAGTTTAGGGCTTTCGCAAGAGGCTGCAAAAACAGATGCAAGTATGATAGTTTTTGCAGGAGTTCATTTTATGGCAGAAACCGCTAAGATTCTATCACCAAACAAAAAGGTTTTATTACCAGATAGCAAAGCAGGTTGTTCTCTGTCTGATAGCTGTCCGCCTCATTTATTTAAAAAATTTAAGGAAAAATACCCAGATCATTTGGTAATTACTTATGTAAACTGTACTGCCGAATTAAAGGCAATGAGTGATATAGTTTGTACTTCTAGCAATGCCGTACAAA
Source organism: Pedobacter segetis (assembly GCF_016623585.1). Taxonomy (GTDB): domain Bacteria; phylum Bacteroidota; class Bacteroidia; order Sphingobacteriales; family Sphingobacteriaceae; genus Pseudopedobacter; species Pseudopedobacter segetis. The sequence continues at coordinate 119,616 of NZ_JAEHFY010000001.1, forward strand.
TTGTAAATAGCTTACCAAAAGATCAAAAGATAATTTTTGGTCCCGATAAAAATTTGGGTGCCTATGTGATAAAAAAAACAGGGCGAGATATGGTTTTATGGAATGGTGCCTGTATGGTGCATGAAATTTTTGCCCGTGAAAAAATTACTAAACTTAAGCAACGCCATCCCGAAGCTAAATTTATTGCACACCCAGAGTGCGAGGAAGTGGTTTTAGAAATGGCAGATTATATTGGATCTACCACCGGACTTTTAAATTATACCATAAACAATCCTGCTACAGCTTTTATAGTAGCAACCGAGTCTGGCATTATCCATCAAATGGAAAAATCTAGCCCGGATAAAAGTTTTATACCTGCGCCACCAAATAATGCTTGCGCCTGTAATGATTGCCCACATATGAAACGTAATACCTTAGAAAAGTTGTACTTATGTTTAAAAAACGAATTACCGGAAGTAGATGTTCCACGTGAAATTATAAATAAGGCTAGAAAGCCCATAGAAAGAATGTTGCAGATTTCTGCAGAATTAGGTCTGTAATATTTGAGCGTTCGGGCGGGCTATACGTTACAATCTTTTTGTGAAAAATAAAAGCCAGCCCGACTACTCTACTGGCGAGTATTTTTACCGCTACCCCTAACTATAAAATACATCATGTAGATGAAAAGAGAAACTGCCCGATTGAACAGGTGGGCATCATATAAATAGGTTATTATCTACTAATTATCAAATTAAGTATAGCTAAATTGCTTTACCTACATCAGAAAAAAACAAAAAATGAAATTAAAATATACCTATTTATTTTTTCTGATAATCATTCTATTTTCCTGCAAATCTCAGCAAAAAATAAATAAAAAAATAAGAGCCAAATATTCACCAACAGAGCTTAAACAAGATTTAGAAATAGTAAGAAATTCTTTAGAAAAAAACCATCCAGGTGTTTATTGGTACATCAGCAAGAAATATCTAGATTTTAAATTTGATAGTTTAAAAAGTACTTTAAAAGATTCGCTTATCCCACTTCAATTTTATAGGGAATTAGCACCAGTTGTAGCCTCTATAAAATGCGGACATACCAAATTGTTTTTCCCTGGTGTAGAATTAAATAAATTTCAAAAAGATAGCATCAAAAAAGCAGGATTAAAGCCATTATCGCAATTATTATATTTTGTGGATAACAACAGAATTTTTATAAAAGCAGTAAACGTTAAAAGTTTGGTTAAGCCTATTAAAGGGGCAGAAATTTTAGCTATCGATGGAAATAAAGCATCAGATATCATAAAGAAAACACAAAGTTTGTATTCATCAGATGGTTATAACAAAACATTCTACAACAGGGTTTTAGATAAATCTTTTGATGCTTATTATTATCTAAGTTATGGCAAAAGAGATTCATCTATCCTTACCTTAAAAAGAGCAGATAGTACCTATACCTATATCATCAAAACCATAAAACCATCAAAAGAAGAAAAGCAACTATTAACACCTGAAGAAATAGGAAAGAAAAAAATTGCAGATAAGCAGGCTCTTAAGTTAAAATTAAAGAACAGGTACAAAGGAAGCGATGATTTTGGAAACCCATTATTAGATCTAAAATATGATTCTGTAATAAATAGTACAGCCATCATGACGGTTAAAAGTTTTTCTTTTAATAGATCAAATTTTAGAAAATTTTTTAGGGAAAGTTTTGAGGATTTGAAGAGCAAAAACACACAACACCTCATTTTAGATCTAAGAAATAATGGAGGTGGTAACCTTTTATATTGCAATAGGTTATTTAGGTATTTATACAATCAACCACACCAATATACGGGCAGGGCTTATATGAATCATGGTTATTTTAAATCTATAAAATATAAAGAAGCTTCTTCATTTTCAAAAATAGCGAGTATCATTTTCTTTCCTATTACCGCTATTTCTAATCTCATTTTAACACATAAAGATAGTATTGGAATTTATGGTTACATCCCAACCGCACATATTAGAAAGCCATTAAAAAGCGTATTTAATAAAGATTTGATTGTTATTACCAACGGATATTCTTTTTCTGCTACCTCATTATTAGCTGCAAACTTGCAAGAAGTAAACCGAGGAACTTTTGTTGGGGAAGAAACGGGCGGTGGTTATAACCAATGCACCGCTGGTAGTATTCCTTACGTAAAATTACCCCACACCGGTTTAAAGTTACGGTTACCATTAAGGGTAATACAAATTACCGATAAAAGAAATTTATATGGCAGAGGCGTTTTCCCTAAATATGAAGTTCATGTAAATTTTAACGACGCCTTAAATAAAAGAGATGTAATGATGGAGAAGGCTAAGAGCCTACTAATTAAATAAAATTTTAACATTAGTATGATGATAATCAGTAGAATAAGAAATCTTCAAGATAATTTAATTAGTTTGTAGTTGGTATTTAGAAACTAAGCAAAAATTATGAAAAAAGTAACCTTATCAATATTGATATTAACTATTGCACTTTTTGGGTGCTTAAGTTTTACTAAGGATAAAAAAGAGAACAGAGAAACCATAAACACCGATGGAAACAAGGGTTTTGCCGTTGTAGAGTTATATACTTCAGAAGGCTGTTCTAGTTGCCCTTCGGCAGATAAATTATTAAAAGAGATTAGGGAAGAATATAAAAACCAAAAAGTTTATGTTTTGGCCTATCATGTAGATTATTGGAACAGATTGGGTTGGAAAGATGTTTTTAGCGATCATCGTTTTTCTGAAAGGCAATCTGCTTATGCCAATAATTTTAAAAACAGTTCTGTTTATACACCACAAGCAATTGTTAACGGGAAAGAGCAAATGGTGGGTTCGGCCTCTGGAGAATTAAAAGGAGTAATTAAAAAACATTTAGGTAAAAATGAAAGCCTTGCATTAGAGGGATCCGTAAAATCAAGTTCTGATAAACAAGTAGAGTTGATGTATAAAATTGATCCTAAAGCAAAAAACCAAGATTTGGTAGTTAACCTTGTGCAAAAAAACGCATCTACAAATGTAAAGGCAGGAGAAAACGGAGGAAGGATTTTAGAACACGCAAACGTAGTAAGATATTATACAGTGGTTAACATAAAAGATGATAGTACCAGCGTTAAAATAGATTTGCCAAACGGCTTGGGTAAAGAAGATTTTGATGTAATAGCTTTTGTACAGGAGAAAAATAAAGGAGAGATATTGGCTGCTAACGAGATTGTTTTTTAATAAATTATAGTTAAAAACTAATAAATTTTATTTCAAATAAAAAAAGCGGTCAACGTGGGGTGTTGAAGCCGCTTTTTATCGCATTGTAATTAGAAAATAGGCTTTTTTAAAACGGAAGGTCGTCATCTTCGCCCGCAGTTGCACTAATATCAACTGGGTTTGCCACTTCTGGGGCAGATGCCGTTGCCGATGCAGCTGTTGCACCAAGAACGTTAACTTTCCATAGTTGTAAGGTGTTAAAATATTGTTTTTCACCTTGTTTGTTGGTCCATTCTCTTCCTTTTAAATTAAAGAAAACCTCCACGTCATCGCCAACTTTAACGGTATCCATCAAAGCGGTACGATCTTGTATGGCCTCAAACTTCACAAACTCTGGGTATTGCGGGTTTTCAGCAAATTCTACCACCAACTCTCTTTTTCTGAAACTATCTGTAACATTTATAACGTCAGATATGTAATGAGCTTTTCCTTTGATCTCCATAATAAAATCGTTTGAATCTGTTTCAAATCTCTAAAAATTATTTGAGTAATTTGCGCTTATATATGGATCAAGTTTTCAACAATGCCTCAAAGGTTATCATCACCTGTAATAAAAGATTGTCAATTTACCTACAACAAGAGGTTTTAGCTTTAGGCTTTAAGCCGATTAGGGTTTTCCCAACGGGCGTAGAGTTAAACGCAACTATGAATGATTGTATTAAGCTGAACCTCAATTTAAGATGTGCGAGCCAAGTATTATACAAACTGCATGATTTTGTGGCAGAAAACCACGATCAGCTGTACCAAGAACTCAATAAATTAGAATGGGAAAAACTGATAGATTTTGGTGGATATTTTTCTGTGACCTCTAATGTGGATAACCCAACCATTACCACCCCCCTTTTTGCAAACTTGAGGGTTAAAGATGCCATTGTTGATAGAATTAAGCAAATCCATAAAATCCGCCCCGATTCTGGGTCTGATTATTCTAAAGCCGTAATACACTTGTACTGGAAAGAAAATAATGCCGAAATATTTATCGATACATCAGGCGAGACTTTAGCAAAACACAGCTATCGTAAAATCCCAGGCAAGGCACCAATGTTAGAAGCTTTGGCTTCCGCAGCTATTTATGCAAGCGCTTGGGATATGCAATCAAATTTTGTGAACCCAATGTGCGGCTCAGGAACGCTAGCTATAGAAGCTGCGATGATGGCCACTAACAGAACGCCCGGTTTATTAAGGATGAATTATGGCTTTATGCACATATTAGGCTATAACGAAGAGATTTTCTTAGCAGAACGCCAGTTAATAAAAGAAAAAGTTGTTAAAAATATAGATCTAAAAATAATAGCAACAGATATTTCTGAAAGTGCGATAGATATTTCTATCCGAAACGCACAAACGGCAGGTGTAGATACTTTGATAGATTTTAAAGTTTGTGATTTTGCACAAACGCCCATCCCAAACGGCAAAGGCATTGTGATGTTTAACCCAGAATATGGCGAACGCCTAGGACAAGTTAGCGATCTTGAAATCACCTATAAACGGATGGGAGATTTTATGAAACAAGAGTGCAAAGGCTACAAAGGCTATATTTTTACCGGAAACCCAGAACTCGCCAAGAAAATAGGCCTAAAGGCAGCTAAGCGGATTGAGTTTTACAGTGCAAAACTAGATTGTAGATTATTAGAATATGAACTATACGATGGCAGCAGAAGAACGGTCGCTATTGAACAATAATCATTTATTATCAGGCTTAAATCAAAAAACAACTTAAAAAGAAGCCCTTTATTATTATAAGGAGATAAATTAATGATGGTAGCAACCGAACATTTTTATATAAACATCAGATATAAATAAGCCCATTTTTGTGGGATGTTTTTTAAACAACTTAGCCTTTAGGTTAGGCTTTTCTGTCCATCATCACAGCTCTATAAATAAACAAATTTTTAAAACAATCATATTGTTAAGATTGTAACTTAAAGTATCTATTAAAAAGCAAAACCATGAAATATAATATTTTAGGAAATACAGGATTAAAGGTTTCTGAACTTTGCCTTGGCACCATGACATTTGGTGGCAGCGAAGGAATGTGGAAAGCCATTGGAGAGTTAAAACAGAACGAAGTAAATGATCTTATAAAAATGGCAGTTAACGGCGGGATCAACTTTATTGATACCGCAAATGTTTACAGCGAAGGCGTAAGTGAACAAATGACGGGAAAAGCAATTAGAGATTTGGGCCTCAACAGAGACGAGCTGGTAATTGCAACCAAAGTTAGGGGCAAAATGGGCGATGGCCCAAACCAAAGCGGCTTAACCCGTAAACACATTTTGCAACAAGCAGAAGAAAGCTTAAAACGCTTAAATGTTGATTATATAGATCTATACCAAATTCATGGTTTTGATGCTTTAACGCCCTTAGAAGAAACCTTGTCTGCTTTAGATATTTTGGTACAACACGGTAAAGTGCGTTATATTGGTTGTAGTAACCTGGCCGCTTGGCATATCATGAAAGCCCTAAGTATTTCAGAAAGAGAAAAGTTTGCAAAATTTGTTTCTTTGCAGGCCTATTATACCCTTGCCGGGAGAGATTTAGAAAGAGAGTTAATACCACTTTTGTTAGATCAAAAATTAGGTTTAATGGTTTGGAGCCCTTTAGCAGGAGGATTACTGAGCGGAAAATACGATAGAGATGGAAAATCTGGCGAAGGAAGAAGAGCAAATTTTGATTTCCCGCCGGTAAATGAAAACAGGGCGTTTAATATTATAGATGTTTTAAAACCAATGGCAGAAGAAAAGAAAGCGTCTGTGGCGCAATTATCTTTAGCATGGTTATTACATCAAAAGGCGGTAAGTACGGTAATTATCGGAGCCAAAAAAACCAGTCAGTTAACAGATAATCTAAAATCTGTTGATGTAAAGTTTACCGAAGAGGAATTAAAAAAATTAGATGAGGTAAGCAAATTAAGTTCAGAATACCCCGGCTGGATGTTGGAGAGGCAGGGCAGCGATAGAAAAGCGTAATCTGAACATCTAAATTAAAGGCAACATTTACAAACCGGCTTTATACAAACCGGCAATCTTTTTTACCTTTGAGGGCAAATATCATCCCTATACAGTCCAAAATATATGTTCGAGCAAACGGATAAAACAGAAATAGCAAACCTTGGCGAATTTGGTTTAATAGACCACCTAACCAAGCACATCACTATAAAAAACAAAAGCTCTATCAAAGGGGTTGGCGATGATGCCGCAGTTTTAGATTTTGAGGGTAAAAAAACCTTGGTTTCTACAGATATGCTTTTAGAAGGGATCCATTTTGATCTAGCTTTTACCCCGCTTAAACATTTGGGTTATAAAGCCATACAAGTTAACCTCAGCGATATTTACGCCATGAACGGCATCGCATCACAAGTAACCGTTTCTTTGGGCTTTTCTAGTAAATTTCCTTTAGAGGCCATTGAAGAACTATACGCCGGTATGTTGTTGGCCTGTGAAAAATTCAATGTCGATTTGATCGGCGGCGATACCACTTCCTCACGTCAAGGCCTGGTAATCTCTATTACAAGTATTGGCTACGCCGATGAAAAAGACATCACCTATAGAAACGGGGCAGAAGAAGGGGATTTAATCTGTGTTTCTGGTGATTTGGGCGGGGCTTACGTTGGGCTACAGTTATTAGAAAGGGAAAAACAGGTTTATTTGGCCAACCCAAATATCCAGCCCGATCTAGAAGGTAAGGATTATATAGTAGAACGGCAGCTAAAGCCAGAAGCAAGGATTGATATTGTTGACCTGTTGAAAAAGATGAAGATCAAACCAACATCAATGATAGATGTTTCTGATGGTTTGGCCTCAGAAATTTTGCACATAACCCGGCAATCTAACAAAGGCTGCAAAATTTACGAGGAGAAAATCCCCTTGGACCCAATGACGGCCGAGACCGCCCGAGAATTTGGTTTAGACCCAACCGTGTGCGCACTAAACGGGGGCGAGGATTATGAGCTGCTTTTTACCATTAAACAAGCAGATTACGACAATATGAAACACGATGTGGACATCAGCATTATTGGTTATATCACTGAAGAAAGCGCAGGAAATTACCTGATTACCAAGGCGGGCAACGTTCATGAATTAAAAGCCCAAGGTTGGAACGCTTTTAGATCTTCTGAGGGTTAAAAAGCACCCTATTAACACATCCCTAACAATGATTATAGGTTTTAGAAAGGTCTTTGCTTTCCCCTCTCGAAAGGGGGGAATGGAGGTCTTTCGTTTTTGCAAAATTTCTATAAGGAGTGTGTTAAACAAATTATAATATAGCTATAAATTTAAACTCTAAAATCAATGCAAAAAAAGCCAAACATCATCATTATTGGGGGCGGTTTGGCCGGCTTAACAAGTGCCATTGTTTTGGCTAAGGCCGATTTTAACGTTACACTCATCGAGCGCAAAAAATTCCCCTTTCATCGGGTTTGCGGCGAGTACGTAAGTTTTGAGGTCTTGCCTTTTTTACAAAGCATCGGGTTTAACCCAAAAGATTTTAATGCAGCAACCATCTCTAAACTTGTAGTCACATCGCCAACGGGCAATGCCTTAAAAGCCGATCTAAGTTTAGGGGCCTTTGGCTTAAGCCGATACGAACTTGACAACGCTTTATACCAAATCGCATTAAAAGAAGGCGTTAATTTTTTACTAGAAACCAAAGTTTTGGATGTTGTATTCGATAATGAAAAATTTCGAATAGAAACAACAACACAAGTTTTACAGACCGATCTGGCTATTGGGGCCTTTGGAAAAAGATCTAACCTAGACCAAAAGCTAAAGCGCAAATTCTTTTATCAAAGAAGCCCCTATCTGGGTGTCAAATATCATATCAAATCAGATTTTCCAACAGATACCATCCAATTAGATAACTTTAAGGGTGGTTATTGCGGCATCAGTAAAATAGAGAACGATTTGTATTGTCTCTGCTATTTGATCGAGAATAGCTATTTGAAAACATTTGGTTCTGTTGCCAAAATGGAGCAACAGATTTTATACAAAAACCCACACCTTGGGCATCATTTTAAGAACGCAACATTTGTTTGGGATCAGCCAGAAACCATCAATGAAATATCTTTCGAGAAAAAATCTTTAATAGAAAACCATATCCTAATGTGTGGCGATACTGCCGGGATGATCGCACCGCTTTGTGGGAACGGGATGGCAATGGCCATACATTCTGGAAAAATATTGGCCGATCATATCATTCAATTTTGTTCTGAAGGTATTGATCCAAGAAAGAGAAAATCTTTAGAAGAGAACTATCAAGCGCAATGGAACCAGGTATTCGCTTTGCGCTTAAAGATAGGGCGAGGCATACAAACCCTTTTTGGTAATGAAATACTGACCCAAATAATAGTATCAGGATTAAAAAAATTCCCATCTTTAACAGAGGCAATGGTTAATAAAACCCACGGTAAGCCGTTTTAAAACCCAAGATCATGAAACTACGCACCCTTGTATTCTTAAACGCATTTGCAGTAGGCGTTTCTATTGCTGCGGTTAATCTTTACTTCCAACATAAGTGGTTTTTCTTCTGGGTTTCATTGGTAATAGCAACCATTGTTAGTTATTTGGTTTTCTATTATCTCATTAATAAATACGTTTATACCAAAATAAAGATCATCTATAAAATGATCCATAGCCTTAAATTAGGTAAAGACTTAAAAGATGCCTTGGGAGAATACATTAGCCCAGACCCCATAAACGATGTGGAGCAAGAAGTTAAAGAATGGGCAAGGGACAAAAAACAAGAAATAGACGATCTAAAAAAACAAGAAAAATTTAGGAAAGAGTTTTTATCAAACATTTCACACGAGTTTAAAACCCCTCTTTTTGCCATTGAAGGATATGTGGAGGCACTACAAGACGGGGGCTTAAAAGACCCAGAAACGTCAAAAGGTTTTTTAAACAAGGTTTCTAAAAATGTGGATCGTTTAAGTGTGCTAATAAAAGACCTAAATGAAATCTCAAAACTTGAAAGTGGCGAGATCCCGATAAATAGCGAAAAATTTGAACTCACGGCATTAATAAAGGAAGTAATGGAGTCTTTAGAACTTAAAGCCGATAAGTATAAAATAGAACTGGTTTTTAAAAATAAATATGATGTACCAACCTGGGTAGTGGCAGACCGAGAAAAAATCAGGCAAGTTTTAGTTAATCTGATAGACAACTCCTTTAAGTATGGAAAAGAAAACGGGCATACCTATATCACTATTTTTACTTTGCATGATCAAATCCTTACCGAAATTACCGATGAAGGCATTGGCATTAATGAAGAACATTTACCCCGTTTATTTGAACGATTTTATAGAACAGATAGCAGTAGATCAAGGCAAATTGGTGGCTCTGGCTTAGGGTTGGCCATTGTTAAACATATTGTAGAAGCGCATAACCAAACCATCAACGTAAGAAGTACGCAAGGTTTGGGCTCTACTTTTGGCTTTACCCTACAAAAAGCAAAAGAAAACTTTATCAGCATCCCGTTAATTAGTTAACAATCCGCAAAAAGTTAACATTATCTTAACATTGGGATTGTAGTTTTGGGGCATAAAATAGAACACCAAAAATGAATAATATATTCTCTTACTTTATTCCGAAGGACAGGAAATTTTTCCCCCTATTTGAAAGCGCAAGCTCTAACTTGGTAGAAATGGGAATCCTCATTAAAAAACTGGTTAATACCGACGATCTAGCAATCAGAGAGCCTATTCATAAAGAAATTGAGCAGTTAGAGCATAAAGGAGATGAGATAACGCATCAGATTTACCTAGAATTAAGTAAAACCTTCATTACCCCTTTTGATAGGGAAGACATTCACACGCTTGCCACAACCATAGACGATGTTGCCGATTATATCCACGGCAGCTCTAATCGTATTTTGCTATACAACGTTAATGAATCAACCCCGGCCATAAAAAAGCTGGCAGATTTAGTGGCACAGGCTTGCGTAGATGTAGATAAGGCAATAAAAGAAATTAAAAACCTTAAAAACATCAGGGTAATTACAGACTCTTGCGTAAGGATAAACAGCATAGAAAACCAAGCCGATGAAGTTTTTGACCAAGCCATAGGCGATCTTTTTGATTACGAGGATGATGCCAAAGTGATCATGAAATACAAAGAGGTTTTAAATGCGCTAGAAGCAGCCACAGATATGTGCGAAGATGTTGCTAACGTTTTAGAGACCATTTTGGTTAAAAACGCCTAATTTTTACCATAAATAATTGATTAAATGGTTACTACACTATTAGTTGTTGTTATAATTCTTGCCATCGTTTTTGATTTTATCAACGGCTTTCATGATGCCGCAAACTCAATCGCAACAATCGTATCAACAAAAGTTCTTTCTCCTTTTCAGGCCGTATTGTGGGCGGCTTTGTTCAATTTTGCAGCTTACTTTTATTTTACCGATCATAAAGTTGCAGATACAGTTGCCAAAGTAGTTTATGCACAATTTGTAACCCTAGAAGTTGTGCTGTCTGGTTTGATTGCCGCTATCGCCTGGAACCTTCTTACTTGGTATTACGGGATCCCATCAAGCTCTTCCCACACCTTGGTTGGTGGTTTTGCAGGTGCCGGAATGGCAAAGGCAATGTCTTTAGGAACCGGTCCTCTTGTGGCTGTAAACTTTGTTCCCATCATTAAAGTAATTGCTTTTATAGTCTTAGCGCCCATAATCGGGATGGTTATCGCCATAGTTATAAATTTGCTCATCATAAATATTTCTAAAAACGCAAAGCCCGCAACCGCAGAAAAGTGGTTCAAAAGATTACAATTGGTTTCTTCTGCCGCATTAAGTTTTACACATGGTGGTAATGATGCCCAAAAAGTGATGGGGATTATTTTTGCCGCGTTGGTGGCCAATAATGTACTTGTCCCGGGGGCCGATATGCCAGAATGGATCCCTTTGGTTTGTTATTCTGCGATAGCTTTAGGAACAATGAGCGGTGGCTGGAGAATTGTAAAAACGATGGGAACTAAAATCACAAAAGTTACCCCACTAGAAGGGGTTAGCGCAGAGACCGCGGGCGCCATAACCTTAGGGATCACAGAGCATTTTGGTATTCCTGTTTCTACAACGCACACCATTACAGGTTCTATTATTGGTGTGGGCTTAACAAAAAGAGTTTCTGCCGTAAAATGGGGGGTAACTTACAGCTTAATCTGGGCTTTTATTTTAACCATTCCAATAACCGCAACTTTGGCCACAATTGTTTTTGCCCTTGTTCATTACATATTTTAGCGGGGCAAAAAACAGATAGGTTGGTTTTAAGGGTTTAATTTCTGATAAAGCTAAAATTGGTTGGTAGATAACAAAACCAAGGTACAGGCCTCTAAAGTTTCTATACCATTATCATTTGCAAGTTTTTGCAATTCTGGATTTTCTGCTCCCGGATTAAAAATAATTCTCTTTGGCTTTGTTTTGATCACATAATCGTATAGATCTTTTTGATTTTGTGGCCCAACATACATGGTAATGGTATCTATATCTGTATGGATGGTTACGGGCCTTTCAATGGTTTGTTCTGCAACTTCTCCTTTTTTTATCCCAACGTTAACAATTGGATGCCCGTGTAAAACCAAGCGGCAAGCCGCCATGTGTGCATAACGAGAAGGGTCGGTTGTAGCACCCAATATCAATGTTTTTTTAGTTCCCATTTTGTTTGTTAAATTGTTTTCAAGACGGCATCTGCACAAGCTTGTCCGTCTATGGCAGCAGAAATGATGCCACCCGCATAGCCCGCCCCTTCCGCACAAGGGAATAAGCCTTTAATCTGTGGATGTTGTAAACTGTCTTTGTCTCTAGGGATACGGACTGGCGAGGAAGTTCTTGATTCTACGCCAACCAAAACAGCTTCATTGGTAAAATATCCCCCGTTACCATAAACCGAAGGAATCTTTTTGCCAAATTGAGGTAAAGCGTCTTTTATCCGTTCGCTGATAAACGAGGGTAAAACCTGATGTAGATCGGCAGATGTTAAGCCGGGTAAATAAGAATTTAGAGGCAAATCCGTTGAAACTTTATGGTTTACAAAATCTACCATTCTTTGCGCCGGAGCTTTTAGATTCCCTCCACCGGCATTAAACGCCAACCTTTCTATTTTTGATTGAAACTCTAATAGGGCAAACGGGTCTTCATCGGGGTTTTTGGACACATCATTTACACTTACCTGCACAACTGTACCAGAATTAGCAAAAGGATTGTTCCTTTTAGAAGGGCTCCACCCGTTTACAACAATTTCGTTTTCATCGGTAGCGCATGGCGCTATAATGCCCCCGGGGCACATGCAAAAAGAAAAAACGCCCCTATCTTTAACCTGGGTAACCAAACTATAGTAAGAAGGCGGAAGGTTTTGATGCCGGGCACTACAATGATATTGAGCTTGATCAATAATATATTGTGGATGCTCTATCCTTACGCCCAAAGCAAAAGGTTTTGCCTCTAATAAAACGCCTTTATCCCGCAACAAATAATAAATATCTTTTGCAGAATGCCCGGTTGCCAAAATTAAATGTTTGGTTTCAAAATTTCCCCTGTTGGTTATTGCGGCTTTTATCTGTTGATTTTTTATCTCCAGATCCATCAGTTTGGTGCCAAAATGAATTTCTCCACCAGCGTTTAAAATCGTTTCACGAATTTCTGTTATAATCTGTGGGAGTTTATTGGTTCCAATATGGGGGCGGGCATCAATCAAAATATCCTCGGTTGCACCATGTTGCACCAAAATCTGCAGCATTTTATTTACATCTCCTCGTTTATCCGATCTTGTATAAAGCTTCCCATCAGAATAGGTGCCCGCCCCACCCTCGCCAAAACAGTAATTAGACTCTGGGTTTAATTTCCCTACTTTGTTGATGGCCGCTAAATCCCTTCTGCGTTCTTTAACGTCTTTTCCACGCTCTATAATTATCGGCTTTAAGCCTAACTCTATTAAACGCAATGCGGCAAACAAGCCCGCTGGCCCGGCACCAACTATTAAAACAGACTTGGCATTTTTAACATCTGGATATTTTATCGAATTAATTTCTAAAACAGGTTGCTCATCTACATACAAAACAACCTTTAATCTATAAACAGGGTGTTTGCTGCGGGCATCAATAGATCTTTTTCTTATCTTAAAATAACAAAGGCTATGGGGCTTTAGCTTTTCTTGAAATAAGATCTTAGTTTCGATTTTCTGTAAATCGTGGATATCATCAGGAGAGACAACCAATTCTATTTCTTTGATCATGATATTTTGTCGGGTTTTTATCCCGAAGTGTAACAAAGGTATGAAAATTGAGTCCAAAGTGTTAAATTGAAAAAAATTATAAAACGGACATGAAAAAATTACTATTTGGCTTTATTGCCTTAATTACGGCCGCATCGTTAAGTTCTTGTGGTTACAATAGCTCTGTTACCAAAGACGAGAAAGTAAAAGCCCAATGGGGCGAGGTAGAAAACCAGTACCAAAGAAGGGCCGATCTAATCCCTAATTTGGTTAATACGGTTAAAGGTGCGGCAGATTTTGAGAAAAGCACCCTTACCCAAGTAATCGAGGCCAGGGCAAAAGCTACATCAGTACAAATTGACCCCAATAAATTGACCCCAGAAAACATTCAGAAGTTTCAAAGCGCACAAGGAGAGGTTGGCCAGGCTTTGGGCAGATTGATGGTGGTTTCTGAAAGATACCCAGAACTAAAGGCTAACGCGAATTTCCAAGAATTACAAGCTCAATTAGAGGGCACAGAAAACAGGATTACCGTTGCCAGAAGAGATTTTAACCTTGCCGTACAAGATTATAACACCAATATCAGGACTTTTCCTAACAATATTTTTGCTGGGATGTTCGGCTTTCAACAAAAGGGAAGTTTTGCTGCCGAAGCAGGTGCCGATAAAGCACCAAAAGTTGATTTTAAAAATTAAGAACTTTCAAAAACTTATTTTGAGCCGTTTTAAGGTTTATGATCGGTTTTAGTAAATAATCAAACCATGAGCGCATTAAGCGATAAAGAGCAAGAAAAAATAAAGCAATCTATAGAGTGGGCAGAGAAAGCAACCAGCGGGGAAGTGAGGGTTTGCATAGAAAGCAAGTGCGAAAAAGAAGCTTATGAAAGAGCCGTTGAGTGTTTTTATGATTTAAAAATGGATGCCACCGCTCTTAGGAACGGAGTATTGGTTTATGTGGCGATGGATTCTAAAAAGTTGGCCATTATTGGCGATGAAGGAATAAATAAGGCTGTTCCGCCAGATTTTTGGAAAAGCGCTAAAGATTTAATGATCGATAAATTTAAGAAGAACGAGATTGCAGAAGGCATTAGCTTGGGGGTTATTGAAGCAGGAAAGCAATTGAAAAAATATTTCCCATACCAAAGCAATGATATTAATGAACTACCAGACGATATTGTTTTCTTAAATTGATGCCCAAATACATGAAGAACTTTTTTTTAACCATTAGCCTTGGGTTTATTTCGTTTCTTGGCTTCTCTCAAAATTTTCCCACAAAACCAGATCGTTTAGTTAACGATTATACCAACACTTTAAGCGCTTCTCAAATTGCCGATTTAGAAAGCAAATTGGTTGCTTTTGATGACTCTACCTCTATACAGGTTGCGGTGGTATTGATCAAAACATTAGATGGTTATGATATCCAAGATTATGGCTATCAATTAGGCAGGGCTTGGGGAATTGGAGGAAAGGGTAAAAATACCGGGATTTTGGTATTGGCCTCTATTGGCGATAGAAAAATAACCATACAAACCGGTTATGGAATGGAAGGCGCTTTGCCCGATGCCATTGCAAAGCGGATCATTGAAAACGAAATAAAACCAAACTTTAGGGCGGGAGATTATTTTGCTGGACTTGATGCGGGCACAAATGCCATTATTAGCTATACAAAAGGAGAATATAAAAATACAGACCCTAAAAAATCTGGAAAAAGCAGTGGCTTTCCTGTTGGCTTGGTCGTTCTGATTGTCATCATCGTGATCAGTTTGATTAGTAGGGGCGGCCGGGGCGGTGGCGGACGAAATGTGATTGGCGGAAGAGGCGCAGCAAATATATTTTGGTGGTCCTTACTTTCTGGGATGGGAAACAGCGGAAGAGGTGGTGGATTTGGCGGCGGCGGCGGTTTTGGCGGCGGCTCTTCTGGCGGCGGTTTTGGTGGCTTTGGCGGAGGGAGTTTTGGTGGCGGCGGAGCCAGCGGAGGCTGGTAATTATAGCTTTATCGATAAAAGTTTAAGACCGGCCCAAATAATTCTAATTAACTATAGAAATAAAAAAGCCCACTTTGGATTTTCAAAGCGGGCTTTTTACTACTTAATTTTTTACTAAGCTTCAGGGGTTTTTTCTTCCTTAACCTCGGCAGCAGGAGTTTCCTCGGCAGCAACCTCGGCCTCTTCTTTAACCTCCGCAACAGGAGCTTCTTCAACCACCTCAGTTGGTGTTTCTGCCTCAGTAGTTTCAGCAACCGGTGCTTCCTCTACGGCAGGGGCTTCTTCAACAACAGGGGCGTTTTTAGCTGCAATTGCAGCTGCTTGTGCTTCTTTTTTCTTGGTTTCTGCAGCCAAGGCCGATTTCTTAACCTCTGCTTTAGAAGAAACTAAACCTTCTTTTTTAGCGCTGATTTCTTTGTTTTTTCCTTCTAACCAAACGTTAAATTTCTCGTTTGCTTGTTCTTCTGTTAAAGCGCCTTTTCTAACACCACCGTTTAAATGGTTTTTGTAAAGTACACCTTTGTAAGAAAGGATAGCTTTTGTGGTATCGGTGGGCGTTGCCCCAGTACCTACCCAAGCCACAGCTTTATCAAAATTTAATTCGATAGTTGCGGGGTTTGTGTTTGGATTGTAAGAACCTAATCTTTCGATGAATTTACCATCCCTAGGTGATCTTGAATCTGCTACTACGATATAATAAAAAGGTTTTCCTTTTTTACCGTGTCTTTGTAATCTAATTTTAGTTGCCATTTTTTAATACATTAAATTTTTGCAATATCCCTCTTACACGAAAAGGGACGCAAATGTAAGTTTTTTAAACTTAAAAAGCTAAAGCACAACAAATTATTTTTTGTTTATCGAAACATAAAAAATCTATTTACATTTATTGCATGAATTTTAAACCGCTGATCTTTGCTTTTATATTTTGTTTCTCTTCTGTGGTTACATTGGCGCAAGAAAACAAGATATTATTATCCTTTGCTAAAGGGAAAACCGACATTATAAAAAAAGGCGACAATGTTCGCTTGGCATACCCCGTAAGTAAATTGCAACTAAGGAATATAAGATCAAATCAACAGGTAATCGGTTTTAGGGGAAAGGTAGATTCTATCACAACAGATAAGGTTTATCTTCGTATTGATAAGAGAACGGCCAAACAAATCATCCTCAACTTCGATGATATTATGGCGATTAAAAAGGTTAATAAATCTTCAGAGCTTTTAACTTTTATCGGCACTTTTGCGGTAATTGGAACAGGTGCTGCCCTAGCCGCAAACGTAGCGGATATAAGTCCCGCAATAACGGCATTTTCAGCCGCCTTTTCTGTCTTTCCTGCGGCAATTATAACCGCCAACGTTTTTTACCCAACCAAACCAAGCCGTAAAATCGGTAAGGGCTACTCGGCAAAAATCATCACCATTAATTAATAAACCCAATTTTTTGGCTTTGAAGCATCATGGGTTATTTTCTTCAATTCAGAGCTTTTATTGTTTCTTAATTATCACTCCCGCTTAGTGGTCTCTGCGTCCGCTACGGTTAAAATTAAAACATGAAGAATGGTTTAAACATATCCGGCTGATTTTCACAGAACTAAATCGACAATATCTCCCATGATGGATTGATAAAGCATGCTTTTTGCGGACAAGAAACTTTTGCGATTTTAAAACATAGTGTTAAACCTTGAATAATTGATGATTAAATTGATTGAAACATGATTTTATCGTTTTACAATATTGTTCATCAGCCCAATTTTGTGTTTACCGCATTCCCTGAGGTTACAATTAGAACACGTAGGAATGAAAAAAATGAAGGCTAAACGCAGGCACTTTGAAATCAATCTAAGATCAAAACATATTATCAACCCTTTTTTTGTGCTTACAAACAAAAAAACCTCGCCAGTTTGACGAGGTTTTTAAAATCAAATATTCTATTAAGCTTATGCCAACAACCTAATTGGTTGTTCTAATAAAGCTTTTAAAGTTTGTAAAAACTGAGCCCCGGTTGCGCCATCAATTACCCGGTGATCACAACCCAAACTTAATTTCATGATATTACCAGGTACAACAGCTCCGTTTTTCACAACTGGAACCTGTTGAATGGCACCAACTGATAAAATTGCCCCATCTGGCGTGTTAATGATAGACGTAAACTCATCTATACCAAACATCCCCAAGTTTGAAACCGTAAAAGTAGAGCCTTCCCAATCTTTAGGCTGTAATTTTTTGGCCTTTGCTTTTTGAGCGAAATCTTTAACCTCCATAGAAATGTGGGATAAGCTTTTTCCATCGGCAAAACGTACAACAGGCACTAAAAGCCCATCTTCAATTGCCATTGCAACACCAATATTTGTATGTTCGTTAAAACGGATTTTATCTCCCCTAAAAGAAGAGTTTACGGCCGGGTGTTGCTTTAAAGCAATGGCTACCGCTTTAATTACAATATCATTAAATGAAACTTTTACCGGGGCAACCGTATTAATTTGGGTGCGGGCAGCCATTGCGCCATCCATATCCACAGTAATGTTCAAATAAAAATGTGGAGCGGTAAACAGGCTCTCTGTTAAACTTCGGCTAATTGCTTTACGCATCTGAGAAACGGGTTTCTCTGTAAACTTCTCTTCTCCAATATATTGAGGAATCACTGGTGCAGGGGCGGTTGGCTTGCTTGGTGCCGTTGGCGAAGTTTCATTTATTTGGTTAGCAGATTTTTCTGAAGGTTTAAAGTCTTCAATATCTTTTTTGACTATTCTGCCGCCTTCTGCGCTTCCTTTTACATCATTTAAGTTAATGCCCTTATCTTGCGCTAATTTTTTTGCCAAAGGCGATGCTTTTACACGGCCACCATCACCAGAAGTAGGATCTTCTGAAGTTGTTGGCTTCTCTTCTTCTTTTGTTTTCTCTTTAACGGGGGCAGCGTTAGTATTTGGGGTTGCAGAAGCAGCTGTTTCTTCTTTTTTCTCTTCTTTATTCTCTGTAGAAGCATCATTTAATAAAGGAGAAATATCGGTGCCTTCTTTACCCACAATAGCGATGATTCCGTTTACGGGAACGGCTTCTCCTTCTTTTACCGATAAATAAAGTAACGTACCTTCTTCGTAACCAACCACTTCCATCGTTGCTTTGTCGGTTTCAACGTCTGCTAGGCTATCATCAGCTTTAATCTTATCGCCAACTTTGAAATTCCATTTGTTAATAACACCTTCTGTCATGGTATCACTAAGTGCGGGCATTCTTATCACAGAGGCAGGGATGTTAGAAACATCAATTTTTTCTGCTTTTTTAGGCTCTTCTTTGGCAACCGCGGCTTTTTCTTCTTTTTCAGCAGCAGGGCTTTCTGCTTGCTTTTCTTCTTTTTCGGAGGTTTTCTCTCCCTCTAAAGCGGTTTTATAATCTTCTCCCTCTTTGCCAATTACCGCTATGAGCGTGTCAACAGGTACGGCCTTGCCCTCATCCACACCAATATGGAGCAAAACCCCTTCTTGATAGGATTCAAAATCCATAGTAGCTTTATCTGTTTCTATTTCTGCTAGTACATCTCCCGCCTTTACCTTATCACCAACTTTTTTGTGCCACTTTGCTAAAACACCTTCGGTCATGGTGTCGCTCATTTTGGGCATTTTTACTGCTTCAGCCATTTTTATATTAAATATAATATGTTTTTGAAATTAATCTTTTATGAAAGGATAATCCTTTTGTGCGTAAACGTCTTTATAAAGTTCTTCTGGTTCTGGATAAGGAGATTCTTCAGCAAATTTAACAGCTTCATCAACCTGTGATTTAACTTTATCGGCTATTTCTTCAAACCAAGCATCATCGGCCCATTTTTCATTAACTATATGGTTTTTTACCACTTCAATAGGGTCTTTTGCTTTATACTCTTCTACCTCTTCTTTTGTGCGATATTTTTGAGGATCGGACATGGAATGGCCTTTGTACCTGTAAGTCCTTATTTCTAAGAAAGTTGGCCCTTCCCCTTTTCTAGCCCTTTGTACTGCTTCATCCATGGCATTGTGTACGGCAACCGGGTCCATACCGTCAACAGGCATACAAGGCATTTCATAACCTAAGCCCAATTTATAAATATCTGTGGTATTAGAAGTGCGGGCTACGGAAGTTCCCATGGCGTAACCGTTGTTCTCACAAACAAAAATTACCGGAAGTTTCCACAACATGGCCATGTTAAAGGTTTCGTTTAATGAACCTTGGCGCACCGCCCCGTCTCCCATGTAGCAAACGTTTACGTTGTCTGTACCTAAATATTGTTCAGCGAAAGCGATACCTGCGCCTAAAGGGATTTGACCACCAACAATACCATGGCCACCAAAAAACTTGTTTTCTTTATCAAAAAAGTGCATAGAACCGCCTTTTCCTTTAGAACAACCAGTCGCTTTCCCGTAAAGTTCTGCCATGGCAGCATTAGGAGACATCCCTTTTGCAATTGGATGGGCATGATCACGATAAGCTGTTATCAAGCTATCGTCGGCTTTTGTTGCCGACATGGTGCCCGCAATTACCGCCTCTTGGCCTATATATAGATGACAAAAACCTCTTATTTTTTGTTGTCCGTATAATTGTCCTGCTTTTTCTTCAAACCTTCTAAGTAGCAGCATCATTTCATACCAATAAAGGTATGTCTCTTTTGTTATCGCAATTGAACTCATTTGTAAATTCTAATTATGGGAAAGCAAATCTATCAATATCTACGCAAATATAAAACCCGCAATTTCTTTCATTAACGATTAAAAGCGAATTAGGTGTTAAAAATAGTTAAAACTTTTATTTTAGACTTGCGTAAAACAAACTTTAAACCTAATTTCGCAACTTAACAAAATATAATTTTGTTAAGTTCGTTTTAAAAGGCAATGTTTAAAACATCAAAATCGCATTAAATGAAGAAAATCTTAATTTTTACTCTTTTAGTTTGCTTTATTTCTACAACAAAAGCTCAAAATTCTAATCAAACATCTTCCTCTCCTTCAAAAACCGAAACCTCTGACCCGGATAATCTTGCCAGCCAATTTTTTTCTCAGGTAATGGGCGTGGCAATTTCGGCAACCAGCAATACAAAAATGTATCAGTTTATTTATGATTGGCTGGGCACCCCTTATCACCTTGGCGGCGACACCAAAAAAGGAATAGATTGCTCGGGCTTTGCTTATAAGCTTTATGATAAAACATTTAATACCATTATAGGTAGCAATGCCAGAAATATATTTAGCATGGTTAACCCCATCAATAAAAACGACTTAAAAGAAGGGGATTTGGTTTTCTTTAAGATACACAGTAAATCTATAAGCCATGTTGGCGTTTACATTGGTGATAACAAATTTGCTCATGCTTCTTCTAGCAGGGGTGTTATGATTTCTAATTTGAACGAAGCTTACTGGCAACGCTATTTTTATAAGGGCGGGAGGATTTTAGAATCGCTCAAAAGCCAAATGAACGATAATTAAAGTATTTATTTTATCCCGCTTTAGCGGGATTTTTTTTGAAACCTTTTTAAGACTCATCTTTGGTGGTTCTTACTAAGCTTATCCCCGTAAAGAAAAAGAGGACACCTAAAACACCTAAAACAATAACCGTTCTGGTGTCTCCAGAATGATTTATAAAATTGATGGCTGTATAAATTAGCCCAATTATTCCAAGAATGGTTAATATAGTACCAAATGTTCTTTTTAAGTTCATAACGGTTTATTTGTTTTTGATGTGCTAAAACAAAGATGTTGCCAGTAAATTTTAAAAAACGATTTTTAAGGCTTAAGAATTATTTTCCCAAACTGGTTAGCGCTTGCCATTCTCTCTATGGCAGAATTAGCATCTTCAAAACCAAAAACTTGATCTATAATTGGTACAATTTTATGCGTATTTATAAATTGGAGCATATCTGCAAAATCTTTATCGGTACCCATGGTGGTCCCAAGAATTTGGATTTGTTTCCAGAAGATTGTTCTGGCATTTAAAGCGGGTAAATCTCCTGCTGTTGCCCCGAAGAAAACAATCCTCCCACCAAAATTAATATAGGTTAAATGTTTTGAAAACCCGTCTCCAATTGCGCTATCAATAATAATATCTATACCGCCAGAAATTTCTTTTAGATCATTATCCCAGTTTTTGTTGTTATAGTTTACGCCGCCCTTTGCGCCCATTTTAATGGCGGCATTAATTTTTTGATCAGAACTAGAGGTAACGTAAACATTTGCCCCAAGGCTTGTTGCCCATAGCAATGCAAAGGTTGCCGTACCGCCACCAATGCCCGTTATTAGAATATTATCACGCTTTGTTGCATGGGCTTTCGTAAACAAAGCCCTGTGTGCGGTAAGCCCTGCAAGCGGAAATGCCGCAGCTTCTTCAAAAGTTAAATGCTGTGGCTTGGGGAAAATACTAGAAGCGTTTACTTTTACGTATTCTGCAAAGGTGCCGTTTTCTGGCAGGCCTAATATTTTAAAATCTTTAGACTGGAAATTTTCATTATCGCCCCAATTACTTCCGGGGTTTATGATTACTTGTTTACCAATCAAGTTTTTATGCTCATCATCAAAAACGCTATCTACAAGCCCGCTACCATCAGAGCCTAAAATTATCGGGAATTTTAAACCGGCATATTGTCCTTTGGTTATCCAATAATCTCTATGGTTTAAAGCGGCAGCTTTAATTTTAACTAGCACTTCGCCAGCATTTAACCTTGGTACAGGAACTTCATTAACAATAAACTTTTGATTTACGCCTTCTAATATTACGCCTTGCATTTTGATGGTTAAATTATTTTAAAAATTTATAAAGAATAAAGCCGATAACAAAAAGAACAAACAGAACGGCGAACACGCCTACATAAAAGCCGCCTTTAAATATACCTTCAATGGCAGAACAGCTACTCAAAAGCAGAGTAAATAATGCAAAAAAGCTTAAAATGGTAAATTTTTTCATAATCGTAAAACAAAATAGCGGGAAGATTTATTTCTCCCCACCATTTATTCTTATAAAATAATGCCAAGATTATTTTGCCGCTGCAAAACGTTTGGCAACCTCTGCCCAATTAACGGTATTAAAAAATGCCGCAATATAATCAGGGCGTTTGTTCTGATATTTTAAATAATAAGCATGTTCCCAAACATCCATCCCTAAAATTGGCGTTCCTTTAACTTCGGCGACATCCATCAATGGATTATCTTGGTTTGGGGTAGAGGTTACGGCTAACTTACCATCTGCACCAACTATTAACCAAGCCCAACCAGACCCAAAACGCGTAGCGCCCGCCTTAGAAAAATCTTCTTTAAATTTATCGAAAGAACCAAAAGCAGCATCTATTGCTTTGGCTAAATCGCCAGAAGGATGACCGCCTCCGTTTGGCCCCATTACAGACCAAAATAAAGAGTGGTTGTAATGGCCGCCGCCATTGTTTCTAACCGCAACTGGGTGTTTAGAAATGTTTTTACATATATCTTCAATAGATCCAACATCAACTTTGCCCTCTAAAGCCGCATTTAGGTTGTTTACGTAAGCCGCATGATGCTTATCATGATGGATTTCCATTGTTTGTTTATCAATGTTGGGTTCTAATGCGTCTGATGCGTATGGTAACGCAGGTAATTCAAAAGCCATAATATATTTTGTTTTAAGTTAAATAATAATTCTTTTAAAGATAAGCAGCCGAACTCGCTTTTTGTTCAGGCTAATGTTAAGATTTGTTTCTTTTTTCTAAAAAAAACCTTTTAACAATGCTACTACATTCAGCCTCAAGAATGTTGCCAATCAGTTCTGTTTTGGGATGTAATATGTTTTTAGAATGTATCGAAAAACCCCTAACAGGATCGGATGCGCCATAAACGATGCGGCCAACTTGTGCCCAAAAGGCAGCACCGGCGCACATTACACAAGGTTCTAACGTTACATAAAGTGTGCAATCTGTTAAATATTTGGCCCCGATATAATTTGCGGCGGCCGTAAAAGCTTGCATTTCTGCATGGGCGGTTACATCATTTAGCCTTTGTGTGAGGTTATGCCCTTTACCGATAATTTTGGCTTTGGAAACCACAACCGCACCAACCGGGACTTCATCTGCTTCTAATGCTAGTTGCGCTTCTTTTAACGCTTCTTTCATAAAAAACTCATCGGGGCTAACCAACGGACTGTCTGTAAAACTGTAATATTTCATTTGTTGATGTAAAGATAAATAAATTGCGTGAACGTGGGTTTGAATATAGTGGATCGAGAGGATATTAAATTTGCCCGAAGTAGGATTTGTAGGGTTTGGGGATGAGCAGTTCTGATCTATATCATTTAATCTTTTTCTGTTTGATAAACCCTTGTTTTACCTTGGTTAAAATGAAAAAGCAAATGTTAAATAAACGGGATGGAAGCGTTTGTTTGAGCTCTTTTTAATGATTTTTCTTCATTAAAAAAGCGAGTGCGTACAGCCCGACTAGCGGAGGTTTGAGGCGATAAATTTGCTTTTCAAAAAATATTGTCGCAATATTATTTTACAAAAGGAGTTTTTAGGTGAATATTTTAATTTAAAAGCACAGAGATGAAAAAAATACTATTAGCAGCATTTGTGGTGTTGGTAACATCGGCAAGTGTATTTGCCCAGTTTAATTTGGGATTAAAAGCGGGTTTAAACTACAGTACGATAAAGGCACAAGACAAGGAGTTTGACGAATCTGGGATTTTAGGTTACCAAGTTGGTGCCTGGGCAAGAATTGGCAATAAACTTTATTTACAGCCCGAAGCTTATATTGGCACTAAAGGCGCCGATTTAACGATAAACATAAACTCTACAACGGGAGCATCTACAGAAGAAAAGAAGCAAAAATTTACCACTTTAGATGTGCCGCTTTTGTTGGGGACAAAATTTGGGGTAGATAAACTGAACTTTAGGATAATGGCCGGACCGGCTTTTCAGTTCAATTTAGACGACAATAGCAGTGCGTTTGCACAAGCAACAGACCCTAATTTTTATAAGTACAGGGATTTTGTAACCAACGGGCAAATTGGTGCGGGCGTTGATGTTGGAAATTTTTCTGTTGATTTAAGGTATGAAACAAGTTTGCAGGACATTAATAAAAGCAACGGCCAAAAGCAAAACTTGGTACATTTAAGTTTGGGCTTTAAGATTTTGTAGGCTAGGTTTCTACAAAAGAGGCTCGGTTTTTACAGAAAAACCGAGCCTCTTTGTTTCAATTTTTAAAAAGCGGTAGGTGTTTTGGGTTGAAAAATTAAACGCTTTGCCCAAAAGTTAGCAGATTATTATCTGGATCTAACAAAGAAAACTCTTTTTGCCCCCAAGGTTGGGTTTTTAAACCGCCGTTGGGATGAATTTTTACGTCATCACGGATGAAGGACTTATAGAGAACATCAATATCGGTTGTCCTGATATAAACCTGGCCATAATTTTCTTTTGTGTCTAGATCTTTAAACTCAAAAAAATGGATTTCGATCTGTTCTTTTTGTAGTATTAAATATTGCGGAAAATCATGACTTCCAATATCTCTAAAACCCAGCTTAACATAAAAATATTTTGTAATGGCTTTGTTCCTCATGGGTAATTTGGGGCAGATTGATATCATCATTTTTTTAGTTTTAACTTGGTAAACTTATTTTTCCCATGCTTAAGGTTTGCCCACCAAAAACCCGATAGTTACCAGTAAGCGTTTCATTGGCTAATATAGCAAACAATAGTGCTTCTTTAGCATCTGGGTTTATGCCTAGATCAGCAATGTTTTTGAACTGGACTTCTGGGATCAGCAGTTTTAAATTACTCTTTAATAAAGGGTTATGAACGCCGCCACCGCTTAAATAAACAGGGGTATTATCCAAACTAGGCACTAATTTCTTAATCGCTTTTTCTATACAAACCGCAGAAAAACGATTTAGGGTTGCCATAATGCCTTCATTAGAAATTTCTTTAACGGCTGTTTTTTTTAAAGCCGCGGTTAAATAATCAAGGTTAAACAATTCGGGGCCCGTGGTTTTTGGGTAATCCAAATCAAAGAAGGGATGGTTTAATAAGGCATTTAAAAGGGTATGGTTTATCTTCCCCAAAGCGGCAATTTTAGCGTTTTCATCATAAAAAAGCGAGGGGTTTATACTGTTTATAAATTGATCCATTAGGGTGTTACCGGGGCCAACATCTGTACTTATAATATCCTCAAACTTTCCGTTTACCGGTAAATAAGTGAAATTGGCAATGCCTCCAATATTTAATAAAACCCTGTTTTCCTTGCTATTTTTAAACAATAAAAAATCGCCATAAATGGCTAGTGGGGCACCTTCTAAACCTTGGGCAATATTTTTTTGGCGGAAATCGCTAAAAGCAATTATCCCTGCGTTTACTGCCAATTGATCGGCATCGCCAATTTGAAGCGTGGCATTCCCCGTTTCGTCTTTTGATCTTGATCTTACTGGAGCGTGATAAATGGTTTGCCCATGGCTGGCAATGAGGTCAACATCGGCGGAAGCCAAATTTATTTTATTTAGAAACGCTTTTACCATTTGCCCATGTAAAGCACCTATTTTTTTATGGAGCAAGCAAAGGTGTTTTAGATCAACAGTTTTTTTAAAGGCGATTTTTTGGATTTGGTTTTTGAACGCTTTATCATAAGGAATGGTTTCAAACGCTTTAACCGTGGCTTTTGTGGTTAACCCCGAACCAGAGATTTCGCAGAGCGCAATATCTAAACCGTCTAAAGAAGTACCAGACATTAAACCAATAATTAGCCGGGGTTCTTTTTTAGCAATTAGGTTCAATTTTAAAAGCCAATTGTTCATTCGTTCAAAATTTATCACAAGATACAATTAGCGATCGGTTTTTGCTTGAAAAGATAGACGGGAATGATTAGATTGCTTTGTCTTTTTAAGCCAAACCAACCATGCAAAATACCATAAAGCCCAATAAAAGGCTACTTTCTTTAGATGTTTTTAGAGGGGCAACCGTTGCCGCCATGATCTTGGTAAATAACCCGGGAGATTGGGGGCATATTTATGCGCCATTAGAACATTCTGAATGGAACGGTTGCACACCAACCGACCTGATTTTCCCTTTCTTTTTATTTATTGTTGGCGTTTCTATTGTTTTTGCCTTGGATGCAAAAAAGAAGATATTGGAAAACCATCTTTCTTTAACAAGGATCATTTTAAAGAGGACGGTAATTTTATTTTGTTTGGGCTTGCTGATGTCTTTGCAGCCATATTTCGACTTTGCAACCGTTAGAATACCGGGTGTTTTACAAAGGATCGCATTGGTTTATTTGGCCAGCGCATTAATTTTTCTGTACGCTATACCTCAAAATATCTTTAAAATCTTTATTGTGCTACTAAGCAGTTATTGGCTAATGATGATCTTGATTCCGGTTCCGGGGTTTGGGGCGGCAAATTTAGAAATGGAAAGCAATTTGGGCGCTTGGCTAGACAGAACGCTTTTAACCGAAAACCATTTATGGATTTTGAGCAAAACCTGGGATCCCGAAGGGATTTTGGGTACCCTGCCTTCTATTGCTTCGGGATTATTTGGCGTGATGATGGGTAGCATATTAAGAACAGAAAGCAGAACGGCAGATAATAAAGTGGCTTGGTTGTTTGCTTTTGGCTTTATTGCTTTTTTGTTGGGTTTAACTTGGGGCTTGTTTTTCCCTATCAACAAATCTTTATGGACAAGCTCTTTTGTTTTATATTCTGGAGGCCTGGCAAGCATGGGCTTGGCATTATGTTATTGGTTAATTGATGTAAAAGGATTTACAAAGTTTACCAAGCCATTTGTAATTTATGGCGTTAACGCCATTACGGTATATTTTGTATCGGGAATAGTAGCAAGATCAATGAACCTACTAAAAACCACCTTAAACGGACAAGAGGTTAGCTGGAAAAACTTTCTTTACGAACAGTTTTTTACGCCTTATTTTTCTCCTAACAACGCATCCGTTGCTTGGGCAATTAGCTTCGTTCTTATTTGGTATATCATACTTTGGGCAATGTTTAAGAGAAATATTGTTATCAAAGTTTAAAAAGGCGGCAGGCAAAAAGCGATAAGCGGCTTTAAACCTTTCTTGGCTTGTGATCAAAAGTCTTACTGAATGGCCCTGGCTTTTTCTTCATCTGCTCCCGATTCCCTTTTTTGAAACGCCTTAACGGTTTTTTTGCCAAATTTATAACTAAAACTTAGCCTTACGCTTTGTGTTTCAGATTTATCTTCTGCAGCAACACTAAGCCCAACTAAATTGCTTGCATACCTGTTGCTGTTGGTGTTAAATAAATCGGTAATTACCAGCCTTAAACTCCCGCTTTTATTTAAAACAGGTTTGCTAAAGCCCATATTAATGAAATAAAGGGGTTTAAATCTATAAACAGCATAAGCCGTGGGGGTTTCATAAACCATGTTTATAGAGGCTTTAACAGCCCGTGGTAATTGTAAGGTATGGTTTAGGGTAATAGCACCATTAAAGCCGCTATTGTAGATTTCTTTTTTAAAGCCATCGGTATATTTAAAATATTCTTTGTTGGCTTCCGCCGATAGGTCAACATCGTACCACTTGGCGATGGAAATAGGAAAGCCAACCGATAGGCCGATGGCCTGCCGATAATCAAAATTTTGATTGCTTGTGGTGGCTATATTGCTATTTGGGTTTTGTTGATAAACGATAAAAGTGAAATTATTTGTATAGTTATAAAACAAAGACACCAAATACTTTGAATTATGCTCCCACTCTATTTTAGCACTATTAACGTAGCAGGGCCTCAATTGGGGGTTTCCTTGGTTATAGGTATATTGATCTAGGTAATAAGAGAAAGGGTTTAGCTGGTCATATCTTGGCCTTACAATTCCCTTATCATAAGAAATAGATAGTTTGTTTTTCTTATCAAGCTCTCTGGCATAACTTAAATTGGGGAATAGGCTAAAATAATTTCTATTTATTAAATCGTTTTTAGAGCTGGTATCGCCTTGGGCAAAGGTTTCTTCTAAGCGTAAACCAACAGAGAGGCTGTTCTTTTCTTTTTTATAATCATAATTGTAATATCCTGCCAAGATAGATTCTTGATAATCAAAAAGAATGCTTGGGTTAAGGGCATAACCAGAGCCCGATATAATATTGATCAACCTGTTGTTAGATGTTTTTACATGGCTAATTTTTGCGCCTAAAGCCGAAGATGCCGATTTGCCAAATGGCGCAGAATAATCTATTTTACCGCTTAAGATATTGATTTTAGAAGGGGTAAGGTTATTAAAAACCAAAGGAGGTTTATATTCGCTCCCGGTTTGGTTTAGATAAGAACTACGAAGGTTTTCATCCGATTTTCTAGAGAAGGTTAAAAAATCGACCTCGGCATTTAAGGCCTTACCTTTTTCGTTCAATTCTTTTTTAAAAGCAAAACTTCCGGATAGGTTTTTGATCGATCTGTTTTCTAAAGAGATAGAATTTACGGTAGAATCTAACTGATCGTTACTGCTGATCAAGCTTTTGTTAAACTCATCAGAAAAAAAAACGTTGCTAAAAGCATTTAATAAAACCGATACCGATTGGTTTTTATCCAGCTGATGATCATAACCCAGAACAATATTTTGGTTATTTTTGGTCTTTGTATCATTATTGGTAATATTAAAAAGCACATTGCTGCCCGCTTTGCTCATAAACGGATAGATTCTGGCCCTGTTTAAAAAGGTTTGGTCTAAGGCTTTTATTTTGGCATAATCATAATTGATATAAAAATTACTGTTTTTTGTTCTTTTATTAATGTTGATGCCGGTATTATATCTATAATTGATGCCTAGGCCTGCGCCAAAAGAAAAGGCTCCGTTGGTACCAACGTTTTTACCTTTTTTAAATTTGATATTGATAATGCCACCACGATAGGCCGCATCGTATTTTGAAGAATTACCGTCTATAATTTCTATTTTTTCTATGTTGTTGGTCTGCAGGTTCTTTAAATAATCAACCAAGTTTGGGCCAGATAAGTTGCTGGGTTTATCATCTATAAAAACGGCCACATTACTTTGCCCCTTCAGGCTAATTTCATCGTTTCTGATGCTCATCCCCGGTAGGGTTTCAAAAATTTCAAACCCCGTACTTCCCAAGCCAAAAACGCTGTTTTCTAAATTGATCACGGTTTTGCCGATCTTGCGCTCTATGTAGGGTTTATTGGCCACCACCCTTATTTCTTTTAAGCTTTTATCGGTTTTGATGATCGTAATGGTACCTATATTTACTTCTTTTGAAGAAGAGGTAATGGTTACCGGGCCAACATATTTAGTTAAAAAGCCGATATTTTGAAACAAAACCAGATATTTTAAAGGCGTTAGATCATCGAAATAAAAAGAGCCGGAAACATCGGTAATGGTACTTTTGAGCAGGGTAGAATCTTTAACGCTTAGCAAAAAAACATTAATGCCTTCAATTGGCTGATCGGCGTAAGAAACCTTACCGGCCAACTTTTCTTGGGCGTAAGAATTATTAAAAACAATTAGAAAGATAAAAACAGCAAGTAAACTTTTGATCATAGGCGAAAAACAACGGTAAAATAGTTGTTGTAAAAGATAAAACTAAAAAAATTTTTTAATAAAAAAACAAAAGCCATCTTTTTAGGGATGGCTTTTTGATCAAACTTTAACAAAGTATAGCTAGCTCATTTTAAGCTTTTTCTGAATATCGTGAACGTAAGCTTTAAATTTTTTATCGGTATCAATCAAATCTTCTACGGTTTGGCAGGCGTAAATTACGGTAGAGTGGTCTCTGCCGCCAAAGAAAGCCCCAATAGACTTTAAAGAAGTTTTTGTGTGGCTTTTAGAAAGGTACATAGAAATTTGGCGGGCCTGTACAATTTCTCTTTTTCTGGTTTTGGATTTTACCATTTCAATAGGAACTTCAAAATACTCGCACACCAACTTTTGGATGTATTCCATAGAGATTTCTTTGCTTGTATTTTTGATAAAGTTCTTTAACATCTGTTTAGCTAACGCTAAATCAATCTCTTTCTTATTTAAAGTAGATTGTGCCAGCAGGGAAACCATCGCTCCTTCTAGCTCCCTTACGTTGTTATCAATGTTGTTGGCAACATATTCTATCACATCGTTTGGTAATTCTATACCGTCTTGGTACATCTTCTTTTTTAGGATGGCCATACGTGTTTCTATATCTGGTACAGAAAGATCTGCAGACAAGCCCCATTTAAACCTAGATAATAACCTTTCTTCTAAACCTGCAAGGTCTTTCGGCGGTTTATCTGATGTTAAGATCAATTGTTTACCACTTTGGTGGAGATGGTTAAAAATATGGAAGAAAATATCCTGTGTTTTATCCTTACCCGCAAAGTTGTGCACATCATCCATAATAATGATGTCCATTGCTTGGTAAAAATTCACAAAATCGTTAATGGTGTTGTTCTTTAAAGAATCTACAAATTGTTGGCAAAATTTCTCGCAAGAGACATAGATTACCAACTTGTCGGGCATCGTTTTCTTTACCTCGTTGCCAATAGCTTGTGCCAAATGGGTTTTACCTAAGCCAACGCCGCCATAAATCATTAAGGGATTAAAAGAAGTGCCCCCGGGTTTTGCACCAACCGCATAACCTGCAGATCTTGCTAACCTATTGCAATCCCCCTCGATAAAATTCTCGAAAGTATAATTTGGGTTTAACTGCGGATCTACCTGTAATTTTTTTAATCCGGGTATAACAAACGGGTTTTTAATATCCTTATTTAATGCAATAGGCATTGGTATAGATTGGTTCTTACCCTCCGCACCGTTTCCGCTTGAAGGTAAGTTTGTGGTATATGGTTTTTGTGAAGACGATTTTTCTACAACGATATTGTATTCTAATCTGCCCTTATCCCCCAGGTGTTTTTTAACCGTTTTCCTTAACAGGCCTACATAATGTTCTTCTAGCCACTCGTAAAAGAACAAGCTTGGCACCTGAATGGTTAAAACACTTTCCTCCAACCTTAAAGGAATGATAGGCTCAAACCAAGTCTTAAAACTTTGGGTCGGAATATTATCCTTAATTATTTGGAGACAGTTTTCCCATACAAGGGTACAAGTTTTTTCCATGTTAATTTTCTAAAATGCTGATTTAAAATGCGATGGAAACGTGGCGGGGATGCCTGTTTCCTAGCATCGAAGATTGAAAAAAAAATCGGTTAAAAAAACTAAATTTTAAAATTATTATCAAGTGTCTCTAAAGCAGAAGCATAAGTGGTTTTTTCTTGTTTTTGAAACCAGATTTATGATCAAATAGCCGGAAATAATTTCGAAAGGTTTAGATTTTTTATTACCCATAAAAAAATCAGATGTGGGCAAAAAAGGAGCGGTAATTTTATTGAAGATTAAATTTTTATAACGGATGGTTGTATCGTAGGCTTAATTTAAGCCTTCTGGGTTGTATTTTTAAGTTTAAGGAAAAAAGAGCACCGTTAAGTTGTGGCAATATTTTAGTTTTCTACGGCTAAGAAACGGTTGTAAAATGGTTTTTTAAAAGGTTTTCATCAATAGAGCTTGTAACCCTTAGCACATAGAAACCCGCACAACCTGCTGTTGGAAATCGCCATAATAAATATTAAAATAGAATATGGTTATGGTTTTCCTGAACAGCCTTTTTGAGATTAAAAGGTTATGAGCTTAGCCTTAGATCCCGCTCCCTGCCGATAAATTAATACTCACCAAAAACCTCTCTCAGTACATCCGCAATTTCGCCCAAAGTTGCATATACCTCTACAGAGGCTAAAATAAAGGGCATTAAGTTATCCTTACCTTTTGCCGCTGTTTTTAATGCCGTTAATCTTAACGCAACTTCTTTATTATTTCTTTCGGCCTTAAGCTTGGTTATTTTTTCGGTTTGCTCAATCCTGATATTATCGTCAACCCTAAAAACCTCTGGGTTAACCTTCTCATCTGCGGTAAATTTATTCACCCCAACAATGATCATTTCGCCAGATTCAATAGCTTTTTGATAATCATAGGCAGCCGCCGCAATCTCGTTTTGTATATATCCTTGCTCAATGGCGTTTACAGAACCGCCTAAGGCATCAATCTTATCAAGGTATTTCTGTGCGGCAATCTCTATTTCATCGGTTAAAGATTCTACAAAGAAAGAGCCAGCCAAAGGATCAACGGTTTGGGTAACACCACTTTCGTGGGCAATTAATTGTTGGGTTCGCAAGGCGATAGACGCAGCTTCTTCTGTTGGCAAAGAAAGGGCCTCGTCGTAACCATTGGTATGTAAAGATTGCGTTCCGCCTAAAACGGCAGCCATTGCTTGGTTGGTAACTCGTACGATATTATTGATAGGTTGTTGTGCCGTTAAGGTAGATCCCCCTGTTTGGGTATGGAACCTTAACTGTTGTGCCCTTGTATCGGTTGCGCCCAACTCTTTGGTTATTTTTGCCCACATACGCCTTGCGGCCCTAAATTTGGCAATTTCCTCAAAAAAATTATTATGACAATTAAAAAAAAACGACAATCGCTTTGCAAAAACATTAATATCTAAGCCCTTATCTAAAGCGGCCTTCAAATAAGCTTTTCCGTTTGCTAAGGTAAAGGCCAATTCTTGCACAGCGGTAGAGCCCGCTTCCCTAATATGGTAACCAGAAATAGAAATGGTATTCCATTTTGGCACCTCTTTGGCGCAAAACTCAAAGATATCAGTAATTAAACGCATGGATGCCTTTGGTGGGTAAATGTAGGTTCCGCGGGCAGCGTATTCTTTTAAGATGTCGTTTTGGATGGTTCCAGAGATTTTAGCTAAATCTGCCCCTTGTTTTTTTGCTAGGGCAATGTACATGGCCAACAGCGTTGCCGCCGTTGCGTTAATGGTCATAGAGGTGGTAATTTTTTCCAACGCTATCCCATCAAATAATTCTTCAATATCTTTTAATGAATCTATCGCAACGCCAACTTTTCCAACTTCGCCATCTGCCATATCATGATCACTATCATACCCAATTTGTGTGGGTAGATCAAAAGCAACGGAAAGGCCCGTTGTGCCTTGCTGCAATAAATAATGATAACGTTTATTAGATTCGGCAGCGGTAGAAAACCCGGCATATTGCCGCATGGTCCATAAACGGCCACGGTACATATCTTTTTGGATACCTCTTGTAAAAGGAAATTCTGCTGGTAATTCTTGCATAGGGTTACAAGAAGTATAAACTTCCTTTATTTCAATTCCAGAAGAGGTCTCGTTTTTTTTATCAGACATTTTTTTATACTTCTTGGATATCGTTCTTCATTACCAACAAAGCCAGATCATAAGGGTTTTCTTCCAGTTCATCTAGCTTGGTAAAAACCGCTTTACTTAATTCTACGGCAGAAGATTCTGGGGGCAAACTTTTGGCCGTGTGGTTTACTAAACCAATGGTATCATCTTTTACCCGTTTTAAAATATTCCAAGCGTTATTGCTAATGTACAATTGTTGTGAAATATTATGCTGAAACTCTGCTTTTACCTCGTTGATAACGATATTTTGCATCATTTGGGTACTCATGCCTGGTTGATGCAACCTTACCATCAAATTGATCGGATTAATTCTTTCTGTGAAAACAATCATCCTTTCATAGGCTTGCAACTTTAAGGGCAGAATATCTTTAACCACCATTTTTTTATATTCCAATTCTTTTAAATTATAATAGGTATCAAAATGATTTTTGAGCAGAAAGTAGGCGGTAAAAAAAACAAACAATCCCGAAAGGGTATATTTTAGAACATCTACAAAGAAAGCGGTAATATCCATTGGTTTTTAATGTAAGTTAAGGGTAATAAATTTGGGTAAAAAACAAAAATCTACATTTTACCGTATATTTGTATAATTAATTTATCGATTTATGAGCACAGCAGTAGAAACAGTAGCACCAGTAAGCTTAACCGAAGGTGCAAAAAAAGAAATAAAGAAGTTGATGTCGCAACAAGAGTTGGGAGCAGAGTTTGGTTTACGGTTAGGTGTAGAGGGCGGAGGTTGTTCTGGGATGACTTATGTTTTAGGTTTTGATCAAACAAAAGAGGGCGATAGCGAATATGATATTGATGGGATTAGGGTTTTTATGCATAAAGCACATGGTTTATATTTAGCCGGTATGCAAGTAGATTTTCAACAAGGCTTAAATGCTAGGGGATTTGTTTTTAATAACCCTAACGCAGCAAGTACTTGCGGTTGTGGAACAAGTTTTTCTGTATAATATTTAGAGGCTTAAGGCAGAAAGCAAAAAGCCAAAAGGAAGCAAAAAACGCCAACGCTATTAAAGTTGGCGTTTTTTGTTTAGC
Organism: Pedobacter segetis; assembly: GCF_016623585.1. Taxonomy (GTDB): domain Bacteria; phylum Bacteroidota; class Bacteroidia; order Sphingobacteriales; family Sphingobacteriaceae; genus Pseudopedobacter; species Pseudopedobacter segetis. Next base: position 154,283 of record NZ_JAEHFY010000001.1, read on the forward strand.
TAATGTTTATCATTCCGTTAGCCAGCCGGCTAATCGGGACCTTATCAAGATGGATTCTCATATGGTTTACCAATTTGCAAATGAGATGCTGAATGCACCGGTTGGCAGACAGCAGGAACAAAAAAGCTTAAATATACCTGTTGATCAAGTTTTCTAAAAACTCTTGCTTTCCGCTAATGGTTTCTGGCTCACCTTTTTCTATGGCATAAGCCCTTAAATCTTCTAAAGAAAGTTTTCCTTCTTCAAATTCTTTCCCTTTTCCGGTATCAAAAGAGCTGTATCTATCCGTTCTAATTTTCTTGTAATCAGATTTTTGCAAGATATTATCAGCTGTGATTAAAGCCCTTGCAAATAAATCCATACCACCAACATGGGCATAAAATAAATCAGCAGCATCTGTAGAGTTTCTTCTGATTTTAGCATCAAAGTTAATACCGCCACCTTTAACGCCACCAGCATCTAAGATGATCAACATTGCCTCTGTTAATTCATTAATATCATTAGGGAATTGATCGGTATCCCAACCGTTTTGGTAATCACCACGGTTTGCATCAATGGAACCTAACATCCCAGCATCTGCAGCAACCTGCAGTTCATGTTGAAAGGTATGGCCGGCCAATGTTGCGTGGTTAACCTCCAAGTTCAATTTAAAATCCTCTGCTAAATCAAACTTGTTTAAGAAACCCAAAACGGTTGCTGCATCATAATCATACTGATGTTTAGATGGTTCACAAGGCTTTGGCTCTATAAAGAAAGGTCCATTGAAACCATTTTTGCGGGCGTAATCTTTAGAAGCGTGTAAAAACCGGGCAAAATGTTCTTGCTCGCGTTTCATATCTGTGTTAAGCAAAGTCATGTAACCTTCACGGCCGCCCCAAAAAACATAATTCTCGCCGCCCAGCTCAATAGTTGCATCAATTGCGGCCTTTACTTGCGCAGCACCATGCGCCAAAACATGAAAATCTGGGTTTGTGGCAGCACCATTCATGTATCTTGAGTGAGAAAATAAATTGGCTGTCCCCCAAAGTAATTTGATGCCCGTATCCGTTTGTTTCTGTTTTGCATAATCTACTAAAGCTTGCAAACGTTTTTCGTTTTCTGCAATGTTGTTTCCGTAATCAACCACATCAACATCGTGAAAACAATAATATGGCAAGCTCATTTTAGATAAAAACTCAAATGCGGCATCCATTTTATCTTTAGCCCTTTCTATAACATCTGCTTTTTTATCCCAAGGGAAAATATGCGTAGGCCCACCAAAAGGATCTGCGCCCGTTCCGTTAAAAGAATGCCAATATGCGCCGGCAAAGCGTAAATGTTCTTTTAATGTTTTACCCGCAATTACACGGGTTTCATCATACCATCTAAAAGCCAAAGGATTATCGCTCTCTAATCCCTCAAATTTTACCTTTCCAATTTCTTTAAAAAATTCCATGTTGTATATTGATTATTTGCTGTTCAGCTTATTCATTAAAATCGATTTCCATTCTTGATAAAAACCATCTAAGTTTTCTCCGTTTGGTTCTACCAATTTTAAAGCTTTTTTATTTTTAAAGGCCTCCGCCGAGGATTTGTAAACGCCTAAGCCTATCCCTGCGCCAATTGCAGCGCCATAACTTCCGTCATTTTCATAAAGTTGGATGGGTACGCCCGTAACGTTTACAAATGTTTGCGTAAAAACATCGCTTAAAAAAAGATTGGCTTTACCCGCTTTTATGATGGAGGGCTTTAATCCGTTTTCTCTTAAAATATCTAATCCATACCTAAAAGAAAATGCGATCCCTTCTTGTACAGAACGTAAAATATCAGCTTTGCCATGTCTGTTTAGGTCTATATTCTCTATGCTTGCGCCGATATTTTTATTGCTCAACATCCTTTCTGCGCCGTTGCCAAAAGGTAATGTTTGTAAACCTTTGCTCCCGGGTTTTGCGGTTGCGGCTAAATCGTTTATTTGGTTATAAGAGAGGTTTTCTGCAAAGGTGTTCTTGGCCCAACGGTTCATGCTTCCTGTCCCGTTGATACATAAAAGTACGCCCAGGCGTTTGTTTTCTTCTGTATGGTTAACATGGGCAAAAGTATTTACCCTCGATTTTTTATCGTACAATAAGGTGTCTGTTACCGCATAAATAACACCAGAAGTGCCCGCTGTTGCCGCAACTTCCCCAGGTTCTGATACATTTAAAGAAAGTGCATTATTGGGCTGATCGCCAGATTTATAAGTTATCGGGATATTTGGCTTTAAGCCCAACTCATTCGCAATACCGGCATTCAGCTCGCCATGGTTGGCGTAAACTAATTTTATTTCTGGAATCAATTTTTCATCGAAACCGTAATTTTTCATTACGTCTCTAGAAAGTTTATTCTCTTTAAAATCCCACAAAATCCCTTCAGATAAAGCAGACGGACTTGTGGTAACGCTACCTGTCATCTTAAGAGCAATAAAATCTCCCGGGAGCATCATTTTATCTACTTGATCATAAACCGAAGGTTCGTTTTGTTTTACCCAAGCTAATTTAGAAGCTGTAAAATTCCCTGGCGAGTTTAAAATTTTAGGCAGTATTTTTTCTCCGCCTAAATCGGCGAAAGCCTTATTGCCAATTTCTACCGCCCTACTATCGCACCAAATAATGCTGTTTCTTAAAACTTTTTGGTTCTTATCGGTAATAACCAAGCCATGCATTTGATACGCAATACCAATTGCTGCAATGTTTTTTGGGTCATATTGCTTCTTAGAATTACATAGTTTAATGGCGTGTTGTACATTTAACCACCATGTTTCCGGAGATTGCTCTGCCCAGCCAGCTTTTTGGGATAATATTTCCATTTCTTTTTCGGGATAGCTCACGCTAGCCAACAAACTGCCCGATTGTGCATCTACTACGGAAACTTTAATGGAAGAAGTCCCTAAATCTATTCCTAATAACAACATTGATCCAGATTATAAAGGTTTTGAGACGCTAAGATAAAAACTATTTTGATGTTTCGCAATCGATTGCATATTATGTTGATTAAAAATTTAATATTCTTTCTTGATAAAGATTTTATAATCTATCGAGAGGTTCTTGTTTTCTATTGCAATGTTATCACTTCTTAAACAAGCGATTCTAATGTAGATGCCTTTTTTGATGCTTTCGAGTATAAATATTTTAACCACACCTCTCCTTATTGTATGTAATAGAATTTTGGGTTATTAATTTTATATTTGTTTATAAAAATTATTAATGAGCACTTTTTTACAAATTTTTATAAATATTTTATGTAGCGTTTGTGCTTCTTTCATTTTTCTATTTCTGGTTTTATATTTATTAAGACCTAAAATTTTAATAAGTGATTACATTAGCAAACAAGCTAATACTTTTGATGATTCTTGTTCAACCACTTACGTGTTTAAAATTATAAATAAATCTTTCTTCAGCGCATTTGATGTACAATTAGAGTTATTTAAATTAGAGCAATACAGGGTTACGGCTAAAGGAATAAACAATCGGATAAAAGTTATTCCTATGAAAACCAACGAAATAAAACATATACCAAGTTATATAACTACAAATACATGTAATAGAACAAGTTTCGCTCCTCATGCTGTAATGTTTAGAACAAATGAAATTCTTGAAAACATCTTGAAAGATGAAAAACAAACGTTACAACTACAAATAACGTTAAGGCATGGGCTAACTGGACTATCTAGGGTTTATCATAAAGATTATATAACAATCAATCATATTAAAGAAGGCCAATTTAAATTTGGCAATAGTATTGATATAGATGATAAATAATATTATGACAAAAAAAATGTTGATATTATAAATGAATTCATTATTTTTAGGAAAGATTATAAAAGAAAAGATTATGAAAGATACAATGGTAGGCTAAACGCCTTTAAGCTAATAAAAAGTATATTTAGACCCTCTACAAAGCAAACTAGGGGGTCTTTTTATTTGATATTTTAATTCTGTTTCTCTGCTTCTTTCGCTTTTTTCTTAAAAAAGCCCCGCAGTAAAAAATTGTGCTGCAATGCCTCTAAATCTTGATCTAATTTTTCGCTACTTGTTTGTAGGTTTTTAATAGTAGAACGAATTTGATCTGCAGCCGCAGGGTCGTTTAGCATTACGCCGGCAACATTGTCTTTATCGTTCAATTTTGCAGATGCTTTGTTTAAATTTTCTGTAAGTGCGGCAGCCGATGTTGCGGTTTTTTGAAATTCTGCTACCGAGTTTTGAAATTTTGCAAAAACCAGGGTATCGGTAAGCATTTTATCTGCCAAACCACCCTTGGTGTTTAATTTATTGCTAAAGGCGTTTAACTGAAGCGCCATTTTATTTGCCGCAAGTGTAGTGTTTTGCAAATTAGCAACTATTGCCTTAAAGTTATCTGCAATTTTCTGGTCGGTAAGCAATGCCCCAACGGTGCCCTTGCCATCAACCATGTCTTTTGCTAAGATCTTAAAGTTTGAAGTAATATCCAGCAGATTTTTGTTGTTAACCTGAAGGGTTTTCATAATATCATCTGTAGAAAGCGTAGTATTAACGGCTATTACATCCCCATCTTCTATAAAAGGAAATTTTGGGGAACCACCATCAATTACCACAATCTTGTTTCCGATCAAACCATCGGACCCAATGCTTGCTTTAGCGTTTTTATGGATATACCTGTGGGCCTCTTCTTCTACGCTTAAAGTTACTTTAACCTGTGAGGTGCCGTAAAACTGGATTTTTTTGATGGTACCTACCTTAACACCAGAAAACCAAACGTTATTACCTATTTTTAAACCTTGTATATCGTTAAAAATAACGCTCAACTGAAAACTCTTAACAAATGTTTTCCTTTGCCCCCCTAGGGTAAAAACACCTAATAAAAATATCGCAATGCCTATAAATAGAAATATGCCTACGGTTATGGCCTTTTTATTGTCTTTTGTTTGGCTCATATATTTATTGTATAAAATTATATTCAAAAAATGGTGTTACTCTTGCGTCATCAGTATCAAAAACCTCGTTAAAAGTGCCTTTTCTTTGAAACTGGCCATCCAAGAGCATTGCAATTCTGTTACCAACTTCTTTGGCGCATGTTAGATCATGGGTAATGATGATAGAGCTTGTTTTGTAGCGTTCTTGAACCTCATTGATCAAACTGTTTATTTCTAAACAAGTAATTGGATCTAGCCCGGCAGTTGGTTCGTCATAAAGCATAATTTCTGGTTGCAGAATAAGGGTACGGGCTATCCCAATCCTTTTTCTTTGACCGCCAGAAAGTTCTGAGGGCATTTGGTTAATGGTCTGCATTAGCCCTACGGCATCTAAAACTGTTTCTACGGCATTATTTATTTCTGCTTTGGTGAGTTTTTTCTTGTTTCTGATCAATGGAAACTCTAGGTTTTGCCTAATCGTCATGCTATCGTACAAGGCACTATTTTGAAAAGAAAAACCGATCCTTAGCCTTAATTCTAAAAGTTCTTTTGCTTTTAATTGATTTACATCTTTCCCCAATACGTTTACGGTTCCACTATCTTGGGTAAGCAAACCAGAAATGATTTTGATCAAAACCGATTTGCCGGTACCAGAACGGCCTAAAACCACCAGGTTTTCTCCCTTATAGAGGTTAAGATCGGCCCCTTTAAGCACCTGATAATCGCCAAAAGATTTTGTAACCCCCTTAATGGCAATTACTTTTTCTTTGCTGGTTGTTTCGCTCTTTGCTTTCATTAGGTCCTAAACATAAAAGTAATCTGGGTGGCGATTACCTCTTCCATAAATACTAGAAACATCCCGATCACAACGGCAGAATTGGCGGCTTTGCCCACGCCCTCTGTACCTTTTGTAGAATTGAAACCCTGGTAACAACCTACCATCCCAATGGTAAAGCCAAAAATAATTGCTTTTACGGTAGATGCAATCACATCTAAAAATGTAATTGATTCTAAAAAAGATTGTACAAAAGCACTAAAACTTGCGCTTTCTGATAATGTTACATTTAAGAAGCCGCCCAATAACCCCACAAATGCGGTATAAAAAGTTAAAATGGGAATGGTAATGGTTGTTGCCAAAACCCTTGTAACCACCAAATAACTAAAGGGGTTAGTGGCAGAAACCTCCATAGCGTCTATCTGCTCGGTTACTTTCATAGAGCCAAGCTCTGCACCGATACTAGAACCCACCTTGCCGGCAGATATTAAGGCTGTTAATAAAGGGGCCAGGGTTCTTAACAGGGCTATGCCAACTAAAGATGGCAACCAAGATGTTGCGCCAAACTCTGCCAATGAAGGCCTAGATTGCTTGGTAAAAACAATCCCTGTTATGAAACCCGTTAATGATATTAGCGCTAAAGATTTGTAACCAACCTGATAGCATTGTTTTAAGATTTCTTTACCTTCAAAAGGCGGGCTAAAAGCCTCTTTAAAAAACTTGATGATGAATGTATGAACCCGGTAAATTTCCAAGAACATATTATTAAACTTTTGCGAAAAACGGGAATTTTTTACCTCCAAAATATTTTATTAAAACAATTGTTTAACAACAACTATTCCATTGATTTAACATTGCAAAAGTATCAATTAAATTTTTTTTAAACCATTAGTTAAGTAAGGATATTGTAAGATTAATCAAACGATTAAACCCGTTGCTACCTTTGTAAATAGCCATTAAAATCTACGTTTGTGTTAAATGGAGACAAATAAATATCCGAAAGGATTGCAAACGCTCTTTTATTGATCAGGGTCGTATCTTTAAAATCTGGCGAGAAACCAAACTTTTCAATGGCCCCTTTCATTATTTCTTCTTGCATGGTTATTGGATCTTTACCGCTAATAAAGCTGAACAGCGAGATCACGTTTTTAAGCGTTAAGGTATCGGGTTTGTTTTCTATGAACCAAATTTTAGCCCTTGGGTAAATCTCTGTCATGATGGGTTTTATATCAGAATTTTTAACCAATTCATTTGGGTTAAAACGCCCAGTTTTAAAATCGAACTTTAATAGTCCGGTAGAAATTGTTTTTTGTATGGCGTTATAAAAAGCATCGTTTGTTTTAATATCTAAAACAGGATATAAAAAACTCTGATAGGTAAACATTTCTGATTGCGTTAACCGGATGTTGGCTTTTGCTGGCGTAGTATCGAAGAATGGCCCATAAGCGGCCAAAGCACCAACAGCCTGCCCCATGTTTGTCCATAGCGCAATGTTTTTGAAATCATCGGTATCAAAATCTTTAAAAGCCGACATAGAAACAACCAGTAAATTTTCTTTTTCTATGGGGATAAACACGCCCAAAGGAATAAAATTAAGAACGCTATCTTTACCAAAACCCGCGGCACCGCTTGTTCTATATAATTTTTGGGTTTGATCGTAAGGCTTGTTCCTTTTTTCTTTGGTGTAAGAAACCAGGTTATCAAATTTACCTTCTTTATCTAAACTTAAAACGTTAAATTGGGTTAATAGGGAATTTGCGCTATTGGTGGTAGCATCTACCAAAACCTTGCATTTAATATCTTCTGGCTTACCGTTAATATTTACCTTTACCTCCCAGCCGTTTTTCTTTTGCGCTATACCCAATATTGGCGTAGCTTTTAAGAATGATAAATCTTTGGTGTTTTTCACGATAGATTCTAATACCAATTGAGGGGTGGTGTTAACCGTATCAGCGGTTTTGATAAACTTGTCTTTCCATTCTTTCCATAAGCCTAGATCAAAAGCGGGGATGTTCATTGAAGGCGGAACATCTCCAATCAAATTATCGCTTGGCGCAATCAATAATGTTTTGACACCGCTTCTTGCGCCTTGTATTGCAGCTGCGGTACCTGCGGCAGAACCGCCGATAACGATTATGTCTGGCTTATATTGGGCTTGGGTTTTTACCGTTAAGAAAACAAGGGCAATCCAAATAATTCTTTTTATGATCATAAACTGATTAACGATTTTCGTTGGGATTAAATTTTATAACCGTTTTGATTTTAACAAATTTTAACCGCTTAATGACAAAAATAAATCAATTAACAGCGAAACATTAAAGCGATATTTAACAAATATGTAAATTTAATTTATAGGTTTAATCTTTGGCGATGGAAATAAAGGCTTTGTTAAAAAAATTAGATAAAGAATTACTCCTGCTTTTAAAAACATTGAATGATAAGGAGTGGAGCAGAAAGTTATCTTTTAAAAATATAACCGTAAAAGATGCGGTAATAAACCTTTTACAAGAGAAAATTTACGCACCGCCAGAAAATAACAAGCTCACGGGCAGTGAGGTTATTAAGAGATTTGATAAACAGATCGATCTTGATCAAAAGGGGTTAAACAGTTTAGATAAGGAGCAATTGCAAATTGAATATCTAAAAAGATGGGAAAAGCATCAACATATATTTTATGCTTTAAACAGCCAAAAGCTTTTAGGGGCAAAATATTACAGACCTTATTTGAATATCCTTTTAAAGGGATTGCCCGCTAAATACAAATATGTTGAGGCTGGGGAGGGAGATGTTTTAAAAGTTGAAATTGTTGGAGAAGCTGGCAATGTTTGGAACATTAAAAAAGAGAATAACAGATGGATGTTTTGTGAAGATGGGGCGTATAAAGCTTTGATCTACATTGATCAACAAATCGCTTGGCTCTTGTTTGCTGGCTTAATCGATTCTTTAGAGGCCAGCCAATATTATCAAATACATGGCGATCGGGCATTAGCGAGCATGATTTTTTAAAACCACCAACAGGTTTGGAAAGAGTTTTTGCTTGATCTGGGCCTCTTTACTCATTATTACTTTTAGCTAATAAATATTTTCTGTTTCCCTACATTTATCAAAATCTATTTATCAAAAACACCGATTATAATTCTATATTTGCGCCATCAATAAGGGGTGCCTTGTTTGTGTTATACGGAAATTTGATGCTAGCTCATTTATCCCCACAAATACAAAAACAGGCTGAGAACATACCCTACGTTGAGGTAAACGGTTAAAGGTGCATGGTAAAAGGTTAAAACCTTAAACCTTCGGCCTCAAACCCTAAGCCTTTTCGTACACCTGATCCGGATAATGCCGGCGTAGGGAACAAGGTATAAGTTAAAATTTTACGAAGGCGGTAACCCCTATCGCTGGGCTGTTTAACTTAAAAAAAATCAAATTGAAAAAATTTATCCTTTCGGCAATTATTGCCATGGCCTGTCCGGTTTTATTGTTGGCGCAGTATAAACTGAGCGGAAAAGTAACAAGTTCTGAAAACAACGAACCTTTGATGGGTGCCGCCCTAAACCTAAGAACAATAGGTTCTACACAGTCTGATAATGAAGGCAATTACCAAATAAAAAAGATCAAAGGCGGTAATTATACCTTGGTTATTAGTTTTGTTGGCTATAAAACCCAAGAAATAAGCTTATCTATTAATAATGACCAGGCACTTAACATCAAGCTACAAAAAAGCGATTTAATAACCGATGAGGTGATTGTGAACGCCACTAGGGCTTCAGAAAACTCGGCAACCACTTTTAAAAACCTAAAAAAGGCGGATATTGAAAAAAATAATTTCGGGCAAGACTTGCCTTATCTATTAGATCAAACGCCAAACGTAGTCACTTTTTCTGATGCTGGTGCAGGTGTAGGTTATACAGGTTTAAGAATTAGAGGTTCTGATGCAACAAGGATTAACGTTACCATCAACGGTATTCCTTATAACGATACAGAAAGCCAAGGGTCTTATTTTGTGGATTTGCCAGATTTTGCCTCATCAGTGGAAAATATCCAGATACAACGTGGCGTAGGAACTTCTACCAACGGTGCCGGGGCTTTTGGTGGAAGTTTAAATATCCTAACCAATACTTTAAATGATCAGGCTTACGCCGAAGTAAACTCTTCTGCCGGTTCTTATAACACCTTCAAGAATACGGTAAGCCTAGGCACAGGTTTAATAAACGGCAAATTTAGTTTTGATGGAAGGCTGTCAAGGATAGTCTCTGATGGTTATATTGATAGGGCATCATCAAGATTGAAATCCTATTTTTTATCCGGAGCTTATTATGGTAAATCTAGTCTTTTGCGCCTTAATGTTTTCTCTGGCAAAGAAAAAACCTACCAAGCATGGAATGGGGTTCCAGAAGATAAATTAGCAACCGACCGCAGGTTTAATGAATTTACTTATGATGATCAAACCGATAATTATCAGCAAGACAATTATCAGCTTTTATATTCTAAAAGCTTTAGTGCCAAACTATCTTTTAACGGTGCTTTGCATTATACTCGCGGCAGCGGCTACTATGAAGAATACAAGAAAAACCAAACGTTATATGATTATAAGATCAACAATGTAATTATAGGAAACCAAACCATTACAAATTCTGATTTGATAAGGAGGCGTTGGCTGGCGAACGATTTTTATGGGCTTACTTACGCTTTTCGTTATCAACCGTCTTCTAAATTAGATTTTACCTTGGGCGGGGCTTATAATGAATACAATGGCGATCATTATGGCGAAGTGATTTGGGCACAGTTTGCTTCTGACAGTAAAATTAGACAGCGTTATTATTTTGATAACGGGTTTAAAACCGATTTTAACGCATTTGGAAAAGCAAGCGTTCAGCTTAATCAGTTTTCTCTTTTTGGAGATTTGCAACTCCGTAACATTAGCTATGATTTTTTAGGTTTCGATAGAAATAAAAACAATGTTGGACAAAGTGTTTCCCTCAATTTCTTTAACCCAAAAGTTGGCTTAACCTACCAAATTAACCCTCAAAGTAATTTATATGCTTCTTTTGCCGTGGCCAACAAAGAACCAAATAGAGATGACTACACGGAATCTACGCCAGATAGCAGGCCAAAGCCAGAGCGTTTAAACGATGTTGAAGTTGGTTATAGAATTAAAAAAGCGAGGTTTAATATTGGCGCAAACATTTATTCTATGATTTATAAAGACCAATTAGTTTTAACCGGGCAGATCAACGATGTAGGTGCTTACATCCGTTCTAATGTGGCAAACAGTTACAGAAACGGAATTGAGCTAGATGCAACCTTTGCGGTTTTGCCAAAACTGAGCTGGGGCATCACATCGGCTTTTAGCCAAAATAAAGTAAAAAACTTTGAAGAGTTTATTGATGATTACGATAACGGCGGACAAGTTAAAAACACATATAGTAAAACAGATTTGGCATTTTCGCCCAGCTTTGTTGGCGGAAGCACTATTTCTTTTAAGCCAACCAAAGCATCGGAAATTGCATTTTTGAGCAAATATGTGGGCAAGCAGTTTTTGGATAATACGGCCAACAATAGTAGAAAGTTAGATGCCTTCTTTGTAAACAATTTACGCTTGAGTTACGATTTTAAGTTAAAGAACATCAAAAAATTGGGCGTTGGTTTATTGGTAAACAATATTTTTAATACGCTTTATGAAAGTAACGGTTATACGTTTAGCTATATAGATGGTGGCCTAACCACAGAAAACTATTATTTTCCACAAGCCGAAGCCAACTTTTTGCTTTCTCTGAGCTTAAAGTTTTAAATAATTAGGCTTTAAAATACCTTTCAAAAATGTGGGCTAAAAAACAATCTTTTAGCCCACATTTTTTTGCTTAAAAAGCATTTCGGCATAATTTTTAATCTTTGCTTATAAAAGAATTAAAGCCAAAATGTTAACCATTATAAAAGAATTAAAACCGTTATTACACCCTGCGGTTGCCAAGTGTTTTATTTGGGCTCGGCATATTTATTTTTTTGTGAGCTCTGTTTATAATATCTAAAATAAATCATCATGTTAAAAAACAGCTATGCTTTTAGTGGTTTTTCTGTAAAGGATTTACAGAAAGCCAAAGAATTTTATTCAGACACCTTAGGTTTGGAAGTAAAGGAAAATAAAATGGGTTTGTTAGAGCTTCATTTAGAGGGCAATCATCCTATTATCATCTATCCAAAACCAAATCATCTTTCGGCTACTTTTACGGTCTTAAATTTTAAGGTTGATGACATTGAAAAAACCGTTGATGAGCTAATTAAAAAAGGAGTAAAATTCGAGATTTATGGTGGCGATATAAAAACAGATGAAAAAGGTATTTCCAGATCAGATAAAGGCCCAAACATTGCTTGGTTTAGAGACCCAGACGGAAACGTGATTTCTGTTTTAGCAGATAAATGATATTGTTTATTTGGCAAAATAAAGGGAGCATCTCACAAGCAAAGTCGCTATGCTATATAGTATAAAGCGACTATCCAATCGATCAAATCATTCCCCGCTCTAAAACCAACTTTAATCCCCCAAAAACTAATCATCCTTTTCTTACATTTACAGCATGATTTCGGTTCTATTAAACAAAGGCAAAGAAAAAGCGGTTTTACACCAACATCCATGGGTTTTTTCTGGGGCTTTGCAAGCTTTAAAAACTAAGCCGCAAAATGGCGAGTTAGTTAAGGTGCTTTCCCAAAAAGAAGAGTTTTTAGCTTACGGCTATTTTAACGATGCTTCTAGGGTTGCCATACGGTTGCTGAGTTTTAAGGAAGAAGAAATACCCGATGAAAATTGGTGGCGAGAAAGGATTAAAAAAGCAGTTAATGCAAGAACCCCCATTTTAAACGACCATAACAATACTTGTCGTTTAATTTTTAGTGAATCAGATTTTTTACCCGGTTTAATTGTTGATAAATACGGAGATTATTTAGCCGTACAAATTTTAACAACTGGCGTAGAGCAGATGAAATCCGTTATTTTGGATGAACTGCAAAAACTAACGGGTACAAAAGGGATTTTTGATAAAGGCGATGATAAGGCAAGAGCCCACGATGGCTTGGCTGCTTCTGAAGGATTGCTTTGGGGAGAATTACCACCAGATTTTGTGCAGGTGATAGAAAACGGGATCAAATACCACATCAACATTGTTGAAGGACAAAAGTCGGGTTTTTATTGCGACCAAAGAGAAAACCGTAAAATATTGGCTGGTTTTGTAAAAGGCAAATCGGTTTTAGATTGCTTTTCTTACAGTGGTGGTTTTGGCTTAAATGCTTTGGCAAACGACGCAAAAGAATTGGTAGCCGTTGATAGCTCTGCTTTGGCGATGGAGACTTTAAGAAAAAACGTGGCATTAAACGGATTTGACCCTTTTAAAATTGCGCCCATACAAAACGATGTAAATAAACAGCTAAGGCTATTTAAAGAAGAAAACCAAAAATTCGATATCGTTATTTTAGACCCACCAAAATATGCACCTTCGCGATCTGCATTAGATAGAGCGGCAAGGGCTTACAAAGATTTAAACCGTTTGGGAATGCAGGTTTTAGAAAGTGGCGGTTTGTTGGCCACTTTTAGTTGTTCTGGTGCGGTGGATATGGAAACTTTTAAACAAATCATTGCCTGGGCGGCTTTAGATGCGGGTAAAGAAGTTCAAATCATTCATCAATTTAACCAACCGGCAGACCATCCCATAAGATCATCTTTCCCCGAGGGCGAATATCTGAAAGGTCTTTTATGTAGGGTTTATTAAATCTTTTTGGCTTTCGCCAGATTTATGACCCTAAACGTGTTCAAAAGATAGGGCTAAAGGAAATAGCAGGCATCCGTAAGGTTTTAAAACCAATGTATTTGAGGCAAAAAGGCATTCATATTTTATAACACCTTTAAACCCCAACCCGGTTATCTTATTCCCTTGATGAGGGAGGTCTTTAAAATTTCATTTGCCACCAAATTAGAATAAAACCTTGCGCCATCTTGGTTTAGGTGAGGAGTATCATGATATAAATAGGGTTTGATCAAAGGTAAATAGTTAGAATAATCAAAAAAAGGGACATTCTCTTTTTTTGCGATTGCTTTGGCGATACTTATTGAACGATCTTTAAAACGATTTTTTGAAAGATACGGAGAACAGGCTATATACAGATTAACATTTGCTTTCTTACAATCGTTGATAAAAACCTTATAAGCCTGTAACCTATTGCTATCAACATCATAATCTTGAGGAAAGGCATAATCTGGAATTGGATCAATCCATTTATTTCTCAACGGGATATAGCCATCAAATGTATCGCGTCTTTTTTTATTCATTTCGGTATTGCCTATGGCGATCGTAAGCATTTCTGAGTTAAACGGATAAATGCCCGAAAGCAATTTCAGCTTTTCGTATTTGCCTCTCATCTCTATGATAGAGCGCATTTCGGGATGTGTTTTGTAATAAGGGAGCAAAGAAGAAAGCACATCGTAACTTCCCTCTATTTTTTCAAACTCTTGAAGGTTAACATCTAAAATTATCATTTTTGGATGATACCTTTTTAAAACGCTTTTTAAAACCGCCAAATGGTATAAAATTGGGCTGCCATACCTGCCTGCATTATAACAAGTTAATCCTAATTTTTCTTCTAAAACGCTTGGGATATAATGGTTGCAGGCCCTAGAAGATCCAAATATCAAAACATTGGCTTTGGTTTTTTCTATGGCAAAAGTAGCTTCGTATTGTAAACCGCTTTGTTGCTTAAAATAAAAGTAACGTAAAGTATGCCCAATAATAAAATCCAAAGAAAAAACCAAGAACAGAAACAGGCTAAGTTTTATTACAAAGTAAGAGAAATCGCTCTTATTGATTTTATAGATAATGGTTTCCAACATCATCATTAAAACTGAAAGTAGATAAATTGTCCGCCATCAAAAACCCCAAAAAGTAAAATGATAATGATCAAGGAAGCATAAGAAAAGTTTCTTACCAACCAGTTTTTATTGTCGAAAAACTTAACCCTGCCCTTGTAATATTCTCTCTTATATTCTATCAACATCAAAAAACCGATAGCTGCTAAAGAGTAAATCATTTTTGATGGATTTTCTATAAATAAAGGCCCTCTTAATGTGCTGATTTTTTTGATGATCGTAAAAGCATCGGTAACCTGGTTGGCCCTAAAAAATATCCAAGCAAAACAAATAAGTGTAAACGTAATTGTAGTTTGCACAAAAACAGATATTTTAGGTACCTGGTTTAACCCAACAGATTGGTTAAACTTATCACGAAATTTTTGGGAAATATTGGCAAAAATAAGGTAGAAACCGTTTAATGCGCCCCAAATTATATATGTCCAATTTGCGCCATGCCACAATCCGCTTACCAAAAAAACCAAGAATAAATTAAAATACCAACGAGGTACAGGAACCCTGTTTCCCCCTAAGGGAATGTACAGATAGTCTTTAAACCAGGTAGATAAAGAGATGTGCCATCTTTTCCAAAATTCTGCTATGTTACGGGCAAAATACGGGCGGTTAAAATTGGTCATTAAATGAAAACCCATCACTTTTGCCAAACCGATGGCTATATCAGAATAAGCAGAAAAATCGCAATAGATTTGGAAAGCAAAGAAAATTGTAGCTACAAAAAGGCTAAATCCCGAGTGATGCGGCACATTGTTGTAAACGGCATTTACGTAAATTGCCAACCGATCTGCAATAACCAGTTTTTTAAAAAACCCCCAAACAATCAGCTTTAAACCTTCAGAAACCCTAAAATATTCAAACCGGTGTTTTTCTCTAAACTGATGCAACAGGTTCTGAGGTCGTTCAATTGGCCCGGCCACCAGTTGCGGGTAAAACATCACATACAGCGAATAAATGCCAAAATGCCTTTCTGCTTTTTGGTTACCCCGATACACCTCTATGGTATAGCTCATGGCTTGGAAAGTATGGAAAGACAAACCGATGGGCAATAATATAGACAAGTACGGGATGGGGTTTTTAAGCCCAAAACCATGCATCAAAAAAGAAAAATTATGATTTAAAAAGTTAAAATATTTAAAAATGCAAAGTACAGAAATGTTGGCTATTAAACTGATGGTCAAGAAAGCTTTTCGGTTTTTTGCTTTTGCAGATTCTATGCTGATCCCGGCAAAGTAATCTATCACAATGGTTATCCCCAAGATTAAAATATAGATGGGAACAAAGGCCATATAGAAATAACAACTGCTTACTAACAGCAAAAGCCACCTCCATTTGTGTGGAACGGTAAAATATAGAGAGGTTACTACTAAAAAGAAAAATAAAAAATGAAAGGAATTAAAGAGCATTTACCAAAACATTTTTTAAATATAATAATTTGGCAAATAAAATGCTTAGTAGTTATTTTTTGTGCGGTTATTTTTTGGCAAAAGAGAATAAAATACCTAAATCTAGGAAATCTTTACCCTCCTGATGGTCTGTTTTATAATCAAATTGACGCAGATAACCGGTTTGTAATGTGATATGTTCTGATGTTTTGTAATTAAAAGCAAGCAATAGCCTGTTTCTCTCAAAATAAGGGCCTTTATCAGTCAGAAAAATCTCGTCGTTTGCGCTAATTTTAAAGGGTTTATAATCTTTAATTTCTTTACCGAAAGGATAAGCTAAGCCCAAACGATACCTAAACCTGTTTTTATAGCCTGTATTGATAAACCTGAATTCTGCCCTATAACGGCTTTCGATTTCAAACCTCCCTAAATTTTGTTCGGTGGTTATCATCGGCGAAAGCCTAAATTCAGAATTTTTCTTAGGCAATGTAAAATTCCCATCAGGCTCAAAAGTTTGATAACTCCCAGCCGCTAAAGAGAAAAATGCGTTTTTTGTGAATTTATAACTAAAACCAGCCAGATATTGATAATAAAAAAAATTGTTGTAGATGTTTTGGGAGCGAAATTGTGCTTCGCCAAATAGGCCCCAATTATTACTGAGTTTATATTTAATATTGAGGGAGTTCCAACTCCCAAGGTTACTGTTTTGGGCTAAAAGGGTGGTTGAGCTTGATAAAATTATTAGGAGCAAGCTGTATTTTAAATATTTCAATCTTAAAATGTTTAATGAAAACCTTAGTTTTTTATTAAAACGAGGTTAATTAATTGTTAAGGCAAAGATAATTTTATCTTTATAATAACATAAAGTTAACATTGAAATTATTAAGGCTAGTAAAAAAAAAGAGACTGTAAAAATGGCAGGCAAAGAAAAAATCCAACATCAGTGCGTTTTATAATCGTAAAACATAGAATTTAAGGGTTTTAAAAGCACTTTGATTGCTTTTTTTAAAAGAATTTTAAAGCTAAAGTAAATTGTTTGTTGTAAATTTTTGAAAGGAATGCTTTTTGACTATCATTATAAAAAAAACATAAAATGGGATTAATCTTATTTGGAGCCGTTGCATTAATTGGATTTTTAGTGCAGTGGCGTTTTAAAAGCAAATTCAAAAAATATTCTGAAATCGCATTATCCTCTGGATTGAGCGGTGCCGAAGTAGCGAAGAAAATGTTGACAGATAATGCTATCTATGATGTAGAGATCATTTCTGTTGATGGGCAGCTAACAGATCATTACAACCCAGAGAACAGAACGGTAAATTTATCGCCAGATGTTTACCACGGCAGAAGTATTGCCGCCGCTGCGGTTGCCGCCCATGAGTGTGGCCATGCGGTACAACACGCCAAAGCTTATGCTTGGTTACAGTTTAGGTCTGCTATGGTTCCAATGGTGGGCGTGGCAAGCAACATTATCCAATGGACATTAATGATCGGTTTTTTCTTGTTGTTATTTAGCGGGATCCCTTGGGTGTTAGCGGTTGGGGTTGGTGCCCTGGCAATTTTAACCATCTTTAGTTTTATAACCTTACCCGTAGAGTTTGATGCCAGTAGGAGGGCTTTAGCCTGGTTACAAACAGATAAAGGAATTATGCAAACAAGTTTAGAAAACCAACAGGCAAAAGATGCTTTATGGTGGGCAGCCATGACTTACGTAGTTGCCGCTTTATCTTCTTTGGCTACTTTGGTTTATTATGCTTCTATGCTTATTGGCAGGCGTAATTAAAAGGCATTAAGCCATATAAAAAAGGCCCAACCCGAAATTTCCGGGGTGGGCCTTTTTAGGTTAAAACCAGATTTTATTTTTTTTCTGGCAGTAAAATCAATTTGATGTAATCATTAGGTTTTAAATATTGGTTTGCTGCTTGCTTTGTGCTGGCAACGGTTACTTGTTCTAATGTTTTTAAGTAGGTTAAAACATCACTTGGGTTTTTACCATTACTGTAAGCATCTTGTAAATAACCTAACCAAAAGCCATTATCTCTTTGTTGCAACTCATACTGGCGGTTTTCTTCTGCTTTAAACTTTTGTATGTCGTCTTGGGTTGCTCCGTTTGCCCTTAATTTTGCAACTTCTTCATTTGCGGCATTGATCAGCTTATCTACGTTTGCAGATGCACAGCTAAAGTCTATGCTAATGGTGTATTCGGGTTTTGGCTCGTTATCATAATTTACGCTTACCCTCGGACTGTAAACGCCGCTTTCCTTCTCTCTTAAGCGCTCTAAAATTTTAATGTTTAAAGCTTCTTTTAAAGCATCTAGTTGAAGGTTGTTTTTCTCGTTGTAATCATAACCGCCATGGTAAACCAAAGAAACCGTTGCTTTATCTTCCAAGCCTTTGTAAACTTTTTTAGTGATATCACCAGATAATGGCTCTAAACCTAAGTCTTTAAAGTTTTCGGCCGTTCCTGTGCTTGGCAAGCTGGCCAAATATGTGGTTAATAAAGGTTTGATCTCATCAACTTTAAAGTTGCCCACAAAAGTAAAAACAAAACCGCCGGCATTTGCAAATCTTGATTTATAGAAACCGATCGCTTTATCCAAATTGATTTGGTTTAACTCATCAACCTTAATGGTTTGCGCCCGTTTTTTGTAGCTGTTTAAAACGGCACTGGCGGTATCTTGATAAACAGCAATTGGTTGATCAGAACGATTGCTCAATACCGTTTTCATAGATTCTAATTGAGTTTTTAAAACGCTTTCGTCTTTACGTGGGGCTGTAAAATATAGGTTTACCAACTGTAAAGCCGTTTCTAGATCTTTCGGAGAGGAAGAACCGCTAATGCCTTGGCGGTAAGTACCTATGTAAGGGTTTACGTTTACCACTTTTCCGGTAAGTAATTTGCCCAATTGGTTCTCATCAAAACCTGCAATACCAGACGATCCCACCAGTTGATCGGCTATTTCTGCCGAACGGAAATCCGCATCAGAAGCCAATGAAGTTCCGCCCTTGCTTGTTGCAGAAAACAAAATCTGATCGTTTTTAAAATCAGTTGGTTTTAAAACAACTTTAATCCCATTAGATAAAGTCAGTTCTGTAACACCAATGGCATCAACCTTATTTTCTGAAGTGATGGTTCCTGCTTTAGGTTTAGTAGCCATTAAAGGCTTATTAACCGCATTATCTACATAAGGCGTAACATCGGCACCTGCAGTTTTGATCCACGATAAATAAGTTGCCTCTGAAGGTAAATTGGCTTTTTCTTTTTCTGGAGCCTGTATAATTGCAATCATGTTATCGTCTGTAACAAAACCGGCCGCCAGTTTATTAATGTTTTCTAAAGAGAGGGAGTTTAGGTTTTCAGTATAAAAATTGTGCATATAATCTATACTTGGGATAGCATCTCCCTTTAAGAAATTATTCACATATTTTTGTACAAAAACCGCCGATTTTGTTTTGTCTTTTTCTTTAAACTGCTTATCAATTTCGGTTTGTATGTTAATTTTTGCCCTATCCAACTCTGGCTGGGTAAAGCCAAATTTTTTCATCCTCACGTTTTCTGCAACAACTGCTTTAACTGCGGCTTCTAAACCTGCGGCATCTTTAGAAACGGCAACGCTATTAAATGCATCTAAATTTACCAAACCGCCCTGGAAAGCACCGTAATTGCTTTGTGCAAAAATAAATGGCGCATTCCCTTTTTGTACGATCTCTGTTAAACGATTAGAGAGCATGATGTTTATTAACGACACCATGGTTTTCTTCTTCAGATCAGCTTCTGTAGAAAGCTTTTCTGCCTTATGTTTATAAGTAACCATCCCAATATTGTACGGAAACTCTGGGTCGGTTACGATTTTAACTAAAGGGGCCGTATTATCGGGTATGCCGTATTGTTCTCTTTTTCTTTCGTCTTTCGGGTTTTTAAGCTCAGAGAAATTATCCTTGATCAATTGCTCTACCCTGTTCACGTCAAAATCGCCAACCGCAATAACGGCCTGTAAATCTGGGCGGTACCAATCATGATAAAAATCTCTGATCGTTTGATGCTGGAAGTTATTTATAATGTCCAACTTGCCGATAGGGATCCTTTCTGCATATCTAGAATTTGCCAATAGCACCGGCAATAATTGTTTGCTCATACGTTCTTGAGCGTTTTTGCCCCTTTGTCTGTCTTCCTCTACAATAACACCACGTTCTTGATCAATTTCTTTATCGTCAAACGTTAAATAGCCGGCCCAATTAGAAAGAATATCAAACCCTTTTTCAAAAACAGCGGTACTATCCGTTGGTAAAGGCAATTGATAAACCGTTTGGTTAAAGCCAGTATAAGCGTTCAAATCCGCACCAAACCTTACCCCCGCTTTCTGTAAATAATTTACCAATTCGTTTTTCGGGAAATCGCGGGTCCCGTTAAAAGCCATGTGCTCTGTAAAGTGGGCCAAACCTTGCTGGTCGTCGTTCTCTACAATAGAACCTATCTTATTTACCAAATAAAGCTCGGCCCTGTTTTTAGGTTCCACGTTTTTTCTGATGTAATAAGTTAAACCGTTTGGCAACGTCCCAATCTTAACATTACTGTCTGTTGGTAGTGTTTTTGCCATCTCTGTGGCCATTGCGTCCTTTTTAACCGTAGTAGCTTTGGGACTACAAGCGGCAATAAATAGAGCAACCGCTAATGATGAGGTGATGTACTTAAATTTCATAAAATTGATTTTGAGTAATTATAGTTTTGTTTAGGATAAAATAAATATTTACCATATAAATTAAGTTATTTGGGCGTTCGGGCGGGCTTTCCACTCATACGCCATAAGGCATTATCCACAAGCTGTCCCACTCACCCATCTCTAGGCCGGTATACGTTTCAATCCCTAACGCAAACAGATTAATCTAATCTTCAGTTTTTATTAATGGATTTTCAATAAAAAAAGAAGCTCTAATTAAGCATTAACTACAAGTTTAAAGAAAATAAATAATTATCAATTGCTTTAACTGCATTTTTTAATCTATCCGTTTGCCCGCCAACCTCTTGATAGTTAGCGTTGATTGCCTTCAATTCTTTATGCCAAACCCCTAAAAAGTAATCTCCCATCCCTTTAAAGTCCCTCAAGGGATCTTCTTCCCAAGGTAAATCGTTTTTTAGCAGAATATAAAAATCGTATTTATGTACCTTTAATCCATCTAAAACAGGTTTTGGAGTTTCTCCCAATTGATGATCGCTCCAAATTTTAACCGTTAAAAAAGTAGTATCGCAAATCATTAAATGGCTGGGCAAAACGGTTTCCATCGCTTTTTCTAAAGCAACCTGTCCGTAATACATATTAAGTTCATCTTGTAAAGTGCAGGCACCTGTTAAACCTTCGCAATAATAACGGGCATATTCTGGCACCCAAAGTGTGTTATAATGTTTTGCCAAAGCCGCAGAAACTGTAGATTTCCCAGAAGACTCTGGCCCAACAACGGCAATTTTGATTATTTTTTTCTCCATTAACTTGCTAGTATAATCATATAGACTACTTGTCTCTGCTATATGATTTTTGCCTTTTGCTTTAAGCCTTCGGCTTTAGAATAGCTTTTCTTCCAATCTATATAACCTTTAAGCGCAATAAAGAGGAATATAAAATAAAGCACAGAAGTAGCCAAAAGGTTTTTATGAATGTATAAAGGGATATAAATAATATCCACAAAAACCCAGATCAGCCAGTTTTCTAATTTCTTTCTCGTGAGTAAATATTGAGCTATAAAACTGGTTACGGTGCAAAAAGCATCAATATATGGCACATCGGTATCTGTATATTTTTTTAAAAGAAAACCAATCAACAAACTGAAACCGATCAATATCAAAGCAATAATCATCCAATCTTTTGGTTTCAAGATACCGATGGGTCTCTCAGATTTTAGGTTGGCGGCTTGGCCATAAGTCCAATAATACCAGCCATAAATAGAAGTTGCCAAAAAGTAGAACTGAAGGATAGTATCGCCATAAAGTTTGGCATTGTAGAAAATATAGATGTAGGTAGTTACGCTTAAAATAGCAATGGGCCAGTTAAGGACGTTTTCTTTGGCCGCCAAATAAACACAAAGCGCCCCGGTAACTGTACCAAACCATTCTATCCAAGTGATAGCCCTAATTTGATCGATGATATGTTGTAAAAACAGTTCCAAAACAAAAAAATCTTATCCCGAAAGATGGGGATAAGATTTTAGGGTTCAAAATAAATGTTATTCTAATTGGTAGATGCAGGGCTTGCATTGAAACCTAAACTTGCCTTAACGCTTAAATCAACGTTTAAACCATTTTGCAAAACATATTCTACTCTTACCTTAACATTGCCAGATTTTAAATAATCATCCAAAAATTTACTGTTATCTACATCTAAAACCAGGCTATTGCCAACAGTTGTAGAAACATCTTTTCTAGAAGCTACCAAGGTTTGGTTAGCGCCATTTAACAAATAGACTTGTACCGATTTAAAAACACCCAAGTTTTGGTTTGAAGGGTTCTCTGCCTCTATTTTGGCCGAATTGATTCTTACCTGCGAAATCTGACTGGTATTTGAGCCGTTTCCTGTAAAAATCTCATCAAAACTACTTGCGCTACTTGTTGCCGTTAAGGTTTTGCCCGTTTCTGAAGAAGCCGGTATAATTAAAGTAGAAGTATAAGGAAAGGTAGATTTTACTATTGATTGTACCGTTGCGCAACTTGTGATAACCGCCGTAAGTACAAATAATCCTGTTATTACTTTTTTCATGATCTCTTTTTTTACAAACAACAAGGCAAAGATTATTCCATTAAAATTATTATTATTGAGTTTTAAACCTAAATACATGAAATTATTTATAACCTTTCTACTGCTCATTAGCATAACATTGTGCTATTCACAAGAAAATAAAAATGTGAAAACATATTTTGTTAAAATGCGAGATACCCCTTTTGGTAACCGCGAAACAAGAGTAAGTGTGATTGATAGTGCAGATTTTACCAGAACAATTTCTATAACAAAAAACAACGAAAACCTGTACGATGTAAATGAATATTATTTAGATAAAACCGTTAAAAAAATTGGTAACTCTACAACCGATCATTTTTTACCCAGCTACAATGGTAACGTAATTAGTTATTACCACAACGGCAAAAAAAAATCAGAAGAAATCTTTGTTAAAGGGGTTTTAAAAGGGGAATCAAAATATTATTATCATAACGGTGCTTTAAAAAAGGATGTAATTTTTGATATTGATGATAAACAAAACAGGATTGAACAAATAAAAGAGTTTAAAGATTCCTTAGGTAATAATTTTTTAGATGCAGAGGCAACGGGGGCTTTCAAATTAATAGAAAGCAACGGAAACATCATAGAGGGAAATTATTTAAAGGGATATAAAGATAAAGAATGGAAAACCGTTAATAAGAAATTAAATGTTACGTATTTAGATGAATATAATAGTGGGAAATTTGTTTCAGGAAAAACAATTGATCCTGAAGGAAAAACCACTAAATATAATGAATTAGAAACTTTTCCTACGTTTAATGGTGGTTTGTCGGCATTTGGGTCTTTTTTATCTCATAATTTACGTTATCCCTCAAACGCAATAGACAATAATCTGCAAGGAAGAGTTTACTTACAATTTGTTATAGAAAAAGATGGCGCTTTAACAGATGCTAAAGTAATAAAGGGAATAGGCGGTGGCTGTGATGAAGAAGCGTTAAGGGTAATCAATCTCTCTCCCAAATGGAACCCCGGTACGCAACGAGGAAAACCGGTAAGGGTAAACTACACGGTTCCTATATTTTTTCAACTTCAAACCAGCTCGCCCTCCAGAACCAAACACTTTGGCTCTTACCGATAGACCCAATAAAAATCTCAAATTTATCCGCTAAAAAACTTTAGTTTTTCTATCTTTGCATCCCGACAAACAAGTCGGGATTTTTGTTTAAAAGCGTATAAAATCCCCTTAAACTTACGCCATGCCAAAAGACAACTCCATCAAATCAGTTTTAATTATCGGTTCGGGCCCTATTATTATTGGGCAAGCTTGCGAATTTGATTATGCCGGTTCCCAAGCATCACTTTCGTTGAAAGAAGAAGGGATTATCGTTTCCATCATCAATTCTAATCCGGCAACCATCATGACGGATAAGGTAATTGCAGACCATGTTTACTTAAAATCTTTGGATGTTACTTCGTTAGAAGAGATTTTAAAACTGCACCAAGAGAGCGCAGAACTACCTCAAATTGATGCGGTTTTACCTACCATGGGCGGCCAAACGGCCTTAAACTTAGCTATTGAGGCAGAAGAACGCGGGGTTTGGGAAAAATACGGGGTAAGGATAATTGGTGTAGATACCGCCGCAATAGAGAAAACCGAAAACAGGGAAGAGTTTAGGAAACTAATGGTAGAAATTGGTATCGGCGTAGCCAAATCTAAAATAGCCAATTCATTTTTAGAAGGTAAAGAAGCAGCGCAACAAATAGGTTTTCCTTTGGTAATTCGCCCTTCATATACCTTAGGCGGTTACGGAGGCGGTTTTGTTCATAAAAAGGAAGATTTTGATGCCGCACTTTCCCACGGTTTGCAAGCTTCGCCAACGCATGAGGTTTTGGTAGAACAAGCCGTTTTGGGATGGAAAGAATACGAGTTGGAATTATTAAGGGATAATAAGGATAATGTGATCATCATCTGTTCAATAGAGAACTTTGATCCTATGGGCATCCATACAGGAGACTCAATCACGGTTGCCCCGGCAATGACATTGTCTGATCGTTGTTACCAAGATATGCGCAACCAGGCCATCAAAATGATGCGGGCCATCGGGAATTTTGCGGGTGGGTGTAACGTTCAGTTTTCGGTAAACCCTGAAGATGAAAAGATCATCGCCATAGAAATTAACCCACGTGTTTCAAGATCATCGGCCTTGGCCTCAAAGGCAACGGGTTACCCAATTGCAAAAATAGCTGCTAAATTGGCTATCGGGTATAATCTGGATGAATTAGAAAACCAGATCACCAAAACCACATCCGCATATTTTGAACCAACCTTAGACTATGTGATCGTAAAGATCCCTCGTTGGAATTTCGATAAATTTAAAGGGGCAAATATGGAATTAGGCCTTCAGATGAAATCCGTTGGCGAGGTAATGGGAATTGGCCGTTCTTTTATCGAAGCCTTACAAAAAGCTTGTCAATCTTTAGAGATTGGTAGGGCGGGCTTAGGTTCCGACGGTAAGCAAAACCGAAACATTGAAGATATTATGCACAAGCTAGAACACCCAAGTTGGGATCGTTTGTTTGCCATAAAAGATGCCATGAGGATGGGAGTTCCGGTAGAATCTATCAGAAAGGCCACTAAAATTGATCGTTGGTTTTTAAACCAGATACAAGAATTAGCCACGCTAGAGCAAGAGCTAAAGCGCTATTCCTTGAACAATATCCCAAAAGATGTTTTTCTAACATTAAAACAAAAAGGCTTTTCTGATGTGCAAATCGCTTGGATTTTGGGCAACGTTACAGAAGACGATGTTTATGATAGAAGAAAAGAGCTAGGCCTACGCCGAGTTTATAAAATGGTGGATACCTGTGCGGCAGAGTTCCAGGCAAAAACGCCTTATTTTTACTCTACCTACGATGGAGAGAATGAATCTGTCCCATCAGACAAAAAGAAAGTGATTGTTTTAGGTTCGGGGCCTAATAGGATTGGGCAAGGCATAGAGTTCGATTATTCTTGCGTACATGGGTTAATCGCAGCACACGAGGAAGGATATGAATCTATCATGGTAAACTGTAACCCAGAAACGGTTTCTACAGATTTTAACATGGCAGATAAATTATATTTTGAACCGGTTTTTTGGGAACACGTCCGTGAAATTATAGATTTAGAGCAGCCAGAAGGCGTAATTGTTCAGCTTGGTGGGCAAACGGCTTTAAAAATGGCAGAGAAACTTTATGAAAAGGGGATAAAAATCATCGGCACCTCTTATCCAAATATGGATATTGCCGAAGATCGTGGACGTTTTTCTGATCTGTTGAAAGACCTCGGGATCCCTTATCCAAAATATGGCGTGGCAGAAGATGCCGAAGAAGCCATCAAAGTGGCAAATGAAGTTGGTTACCCTGTTTTGGTTCGTCCTTCTTACGTTTTAGGCGGACAAGGAATGAGCATTGTGATAAACGACGAGGATCTTGAAAAAGCAGTAGTTAAATTACTGGGCGATTTGCCGGGAAACCGTGTTTTGATCGATCACTTTTTAGACAGGGCCGAAGAAGCAGAATCAGATTCTATTTTTGATGGCGATGATGTTCATATCATAGGTTTAATGGAACATATAGAACCAGCGGGAATCCACTCTGGAGACTCAAGTGCGGTGTTGCCACCATTTAACCTTTCTAAGGATGTGATAACCAAAATGGAAGAATATACCCATAAAATTGCCAGGGCATTAAAAATAAGAGGTTTGATGAATATGCAATTTGCGATAAAGAATGGAGACGTTTATGTGATAGAGGCCAACCCAAGAGCTTCTAGAACTGTTCCTTTTATTGCGAAAGCTTATGATGTTCCTTATATCAACATTGCTACAAAAATAATGTTGGGCACAAAAAAACTGAAGGATTTTACCATAGAGCGAAAGCTAAAAGGTTATGCGATTAAAGAACCCGTTTTCTCTCACCATAAATTCCCAGAGGTACAAAAAGAATTAGGCCCAGAAATGAAATCTACAGGCGAAGCCATCCGTTTTATCAAAGATTTAGAAGACCCGCATTTTATTCAGTTATACAGAGAAAAATCTATGTATTTGAGCAAGTAGCGATAACCCTCGGGTTATCATATGTGTAACGATAACCCTCGGGTTATCCCGAATAAACATCATATTATTTATATTCTAGCCATCTCATTAATTTGGGATGGTTTTTCTTTTTAGCCCAATTAGCGGCGGATACCATAAACCAGCTCACGTATGCAAAAGCTTCTAAAACATTTTTACCGATCTAAGCTTATATTTGTAGATGGTTATGAAAGATAAGGGCATTATTTTGTTTGATGGCGTATGCAATTTGTGCAATGGTTTTGTGCAAAAGGTAATCGCGGCAGATAAGAAAGATTATTTTAGGTTAGCTTCCTTACAATCGGCCCAAGCCAAGGAATTGTTAAAAGAACATCCAGAATATGAGGATCTAAAAACCATTATTTTTTTAGAAAACGGCCATGTTTATACGCATTCTACTGCAGCTTTAAAAATAAGCAAGCATTTAAAGGGATTTTGGCCCCTGCTACAAATAGGATATGTTTTTCCTGCTTTTTTAAGAGACGGAGTTTATAATTTCATTGCAAAAAACAGGTACAGATGGTTCGGTAAAAAAGATCAATGTATGATCCCCTCCCCAAACCTAAAACGCAAATTTTTATAAACACCATTTAGCAATTAAAAACGTTAATCAGTTATGGTACTTTCAATTATAAAACTGTTTTTTATTGGCTTTCTTGGCTTTTTTCAAACAGACCAACCAACATTCAAGGGCGGAAAAGAGGCGCTAGATAGCTTTATTGCCTCTAAAACCATTTATCCAAGCTTTTCTAAAAACAATTGCATACAAGGGACCATTTACGTGTCATTCCAGCTTAACCAAAACGGGGAAGTTTTTGGCGCAAAGGTAGATAAGGGTTTAGGGGTTGATTTAGACCAAGAAGCACTTCGTTTAGTTAGATTGACCAATAATAAATGGGATGTGCCTACAAACCACAACATAAAATCTAGGATAATTATACCCGTAAACTTTTCTTTAAAAAATTATGATTGCGATTTGCGATCACAAGACGAGGTAAACAAAGCCATTGAACTTTATAAAACACGGGCGGCTTTAGAAAAAGTAGTAACCAATTATTACAAGAACAAAGAAGAGGGTAAAGCCATTGATAAGAACGAAGCCGAGATAATACAAATAAAGGCAGAATTAGGTTTTGACGATACCTTTATCAGCAATAAAATAAAAGAGGCAAAAAAAATGATGCGCCAAGGCGATAAGGTAGGTGCTTGCCAAGCACTAAATTTTATAAAGAACATTGGCTCTAACGCTGCAGAATCTTTAATTGCAGAAAACTGTAAATAGTTTATCTTCGCAACATGAAATGGGCACTTCGTGTTTTTGCTTTTTTAGATTTTTTTTCTTTTGTATTGATGTTTGAACAAGGGTTTGATCAGCTGCAATCTTTTTTTCAAAACCAAACTTTTACCATCAATGAAATATTTGCCAGGTTCTTGTTTTTGCTTTTGTGGCTCAGCTTGTTGTTCTCTGCCATCTTTTTAGCCATCCCCAAAAAAGCGGGCATTATCATCTATTTTTTTCAGGTATTGCCAAGAATAATATTTTTGGTTTTTTCGGTAGGCTTTATTTCATACATCAGCCATTATGTGGCCATTAATAACCTAGATCAAATTTTAATCCCCATCTTCATCTTCATAGAAATGCTTCGTCTTTATTTTAGCTACAATATTAAGAAAGAGCTGTTTTAAAAAACTCAATATCATTTTGTTATAAAAAAAACCTTGCAACAAACGCAAGGTTAAAATGATTCAAATTCCTTTTTGTTTTTAAAAGATTATCGATATAATTGTTTTTCTTAAACCTAAATAATTTACAGAATGACAGTACAAGAGTATGCGCTGCAAGACAGAAGTGCCAACCCTGCGCCATTGGGCCTATTGGGTTTTGGCATGACCACCGTTTTATTGAACATTCATAACGCTGGTGTTTTTGAAATGAATTCCATGGTTTTTGCAATGGGAATTTTTTATGGCGGCATTGCCCAGATCATCGCGGGTTTAATGGAGTCTAAAAAGAACAACTCTTTCGGTTTTACCGCATTTATCTCTTATGGCTTTTTTTGGTTAACCTTAGTAGGCCTGCTGGTAATGCCTAAATTGGGCTGGGTGGCAGCGGCTAGCGAAACCGCAATGGCATATTATTTAATGATGTGGGGCATTTTTACCTTTTTCCTGTTTTTGGGCACATTTAGAATTAGTGTAGCATTACAGGTTGTGTTTGGCACTTTGGTTGTTTTGTTTTTTCTTTTGGCCTATGGCGATGCGAGTGGAAACGCTACCATTAAAACCTTAGCGGGTTATGAAGGTATTATTTGCGGAGCTTCTGCAATTTATACTGGGATGGCCTCTTTATTAAATGAGGTTTATGGCAAAACGGTTATGCCCCTTGGTATTGTAAAGGCGTAATCTATGACATAAAAAAACCGGGTTCAAATTATTTTGACCCGGTTTTTTTGTTATGTTAAAATTTAACCGCTAAACCAGCCTGCCAAACCTGATTTTTATATACCGGTGTTTCTGTAGTCCCGTTCTCGTTGTTTTTTTGGAAATCTAAGGCATACCTTCCGTTTATGCCTAATCGAGACGTTAAATCGAAACCTATACCAACTACACCTCCCAAAATACTTTTCTTAAACTTGTCTGCATCATTCTCGTATTTGGTTTGCTCTGATGTAGTAAAAGAGCCCTCAAATTTATTGTTGGTTTTGGTTAAGAAAGACACTTGTGGCCCAATTACAATATTAAAACCATTGCCCGGAGAAATCTTAGCCAAAATAGGGACTTCTATCCAATTAGTGGTTTGCGTAACCGTACCCAATGTTTGGGTGCTTTTAAATCCTTTTTGAGAAAACATCAGCTCGGGCTGAAAAGACAATGGACTAATTATGGGGATATTAACAAACACACCAGCATTAAAACCTGTATTATAGTCTGTTTTATAGTCGGGGTTGTCTGTTTTTATGATATTGGCAAAATTTACCCCTCCTTTAATCCCAAAACTAGGTAAACCAGATTTTGTGCTTTGAGCGTTAACTAATCCCGCAAATAACAATGCAAAAGATGTTATAAATAGCTTTTTCATAATTTTAAATTTGTTTATAAAATTCATATATAAAATAATTGTGCCAAAAATTGGTAAGGGGTTATGCCGCATCTAAAGGGCGTTCTTTTTTTTGATTAGATAAATACTGAGCCAAAGAATATTACTTTTGTAATCATAAAAAAAACGGTTTGGTTATCTTATTGATTTTAGGTTATTTGATATTAAATATTGTACTTACTGTTATTTTGAAAGCCATAATCATAAAAAAGATTCACAACAAATTATTGGCATGGTCTTATGGCGCATCTATAAGCCTTGGTGTTACATTTATCATTTCAACACTAATATTGTCGTATTTTTTAAAAGATTTAACAGGTTGTTTATAAATTAAAGATGAAATCAATTTTTATCAGTATTTTTTTTGCTTTTACGCTTTCCTCTTTAAAAGCGCAAACGCCTGTTCCTTTTGTTAAAACCATAAATAACCCAAACCGATGGGTCGATTCTGTTTTTAAAAAGATGACCCGTAAAGAGAAAATAGCCCAACTATTTATGGTAAGGGCGCATAGTAACCTAGGGCAGAAATTTAGCGATTCTGTGGGCTTGGTGATAAAAAAGGAACATTTGGGCGGTGTTGTCTTTTTTCAAGGTGGGCCGGGTCGGCAAGCACCCATCGTTAATCAATATCAGAAAAATTCTAAAATACCTTTAATGATAGCCATGGATGGCGAATGGGGCTTAGGGATGAGATTGGATAGCACCGTTTCTTATCCTTATCAAATGACTTTAGGCGCCATACAAGATAATTCTTTGATCTATAAAATGGGCCAAGAAGTTGCCAAAGACTTTAAAAGATTAGGGATGCAAATCAATTTTGCACCCGTGATGGATATAAATAATAACCCCAGAAACCCGGTGATCAACTATCGTTCTTTTGGGGAAAATAAATATAACGTAGCCCAAAAGGGAATTGCCTACATGAAAGGCATGGAAGACAGCGGTTTATTTACTACCGCAAAGCATTTTCCCGGCCATGGCGATACAGATGTAGATTCCCATTATGATTTGCCACAGCTTAATTTTACGGCAGAAAGATTAGATTCTTTAGAGATGTATCCCTTTAAGCAGGCTTTCGCCGAGGATTTGAGCGGGGTAATGGTAGCGCACATGAATATTCCTGCTTTAGACCCAACCCCTAATTTGCCGTCCACTTTATCTAAGCCGATAGTTACTGGCATTTTAAAGGAAAAATTAGGTTTTAAAGGATTGGTTTTTTCTGATGCTATGGAAATGAAAGGCGTAGTAAAATATTTCCCTAATGGCGAAGCCGATGTAAGAGGTGTAATTGCCGGTATGGATGTGATCGAGCTATCACAAAATACCGGTCGAGCCATTAAATTGATAAGAAAGTCTATTCGACAAAAACGCTTGACCTGGGCCGACATAGATGGAAAGGTAAAAAGAATTTTAGCCGCAAAATATTGGATGGGTTTAAACAAAACCGATTCGGTTAAAAAACAAAACCTGATACAAGATTTAAACCGGCCGGAGGCATACCAGTTGGTACAACAACTATCAGATGCAGCCATTACCGTTGTAAAAGGTGCAGAAAACCTGCCTTTAAGAAACGATTTTGTTAGAAAAACAGCCATATTAAGCATTGGAGAAACTACGCCCACTGTTTTTTCTGATCAAATTAAAAAAGCGGATAGCAATACCCAGCTTTTTATCATCCCCAAAGACATTACCATTAAAGAAATGGTAAACGTAAAAGCCGAGCTAAAGAACTACGATCAAATAATCATGGCAATTTATGATACCAGATCTAGGCCCGTTAGCACTTTGGATTACCCAATAGATTTAAAACTTTTTATTGCAGATATGGCAAGTAACAATACCATTAGCGTAGTTTTTGCCAATCCTTATACGGTAGCAGGGTTGCCAGGCATAGAAAAAAGCAAGTCTGTTTTGATAGGGTACCAAAACCTTAAAGAGATGCAAAAAGCAGCAGCGAAGGTAATTTTAGGAAGTTTAAAAGCCACCGGAAAACTTCCCGTTACCATCAATTCATTTTTTAAATATGGCGATGGTGCGCAGATGAAATAGCGGTTCTTTTTTCATTACCCGTTAGAGCTTTTTTCATATTTTTTATTGGCCATAACGGTAACATCTCTTGGTTTTTTAAAATCAAAAAAGTGTTTTTTTTAACCGGTTTTTTAGAGTATTATTGGTAATAAAGCGCATATTTATTGGTTTTAGCTTTCTTGTATGGGTAAATAAAAAACGATGGCAAAACAACAACAATGTCAATAGTTCTTATCGGTTGTAAATCCTTTGTTTATATTTGCACTTTAACAAAAAAGAATGATTTACATCACAAGGAAAGAGCACTTTAACGCAGCTCATAAATTATATAGGGAAGATTGGAGCAAAGAGAAAAACGAAGAGGTTTTTGGTAGGTGCGCCAATGCAAATTGGCATGGCCATAATTATGATCTTTTTGTTACCATAAAAGGAGAAATTAACCCAGAAACCGGCTTTGTTGTAGATTTAAAAGATTTAAAAGATATTATTTTAAAACAAGTTGTTGATAAATTGGATCATAGAAACTTAAATTTAGATGTGGATTTTATGATAGGCAAAATGGCATCAACAGAGGTTTTGGCCATAGAAGTTTGGAAACAATTAGCCCCACATATAGAATTGAGAGGGGCAAAACTACATTGTATTAAGTTGTACGAAACCGCAAGCAATTATGTGGAATATTTTGGAGATTAATTAAATGGGCGATAAAAGTGGCGACGGTTACCAAAAAATAGACCGGTACAACGAGACGGTAATAGAAAATATTGCTGGCAATTATAAGCATATTTTAACGGCAATTGGCGAAGACGCCAACCGAGAAGGCTTACTAAAAACGCCCGAAAGAGTAGCCAAAGCTTTGCAGTTTTTAACACACGGGTATGATTTAGACGCTGCCGAAATATTAAGATCGGCGATGTTTAAAGAGGATTATAGCCAAATGGTTATTGTAAAAGATATTGAGGTTTACTCTATGTGCGAACACCACATGCTGCCTTTTTTTGGGAAAGCCCATATTGCTTATATCCCAAACGGGCATATTGTTGGTTTAAGTAAATTACCTAGGGTTGTTGATGTTTTTGCTAGACGCTTGCAGGTGCAAGAAAGGCTCACAAATGAGATCAGGGATTGCATCCAAAATACGTTAAACCCTGCCGGTGTGGCTATTGTGATGGAATGCAGGCACATGTGTATGAGCATGAGGGGCATACAAAAACAAAACTCGGTAACAACCACATCTGCTTTTACGGGTGAGTTTGAAAATGATAAAACAAGATCAGAATTTTTGAGATTGATCACGGCAGATTTGACTTGATAGGGTTTTAAGCGTTAACGATCGGAACGGGATACCCGGCTATAATTCATGCGGGCTTTTTTCTGTAATCCCGAGCATTGTCGCTCTGAGCATTGTCACTCTGAGCTGAGTCGAAGAGGGGGTCGAAGAGGGGACTGAAGGTCAGAAAAAAAGATATAGTGGAATCCGCCAGCTGGCGGATAAAACGCCCAAATAAATTTTTAAAACACACAGCTCAAAACCGTTATGTTGAATGATAATGAAACCTGCCCCAGAATACAGGTGGGTATCACATAAACAGGTATTATATGGCATAGCAACCTTGCAAGCGAGATGCCCGCTTGAACTTTCGGGCAGGTCTCCTTTCGTCGAAATGACGATTAAAGGAAAGAATACCTTAAATACCATCGTAAAAAATAATTTTATAATCCTAAAAAAATAAAAATGAAAGCATACTTATTTCCAGGACAGGGCGCACAATTTGTAGGCATGGGCAAAAACCTTTATGATAATTCTGCAGAGGCTAAAGCAATGTTTGAAAAAGCGAACGAGATTTTAGGTTTCGGGATTACCGATATAATGTTTAGCGGCACAGAAGAAGAGTTAAAAGAAACAAAGGTTACCCAACCTGCAATTTTTTTGCATTCTGTTATATTGGCTAAGGTTTTAGGGAGTGCTTTTAAGCCAGATATGGCAGCAGGACATTCTTTAGGGGAGTTTTCTGCTTTAACGGCAGCCGGTGCTTTAACTTTTGAAGATGGTTTAACGCTAGTTGCAAAAAGGGCAAATGCTATGCAAAAAGCATGTGAATTGCAGCCCAGCACAATGGCCGCTGTTTTAGGTCTGGATGATTTTACAGTAGAGGATATTTGCCAAAGAGTGAGCGATGTGGTAGTGCCGGCAAACTATAATTGCCCAGGGCAGTTGGTAATTTCTGGAAGTATTGCGGGCATAGATAAAGCTTGTGAATTATTGTTGGCAGCAGGCGCAAAAAGAGCTTTAAAATTAAATGTTGGCGGGGCTTTTCACTCCCCGTTGATGGAATCTGCAAAAATAGAATTAGAAGCGGCAATTGTTGCCACAGAAATTAAGGAACCAATTTGCCCGATCTATCAAAATATCAACGCAAAACCTTATAAAGACGTTAAAAGCATTAAACAGAATTTGATTTCGCAGTTAACGGGTTCTGTAAAATGGACGCAAACCATGGAAAAAATGCTACACGATGGGGCTTCCGAATTTGTTGAAGTTGGCCCGGGGAGCGTTTTACAAGGTTTAGTTAAAAAAATAGACAGAAAATTAGCCACATCTAGTGCCGAGATTTAACAGAATAAAAATCAGGTAAAAACAATTGTTTGGCTTGATTTTGGGATGCCGATTGCTTTGCGGATAAACGGTTTAGAAAGTATAAAAATTTTTATCTGTAAAACGTAATTTCGCTTTTGGCGTTTTGCTCTTAGCCCACAAAAATGCAATAATATTAGAATTGAAAACCGCTACAAAAATTCGTTGGTTATTATTATTGGTTACCATAGGTTTATTTGCCACCTCTTTAACAGCAAGATGGGCATCTACAAAATTGGTTGATCTTAACGATGTTGCCATAGATATTAATAGCGATTTAAACCAAAAAGAAACCAAGATAAGCAACTACCTCTCTCATGAAGAGAATTTAAAGAGCCTAGAAAAACTTCATCTGAACGCCAATTTGGCAACCAAAGTTTTAAATAGGTTCACTGGGCAAAACATATTTTTTCAAACCTACGTTAATAAAAAGCTTGTTTTTTGGTCAGATATTTCCATTAGTGCCAACAATGTAGATAATTACAAAGAAGGAAGTAGCTTTGTAGCCTACAAAAACGGATGGTACGAAGCCATCAAAAGGAGCGAGAACAATTTCTTCGTTGTTTTTTTTATCCCAATAAAGTCCCACGTTCCCTACAATAACCAATACATCAATGATGCCGACAATCAATTTTTGATAAACAACCCAACTATTGAAATAGCCTCCTTAACAGATAAAGACGTTGTTGATATTAAGAATCTAAACGGCAGGTACCTTTTTTCTATCATGAAAAGCAATCGGGTTTCTGAAATACCGTACAACAAGATTGAAGTAATGATGTGGTGTTGCGGCCTGGTTACCCTTTTGTTTTTGCTCAATAGTATCTGTAAGTACTATGCGGATGATGGCTATCCTATTTTGGCAACCATAGTTTTAGGATTGTTCTTTTGTTTGATAAGGTATTTGGGTTTAAAATACCACTTCCCAAATGCCATTTATAGCCTCGCCTACTTCGACCCCAAAATATACGCCTCTAGCTTTTATTTTCCCTCTTTTGCAGATCTTATCATTAACGTTTTCGCCTTTCTATGGCTAATAATTTTTTTTTATAGCTATCGCGATAAAGCCTTTAAACCAATAAAAAGCCCTTGGTTGGGCTACCCAACTTTGCTTTACGGAGCGATATTTATAATATTTGTTTCTTACAAATTCTCTGATGTTTTTTTTGGTTTGGTTTTTAACTCTACCATTAACTTAAATGTTTCTAACCTTGTAAACCTTAACCTTTTAAGTTTTTTGGGTGTTATGGTTTTAATTGGCGGTTTGCTAATTTATTATCTATTGTTGGACCTCTTGGTTTACCTTTCTAGTTTTGT
The DNA here is from genome assembly GCF_016623585.1 of Pedobacter segetis. GTDB lineage: Bacteria > Bacteroidota > Bacteroidia > Sphingobacteriales > Sphingobacteriaceae > Pseudopedobacter > Pseudopedobacter segetis. Next base: position 190,144 of record NZ_JAEHFY010000001.1, read on the forward strand.
AGAAATACCTTTCAAATTTAAACTTGCGCTGTTTTTTGTAAGTTTTGCAGCTTATACCTGTTATGGGTTTTTGCATCGCGATTATTCTATATTTTGCCCTTTGATTTTTGTGTTGATCTTTATAATTGGGCGTGTAGTCTACACCAATAAAGGAAAAATCGTTTTCCCGGCCTTGGTGCTGATCACTTTTATATTCGCAACCATTGTATCTGTTAAATTAAGCGTTTTTGAAGGGTATAAAGAACTTGAGGTAAGGAAAACATTATTGCAAAAACTAGAAAACGCTTCAGATTCTTATGCCTTAATGGCTTTTGGCGAACTTGAGACCAAGATCACAAAAGAAAGGATATTGCTAAACGATTTAAGAGCCAACAGGGCAGATAATAAACAATTGATCACATTAATAGGCAACAAGTACCTCTCCGGATATTTAAACAAGTTTAATTTTAAGGCCTATCTTTTTAATAAAGACGATTCTTTGATTAGCCAAAACATTAACCAAAAGATACAGGTATTTAAAAAATTGGTAGAAAACAAATCTAACAAAGTTACCAAGTATTTCTACAAGAAGAACAATACTTTTGGCACCCAAAACTACTTTGCAATCATCCCGCTAAAGGCAGATAGCAACGCTTCTGGAACCCTGATCCTGGATTTAAAATCTAAAACTTTAGAACGCTATGGTGCATTTCCACATATTTTACAAAACGGGGTCATAAACCCCCAATCAGAATTTTTAAACTATTCTTATGCTTTTTATCAAAACAAAAAGCTCTTAAACCAATTTGGTTCTTTTGTTTATGATAATTTTAATACCGAGTATAATGGGGAAACAAAGCAATTTATAGTATTGAAAAAAGGAGACGTAGACCATCTTATCTACAAGCCAAGCACCAACCAAACCATTGTTATAACCCATGTTACAAGTACTTTTTGGATAGAACTGGCCGCCCTATCTTTCTTTTTCATCATTTTTTTATGCTTCGGGATCGTATTGATCTCATACCGATGGATATTGCAATCACTTTTTTCCTATAAAATAAGTTTCAAAAACTTAAGGATAAAGATACTGGCAAGCAATAATCGTATTTTATACAAAACGCGTATTCAAATTGCACTGGTTTTAGCGGTGGTAAGTTCTTTGTTGATCATTGGGATAATTACCTTTTCTTATATTTCTATACAATACACAGAACAGCAAGAAGATTTTTTAAAAAGTAAGATCAAGGTAATTAGCAGTGCTTTTGAAGACAATACCCTGCCCGATATTAACCCTATAAACAACGCTAAAGGAGCAATTACTTTTGATGATTTTTCTAAAATGTACAACTCGGACCTTAACCTGTTTGATGTTAACGGAATGTTGCTTTTTTCTACCCAAAATAAGCTTTATTCTACTGGGATAATTGCCGAGCGGATGAACCCCTTGGCCTTTATCAATCTCAATATCAAGAAGAAATCAGAATTTATACAACAAGAAAGCATCAGGTCTTTAAAATTTACATCGGCCTATGTGCCCATAAAAAATGCCGACAATAATATAATTGCCTATTTGCAACTTCCGTATTTTGCCAATCAGGATGATTATAACCAAAAGATCGGGACATTTTTAAACCTCTTGATCAATATTTATGTTTTGGTTTTTGTGGCCATCGCTTTTTTTGCCTTTGTGGTTGCCAACCAAATTACCAGCCCTTTAAGTTTGATCCAAGAAAGCATTTCTAAAACCGTTATCGGTAAAAAGAACAATCCCATAAAATGGAAACGCAACGATGAAATTGGGAGCTTAATTTCAGAATATAACGCCATGATTGCCACGTTAGAAGAAAACGCAAATAAACTGGCGCAGTCTGAAAGGGAAACCGCTTGGCGAGAAATGGCCAAACAAGTGGCGCATGAAATTAAAAACCCGCTAACGCCATTAAGGTTGGGCATACAAATGCTAGATCGATCTTGGAAAGATAAAGACGAGAAATTTGACGAGAAATTTAAGAAATTCAGTAAATCTTTTTTAGAGCAGATAGATAGCCTTAGCCGCATTGCCTCTGAGTTTTCAAATTTTGCCAAAATGCCAGAACTAAAGTTAGAAAAGGTAAAAGTTTTGGATGTTTTGAACAGGGCTATCGAGGTTTACTCACAAATGGGGCATATAAAAATTATTTGCGATGAGCCGTCTTTAGAAAAATGCTTGGTACTGGTTGATAAGGACCAGCTGCTACGATCTTTCAACAACCTGCTTAAGAACGCAATAGAAGCTATGCCAGAAGAGCAGGAAGGCATTATAGAAATTAAAGGAGAAAGAACACAACATAGCATTAAGATCGCCATTTCTGATAACGGAAATGGGATACCGCTTAATTCTAGAGAAAATATATTTGTCCCAAATTTTACCACCAAAAGCTCTGGTACGGGCCTAGGCTTGGCATTTGTTAAGCAAGCTGTGGAGAATGTGAAGGGAAATATTTATTTTACCACAGAAATTAATGTAGGCACAACTTTCTACATTACACTTCCATTGGTAAATAAATGATAAAAAAAAGCATCATCGGGATAGTATTCTTACTGGGTAGTATCGCCGGTTATGCACAAACAGATCAGTTGGCGATCATCAAAAAGATCGCGGTTAAAGACTCCTTGGTTTTAGATTCGCTCAGCATAATTCCCAATACTCTCAAAATCACAGAGGGCTTTTTAATAATTGATAAAAAAAATTATCAGATCAATTATGCCAGTACTTTATTGCTTTGGAAAAATAAGCCCAAAGCAGATTCTGTAACGGTGCAATACCAAACCTTCCCCATTCTATTCTCAAAAAAGCAGTTTAATAAAGATCCTAAAATAATAGAAGAAGTAGTTATTGGGAAAAATCCTTTTACTTATAGCGCCCCAAAAGAAGAGGGCTCTATCTTCGGTTTCGAGGGCTTTCAAAAAAGTGGCAGCATCTCTCGGGGTATAGGTTTTGGGAACAACCAAAACCTGGCGGTAAATTCTAACCTGGTTTTACAACTATCGGGAAAGCTCAATAATGATATAGAGATTCTGGCTGCTATTTCTGATGATAATATACCTATACAGCCAGATGGTAACACACAACAAATCAATGATTTTGATAAGGTTTTTATCCAATTAAAAAGAAAAGGAACAACACTTATTGCCGGCGATTATGAATTGCGCCGCCCCGATAGTTATTTTACGAATTACTATAAACGAACCCAGGGTGCTTTGTTTAGTAATGATTTTAAAGACAAAAAAGGGAACCAATATAGTACCGCATTTGCAGCGGCGGTAGCAAAGGGAAGGTCTGCAAGAAACCAATTTAACGGGATCGAGGGCAACCAAGGGCCATATCGTTTACAGGGCAACAATGGCGAACAGTTTATTATAATACTTTCTGGTACAGAAAGGGTTTATATTGATGGTGTTTTGCTGCTAAGAGGGCAAGAGAATGATTATGTGATGGATTATAACACGGCAGAGCTCACCTTCACATCTAAAAGGCTAATTACCCAAAACGCTAGGATCGTAGTAGAATTTGAATATTCTGATAAGGTTTTTGCTAGAAGTTTATACAATCTAAACCAAGGGTTCAAATCAAAAAAAATAAAAATAGGTTTTAATTATTACAGCGAACAAGACAACCCAAACAAGCCGCTATTGCAAAGTCTAAACAATCAGCAAAAGCAATTTTTATCGGGCATTGGCAACCAGATCAACCAAGCGGTTTTTCCAAATATAGATAGCGTCGGTTTTAACGGGAACGAGATTTTATATAAAAAAGTTGATACTTTGGGGGCAAAGGCCGTTTATGTATATAGCACAAACCCAAACCAGGCAAAGTTTAGGGTGGGCTTTACCTATGTTGGCCCTAATGCGGGTAATTATAGCATCAACACCAATGCACAGGCAAACGGTAGGGTTTATGTTTTTGTGCCGCCAATAAACGGTGTTTTACAGGGCGATTATGCGCCTGTTACGTTATTGGTAACGCCTAAAAAGCAACAATTGATTACCCTTAACGCCGATTATAAAATAGGGAAAAAAACAAATATATTTTCTGAGATTGGCTTTAGCGATAATGACGTAAACCTGTATTCCGATATCGGCAACAGCCAAAATAAAGGAATTGCCTACAAGCTGATATTTGAGGACCAACGCAATTTAAAAGGTAACGACAGCACAGGCTTAAAGTTAAAAAGCAGCCTAAGTTATGAATATGTTAACCAACAGTTTAAGCCTTTAGAACGGTACCGACCCGTAGAATTTGACCGTGATTTTAATTTAAACGGTGCAAATTTGGCTGCCGCCGATGAATATTGGACAACTTTAAACTTTAAACTTTATAAAAACGATTTAAAGCAAATCAGCTACACGTTTTCTAACTTTAACAGAGGGAGTAGTTATAACGGAATTCAACAAGGTTTGGCAACGGCCTATCAATATAAAAAATACCGATTGGCTTATACAGGAAGCCTGTTAAATTCTAAAACCAATTTATTAGAGGGCACTTACTATAAAAATAATTTAGCGTTCTCAAAAATCTTTAAAAATACCGAAGCGGGCTTGGCCTACAGAGAAGAAAACAACCAAACCAACGAACTGGCGGCCGGTCAACTTTCTTTGCAATCTTTTGCTTTTAGAGAATATGAAGGGTTTTATAAATCGGCAGATACCGCAAAGAACGGGTTTTTGCTAATGTTTAACCAACGGTTTGATGATTTACCGATAGCTAAGAAATTAAATGCGTTTTCTAAGGCCGAAACTTATACCGGTAAATTGATCATCAATAAAACAGCCAACTCCAATTTAGCCATCAATGCTTCATATCGCACTTTAAAATACCTCAATAACGATACTTTGAAACAAAACGAGGAAACACTTTTAGGTAGGGTAGATTATAATTTTACGGCTTTGAAGGGCTTTATTAACTTGCAATCTTTTTATGAGTTGGGCACCGGGCAAGAGCCAAAAAGAGAATTTGTTTACCTAGAAGTAGCCGCCGCACAAGGTATTTACTCTTGGAACGATTATAATAAAAACGGCATTAAAGAGCTAAACGAATTTGAGGTCTCTAAATACCCAGATCAAGCTAAATACATTAAAATATATATACCAAACAACCAGTTTGTGCGGTCTAATTTTACCAACATCAATCAAACATTAACCTTAAACCCGGCCATCGTTTTAAAAAACAAGAAAGGGAAAACCGCTAAGTTTATCTCTAAATTTTCTAATATTTCTTCTTTACGTATTGATAAAAAGGTATTGGCAGGCAATGGGATTTTATTTAATCCATACCAAACAAACATCAAAGAAAGCAACCTGATCTCTCTTAATTCATTTATCAGAAATACGGTTTTTTATAATCGATCAAACCCTGTTTTTGGGTTTGATGTTAGCCTACAAAAGCTAGGGAGCAAATTGTTGCTTACCAATGGTTTTGATAGCAGGAACACCGAAGAGCAAAGTTTAAGGATAAGATGGAATTTCATCAGAAAAAGTAATTTTAATGTTTCTTTTAATAAAGGGATAAAAGATTTTTCTTCGCAATTATTTACAGAAAGAAATTACCATATCAACTATTTAGAACTGCAGCCAGAATTTGGCTATCAGTTTAACACTAATTTTAAAACCACTTTTTTGCTCGATCTAAAAAACCAAAAAAACGAGATTGCTTTTGGTGGCGAGAAAACTTTTAACACTAAAATAGGATCTGAACTGCGGTATAATATTTTAAAAAAAGGAACCGTAACGGCGCAATTTAATTTTATTAACAATAGTTTTGAGGGGGCAAACAATACCTCCATAGCCTATGAACTATTAGAAGGGCTGCAGCCGGGCAAAAATTTAACATGGTCGGCAGGTTTTCAAAGAACCATCGCCAACGGCATACAATTGAATTTTACTTATGAAGGCCGAAAATCTAACGATGTAAAAACCATACATACCGGAGGCCTGCAAGTGAGGGCTTATTTTTAGGTTATTGATTTAAAGCTAAATACAAAATACAAGAATTGAGGGGTTTAATGAAAAGAAGCACCACATAAATAGGGGTTCTTTTAGTGGGGCAATATTGCAAGTGAGATGTTTCGTGTCCTCGGCTAGCGTTAAAAAGAGCTAACCACATTGCCTACGGTAGAAAAGGTTAATGCGATCAATTGAACAATAAACCAGCAGGATAAATATCCAATCAATAATTAAGCGCAAAAAGACAAAAAATCGGGGCAAACCACATTGTGATATTAAATTAATGTTTATTAATCATAACATTTTAGTTAAGTGCCAATAATTAGCATCTAGAAAGCATAAATTAGCATCTTATAAAGATAATAACATGAAATATATTAAAACCCTGGTTCTTGCGGTAATATTAATTCCCCTAACCTCGTTAGCGCAAAAATCAAAAACCAACACTCCTCAAAACATCAATAAACCGGCTAGGCCAAAATTGGTGGTAGGTATTGTGGTAGATCAAATGCGATGGGATTATTTATATAGATATGCCGGCCGTTACGGGGCAGGGGGTTTTAATAGATTGTTAAACGAAGGTTTTACTTGTGAAAACACACAAGTGCCATATATACCAACTGTTACTGCGGCTGGGCATACGGGTATTTACACAGGCTCTGTGCCTTCAATTACGGGTATTGCCGGTAACGATTTCATTATCCAAGCAACAGGAAAATCTATTTATTGTACCGATGATCCAACCGTGAAAACCGTGGGAAGTTCTTCTAACGCCGGAGAAATGTCGCCCAGAAATTTATACGCAAGTACCATTACAGATGAGTTGAAGCTAGCAACCAATTTTAGATCTAAAGTATTAGGTATTGCTTTAAAAGATCGTGGCGGGATCTTACCTGCTGGCCATGCTGCCGATGCTGCTTATTGGTTTGATGACGAAACAGGCAACTGGATCACCAGCACTTTTTATATGAAACAATTACCAACTTGGGTTAATGGTTTTAACGATAAAAAATTGGCAGAAAAATATTTGAAGCAAGATTGGAACACACTTTACCCCATAGATACCTATTTACAAAGTACCGCAGATAACACGCCTTATGAAGGAAAATCAAAAGGAGAAACAGCGCCAGTTTTCCCACATTTAACTTCCAAATTACTAAACGGCTCTTTTAGCGCAATTAGGGCTACACCTTACGGTAACTCGCTAACTTTAGATTTTGCCAAGGAAACTATCGCTAACGAGCAAATGGGCAAGCATGATCAAGCAGATTTTTTAGCCATAAGCTTATCATCAACAGATTATGTTGGGCATCAATACGGCGTTAATGCGGTTGAAACGGAAGACACCTACTTGAGGTTGGACAAAGATTTAGCAGAATTTTTTAATTATTTGGATTTAACGGTTGGTAAAGGCCAATACACTTTGTTTTTAACGGCAGATCACGGCGCAGCACATAATCCACAATTTTTGATAGATCATGAAATACCAGCTGGGCTATGGGCCGGCCCTACCATTTTGAAAGGACTTAATGCACAGCTAGAAAAGGAATTTAAACAACCCAAAATAGTGCTGAGCTTCAATAACTATCAGGTAAACTTCAATAATTTATTGATCAAAGAGAAAAACCTCGATTTACAGGCCATCAAAAAATTCAGTATAGATTATTTAGAAAATCAAGAAGGGGTTGCCTATGCCATCGATATGAAAAAAATAGCCATCTCTTCTATTCCAGAAGCTTTAAAACAACGTGTAATAAATGGATATAATAGAGAACGAAGCGGCGAGATACAGATCTTACTAAAACCCGGATATTTTCAAGGATATGGGGTAACAGGCACTACACACGGCACTTGGAATCCTTACGACACCCATATTCCATTGGTTTTTATGGGATGGGGAATTAAACACGGATCCCTAAACCGCGAAACCAGCATGGCAGATATTGCGCCAACGTTGGCCGCTCTGTTGCACATTCAGGAACCTAGCGGCAATATAGGCTTGCCGATAGAAGAGGTTCTGAAAAAATAATGAACCAAATGTTTATTGGCAAAAGGGAGATTTGAAAAAATCTCCTTTTTTGCTGTACAAGGTTTTCAAAAATGTTTCTGAGCCTATAAAATAATAATTGCACCTGTTTAAATGAATGTTAAAAAGTGTTAAACCACGCTATTTAGGGTTATTACCCGTTATATTTGCTAATTAGGATGAAAAAGAAAAGTATTGTTTTGATCATGGCTTTAATGAGTTTCGCTTTACTAGGCGTTATGGCCATGCAATACTATTTCATCAAAGAATCTTATGGTTTAAAATCACAATTATTTAACCAGGCGGTAAATAATGCGCTAAAAAATGTTTCTACAAAATTAGAGAAAAAAGAAGCCATGGTTTTTTTGGCTCAAAAAGCCGATAAAGAGCTTCAAAGAAACCAAGAAAAGAGCTTAAAAAGCAACCTGCACAAATCTGATAAAGAAATAGAAGATCTTTATAAAAAACGGAAGAAAATAAAACAACAGAACGAGATAATAGCCTTTGTAAAAAGAATGGAGGCTAACCAAGCGAAATCTGATAGTGTTTTTAGGCTTAGAGACAGCTTGGTTAGAACAAAATATCCTTACAGAATGGTTTACAACGGGCCTGTAATTGCAGAAAACGTTCCGTTTAGTGTAAACTTTAAAGTAGATGTGGATCAAATAGTAGATGATTATGGCATTGTGCATACCATTCAAAGGCAATCAATTATAGAAACCCCACCAATTGTAAGCGGTAAAAAAATTGTAAAAAGGGGTGCCGCCGTGGTTGATACCGTAAGGAAATACATGGTACAAGACCCGGTTTTGGGTACAGTTTTAAAAACAATACCCAAACCTAATTTTTTAACCGGTATTTCTGAAGCAGAGCTAAAATTGGCATCCCAAAAAAACCAGAACCAAGCAAAAAAGGTAAACAACTACTTAGATTCTGTAGAGAAAAGCGGTAACAAAAGTGCTGTTTTTGAAGATATTGCTTCAGAGATGCAGCAGGTTAACGTTCCTTTAGAAAAAAGAATACAGCCGCAAACAATAGATTCTTTATTAGCCCTAGAATTGGCAAATAACGGCATCAACCTAAACTATAGTTATAAAATAAGCTCCGTACAGGACGATTCTGTTATCTTTACCAAAGCCTCTTTAAACAACGATAAATTTGTACCCGAGAACACTTACAGAACATTATTGTTTGCAAAAGACCTGGTGCGTGATGCGGGCTACCTTACCATTACCTTCCCCCAAAAAAATACATTGATCTTAAATAATATGGGTACCATATTGTTTTCTTCTGCTGGTTTATTATTGATATTGGCCGCCAGTTTTATCTACACAATTCTTTCTATTCTGAGGCAGAAAAAGGTCTCGGAGATGAAAACCGATTTCATTAACAACATGACCCACGAGTTTAAAACGCCCGTGGCAACCATAATGATAGCTAGCGAAGCCTTAAAAGACCCAGAGATTAATGATAATAAAGCCAGGGTAAGCAAATTAGCCGGAATAATTTATGATGAAAACATAAGGCTTGGCAACCATATAGAACGGGTTTTAAATATTGCAAAAATAGATAAAGATGATCTTAAGTTAGAGCAAGAACATCAAGATGTTAACGATATTATTACCAATGTGGTGGATAGCATGAGCTTGCAATTGCAGAAGAAAGAAGCAAACATCAACCTTTACCTAAACGCCCCAAGATCAACCATTGTGGCAGACGAACTACACCTATCCAACGTGATCTTCAATTTGATTGATAACGCCAATAAGTATAGCCCCGGCCAACCAGAGATTACCGTTACAACAGAAAATATCGGAAATCAAATAATTGTTAAAATTTCTGATAAGGGAATTGGGATGAACAGGGACCAGCAGAAGAAAATTTTTGAGCAATTTTATAGGATACCAACGGGGAATTTACACGATGTTAAAGGCTTTGGGCTAGGCTTAAGTTATGTGAGCAATATGGTTAAGAGAATGAACGGTAGCATAAACGTGAGAAGCGAGAAAGATAAGGGCTCTGAGTTTGAAATAAAATTTACATTGGCGTAAGCTTTTCAGGCGTAGGGCTTTATCGGTAATCAGTTAATTATGTTATGGGAATTGTATTCGGTAGTCAGAAAAATATTAGAAGAAAATTTGCGGCCGGTTAGAGCCTAATCAACCAATGAACTAAATTCAACTTTTTACAAGCCTAATGAACTAATTCAACCAATGAACTAAATTCAACTTTTTAATAGCCTAACAAACTAATTATCATGAACAAAAAAATATTATTGGTAGAAGACGACCCAAATTTGGGCATGCTCTTAGAAGATTACTTGGTGCTAAAGGGAAAGTTTGATGTTTCTTTATGCGTTGATGGTGATGAAGGATTAAGGGCTTTTACTTCTGATAGTTATGATATTTGCATCTTAGATGTAATGATGCCAAAAAAAGATGGTTTTAGTTTGGCCAAAGACATCCGGAAGATAAACCCAAACACCCCTATTATTTTTGCTACCGCAAAAGGGATGATGGAAGATAAGACCGAAGCTTATAACCTTGGGGGAGATGATTATATTACCAAACCTTTTAGGATAGAAGAGTTGTTACTTAGGATCAACGCTTTGTTAAAAAGAGTGGCACAGCAAGACCAATCAGTAGAAGAAAAACCCACAAAATTTGATATTGGGAACTACCATTTTGATTACCATAACCAAATAATCTCTTTGGGTGATCAGCAGCAAAAGGTTAGCACCAAAGAAGCCGAATTGCTGCGTTTGCTTTGTTTAAAAATGAACGATGTTTTAACCAGGGAAGAGGCTTTACTGCAAATTTGGCATGATGATAATTACTTTAACGGCCGTAGTATGGATGTTTTTTTAAGTAAGCTGCGGAAGTATTTAAAAGAAGACCCAAAAGTAGAAATCATTAATGTACACGGCAGGGGTTACAAGCTTTTGGTAAGTTAAAAGCAACAAAAAAGCCCTAAACAAGTGTTTAAGGCCAAAGCTTTGTAATTCTAGAAAACTTAATCAACAAAAACTTCTAAAGCTTTATTTATTCTGTTTATCGTTTCTTCTGCACCAAGGGTTGCAGCTATATCAAATACCTGGGGGCCAAATTTATCCCCAACCAACATTATCCTAAAGGGTAACATTACCTCGCCAACCTTTATGTTTTTTTCTGAGGCTAAGCTTTTGAAGCTCGATTCCATTTTTGCGCTCTCGTTTATCTTGCCTTTTTGCAATTCATCGGCGAAAGCCTTAAAAAAAGTTTCTTTTTCTGGTGTCCATTTTGGTTTTACCGAGTTGGTATCGTACTTTTCTGGGGCTTCAAAGAAGAAAAAAGCCTGTTGGTGAAATTCGCTCAATAATTGACAGCGTTCTTTAACCATATCAATTACCTTGGCCAAATATCCATCATCAATGTTATGGATACCATGGTAATTCAAGATGTCTTTCACGGGCATTAACAAATCATCGGTTTTGCGCCTTTTGATCCATTCGGCATTGTACCATTTGGCTTTATCATAATCAAATTTAGCACCCGCTTTATGTATCCTATCTAAAGAGAATTTTTCTATCAGGTCTTCTAGGCTAAAAAGCTCTTGATCGGTCCCGTCGTTCCAGCCCAACATGGCCAACATATTGATAAAACCCTCTGGCAAAAAGCCAACATCTTTAAACCCGTTAGATTTTACGTCCCTTTTATTATCGTACCAGTTGATGGGATATACCGGGAAACCCAATTTTTCGCCATCACGTTTGCTTAGCTTACCATTTCCGTTGGGTTTAAGTATGAGTGGCATATGTGCCCATTGCGGCATCTCATTTCCCCAACCAAGGTATTTCCAGAGCAACAAGTGTACGGGTGCAGAGGGCAACCATTCCTCGCCCCTAAAAGCGTGTGTGATCTTCATCAAATAATCATCAACAACAACCGCTAAATGGTAGGTTGGCATACCATCGGCCTTAAGCAAAACCTTATCGTCAACTTCGCTGCTGTGAAAACTAATATCGCCGCGGATCATATCTGTGAAGGTAATGTTCTCGTCTTTGGGCATTTTAATGCGGATCACGTGTGGGGCACCTTCTTTAACCAGGCTTTCTGCTGCCTCATGCGGAATGGTTAGTGAATTTCTTAAGGTATGCCTAGAATGATGATCGTACCTAAAATTCTCTGTTACTTGCCTCTTAGATTCTAGTTCTTCAGAAGTATCAAAAGCATAATAAGCATGGCCGCTTTTTACTAATTGCTCGGCATATTTGCGATAGATGGGTTTTCTTTCACTTTGGCGATAAGGGCCATATTCGCCGCCATCCCTCGGGCTTTCATCGGCCTTAATGCCGCACCATTCTAAACAAGAAAAAATATAATCTTCTGCGCCTTCTACAAAACGCGTTTGGTCTGTATCTTCTATCCTTAAAATAAATTTCCCTTTATTTTGTTTTGCAAACAGGTAATTGAACAAAATTGTTCTTACACCGCCAATATGTAAACCGCCAGTTGGGCTTGGGGCAAAACGTACTCTTACTTGATCCTTCATTTGTAAATGCTGTGAGATAAAAGTTTAACAAAAACCATGCACATTATTTAATTAACGCAAAGTTAAACTTTAAGGGATTTAAAACCTTGGTTATAAATTAAATTAATGATAAAAAATAAGGCAATTTTCTAGTAATAATTAATATTATTTTAATTGAACGCCCAAACCTGCTCGCTGGTTAAGAATGTATTTCCCGTTTTTAAATCCGGGTTTTTTATAGGGATTGTTAATGGTAAGAAATGGGCCATCTAGATCTGCCCAATCACAAAGCGGTGCTAAAGCTGCCCCCGCCAAAGTTGCCACACTGGTTTCGCTCATACAACCCATCAATATCTTAAGGTTGTTCTTCTTTGCTTGTTGTATCATCTTAGCGGCTTCAAACATTCCTGCAGATTTCATCAATTTTATATTGATACCATGATAAACGTCTTTCGCTTTTGCTAAGTCGGCAAAACGCTGTACGGCTTCATCGCCAATAATGGGAATTGGCGAGCGTTCTGTAAGCCATGCGTTTGCATCAATAGCTGCTTTTGCCATAGGCTGCTCAATTAACAATACACCTTGCTCCTTTAGCCAATGGGCCATTTCTAAAGCTCGGTTTTTATCTGTCCAGCCTTGGTTTGCATCTACATATAAAGGTAAATCGGTAACCGATCTAATGGTATCTATCAATAGCTTATCGCTATCACGGCCTAATTTTATTTTAATGAGCTTAAAGTCATCGGCTAAAGCGTCTTTTACTTTTTTTATGATGATTTCCGGCGTATCGATACCTATGGTAAAACAAGTTTGCGGCATCAAATCGGGCGAAGACCCAAACATTTCATAACAAGGTTTTTCTAAGATTTTGCCCATTAGATCATGTAGTGCAATGTCTATTGCGGCTTTAATTGCGGGTAAGCCCAGAGAAACATCATCCAGATAGGCAATAACTTCTTCCATGTTAAATGGAAATGAAAACCGGGACAGATCTATTTTTTGGAGAAAACCGATTGCCGTTTCAACGCTTTCTCCCATATACGGAACCATGGATGCTTCCCCTAAGCCAATCTTCCCTTCATGCTCAATTTCTAATAACATAATTGGTGTTGCCGTTCTAGAAAACTTGGCAATGGTAAAAGGATATTTTAATTGTAGTTGATAAGGTTTATAGGAAATGTGCATTTGAAAAATTTTTCTAAATATATTTGATAATAAATATAGTGTAATAGTTTTCGAGTTTCAATTTATATATACGGGTTGTTGTAACCTATTGTATCTTTAACTCGTCTTTATACATCAAACTAAACAAACATGAACAGCAATATTTTTAAGGTGCCCTTAATTGGATTGATCACCTCGATTTTGGTTTCTTGTAGCAGCGGTAAAAAAGCATTGCAAAACGGCGATTATGATAAAGCCGTTTATACCGCCATCAATCGTTTAAAAAGCAACCCTAATAAAGCAAAGGCCAAAGAGACCTTGGCAAAAGGATATGATTATGCTTTAAAGAGGCATTTAGCCAGGGTTGCAGATATAAAACTAACTGATGATGTTTTTAAATGGGAAGGGATTTTAAATGAGTATCAAAGCATCAATTCTTTGGCTAATGCCGTTGGCGATTGCCCTGTTTGTATGGAGGCTGTGCCAGAACCTCAGAAATTTATAGCAGAAACCTCTGATGCTAAATACTATGCTGCCGAAGCGAGATATAATAATGGGAGTAAATTATTGTTGAAGAAAGATCGCTTGGATGCGAAGAATGCTTATTTCGATTTTGAAAAGGCAGAACAGTTATACCCAGATTTTAAAGATGCACAAAGCATGATGGATAGCGCTTACTATACCGCTTTACTTAGGGTTGTTGTGGAACCTGTTCAGGTTAATTCTAGATTATATAAGTTAAGCAACCAATATTTCCAAGATAAAATTTACGAGTTTATGCAAAATTACGAACGCAAAAGCTTTGTGAAATTTTATACGCCACAAGAGGCGCAAACATCAAAATTTAGGTTTGATCAAGTCTTGAGTTTAAATTTTGATGATTTTATTGTTGGGCAAACCTATGTTAAAGAGCGCATTGAAGATATTAAGAGAGACAGCATTAAAATTGGAGTAACTAAGGACTCTGCAAAAAGACCGGTTTACACAACCGCAAGAGGTAAATTGACCACTTTTGAAAAAACGGTTACTTCTAGCGGCCTTCTCGATTTTCAAATCAAAGATATAAACGGCAAAATTATCACTCGTGAAAAAATGCCCGGAACCTTTGTTTGGAAAGATAGTTGGGGAACTTTTAAAGGAGATGAAAGAGCCTTAAACGACAACGATAAAATATTGTTGAATAGAAGGGAAGGGTATCCACCTGCCCCTCAAGATTTGTTCATAGAATTTACAAAACCCATTTATGATCAGCTAACCTATAAAATCAAGAGTTTTTACAGTAGATATTGAAGAATTTAGCACACACAAGAAAGTAATTTTTTTATTCTATTCCCCACAAGCAAAAAATACTTTGCTAAATTGCTGATGATTAAAACCCAGCAAATGAAATTTAAGATAGCCCTTTTCTTTTTTTTAATAACCACAACATTTTTATCGGCACAAACTTCTCCTCAACTTAACTCTAGTGAAATTTTGTTGGGGATAAAAAAGCTTAATGTTACCGGGAGCGTACTCTACATAGCCGCCCATCCTGATGATGAAAACACTAGGTTGCTAGCATACCTCTCTAAAGAAAAAAACTATAAAACAGGTTACCTGGCATTAACGCGTGGCGATGGAGGCCAGAATTTAATTGGCAACGAGCAGGGCGAAGACCTGGGTTTGATAAGAACCCAAGAACTTTTAGCTGCTCGTAAAAACGATGGTGCTTTGCAATTTTTTACCAGGGCAAATGATTTTGGCTATTCAAAAACACCAGAAGAAACTTTTAAAATCTGGAACAAGGATTCTATTCTTTCAGATGTGGTTTACATCATCAGAAAATTTAGGCCAGATGTAATCATTACCCGTTTCCCGCCTGATGCCAGGGCCGGTCATGGGCACCATGCAGCTTCTTCCATTTTAGCGCAAGAGGCTTTTGATGCTGCCGCAGACCCTAAAATGTTCCCTCAGCAATTAAAAGAAGTACAAGTATGGCAAGCAAAACGTATTCTTTGGAACAACTATAATTTTGGCGGTAACGATAATACTTCTAACGATCAACTAAAAATCGATGTTGGGGTATATAATCCGCTACTAGGCGAGAGTTACGGAGAGATTGCCGCCGAAAGTAGATCTAACCATAAAAGCCAAGGCTTTGGCAGCGCCAAACAACGCGGCAGCTCTATAGAATATTTTAGTGCTTGGAAAGGCAAGCTACCAAAATCCGATTTGATGGAAGGGATAGCAACAGATTGGAGCAAGATAAAAAACGGCCAATCCGTATCTGAACAAATAGCCAATATCCAACAAAATTACGATGCTTTAAATCCTATAAAAAGCGTTGGTGGTTTATTGAAACTATACCAAGAATTGCTGCAAATAAAAACAAACGCTAGCTTGGTTGCTGAAAAAACAAACGAAGTAAAAAACTTGGTTTTGGCCTGCAGCGGAACTTGGTTTGAGGCTTATGCAGAGCGGCCCCAAATTGCGGTCGATAATCCTTTTAAGGTAAGTGTTGATGCAATAAGCCAAATGGATAATGTAGTGATAGCTTCAAGTTTAAACCAACAACCGGTTACATTAAATGCCAATAAGATGCAAAGCATTAATGGTACCCAAACGGCCAAAGAAATTAGCCAACCTTACTGGTTAAAAGAAGATCACGATGTTGGGATGTACAAAATTGGGAAGCAAAGCAATTTGATGTTCCCAGATGGAAAGCCCGCATCTAGCATAGATTTTACGGTTACCATTGATGGTGTTGAAATACCTTTTACACGGCCAATAGTTTATAAATATACCGATCAAGTAAGGGGCGAGGTTTACCAACCTTTGGCAATTACACCGCCCGTAACAGCAACCTTAAACGCCAAAGCGTTCATTTTTAATAATGAGGGCAGCAAGGATATCCACATCAAATTAAAAGCTTTTAAAGATAATGCAACAGGAACTTTATCATTAGAATTTCCTAAAGGATGGATAGTTTCGCCAGCCAAAACAGGTTTTGATTTGAAGAAATATGGCGAGGAATTGGATTTGGCATTTAAAATATCTGCCCAATCAAATGCCCAAAATGGAGATTTAAAGGCAACCGTTATAATTGGCGGTAAAAAATTCGATAAAGGGATCAAAGTCATTGATTATGAGCATATCCCAACCATCACGTATTTTCCATCGGCGAAAGCCAAATTGGTAAAATTAGATATGAAAACCACCGCCAAAAATATTGGATATATAGAAGGTGCGGGAGATTTGATGCCACAAACATTAAAAGAAATAGGGCTAAACGTAACTATGCTTTCAGAAAATGAAATCATGAATGGCGACCTCTCAAAATACGATGCGATCATTGCTGGCATAAGGGCATATAACGTAAATGATAGGTTAAAGTTTGAGCAAGCAAAGCTGATGAAATATGTAGAAGACGGAGGAACTTATTTGGTGCAGTATAACGTTAACCGTCCTTTAGTTTTAGATCAGATTGGGCCTTATCCTTTTACCGTTTCTAGGGATAGGGTTACAGAGGAGAATGCGAAAGTGAACTTTATAAAACCCGATAGCAAAGCGTTAAACTACCCTAATAAAATTACAGAAACGGATTTTGAAAACTGGATACAAGAGCGAGGTATTTATTTTACAACCAATGAAGACGGTCATTATGAAAAGCCCTTGGGCGTGAAAGATACCGGGGAAAAAGAATCTGACGGCTCTTTATTGATCACCAATTACGGAAAAGGGAAATTTGTTTATACTGGCTTGGTTTTCTTTAGGGAATTACCGGCAGGAATTCCTGGAGCTTATAGATTATTTATGAACCTAATCTCAAAATAGAAATGGATAAGAAAAGGATTTTAGCCTATGCTTTAATTATTTTGGCTATCGCCGATATTATTTATTGGGTATTTGTTCCACCAACTTTGCTAGCCTACTTAAATAATGCCTACAATCATTTATCAGTAGAACGTTTTGATGGAGGGGATTACAAATTAGGATATTATATCGGGTTAGGCGCAAAACCCATTTTCCATATTGTTTTTATAGCCCTATGTTTAATTTTTGGATTTAGGAGCAGGGTTAAAGAAGAATATAATGAGGAGCATAAATCTTAAAGAAAAGCTTTTTCGCCTTTCTGATTCATATAAATAAAATTTTGCAGGTAATTATCGATTATCTCTATATCAACCCCGTCATGCAATAAGCCAATGTATTTATCTGGGCGAATAAGCAATGTTTTTTTCTCTCCGTTTCTAATATTTAGTGCATCAAATACAGGTTGGTTTTTTTCGCTGTAAGGCATATAAAAAAGCTGTACCGGATAATGAAGCTTTAGCCAACGAGCGTTATAATAGAGATTGGTTTGACTTAGCGTCCCGAAAATAATCACGGAAAAATGCCCGTAACTGCACCAATCATAGAGCTTTGAGCTTGTTTTTTTATGCTCATCAAAAAAAGAAAGATTGGGTAACAGCTCTCCGGCCTGTATGTTTCTATATTGGCTTAAGTGTAAAGAAGTTTTGCTATCTATCAAATTAAAACCACCGCTATTGAAAAACAAATTACCAAACCATTTTTGTAAGATATTTCTTTTTGATGTTGGATTTTTTAGATGATATTGGGTTTTTAAAAGCCCTGCTTCTTTTTTATAGCTGTCTATTATTTTCTTTTGTAAAGAATGAGTAGTATATATCCCAATTAATCGCCATGCTAATAATATCGAAAGTCTAATATCGATTAAATCTATGTGCGATTGAAATATTTCTTGTTTTAAGATATAACTGGTTGTGTGTTGGGCAATATTTCCATTGTTTGAAATACTGCAAACTGTTTCGCTCTTCCTAATTATCTTACCTTCCCAAATTACGTTGCACAAGTTTTTAGCGAGCAATTTTAAAGCTTGTGCTATAAACTTTTGTAAATCGATCTGTTTTTCCCTTAGCTCATCACTAGAAAATTCAAATCCGCTTTCTGTTAAAAAAGCTAAACAGTAATCATCTAAAACAGTGAATTTACAAGGGAGTTCAAACCCGTTTTGCTCATCAACCATTAAAACCTTAGCACCATTTGCAGATAAAATAACCGCAAAAGCGAGACTCTGCACACTAATCCCATCAATTAAAATTTCTGATGAAGAGGGGATGATCATCTGGTCTTTTGCAACAGAAAGATAGTTGGCTTTTTATGTAAATCTATTTTTTCGGCTTTCCACTCGGCTATGGTTTTTGTTTGCACAAACTCATCTTTTGCGGTAAGGTTACACGCCACGCAAAGTTTAGTTTGGTTGCTACAGCTTGCAACTATATCTTTAAACAAAGGATTGTTTCTAAAGGGTGTTTCTATAAAAATCTGGGTTTGTTTAAATCGTTCAGAAAAACCCTCTAAATCCCTTATCCTTTTAACCCTGTCTGCTTTGTCAATCGGGATATACCCATGGAACGCAAAAGACTGTCCGTTAAAACCAGAAGCCATTAGCGCTAAAAGAATAGAACTTGGCCCAACCAAAGGCACCACCTTTATCCCCCTCCTGTGCGCTTCAGAAACAATATCTGCCCCTGGGTCTGCCACGCCGGGGCAGCCCGCCTCGCTCATCAGCCCAACATTTTCTCCTCTTTCTAATCCTTCAAAATAAGGTTTTAAACTAAACCCGCGTTCATGTTTGCCATAATCATGGATGATCAGTCCGCTCTGTGGTATTTGTAAACCGGCAAACTTTAAACAACGCCTAGCGGTTTTTTCGTTTTCTACAATATATTCTTTGATTTCGTTGATGGTTTCGCTTAAAAAAGGGGTTAAAGATTTTGCCTCTGCCCCTTCTGCCATTACCACCGGGATTAAATAAAGTGTGCCTTTTGCCATGTTACAAATTAAACCATTTCTTTTTTAAGAACTCTATTAGTAAATATTTAATTGGTTTTAATTAGGTTTTTGGTCATTTATTGGATAATCTTATTTAAGATTTTAAACATAAAACGAGCAATTAATTTATGCAAAAGGGGAGTTATAAATTTATTGGGATTAGATTTTGCTCTAATCACAGAAATGGAAGGCTGTTAGAGCGCCCAAAAGGAATTTTTAAATTATTTGACACCTTTTAAAAATTATTATCGTCTTATCATTATAACCTATATTAAATATTGGTTTTTGTTCTTATATCAACACTTAAAATTTTATTTGACAAATTTAGCCGAACAGTATTTTGCTAAATGAGCGTCATAAAAAATATTAAAGGTATTATTTTAAGTTTTGAAGCGTTAAATAACCGTATATAAAATTAAACAAAACAATCATGAGCAGCAGCATAAAAAAAATAACAACGGCTTTTGGAATAATAATTTTATTGCTAGGCTTTAGCCTTAACAAAGTAGAGGCAAAAACTGGGGGAGACATTTCTCTACAAGTTTTTTATGATCAATTATCACCTTATGGAGAATGGGTTAACAACCCAGATTATGGCTACGTTTGGCGACCTAACGCAGGCAGGGATTTTAAACCTTATTATACCAACGGACATTGGGTAATGACAGAATATGGCAATACCTGGGTTTCTAACTATGATTGGGGATGGGCTCCTTTCCATTACGGAAGATGGTTTTATGATGATTATGACGGATGGGTTTGGGCGCCTGATACAGAATGGGGGCCGGCTTGGGTAACTTGGAGAACAGGTGGTGGCTATTATGGCTGGGCCCCTTTAGCACCAAGGATCAGTATCAATATACACTTTGGTAGAAGACACTATATACCTGATAATTATTGGGTATTTATACCACAGAGATGTATTTACTATCCATCTTATAATAGGTATTGGAACCCGAGACAAAATATCTATATCGTACACAATACCACCATAATTAATAATATTTACACCAACAGAAATGTAAGATATTATAGCGGCCCAAGGCCAGACGAAGTTAGAAACGCAACAAGGCAAGATGTCCCAATTTACAGGATGGCAGATAATACACGCCCCGGAGCTTCTAGGGTAGATAAGGGAACGGTAAATATTTATCGCCCAGATGTTAGTAGAGACAATAAGAATGATGCACCAAGAACTATTGCTAGCAGTTCATCTAGACCAAGTAGAGCAGATAATAACAGCCCAAATTATAGAAGTGGCGATGCCGCAGATAATGCAAGGAGCGGCGTAAATGGGAATTCAAATAACTCTTCGGGCAATCGTCCAGAAAGGAGCGCAGATAATAACGTGATAAAACCAGACGCTGCTTCTAATAACGATCGTTCTGATTCCCCTTCAAGAGCCCAACCCGTTAGAAGTGAAAGACCTACTTCAAACAGGCCAGAAGCCCCTGTTAGAACAGAAAGTCAAGAACCAACAAGAAGTCCTCAACCTTCTCGGTCAGAACCTTCAAGTAGGCCAAGTAGGGTAGAGAGAAGCCAACCTTCAAGAAGTGTAGAACGTTCTGCTCCATCACGATCTTCAGATGGCGGTGGAAGTTCAGGTAGAAGCAATAGGCCTTCAAGAAATAACTAAATTTTGATAATTGATTAATTTTTGCTCCCCTTCGAGGTTTTTGAGGGGGAGTTTTTTTTGTTGCTAACAACAGAACCTAAAGACCAATTTCAAATTAAAACAATTAGAGATTGATCTTGACCGTTTTGGCGGGATGATAACCCCCTTCCCCTGTTGCAATATTGATAAACCGAGGTAGATGATTTGATTTTTGAAGAGGTTTTTTTGTAAAACTAATCTTAAAACCGATACTTGCCCAGTTTTGAAGCAATGTAACCATCCCTTATCTCCTGAACATCTTTTAAGGTGTCTTCATTCGCATACCTGCTTTCCTCACTCTTAGGAATACCTATTCTTTGTGAACTGTAAATGCCAGAATGCCCGCTAAAAAAATAAGCGATAAAACAAGCAAGGGCAAAATATAGGATATACTGCCCGCCAAAAAGCTCAACCCCCATAACGGTACAGGCTAAAGGCGTGTTGGTAGCACCGGCAAAAACGGCAATAAAACCCAATGCGGCAAACAAGCTGATAGGGGCATTCATTAAAATGGCTAAAGAATTGCCCAAGGTAGATCCAATATAAAATAAGGGCGTTACCTCCCCTCCTTTAAAGCCCGTCCCTAAAGTAATGGCCGTAAAAACAGTTTTCCAGAGCCAGCTTAAAGCATCGGCACCGCCATGCGTAAAAGAAGAGATAATAGTGATGCTTCCTGGATATTCTGGATTTACACCTAAGCTCAGATAATCGGGTTTACCCACCAAAAAAAACAATAATATGATTATGATACCACCTAAAAAAGGGATTAGCCATTTAACTTTAATAAATCTTAAAAATATATTCTTGATGTTATGCACCATCTCTGCAAAAATATAACTGGCCAGCCCAAATGCTACTGCGGCAATCATGATTTTTATGATCAGTAATAAATCCCAATGTAAATATCCAGAGAATAAAAATTTTTCTCCCTGTATAAAATCTATATGGTAACCCATATGTTTTATTTGCCACGCATTTACGGTAAAATCCCCTATCATACTCGCAAATAGGCAGGGTATAATTGCATCATATTTTAATTTGCCCAAGGCGATGACTTCTATCCCGAATATGGCGCCTGTTAATGGAGTTCCGAAAACGGCACCAAAGCCGGCAGCAATACCTGCCATCAATAAAACTTTTACATCTTTTTGCGATAGGTTAAACCATTTGGCGAAAAGTTGCGCCATGCTCCCACCAATTTGTACCGCGGTTCCCTCTCTACCTGCCGATCCGCCAAATAAATGCGTTATTACCGTAGTAATTAAAACTAGCGGGCCCATTTGTGGAGGTACGCCGCCGCCCGGCTCATGTATTTCATCCATTATGAGGTTGTTGCCCTTTTCTGATGATTTTCCCCAAGCCTTATACATAAAATGAATAGCTATACCCGCAAAGGGGAGGAAATATATAAGATAAGTATGGGAGAACCTAAAAAAGATAGCGCTATTTAAGAGCCAGAGAAATAGGGCAACCATGCTGCCGATGGCAATACCTAACGGGAAGGAGATGACGAGCCATTTAATTAAATACTTAAAAATAGAATAGTGTTCTAACTGTTTGATTTTATGTAACATTCCCACAAATAAAAATATAGATTTTATCGGTAGGCGTCATCATATCTCAAACTTTACGGCCAAGATCGGTTTAAATAGGTGGAACACCATCACCTTTATAATAAAAGCCAAATATATAAATTTTTCATATCAAATACCGTCTAAATATTTGTTGGGCAATTTTAACGGCACTACATTTATGCAGTTAATTTGTTAATAACGCAAAGTTTTGAAATACAGATAATTGACGGGCTTCAATCATTTATGATTTGGAGTTATCAACAAAAATAGGTTACATTTAGGATTGTTAAACAATCTTGATATGTCTTCTAATGTAAATATCCCTCGTTTAGATTTAAACGACTATTTGAACGGAACTGCCGCACAAAAAGAAAAATTTTCTAATGATATTGGAACAGCCTTTAATGAAACCGGTTTTGTAACTATTACCAACCATGGTTTAGATAAAGATTTGATTAATAAGCTTTATAAAGAGGTTCAAAACTTCTTTTCTTTGCCAGAAGAGGCCAAACTTAAATATGAAAAAGTAGCGTTGGCTGGGCAGCGAGGATATACTTCAAAAGGCCGCGAAAAAGCAAAAGATTCTAAAACACCAGACTTAAAAGAGTTTTGGCAAACCGGGCAATATGTAGAAGATGGCGATGTGATCAAAGAAGAATACCCGGATAATGTTGAGGTAGAAGAATATCCGGGATTTAACGAAGTAACAAAAGAAGTTTACAAAAAATTAGAAAAAGCGGGCAAACAAATTTTAAATGCCATTTCTGTTTATTTGGGCTTACCAGAAAATTATTTTGAGGATAAGGTGCATAACGGCAACTCTATTTTAAGAGGGATACATTATTTCCCGATAGAAAACCCAGATGCTTTACCCCCGGATGCCGTTAGGGCGGGCGCTCATGAAGACATCAATTTAATTACCTTATTAATTGGCGCAAGTGCCGATGGCTTAGAGGTTTTAACACAACAAGGAGAGTGGTATGCCATAAAAGCACACGGAGAAGATATTGTAGTAAATGTTGGTGATATGCTGCAACGTTTAACCAATAATAAATTGCGATCCACCACCCATAGGGTGGTAAACCCACCAAGGGAATTAATGAAAACCTCCCGTTACTCTGTTCCTTTCTTTTTGCACCCAAAATCTAACATGGATTTAAGTTGTTTAGATTTATGTGTTGATGCAGAGCATCCAAAAGCTTATGATGACATTACGGCGGGCGAGTATTTAGATGAGCGGCTAAGAGAAATCGGGCTTAAAAAATAATTCTCTTAATAATTAGAGAATAGGAAAGAAGATGCCTCAAAAGGGCATCTTTCTTTGTTTTTGGTTTACTGCTATTTTAACTTCAAAATATCTTCAGAATTATGGGTTAAACTTAAACGCATTAGCCTATAAATATCTGTGGATAAAACCTTGTTAAATAAAGTAGAAGAATTTGTTTCCCAGCACCTGAGAAACAATTTATCCCCAAAGCTTTACTTCCATAATTACAGCCATACCAAAGAGGTTGTTTTTGCTGTAAAAGAAATAAAAAGCCATTGTTTTTTGAACACCCAAGAAACAGAAATCTTAACCATTGCCGCTTGGTTTCATGATTGTGGCTACAGCGTTTCCTATAAAGGGCATGAAAATGAAAGTTGCCGAATAGCCGTAGAATTTTTAAAAAATAATAATTTTCCCAACAATTTAACTTTTAGGGTTACAGATTGCATATTGGCCACAAAATATCCGCAACAACCAAAGAATATTTTAGAGGATATACTTTGCGATGCAGATCTATTCCATTTTACCAGAACAGATTATGAGCGCCATCATCTATCTTTAAGGAAAGAATGGGAAATTTATTTGAATAAAAAATATACCGATCAAGAGTGGAAGCAACTCAATTGCGACCTGCTTAAAAACCACCATTACTTCACAAAATACGGTAAAAATATTCTTGAAAAGTTTAAAGCCGTAAATCTGAAATTGATGGAATGTTAAAATTCGCAAGTTTTATCCGCTAATGCACTAATTTTCACGAATGTTATGGGCGTTAGATTTTACCAATCAGAGCATAGTTTTTCTTAATCCCTTTATGGATGCGAATGTTTTGAGGATGATTATGCTGGATAAAACATTCGGGTTACTTTTTATCTCACAGATTCAACAAAAATTTGAACTGATTTTTTTTAACAATGATTGCTAATGTAGAATTGGGACCGAAATAATGGCTAATAGAATTTTGCGATTACCGGCAAAAAAATTAATCGATAATATCTGCGGGGCTTATTTTATTTTCTATAAAATCTATCAGAGAATGTATGATCTTAATGTGTACTTCTTTTATCCTATCAGAATAACCCGTATGGGAAACCCTAATTTCTATATCACAAAGGTTTTTCATTTCGCCACCATCTTTACCGGTTAAACCAATTACTTTCATTCCCTTTTGCTTTGCTGCTTTTATAGCGTTCAGGATATTTGCTGAATTTCCGCTGGTGCTTATCGCAAATAAAACATCGTTTTTATTCCCTAAACCTTCAACAAACCTAGAGAAGACACGATCAAAGCCATAATCATTTGCCGTACAGGTAATATGGGAAACATCAGAAATAGCGATAGCGGCCATTGCTCTTCTATCTTCTCTGTAACGGCCAGAAAGTTCTTCTGCAAAGTGCATGGCATCACACATAGAACCACCATTGCCACAAGAGATAACTTTGTTGCCGTTCAAAAGTGCACCAACAATCAAATGCCCTGCTTTTTCTATGGTTTTAAAGTTTTCATCATCAGATAAAAAAGTTTTTAAAACAGAATTTGCTTGCGTAAAATGGTTTTTGATGCCTTTGTAATCCATATTTATAAAGATAATATCTCAACTATTTTTAGCAAATCTTTATTAATCTCTACGTGGTGCTTAATGGCGTGATCAAAGGGAGTAAAGGCAATTTTTCCGTGTATCAACCCCACCATTTCTCCTTTTCTGCCCGTCATAAGGTTTTCTACTGCCGCAACCGCCAACCTGCTTGCCAAAACACGGTCCATACAGGTTGGCTTACCGCCCCTTTGTATATGCCCAAGTATAGATACCCGAGTATCATACTGAGGGAATTTCAGTTTTATTTTGTCGGCAATTTCAAAGGCACCGCCAGAATCTCCTTCTCCTTCGGCAACTATCAATATTTTTGATGATTTATCCTTACGGCTGATTTCTAAACGGTGCATCAATGCGGCCATATCTGTTTTGGTTTCTGGGATCATGATAGATTCTGCACCTACGCCAATACCACTTCGCAAAGCAATTAAACCGCAATCCCTACCCATTACTTCTACAATAAATAAACGATCGTGAGATTCTGCGGTATCTCTTATTTTATCTATTGCATCGGTTACGGTGTTGATAGAAGTATCGTAGCCAATGGTAAAATCGGTCCCAAACAGATCGTTATCAATGGTGCCGGGCAAGCCTAAAATAGGGAAATCATATTCTTCGCCAAAAACCTTTGCACCGGTAAATGTACCGTCTCCGCCAATGGCAATTAATGCGTCAATTTCTGCACCTTTCAATTGGTCATAGGCTTCTTTTCTTCCTTCCGGAGTTAGAAAAGCCATGCTCCTGGCGGTTTTTAAAATCGTTCCTCCCCTTTGGATAATGTTTGCTACGGATTTCCTATCCATATCCATAAACTCTCCGTTTATCATCCCCTCATACCCTCTTTTAATGCCTAAAACCTCAATATTGTAAAATATAGCTGTTCTTACAACGGCCCTAATAGCAGCATTCATACCCGGAGAATCTCCTCCAGAAGTAAAAACACCTATTTTTCTTATTTTGTTCATTTATTATTGTTACGATAAGCAGCTAAACCGCTATCTAAAAAGTTTATATAATTTTTTATATCTAAATTGAAAGCTTGTGGCTGTACCAAAACTTTACTTGTATTATTTACTATCACATAATAAGGTTGCGAGTTGGTGGCAAAGGTTGCCGCCTGAAAATCGCTCCATTTATTTCCCAAGGTTTTAATGGTTTTCCCAGAATATTTAGAAACGTATTGCTCTTTTTCCGGAAGTTCGGTTTTATCATCCACATATAAAGAGATTAAAACATAATCTTCTTGTAGCCTTCTTAAAACCTCCCTATCGCTCCAAACAGAGGCTTCCATTTTTCTGCAATTTACACAACTATGCCCTGTAAAATCTATTAAAACGGGCTTATTCTGTTGTTTTGCATAGGCCAAACCTTGGTCGTAATCAAAGAACGCGTCTAAATTATGCGGGGCTTTAAATAAGCTTGCATACTTTTTCTTTACCGTATCTTGCTCAATATTTGGCGAAGATAAGGTATTAGTATATAAATCAAAATCTTGGGTGGTTTGTGGCGGTAACCAAGCACTAATAGCTTTTAAAGGTGCGCCCCAAAGTCCGGGAATCATGTAAACAGTAAATGCAAGAACAATAATTGATATAAAAAGACGCGGAATGGTAACAAAAGGCAGATCACTATCATGAGAGAACTTTAGCTTACCTAAAACATAAAAACCGAGCATGGCGAATATCACGATCCACAAAACCAAGAATACTTCTCTATCCAATAATTCCCAGTGGTAGGCCAGATCTACGTTTGATAAAAATTTAAGGGCCAAAGCTAATTCTATAAATCCTAGAGCAACTTTTACACTGTTTAACCAACCTCCAGATTTCGGCAATGATTTCAGTAGCGATGGAAAAGCTGCAAATAGCGTAAACGGAATAGCCAAAGCGAGTGAAAACCCAAACATACCAATTGCTGGGCCAACTCTTTCGCCCATAGAAGCAGCTTGTACCAATAAGGTTCCAATGATTGGGCCAGTGCAAGAAAAAGAAACCAACGCTAAAGCAAAAGCCATAAAAAACAGACCTGTTAAGCCGCCTTTATCAGATTTTTCATCCATTTTATTTGCCCAAGAATTAGGGAGGTTAATTTCAAAAGCACCAAAGAATGATATTGCAAAAACAACCAAAAGCAAAAAGAACAAGAAATTAAATACGCCGTTACTCGCTAAATTGTTAAGTGCATCCGATCCAAAAAACACGGTTATTGCCAAACCCAATAACACGTAAATCACAATTATAGATAGGCCATAGATAAAGGCATGAGAGATCGCTTTTGCCCTGCTATCTGCTTTTTTTGTAAAAAAGCTGACGGTTAAAGGTAGCATTGGGAAAATACAGGGCATAATCAAAGCCAATAAGCCACCTATAAATCCTGCAATAAAAATTGCCCACAAACTCTGTTTTTTTGTTTTATCGGCAATGGGTTTAATGGTTAATTGAGCAGAATCTATATTGATTTTCGGGGTTTTGGCAGCATTTAAGTTGGTATCTTTTTTACCGATGCCAACACTATCTACAATAATTACCGGTTTTTTAGTTTCTGCATCTTTAGGTTTCCCAACATCGGCGGAAGCCAAACTATTTACGGGCTGGTTTGCGCTTACTTTGATGGCAAATTCTACTTCTTCTGGTGGTAAACATTGCTTATCGTTACAAACCATAAACTCTAAAGTGCCTTTAACCGTAGTTTCTGGTTTGTTCAGTTTGATTTTTTGTTTAAAAACAGCTTTGTTTTCATGCCAAGATATTTGCATCCCAAAATTGTTATCATAGGCTGATATTGGTTTTGGTGCTTCGGTAGTTTTACCATCTAGCTTATAATCAGCTGATTTTACAAAAGTTAAACTTGTAGAAATGGGCCCTCCATCGGGGATATTTAATGAATAAACATGCCAACCGTTTTCTATGTTGGCGGTAGCTATCAAATAAGCTTCCTTTGTATTAATGTTTTGTGATGAAAATGACCATTTAACGGGCTTCAGAATTTGTGAAAACCCATAAAAACCGGTCAATATTAAAACCCACAGCGCAAATATTTTTTTCATCTCAATCAAATATGAATGTTAGCTCTTTTAAATCAAACTCCTTAATGTCATTATCGATAATTAACCTTAAATGCCCATTTGCACCAACATCTTTAATGGTGGCTATTATTTCTTTCCCATCAATTTTAAACAACCCGGGTTTGTTTATCCTTAAAAGATGTGAAAGATAATCAGCGTTAAGTAAATCTAATTTACCGGCCTTTAGTTGCAAATAGCGTTTTTCTATCGTTTTGCAAATTTGGGCTAATAAATCTGCTAAGTCATAATTTTGATGTAAGATTTTTGATAAAGAACTTGCCCTGTGGCTTAGTTCTCCAAATTCCTTTTGGTTGATGTTTAGCCCAATGCCAACAATACTTTCTTTTAATTGATAACCTTTTGTAATATTTTCGATCAAGATGCCACCAATCTTTTTATAGTGATAATAAATATCATTGGGCCATTTAATTTTACAGGCATCGCCCAAAAGGGGAATTAAACCATCTAAAATACCCAAGCAAATGGCTTTATTTAGTTCAAATTGATGATTAACGGCCAAAAAAACAGGCCTTAAATAAATGCTAAAAGTTAAATTTTCGCCAGCTTTGCTTTCCCAAACGTTATTGCTTTGCCCCCTGCCCGCAAACTGATGGTCTGCCATAATAACAGTACCTTCTAGCAATGGCTTAGAATTTGAAAGTAAATCTTTAACATAAGTATTGGTAGAATTAACCGCCGATAATTTTACAATGGTTTGTCCAACAAATAGTGTTAAAAATGTGTTATTTTGCAATGTGTTAAATAAAATTAAAATTACAGCCCAAAACTAAATCTTTTTGATGGTAAAAAATAAAAATGTAAACCTATCCACAAATCTTTCTGAAGCCATTATCCACGGAATTCAAGAAATAAAGGGGAACGATATAGTGAGATTGGATTTAAGAAACATTCATAGCTCTGTTGCCGATTATTTTGTTATCTGTCATGCCGAGTCTTCTACCCAAATAAAGGCCATTGCCGATAGCGTAGAGAAAGAAGTTTTTAAGGCATTAGGCCAAGAACCCTACAAAAAAGAAGGTTTGCAACACGCAGAATGGATCTTATTAGATTATTTTGATGTAGTAGTACACATTTTTAGAACAGATAAAAGGGCATATTACGGCATAGAAGATTTATGGGGCGATGCCGAGTTTGAATACTATAAAAGCGCTTAGCATTAAGCCAAAACAAGAAACGAGATGAAAGAAAGTTTAGATAAAAAAAAGCAAATAAAAAAAGTTCAGGGTAAGAAGATTATCCCAAAACCCCCTAAGTTTAACATTATGTGGGTTTACGGCATAGTGATCTTGATAATTTTAGGGGTTCAGTTTTTCATGAGCAGCAACAACGCCCGTTTGATAACCTACCAGAAGTTTGAGAATGAGATGTTGAAAGCAGGGGACGTTGAGAAGCTAATTGCCTATAAACAAGAAGACTTGGTGGTGGCAGAAGTTTACATTAAAAAGGACAGGCTGTCAGAAGATAAGTATAAAGACCTTAAGGATCGTAACAACTTTTCTTTAAGCGGCAATAACCCACAGTATTATTTTACAGACGGTTCTTTCGAGTCTTTACAAAACCGGTTAAAAGAGTCTCAAAAAGATTTTACCGATGATCAAAAAGTTCCGCTAAGTTATGAGTCTAGAACAAGCCCCTTTTCCTCTCTTTTTTGGTCCTTCATAGTTCCCATTGGGATATTTGTAGTGGTTTGGATATTTATTATGCGCCGTATGGGCGGTGGTGCCGGCGGTGGTGCTGGCGGGCAGTTATTTAACATAGGTAAATCAAAGGCAACACTTTTTGATAAAGAATCTCAAGTTAGCATTACTTTTAGCGATGTGGCAGGTTTAGAGGAGGCCAAGCAAGAGGTTATGGAAATTGTAGATTTTCTTAAAAACCCACAGAAATACACCAATTTAGGAGGTAAAATACCAAAGGGAGCGTTGTTGGTGGGTTCGCCCGGTACGGGTAAAACCCTAATGGCAAAAGCTGTTGCAGGCGAGGCACAAGTTCCGTTCTTTTCACTTTCAGGGTCAGATTTTGTAGAGATGTTTGTAGGTGTTGGCGCATCAAGGGTAAGGGATCTGTTTAAACAAGCAAAAGATAAAGCACCATGTATAATTTTCATAGATGAGATTGATGCCATAGGCAGGGCAAGAGGTAAAAACAGCATGGTTGGCGGTAATGATGAGCGTGAAAATACCTTGAACCAATTATTGGTAGAAATGGATGGTTTCGGTACTGATTCTGGAATTATCATCATGGCGGCAACAAACCGCCCAGATGTGTTAGATTCTGCCTTGTTAAGGCCGGGCCGTTTTGATAGGCAAATCTCTATTGATAAACCAGATCTAGTTGGTAGAGAGCAAATTTTTAAAGTGCATTTGCAACCATTAAAATTGGCAGAAGGGGTAGATCCTAAAAAACTCTCGGCACAAACGCCAGGTTTTGCAGGTGCAGAAATAGCCAACGTGTGCAACGAAGCGGCCTTAATTGCAGCCCGAAGAAACAAAGAAGCGGTTGATATGCAAGATTTCCAAGATGCGGTGGATCGTGTGATCGGAGGTTTAGAAAAGAAAAATAAGATCATATCGCCAGAAGAGAAAAAAATAGTGGCTTACCATGAAGCCGGACATGCCATTGCGGGTTGGTTTTTAGAACACGCCGATCCATTGGTTAAAGTTTCCATAGTTCCAAGAGGGGTGGCAGCTTTAGGTTATGCTCAATACCTGCCTAAAGAACAATTTCTTTACACCACAGAGCAACTTACAGACGGAATGTGCATGACAATGGGTGGAAGAGTTGCAGAAGACATCACTTTTGGTAAGATTTCTACCGGCGCACAAAACGATTTAGAAAGGATTACAAAGCTGGCCTATGCCATGGTTACCGTTTATGGCATGAGCGATAAAGTAGGTAATGTATCTTTTAACGATCAAGGTAGTGAGTATAATTTTAATAAGCCATATTCTGAAAAAACATCAGAATTGATAGATTCTGAGGTAAGGGTTTTAATTAGTGATATCTATATAAAAACCAAAGAATTGCTAATTGAGAAGAAAGTAGGTTTAGAGGCTTTAGCTGTTAAACTTTTAGAGAAGGAAATACTTTACCAAAGCGATTTAGAAGAGATTTTAGGTAAGCGCCCGTTTGATAACCGCACCACTTATGATGAGTTTGTTAACGGTAAAGAAGGAGGCGACCAAGGTATCATCGCAGAAAACATCCATCCAGAACCAGTTGGAGATTCTACAGAACCTTTAAAAGCTTCTAAAACCAGTAAATAATTTTTTGAAGAAGCGGTCTCAAAATAATTCGATTGTCATGCTGTCTGCCAATTGGCGGATAAGCATCTCATTTACAAGTTGACAAATTATATGGAAACTCATTTTGATAAAATTCAGTTTAGCCAGCCGGGTAACCGAATGACACGTGTTTTGAGACAGTTTCTTTTTGTTTAAATAAATCCTTTTAATAATAAATATGAAGGAGAGTACCACTTCAAAAGAGCGCTTATTAAAAAAGATAAGAAAGGCACTTTTAGAGAAAAGAGAAAATCCTTATCCTAATTTGGAGGAAATGCCCCTTTATCCTCCGATAACAGAGTTGCCCGAAGTTGTTTTTGCCCAAGAGTTTACCAAGGTAAGCGGACAGTTTGTTTATTGTGAAAATGAAATATCATTTATAGAAAACATTTTGCTGTTAGCCGATGAAAAAAAATGGCGTAAAATTTATTGCTGGGAACCAAAGCTTCAAGAATTACTAAACACCTACGAATACCCTTTTTATGCAACCGATAAAGATTTTGAATTAGCAGAAGTTGGTTTAACACTTTGTGAATGTTTGGTTGCCAGAAATGGCTCTATCATGGTAAGCAATGGAAATGCCGCAGGAAGAAGGCTGAGTATTTATCCCCATGCCCATATTGTTGTTGCCTATACTTCACAGCTGGTTATAGATTTAAAAGATGGCTTTAGCCTCATCAAAGAAAAGTACGGCATCAATTTGCCTTCTATGCTTTCTACCATTACAGGCCCAAGCCGTACCGCCGATATTGAAAAAACTTTGGTTTTAGGTGCGCATGGCCCTAAGGAGCTTTATGTTTTTTTGTTGGATGATAGAAAGTAGGCTTTTGGCCGATGATAAATATAAAAAACAAAAGAAAACTCAAAATCAGGATGCAACGATTAAAGAAATTGTAGAATATTTTAAAGTTTATATTTTCGATAATCATATTTCAGCTTAAGGTAACACTCATTCAAAACCTAAAAGTTATAATATTAACCCAGTATTTGTAAAATATTTATCTAAGGTTTTAGAAAACGCATACACCCCAATTGGAATCGCCAAAGCTTTATTTTTTCCGAGGGTTTTAGATACATCAATAAATACATCTTTTGGAACAGAGTTACTGGTTTTCCAAAATTCTATGATGGATGAGAAGAAAATCTATAGAAATTGATCGAGAATCTAGATACTCAAGGCTTAATTGATAAGGGCTTAGAAGAATAAGCAAAAGTTATTTACCTATTAAGGATACGTTTTTTTATTCCTTCTTGATAATCAATATCTAAAAACCTCAGTTCGAGTATTGATTAATTTTATGATGCTCAATTACTTTTTTACTATTGTAAAGCGGTTAAAGATTGAAGTGGCAACCCCGCCTGTAATTCGGGTAGGCTTTTTTGTCATTCCGGGAGGGGTAATATTTATTTCATATCAATGACATTCAGACTTAAATATATCCTCAAGGGGTATTCGCTCGGGGTCGAAGGGAATGTCACCCTGAGCGAAGTCGAAGGGAATGTCACCCTGAGCGAAGTCGAAGGGGGGCGTTGGGATTTATGCTTCGACTCCGCTCAGCATGACAAAGCGGCTCCGCTCAGCATGGCAAAGCGGCTCTGCTCAGCATGGCAAAGCGGCTCCGCTCAGCATGGCAAAGCGGCTCTGCTCAGCATGGCAAAGCGGCTCTGCCTATGTAATTCAATTTTAATAAGCGATCATCAATAACATCAGCGGTAGCGGAGTAGAAGAATAAGACAAAAAAGAGATATAACCAAAAGCCCGTCTGTTTGGGCAGGCGTGTAAAACACCCAGAAATCTTGTTCTGATAAAAAATAATTATCTAACCCAAGTTAAAACATAAAAAAGCCGCTCAATTTTTAATTGAACGGCTTTTTGCTAACTAAGAGAAATTTACAATTTCCTTTTTACTTCTACCTGTTCATAGGCCTCAACAATATCGCCTACTTGGATATCATTGTAACCTTTTATGTTCAATCCACACTCATAACCTCTGCTAACTTCTTTAACATCGTCTTTAAATCTTTTTAAAGACTCCAATTCGCCAGTATAAACCACCACGCCTTCGCGGATGATCCTAATTTTACTGTTTCTGTTGATGGTGCCATCTAAAACCATACAACCTGCAATTGTACCAACTTTAGTGATTTTGAAGGTCTCTCTAATTTCAACATTAGCAACAATTTTCTCTTCAAACTCTGGAGCCAACATGCCTTCCATTGCCGCCTTTATTTCATCAATAGCTTTATAGATAATAGAATATAACCTTACGTCAATTTCTTCTGCTTCGGCTAATTTTCTGGCACCTGCACTTGGGCGAACTTGGAAACCGATGATGATAGCATCTGATGCGGTGGCCAATAAAACATCAGATTCTGATATTGGGCCTACTGCTTTATGAACAATTTTAACCTGTATTTGCTCTGTAGATAGTTTCTGTAATGAATCTGATAACGCTTCCACAGAACCATCCACGTCGCCTTTAATAATGATATTCAACTCCTTAAAGTTACCGATCGCTAAACGACGGCCGATTTCATCTAAAGTGATGTGTTTTTGGGTACGCAAGCCCTGCTCTCTTTGTAACTGTAAACGCTTGTTTGCAATTTCACGAGCTTCTGGCTCGCTTTCTACTCCGTTAAAACGATCTCCCGCTTGTGGTGCACCTTGAAATCCTAAAACCTGTACTGGTGCAGCCGGGCCCGCTTTTTCTACCCTGCTTCCTCTTTCATTGTATAGTGCCTTAACTCTACCGCTATAAGACCCTGCAAGTATTGGGTCGCCAACCTTAAGGGTTCCGGCTTCTACCAAAACGGTTGCCACATAACCCCTGCCCTTATCTAATTGGGCTTCAATTACAGTACCAACGGCTCTCTTGTTAGGGTTTGCTTTTAACTCTAACAATTCTGCTTCTAATGATACCTTTTCTAACAATTTATCAATGTTCATCCCAGATTTAGCAGAAATTTCTTGGGTTTGGTATTTACCGCCCCATTCTTCTACCAAAATATTCATTGCTGATAATTGCTCGCGTATTTTATCGGGGTTTGCTCCCGGTTTATCCATTTTATTGAAGGCAAAAACCATTGGCAAATTAGCTGCTAAAGCATGGTTTATTGCTTCTGTAGTTTGTGGCATCACCGTATCATCTGCCGCAATTACGATAATTGCAACATCGGTTACCTTAGCACCACGAGCCCTCATTGCCGTAAAAGCTTCGTGACCCGGAGTATCTAAAAAAGTGATACTCTTTTCCTCATCTAATTTTACTTCATAAGCACCAATATGCTGTGTTATGCCCCCAGCTTCGCCAGAAATCACGTTTGCTTTACGGATAAAATCCAATAAAGATGTTTTACCATGATCTACGTGTCCCATCACCGTAACAATTGGGGAACGAGGCAATAAATCTTCTTCGGCATCTTCCTCTTCAAGGTTAACTTCCTCATCTTCTGCACCAACAAACTGAATTTCATAACCAAATTCATCTGCTACAATAGTCAGGGTTTCTGCATCTAACCTTTGGTTGATAGAAACGAATAGGCCCAGGCTCATGCAGGTAGCAATAATTTCGGTAACGGTTACATCCATCATTGTAGCCAACTCGTTTGCCGTAACAAACTCCGTTGTTTTCAATACTTTTGAATCCATTTGCTCTGCCGCTAGCCTTTCTTCGGTTGTAGCAGCAACATCATCACGTTTTTGACGGCGCAGTTTAGAACGCTGGGCAAATTTACCAGATTTACCGGCACCGCTTAATCTTGCAAGCGTTGCTTTTATCTGGTCTTGTATTTCCTTTTCTGTTGGTTCTGCTTTTGGGGGTACCGGTTGCCCTCTTCTGTGTGGTGGCCTTGCGCCTGGGGCAGCGGTTCTGTTTTGGTTATTTTGCCCATTACCAGCTTGTGGAGGCCTATTGCCTTGCTGAGGAGCACCTTGCCCTTGCGGATGGTTTGAACCACCGCCTTGAGACCCGCCTGCCGCTGGCTTGCGCTTTCTTTTTCTTTTATTATCTGCGGTATTGGGGTTAGATGATGAAGCAACAGGTTGGTCTTTTTTCTTGTTTATAGGAAGTTCTATCCTTCCAATTACTTTAGGACCCGTTAACTGTTTAGCTTTCGCTCTAATTACATCATCGGTTTCTTCTTCTGCCGCTGCTTTAGTATCTGTGTTTTCTGTAACAGTGGTATCAGTTTTTGGCTTAGTCTCAGAAACGGGTACTTCTTCAACTTTTTCTTCCTTATTTTCAACGGCCTTTTCCTCTTCAACTTTTGGCTCTTCTTTTTTTGGAGCCTCTGCAACAGGTTCTGGCTGTGTTTCTATAATTGGCTTATCTTCATGAACCGCCTCTTCTGGTTTTTCTTTAACTTCTGGTTTTACAACCTGCTCTGGCACTTCATTAAAAGATTTTTTATCAGGACGTGTTTTTGAGTTTAAACTATCTAGGTCTATTTTTCCGACTACCTTAACACCGGGACTAGAAGGAGCTGCCTCAACAGCTTCTGCGGGCTTGGTCTCCTCTTTCTTAGTTTCGATATTTATTGAAGGGGCAGAACCAACGTTTTTGATCAAAATCTCTTCTCCCTCGTCTTCATTTTTGTTTTTAGAGGAAGGGGTTGATATTGGGGTTTCATCAATAACGGTATTTGCGTCATCACGACGTATCTTGCCTATAACAATGCTCTTTGCTTCCTCTTTAAGGTTTTTATCCCCTTGGTATTCTTTCAAAAGAGCATTGTACATATCGCCTGTTAGCTTAGTATTAGGTCTTGCTTCTACTTTAAAGCCTTGACCGTTTAAAAACTCTGCTATGGTTCCCAGACCAATGTTTAGTTCTTTTGCAACTTTTAATATTCCTAAATTTTTGTCTTCTGACATTTAATCTTCTCTTTCTAAGCTATTATTAATACAAAAGTACGTTTATTACTACAAAACAAAAACTATTCAAACTCAGAACGTAAAATTCCTAGTACCTCTTCAACAGTTTCTTCTTCAAGATCGGTACGCTTAACCAAATCGGCAACGGTTAAAGCGATCACGCTTTTTGCAGTATCTAAACCTATTTTCTTAAATTCATCGATGATCCAACCATCAATTTCGTCAGAGAATTCTTCTAAATCTACGTCTTCCTCTTCCTCGGATGATTCTCTGTAAACATCAATTTCATACCCTGTAAGTTTACCGGCCAATTTAATATTGTGCCCACCTCGGCCAATGGCCAAAGAAACTTGATCGGGCTTTAAATAAACGGCAGCCCTCATGGTCTCATCATCTAATTTAATAGAGGTAATCTTAGCTGGCGATAGTGCCCTTTGGATATATAATGAAATATTGTTTGTAAAGTTGATTACATCTATATTTTCATTTCTTAGTTCTCTTACGATACCATGAATTCTGGAGCCTTTCATCCCAACGCAAGCTCCAACTGGGTCAATCCTATCGTCATAAGATTCTACCGCAACTTTTGCCCTTTCTCCTGGCTCGCGAACAATTTTTTTAATGGTGATCAATCCATCAAAAATCTCGGGAACTTCCAATTCAAATAAACGTTGTAAAAACGCCGGTGCGGTTCTAGAGATAATGATTTTTGGGTTGCTGTTCAGCATTTCTACCTTATCAACAACGGCCCTTACAGAATCTCCTTTTTTGAAATAATCTGCAGGGATTTGCTCTGTTTTAGGCAAGATCAACTCGTTACCATCATCATCTAAAACCAAGGTCTCTTTTTTCCAAACCTGATAAACCTCGCCCGTTACAATCTCACCAACCCTATCTTTGTAATTTTTAAAGATTTCGTCTTTTTCTAGTTCTAATATTTTAGAGACCAGGGTTTGGCGGGCCGCTAAAATTGCTCTCCTACCAAAACTTTCTAAGGTAATCTGTTCTATAAAATCATCGCCAACTTCTAGATCGGGATCAATTTTTGCAACGTCTGCCAATTCAATTTCCAGATCATCATCTTCAGAAAAACCATCTTCCATTACGGTTCTGGTTCTCCAAATCTCCAAATCCCCGTTATCTGGGTTAACAATAACGTCGCAATTCTCATCAGTACCGAAACGTTTACGCAACATACTTCGGAAAACCTCTTCCAAAACACTTATTACCGTTGGCCTGTCAATATTCTTGAAGTCTTTAAACTCCTGAAACGAATCGATTAAATTAATACTTTCCATTTGCTATCATTGCTATTATAAATTATGTTGTTATTTAAAAGAGACCCCAACTTTCACTTCGGCAATCTCATTTTTATTGATGTTTTTTTCTTCTTCTTTGTTTTTTTTGCCTTTTTGTTTGATGGTTTCCATGATGGTAATACCATTATCATCTGCGGAAAGCAGTTTCCCCTCGGTTTGCTTGCCTTCTTTAAGTTTTATCTCTAAAAGCCTTCCCACGTTTTTTTTAAATTGCCTATCCATGGTTAACGGGGTATCTAGACCCGGCGAACCAACTTCTAATGTATAAGCATTATCAATCAAATTTTCTTCTTCTAAATGAAACCCTACATAACGGCTTACCAAAGCGCAATCATGTATGCCTATACCTTCATCTCCGTCTAATAAAATAGTTACGTTTTTATTGTTAACTATCTTAACCTCTACCACAAAAAGATCAGGACGATCGGCCAATTTTTCGGCTATCAACTCCCTAATTCTTTCTTCTAAGTTCATTTATTGCTTTTTTGTTAAATAAAAAGAGGGGACAATGTGCCCCCTCTTTCGAATCAATGCAAATGTAATAAAATTTTTTTGAGATGCAAATTGAGATGTTTTATTGATTGGCAGAAAACTTAAAGAGGAACACTAAAAGTGGAAAGCCAGAATAAAACTTGCCAAGCAAACTTTTAACCTTTTACTTAAGAAATAAACTTGATCCAGCCTTCGCCTTCATAACCGAAAGCAAAATATTTTGGGGTAATCATTTCTGCCAGCATTTCTATGGTATCTACAATCCTTGGGCCGCTACGGTTAAAATAGGCATTCCCATCGGCAATATAAACGCGGTTGTTTTTTATTGCGGCTAAATCTCGCCAACCGGGCAAATTGATCAATAAATCTATTTCTTGCAACGTTCTGTTGATAGAAAAACCACAAGGCGCAACAATGATCACTTCTGGGTTTTCATCATATAGTTGTTGCCATTCTATATAAGGCGAATGTTTTCCGTTTTCTGCCAAAACAGATTTTCCACCAGCAATATTTACTAATTCTGGGATCCAATTTCCTGCTACCATTATCGGTGAAAGCCATTCTATTATGGCCACTTTTGGCTTTTCTGGGAAATATTTAAGTTTATGCTTTACAATATCGATACGTTCTTCTAAATCTTCGATCAATTGATTGCCTTCCTTTTCTACACCTAATTTTACGGCGGTTTCTTTTATTTCCCTTAAAATATCTGATAAGGTATTGGGTTCTAAAGAAATCAAATCTACATTAGCATCGGTTAATTCGCTCAAAGCATCCTGAACATCTTTTTCTGAAACGGCACATACCTCACATTGGTTTTGGGTTATGATAACGTTAGGGTTTAAAGATTTTATCAGCTCTTTATCAATTTTATAAATGGAAAGCGCATCGGTCAAAACCTCTTTTACTTGGGCATCTATTTTTGCACTATCATTGCCCGATAAAAATTTAGCATCAGAACAAATTGGCAGGTTGGCGATTTCTATAGGGTAATCACATTCATGCGACCTGCCCACCAAACTTTCTTGCAAACCTAAGGCACAAACAATTTCTGTTGCAGCAGGTAATAAGGAAATGATTCTTTTGTTTTGCATTTTTGGGTATTTTGCCAAATATAAAAATTTTGAGTTTCGTGAAGCGTTTTAATCCTGTACATCCATCTCTTCTTTTGCTTATTGGCTTTCTTTTTTTATCGGGATGTAAACCTGATGGCCAAAAGAATAGAAAAACGGTTTTCAATATCAATTTAGACCAAGGTTTAACTTCTTTAGACCCTGCCTTTGCCCGTAATCAAAATGTATTATGGATGTGCAACCAAATTTTTAGTTGTTTGGTACAAATTGATGACAGCTTAAATATTATACCCAGTGTTGCCAAAAAGTGGGAAATTTCTGAAGATGGTAAAACCTATACTTTCCATTTGAGGGATGATGTTTTTTTTACTGATGATGCGCGTTTCAAAAACGGCAAAGGAAGAAAGGCCGTGGCACCAGATTTTAAATATTCGTTTTCACGGATAATAGACCCAAAAATGGCATCATCAGGGGCTTGGATTTTTAACGATAAGGTAAATGGCAAACAAGATTTTATTGCCCCAAACGATTCTACCTTCATCATCAAACTAAATAAACCTTTCCCTCCATTTTTAGCCATGCTCTCTGCCCAATATTGCTCTGTTGTACCGCATGAAGTTGCAGATAAATACGGGAAAGAGTTTAGGGCCCACCCCATTGGCACTGGCCCTTTTAAGCTTAAGTATTGGAAAGAGGGCGAGGTTTTGGTTTTGCTGAAAAACGAAAATTATTTTGAAAAAGATAGTACAGGAGAAAGGTTGCCATATTTAGATGCTTTAAAGGCAACTTTTATCCCAGATAAGCAAACTGCTTTTATGGAGTTTTTGAAAAAAGACTTAGATTATTTTAATAGTATAGACGGCAGCTACCGAGATGATATATTGACCAAAAGCGGCAACATGACCTCTAAATACAAAGGTAAATTTAAGTTGGTAAAGGGCCCTTATTTGAATACCGAATATTTAGGGATGTTGGTAGATAGCAATTTAGCGATTGTAAAAGACTCGCCCTTAAAATACAAAAAAGTAAGGCAAGCAATTAATTACGCTATCAATAGAGAAAAATTGGTAAAATATTTACGAAACGGGATAGGTATCCCCGGAACAGCTGGTTTTATACCTGCCGGGATGCCCGGTTTTGATGCCAAGACGGTAAAAGGGTACGATTATAACCCTGAGAAGGCCAAAGAACTATTAAAAGAAGCGGGTTTCCCGAACGGAAACGGTATGAAAGAATTGACGTTAAGCACCACTACTACTTATAAAGATTTGATCGAATTTATACAGGGCGAATTGAATAACGTTGGCATTAAATCTAAGATTGAGGTAAACCAAAGCGCCTCTTTAAGGGAAACGATCGCAAAACGCCAAACCAATTTTTTTAGGGGAAATTGGATCGCCGATTACGCAGATGGCGAAATTTATCTTTCTATGTTCTATTCTAAAAATTATGTGCCGATAGGGCCAAATTATACCAATTTTAACAAGCCAGAATTCGATAAAATGTTTGAGCAGCTCAACTATGTTAAAGATGATAAAGAACGTTATAGGCTTTATCAGAAAATGGATCAATTAGTGATGGCCGAAGCGCCGGTTGTTGTTTTGTTTTACGATCAATCGGTTAATCTTATCCAAAATAATATTAGCGGTTTGGGGCACAATGCCCAAAATTTATTGGTGTTAAAGTACGTAAGGAAGAAGTAAGTTTTTTTTTGGCACAAACACACTAGATATATACTTTAGCTAACGCACATCCATCTTCTGTTTCAATTATCTTTAACATAGTTGGTTTCTTTAATGTTAAAGTTTTCATTTTCAGGATGAGTAACGCCCAAAATATAAAATTGATTTAAGATAGCGATTAGATCCTACTCTTTCGCCCAGCTGCTTCCTTCTTTTCCGTCTTTAACTTGAAACCCTATTTCGTTTAAACCAATCCTAATTTTATCTGAGGTAACATAATCCTTGTTCGCTTTGGCTTCGGTCCTTATTTTAAGTATAAAATCCATCACGGGTGCCAAATCATCGGTGGCCTGTAAATCATTTTTTAGGCCTAAAACATTTAGTATAAAAGCGTTCATCACATCTTTTAAAGAATCTAAAGATGATTGATCTATTTTTGTTTTGCCATCATAGATAGAATTGATGATTTTTGAGGCTTCAAAAAGCTCTGCAATTAAAACGGAGGTGTTAAAATCATCATCCATGGCGGCCCTAAACCTAGCTTCTAATTCTGCAACATCAACCTCAGAAGTATCGCTCGTTTTTAATTTCTCTAAAAGCTCAAAGGCGTTCATTAACCTTTTAAAACCTTTTTCACTTGCCTCTAAGGCATCATTAGAAAAATCTAGGGTGCTTCTGTAATGTGCTTGTAACATAAAAAAACGGATCACCATTGGGCTATGGCCCTTATTTAACAAAGGATGCTCGCCAGAAAAAAGCTCATGGGGTAAAAAGCTGTTCCCTAAAGATTTAGACATTTTTTGCCCGTTAACCGTTAGCATGTTGGTATGT
Source organism: Pedobacter segetis (assembly GCF_016623585.1). Taxonomy (GTDB): domain Bacteria; phylum Bacteroidota; class Bacteroidia; order Sphingobacteriales; family Sphingobacteriaceae; genus Pseudopedobacter; species Pseudopedobacter segetis. The sequence continues at coordinate 232,370 of NZ_JAEHFY010000001.1, forward strand.
ATCCAAAAGGTTGCGGGTTGTTTTCCGCAGCAAGCTATATTTTGGGCAATTTCATTGGTGTGGTGTGTTGGCACTAGATCTATCCCACCCCCGTGGATATCAAATTGTTCGCCCAGGTATTTATTGCTCATGGCAGAACATTCTAAATGCCAGCCCGGAAATCCTTTTCCCCATGGCGAGGGCCATTGCATCAAATGTTCTGGATTGGCTTTTATCCAAAGCGCAAAGTCTAACTTGCCTTTTTTCTGTTGCTGCCCGCCAAGATCACGGGTGTTATTGATCAAATCTTCTAGTTTCCTGCCGTTTAAAACGCCGTAGTTCTGTGTTTCGTTATATTTCTCTACGTCAAAATAAATACTACCATCTACTTCATAGGCATAACCGCTTTTTAAAATGACTTTTATCATCTCTATCTGTTCTATGATGTGACCAGTTGCGGTTGGTTCTATACTTGGTGGCAATGCGTTAAAAGCTTGCATCATCTGATGAAAATCTACACTATATTTTTGTACGATTTCCATTGGCTCTAAAGCCGCAAGTTTTGCTTTTTTAGAGATTTTGTCCTCGCCTTGATCACCGTCATCCTCTAAATGCCCGGCATCTGTAATGTTTCTAACATATCTTACTTTATAGCCCAAATAAGTTAGGTACCTAAAAACCACATCAAAAGAAACAAAAGTGCGGGCATTGCCTAAATGCGCATTGCTATACACCGTTGGGCCGCAAACATACATCCCTACGTAGGGTGGGTTTAAGGCTTTAAAAACTTCTTTTTTTTTACTTAATGTGTTATATATGGATAGCGAATGTTGCATGGCGCAAATTACAAATTTTGATGATCGTTTTTAATGGGCTAGTTAACCAAGCATACGTTTGATCTTATTGGATAATGATCAGACAAAGACTTTTTGATGATTTGGTAACTATTGATATTGAATTGGGGGCTTGCTAATATGTAATCTATCTGAAAATTTGGGAAATCTCCGTTGTATGTAATTGCCAATCCCCTACCTTTTTCTTGAAAGGCGTTTTTTAGGCCTTTATTCATCTGGGTTAAGGCAAATGAAGCCGGGGTATCATTAAAATCGCCCATAACTATGTAAGGGGTTTTACAATTATTCATGTGCTGCTTAATTATTTTTACCTGATTACTTCTTTTGATAAATGCGGTTTTTAATTTTTTCACGATCCTTTTAGACGATATTACATCCTTACTTGATTTTATATCAGACTTAACCTCATTCAAGAAATTATAATCTTCTGGCTGGAAAGAAATGGAGGCTAAATGGACGGCATAAACCCTAAAAACTTTCTCGCCTTTCTTAACATCGGCAAAAACACCTTGATTTCCGGTATCCAAGCTATCCAAAACAATATCGCCTGTTTTTATTATCGGGTATTTGCTAAATATGGCAACCCCGGTAGATTCATAATCGTTATCAACCGCTGTGCTATAATAAAATTCTTTGGTGTTTAAAATCTTTAAAAGAGAATCCTTAAGGTCGTACTTTCCTTTCTTTCTGGTAAAAAACTCTTCAAAACCGATTATATCTGGCTGTTGTTCTTTTATTAACCTAAGTACTTTAGAACGGGTTGTGGTATCTAGATCATAACCGAACTTTTTAAAGTAATGCACATTATAAGACATCAATTTAATGGTATTGGTATCCATATCAAAGGTTTCAGATTTGCTTAACCTAAAACCAAAAGTGCGGGTAAGTGGTTGGTAACCAATTAAAATAAAGATTAAAGAATACATAAAATACCATCTTTTTAAAAGTAGCCAGATTAAAAAGAACAATAAATTGCTAAGTAAGATAAAAGGGTAGGCAAGGCCAAAAAGCGTAAAATACCAAAGTTTCTCTGGATCCACAATGGTTGCTAAATAGCTTAAGACGAGGCAGAATATAGCTAGAAAATTAAAAAAAAGAATTGCTTTTTGCAGCAAGCTATTTCCCTTTTTCTTCATTGCTTTTACTGGCGTTAAATAAAATGTTTTTCTCTTTGGCAGTAAGATTGTTGTAGCCAGATTGTGAAATCTTATCTAAAATTTGATCAATTACTTCTTGGTTTGGCACTTCATTCCTTTGGCGAATATTAACGTTTTGGTTTTTAGAAACCACTTTTAATTTCGGTTTTGGTTTAAAAATGTTTTCAAAAGGCTTGCACCAATCATTACCGCTTTGTAAGGCTTTAACAAAGAAGAAGCCAAATATACCGCCGCCCAAATGCGATAGATAGCCACCAGAATTTGGGCCGGCCACGTTAATCAAATCTAGTATAATGAAGGCCAATACCAGCCATTTTAGTTTTACCGGGCCTATAAACAATAGCCCCATTGTATAATTTGGTAAAAGTGTTGCCGTTGCAACCATTATTGCGGTAACAGATGCGGATGCGCCAACGGCCACAGAGGCTAGTTTTGCCTCTTCAAAAGCCGGGAAAATATTATAACAAAAAATATAAAATGCAGCTCCGGCTAAACCGCCAGCTAAATAGACAAAGGTAAATTTTTTAGCGTTTAAATATTCCTCAAAAATTTGCCCCATCCAGTATAGCCATAACATGTTAAATAAGATATGGAAAAAGCCCGCATGAAGAAACATATAAGTAAAGGGTGTCCAGAAGCGATAAAGCAGTTGGGGCAGATAAGTTGGCACCGCAAAATAATTGGTTACAAGGGCATCAATATCAAAGGGTAACCTAAACAAGAATACGAACAGGCTTAGTAAGCCCGTTAGCACAAAAATAAATACGTTGATGCCTATAAATAGCATTACCCTACTTCCAGAGCTGAACATTTTCATTTTTATCTCGTCAAAAAACCCCATTCTACCTTTAATGTATCGTTAGAAAAAAATGTAAATCAATTACAAATATCAATTTTGCTTTAGTTTTTAATTTTTTGCTCTCGGCCTAAAAGCTAACCAAACTGATTTGGTCTTTTAATATCCCAAATCTTCAATAAGATAAATCCTATCAACATCCCCCCCAAATGTGCAAAATGCGCTACATTATCTCCGGGGTTGTTTGCCACACCATTGTATAACTCAAATGCCCCATACAATATTACCAAGTATTTGGCTTTCATTGGGAAAAAGAAATAAATATAGATCAACGCGTTTGGGAAAAGCATCCCAAAGGCCAGTAAAATCCCAAAAACAGCACCAGAAGCACCCAACGTTGCAGAATCTACTTTGCTATCGGCATAAAAGTTAACCGCTTTTATACTTGCAGATTTAGCCTCAGGGTCATCAGGATGGTTTTTATAGTAGCTCAGCATATCGTTGTACTGCGGCTGGTTATTCTCATCAACGTCTTTACTCACAAAATTATCGAAAGCTTGGTATCTTGGGTTTGCCTCATATAATTCGGCATGTTGTTGTACGGGGTTTATCTGCAAATATTGTACGCCCATAAACAAAACGGAAGCAAAAATACCGGTTAATAAATAATACTGCAAAAACCGCTTTGATCCCATGTAATTTTCTATGATTGCCCCAAACATCCACAAAGCAAACATATTAGAAAATATGTGCATAATGTTGGCATGCATAAATAAATGGGTAACCAATTGCCAGATCCTAAACTTTGGCGAACCAAAATAATACAAGTCTAAATATTGGTTTAGGTCAATCCTGCTTTGAAATACATAAGTGGCAAAAAACATGATCCCGTTAATGATCAAAAGGTTTTTTACAACCGGGGGGAAAAGGGTGTTGCCTAAAGGTCTAAATTCTTTCATTCGTTTTTAAAAAGTTCCGTTTTTATTAAACCTATCGGCCAATTCTAACAGGGTTATTTTAGTGATAATTTGTTTGCCATTAATTGCCGCATTTGGCATTTCGCAGGCAAAAAGTTGATCGATCAAATTGTTCATTTCATCAATCTCTAATGTTGTGCCAGCTTTAATCGCGGCGTTTTTGGCTAAAGTTTTAGCTAAATTATCCCGTTTATCAAGCTTTAAAATGGTATGGTTGTTCTTAAAACCCTCTATCAATTCTTCTAGCATGGTGGCTAAATCGTTGTTTTCTGGGATGTCTGCCGGTACGCCTTCAATCACAAGGGTGTTTTTCCCAAAATCCCTTATCTGAAAACCCAAGGCATGAAAATATGGCAGCAACTCGTTAGCCAAGGCAAAATCGGTAGTGTTAAGCGTAACCGTTTGTGGAAACAAACTTTGCTGGCTGGCACCTTTATTTTGATCCAGCTGTTTTAAGAATCTTTCGTACAAAATACGCTCATGGGCCGCTTGCTGATCTACCAGCATTAAGCCTTGTTTTATTTGTGTGATGATATATTTTTGGTGCAACTGAAAAACCTGCCTACCTCCCAGGTTCTCTAGTTTATCATCATCAATAGAAACACTGCTTGCCTTATTTAGTTCAAAAGTGCTTTGTTCATTTTCTCTCTTGTGCGCAATTTGATAAAGCGTATCCCAATTCTGTGGAATTCCTTGTTGCTTTTCACCAACGTTACGTAAATAGGGGATTTCCTTGGTTGCTGCCCTCCCTTCAAAAAACGGGTTAAAACTTGGGTTAAAATTAATAGAAGGCGGCGTAATCTCATCCAAGGGTTTTTGGCTTAACATCGCTTCAAAAGCAGTTTCTTGATCAAAATCTAAAGTAGGGGTAATGTTGTACTTGCCCAAAGACCTTTTTACAGCCGATCTAATAATGGCATAAATGGCTTTTTCATCCTGATATTTAATCTCCGTTTTAGTTGGGTGAACGTTGATATCAATTTTTGCGGGATCAATCTCGATAAACAAAACATAAAGCGGGAAACAATCTTCGGGCAATAATTGCTCATAAGCGATCATCACGGCATGGTTCAAATAACCATCTTTTATAAAACGATTGTTCACAAAAAAGAACTGATCGCCACGTGTTTTTTTGGCAAAGGCGGGCTTGCCAATAAATCCTTTTACCTGTATAATACTAGTTTCTTCATCTAAGGGCACCAATCTTTCGTTATAATTATTGCCCAATAAATGGATGATCCTTTGCTTTAATTGCGCCGGTGGTAAATGATAAACCTCTTGCCCATCGTGGTGCAGGGTAAAATGAATCTCTGGATGCGCCAACGCCACACGCTGAAATTCATCAATGATATGCCTGGTTTCTACGGGGTTGCTTTTTAAGAAATTACGCCGGGCCGGGATATTGTAAAAAAGATTCTTTACGCTAATAGAGCTGCCAGAAGCGGTAGAGCAAGGCTCCTGGCCTATCACCTCTGAAGCCTCGATCTCTAATCTTGTACCAAGCTCGTCCTCATGCCTTTTGGTTTTCAGTTCTACCTGCGCAATAGCGGCGATAGAAGCCATCGCTTCGCCCCTAAAACCCATTGTTCTAATGGCAAAAAGATCCTCTGCTTTATTTATTTTAGAGGTTGCATGGCGTTCAAAGCACATCCTTGCATCTGTTGCGCTCATCCCACAACCATTATCTATAACTTGGATAAGGGCTTTTCCCGCATCTTTTATGATCAACTGAATTTTATCGGCACCAGCATCTATGGCATTCTCTAACAGTTCTTTAACGGCAGAAGCAGGCCTTTGCACTACCTCGCCGGCCGCAATTTGGTTGGCAACAGAATCTGGCAAAAGTTTAATTATATCTGGCATCAGCTACAAAAGTAGCAAAATTTCAAGGGCAAAACAGACGCGGTTTACAATTTAACCTTGTTGTGATTTTTAATTTATAGGCAGTTAAGGGATATAGGTTTTATGGCAACCTTAATGGCTCTTTTCTTTAAGCTTTTTGCATTTGGTTTCTTACAACAACAACAATGATGGCGCTCCTTTTCCCAAAGCACAAATCCAACACACAGGTCAGGCTGCTTCGGGGTGCCGTAATTTTGGTTAGTGAAAAAAAGCACTAACCAAAATGTACCAAGCCCTGCGCATCCTTAGCGCAAAACCTGTGCTATTTATATGGTTTTCTGCAAAAGCCCATTTAACTAACCAAGCATAAAAGCATAAACCAAAATTATGCAAATTGGTAATAGAACTTATGTATATTGTAAATATAATCTATGTAAATTGGCAATGAAAATTATGTAAATTGTAAATAGAAATAATTATTTTATTACATTTGTAGCATGAGTAGTTTAATAAAACGGCGCATTACCAGTTTGGTAGCCTCTCAAAAGACTAAATTCCCGATATTGGCCTTAACCGGCCCAAGGCAATCTGGTAAAACAACTTTATTGAAAGAAATTTTTGAAAATTACCAATACGTAAGTTTAGAAAACCCCAACAACAGGCTATTTGCTAAAGAAGACCCGCTCGGTTTTTTAAACCAATATCATGAAAAAGTGATACTAGATGAAGTGCAAAGAGTCCCTGAGCTTTTTTCTTATTTGCAAGAAAGGGTGGATAACTCAAAAATAATGGGACAATATATTTTATCGGGCTCTCAAAACTTTCATCTTTTAAACAGCATTACGCAAAGTTTAGCAGGCAGGGTTGCGCTATTTAAACTTTTACCTTTAGATTTTTCAGAGCTAAAAGAAGCTAACCTACTTCCAGAAACCTATATCGCAGCCGCAAAAAAAGGCTTTTATCCTGCAATTTATGATAGGGATATAGAACCTAACATATTCTATAAAAACTACATCCAAACCTATATAGAGAAAGATGTTACCGAACTCTTGAACATCAAAGATCTAAAGCTTTTTCGTACATTTTTAAGTTTGTGCGCAGGCAGGGCAGGGCAACTGTTAAATTTTAGCGCATTGGCAAACGAATGTGATATTTCCCGCAATACCGCAAAAGCTTGGTTATCTATTTTAGAAAGCAGTTATATTGTTTTTCTTTTACAACCTTATCACAATAACTTTAACAAAAGAGTGGTTAAGAGCCCTAAGGTATATTTTTATGATACGGGTTTGTTAAACTATTTATTGGGGATCAAAACCGAAGAAGCATTAATTGAGAATAGGTTAAAAGGAAATATTTTTGAGAATATGATCATTGCCGAATACCAAAAGATGAACCATCATTTATATTTAGATCAAGAATATTATTTTTGGCAAGATAGCAATAGAAACGAGGTGGATATGCTAATGAAAAACGACAGTGGTTTTTCTATATTTGAAGTAAAGGCTACACAAACCGTAACCAGCAAATTATTTGAGAAGATGGATTTGTTTGAGAAAGTTGCTGCCCCTGCAAAAATTGGGAAAACATTAATTTATGGTGGTAAGAAAGACGAAAATAGAACTAAATATAATGTAACAAGCTGGAAAAATATTTTTGAGGATGAGGAGAACAAATAAATCTTTAAATGGCTATATTTTTAATCTAAATCTTTCTCAACTACATTCTTAACCGCTATTTCTAATTCTTTTACCAGCTCAACTATATCTTTGCCAGCAGGTTCTATTGGTGTTAGAACCGTAAATTTTAATGGTATAAAGGCATTGAGCCAAAACAATCCGTAGCGCACCATTTTCCAAGAGTTTTCAATCGCTATTGGGACAATTAAAGCATTAGGAGCTTTTTTTAAGATAGTAGCTATGCCCCCAATCTGAAATTCTTTCATCTTACCCGTTTTAGATCGGGTACCTTCTGGGAAAATAACGGTACTCCAATTGTTGTCCCTCATCCTTTGGCCAAGCTTCATGATCTCTCCCAAAGATTGCTTTTTATCGCTTCTGTCAATATTTGCACCTCCGCCATATTTCAAGTTAAAAGAAATAGAAGGGATGTTTTTTGTCAGTTCTATTTTAGAGATAAATTTAGCATGGTATTTTCTCAAAAAATAGATCAACGGCGGGATATCGTACATACTCTGATGGTTAGCAACAAAAATAATTGGTCTATCGATTGGTAAATTTTGTTCATTTTTAAAACTGATAAAATCAAACACAAAATAATAAGGGATCAAGAGAAAAAAATTCATGATATCTACGGATGATTTGTGCGCTTTGTACCCTCCAAGCTTATAGCAAAGCCACTGTATGGGCTGAAAGATGATCAAAACCAAAAAAAAACCAAGGTGGTGCAAGGGGCTAAAAATATGTCCGATGATTCTTTTCATTGCGCAAATATAAATCAAAAACCTTCTCTCATCAATTTAACCCTCATAAGCCCTGCAACGGTTAAAGAATCGGTAATTTTACCATTTATAACCATTTGGTAGGCATCTTCAAAAGGCATTTTTTTCACTTCCAGTTGTTCCGTTTCTTCTGGCTGGGCTTCAAACTGTTCAAAATCTTTTGCTAAATACAAAATCCCCAATTCATCGCTAACAGAATTAGAAAGGTGCATGCGCAAAACCTCTTTCCATTCTTTGGCAACCAAACCGGTTTCTTCCAACAATTCTCTCTTCGCAGAACCTAATGGTTCTCCATCCAAAGGGCCGCCACCTTCGGGCAATTCCCAAGTATATTGTTTAAGCGGAAAGCGGTATTGGCCTACCAGAAAAATCATATCGTCCTCATCAATAGCGATAATCCCTATGGCATAATTCTTAAAATGGATCTCTCCATAGATCCCTTTTCCGCCAGATGGATTGATCACCTGGTGCTCTGTTAAACCGATCCATGGGTTATCGTATATTTTTTTACTGCTAAGGGTTTTCCAAGGGTTTTCTTGATCCATTATTATAAAGAATAAAGCCTGTTAAAGGCTGATACTAATTTTTTTGCTTCACTTGGTTTTACTTTCTCCATAGCGTTAATTTGTTCTTTGTAACCCGGGCCCATGGCAGCAAAATATTGGCTTTAGAGATTTCTTGCATACTTGTTTTATTTCGTTTATAGGGATAAAATTGATAGTAAGGGCTTCTTGAAGTATATCTAAACATCTCGAGGATTGTTTTTTTTGAGGAAATAGTTTAAAAAATTGATAAGTATTATTGTAAAGCTTCAAAACGTGATTTTTAAGACTAACCCGTTATCAGATATGTTAAAATTATAGATTGGTTTATTTATGCTTGTTTGCATTAAGCCCTCATTATAAATTAAAACGGCTTTTTTAACGTGTTTGGCTCTTCCAATCTCAAATGGGATAGATAATCCGGCTAGAGCAGTTGCAGCACTAAGCGCTACCCAATCTGGGGATGACCTACTATACCTAGTTGCAATTTGATTCCCGAAAATATATCCTGATGCGCCACCAAATATTGCGGCGAAAACCCAATTGGTTCTTATAATTGTTATTTCTGGGTAGTTTTTTGGGTTTGAGCTTAATAGGCGATGTAATTTTCTTCCGTTGTTAATGCTTTTTCCATCTTTTAAATAGATAGTACCAAATGTGCTTTTTTTTATTTTAATGGTATCTATGGCTGTTTGCGCATAAGCTATCCTTATGGCAACAATTAAAAAAAACAATAATATTGGTAAAACTTTTTTCACGGCGTAAATTTGATCGGAGCGTAAATATATCCAAAATTTTTTATGGATAAATTATTTTCGATTTGTAGTGTTTGCGCTAGGGATGCGGAGGGCTTGGTACATTTATTAAGCCTGTAAAACGGCTTAATAAATTACGGAACCCCAAAGCAGCCCGCAGCCAATTGCGTCGGGGTTTGTGTTTTGGGAAATTGGCAGAGCGCCCATGTTATTGATGGAATATAATCTTAAAAGGCTTAAGGGCAAGGTTTTAAAATGTAAAATAAGTAGGGTGCCATATTAAAAAAATCCCCAAAATAAATAAACGTACCTTTGCACAAATTTACAGAGGTTTGCTTTGCTTTCTAGTTGAAATGATATATGCTTTCCTCAAAAAAAACATATATGACATTTTCTGAATTAGAATTAATTGAGCCCATACAAAAGGCTCTAAAACTGCAAGGTTACGTAAAACCCACCCCTATACAGGCGCAAGCCATTCCGTTATTGTTGCAAGAAAAAGATTTACTGGGCTGCGCACAAACCGGTACTGGTAAAACGGCGGCTTTTGCTATCCCAATTTTGCAATTATTGCATTTAAGGGGCGCACAAAGCAAAGGGTCTAGGAAAATAAAGACTTTGATCGTTACGCCCACAAGAGAATTGGCGATACAAATTGGAGAAAGCTTTGCCGATTATGGCAAGTTTTTGCACTTAAACCATACCGTTATATTTGGCGGTGTGGGGCAAAAAGCGCAAACTGATGCTTTGCACAAAGGTGTAGATATTTTGATCGCAACACCGGGAAGGCTTCTGGATCTGATGAACCAGGGCTTCATCAGTTTAAAAGACGTAGAATTTTTTGTTTTAGATGAAGCCGATAGGATGTTGGACATGGGTTTTATCCATGATGTGAAGAAATTGATCGCTGCATTGCCGAAGCAAAGGCAATCTTTGTTTTTCTCTGCCACTATGCCGCCGGCTATTACCCAGTTGGCCAATACCATTTTGAAAAACCCGGTAAGGGTAGAGGTTACGCCGGTTTCTTCTACTGCAGAAACCATCAACCAGTTTTTATACTATGTAGATAGGAATAATAAATACGATTTATTGCTCCATCTGTTAGAGAGCAAAGAAATCAAAACAGCTTTGGTTTTTACAAGGACCAAGCATGGGGCCGATAAAGTGGTTAAAGTTTTGGCAAAAGAAGGGATTAAAGCAGCCGCCATCCACGGGAATAAATCTCAAAACGCCCGTCAGAATGCCTTAGAAAACTTTAAAAACCAAAGTATTAGGGTTTTGGTTGCCACCGATATTGCTGCCAGGGGAATTGATATTGATGAGTTGGCACATGTGATCAACTTTGAAATCCCCAACATTTCTGAAACGTACGTACACCGTATAGGCAGGACGGGTAGGGCCGGCGCAAATGGTACGGCTATTTCTTTTTGCGATGCAGAGGAAAAAGACTTTTTAAAGGATATCCATAAACTGATCAACAAGGATATTCCCGTAATCGAAGATCATCCGTTCCCTTTCCAAGGAACCAGATACGAGAAAAAACCTAACGATCAACGCGGCAGAAGAAACAACCATGGCGGTGGAGATAGAAAACCAAAAAGCGGCAACGCTAAAGGAGATGGCAGGCAAGGCGGAGAAAAGCCCAAGAAGAAATATTTTAAACAAAAGGAGAATCGTTAAGAAGTAATTTTAGCAAAAAGCTGAAGGCGATTTAATTTTGCTAATGATCGATACAAATCTTTTATGAAAATTTTGATGGTTTGTTTGGGTAATATATGCCGTTCGCCTTTGGCGGAAGGCATTTTACAACATTTAGCTAATGAACAAGGTTTAGATTGGCAGGTAGATTCTGCAGGCACAGGGAATTATCATATTGGCGGTAAGCCAGACCCCCGCTCTGTTAAAGTGGCTAAACAACACGGAATTGACATCAGCCGGCAAAGAGCTAGGCAGATTACCAGAGAAGATTTATCTGACTTTGACCATATTTATGTAATGGATAAAAGCAATTATAAAAATGTGGTTGCTTTGGCCAGTTCTGCCGATGAAAAGGAAAAAATAAAACTGCTCATTACTGGCGATGTTGTGCCAGATCCATATTATGACGATGCGTTATTTGAGCCAGTTTTTGATATGATTTATGCAGAATGTGGAAAACTATTAACATTCTTAAAAAAGTAAAAAGATAGCTTTATTCATCAAATCTTAAAACAGATGAAAAAGTTAATTACACTATTATTAGTTTGCTTTGCAGTTAGTGCATTTGCGCAAAAACAAGTTAAAGACCTAAAATATTATTACTACTACGCCAATCAGGATAAAGATTTTAACGCTTATTTGGCTGCTAGAAAAAGCTTCGACAATAAGAAATTCGATTTTAAATTGCCGGCATCTAAAGAAGCCGTTGCAGAATTACAAACAAACGAATCTAAAATTTTTAAGAACGAAAGAACCTATGCCGAGTTTTTGAAGCGCTATGGGATGAAAAACGCTGGGGATTATGCAAAACTTTGGTTTAACCAAATGGAAACATTAAAAGTTTTTATCAAGAAAAACCCAGAGTTTTATAGCCTAAGCCCAAAAGAACGCCAGAACGTGATTGATAAATGGTATTTTTCTGAGATTGCGGCTAATTAGGGGCTTAAGATTGATCTGTTTTAAATAAGGCTAAATAATCTTTAAAAACAAAAAGCCTATTTCTTTGCGCACCAGAGATTTCTGTGAGTATTTCTAATTTTTCTAAATCACTAATTAGCTTGTAAGATGTTACGTTAGATTTTCCTATCAGCACTTCTACCTTAGAAATATCGATAATAGGTTGTGTATAAAGATAATCGATGATGATTTTTGCATCACCACTTCTATTGCGTAATGTTTGCACTTTAGACTCTAGCTGTTTTTGTAGCTGTAAAATTCCATCAAAGGTGGCCACTCCTTTTTTTGCGGTTTCTATAACGCCCGTTAAGAAAAATTTTAGCCATTGATTGATGTTATTATTAGTTCTAGCTTGCATCAGGTTATCATAATATAGTTGTCTGTGGTTTTCAAAAAAATCTGACAAGTATAAGATGGGCTGTTTTAAAAGTCTTTTATTAACCAAATAAAGCGTTATCAATAAACGCCCAACCCTCCCATTACCATCTAAAAAAGGGTGTATGGTTTCAAATTGATAATGTATGATGGCAATCTTGATTAAATCTGGTAAGGGATTAATCTCGTCATTTGCAAACTTTTCTAAATCCGACATTAAATCATTAATGGAAGTATGCACCGGGGGTACAAAAGCCGCATCATTTAACGTTGCCCCACCAATCCAATTTTGACTGCTTCTATATTCTCCAGGCAATTTATTTTTTCCCCTTACACCCTGCAATAATATTTTGTGTGTTTGTTTAATTAAGCGAGAAGAAAAAGGTAAAGAGTGAAGCAATTTTACTGCCTCATTCATGGCGCTGATATAGTTTTGTACCTCTTCCCAATCGTCTCTCTTTTCTATTCCTATTTCTTCTTTCCTCAAAAAAGCTTCCTCCATATTGGTTTGAGTTCCTTCTATTTTTGATGATTGCGTAGCTTCTTTGGCAATATGCATCCTGATATATAAATCGATGTTTACATAATTAGAATACATATCCAACCTACCCAATTGCCTATCCGCTTTGCTCAACATCTGAATAATTTCCATATTATCCAATTGCCAACTCCTATTGATTTCGCTTGGCTGAAAGCTTTTGTAATAACCTTGATTAAGGTACTCGCCTGATTTATAATTGTTCATTTTATTTAGAAAACTTAAATAAAGATAACCTTATTTAAGAAAAACAGCAAAAAACTTAAATAAGGAATTTATTATTTAAGAAAAACAGCAAAAAACTTAAATAAGACAGGAAGTATTATTATAACAATACATCTATAGCATTGCATTAGGGGGGGGAAATAAAGAATTGTGAAAATTTTAATATCCTAACAAAAAAGCCTCACAAAGACCTAGGTCTTTGCGAGGCTTTTTTAGCGAACTCTAACCGTTACTGTTTTAAGGTAACGGTTCTTTCTACCATTGTATTGTCTCCGCTAACATCTTTTCCGTTAGCATCTTGTAATTGAATCTTTAATTTTAACTCGCCCATTGGTGCGTTTTTGATAAAATATGGTTGCCATTTATCAACTGTAAAAGTGGTATCCCCAACATCAACTTTAACTTTATAGCCATCAGAGGCTAAAGTTGCATTTTTAACATAAAAATCTAACAATAAATTTTGGGTGTCTTTACCGGCATATTCTCCTTTAGGTCTGCTGTAAAATAGCATCGGGGCCTTAGATTCTTCTAATTTTACATAATTTCCCTTTTCATCAATTTTAAAATGAACCAGCACAGCGGCGTTGGGAGATTTAACCGATAAATGATAAGATCGGGAAAGGAAACACAATAAATAATGTTCAGAATTTAAAGGTAGGGTAACCGTGTTTTCTGGTTTGTACAGAGCTTGGTAGGGCTTATTGTCCATAATAAAATGGATGTGCTGGCCTTTATCAGAATTAGCGCACTCACCAGAATTCATATCCATGGTCTGTTTAGTAAGTTCGTAATTGGCCACATCAAAATTGATCATCATTTTGGCAGAATCTGTACCCACCATTTCAGTTGATACATCTTTAACCGTTAATTTGGCCGTAGGGAAATCATCGGCTTCGGCCAATGGTGCAATGCTCATTTTTTTGTTAATGGTGCTATCAGCGTTGCTATCGGCGGTTTTGGTATTCTGGTTACAAGCGCCTAGGCTTGCTAAGGCAATTAAGCCAGAAAAAACTAAAGGGTAAGAAAATTTTAATTTCATGATTTTTAATGTTTTGTGTAAAATTTAAAAGCTAATTTATCTATTATCAATAAATAATTTTGATCTCTATTTTTTCCTCACAAATAATGCCATCTAATTATTTAGAGAAACAAATTTTTATTTACTTGGGGGATAATGCTGTTTTCTTGGGCTTGATCAAACAAAGTTTCCACTGCTTTTTTACCATCGGCACCTAAGCCAATGGAATATTTGTTAACATATAGATCTATGTGTTTGTACATTACGCTTTCTTCCATTTCTTGTGCATGGGATTTTATAAATGGCAAGGCCGATTTTGGATTGGCAAAAGCATATTCTACAGATTCCCTGATCAGCTGGTTTACCGTTTTTTTAATGGCTAAAGGTAAGTCCCTTTTAATTACGATACCCCCCAAGGGAATGGCGCAATTATTTTTTTCTTCCCAAAATTGCCCTAGGTCTTTCACTTTTTTTAAGCCTTTATCTTGGTAGGTAAACCTATTTTCATGGATGATCAAACCCAAATCTATTTCCCCATCAATCAGCATTTGTTCAATATCAGAAAAAACCATTTCTACCTTATTTTTTAGATGGGGATAGGCCAAGCCCAACAGAAAATTTGCAGTGGTAAACTTGCCGGGAATCCCAACTTTTAAATTTGGATCGCTTAGGTCTTGGTCTGTTTTACAGATCAGCATTGGGCCAACGCCAAAACCCAAGGCACTACCGGCATCTAAAAGCACATAATTATTAGTGCAATAAGCATAGGCATGGTAGCTTAGTTTTGTAATGTCTAAAACGGCACCAAATGCTTTTTGGTTGAGCGTTTCTACATCATCAAAAACAACTTCAAACGCTAGGCCTTGCGTATCTATTTTATTGTGGATGAGCGCATCGAAAATAAATGTATCGTTTGGGCAAGGAGAAAAACCTAAGGAAAGCTTCATTTCAAATATATTTTAAGCTGTTGATCAGCCAATCATTTAAGTTTTTAACAGCTAAACCCAAGTTCCAGTTTTCACGATTTCTCTTTTCTACGTAATTTGATATTGATCTTATCTGTAAAGCCTCTACTTGTGCTTCTTCGCAGGCATAGAAAAACGCTGCGCCTTCCATGGTTTCTATGGTTGGGTTTACCCTTTCCCTTATCTGTACAATGCTATCTTCATTGCCGTGAACGGTGTTTACGGTAATTGCGGTTACTTTTCTAAAACCCTCTCTTAAGATTATTTTTTCTGATGCCCTAAATTCTACATTTCCCATTTCTAGTTCTTCTAAAGAAATAAATTCCTCATCGTCTTCTGCGCCCAGTTCTGATAAAATATCTTCCCTAACCTCTACCAGCTGCCCTAGTTTTATGTTTCTGTAAAAACTGCCGGCAATACCAACGTTTAAAGCTAAATCAAAGGTTTCTAATGCCAAAATTTTACCCAAAGCATAGGCCGTTGAAACCATTCCCACCCCAGTAATCATAATTTTTATTTGATGATTATCAATTTCTATCAATTCATCGGTATTAAATTTTGGAGCATACTTTTTTATAAAAGGCTCTATTTCTTGGTAAGTAGCGGCCACTAATAATATTTTCATTGATTTTTCTTTTTCTTGATTTTTTGGGTTAGTGATAAAATCTGATTTTTTTTTATTACCGGGGCTTTATTGCCACTAGCTGAACCGAAGCCACCGATGAAGGATTGTGTAAAAAAGGGATACCCATCATTTGGTAGCGTTTGAATTAAAGTAATAAAACGTACAAATCATTATTAACCATTTAAAACAAAATTTTGATCATCCCCTTCCTTAAATCTTAGGGGTTTACCGTTACCATCAACGCAATGCCGCCAAATAATTTACCAATTGGTTTAACTCATCTTTGGTTAAAATGGAACCATAAGCGGGCATATTTTTATTGCCATTGATGATTTGTACTTTAAGCTGGTTTTTATCCCATGTTCTACCGATCAATGTTAGATCTGGGCCCTTCATCCCGCCATGCCCTTTTATTTGATGGCAATATTGGCAACCTTTTTTATAAAACAAAACCATTCCTTTTTCCATATCGGGGTTGTTGGTTTTTATTTGCTTGTAAATGGGTTTAGTATCAAACTTTGGCGACCAAGGTGCTTTTAAACCAATGTACAGGAGCGAAAAAACGAAGATCAAAACCAAGAATGTCCCAAAAACAGCCCAAGGCCTTCTCAACGGGCTACGTTCCCCGCTGTTTGATAAAAAGGGTAAAGCAAGCAATGCGAAAATAGTAACTAAAGGGCCAATCACAATTATATACGATTCTATTTTCGGGGGCATTAAAGCAAAAAGGGCAAAAATAGGAATCATGTACCAATCTGGTGATGGTGTGGTGGTGATAATAGATGGGTCTGGCGGTTGTGTTAATTTTGGTGCGCCAAAAAATATGGCCAAGCCCACAATACAGATTACTACAACTGCACCAAAAAGCGCATCTCGCCATGCGGCATTTGGCCAAAATGGAACACCTTTTTTAGCCAATAAATGTTGGTACCATTTTCTGTAAGTTTTAGGATCTACCAACCTGCCAGGTTTTGGTGGCTCAGAAATACCGTTTCTAAAAACCAAGAATAAATGAAAACCAACCAAAATAAACATCATTGCGGGAATGATAAAAACATGGTAAGAGAAAAACCGATTTAAAGTATGTTCTCCAATCGCTTGTCCTCCCAAAAGAACATCGGCAATGTATGTTCCAATAATAGGAACCCTGCTCAACTGTTCTGCGGCAACCACAGAAGACCAAACACCGTTAGCGTCCCATCGCAAAAGTTGGCCGGTAAATCCCATGGCAATGGTTAAAAACAAAAGGATAACCCCGCTTATCCAATTCATCTCCCTCGGGAATTTATAAGATGCGGTAATATAAACCCTGATCATGTGGATACCCACAAAAAGTATCATCCCAGAAGCACCAAAATAGTGTATGCCACGCAAAACGTTACCTAAGAACGCTTGGTTGGTAATATATTCTAAAGAATGATAAGCATTTTGTGAAGAAGGCTGGTACAATAAGCTTAACCCTATGCCGGTAGCAACCTGTAATATGAAACAGAACAAGGTTGCGCTCCCAAACACATAACTCCATTTGCTAGCAGGCGGCACTAAATGCTTCGCCAAAGGCATAATTGTTTCTGAAATACCAGAGCGATCATCAATCCAATTCCATATTTTTTTAAAAAAGCCCATATTATGCGGTGATTTTAGTTAGTGGGATAGGGGCGGTTTTAACTTCTACATTACCTTTATTTACCCTCACACTATATTGGGTTAAGCTTTTTGGAGGCGGACCGGCGGCTACGGTACCATCTTTATAATAAACCCCGCCATGGCATGGGCACATAAAAAGCTCCGCATCTTTTTCCCACCTTACTGGGCAACCCAGATGCGTACAGTTGGCAGAAAAGCATTCAAACTCTCCGTTTTCTTTATGGCGCAGCCAACCTGCTGATTTTGCACTAACTCCCGCCCAGGCATCTTCCTCTGCATTTCTAAATTTTATTAATTGGGTTTCTCCTTTGGCAAAGTCTGTAAGTTTACCAACCACACGCCATTTTTGTTCTCCTTTTTTAATGAGCGGCTGAAATAAAGCTCCTAAAATTGGGATACCCGCTAACAATGCGGCAATTCCTCCTAATCCTAAACTAAATTTCATTAAAAAGTTGCGCCTAGATTCGCTAATTTCTTTCTCTTGCTTCATTTCTTAAAATATTAATCCACATAAATAAAGAATATACCAATACTACAAAACCCGCAATAGATATTAGCCAGCTGGTTACAATTCCCCACATTAAAAAGGTTAAGCCCAAAGCAAAGAAAAATGGCCAATATGTAGGTTTTGGTAATTTCTTAGGCTTTGCAAAATTGCCTTTTTCAATTTCTATTTGATCATGATGTTCTTTCATGAATATCTCCTTTCCAACTTGTTATTTTCTATAACGATAGGTTTTTCTTTGGCGTTGATGTATTTAAAAAACAGCATCATGCAGCCGCTCAAGTAAATAAAACAGCAAGGCACCCACATCATTAAACCTGCCATTTGTTGATCCATTGCCCTATCAATTCCCCAATTATGTTTAATGGTAGAAGCAAAGCCAAAAGTATCTGCCATAAAATAATGATGGTACAGCGTAGGGGGGGCAAATGTGAGAAATAAGCCCAATATTGAACAACCCACACAGGCAGAAGCTAGATAAACCAGGCCAACCAAAGGATGCGCCCTTAATTCTTTATGTGGGCCTAAAATGGGCCAAGCGAAAAATATACCCGCCAAAAGTAAGGTTAACATGTGTAAAAACGCCAGTGGATAAAAGCCGAATAAACTTTGGCTTTTTGGAAAAGCGGCATCAAATATTTTTGGAATGTGCCAAAACCACATTAAACCAATACCTGCCAACCAGCCCATCCATGGGTAATTAAAAAAGAATACGGAGGTTTTTTTGATAGATGTATTGGGCGTTTCTTTCGGGATACCCATCAAAATGAAAGGCCCACAAATTAAAAGCAGCAAAATGTGCATTACCATATAAGCACTTAATAAATAGTGCATCCCAATAAAATGCAGTGGCGATAAACTTAAAACCAGCATTAAAAAGCAGCCAAAAAAATAAAAAGCAGCCCCCATTTTTAGTTTTCCTTTGGTAAGATAAAAGTAAAAAGTAATTAATAATATAAAGAGTAGGCTTGCGCCGAGGTTAAATTTCCATTGTGAAAATATGGTTTCCATAGCTATTTTAATAAATAAGGTAAAACATAAACCAATGTAAACACCAAGATCCAAACGATATCTACAAAATGCCAATACATCCCGATACTGCTCAAAGCGGTAGAATTGGGTCGGTCAAAATCGCCCGCAAGGGTTAAAATAAAAACAATGATCAACAATATTAACCCGATGATGACATGGAAAGCGTGAAAACCCGTTAACGTAAAAAAATTGGTGCTAAAAACATCTAAGCTGATATTAAAGTGATTATTCAATAATTTGAAATACTCTTTTGCTTGCCCAAAAAGAAAAACGCTGCCTAATACAATGGTTGCAAAAAGCCAAATTTTTAATTTTTTTATCTTGCCTTCGCTATAATTTTTTTCTGCTTGTACCAAAGTAAAACTGCTAGAAAAAAGCAAAACAGAAAAAATCCCGGTGCTTTTAATATCGAGATAATTAATGGATTGTTTGGTAAATCCCACGCTTAAATCAAAATAAACATAGGTAATCATCAAGGATATAAATAATATCGCTTCAGTAGCAATTACCAAACGCATCATCAATTTATTTTCCATGTTTGTTGTTTTTGGCGTTCTCTTTCAAATCCCTAAAAGCTCGGTAAGAATATATGGGTGGTAATTCTGTAAAATTCCTGATTTTTGGCGGTGAGGATACGGTCCATTCTAGAGTATAAGCGTCCCAAGGATCGTTGCCGGCTGGTTTCCCGATTTTATAGCTTTTATGGAGGATGTAAAACAGTAGCAAAAAGGAAAGGCTCATCAAAAATCCACCAATGGTAGAAAGCATATTCATCCATGTGTAACCCGGCAGATCAGGGTAGGTGTAAACCCTACGGGGCATCCCTTTTATCCCTAAAATATGTTGGATAAAAAATGTCATGTTAAAACCGATGACGAATAGCCAAAAGAACCATTTTCCTAATTTCTCACTTATCATTTTCCCGCTCATTTTCGGGTACCAATAAAACAAGCCCGCCATAAGGCCAAACAAACTGCCGCCCACAAAAACATAATGTAAATGGGCCACTACAAAATAGCTATCGGTTAATTGCCAATCTATGGGCACAATGGCAAAAGCAACGCCGCTTAGGCCGCCAATGGTAAACTCTACCAAAAAAGCCATTGCAAAAAGCATTGAAGTGGTAAACCTTAAAGAACCGCCCCACATGGTGCCCAACCAATTAAAAACCTTAACGCCCGTTGGCACACCAATAAGCATACTGCTTGCAGCAAAATAACTGTAAACCGTTAGCCCTAAACCAACGGCAAACATATGATGTACCCAAACACCAAATGCCAATAAAGCAATGGCAATACCCGATCCTACAATAAAACTATAGCCAAAAATAGGTTTGCGAGAATAAACCTGAAAAACCTCGGACAATATCCCAAAAGAAGGTAGTATTAAAATATAAACCTCGGGATGCCCAAAGCTCCAAAACAAATGCTGCCAAACAATTGGCGAGCCACCGCTAGTGTTATTAAAAAAATGGGTTTGTAGTTGCCTATCTAACAAAAGCATACTTAATGCGGCGTTTAAAGGCGGGAATGCGGCAACAATCAAAAAAGAGTTGATCAAGATCATCCAAACAAAAACAGGGAGTTTTCTCAAGCTCATACCTTTTGCCCGATAATAAATAATGGTAACGATCAGATTGATTGATGTGCCAACAGTGCCTATCCCAACCAATAACAAACCGATACAGTAATAATCTATCCCAGAACTTTGGGAATATGCCCTTTGGTTCAGCGGAGCGTAATTGAACCAACCGGCATCGGGTGCGCCACCAGCTAAAAAGCTAAAATAGAGCAACATTCCGCCAAATAAGCCAATCCATAAGCTAAAAGCGTTCATTCTTGGGAAAGCCAAATCATTTGCACCGATCATCAAGGGCACAAAATAGACCGAGAAGCCCAAAATAGCAGGTGTCATTACCAAAAACACCATTGTGGTGCCATGCATGGTAAAAAGCTGGTTATACATCTCTGGGCTTAAAAAATTGTTGTTTGGCACCGATAGTTGAACCCGGATGAGTAAAGCGGCAACTCCTCCTAAGAGCAGAAACAAAACCGACATTAATAGGTATAAAATCCCAATCTGTTTGTGATCAACCGTACTGATCCACTGCAAAAGACCTTGATCATTGCTGATGCTGGTGCTTGGAAGGCTTTCTTCTGGTTCTGGTACGTTAACGGTTTCCATTATTTTAAGCTATGCAAATAAGTAACTAGTGCTTTTAAACTATCTTGTTGTAAGAAAAAGCGGGGCATGTTAACACCGGGCTTTATTTTATTTGGATTATCGATAAAGCGATAAAGATTTTCTGTTGTGTTTTTTACCGTACCGGATAAAATGGTTTGCCTGCTTGCCAAATGTGTAAGATCTGGCCCAACATTTCCATTTGCCATTGTTCCCCTTATTTGATGGCAACCCGCACAGCTTGCTTTTTGGAAAATCGCAGCACCTTTTATCAGGCTAGAATCTATGGCTATATTTGCTGTTTTAGCATTTTCGGTAAGCCATTTTTGATAATTTTCTTGTGTTTGGGCAATTACCCTAATTCTCATTTTAGAATGTTGCTTCCCGCAAAATTCGCTACAAGCACCTTCGTAAATCCCTGGTTTATCAATCTTTAACCAAAGGTAATTTACTAACCCGGGGATCATATCCATCTTTGGCCCAAAAGAAGGTACCCACCAATCATGGATAACGTCTGAAGCGGTTAGTTTTAATAGCACTTTTTTATTTGCTGGTAAATGAATTTCGTTTGCCGTTACCACAGAAGTGCCAGGATAGCTCACTTGCCACCACCATTGCCGTCCGTTTATTTCTACCGTTGGTGTTTCATTATGGGTTATGGGCTCTGTTTCTTTCATGGTTTTTATCGTGAGATAAAAGAAAAAAGATACCATTATAAAGGGAATCCCTATCATCAAAGCCTCTATCAATTTATTGTTTTTTATCTGCTTTGGTTCGGCATCATTGGGTTTTGCCCTAAATTTTAAAGCAATATAAATTAACAGGCCAATTACCAATAATAGGATAAAAGAAGACGCGATTATAAAATAAATATCCAAATGGTATAGCCGCCAACCAGATTCTGATTGAGGGTTAAAAATGGATATATCCATCACGGGCTTAAACATTTTCTATGTTTTTATACATAGGTAATTTTATAAACCCTTTATTTGTTTGAAAAGCATTTAGAGTGCGAACATCTAAATTTGTGAAACATAAAGTATTTAAAACAGCGGTTTTTTTATTCACGATGCGGATGGTTATAAAAACTAATGACGTACCAAAATAATGCCATTAGTGGATGTTTGCTTCGTCAAAAATCACAAAATGAAGACTTTGCTGTATTAAAAACCCCAGGGTTTAAGAAAATCGATTGCTCTAAAAATCTTGGAAAACTGTTATTTTGGTTAAAAAGGCGAATCTAATTTTTAGATGGAAAAGAACCGCACAAATAAAAACCAATTGTTTGTTTGTGCGGCTTTATAATGCGTTAAACCAAAAAAATAATATTAATTAGAGGTTTTGGTTGGCCTAACTTCAATTTTACTTGGCAGTGTTCTAGGGTTCATGTTTAACAGATCACACACCATTTGCCCAATATCCTCTGGCTGTATTTTCCACGCATCTTTGTTTTTATCTGGTTCATGATCGTTAAAATGAGTGGCAACAGAGCCGGGCATAATTGTGCTAACTTTAACCCCATGGTTTCTTAAATCTAACATGATAGATTGGCTAAAGCCTGTTAACCCAAACTTACTTGCATTGTATGCGCTCCCGCCGGCAAAGAAATTTGTTCCGGCCAAGCTAGAAATGGTAATAATATAGCCCTTAGATTTTTTTAATGCAGGGAGTGCCGCTTTTACACTTAAAAAAACCCCTGTTAAATTAGTGTCAATCACATTATGCCAATCGTTTTCATCCATTTCATCAATCGGGGCAAAATGGCCAACGCCGGCATTAGCGATCAAAAAATCTATCGAACCAAATTTTTTGATGGTTTCATCAACCGCTTCTTGCTGAGATTTTGCGCTTTTAACATCAGATGCCAAGGCCAAAACTTCTCCGCCTAACTTTTTAGCTGCTTCATCTGCGCTTTCTTGCGATCTGCTGGTTATGGCAACTTTTACCCCTAATTTTAACAGTGCTTGGGCAATGCCATAGCCAATTCCTTTACTTGCGCCTGTAATTAAGGCAACTTTATCCTTTAAATTTTGCATGTGGTTTTGTTTTATAATTATTTAAACAAGTGTAATCGTCTATGTTGTCTCAACAATTATTTATCCAAAGAATAAGCCGCACCATATTGTTACTTTAAAATGATTTTTTGAGGTTTTGAAATCCCTCTCTCATTTTATGAAATGTTTTTTGATCAGTTCCCGCTCCCCATTTCCAACATTTCAACATAAACGGTTTGCCAACCTTTCCAATGGGCAAAATCTCCAATAGACTCGTTATGCCAAAGACTGATGAAATCTCCATTTACATTTTTTACGTTTTGCATCAATTCTTTTATCTCTTTTAAAGCTTCATCGGGCGTAAGCCCCATATACCTTCTTAAGGTCTGGTCCATTGCCGTTGTAGGATGCAGCAATAAATCAAAAGCTTGCTCTTTTTCTAGATCGTACCAAAAAAAAGGGGTACAAGTGCCTGCCCTAAAGCCGGTAACATCGGCGTAGGCCATGGTATAATCTTCTTTTATACCAGCAGAAATTAAATCTCTGTATGTTTTTGGTAAACTTAAAAGCAAATAGTGCTGCCTGCTAATGCTAATTTTTCTTTGGGATATTTTGATGATCAGGTTTCTTTCCCTTTTAACCTCAGCGTCTTTTAGGTGTGCATAATAAGATGGGTGGATCCCAACCGGGTGATTCTCTGATATATCTTTGATCAGCTTTCTAAAAAGCTGGTTCTCTGTTGATGGTGCCGTATCGTTTTCATGTTGGTTGCCCAGCAGAAAAAAGTAAACAGTTTTTAACCCATATTTTTGGTCCCAATTTGCTACTTGGTAATAAATATCAAAGGGATCGCTTTTCAGCTGATATTTGATCTTTTTTACTTTTTGTTTAAGGTAAGGATCGTTTAAATAATAATATGGGCGGTCAATATCTAAAGTGGGCCGCAACAAGAATTTCCTTTCTTGCGCCATAAAATCGGGGTAATGTTTTCTGATCTGTGCAACAATTTCATACGCCCACTCATCAATAACCGGGTGTTTTAAAAACCCATGCTGATACGCTAAAGAAGATTTGCCTTCAAAACGACCATGCTCATCCCTTTCTTTATGGATATATTCTTCATAACGGCTCAGTAAATAAAAAGAGGCAGCAAAAACATCAAACGGGAAAACAGAATTGGGGGTTTTAAAAGGTATTTTATAAGATCGGTAATCGGCGAAAGCCAAATGTTGTTCTTTAATATTTTGTTCTAAAATAAAAGGATGCTGCCTATAGTTTAAAAAACCGCCAATATCATGGTTGCAGTAAGAGATTTTAGGCCCCGTAAATTGGTTAAACTGCGTCTCATTTTTAGTAAAAGCAATGCTGATGCCTAAAATATTTTCGAAGATGTGCTGAAAAATATATTCTATGCGGTTGTTTAAACTAGAGATGTAGATCAATAAAGCCATGGAAAAGTAAAAATGCGATTATATATCCAAACCACTAAACCAAAACGTATTTATTTTAGTTAATGGTATTGAGCATTAGATGTTCATGTATAAGGTTTGACGAGGGGAATTTGTCTGAAAGGACAGATTCCCTTTTTTTGTTTAATTGGTGCTCACATAGATTTTTAGTGGAGATAAAGAATTATTTTTCTTTTTTACGTTAGGGATAGTAGTGAAAATCCTTTTTTTTGTCATGCTGGGGCAGAGCAGGAGATTGATAAAAAAAGATTGTAACGAATAGCCCGACCTTTGCGAAGCTTAGGGAACGCCCATATAATTGTTGTTCTTTCACAGGGATTATTAAAATTAACAAACAAACCCAAGCTTTAAATCTTTGTTATATTTGACTATGGACTTTAAAATCTCTTCTGAATATCAACCAACGGGCGATCAGCCAACGGCCATTAAACAATTGGTAGAGGGGGTGCAGTCTGGAGAAAACTATCAGACTTTATTGGGCGTTACCGGATCTGGTAAAACCTTTACCGTGGCTAACGTGATAGAACAAACACAAAAGCCTACCTTAATTTTAAGCCACAACAAAACCTTGGCGGCGCAACTTTATGGCGAGTTCAAACAGTTTTTCCCAGAAAATTCTGTTAATTACTTTGTTTCTTATTATGATTATTATCAGCCAGAAGCGTTTCTGCCAACTACAAATACATATATAGAAAAAGACCTTCAGATCAATGAAGAGATCGAGAAATTAAGGTTACGCACCACGTCTTCTTTAATGAGCGGCCGGCGTGATGTGATCGTGGTCTCATCCATTTCTTGCATTTATGGTATGGGCAATCCCGAGGATTTTTCCAACTCTGTTTTTAGGTTTGGCGTAGGGACAAGGATCAGCAGGAATGCTTTTTTACACCGTTTGGTAGAAATTTTATACTCTAGAACCACGGCCGATTTTAAACGAGGGACCTTTAGGGTAAAAGGCGATACCGTTGATATTTACCCCGCTTATTTGGACCTTGCGTATCGTATTTCTTTTTTTGGGGATGATATTGAGGAAATGAGCGTAATTGATCCCGCAACAGGAAAAACGATAGAAAAAATGGATCAAGTGGCGGTTTTCCCTGCCAATCTGTTTGTAACACCAAGGGATCGTTTTACCAGCGTAATGCACCAAATTGGCGAAGACATGGTAGATCGTAAAGCACAATTTGAAAGCGAAAGCCGCTTTTTGGAAGCCAAACGACTAGAAGAACGTACAAATTTTGATATGGAAATGATGCGTGAACTGGGCTATTGTTCTGGTATAGAGAACTACTCCCGTTATTTTGATGGGAGAAAGCCCGGGGCAAGGCCTTTCTGTTTGCTAGATTATTTCCCTGATGATTATCTGATGGTTATCGATGAAAGCCATGTAACCGTTCCTCAAATTAGGGCAATGTACGGCGGCGATAGATCAAGAAAGCTTTCTTTGGTAGAATATGGTTTCCGCTTGCCTGCAGCTTTAGATAACAGGCCTTTAAATTTTAACGAGTTTGAAAGTTTAGCACCACAAACTATTTATGTAAGCGCCACTCCCGGCGATTATGAGCTAGAAAAAACAGAAGGTGTTTTTGTAGAGCAAGTTATCCGCCCAACCGGTTTATTAGATCCTGTAATCGATATTCGGCCGGTGGGAAACCAGGTTGACGATCTTTTGGACGAGATTGACAAGACCATTAAAATGGGCGATAGAATTTTAGTTACTACGCTTACCAAAAGAATGGCAGAAGAGCTGGCAAAATATATGGCTCGGTTAAATATTAAGGTAAGGTACATCCACTCTGAGGTAAAAACCTTAGAGCGTGTAGAAATTTTACGCGATCTACGGTTAGGGGCCTTTGATGTTTTAATTGGGATAAACTTATTGAGGGAAGGGTTGGATCTGCCAGAGGTTTCATTGGTGGCCATTTTAGATGCAGATAAAGAAGGCTTTTTGCGCTCTGAAAGATCTTTGATACAAACCATTGGCAGGGCCGCCAGAAACGATAGGGGAAGGGTAATTATGTATGCAGATAAAATTACCGATTCTATGCGTATTACCATAGAGGAGACAGATAGAAGAAGAGAAAAGCAGATAAAATATAACGAAGAGCATGGCATTACACCTCGCACCGTTGGTAAAAGCAAAGAAGAGATCATAGAGCAAACATCTGTGATGGATTTTAAAGGAGGGGTCCAAAAAATCTATCAAGATGATACGGCTGAAGCAACTTTGGCCGCTGATCCTATTGTGCAGTATATGAGCAAGCCCCAACTTCAAAAATCTTTAGAAAACACCAGAAAAGAGATGCTTGCCGCTGCCAAAGACATGAATTTTTTACAGGCCGCCAAACTGCGTGACGAGATGTTTGCGCTAGAAAAAATGATGGAAGAGAAGCTTGGACAGTAACATTACGCAAGAATTATAGTCAAATTGCGTTAAAGAATTATATTTGCATACAAATGGGATTATTACGTTTTTTAATTATCGCAATTTGCGTTTTATATTTGGTGAGGGCCTTGGCCCGCATATTCTTACCTTTTTTGTTCAAAAAAGTGGTAAACAATATGCACCAAAAAATGAATAACCAACAAACTGGTTATTCGCAAAATACTTATCAAAAATCTCAAAAACCAGAAGGTACCATTTCTGTTGATTTTGTTCCTCCTGCGGCTAAAAAGAAACCAAAATTAGATAATGCGGGAGATTTTGTGGATTATGAGGAGGTAAAAGAAAAGTAGGCCGCTTCTTCAATAATTAAAAATCACAAAGGGTTTTTTAATTAGATAATCTTTCTTTATCAAAATATGGTACAACAACCCCCACTTTTAGACGTTTTAGTTGTGTTTTCTAGTAATTAAATTTTCATTAATTCATCCTTTACACAGCAAACTAAACAATGCTAGCATAACAATTTGGTTACAAATATCTGTTTAGAGCATTTTTAAAGGCTCTTATTGAAATAATCCTTACCTTTCAAAAAGGATTAAAATATTTTTTAATAGCTATTTGTTTTATCAGAAAATAATAGCACCTTTGCGCTCCCTTAAACAACAAACATATTTACGTTTAAGGATTAAAGAGTTTTTTCATAAGTTTAGGTTTAGGTTGATAGAGCGGTCTTAATTTCTTAGTTGAAATTAAGGCCGTTTGTATTTTATGCGTTTTCTATATTTGGGGAATTAAAACATCAAAAACTTTAAATTAGATAGGTTTTGGAGAAAAAAGAAATAAGAAAGGAAATGATTACAAAAAGGATTGCATTAACCCGGGGGCAATACTGGGCTTTAAATGACGATTTTTTTGAGGAATTTAAAAAGTTTGGATGGGAGGATTTTGGCTGTGTTCACCTTTTTTTACCCATTACAGAGAGAAAAGAAGTAGATACCTATCAAATTTTGGCTTATTTTAAAGAAGCGCTTCCCTATCTAAAAATTGTGGTAAACAAAACCGATATAGAGAAAAAACAGATTATCCCAATAGTTTTTGATCACGAGCATACCGTTTTGATCAAAAATAAATATCAAATACCAGAGCCATTATATGGGAAGCAATGTAATTTGGATGAAATTGAGGTGGTACTGATACCTTTATTGGCTTTTGATCTGTCTGGCAATAGGGTTGGTTACGGCGCTGGCTATTACGATAAGTTTTTAGCCAATTGTAAATCTTCATCGCTAAAGATTGGTCTTTCGCTCTTTGCGCCTATCCAAAAAATTGATGATGTTAACTCGTTTGATGTAAAGTTGACTCATTGCATAACCCCAGAAAAAACATATATTTTTTAGTTGGGTTTAAAATTTTAGAAAAAAACGGATTTTATTCTTCCACAACCACACCCATGGCACAAAACTTATCTATTCTCTCGGTAATCAATTGATCAATATTTTTGGCTTTCAATTCTTTTAAATCTGCAATTATTTTTTCTTTGATGGTATCTGCCATCATTTTAGGGTCTTGATGTGCCCCGCCAAGTGGTTCTTTGATAATGCCATCGATTAATCCATTAGCATACATATTATCAGCGGTGAGCTTTAAACATTCTGCCGCCTTTTCTTTAAAATCCCAACTCCTCCATAAAATGGATGAGCAAGATTCTGGCGAGATTACAGAATACCAAGTATGTTCTAACATATAAACGCGGTCTCCAATGCCAATTCCCAAAGCGCCCCCGCTTGCGCCCTCGCCAACAACCATACAAATGATAGGAACCCTTAAAACAGACATTTCCATCAGGTTTTTCGCTATTGCTTCTCCTTGGCCCCTTTCTTCTGCTTCTAAACCTGGGTAAGCGCCCGGCGTATCAATAAAAGTAACCACGGGCTTGTTAAACTTTTCTGCCAATTTCATTAACCTCAAGGCTTTTCTGTAGCCTTCTGGGTTGGCCATCCCAAAATTTCTATATTGTCTAAGCTTGGTATTTACCCCTTTTTGATGGCCAATGAACATTACCGTCTCGCCGTTTATAGAACCAAAGCCCCCAACAATTGCTTTATCGTCTTTTACGGTTCTATCTCCATGCATTTCAATAAAATCATCACAAATGGTTTCTATATACTCTAAAGTGTAAGGGCGTTCTGGGTGGCGAGAGATCTGCACTTGTTGCCAACCGCTTAAATTGGTATATATATCGTTTTTGGCGTTTTCTATTTTCTCTTCCAATTCTTTTAATGTGGCAGACATATCTACTTTTGTTTTCTCTGCAACCTGTTGCACTTTTTCTACCTGAGATTGTAAATCTGCAATTGGTTTGTCAAAATCGAAAGACGTTTTCATAATTTCCGTGTAATTAATGAGGGGTCTAAGTTATCGTTTTTTATTAAAAATTTAAAAACCCAACATTTTGTAACAAAAGCACCTTAATTGTAAGAAATTTAAAAAATCCACGTTCCTTTACCTTGTAACAATCGATTTTATTGCAATTTTTAACATTTTTACTGCTTATCTTTATCGCTTCTATCACATTTAGAGGGCTTTATCTTTGTTGTTTTAATTTATGATCGATTGGAAACCTTATTGGCTGTTTTAACGTAAAAAAGCAAACACATGGAGCAAAATATTACACAAATATTAATCATAGATGATGATGAGATCAACAATTTCATTGCAGCAAAACTTATTGGGAAAGTACAGGAACATACGGTTGTAAATACCTGTCTTAACGGCTTAGAAGGGATTAATTACATCAAAGCCAAACTAAACGATGAAGCAAATTTCCCCGATATTATTTTTTTGGATATTAATATGCCGGTAATGAACGGGTGGGAATTTTTGGCGCTCTATGATCAATTAGACTCTCCATTAAAGAAAAAGGCATCCATATACATGCTTTCATCTTCGGTATATAACGAAGATATTGAAAAGGCTTCTGTTTATCCGGTGGTAAATAAATTTATCTCTAAACCTTTAACGGTAGAAAAAATAAAAGATTTATTTAGCGAGTTAAAAATCAACCCTTAACCTCTTCAATAAAAATGGCATCCCCTTTTTTCAACACTTTTGAGATTGCCTTTGCTTTGGCGTGGTAAAACAAACAGATCCAATTATTTAATATTGCTTTTTCCCCATATTCTGTCCTCAATTCCATCGCCTTTCTTCCGTCAAGGTCATATTTTGCAATAAATTTGCGCTGTAATTGCTCTGGTTCCGGAGCAATGTCGGCACCAAAAAACACCTGCTCTCCATCTTCTTGGATCAAAAAAACCTGATGAAATTGTGTATGGCCACCGGTTACCTCATAGCCGATCCAATCATTAATTTTCCCATCGCCCTCTAAAAAATGAATTTGCCCAGATCTTTGCAAAACATCAAAAATCTCTGTTTTATACGATGTTGACTTCTTGCTGTATGCGGTTTCCCATTCGCCCCTTTGTATATAGTATTCGGCATTGGCAAAACTCACTTCTAGTTTGCCGCCCTTATCCAAAACCATCCCTCCGCTATGGTCATAATGTAAATGAGACATTAAAACCTTGGTTACATCACTAGGTTGATAACCCGCATTTATTATATTTTGATGTAAAATAGATGCCCCTTTCTCATCATTATAGCCCAACCCGGTATCCAATAAAATCAAATCTTCTTTTGTTTCGACCAAAAAAGGCTGTATAAAAATGAAAAGAGAAGCCGGCCTATCGCTCGCTTTATCAACAAGGGGATCAAAAGGAATAAATTTTTTAGAGACATCTACAGAATAAGAGCCTTCATGTAAAGCGGTAACTTTCAAATCGATAAAATTATAATAGATAAATCCGTAAAATTTCTATGGCGATGCTTGTACCAACAAATCTTTTAAAATGTATATTTACGGGTGATTTAAAGCAAATATATGGAAAAAAGGTGGGTGAAGCAGGAAAAAGCAGATGCACAAAAGGTAGAAAAACTATCAAAAGAATTAAAAGTAAGTAAAATTTTAGCAGGGATGATGATAAGAAGAGGGTTAGAATCTTTTAATGAGGCTAAAAACTTTTTCAGGCCAAACATCCTCCATCTTCATGATCCTTTTTTGATGAAAGATATGCCAGGGGCAATCACCCGGATTGAAAAAGCCATCAAAAACAAAGAAAATATTTTGATTTATGGGGATTATGATGTTGATGGAACCACTTCTGTTGCGCTTACTTATAGTTTTTTCAAAAACCTACATCCACAGATAGATTATTATATCCCCGATAGATACAAAGAAGGCTACGGGATTTCTACACAAGGCATAGATTACGCATCAGATAATGCCATAACCTTGATTATTGCCCTAGATTGTGGCATAAAATCTGTTGATAAGGTGGATTATGCAAAAGAAAAAGGGATAGATTTTATCATTTGCGATCATCATTTACCAGGAGATGAGCTGCCCTCCGCCGTCGCGGTTTTAGACCCAAAGAGAAAAGACTGTGATTATCCTTATAAAGAACTTTCTGGCTGTGGCTTGGGGTTTAAATTAATTCAGGCTTACGCCGATAAGAACAACATCGGTTTTAGCGAGATAGAGAAATATTTGGATTTAGTAGTGGTAAGCATCGCGTCTGATATTGTGCCAATTACCGGCGAAAACCGAGTTTTGGCGTATTATGGATTGCGAAAACTGAATGAAAACCCTTGCAAAGGATTTAAGGCGTTAAAAGAATTGTCTGGCAAAAAGGATGATTTTACCATTACCGATATTGTATTTTCTATTGGCCCAAGAATTAATGCCGCCGGTAGGATAGATGATGCCAAGAACGCCGTAAAATTACTGATTGCAGATTCTGTTGAAAGCGCAGAAGATGCAGGTTTCATCGTTAACCTAAAAAATGACGAACGCCGTGATTTTGATGTAAACATTACAGAACAAGCTTTGGGCATGATATTAAATTCCCCAGAAATGGAATCTATGAAATCTACGGTGGTATATCATCAAAGTTGGCATAAAGGCGTTATTGGCATTGTTGCCTCCCGTTTAACAGAGAAATATTACCGCCCAACCGTTGTTTTAACACAATCTAACGGTTATGTTGCAGGCTCGGCAAGATCTGTTTTAGGATATGATCTTTATGAGGCATTGTGTGAATGTAGCGATTTATTAGAACAATTTGGCGGCCACAAATATGCGGCAGGTTTAACCATGAAAACAGAAAATGTCCCTGCTTTTATCAAAAGATTTGAAGAGGTTGTTTGCGCCACAATTACAGATGATTTGCTGACCCAAGAATTATTGATCGAAGATGAAATACTTTTAGCAGATATTGATGCAAAGTTTTTTAGGATATTGCAGCAGTTTTCGCCTTTTGGCCCTCAAAATATGTCGCCTATTTTTATGAGCAGAAATGTATCTTCGTACGGTTACGGCAACATTGTTGGTAATAACCATTTAAAAATGACGGTTAAACAACCCAATAGCCCAATTTTTAATACCATCGCATTTGGTTTGGGCCAATACTTAGAAGAGGTAAATATGGGCAAGCCCTTTGATATTTGTTATACAATTGATCAAAACATCTATAAAGAAAAAAAAACCATACAATTAAACATCAAAGGCATTAAAACATATTAATCAGATGATTTTAAAAGCAGAAAACCTCATAAAAAAATATAAACAAAGGGTTGTTGTAAACAATGTTTCTTTCCATGTTAACCAAGGAGAGATTGTTGGTCTTTTGGGCCCGAACGGTGCGGGGAAAACAACTTCTTTTTATATGATCGTAGGTTTGATACGTCCAAACGAAGGCAAGGTTTTCTTAGATGATGAGGAAATCACAGAATTTCCGATGTATAAAAGGGCGCAAAAAGGAATCGGTTATTTAGCACAAGAAGCCTCGGTTTTTAGAAAATTGAGCGTAGAAGACAACATTATGGCTGTTTTGGAAATGTCAAAGCTCTCTAACGAAGAACAAAAAGATAAATTAGAGACCTTAATAGACGAGTTTAGCCTAAACAAAGTGAGAAAGAACAGGGGCGATCTTCTTTCGGGCGGCGAGAGAAGAAGAACAGAAATAGCCCGGGCTTTGGCAGCAGACCCTAGTTTTATTTTACTAGACGAACCTTTTGCCGGCGTAGATCCAATTGCGGTAGAAGAAATACAAATGATCGTTGCCCGTTTAAAACATAGAAATATCGGGATATTGATTACAGATCACAACGTTAACGAAACACTTTCCATTACAGATAGGGCTTATCTTTTGGCAGAAGGAAACATTATGTTAACGGGCACCCCACAAGAAATTGCTGATGACGAAATGGCCAGAAAGTTTTACCTAGGCCAGCATTTTGAGTTAAAGATCAAGAGGTTTTAGGTTTTATAAAAGCGTTCATTGGTCATTGATCATTAGTTCATTAGGTATAGTTTGGGGGAAACATTAAACTATAAATAACTAAAATTTAACATAATTATTAATGAACCGATGACTGATAAACTAATAGCAAGCCACGCAAACACCAATAAACCAATGTCTAAAAAAACTATTGATTAAAAACAAATGACCATCGTAAACTCCTTCTTAAACTGGTACATGAAAAAGCGGATGCACCAGATCGCACTTTTTATGAAATATCCAGAAGAAGTGCAAGAAGAATGGTTTGGTTGTTTAATAAACGATGCAATTGGATCAGAATGGGGTAAAAGGTATGATTACCGTTCCATAGAAAATGCCAACCAATTTAAAGAAAGAATCCCTGTACAAAACTACGAATCGCTTAAGCCCTACATAGAGCGCATGCTTAAGGGCGAGCAAAATTTGCTTTGGCCCTCAGAGATCAAATGGTTTGCAAAATCATCAGGCACAACCAGCGATCGCAGCAAATTTATCCCAGTTAGCCAAGAGTCTTTAGAAGAGTGCCATTTTAAAGGCGGTAAAGATATGTTGGCCATTTATTGCAACAATAGGCCAGACGCCAAAATGTTTACCGGCAAAAGTTTGGTGTTGGGGGGCAGCCATCAAATAAACCAGCTAAGTCCCGATTCCTTTTACGGCGATCTTTCTGCCGTAATCATCAAAAACCTGCCTTTTTGGGCAGAAATGTTGCGCACTCCAGATATGTCTATCGCTTTGATGGATAATTATGAAGAGAAAATCGAGAAGATGGCACATGCCACCATCCAAGAAAACGTAACCAATATTGCAGGTGTGCCAACATGGACCATCGTTTTGGCAAAACGGATCTTAGAAATAACAGGCAAAAAAAATCTTTTAGAAGTTTGGCCCAACTTAGAGCTTTACGTTCATGGGGCGGTAAACTTTGAACCTTACCGCGAACAGTTCAATCGCCTTGCGCCAAAAGAAGACATGTACTATCTCGAAACTTACAATGCTTCTGAGGGGTTTTTCGGCATACAAGATCAAAGCGATTCCCCTGATCTGTTATTGATGCTAGATTATGGGATTTATTATGAATTTATCCCAATGGAAGAATTTGACAAAGAATTTCCCATCACGGTTTCTTTGGGCGAAGTAGAACTGGAAAAAAACTATGCAATCGTTATCTCTACCAATGCAGGCCTATGGCGTTATATGATCGGCGATACCGTAAAGTTTACCTCAAAATCTCCTTATCGTTTAAGGATAACAGGCCGCACAAAACATTTTATCAATGCTTTTGGTGAAGAAGTAATTATAGATAATGCAGAAAAAGCTTTAAATAAGGCTTGCGCCGATACAGGGGCACAAATAAAAGATTATACAGCTTGCCCAATTTATTTTGACAAACAAGAACCCGGCGCACATGAATGGATCATTGAGTTTGAAAAAAAACCCAAAGAATTTGAACGTTTTGTTGATATTTTGGATAATACTTTACGTGAGGTAAACTCAGATTATGATGCCAAACGCTTTAAAGATATGGCGTTAAAACGGCCAAAAGTTCACATCGCACCTCAACATTTATTTTACGATTGGTTAAAAGCTAAAGGAAAACTTGGCGGGCAGCATAAAGTACCACGTTTAGCAAATGAGCGTAAATACGTTGATGAACTTTTAAAAATGATGAATTAACTTTTTGCAAGAATGCTTTTTAAAAAACAGTTTCTCTTTGTTTATGCCTTGCTGGCTTTGGTTGCCTGCAACCAAAAAAACCCAAAGCAAAACCCAAAAGACAGAAAATTCCAGTTTGAGCAGATCAAGAACATAAAATACTATGAAGTAAGGCGAACTTTCGCCAACGGTATCGCATTTAACGAAATAGGTTTCCAACAAAAACCAGAATGGGAAATACGCTTTTTATCAGACACAACCGTACAGGCATATAGCCCAACCATCAATAAGATGCTAAATTTCGATTTAATTTTTAGTCATGAAGGCGTTTATAATTTTGCCAGAGAATGGTTTAGGGTAAAAAGCATCAGTAAAGATAGTTTGCTGTTGCAGCGCCTAGAGGTTAACGCAAAACGCATTGCAAACGATGTCCGTTCAGAGGTTTTTATGAAATTTTACTCAGAAGCGTACATCAAAAAACTAAAAACCACCGTTAATGAATTAAGAAAACCCAGAAAAACCGACAGTATTTATGTGCAAGAAAGAGCAAGGCTTATCAACACAAATATTTACGATAGCACCAAATTCTTTGCAGCCACACACCCCGTACAATTCGTTTCTAAGAGTAAAATCATCAGCATAAAAAAAGTTTCTGTAGTTAGTGATTTAGAGAACAAAACCGCTTCTTACGATTATCTATACCCAGAATACGAAGTAAATATAAATCCCGCATACAAAGATTTTGTTCATACCATATCTGCTATTGTAGATCAAAAAGGGAATATCTTTGTTTATAAATTTACCGCTACAGATGATTATCGAGAAAACAGAAAGAAAGTTTTACAAGGTATTTTAGATGTTTATCTCAAAAAACTGGTAAAAATAAAGCCCGGCAGTACGCTAGGCTTCGATCACAGTTCTGTAATTGTATTAGATCTAATAGGCAAAAGCAACTAGCTTACCCTTTCTGCTTGTTTTTTGGCCGTTTCTGCTAACTGAGAAGATATTTCTGAGGCTTTACTCATAATTTTTGAAGATGCTTCTGTGGCTTGGCTCACTAATTTAGAAGATTGGTCCAAGGCCGTTTCTTTAGCTTTATCGCTAAAATCCTTTACGGCATCAAGTATATCGCTAAATTGTTGCTTTCCGTTCTCGTTGGTCATAAAATAATACACCGCCGCACCGGCAGCAACGCCTAATATTAAGCCCAAAGTTATTTTTGATTTTGTTGATTTCTCCATGATGATTAAATTTTTTGTTATAAACCTAAATAAGCCAATACCTTGCCAAAACCTAAATTCCAGTACCAAGGCGGTAAAAATTTTTAGAAAAGCAAAACCCATGCTCAAAACTCCCGATAGTCGGGTCGTCCGCACTCGCTTTTTTAATGAAGAAAAATCATTAAAAAGAGCTCAAACAAATGCTCCCACCCCGTTTATTTAACCATGGTAATTTCAAAATAACTCAAACTTTCTTCTTAAATATCCAAGGGCTTTTTTTTGACAATCAGTATTTAAAGTTAATTACTTTGATTTTCAAACTTTCTCTGGGGCCTTAATTTAGCTGGCAAATCGCTTCGCGGCCTTTTACCTTCAGCGCATTTTATATATATTTGCCACTCATTTAACACTGTTTACAGCAGTATCAATGAGTTATGAAAGCATACCAAACACTCCTTTATTATTGCTATAGCCACATCCAGGATGCAGAGCAATACGCAGCACAACACCTTAAATTTTGTAAATCTTTAGGCTTAACAGGCCGGATAATTATAGCAGACGAGGGCATTAACGGAACGGTTTCTGGCAAAGCCGACGCTTGTAAAACCTATATGGATTATTTACATGCCGATACAAGGTTTGCCGCAATAGAATTTAAGATTGATGAGGTTGATGAACCTTCGTTCATCAAGATGCACTGCCGTTACAAATCAGAGATCGTGTATTCGGGTTTAAAAGACCCTTCTTTTATTGACCCTACCAAAGAAACCGGGAAGCATTTGGAGCCAAAGGAATTTGCCGAAATGATCGATCAGAAAGATGTGGTAATTTTGGATGTCCGCTCCAATTATGAGCACAGCATGGGCAAATTTAAAAATGCGGTTACTTTAGATATAGATAATTTTAGGGATTTCCCGGCAATGATAAACAAGCTGGCCCAATACAAAGATAAAAAGATTCTCACTTATTGTACCGGGGGGATAAAATGCGAAAAAGCCTCTGCTTTACTATTGAAAGAGGGTTTTAAAGATGTTTATCAATTGCATGGAGGTATCATCAAATACGGAAAAGAAGCAGACGGGAAAGATTTTGAAGGGAAATGCTACGTTTTTGATAACCGTATCGCAGTTGATGTAAACAAGGTTAATCCCGTGGTTATCTCTACTTGCAGAAACTGCGGTAAAACAACCACCAAGATGATCAACTGTGCCAATCCAGAATGTAACGAGCATTTTACCCAATGTGATGATTGTGGAACCGCACTTGATGGCGCTTGTTCAGAAAACTGTAAGGCACACCCAAGAAAAAGACCTTATGATGGTACGGGATATTATGTAAAGGTGCCTCAGCCCGTTCTCAAATAGTAAAGAGAGGCTGCTAGTGCAGCCCTTCTTTATTTACGGTCAATTAAAAAGCACCTCATTATTTAAAGGCTCCTTAATATCGTTCTCCTCATTATACTGTTTTTCCCTTTCTATGGCGTTGGCCGATTTTTTGCAACTAAAACCCTCTTTTGTAGCCCTCACTAAAATATATTTGCTTTCCCCGTCCTCAATGCAATCATTCATTTGATTTCTGAAAAAGTGCCTTGCCAAATCCCTATCTATATATAAAACACTATTTACCGGAATGTTTAATTTAATATTAACCTCTTGATCTCGCCACAGGCTCTGCCCTTTTAAACCAGATTGATAATCAAAAGTGATTAAAGAATCTTTTTGAAACAGATAGTATTCGATATCATGAGCGCTTTTAATGGCCGCATCAAAATTTCTTCCCCTGGCAGAATAAGTTTTAATCAAAGAGGGCAAATCATTGTCGGCAATTTTTAAACTGATATTTACCCTGTTTGGTGTGTCAAAATCCTTGTCGTTTCTGGTTATGGTTACAATTCTATCACTTCCGTTGATGTTAGAGATATCCTCTTGTAATGTGCGCTCTTCGCCCCCTTGTAAGTAATAAACCTTATTAGGGTTGTTTTTTAAACCGATAGATTCGCTGTAACTGGCTTGTTCTTTAAAATCAGTTGCGTTTTTGGCAATAAAGAAAATGCCGGTTCCCAAAGCTAAAATCCAAATCATCAACATACTAAAACTAACAGATTTGGAAACCTTATGATTATTAAAGAAAACTCTAAGGGTAAAAATTATCAATCCTAAAAGGGGGATAAATACAACTAGAAAGGCAGAAACAAAAATTACTGGTCTCAAAGTTTCTCTTAAAGCATTTAGAGGGTATATGGTGTTTATATCAGCACTTCCAGCGTACCCTAAAAAGATTAATAGGGCAACAAAGGCAGAAATTAAAACGATACTGGCAAAAACTATGATAAAAAAACCAATTACTTTTATGATTATTTTACCTGTTGTACCCGCAAATTTTAATAATTGTGAAATTACATCTCTGATAAAAGAGCCTAAACGATTTAGGCCGGGTCTCGCATTATTAGTTGCGTTGATAAAATTACTTTTCACGGCGTTCAACTCTTCCTCCACATTCTTTTGGAAAGATTGAAGGTTGATTTTTTCTCCTTTCATTTCCATTCTCTCTGTTCTGGTGCCAGCTTTAGGGATCAGCACCCAAAATATGATATAAGGGATTAGCCCAAAGCCATAAAAAACGAATAATATAAAAAACGCGACCCTTATCCATCTCGCCTCAATATCGAAGTAATGACCAATCCCAGCGCAAACGCCGCCGATTACCCGATCATCCATATCTCTAAAAAGTTTTCTCTCTCTTAAACTCCTCGCGTCTATGGGTTGCTTTTCTGTTTCCTCCTCTGTCTCAAAATCAGCCGGGTTGCCCATCCTAGAGGTAACCAAAGCTACATCACCGATCACTATAACCTGCTTTGAATCTGCGATCAATAAATCATTAAACATTTCTGCAACCCTATTTTCTATATCGGTAATGATTTCAAAATTATCCCGATAGGACGCAAAATGCCTTTTCACATCGTTGATGTAATTTTTAAGAGCTTCATAGGCATCTTCTTCAATATGAAAAATAACCCCGCTTATATTGATGATGATAGTTTTGTTCATGGTTAAAATCTTTAGTTTTTGTTAAGGTTCCTTTTTTTGATGGTTGATTCTATGGCATAAGATAAATCTGCCCATGTTAGGTCTAATTGGTTTAGCACCGTTGTACCGGCTTCAGATAAAGAATAATATTTTCTGGGCGGCCCAGATGTTGACTCTTGCCAATTGTATGTTAAAAGCCCATTATTTTTTAACCGGGTAAGCAAAGGATACAAAGTGCCCTCTACCACAAGTAGCTTTGCCGCCTTTAGTTCTTCGATAATATCCGAAGCATATATTTCTCCTCTGGATATGATAGAAAGGATG
Source organism: Pedobacter segetis (assembly GCF_016623585.1). Lineage (GTDB taxonomy): Bacteria > Bacteroidota > Bacteroidia > Sphingobacteriales > Sphingobacteriaceae > Pseudopedobacter > Pseudopedobacter segetis. Next base: position 271,966 of record NZ_JAEHFY010000001.1, read on the forward strand.
CAATATTCTAAAATGCCCTTCCTCATCTGCGTTTGTGTATTATCCGAAATCATATTGCAAAGATATATGTAATATTTGGTATTATGCAATACAAAGTACTAAAAAAATTAAAATTTGATAAAATCAATCAACTAGGGGGCAATTTTTTACTATGTTAGCATAGTAAAATTATAAAAAATGAAGATTTATTAAAAAACAAACTATTTTTTTGATAAGATCATAACCATAGAGCAAAAAGGCTTAAAAAACTCATAAAATTAAACCTAAAAAATTGATTAAAATTTAATATACTGTAAATCAACATATTAATAAAAATTGTTAAATTTTGTTAAATCATTTTTTGCTATTAACAATTTAATTGCTTTATATTTAGGATTAATTAACACTATAATTTAACTAAATTTTAAAAATTGTATGAAAAAACTTGTACAAAGTTTGTTCGTAATGCTATTGATCGCAACCAGCGTTTTAGCTCAGGACAAAAAAGTAACAGGAAAGGTTACGGCCAAAGACGATGGAATGCCTTTACCCGGAGTTTCTGTGAAAGTAACCGGAACTAATATAGGTACCCAAACTAACGTTGATGGTAAGTATTCAATTACTATTCCATTAAATTCAAGAACAATCGAAGTCTCCTACGTTGGCTTTTCTACGCAAAAACTTGTAGTGGGAGATAATACCGTAATTAATGTTTCACTAGCTTCTGATGCGAAGGCTCTAAGTGAAGTAATTGTAAATGGTATTGTTCCTATTAAGAGAAAAGAATTTGCTGGTGCCGCAACCAGTATCAGCTCAGAGAATCTGGGTAATAAGCCTGTTGCTTCATTTGATCAATTATTACAAGGAAGGGTACCAGGCCTGTCTGCTTTAACAAGTAGTGGGGCTCCGGGGTCATCAACTAATATAATAATTAGAGGTTCTAGTTCTCTAGCAGGTGGTAGTACTCCGCTATATATTGTAGATGGTGTGCCAATAGAACAAAATACTTTTCAAGGTTTAAACTCTAACGATTTTGAATCTGTTGAAGTTTTAAGAGATGCTAGTGCTTCTGCATTGTATGGTTCACGTGGTGCAAATGGGGTAATCGTTATTTCCACTAAAAGAGGTAAGGCTGGAAAGCTAACTATTGGTTTTGATAGCCAGTTTGGAGTTAAAACACCTCCTTCTTTTGCTTTTACTCCTCAAAGCACTAAGCAATTATTACAAACGCAAGAAAATTATGGTTTATTAGCAGACCCAAATGGTTCTGTATTAACTAATGCTAATAATTTGCCAGGTTGGGTGTACTCTCCTAAAAACCCAGGAAATGCAGGTCTTACCCCCGCCCAGAAAGCAAGATATGCCAGTATATTAGATTCTATATCACAAATAAATACTAATTGGCATGATGTAACTTTTAAAAACGGAACTTTCTCTAATAATCAAGTTACCTTGTCTGGAGGTGGAGAAAAAGTTAGGTCTTTCACTAGCTTAGGTTTATATAATGAAAAAGGAACAACTGCAAGGTCTAGCTTTGATAGGGTAACTTTAAGAAATAACATTGACATAACCGATAATAAGTTTAAAGCACAAATTTCTAGCAGCTTGGCTTATGTCTCAAGAAGTAATCAACAGTCTACTACCACAAATAGTACTGGAAACCCATTTTTATCATTCGCAATTACGCCACCCTATTCAGTACCTACATTGCCTGATGGTAATTATTATACGGGAACAGGAGCGAAATTTGTTGGAGGTAATCAATTACAACTCACGGCTTTAGATATTAATAAAAATAATCAATTAAAAGCGTTACTTTCTGGTACTGCTTCTTATGAAATTACCAATCACTTATCTGCAGCTATAACCTCAGGCATAGATTATAGAGAAACCCAAGGTAGTAATTATGGCAATAAATTGGCTTATGTTAGAATAACATCTACTACACCAACAGGAAAAGCGGGATTTCAATCAGAATCTTTAACCCGTTTTTTAACTGCGAATGTGAGGCCTTCTTTTACTTATCAGAACTTGTTTAACAATAAGCATTCTGTAAATTTTTCTGTTTTGGGAGAATATGTTGGCGAGTTTGCTAAAAGTTTAAGCCTTACGGGTTATGGTATTGATCCAAGAACACCTAATACACCTGCCGCTATTACTCAAGCTACTGCAAGTAACCAATTATTTGGTAATTTAGGAGGTGGCAAGTCGCAAAATACCTTACTGTCAGCAATGATTATTGGCAACTATACCTATGATGGGAAGTATACTCTTAATGCTTCGTATAGAAATGATGGATCTTCAAAGCTTCCTGAAAAAAATAGATGGGTTGGTTTTTATTCAATTAGTGGGGTTTGGAATGCTAAACAAGAAAACTTCTTAAAAGATGTCGATTTTGTTAATTCTTTAAGATTTAAGGCTAGTTATGGTGGCTCTGGTAATAATGGTAACGACAATTTTGCTTACGGAGATTTTGGATATTTGCCACAGTTTAGTTTAGGAACAACACTAACAGGAAACCGAACATTGTTTCCGAGTAACGTAGGTAATCCAGATTTGACTTGGGAAAAAGTCTATCAAACCAATATTGGTATAGATTTCGATATTTTCAGAGGAAAAATATTTGGAGAGTTAAACGTTTACAATAAAGTAACAAAAGATTTATTTGTGCAAAAAACCTTATCTGCAACCAGCGGTTTAGGGGTTGGAGGTAGCATCATCGTAAACGCTGGTCAGTTACAAAATAGAGGGTTTGAGTGGGATATTAATTACCGCCCGATAGATAAAAATGATTTTATTTGGACAATTTATGCAAATGGCGCTTACAATCAAAATAAAATCACAAGTTTAGGAGGAGAGCAGTCTTATGAATCGGGTACTGGTAAAATTACAGAGGGACTACCAAGTAGCGCACAATACACGGTTAGATGGGGAGGTGTAGATGCCGCTACAGGTGCTCCTTTATACTACACCAAGGACGGAAAACTTACAACTAACTATAGTTCAAATGATCAGGTTCAAACATTTGGTCAATCAGAAGCACCTTGGAAAGGCGGTTTTGGTACAGAATTGAGGTATAAGCAATTTGGTTTTTCTACATTATTTAGTTTTCAACAAGGAGCTACTAAATCAGATAATTTAGAGTATTTTGTTGAGAACACCAGTTTTATAAGGAATGGGTATAACCAATCAACTTCATTAGATTTTTGGCAAAAACCTGGTGATATTGCTTCAACACCAAGTCCAGTTTACAGCAGTAATTTCTCGTCTAAAATTCTTCATGATGCCTCTTTTATAAGACTAAGAGATGTTACAATATCTTATTTTTTGCCTAAAAGCATATTAACAAAATCTAAATTTATATCTTCTGCTAAATTATATGTACAAGGCACCAATTTAATAATGTTTACTAAATGGAGAGGACCAGACCCAGAAGCAGGTGCTCCAAACATCAACTTGAGTGAATATCCAAATCCGACTGCGTTTACTGCTGGTTTAAATTTCACGTTTTAAATATTTACGACAATGATAAAATATAAATATATTGGCTTATTTCTGTTAGGGGCCACTTTTACATTAAGTTCTTGTAAAAATACATTAGACTTAGTGCCAACAGATTCGTTCAGTAATGCGAATGCATTTAGAACTACGGATGATTTGCAACAAGGTTTAAACACGGCTTATAATCAGTTTACTGCATATTCTAACAATGTATATGTTAGTGCACTTATTTCTGATGAAGCTAAACTTGGAGCAGATAACTCTGGTCAAGGAACGTTAACTTACCAATACCAATATAGTGCTGATGCAACAACCGGGGGAGATGTAACTAATGCTTGGGGAGGATATTATTCTTTAATTGATCAAGCAAACAGGATTTTGGCAGCTACTCCTGCAGTAGCTGGAGACATTAATGTTAAAAATAACATTAAGGCTCAATTATTAGGATTAAGAGGAATTTCTCATTTTGAGTTGTTGAGAATGTACAGTAAAAACTTTTCTGCAAGCGATCCATTGGGGGTTCCATATCTAACAGCATCTAATGTATTAGGTAAACCATCCAGAAATACGCAAGCAGAAGATATGACTATGTTAGAGAAAGATTTAGCAGATTCCTATTCTTTACTTCCTGCAGTAACAACCTCAAATTTTACCGATACTGCAATCAATAAGGTTAATATTGATGCTTACAGAGCTAGGATTTCCCTTTATAAAGGTGATTATCAGAAAGCTATAGATTATGCGACTACTGTAATTAATAGTGGTATAAGACCAATTAGTTCTGGTAGTGCTTTTCAGGGCATCTGGACAGACTCTAATAATGAAGAAGTTTTATTTAGAATTAGATACGCAAACAATACTAGCTTTGGTTCTTTATTTACTACTACAAGCGGGAATATATATTTAGCTCCATCTAGTAAATTAACCAGTCTTTACGCAACTAGCGACATTAGAAAAGCAACTTACATTGGTTCTAACGGTTCAGGATTGCCTTTTGTAAAGAAATACGAAAAATCTACTGCTCGTGGTGGTAGAGCTGTTGATTTAAAAGTAATTAGAATTTCTGAGATGTATTTAATTAGAGCTGAAGCATATGCAAAGCTTACTTCACCTAATGTATTATTAGGAGCTCAAGACTTAAATACTGTTAGAAAGAACAGAATTACAGGATATACAGATCAAATTTATACGGATAAAGATGTTTTACTTGCTGACGTTATTGAAGAAAGGTTAAAAGAATTAGCTTTTGAAGGGCAGAGATTTTTTGATTTGAAAAGAAATAATTTGCCAGTCAACAGGTCAACAAATGATGCAGCACCATCATATTTAAATCTTGCTGCTAATAGTTATAGATTCGTTTTGCCAATTCCCTCTTCAGAGATTTTGGCTAATCCAAATATTGTTCAAAATAGTGGATACAATAATTAAAATAAATTATCATGAAAAAATTTATAAAACTTTTTGCATTTGTTTTTGTGTGTGCTTTCATCACTACTACATTTTCTGGTTGTAGCAATAAAGATAATTATCCAGTAACAAATCCCCCATTACAGGCATCCTTTACAGGATTGAGTACAGCTAATTTCGGAGTTTCTAACACTGTTCCGGTACCTACCTATAAATTGCCTATTGGTTTAACAACCACTTCTAATAGTGATACAAAGATAACAGTTAGTGTTACCTCTCCGACAGGTGCTGTAGAGGGAACTCAATATAAAATTGCCAGTAAGACTCTAACGTTACCCGCTGGGTCGGTATTGGGATATTTAGATATCACTTCTAGCTACGATGCTTACAAAAACGATCGTGTGGATACATTGGTAATTAAAATTACTAGTGCGGACGGTGTTACTCCATCTGATTATAACAATACTATTAAATTGGTCATAAATAAGTTTTGTCCTTTTAATGCAGATTTATTAAGTGGTGATTTTACTGTTATTACAGATGAATGGGCTGATTATGCTCCTGGTTCTACCATTACGGTTACAAAGGTAGATGCCGGCACTGTTTCCTTTAAATATGGAGCAAATAATGCAAAACCAATTTTAATAAAAGTGAATTCTAAAAATGTAACTTCGGTGACAAAGCAAGAATACGGTGATTATGGATCAGCCAATGGAGGACCATTTTCTGTTCAATCAGTCAACAGTTCTAAAAATGTTGCAGCTCCTTGCGAGGGTACAATTAGCGTTTTACTAAATCATACTAATAGCAGAGGAGATTATGGAAACTATCTTATAGTGCTTAAAAAGAAATAATCGTCTTTTATTCTAAATTTAGAACCTGTCTCCTATGTTTGTTGCAAGCAAATGTGGGAGACATTTTTTTGTTTATAGATTTTACGTAGTGAGAGTAAATAGTTGTCCAAATTAGGTTAGCAAATTTAACTTTTCTATTACTTCTACGATTTTGATTTTAGAATCCATGATTTTGGTATTTGAATCGGCTCTTATCTTGATTTCCTTTCCTGTAATTTTACTTTTTAACCGAGCATCTGTAATTTTTTTGCATTCATGAATTGAGCTTTTAATGGGGGTTTGGCTATAGGTTTGGAGATAACTAAGGTTATGTAGATTAGCAGATGAAGCTTTATAAGTTGCTCTTTATAATGGAATGTGAATCTTATCTGTAAACCACTTTTAGATTTCCTAAAGGCCTATTCTATTCTATAGAGTTCACAGTAGTTTTGTATAATAGTTTGGTTGCTAGTAACTGACTCTGGAAGATTCGTATAATATCCCTTAATTCCAAGAAGTTTATGGGTTTGCTGCAGCTCTTCCGCTCTCCTAAAACAGCTTCCTGCTTCTGGTATTCTGGATGTTCTTTGGGAAGTTTCTATTAATGTAGTTCAGCTTTACCCTTGCTTTCTTGTTGATGTCTCTCTTGCTTCCTAGCACCTCAGTGAGCTTGGCTATCGTTTTCTCTACGTTATCTTTGCTGATAACAGTCAGCTCGGGCGGTTCTGGCAGATCATCGTTGGCATCGATTACGCTCTGGGCATACTGCCATATCTGCTTTAGCTGCGTCTTCATATTTTCCTTGTTGGTCTGGATGGCTTTTTTCCAGACAGAAAGTATATCTGTTGGCATTGGTCTCTATCTTGGTCCCATCGGGATAAGCTTATTCTATGCTCAACAACCCTTTTTTTGCCAGTAAAGTGATGATTTGCTAAAATACTTTTCTCAAAACGTCCTTCAGTCTCTGGAACGGTTGACGGATAAAATCCCGGACGGTTCATGGCACTTGGATACGTAAAATAGATATTCTCTTTACAGGGCGTTTTGAGAACACGGGAAGATTAGATGTTGTTTACATATCCATATACCAGAACTTTCACTAGCACCACGGGATGATAAGGGGGTATTGCTTTTGTATGATAAGCTGGAAGCAGAGGCTCTAGATTGATTCTATCGATGAAATTATTTACAACTCTTACAACATGCTTATCAGCTGCTCTCCTAAAGATGAATGAGCACCATCATCTGATACTGGTCATAGGGCTTGAACGAAGGTGTCTTGTTTGCTATTGTACTTTTTAAGCCTGGATGTAAGGAAATCAGATTTTTATAAAAAAGGCTGCCTTTTTGAGACAGCCTCTTTATAATCAATTAAAAAATTGCTTTATTTACCAGCCTTTAAAGCCGCAACTGCATCTTTTACCTGTTGGTTATTTGGATCAATCTCTAATGCTTTATTAAAGCTTTCTAAAGATTTTTGTTTATCCGTTTTGATGTAGTAAGCACCGATAGAAGAATAGGCCTCAACCAAGTTCTTTTTATCTGCTGCGGTTTGTTCTGTTTTGGCTAAGGTAAGCTCTATCAGCTTTTCATAAGCGGCTTTTACTTTATCGTTTTCGTTAACCGGGTTTAAATAATATTCTACCCGGGCTAAATATAAATAAGCATCTATATTGTTTGCCGTAACTGCTACATAATTGAAAGCACTATCTGCAGCTAATAAAGTGTTCTTCATCGCTAAAGAATCTTTAGAGTTTTCTCTAACCATGCCAGCGTAAGAAAAGTAGTTAGAATAACCTAAGTAAAACCAATCTTTTAAAGACGCTTTTGGTAGCTTAGATAATTTATTATAATAGTTTGCAGCCTTATCGTATTTTTTACTAGAAAAATAGGTAGATGCAATGGTGCCCAATACTTCGGTATTAGCCGTATCTAATTTAGAAGCTTTAATATAATTTAAAATGGCTAAAGAATCTTGGCTTAAATCGGCGTAAGCCTTACCAATTTTCAAATAATCATCTGCTATTACCCTATTGCTATCAATCTCACTAACAAATGATGTTAAGGCATCTAAACCAGCTTGCGTGTCTTTATTTTCTATGGCGGCATAACCTTTAAATCTTTTGGCTAGGATATAGTTTTTGTTATATGCAGGAGAATTTATAAAATCTGTGGCTGCTTTTTCTAAACCTGTATAATCTTCGGCATTGAACAAGAAAATCAAATAGCGGTATTGCGACTCGGCAGATCTATCGGTTAAATCTAGATATTTAGAATAATTGTCTTTAGCTTTTGGCAAAAGCTCGGCTCTTTTTGCTGGAAAAGCCGAAGCCCAACGGTAATAATTTTCAGCTAAAGCCCTGTAAGCGGGGCCAAAATTCGCATCTTTTGAAATCACGCCTTTTAGGGTGCTTTCAGATAATTCAAAATTGTAAGCTTGTGTCCAGATTTCTCCAATATTAACCTCTACGGCCAATAGATTATCTTTTAAGGTTAAGGCCCTTTGATATTCTGCAACAGCTTCGCTATTTTTCTTTTCGGTTTTGTAGGCGTTACCCATTGCAATGTGCAGCTCGGGGTCTTTTTCGCCATTTTCTTTTGCTTTTTCAAACCATTCAAAAGCTTTTGGCAAATCTCTAGATGGTTCATAAGTATAAGCCTCACCTATATAGATATATTCTAGGTAATCTTTTCTTCTCATATCTGCGGTTGCCTTGGCAAAATTTTTCTGGGCGGCCACAGTATCTTTCTTAAAAAGATCAACAGTACCCAATCCTACATAATTTAAACTGAATTTACCTTTATCATCGGCAGCAATTCCTTTTTGAAAAACAGTTTTTGCAGAATCTGGCATATTTAATCTTAGGTAAAGATCGCCGTAATAAAAGTAATTTTCTGGGCTGGGTTGGTTTTTTACCAAATTGCCAAATAATGATTTTGCCTTTTGATATTGCTCTGCTGTAACCGCTTTTCTGGCATCCTCTAAACTTTGGGCCATCGTTATAGAACCTATAAACACTAAGCCTATGGTTCCTATCGCTATTTTCTTAACTATATTCATAATTCAATTATATAAAAAAAATTTAATTTCTAATTTTAATTTGTCGGCTAGGTAAAGAATCGGGAGCCAATCCTGACTTTAATATGATCCTTTGTCCTAACTCGCTAGCCACAAAAGCTGCAAACCCTGTGCCTAACCCGGCCCTTCCCTGACAATTGATAATGTATAGATCCCTAATCAATGGATAATTATCGACTTTTAAATTGCTTTGGGTTGGCTTTTCATAAGTTTTACCTTCTCCTTTAACCGCAATAAACCGTGTTTTTTCAACATCGGCGGCTATGTCTTGCGTTGGTCTTTTCATCCAGGCCACGCTTACTATTCCAATCGCATTTGGATTTTTTACTATATACTTAATTACTTCTTTATTAGATTTTAAAGCATACACGTTTTTTGGAAAAGTTTTAACGCCAGTTAATGACATTAAGTATTCTACAGTGCTAGATTTTGGGTTATCAAACACAATAGGGGTGTTTTTTTTTGAGTTCCCGGATAGCGCATCTTTTAATTCTGTTACGGTAATTAATGAATCGGGATTGTTTTTTCCGGTTATTAGGGCAATACCATCAATAGCGAATTTTGTATATCTAATAATGATGTTTTTATCTAGATAGCTCTTGGCTTCCTTTTCGGATAGTTTCCTTGGTAAAATCGCAACATCAATGCTATCGCTAGTAAATAAATCTAAAGCATCTGTAAGCGGTTTATAAATGATATTTATATTGGCCCTTTTATAATCATTAGAAAAGATTTGGTACTCATCATCTACAATGGGATAGAGTGATTCATCTGCCACCATTGTTGCGTTTCCGTAAGTGATCTCATCCGTATTATCAGAAACCGTTTGTTGCCTACAGGCAAACATGATGAGTAAAGAGAACATGAATACAAAAGGGAGAAATCCTTTTTTAATCATCTTATTGATTTTTAATTAATCTTACAAACCTGAAAAAAGAATAGGAAATAAGTAAAACACCCAAGGCAACTTTCCACCATATATTAACGCCGATCATTAGTGGAAACTTATCCCAAAAAATAATTGCGATGCCCATTGCCAAATACACAAGAAACATCACTAGCCCTAAAATAAGCAGAAATCGCTTTGCGGGCGATTTCTGTCTATCTCTAAATTTCTGGTATGCCATTAGCACATATTAATTTTGAAGTTGGAAGAAAATCGGGACGGTATAGGATACACGAACCGGTCTTCCGTTTTGAATACCAGGACTCCATTTAGGAGAGGTTTTTAACACCCTTATCGCTTCTTCATCGCATCCTCCACCAATACCTCTTACCACTTTAATATCGGTAAGGGAACCGTCTTTTTCTACCACAAATTGGCAATATACCCTACCTTGAATGCCAGCTTCTTTAGCTACGGGAGGGTATCTTAAATTTTTACCAAGATATTTACCAAAAGCATCTAAACCACCCGGAAATGCAGGTAAAACCTCAACATTTTGGAAAATCTCGTTTGTATCTTCGGTTTTCTCTTGGTTAACAGGGCCGTTTCCAACGGGTGTATTAATTACAATCTCTGCGTTGGGGTCTCCTTTAATGGTTTTAGCGCCAGGGTCTGCTTTAGCCAATTCCTTTACGGTTGGCGGTTCTTCTTCAACAACCTCTTTATCGGGCTTTACAACGGGCGGAGGAAATTTAATTTGATCCACTTTTGGTGGTGGCGGTTCTACCGGTGGCGGTGGAGGAGGAAGTTTTTTATCAATAGGCGGTGGCGAAGCCAAAACAACCTCTGTTAATTTATCCTTCTTTACAGGCTCGTCGGGTACAAACCCGCTTAAATACTTAATAATTATTGGTGATGAAATTGCCAATGAAAATAACAAACAACCAATAATAATAGCCTTATTGGTGCTTTTGTTATTTTCTTTACGTAACTGGTAAGCTCCGTAATCTTGGTTTCTACCCGCAAAAACTATATCGATCCAATTTTTATTTAGGATATCTAGCTTAGACATATTGTTTTTATTTTAGGGTGTAAATAAATTTATGAACATTGTTAAAACTATTTGTTGTATGCTCCTTGTTCTTTCATTAAGCTGATCTCTGCCTTCTCGATTTTGTTGTTAACGCCGTAGGAAGGTACTGAAGCAATTTTTATCTCGTCTAGAATATCAACAAAGTTTTTATAGTTAGACAAATCCGTTGGTTTAACAATAACCATTAATCCTTTCTCCGGATTACCGGTTGTGGCTATAACCTTTTTATTGTTTTCTACTAAAGATTGACGAATCCCGTTTTTACCGAAATTATCTACCGTTGGCGGGTTGTCTCCAATTACGCCCATGTACCAAACTATTTTATTGTCGGAGCCCAACAATACCGTCATTGTTCTGGAAGCTTTAACGTCTAATTCCTCATTTTTTTTGCTCTTATCAGGCATGAACATATCCATAGCCTGAGGTTTGGCCAGGGTAGTGGTAAGCATAAAGAACGTAATCAATAAAAAAGCTAAATCTACCATTGCAGTTAGATCTACCCTGGTTGATTGTTTTTTACTTCTTACCTTCCCGCCTTTCTTACTACCCCCGCCGGAGGTATCTAATTCTGCCATTTCTTTCGAGTTTTTAAATTATTTTACTCCTTCTAAAGAAGTAATCAAACTAAATTTATTAATTTTTTGATCCTGTAAGATATCGATTACTTTTCTAATCGTTGGATATTCTTCTTTAGAGTCTCCTTTAATAGAGAATCTCAAATCGGTATTGTGCAGCTCTTTGGTAGCATACCTTGCTTGTAATATCCATTGCTTTAGCTCATTGTTGGCGCCAGAATCACATGGGATACCAGGTTGGTTTATTTTCATCCTTTCTGTATTATCCATTGCGATAAATTGCTTTAAACTAGCAACGGGAACACCAAAATTCTCAATTACAGAAAAACGTTTCTTCTCTTCGTCTGTGAATTTGATATTATATTGTTCTCCTATGCGCTGTAAAGTGTTTATTCTCACATCTTGTCCTACAACTCCAAAAAATACTTTGTCTTTACCCACGGTAAGGGTAGATATGTCAGTATCGGGCAGCTTAACAGTTACGCTAGAAGATGGTATTTCTACCTCTAAAGCTTCTGGTTGCCTAGCAGTTGCCGTAAGGATAAAGAAAGTGAGCAGCAAAAAAGCCACGTCGCACATTGCGGTCATATCCGTAGTTGTGCTTTTTCTTTTGATTTTTACTTTTGGCATCTTATTATTTTTTTACAATTAAACTAACTTAACTTTCCCATTTTAATGTGTTAAACGGGCAATATAACTACTCTAAATATTAGTGGGTAGCAGCGTAAGTTTGTACAATCGAGAAACCTGCCTCATCAATTGAATAGGTTAAACTATCAATTTTTGAAGTGAAAAAGTTGTAAGAAATAACCGCTAATAATGAGGTAGATATACCCGTTGCGGTATTGATTAATGCTTCTGATATACCATTTGCCAATTGGGCTTGATCTGGAGCGCCAGCAGTGGCCAAACCAGCAAAGGCCTTGATCATACCAGTAACCGTACCCAATAAACCACCCAATGTACCAACAGATACCAAGGTAGCGATAATGGTTAAGTTTTGTTCTAACATCGGCATTTCTAATGCTGTTGCTTCTTCAATGTCTTTTTGGATCGCTAAACATTTTTGTTCCGTATCCATTACAGTATCGGTTTCTACTTCTTTATATTTTAAAAGGCCAGATTTTATAACTGCCGCAACAGAGCCTTTTTGCTTATCGCACTCACTGATCGCTCCTTCTACATTTCTAGAAGTTAATAAAGTTTGTACTTTTCTAACAAAAGCATCAACGTTGCCAGATCCAGCGGCTTTGCTGATAACGAAAAAACGTTCGATTGAAAATACGACAACCATCAAGAACATAGACATTAAGAAAGGTACGATGTAACCCCCTTTATAAATCATGGCGAAGTAGTTTCCGGGTAGTGGGTGGCCTGTGTTGTCTCCGCCCTCAAAGTTGGAGCCATTACCCATTACAAATAAAAATAAAGTCCATCCCACTATAATACAGATTATGATAGCTAATCCTGCGAAAATCCCAGAACCTTTAGAGTTCTCTTTCTTAGCCGTGGTAGGTTTTGGTGCGTTTGCCATTGTTTTTTAGTTTTTAGTTTTAAATTTAATTAATGTGTGTTTATTATCAGTTTGTTTTTTTTATGCGAATAACAAATTTATGATTTATCCTTTAATATCAAAATTTTGTGAAATTCTTGAAAAAGACAAATATTATAAGTAGATATTAATTTTATGTTAACAATAAACGTTAAAATAAAAAAAGATTGCCCCGCATAGGCAATCTTTTACAATGAAAACTATTTTAGTTTTAAAAAGCAAATTATAGCAGATTTTTTTTTGTTCAATTGGACCATTGTTCTAAATTTTTTGTTGTTAATGCTTTTAGATTCTAAATATCGTTAAAAACCTTGGATTCTTTATAGCAATTTACCCGCCAATTCTTTTTGCCCTGTAACCTTCTGAAAGCAGTAAAGTCATAATTTTTGTTATAAAATCTCCTTGGATCAATATTTCTCCGTTTTTAACAGATCCACCAACTCCGCATTTTGTTTTTAATTTTTTCCCCAATTCTTTCAATTCTTCCTCTGGGCCAATAAAACCTGTAACTAAGGTTACGGCTTTACCCCCCCTTTGTTTTTTATCTAGCTGTATCCTTAAATCCTGGTTTTTGGGCACTATGGACTCTACTTCGCTATCTTCTTGAAAATCTAAATTTTGATCTGGGTTTGTAGAATAGATTAAGCCATCAAAACTGCTGATTTTCTTATTGGTCTTTTTATTGGGCATTGCAATTGGTTTAAACAATTAAATTTAATGCTAGATGTTTAATCTCGATGTTCAAATTTTTGCCTTTGATCAAAGGTTCGCCATCTATATGTATCGGGCCTTCTTTTTCTCTAACTAAAGTAGCTTCTTTTACTTTTAAGATTTCTACATATTTAGATTGGTGTGCGGTTTTTGAGAACATCCTAAACCCTAAAATAGGGAAAACTGATAAAGGAAAGGGTTTTATAATGCAAATATCTAATAAATTATCGGTTAATGAAGCCCCAGGAGCTATATGGGCATTATTGCCATACTGTGATGAATTGGCGATACTTAGCATAAATGCCTCTCTTTCAATAGTTTTTTCTACGGTTTTTATTTGATAGCGCTGAGGTTTATAACTACGTAATTCTGCCAAGGTTGATTTGATGTAGTTTTTAAACCCCCTTTGTTTGCTATTTGCAAAATGTGTGCTTATATGGGCATCAAAACCCATACCTGCCATGTTGATGAATTTTTCCCCATCAATTATACCAACGTCTATCTTAATGGTTTTAAATTGGTTTATTTTTTCAATAGCTTTTACGTGGTTTAATGGGATTTTTAAGGTTCTGGCCAAGCCGTTGCCAGATCCACACGGGATAATTCCCATCGTTTTACCCGAAGATTCTAAAACAGAGGCAATTTCATTTATAGTCCCATCGCCGCCAACGGCAACAACAATATCAAACTGATTTAACAGGGCTTGTTTGGCGAGCAGTTTTGCATGGTTGATATAATCGGTATAGATTATTTCTGCATCAAAAATGCCCAAATTTAGGTGCCGATCTATTAAACTTGGGAAAAAAGTTTTGTTTAAACCACCAGAAATAGGATTTACGATGAAGAGGATCTTCTGTTTCAAAAAAAATAGATTTATATTTTGCAAAGTAATTCTATTTTTCTCAAAAAATAAAAATTGTTATACCTTTGCACCATAATTAAGTGGAATGATTTGAAATGATTGCAACCACGTAAAAAAAATGCTAAACCATTATGCGTTAAGCCCCATCTATTGCAATCCTTCAAAATTTCCCACAGTCTTAACAGTTTAAATTTTTAAATATGTCATATTTATTCACGTCCGAATCGGTTTCTGAAGGACACCCAGACAAAGTTGCGGATCAGATCTCTGATGCTTTAATCGATAATTTCTTAGCTTTTGATAAGGATTCTAAGGTTGCCTGCGAAACATTGGTAACCACGGGCCAGGTTGTTTTGGCCGGCGAAGTGAAGTCTAAAACTTATTTAGACGTACAAAAAATTGCTAGGGATGTAATCAGAAAAATTGGTTATACCAAGTCTGAGTATATGTTTGAGGCAAATTCTTGTGGTATTCTATCGGCCATACATGATCAGTCCCAAGATATTAACCAAGGGGTTGACCGTAGCAACCCAGAAGAGCAAGGGGCGGGTGATCAAGGGATGATGTTTGGTTATGCCACCAATGAAACCGATAATTATATGCCTTTGGCTTTAGATTTGGCGCATAAATTATTGATCGAACTTGCTGCTTTAAGAAGGGAAAACAAAGAGATTAAATATTTAAGGCCCGATGCAAAATCACAGGTAACCATAGAGTATGATGATAGCCATCAGCCCGTTAGGATAGATAGCGTAGTAATTTCTACCCAGCATGATGATTTTGACGAAGAAGCAACTATGTTGGCTAAAATTAAAAAAGACATCATTAATATATTAATCCCTAGGGTTAAAGCAGCTACAAAACCAGAGTTGCAAAAACTGTTCAACAATCAGATCAAATATCATATTAACCCAACGGGTAAATTCGTTATTGGGGGCCCTCATGGGGACACTGGTTTAACGGGCAGAAAAATTATTGTGGATACTTACGGAGGTAAAGGCGCACACGGCGGCGGTGCTTTTTCTGGAAAGGACCCTTCTAAAGTAGATCGTTCGGCAGCGTATGCAACCCGGCATATCGCAAAAAATTTAGTGGCAGCGGGTGTTGCGGATGAGGTTTTGGTTCAAGTTTCTTATGCTATTGGTGTTGCCGAGCCATGTGGTATTTTTATTGATACCAAAGGAACTGCAAAAGTGGGTTTAACAGACGGAGAGATTGCCAAAAAGGTAGAAAAGATTTTTGATATGCGCCCTTATTTTATAGAGCAACGCTTAAAACTAAGAAACCCAATTTATTCTGAAACTGCCGCTTACGGGCATATGGGGCGTAACAATGAAGTGGTAAGCAAGAAATTTTACGCTGCCAACGGCGAAGAAAAAACCGTTGAGGTAGAGTTGTTTACTTGGGAAAAACTTGATTTTGTAGATAAGGTTAAAACCGAGTTTGGGATTTGATCTTTGATCAATAAAAATTTAGAAATCAGCACCGTAATAAATAGGGTGCTGATTTTTTTGTTTTAAGGGCATTGGTAATTTTGGCAATCGTTAAATAAATTTTATATAAAAAATCTTATGGTAGGAGTTCTATTAGGGATACTTATTTTCTCTAAAAAACCCAACATTAACTATCTCAGCATCTTTAAACCCGTATTTTTTTATGGTGGCATCCAACAGGTAATCTCTTACTATAATAATGATCTTTGTTTCTGGAGAATTTGCACTAAAGTTTTCCAAAACCAAAGAAAGAGCGGGTTCTAAACCTTTATCAGCTAATTCTAATTTTCCTATTTCATCAATAATTAACCATTCTGTTTTTCTTCGGAGCGCTTCGTAAAAAATAGCTATCGCTTTTTTAAAAGCACTTTTTAAAAAAACAAACCTTCCAATTACCTCTACTTCCCTTAATTCGTTCACATTGGTTTCAAAAGGATGGTATGTATGGTATTTTACATCATAAAGCATCCTTACGCCATCAATATCTGGTGTTAAAATGCCAGAAACGTTTTTTCTGTTTTTAACCCAACCAAGCACAGCAGAAGTTTTTCCGCTTTGGATGCTATCAGAAAACAAAAAAATCTTATTGTTCATATATGCTCAATGCAATTAAATTATAAACAAACTCTTTATAAACAAAAACGCCCTTAGCTTGGTTTTTAGCCAAATTAAGGGCAGGTTTAATATTGCTTTTAAGCGAAGGTATCAGTTCTAAAATGCTAGAAACGTTTTCGCTATATTTATTTTTATTCTTGTTTATCCATTTAAAAAACAGCCATTTTAACAAAGGGCTCAATAAAATCCAAATACCTAAGATTAGTAACGTTCTATAAAAAGAACCGAGCAACAGGTCTGATTTAAGGGATACCGCTAAAACCAAAAGAAACAATAGAAACAGAAAAAGCCCCAAATATTTAGAATTGTATAATGATTTTTTCTTTTTTGTAGGATTTTCTAAAGCTTCTAGTTTAGGTAGATCTGCCACCATCAAAAACCTTTCATAAATTTTTTGAGGAAGTTTATTTGCCAAATAACCGATATAAATGGCCCAAATTAAATATAACGAAAGATAAACGCCGATTAAATAAGTAGAGGAAGAAACAAACTTCAATTCAAACTCTTTTAAAACAGAATCGGTAAATTTATCAAAAGCTACGATAAGCGACGAGCCAAACAACACCCAAAGAACTAAGAGTTTTTGCAGTGCTGTTTCCATCAAACAAACAATGGCCGTAAAATAGCCCGCAAGTTTCTGGTTCTTGATCGTCCCAAATATAATTGCCCCAAAAAAACCTTGAAAAGCAACTGCTAAATAAGCGTTAAAAGGGCTTTGTGGGCTTGCCATCGCTTTAACAATTAGCACTAAAATTGTGGCATTAATAATGCTTTTAAAAGGGTTGTGAGATAAATAAGCAATATATCTAATGATGATAATTGCAAAAGCGGCCAAAAAAAAGCCTGCAAAAGGAAGGCGATAAGCATGTAAAATTCCGCCTAAACCAGATTCGCTTAAAGCCCAAAGAGCCGTAAGTTTCTCTATATTTTGTAGTTTAGTGGTGTAATTGTTTTTTTGCCGCCTTAGCATGATGGTAAAAATACAACATGATATTTATATCAAGATTTAAAATTTAACTTAAAAAATCAAATGAAATCAGACCCAAAAGAAAGGTATTTGGCAATAGATATTGGCGGTTCCCACATTAAATCAACCATTTTAAATATGGATGGAGAGATGCAGATCGAGTATCAAAAAATAACGACCCCAAAAAATGCCACGCCCGATCAGGTAATAGAATCCATCGCAACTTTGATCAAAGATTTTTCTGAGTACGATAAGATTTCTATCGGTTTCCCTGGGTTTATAAAAAACGGCGTGGTACAAACAGCCCCTAACCTAAACAACAAAGCTTTCAAAAATTTTAACCTTAGTCAAGCAATTGCCTCTAAGTTTAATAAACCTGTAAGGTTGGTTAATGATGCCGATATGCAAGGTTTGGGCGTAGTGAGCAGGGTAGGGTTAGAAATGGTAATTACTTTGGGAACAGGTTTTGGTACCGCTTTATTTATGGACGGAAAATTGTTGCCTCATTTAGAGTTGGCGCACCTACCAGTAAGAAAAGGGATGGATTATGATGATTTTATTGGCGATAAAGCTTTGGAGGCCGATGGCTTAGAAAAATGGAACGCTAAGCTAAAAGAGGTTTTAGAAACGTTTAGTGCCGTTATTAATTACGATAGTTTGTTTTTGAGCGGCGGGAATGCCAAAAAAATAAATTTTGATTTGGACAAGAATATAAAACTGGTGGGCAATAGGGACGGGATAAAAGGAGGGATGTTTCTTTGGAAAGAAGAAGATGGTTACTGTGTAAGAACGGTAAACCCGATATAAATTAAAATAATGAAAAATTCAGAAGATAAAAAATACGCCCTCGGGATGATTGGTTTGGGCACAATGGGCAGAAATCTATTGCTAAACATGGCCGATAAAGGTTTTAACGTTACCGGCTATGATAAAAGCGAAGAGCAAGTAGCGTTATTAAAAAAAGAGGGCTTAAAAACCGATACTACCGGAACGGCTAACATCAAAGAGTTTGTAAACAGTTTAAAAACGCCAAGAACCATTATGATGCTTGTGCCGGCGGGCAAAATTGTAGATGCAGTTATACAAGAACTATTGCCTTTGTTAGATGAGGGAGATTTAATTGTGGATGGTGGAAATTCACATTATACAGATACCGATAAAAGGTTTTTAGAACTCCAGAAAAAGAAAATCCACTTCTTTGGGATGGGGATCTCTGGTGGAGAGAAAGGTGCAAGGTTTGGCCCAAGTATGATGCCGGGCGGCGATAAAAAAGCTTATAAGGTAATGAAGCCTATTTTAGAGGCTGTTTCTGCAAAAGTTGACGGGGAACCTTGCGTAACTTACATTGGTCCGGGCGCATCGGGCCATTTTGTGAAAATGGTGCATAACGGGATAGAATACGCCTTGATGCAAATGATAGCCGAAGCTTATGAATTGATGAAAGTGGGCTTGGCCATGCCCGATAAAGAGATTGGTGCAGAATTTAAGAAATGGAACAATGGAAAATTGCAATCTTATCTTTTAGAAATAACTAGCGAAATATTCAATATAAAAGAAGATGGGGATAAAGATATTTTGCTCAATTACATCAAAGACGAGGCAAAAGCAAAGGGAACCGGGAAATGGACCTCTCAAGCATCTATGGATTTACAATCTGTAACTACCTGTATAGATGCTGCCGTTGCCATGCGAGATTTATCCAAACAAAAAGATTTACGTTTAGCTGTTGATGCCGTTTATAAAGATGCCACAAAGATTGATATAGATAAGAGGGAGGTTTTAAAAGACCTGGAAGATGCCGCATCTTTTACCATGAAGGTAATTTACACCCAAGGTATGGAACTGATGCAGAAGGCATCGCAAGAAATGGGTTACGATCTAAACTTAGCCGATTGTGCCAAGATTTGGCGAGGAGGTTGCATCATCAGGGCAGCGTTTTTAGAGGAAATTTACGAGGCTTATCAAAACAATGCCGATTTGGAAAACCTTCTTTTAGACAAAAAAGTGTCAAATCAAATTAAAAGTACGGTAAATGCGGCAAGAAGTATTATTATTGCAGCCGTAAAAGCAGGTATTGGAACTACGGTTTTTTCATCGGCTTTAAGCTATTTTGATAATTTAAAAACAGGTAGAATGCCTTCAAACCTAATTCAAGCACAGCGAGATTATTTTGGCGCACATACTTACGAACGCATAGATAAAGAAGGCATATTTCATACGCAATGGCAAACAGAATCTTAACCCAACCAACTCAAGAAAAAACCAAATGAAAGCTAACATTAAACCAAAACCAACCATTTTCATGATTTTTGGAGGTACCGGCGATCTTGCAGAAAGAAAGTTGATACCGGCATTGTACAATCTGTTTCTAGAAAAGTATATGCCCAAAGAATTTGCCATAATTGGTTTAGGCAGAACAGAATATAATGATGATTCTTTTAAAAAACTGCTGCTTGGTGGCGTAAACAAATTCTCGAGAAGCGGTAAGGCCGATAAAGATAAATGGGCAGATTTTTCTAAACACATTACTTATTTAAAAAGCGATGTAAATAACGAGGCCGACTATAAAAAAATGAGCGATGTGATAGAGAAATGCGAAAAGGATTGGAGCGAGCCTCCGATCATTATCCATTATTTAGCCGTAGCACCAAAGTTTTTCCCAATTATTGCCGGTAATTTGGCCAAGGTAAAATTAGCCGATGATACTGATAGAACAAGAATAGTAATAGAGAAACCTTTTGGCCATGATCTGCAATCTGCAAAAGAACTAAACGCTTTGCTCAAAGGCATTTTTGCAGAAACCCAAATTTACCGCATAGATCATTATTTAGGTAAAGAAACCGTACAAAATATGTTGGCATTTAGGTTTGCCAATGCGCTCTTTGAGCCAATTTGGAACCGTAACTTTATAGAACACGTACAGATTTCTGTTACCGAGGATATTGGCGTAGAAGATCGTGGAGGTTATTACGATGGTTCTGGAGCATTACGTGATATGGTGCAAAACCATATTTTACAGGTTTTGTGTTTGGTTGCGATGGAACCGCCCGTAAATTTTGATGCCGAAGAAATTAGAAATAGAAAGGTTGATGTATTGCGGGCTATGCGACAATTTGGGCCAGACGAAGTTAGGTTTAACACCGTTCGGGGGCAGTATAGCGAAGGTTGGGTAAAAGGCGAAAAGGTAGAAGGCTATCGCGAAGAAAAAGGCGTTGATCCAGAATCTAATACAGAAACATTTGCGGCGCTAAAATTCTTTATAGATAATTGGAGATGGCAAAACGTACCCTTTTATGTGCGTACAGGTAAAAGGATGCACCAAAAAGCATCTATCATCAGCATACAGTTTAAAGATGTACCGCATTTGATTTTCCCCAACCAATCTTCAGAAAGCTGGCAACAGAACAGGCTGATCATTAGCATACAACCAGAAATGAGCATCCGCTTGCAAGTACAGGCCAAAAGGCCAGGCTTAGATATGACGCTGAACCCCGTTGATATGGTTTTTAATTACGATGGAACTTACGAGACAGATACCCCAGAAGCTTACGAAACCTTATTGCTAGATGCCATGAAGGGCGATCAAACGTTGTTTATGCGTGGCGATCAGGTAGAGACCGCTTGGGACCTTATTATGCCGGTATTAGAAAACTGGGAAAGTAAAAAAAGCATCAGTTTCCCAAATTATTCTGCCGATAGCTGGGGGCCAGAAACCGCAGAAGCGTTAATCGCTAAGGATGGTTTCCATTGGTTTACCATGCCTATTAAAAAATCAGAAAAGAAATAAAACAATAGAGAATAAAATAAATTTAGCTGATGAAAACCAATGTTTTTAAAACCCCAGAAGAAAGCATCCAAGCATTGGCAGCTTTTTTTGTGAGTTGCGCTAATGAGGCCATTAAAAAAAACGATAAATTTTCCGTAGCCCTATCGGGCGGTAGCTCTCCCAAAAAATTGTATGAACTTTTGGCTTCCGCCGATTTTAAAAGTAAAACAGATTGGAAAAAGGTTCATTTCTTCTTTGGTGATGAAAGGTACGTACCGCATAATCATCCCGACAGTAATTATTTAATGGCAAAAACCGCTTTGTTTGATCATTTAGATATTGAAGAATTTCAAATAAACAAAGTTGATACATCATTAGATCCCGCTGCGGCGGCACAAGATTATGAACGTTGCGTTTGCCATTTTTTTGATGGGGACCCAAATTTTGATTTGGTGTTGTTGGGTTTAGGTGATGATGCCCATACCGCATCAATATTTCCGCACACTTCTTTGGTTTGGATTGATGAAGAAAACGTAAAGGAAGTTTATCTGGAGGATAAAAAGGTTTACAGAATCAGTTTTACGGCTCCTTTAATCAATGCTTCAAAAAATGTAGTATTTCTTACATTTGGGGCAAATAAGGCAGATGCCATAAAAGCGGTTTTTGAAGGCGAAAAGAACGTAGAATTATACCCAGCTCAATTAATCAATCCAGAAAAGGGCTATTTGCAATGGTTTGTAGATGAAGCTGCTGTAAGTAAGTTAAAAGAGAGGTTTTAGGGTTTCTAAAAGTGGTTTATGAGGACACTGATTACGGAATAGCGGAATCTAGCCTGTTAACGTCATTCCGAATGTATTTCGGAATCTTATTTGAAGAGCAGTTTGCATGATCATCATTCTAATTCGCTGATTTTGATTTGATGCTGAAATAAATTCAGCATGACAGCGTGGAAAGCACTCTGGCTATCCTAATAAAATCAAAATCTTATTATCTACCCAAAAAGTAAACTAAACACCTCCTCAATTTTAGAAACTGTTTTGATTTCTATCTGATATTTAGAAATATCCAAGCCTTTGGTGTTGTATTTGGAGATAAATATCTGATCAAAACCAAGTTTTTGGGCTTCGGCAATACGCTGTTCTATTCTGTTTACGGCCCTGATCTCTCCGCTTAAACCTACTTCTGCGGCAAAGCAAATTTTATAAGAAACCGGCATATCTTCATTTGATGAGATGATTGCGGCAATTAATCCTAAATCTATGCTTGGGTCTTCTACCCTAATGCCGCCTGCAATATTTAAGAAAACATCTTTTGCGCCTAGTTTAAATCCGCATCTTTTTTCTAAAACCGCCAAAAGCATATTCATGCGCTTGGTATCAAAGCCCGTTGCAGAACGCTGCGGTGTGCCGTAAGGCGATGCGCTCACCAATGCTTGTGTTTCTATCAGCATTGGCCGCATACCTTCCATAGTGGCAGAAATTGTAACCCCGCTTAAAGGCTCGTCTCTTTGAGACAGCAATATTTCTGAAGGATTAGAAACTTCCCTTAAGCCGCTGCCTTGCATTTCATAGATCCCCAATTCAGATGCGGCACCAAACCGGTTTTTTATGGCCCTCAAAATTCTGTAAACATGGTGCCTATCGCCCTCGAATTGTAGAACGGTATCAACCATGTGCTCTAAAATTTTTGGGCCGGCTATCATGCCGTCTTTGGTAATGTGCCCAATCAAAAAAACGGGCGTATTGGTTTCTTTTGCAAAACGCAACAGCTCTGCGGTACATTCCCTTACTTGTGAAACACTACCGGGGGTAGATTCTATATGGGCAGAATGAAGCGTTTGGATAGAATCTATGATGACGATGCCCGGCTCTAATTGCTCTATTTGTTTAAAGATGTTTTGGGTAGATGTTTCTGTTAAGATATAACAATCAGAAACGGAGTTTTCTAAGATCCGCTCTGCCCGAAGCTTAATCTGCTTTTCGCTTTCTTCCCCAGAAACATAAAGCACCTTTAGATCTCTTAACGTTAAAGCCAATTGCAGCATCAAGGTAGATTTCCCTATTCCGGGTTCGCCACCAATTAAAACCAAAGAGCCACCAACGATCCCACCGCCCAAAACACGGTTAAGTTCTTTATCTGGTGTAATTAAGCGATGGTCTTCTGTGTAGATAATCTCTTGCACCTTTGATGGCTTGTTTACCCTAGAAACGGTATTGGAAGTACTACTTTTCCAGTCTGGCGTTTTACTGTTGGCTTTTTCTACAATTTCTTCTACAAAGGTGTTCCACTGCTGGCAAGATGGGCATTTGCCCAGCCACTTAGCAGATTCAAAGCCACAGCTTTGACAAAAATATGCGGATTTAGTTTTAGCCAATTTGTTATCGGTTTTATAAGGCGTTAACGATAGCAGCGGATACCGGCCCTGTGTTTAAGGCTTGTGCAGTATGAGCGGATAGCGTGTTAAAACGCACAAATCAAATATATTTTATTGTATGGTAAACCTCAAATTTATACCAAAGTTTGTGAATGCGGTTACAAAAGTTTGGGAGGTGTATGGTTTTGTGATATTGGTATCGTAAAATATGTTTAGGTTAAATCTTTGGTTAAGCACATAATCTATACTTGGGCGATAGGTGATGTTTTTTGATCCTGCGGAGATTTCTGGGTCGTTAACATCTGCCCTATAAATTACGGTTTTGTTGTTTCTGATGGCTACGTCTAACTTGAAGTTTAGATCGTTTTTAAGGTTTATGCTCTTAAACAAACCAAACGGAAATCTAAAATCTGAAGTGCGGTAGCCGAAGCCAAAAACGAAGGCTTGGTCTTTTTGCGATGCTAACTGACTGTTTGTTAAACCCAAGCTTAACGACCGGGATTTGCGGTATTCTATGTTTGCCGTCATGTTGTTTTTCATCCTCATATCTATGCCCAACAGAGGCACAAACTGTTCAAACAGGGTTATCTGGGAGAATTGCAGATTAGGTAAAAAGTTGTTTTCTGCGTCTCTTACGTTTACGGCCCCGTTGGCGGTAGAATACCTGATCAATGAGTTGTAGCCGTTTATGCTGTAAGTAGAATTGTAGCCATGTGTTAGATCAAATGCAGAGAAAAGATTGCTGACGGCTTCAATTTTAGTGAGGCCGTTGTAGGTAATACGCCAATTTGGCACTGGTATTTTAGGGAACATATTTAAGCTTACGGAGTTTGCGTCTTTGCTTTTATAGGCTGCCAAAAATGCCGGGACTACCACGTTTTGTGATGTTTTTCCGTAGCCGTCTGCAAATTCTGCAACTGTGCCTGCGCTGTTTGGGTTTTGCCTGCCTAGGCGCTGAGAAACCGTACCCCTATTATTTAAAAACTGCTGGAAAACGCTAGAGTTTTTGCCAAAACCATCCTTAAACGCACTGCCCAAGGTAATGATGGATATACTATAATCTCCAGAAGTAATTGGGCTAAGGCTTTCAAATTGGTTTGATGTATTGGTAAACCTATAATTGGTGGTAAACACTTGGCTGCTATTTTTAAAAGCATTTAGCTCTATCCTAAAATCTTTAAACGGCTCTAAAGTTCCCCTTAAGTTTAGTTGTGTGTTTAAGGCCGTTTTGTACAATTGGTTTTGTAAGGTGTCTTTTGTTAACCAACCGTTTTGCAATGCTTTAAACCTAATATCTTGCTGCGATCCCAGTATAAACCCAACTCCTGGTGCATTTGCATTAAGATCGTAGCCAAAAATATCTGTTTTAGGGAGGTAGCCCGGTAAAAAGGTACCATCGTTTCTGATATATGACCCGCTTAGTGTTTTAAAGCTTGCTAATAAATTAACCAAAAATTTGCCTACACCACCGTTGTTGTTTGGGTTGTTTAACCTGCGATAGAAACCAAATTTGTTGTATAGCAAATTCATGTTTAATGTTGGGTTTACCTGTATGGTTCTAGAGTTTTGGATGCTGTTACCAAAATTAATGTTTGGGTCTTCTAAGGTTAGTAAAGGTTCTGTCATCCAATTAAACTGGGTTTGATAACGGGTTAAAACGTTTATGAAATCTAAACCGGGGATCTTATTTAACGGAACGGTATAGCTTAAGCTGATGGTATGGTTATAATTTGTTGTGCGGCCAAGTTTTTTAAGGTTCTCTAATATGGTATCTCTTACTAAATTAGTTATCCTGCCTTGTGGTTCATCTACCACAGAAAGATTGGTAGCGTTAAAGTCTAATTTTAAAGATTTTGTTAAATCCCAACTAACGCCGTACAAGCGGTTTATCAAGAAATTTTTATTGAAGGTGGTTTTTATAGGGATAAAATTGTTTGGGTCGTTATCGCGTAAGGTGTTTTCAGAATAGAGCCTATTTAGTTCTATCCTAAAGTTTAGCACAGATGGTAACAAGCTAAAATTGAAATCTTTTAATAAGTTTAGGTATTTTGATTTTATGGCCTTTTTAAAAGGGGTAATAAACTTGGCCGGGTTATTATAATCATAAGCCAAGGCACCCCTATACGTTCTTTGTTGGTTATCTTTGTTGATAAAGTCATGATGCCCATATTCTGTATAGGCATACGTTAAGCTCCAGTTTTCTAGATCCCAAAGGTGGTTTTTGGCATTGGGGTCGGTCTTGATTTTACGTACATTGGTAAAATTGATGCTTTTTCTTTGGGTATAATCTTGCGAGTAGTTTTTAATAGAATCTCTGGTTTGGGCCGATACGCTATTTAAAACGGTCTTAAGTTCTATATCTGGGTTGCGGGGATCGTACTGTGGGGTACTAAGCTGGCTAGAATAGTTGATGAACATCGGGATTTTTATCCCAGATTTTGCCGGGAAAAATTTACCTAGCTCTAAACTAGATGAAACATCAAAAAACTGATTATCGGCTCTGCTGATCTCGGAAACCCTATTTTCTAAAGCTCCAAAACCGATGGTACTTTTATTGCCAGATAGTGTAATATCTCCGAAATCGGCGAGCTTTGCATTTAACCTTGCGGTTGCTGCCCAACCTCCTTTTTCATCAAAATCGGTCAATCTTAATTCGTTAAACCAAAGCTCTACAGATTTTTCTAGGCCATCGTCATTAGGGTTTGCATTGGTTTTCAATGGGTTTCTGGCACCTAACATTAATACCCTAACTTTGCTTAAATCGGGCTGTCCTTTTACGGTAATAATGTTTACACCATCGTTATAAGTATAGGGCAAGTTGGTTGGCCAAGGCTGCCCTAGGTAAACCGCATTGTTTCTTGCGGTTTTAGCCAATTGGAAAAGCCTAAACTCAATATTAATGCGGTTGGCATCTGGCCAAATAAGGTTTGGGTCTTTAGTTCCCGGTAGGGTAATTTTTGTAGGTATGGCATATTCATAATAGTTATCTTGATAATCTGTACCTAATCTGATAAAGGCCTCCACATCGCCATCTTTTAACAGATCGCCTTCTGCATGAACGTACATTTGCAAATGGCGATAAGAACGCATATCGTTAACCGTGGTTTTATAAGCGGCCCTTGCATAACCATCTCTTAGGTTTTTAACCACAACAGATAAAGACTGCTCGTTTTGGCGGGTATTTCCCCTAAAGTTTGAAATATCTTTTTCTGTTGGGATGCCCGGCGGGATTACATAAGGGATCGGTGTTTTGCTCCCGTTCTCATCTAGGTTAACCGTACTTACATCTAGTGTAGAATTGTCTAATCCTGGGCTGTTTAGCGCTGGGTCTGCTAAAACTTTTGCAGGAGTGTTTTCTGCATTAAACCTGCGCCATTCGCCACGTACTAATTGTAATGTTGCAAACCTTAATACGGTAGTATCGGCAAAATTGGTCATAAACAAACGCATAAAGCGGATAGACTTGAAATCTTGGATGTTACCTACTTTACTGGTGTATTGTGCAACGGGCACTTTAAATTGGTACCAATTTACGGTTTGTTTTTTACCGTTTGCCAAATTTACCTGTGAGGTAACTTTATCTGTAATATAGCCCTTGCCAACAATTAAGTCTTGAGGCCTTAAACTCACTTTATATTGGTAATACTCATCAGATTGAGAAGAGTTGTTATCTCTGTTAATATCTTCCCCATCTGGCAAGGCAGTTGAGGCAGAATTTGCGATACCAACGGCATCTAAAGATTGTTGCGAGGTTTTAGAATTACCATCCGTACCGTTATAATTTTCGTACCGTTTTAATATGCCGGCGTTGGCGGCATCTAATTGGTTGCCTCTAAAATAAACGTAATCATCAGATGAGGGGTCGTTTTTAAATTGTGCCGCCGCTTGCGGGTTTAGGATAGAAGAGGCTTGGTTAACAATGGCTTGATATTTTTGTTGTTCACTTACATCGTTTAAACCGTCTAAGCCCACATCTTGTGTTTGCCTTGCGGTTGGGTCATTATCAAAAGCTTGAATTACGGGCTGCAGTTTTGGCACCCTTCCCCAAACCGTTTCATCTGTTTTTGTTGGGTCGCCGTCTGGGGGTAATCCGTTTTCTAAGCTTTTCCTGCCATCTTTTAATATATCCTCAGAAATGTTACCGATGTTAAGGTACAGGTCTCCGCCGGCGGCGTTTGCTTTGTCTATAAAAGGATCTAGCATCCAAAACTCTATATATTCTATGTTCAGGGCTTCAAAATCGTTGGTCTCTATTTTTCTAAACATCCCCCCCCAGCGGTTCTTAGGGTTCATTAGTGTACCATCTGGGTTTAAACCAGTAGTGGTAAAATTATAAGGGCCACGCAAAGTTGGATAGTAGGCCATGTTTAAGGTAGAGATGTTAAATAATGTACCCGTAGCGGTTTGTTTGTAAGGGAATACCTCCGTTTCTAGCACTTCTCTTACATAAGGGTTAGAAAGTTCTGTTTTATTGTTTTGGATATTTGGGGGCGTAAGGCTGCTGGTGCGGCTATAAAAGATAGGGTCGATATTAAAAAAGGCTAATTTTGCCCTGTTAAAGCCATAAGAAAGATCATTATTAAGTTGGGATTCTGGAAAAAGTTGCGGTGTGCCAGATATTTGCCAAGAAGTTGCGCCCTTTAGATCGATAACAGATCGGCTGCCCTCAAAATCATCAATATAACTTGCGCCATTGCTGCTACCTGCAAAGTTTAACGCTTTTGGATGCCCCGAATTAAATTTTGCAAACTCTCCGTTAAAAGTTATAGAAGAGGTTTCTTTGGTTGATATGAAAGGGATCTTATCAACCAGTTTTGTTAAAAACCTACTATTTGCGCTATAATTCACATCAAAACCATAAATGGTATTAGAAATCGATTCTTCGCCATAGTTTACCTTTTGGGTTAACGGGGTTTCTTTTAGATTCAAAAGCGTTGCGCCGATGTTAAAATTGTTGTTTACCCGATAATCTAAGCGTGTGCCAAACAAAGATTTTTGTTGAACACCAAACAGCTCATTACTTTCTAGTTTTATTTTTATGGGTTGCCCAGAATTTAACAAGGCCTCATTTAAGATTTTAACCCTCCCAATATTGTAATCCACCGTAAAATCTGCTCCCTCGGTAAGTTTTAAGGTACCAGCCGTTACCACAACAGAACCTTCGGGAACATTGATAGCGTTTAATTGAAACTCTGAACTTACCGCCGATTGATAAGTCCCTTTTATCACATATCTGTTTAAGCCCGGGAAATATTGTTGCGCAATTACTTTTGTAGAATCATAAAGTGGCTGGTAAACATACTTTTGAATAAGGTTTTGTTCTGTTGTAGGATTAAATTGGGAAGCCAGATCGGCACCAAAAGGTTCTACCGTTGGAAAAATAATGCGCCCATTTTGCGAGTCTATCGTTAAGCCTTCTAAAAAATCGAAATAGCCATCTGGTTCTTTGGCGTTTTGTTGGTTTAGGCGGTCTAAATTGGTAACCTGTAACCAAAGTTTACCGGCAGTATTTGCGCCATCCTCAATTAAAGGTTTTTCTATGCCCGCTTTATCATCTAACCTAAAGATATTCAGTTTAAAATCGTTAGGGCTAATTTGATAAGCACCTAAAGAATAGATGTTTTTCATCATCAAATCCCAAATTGGTAAATTGGTTTTGATGGTTTCGTTTTTTAAAAGCTTAGTGAATAAAACCTGTGGGTTATTGGGATCCACGGGTACATCTTGTGAAAATTCTCCCACTTGGTACTCTACTCCGTTAACGGTATATCTATAAGCTACTGATAGTATCTCATCAGAATTAAGGGCATTATTTAAAGAGATATAACCCAGTAACGGATTAAGGGTATATTCTTTATCGGTAAGTTTTCTGGCGTAGGTTATTTTATTGTAATTATCTAGTTTGCCGCTATTTTGGAAATAATCACTAATATCGTTAGAATTGGTTTGCCTAGCCCCCGGTGGTATATTTTGCAATAAATTGTTTGATTGTTGGGTAAAACCAGGGCCGTTAAAACCAGCGGGCAGTACAGAATAACCCGCCCCACCCTGAAAAAGCGTGGTATTGTATGGTTTATTTTCGCCCAAATCCATAAAGGCCAAAACATCCCTAGAATCTGTTGTGCTATTGCTTTTGTTGGTTACCCAAACTTCAATCTTGGTAATATTGATATTAGAGCTAACTATGGGCAAATTTGCTAAAGCCCTGTTGTAGTTGTTTCTGAAATATTGCGCCAAAAAATAATGCTTATTGGCCTCATAATTATCGGTACTTAAAGAAAACTCGTTTTGTTGCGCACCGTTGGTAATATTGATCTCTTTTGATTGCGATTTTTGCTGAGAGTACATTGTAGTAATGCCTAAACGCCCAAATTGCAGCTGGGTTTTTACACCAAATAAAGCTTGGCTACCGGTAATAAGGGTTGTATTTAAGGGGAAATTAACAATCCCCGCCTCAATTTTCTTGATTATCTCATCTTTAGAGCCCGTATATTCTAATTTTACTTGGTTCTCAAAATCAAACTGGGCCTCTGTGTTATAATTGAAATTTATCTTAAGCTTTTCGCCGATATTTCCAACAACGTTAGCTTGGATACGCTGGTTAAAATCAAAATTGCCAGTAGTTCTTTGCCGCTCATTAAACAGGGGGTTTTCGTTTTTATTGATATTACCAGAAAACGTTAAATCTGCAGAGCCCCTAGGCTGGATGTTGATGGTATTACCTCCAAAGATCTTTTCAAAAGTTTTGCTCTTTACTTTAACTTCTGGGATAAACCCATCTTTTTCTACCTGCTTGCTGGTTGTAACCAGGTTTTTCCAATAAGAATCGATGATTTTTTTTTCCTCTAATTGTTGGTATTCTTTAAACGTTAGATAAAGCGGTGGCTTGATCATTTGATCGCCTATCATTTCTTTTACGATGTATTTCTTTGTTTTGGGATCGTATTCTACCGTTTTTTTTACGTTTTGGGGGTTTCGTAAAAACAGGCCATCTGATCCTGTAAAAGGGGTTACGTAATTGTCTTTTACGGGATACTTTATCTTTAAAGAATCTGGTGGGCTACTTTGCGAGAAAGCACTAATGCTTACAGCAAGCAATAGTGAAATAATACATAATCTATTGATAAGATAGGTAAAATTAATTTTCAAGCGTTGTACGTTAGGGTTTGTAATTATAAGCTTTTTAGCGCAATTTTTATGATTGTTTCAACACTTAATAGCTCTGATGAGGATTTTATTGCCGCATCAACTGCTTTTTCAGCGGTATTTTTAACAAAACCCAACATCACTAAAGCACTTAACGCTTCATCTTTAGAAGTATTATTTAGAGGCATTGAAATTAATGTGCCAGGGCCGTCTTTTTTTAATTTGTCTTGCAACTCAATGATCAAACGTTGGGCAGATTTTGGCCCTATCCCTTTGATCCGCTTAATCTCATTAATATCCCCACTGATTATGGCCTGTTCAATCTCTGATGGAGAAATGGAAGAAAGCATCATGCGGCCTGTGTTTGGGCCAATCCCATTAACTGATATCAGGTGTAAGAAAAGTCTTTTCTCTCCTTCATCGGCAAAGCCATATAAAGTATGGGAATCTTCTTTTACCACCAACCAGATAAAAAGCTTACACCTTTCTTGGTCTTTAATTGCGCTATAAGTATTTAATGAAATATGGATATGATACCCCACTCCACCAGCATCGATCACAACGTAGGCAGGGCATTTAAAAGCCAGCTTGCCATCAATATAAGCGTACATAATTATTTTTTGTTTTTTACGGATGTTTTTCTATTTGGCCTTAAATGTTCTTTCCCTTGCACATCAACAACGGCAATGGTAACCATATTAACAATTTCCCTAACAGAGCTACCCAATTGTAAAACATGGACAGGCTTGTTCATGCCTAAAAGTATTGGGCCAACAGCTTCTGCCCCTCCAAGTTCTTGTAATAGTTTATAGGCAATGTTTCCGGCATCCAAACTGGGAAAAACCAATGTATTTGCGGGACTGTTTTTTAATTTAGAGAACGGAAAGTTATCGTTTAACAAATCTTTGTTCAAGGCAAAATTAGCTTGCATCTCTCCATCAACTTTAATCTCGGGATGTTGTTGATGCAAGATCCTTACCGCCTCACGTGTTTTATGGGGCACCTCGCCTTCGTTTGATCCATAATTTGAATAAGATAAAATGGCTATTCTGGGTTTTACATTAAACTGTTTCACGGATTTATTTACCAAAACTGTAATATCTACCAGCTCTTCTACATTGGGGTTAACGTTTATGGTGGTATCCGCAAAGAAAATAGGGCCTTTTTTGGTTAGCATTAAATACATTCCGGCAACCCGGTTAACGCCCTCCTCTGTCCCAATAATTTGTAAAGCCGGTTTAACGGTAGAAGCATAGTTTTTGGTTAAACCCGATATTAGGGCATCGGCATCGCCAAATTCTACCATAGAAGCACCAAAATAATTACGATCCCTCATGCTTTTACGGGCTTCATATAAGGTAATTCCCCTCCTTTGCCTTTTATCGTAAAGGTTTTGTGCAAATTTTTCAAACATCTCTACCTCTTCAAGCGGATCTATGATTAAAACGCCTTCTAATTCTAATTCGTTTTCTTCGATGATTTTATTGATGACCGCTTTATTGCCCAAAAGAATAGGTATCGCGATACCATCATCCTTAACTATTTGCGCAGCTTTTAAGATCTTATAATTATCAGCCTCGGCAAAAACAACCCTTTTAGGTGCCGATTTTGCTTTATTGGTAATGGCCCGCATCAAAGCGTCATCCATTCCCAAGCGTTTCTGCAGTTCTATTTTATAGTTTTCCCAATCGTTAATCGGGAATCTGGCCACGCCAGAATCCATGGCCGCTTTTGCAACCGCAGGCGCAACGGTGGTGATCAATCTAAAATCTATGGGTTTTGGGATGATATAATCCTTACCATATTTCAAGTTTTTAGCGTTATAGGCCATATTGACCGCTTCGGGTACATTTTCTTTTGCCAGATCTGCAATAGCTTTTACGGCAGCAATTTTCATTTCTTCGTTAATAGCTGTTGAGCGAACGTCTAACGCCCCCCTAAAGATATAAGGAAACCCCAAAACATTGTTAACCTGGTTTGGATAATCAGACCTTCCGGTTGCCATGATGATGTCTTTTCGGGTCTTTATCGCCAATTCATAAGCAATCTCTGGGTTTGGGTTGGCCATTGCAAAAACGATTGGGTTTTTGGCCATCGTTTTTAACGCTTCGGCAGATAAAATATCGGCAGAGGAAAGCCCGATGAAAACATCAGCATCTTTCATTGCATCTTCTAATGTGTTGATGTTTCTTTTTGTGGCAAACTCTAACTTTGTGCCGTCTAGGTTTTCACGATCGGCCCTAATTACGCCGCTTCTATCCAACATCACGATG
Source organism: Pedobacter segetis (assembly GCF_016623585.1). GTDB lineage: Bacteria > Bacteroidota > Bacteroidia > Sphingobacteriales > Sphingobacteriaceae > Pseudopedobacter > Pseudopedobacter segetis. The sequence goes on from NZ_JAEHFY010000001.1 coordinate 305,078, forward strand.
TTTTCTTTGGTAGCACCTAAAGAAACATATAACCGGGTACAAGAAATTGCGGCTGCCCCAGCACCATTCACCACAATTTTAATTTTATCGATTTTCTTTTTTTGAAGCTCGCAAGCATTGATCAGCGCCGCTGCAGAAATAATGGCGGTCCCATGCTGATCATCATGCATCACCGGGATCTTCATCTCGGCTTTAAGCCTTCTTTCAATCTCGAAACACTCTGGTGCTTTGATGTCTTCTAGGTTTACGCCCCCAAAAGTGGGTTCCAATGCTTTAACTATTTTAACAAAATCATCAACGTTCTTAGCGTCAAGTTCAAGATCAAAAACATCAATATCAGCGAAAATTTTGAACAGCAAACCCTTACCCTCCATAACCGGCTTGCCCGCTTCTGGGCCAATATCTCCCAGGCCTAAAACGGCTGTTCCGTTGCTAATTACGGCTACTAAATTCCCTTTGGCGGTATATTTATAAACATCATCTACGTTCTCTGCTATTTTTAAACAAGGCTCTGCAACCCCTGGTGAGTATGCTAAAGTTAGGTCTCCTTGTGAATTGGTTGGCTTGGTGGGTATTACCTCTATTTTGCCCGGCCTGCCTTGTGAATGATAATCTAAAGCATCTTGCTTTCTACTCGTTTTGCTCATAATCGGTTTATGCTTAATCTAACAAAAGTACAATTCTTTAAGAGAGCATAAAATTAATTTCGGGGATAAAATTTTGATATAACTTTTAGCCTTTATATTATTGAATTGATTATTTGCTACAATGCTCTCACCCTGTAATTTAGCTGATGTTGGATCTGGCTTGACGGATATTTTTTGCTGTTTTTGACAGGTTTTTAGCCCTGATAGTAGCAGATACCGTCCGTAAGCTGACGGATGAAAATGCCTTGAGGCGTATGAGCGGATAGCAGGATCAGCTTCTAAAAATTTTATTCTTGCAATAACAAGATCAGGCTTTCTAAAGTATCGGCCTCTTCTTTTTTCTTATCGGTTCGCCAACGTAAAATGCGTGGAAAACGCAACGCAATGCCAGATTTATGACGTGAAGAACGGTTGATGCCTTCAAAACCGATTTCGAAAACCAACTCTGGTTTTACGGTTCTAACTGGGCCAAAACGCTCTAAGGTGTTGCGTTTCACAAAGTTATCTACTTTCGCAATTTCTTTATCGGTTAAACCAGAATAAGCTTTTGCAAATGGAACCAGTTTGTCGCCATCCCAAACGGCAAAAGTATAATCGGTGTATAGATCTGCCCTACGGCCATGCCCTTTTTGGGCATAGATCATTACGGCATCTACAGAAAGGGGATCAATTTTCCACTTCCACCAATCGCCACGTTTGCGCCCAACTTGGTATGTTGCGGTTTTCCTTTTGAGCATCAATCCTTCAGCCATTATGTCTCTAGCTTGATCACGGGCAAGGGCCAATGTTTCCCAATCATTAGCTTTTATGATTTCGGAAATCCTAAATATCTTTTGATGTGTTGATGAGGATTGGATTTTTTCCAAAACAGATCTTCTAGCTTCTTGGCTCTTGCTTCTTATATCTTGATCGTTAAACTCCATCACATCATAAGCGATAAAAGCGACCGGATTATCAGTGAGCATTTTTTTAGAGATGGTTTTACGCCCGATGCGGGTTTGCAAAATATTGAAGGGCAATGGTTGGTTTTCTTTAAAGGCTAATATTTCACCATCTAAAACTGTCCCATTTGGTAAATCTTGCATAAAGGGGTGCAGTTCTGGGAATTTATCGGTCGCTAATTCTTCGCCCCTGCTCCAAATGAAAATCTCGTTTTCTCTTTTGATGAGTTGCGCCCTTATGCCATCCCATTTAAACTCGGCTTGCCATTCAGACGCATTGCCTAAACTGTTTTGTAAATCTTCAGATGATTTTTGAATCTCGGAAGTTTCTTGGATCGGGTAAGCCAAAAAGAATGGATATGGCCGAGATATATCCGTTGTTCCGTCTTCTTCGGCTGTTAAATCTTGATATGAAAAAGTTTCTGGCTCCCAATTCCCCATGATCCTGTGGGTTAGCGTTGGGGTTTCTAATCCAGAAATTTGCGAAATGGCCTTTACCACCAAACTTTGTGAAACACCAAGCCTAAAACTACTTGTTAATAGTTTCAAAAAAACGAATTTCTCTTGTCGTTCCATTTGGTCTAGAGAATTTAAAAGCCATTCTTTTTTTTCTTGGTCTGATGATTTTTTTAAGGATTTTATTTCTTGTACCCAAGAGCTTAAATTTCTGTCTTGTTGATGTTGTGGCTCTGGTAATAACAGCGACAAAGTTTCTGCCAAATCGCCCACCACATCATAGCTTTCTTTAAATAGCCACTCTGGGATTTCACTAAGCTCTAATGCCCATTGTTTTAATTGCGTGGCATTGATTGGGCGTTTGGGTTTTCTCCCAGTAAAAAGCGCCAACATATTTATTTTATCTTCATCAGAAACAGATAAGAAATATTCTTTAATAACCTTTATCTTTTCGTTGGTTTTGTTGGTCTCGTCTAAAGAAAGAAAGAGTTGGGCAAATTTTTTCATAATGCCTCACCTAAGTCCTCTCCAAGGGGCAACGCTTCCCTTCCTGATGGTTTTGCGTTTTCGACATTTTCCACTTCCGTTTCCTCCTCATTACCATAAAGTGTTTTTGCTTCCTTTGCATCGTAACCAATTCCCTGCAAATACCTGCTAAAGCTTGCCGTTGAGCCATGGGTAAGGTAAACCGTATCACACTTTGTTGCTTTTATAGATGAGATTAATCCATCCCAATCGGCATGGTCAGAGAGCACAAAACCCCTATCAGCTGCTCTTCTTTTTTTTGCGCCTCGAATGGCCATCCAACCAGAACAATAACCAAATGAATAAGGCAACATTTTCCGCATCCAAGGTGTGCCAACTGCGGAAGGCGGACAGATTACCATATTGCCTTTAAGTTCTTCTTTTGTGGTTTCTGGGGTAATTCTAGTTGTTGGATATAAATTTATCCCATTTCTGATCAATGCTTCATTAGAATTTTGGATTACCCCATGGGTATAAACTTTGCCTAAATTCATTTCTAGATTTTGTAATATGCGTTGTGCTTTCCCTAAAGAGTAGCCCGCTAAAACAGAAGTTTTTCCTTCTTTCTGGTTTTGCGCCCACCAATCATTTACACCATCAAAAATTTCTTTTTGTGGTGCCCATTTATAAACGGGCATCCCAAAAGTACATTCAGAAATAAAGGAATGGCAATTAACGGGTTCAAAAGGGGTGCATAAACCATCATCTTCTGTTTTGTAATCGCCAGAAAATACCCAAATTTCTCCTTTATACTCCACCCTTATCTGGGCAGAACCGGGAATATGGCCAGCTGGGAAAAAAGTAATCTTTACTCCGTTTTTAATTCGGCTTTGGCCATAATCCATGGTTTCGAGATTGATGTCTCCCAAACGGTAATAAAGAATTTCCCTGGATAGGGTATGCGCCAGATATTTTTTATGTCCCCATTTTGCATGGTCGCTATGCCCATGAGAAATTATGGCATCATTAACAGGCCGCCAAGGATCTATATAAAAATCTCCGGCGGCACAGTAAATACCGTTTTGGTTAAATTCTAAAAGTGGCTTCTTGGGCATTTAACAAATTACAGTTGATGTTTGATTATGTTTTCAAATATCAATCCAAAATTGGATTATGATTTACCACAGAGAGCACAAAGGTTTTCACTGATAGAAAAGAAGGATATAATTGTTTTAACAAACTTCATTTTTCTTCATTTCTTAATGGTAATTTTTTTTAACCGCAGAGAACGCGGAGTTCACAGAGTTGGATGGCTTTTGAATATGGGATAATGTACTCAAATCAAAATAATCCTGATTCAGACAAATTTTAACCGCAGAGAACGCGGAGTTCACAGAGTTGGATGGCTTTTGAATATGGGATAATGTACTCAAATCAAAATAATCCTGATTCAGACAAATTTTAACCGCAGAGAACGCGGAGTTCACAGAGTTGGATGGCTTTTGAATATG
>NZ_JAEHFY010000020.1 GCF_016623585.1 Pedobacter segetis
TGAAGCAAAAAAAGCTGCGGGTTACATCAAAGGAGCTTTATCAGCAAATATCCCCGTAATAGTAGCCGTAGATTACGCCCCTGGCTCACCAAGTGGTAATCCAGATGGAAAAACAGACCATTTCATTGTGATTGTAGGCATGGGTTCAGATTCTAAAGGTAAATATTTTAGGTTTTTCGATAGTGCAACAGCTAACTTATGGGATGGAACTAGTTTAAGAAATAAATTATATTATAATTCTACTACTGGACTGATAAAAGGAGCAACATCTATTCCAAATTCAAATACAAATCTTTATCGAGATTCAAAGAATAATATAAGTTATACAATTACCCATGTAAGGAGGAGCAAGTAATGAAAAAAATAATTTATATATTTTATTTGTTCCTTATATTTTTAGGATGTAAAGAAACATTTGCACAAAACACTATTTGCAAGATATCATCATCTTTAAATTCATCGGATACTTTTAAAGTAAAGGGACATATAAGGAGCATTATAATGAGATTTGGGGATGATCCAAGATTGATGTACATGCAAAAAAATGGAATTTTGAAAATTAGAGATTTTCAATCTAGTGTAGAATTCAAAATTAACGGATGCAATAAATATTATAATTTTTATTATGAAGTTAAGCCAGAAAACAAAAATAAAATTCCTGATTTTAATAATTTAAGACCATCGCAAGAATTTATTTTTACCTGCATTATTTTCAATGACAAAAACATACCTCCAAGTTATTATAAAGGGGAACCTTTTGTTATAATAAAAAAAATCGAAAAAGCTAACTAGTAAAAGGTAAATGAAAACATTATTTATTATTGCAATGTCTTTTTTATCATTAAATTTTTGTGAAAAAGAAAAGCATTCTCAATGCGACCCTTTCTTAGAAAAAAATAATTTAATTGACACAATTGAGGTAAATGTTGAATTATTAGATATGGTTCAACTTCCAAGTATTCCAGCACTTTTTTATCTATAAAAGAAGAAATTATTACACTCTAAAGACTTTGACTGTAGTTTAAGATTTAGACCGTTTGATTGTAAAAATATTTTTAATTTTATTTGTGGAGCCCCTAAAAGTTCAAATAAAATTCTTAATTCAAATTTTCCAATTAAAGTTATATTAAAATGCGTAGTGTATAAAGACATTAATATCCCTGGTTGTCGTAATGATGGTTACTTTACAACAATTATAGATGTGAGAAATGTGAAGTAATTTAAGTTATTAAAATAAATAATAGAAATTAGTTGAGTGAGGTTTATTAGACTTTCTAATAATTATACTGCTAATTTTTAAAACGTAGTAAACTATTTCGATCTCTTTTAAGATTTGAATTGTGCAGTTAATTCTTTGGACAGATTAAACGTGAAACAGTATGGAAAAAATTGCTACAGCTAACCAAAAGTCCTATGCCAAACGATTTGGGGGTAATCTTTAAAATCATTGAATCCTAAAACAAATTAATTATAGAAAGATCTAATTTAACGCTGGATCGTTAGGGAAATTAACAATATGGGCGTATTTTACACCCATGTTTACAACGGCTTCTTTCCATAAATCATAAGCATCTTCATCAAAGATCATTTCAGAGTTGTATTTTTTAGAAACCATCCAGCTGTTTAATGCCAATTCATCATCTAATTGATCTTTAGACCAGCCAGAGTAGCCGATAAAAAACTTAATTTCATCATCTTTGATGTTGTAATTATTGATGTGGGTTTTTAAAGGTTCAAAATCGCCACCCCAAAACAAACCGTTTCCTAAATCAAGCCCATTTGGTACCCTATCGGGGCAATTATGTATAAAATGTAAGGTATCTGTAGCCACGGGGCCCCCATAATAAACCTGGAAATCAGCATCCCAACAATCAGGGATTATATCTTTTAGAACAAAATCGCTTTTTTGGTTCAAAATATATCCCACAGAACCCTCTAAAGAATGCTCTGTAATTAAAATCACGGCCCTTTTAAAATTAGGGTCGATCATAAAAGGCTCAGAAATCAATAAACTACCTTTAGTTGGGATATCTTTTGTAAGCATACCCTATAAACGTTTTGGGATATAAAAAAGTTTTTTGGCGATCTAAGATCATATTTAATGTCATTTTATAAGTTCTCAGTTCTTATAACCATTATCTATTACCTAAATACATTCTTTATTTAAAAACATTCTTTAAAACCATTTCACAATAGTTAAGTTTGTTCTATCATGAGTATCGATAAAAAGACCATCCAAAACCTACGGCAAGATTACCGTTCTGCCTCTCTTTCTGAAGAGGATGCAACCGAGAGCCCTTATCAATTATTTGAAAAATGGTTTACTGAAGCACTCAAAGCAGAAGTTTTAGAGCCAAACGCCATGACGGTTGCCACTTGCAATACCAATTGCATCCCATCGGCTAGGATCGTTTTATTGAAAGGGTTTAATGAGGATGGTTTTGTGTTTTATACCAATTATGAAAGCCAAAAAGGTAAAGAAATTGAACAAAACCCTTATGCTGCCTTAGTGTTTTTTTGGGGAGATTTGGAGCGACAAGTACGTGTGGAAGGCGTTGTAGAGAAAGTGAGCGAAGAAGAATCTTCTAATTATTTCCATTCTCGCCCCAGAGGAAGCCAGTTAGGTGCTTTAACCTCACCCCAAAGCGAAACTATCCCCAACCGCCAGTTTTTAGCCGATAAGTTAGCGAAATTGGAAAAAGAATACGAAGATAAAGAGATCACAAAACCAGAAAATTGGGGCGGTTACAGGGTAATCCCTAACCGGATTGAGTTTTGGCAAGGCCGCTCTAACCGTTTACACGATCGCTTGGCATACGTTCAAGAAAAAGACCAATCGTGGAAATTTGAAAGGCTTGCACCATGATCATCCATAAAATAAAAGAAATTCTGATTGCCAAGTTTGGCGATACTGTAATAATTGATGAGGAATTAGACCAAAAACAACCTGCTTTGATCATCGATCCAGATTTGATCGATCAAGTTTGCCTTACTTTAAGAAACCATGAAGAATTATGGTTCGATTTTCTTTCTTGTTTAACAGGCGTAGATTATGGTTTGGAGCAAAAGAAATTTGGTGTAACCTATCATTTAAGTTCCATCATCAAAAACCATCAGATAGTTTTAAAAACCTTTAAAGAAAACGATAGGGAAATCAACAACCTACCTGTTTTTAAAAGTATCTGTGCTGTTTATAAAGCTGCCGAATGGCATGAGCGGGAAGCTTTTGATTTGTGCGGTATTTATTTTGAGAACCATCCAGACTTACGTAGAATATTACTTCCCGATGATTGGGAAGGTTATCCTCTAAGAAAAGATTATCAAACCGCAGAAAATTATCATCAAATTAAAATCGATTTTTAAATTTTGCTAGAAACCAATACATATAATTACCAAGAAGCTTTAATCCGTTATCAAGAAAAAATTAAAGCCGTTGCCGCACAAGAGATGGTGCTCAATCTGGGGCCTCAACATCCTAGTACACACGGTGTTTTAAGGTTAGAATTGATTACCGATGGTGAGATTGTTAAAGAGGTAATCCCTCATATCGGTTACCTGCATCGCTGTTTCGAAAAACATGGCGAGTCTTTAAATTATGCCCAGATAATTCCTTACACCGATCGTATGGATTATCTAGCCTCTATGAACAATAACCACGCTTTTGTGATGGGTGTTGAGCGGATGTTGGGTATTGAGAACAACATCCCGAAACGGGTAGAGTACATTAGGGTTTTGGTTTGTGAGCTTAACCGTATTGCCTCGCACCTGATCGCCATTGGCACCTATGGAATAGATATTGGTGCCTTTACCCCTTTTCTTTGGTGTTTTAGAGATCGTGAGCACATCATGAATATGCTAGAATGGGCTTCTGGTGCAAGGATGCTCTATAATTATATTTGGGTGGGCGGTTTGTTTTACGATATTCCGGTTGGTTTTGAAAAACGCTGTGAAGAATTTGTTGCTTATTTTAAGCCAAAAATGAAAGAATTAAACCAGTTGCTAACCGATAATCAAATCTTTATTTCTCGTACAGCTAATGTTGGTGTTTTACCTTTAGATGTGGCCATTAATTATGGTTGCTCTGGCCCTATGCTGCGTGGTTCTGGTTTAAAATATGATTTACGCCGTGTTGATGAATATTCTGTTTATCCCGAGATTGATTTTGAGATTCCTTTTGCCAAAGGCGAGATTGGCCAGGTTGGCGATTGCTGGAATAGGTATAAAGTAAGAATTGATGAGATCGAAGAATCTTTGAAAATTATTGAGCAGTGCGTAAAAAAATTGACCAAAGAACACAAACGTACCACAGAATTTGATCCAAGAGCTTTAGTGCCTAAGAAAACTGTCCCAAAGGCACAAGATTTTTATGTGCGGGCAGAAAACCCAAAGGGAGAAATCGGTTTTTATTTTATAGCTGATGGCCGTTCTGATAAACCTTTTAGGGTAAAATCTCGCGGGCCAAGTTTCTGCAACCTATCTGTATTGCCAGAAATTTCTAAAGGCGTTATGATCGCAGATTTAGTGGCAATAATTGGTTCTTTAGATATTGTGCTGGGTGAAGTGGATAGGTAGGTAATTGATATTATGAGGGTTAAATATTTTGATCCAGATTATTAGGTCATAAAAATAAAAAGCGGAAATTTATTTCCGCTTTTTATTTATCTAATCAAATAGTTTATAACTATGGTTTTATAAACATACCTGCAATAGCAGAAACAGCCTCTTTGCTTAAAGGTTCATCAAAACTCTCAACCGCAATTTTCTTGGATGTTTTTGTACCGGTAGTAGCACCATTTAACGTTGTAACATCTAATCCACCTTGCATTACATTATCTTCGCCTTTAAAATTATCATCAGCAGCTGGCACACCAGAATCATTAGCTTGTCCGTTTGCACCCAAAGAAATCCAAGGAGTAATTACCCCTGTTACCCCGCTTGCCGCAAAGGCCCTCCTCATCTGGCGGATATGTGAAGCGTGACGGGCTTCTACCGCATGGATACCCAAAGCGGCGGTTAAATAAACCTTGTTTCCTAATAAATTAGGTGCTTGCCCTTTATATGCCCTTACACCAGTATCTTCAAAAACCTGCGCCACCGCTAAATAAGTAGCGTAATTTTCAAAAACATCGTTAAAAGTACCATTTGCGGTAAAATCAAAATTTGGTTTTGTAACAGGGGTACCGTTATTAGCTTTTATAGTATTCACTAAAAAAGTTACGTGGGCACTTTCATCTGCCTGAATTTGTTTTAATGCGGCAGCGGCTGCACTATTACCAGCTGTACCAGTGGTAAAGGCTAAACTAGAATTTCCTTTAATGTAAAATTCTGATTCTAGGTATTCTAATGTTAAAGCAAAATTTAAAACATCATTAACACTATTGCTGGTTTGCCCATAGGCTTTATTAAATAACGTACCTAAAGCAAACGGAAGAGCAGACAATGCAACTTTAGAACCAAAACTAGTTATATTTTTAATTGCTGCCCTACGTGGGTTTAATCTATCTGTAATTTCAGGATCGATTGTTTCTATATCCTTTAATATTTTTAAAAAGTCCATTTTGTTTTATTTAAGAAGGTAAATTACTTGCGTTGATTTCTGTAACAATGTATTTTTTGGCCATTGTTAAAACCTCTATGGGCGTTCTACTGTTATTAACAGCATTAGCATCTACTACATCTGGCCCCACAAAAGTACCAGGGGTAATTAAATCCCTAATTAAAGCTGCATGGCGAGCTTCAACAGAAACAATCTTACCTGCTAATGTTAAATAATCGGCACTCTTAATCAAATAACCAGCTCCGTTATAAGCTGTTACACCTAAATCTTCAAAAGCTTTTGCAGATGCCAAAACACTATCTCTACTTGCAAAATTTATGGAAGAAAAATCAACTTCTAGGCCGGGGATGGCACTATTTCCCAAAGCTGCTTTAAAAAATTCTCTATGGGCAACTTCATGGTCGCGTATTGCGGTCATATAGGCACTTTCGGTAGATGAAATACTAGCATACGGCGTTAGCGCCACTTGGGTATAAAATGCAGCCTCTAGTTGCTCTAGCGCATAAGCATAATTTAATATACCTATATCTCCGGTACCTAAATCAATGCCTCTATTAAAATTGTCGTCTTTTTTACAGCCTGCGGCTACTAAGGCAATACCTGCTGCGCTGGCTCCTGCATATTGCAAGAAATTGCGACGTTGCATACTTTTAGAGAAAAATGTTTCATTTTCTACTTGCAACTCTTGATCATCTTTTTCAAAATTTTTCATAAGAATTTAATTTTTTAGTTTAAAAATTGTGTTTACAAACTTAAAAACGATAAAAAATGATATTTGGATGTTAATTATCAAATTAAAAATATGATTTGCCTAATCATTTTTTATTTATTCGTTTGTTTATGGGGGATGCTATAATTGTTCCAAAAAATAATATTTAACCAAAATATTCTGATTTAGAAATGCCTTTTTTAGTTTAAAAAACCAAACAAATTGACGGATGAGCATACCTAGAGCATTATTTTGCTTGTGAAAATATCCTAAATAAAAAATTTATAAAGTATTGGGTTATCGCTATTAAAAATAAAATTGTTGTATTTTGATAAAAACGTTTTTTTAGGTTTTAATAAAATAATTAAATCGCTTTTTTTATTAAATTTATCTCAGATATGAGAAAGTTTTTATCAATTTTATTTGCAATTATAGCTTGGTTTGCAATAATAGCACAGTATATTTTAATGTTGAACGCAAGTACCACAGGTTTTGCAGATACATCCATCAGGTTTTTTAGCTTTTTTACAATTCTTACCAATATTTTGGTGGCCATTTATTTTACCAACCAAGCATTCGTAAAAAATTATGCTCATAAAGCATTTTTAAATAAAACTGGTAATTTAACCTCAACTACGGTATATATTTTAGTGGTTGGGCTAGTTTATCAGGTTATTTTAAGAAAAACATGGACATTTACTGGTTTAAATAAAATAGTAAACGAGCTTTTACATTCTTTAATCCCCATCTTGGTTTTATTGTTCTGGTATCTTTACGAAGAGAAATCTATCATCAAATGGAAAAGTATATTGGGTTGGTTATTATACCCATTGGTTTATCTGATTTTTATTTTGATTAGAGGTTATTTTACCAATTATTATCCTTATCCGTTTGTTAACGTTCTAAATTTGGGTTTAAGCCAAGTGATCATCAATAGTTTAATGATCATGATTTTATTTATAACCATTTCTTCCGTTTTAGTGGGGTTGGGTAAAAAGATCGATAAAGATTGATGAGCTTTTAATTTTAAAGTTGTGCTGATAATCCTTTTCCTTAAAGGATAAACAAGGTAAATTCTAATAATCAGTTAAGAATTTCATCATTATTGCCTACAGCAATCTCAAAATTTATCACTCACTAATTATATTTTTTATATTTTTGCCCAAACCAAACCAGCTGATGCAAAATTTAACTCTTCTTAGCGGTAAAAAATTCCAGATCACTTTAGAAAGGCTTTGTCATCAATTGATAGAAAATCACAACGATTTTTCTAATTCGGTAATTTTAGGGATACAACCTAGGGGAATTTATCTTTCCCAACGCATCTCAGACGAACTAAAAAATATTTTACCCAGTGCTAAAATCCAAAACGGGATATTAGACATTACTTTTTATCGCGATGATTTTAGAAGAGGCGATAATCCACTAGTGCCAAACAGCACCCAAATTGATTTTATTATAGAGGGGAAAAAAGTTGTTTTAATTGATGATGTATTATGGACCGGCAGAACCATTAGAGCCGCCATGGATGCCATGTTGGCTTTCGGCCGGCCAGAAAAAGTTGAACTTTTAGTTTTGGTGGATAGACGTTACAGCCGCCAATTACCAATAGAACCCGATTATATAGGCATAAAGGTAGATTCTATCTCCTCACAAAAAGTAGTGGTAAGCTGGAAAGAGGCAGACAAAGAAGATAAAGTAGTTTTAGTTTCAGAGAATTAAAAAAGAATGTCAGAAACAGCGCAAAAATTAAGCAGCAAACATCTTTTAGGCATCAAAGACCTCAACAAAAAAGATATTGAGCTTATTCTAGAAACCGCCAACACTTTTAAAGATGTTATCAACCGCCCAATAAAAAAAGTACCCTCTTTAAGGGATATTACCATTGCAAATATCTTCTTCGAGAATTCTACCCGTACAAAATTATCTTTCGAGCTGGCTCAAAAAAGACTTTCTGCAGACGTGGTTAACTTTGCCGCATCAAGTTCATCTGTAAGCAAAGGAGAAACCCTGATAGATACGGTAAATAACATCCTATCTATGAAAGTAGATATGGTAGTGATGCGGCACCCTTACCCCGGTGCCGGTGTGTTCTTGAGCAAACATATCAATGCCCAAATAGTAAATGCAGGCGATGGCGCACATGAGCACCCTACCCAGGCCTTGTTAGATGCTTACTCCATCAAAGAAAAATTAGGCGAAGTGGCAGGCAAAAAAGTAGTGATAGTGGGTGATGTTTTACATTCTCGGGTTGCCTTATCAAACATTTTATGCTTACAAAAATTGGGTGCAGAAGTAATGGTTTGCGGCCCAACAACATTGATCCCAAAATATATTGGCACACTTGGGGTAAAAGTAGAGCATAACTTGATAAAAGCTTTAAACTGGTGCGATGTTGCAAATATGCTTAGGATACAATTAGAAAGGCAGGATATTAAATATTTCCCTTCTTTAAGGGAATATTCTATGATGTACGGCCTCAATAAAAAAATACTGAACAGCCTCGATAAAGAAATAGTGGTAATGCACCCTGGCCCTATTAACCGTGGGGTAGAGATCACTAGCGATGTTGCAGACAGCAAACAATCCATAATATTAAACCAGGTCGAAAATGGAGTTGCCGTTCGGATGGCCGTTCTATATCTTTTGGCCAGTCAAAAAGCTTAAATCCTTAAAAATTTTGTTCTGTTCATATTATCAAAGAATAAATTGCGTTAATCTTGCTTATTAACACTTGTTAGTTAATTATGTTAATAAGATTAAAAAGCTTAATGTAATTTAGATTTTCCACTTGGTCATAATTATGCGAAAAATAATCATCGTCTTTACCTTATTTTTTACTTCGTCAACTTTGCTATTTGCTCAATTACCTGCTTATTTTGATATAAATTCAAAGTATAAGGGCGCAACAGAATTGTTTGAGCAAGGGAAATTTGCAGCTGCCTCTTCCCTATTTTACGAGGTAGGAAAAGACAAGACCGTACAAACCCCGCAATCTTTCAATAATACCTTTACCTCTAATTTAAAAGTGAATAGCGAATTTTACAGAGCGGTTTGCGCCCTAGAGTTAGGTAACGATGATGCAGAGCAACTTTTTAAAAGGTTTATCAAAAACCACCCAGAAAGCCCCAAAGCCAAACAAGCCTATTTTCAGGTTGGTAAATATTATTTTAACCAAGGAAATTATGAAGAAGCCTTAAATTGGTTCACAAAAGTTAGCTCTATTGATCTAACCGGTAAAGACGATACAGAATATAAGTTTAAAACCGCCTATTCTTTTTTTGAAACCAAAGATTATGCTAGTGCAAAGCCCTTATTTGGTTTAATAAAGGATGAAAACTCTCAATATAGCGAACAGGCCACCTATTATTACGCCTATATTGCTTATGCAGATAAAGAATATGATATTGCTTTAAAAAACTTCGAGAAATTAAAAAATTCTGAAAATTATAAAGAAAGTTATCCATACTACATATCTGCCATTTATTTTTTGGATAAAAGATATGACGATGTAATTGCTTACGCCGTACCAATTGTAGAAAACACCAAGCAATTAAACGAGACAGAAATGCTTCGCATTATTGCAGCTTCTTATTTTGCAAAAGAAGATTATAACAATGCCCTTTCTTATTATGAGCGTTTTATGAAACGTGATAATGGCAAAACCCAAAACAACCAAGACAGTTATCAAATTGGCTATACCTATTATAAACTTAAAAAATATAACGAGGCCATTGTTCAATTAGGCAAGCTCATCAATGATAAATCTAATTACAGCCAAGCCGGATTATACACCCTTGGCGATGCCTATCTGACCAAGCAAGATAAACGATCGGCCAGAAATGTTTTACAAGTAAGCTCTAAATTAGATTTTGATAGGGAAATTAAAGAAGATGCTTTATTTAATTTCGCCAAACTTTCTTATGAATTACAGTTCAATTCTATTGCTTTAGATGCCATTCAACAATATTTAAAAGATTATCCCCGTTCAAAAAAGCTGATAGAGGCTAAAACCTTATTGGCAAAATCTTTGGCGAGCACAAAAAATTATCGCGATGCTATAGATGTATTAGAAGGTATAGAAAATAAATCGGCGGATGCCAAAGAAGCTTATCAAAAAGTAACCTATTTTAGGGCATTAGAATTTTACAACGAACGAGCATTTGAAAACGCGATCGGTCTTTTCTTAAGATCTAAAAATTATCCTGTTGATAAAGATATTTTGGCACTTTCTACCTTTTGGTGTGCAGAAGCCATGTATGAAGTAAGAAAATACGGGGAATCGGTAGATAACTTCGAGACTTTCTTAGGAATGCCCGCCGCTAAAAACACCGATCTTTATAATTACGCAAATTATGCCTTGGGTTATGCGGCTTTAGAAGGCGAAAGTTATCCAAAAGCAGCAACCTATTTTGCTAAATTCCTTAACGGGAACGAGAAAGACCCAAAAACCATAAAAGATGCAACATTAAGATTGGCAGATGCTTATTTTGGTGCCAAAAATTATGGCAGCGCATTGGCTTATTACAATAAGATAATTTCACAAGGTGGCACAAGTGAAGATTATGCCCTTTTTCAAAGAGGAATTATACAAGGTTTGCAAAACCAACCGGATGCTAAAATTGCCACTTTACAATCGCTTTTGAGCAAATTCCCAAATTCTAACTATGCAGATGATGCAGGTTTTGAAATCCCTTATACCTATTTTTTAATTGGGCAGGGAGATATTGCCAAAACAGATTTAACCACATTTGTTGCTAAATATCCTCGTAGCTCTTATATCCCAAGGGCATTGGTTACCATTGGCCTGGTAAACTATGATCAAAAAAACGATCAAGCTGCTTTAGAAACCTTTAAAAGAGTGGTTAGCGAATACAAATCTACAGATGAAGCACAACAAGCCCTTAAATTGATTCAAAAAATTTATGTAGATATGGGCAACGCTACAGATTTCATAAATTACGCAAATACCACATCCATTGGTAATTATACCACTTCAGAACAAGATAACATCATGTTCCAGGCTGCCAACACACAATATCTAAGGGGAAACTGGGAAGGTGCAATAGAATCGGTAAATGCTTATTTTGATAAGTTTCCAAAAGCCATCCAAGACAAGCAAGCTAAATTTATTAGGGCAGAGAGCTATAAAAATTTGGGCAAGTTTGCCCCTGCCATTATAGATTATGAATACATCTTAAACGATTGGACAAGTGAATATACAGAAAAGGCATTGGTAAGTATTTCTAAAATATACCTAAACAACAAACAATATAACGAAGCTATTGTGCATCTTAAAAAATTAGAAATAGCGTCAGAATATAAGGCAGATTATTCTTTTGCAATAAATAATCTAATGATTTGTTACGCAGGCATTAAAGTACCAGATCAAACTTTGCTTTATGCAGATTTAGTGAAGAATTATGAAAAATCATCTGAAGATGATAAGTTAAAGGCTGGCCTTTACAGCGGAAAAGCCTATTTAATGCAAGGCGATACCACAAAAGGAAAAAAAGAACTAGAGCAAGTTGCAAAGGCTACAAAATCTATTGTTGGTGCAGAAGCACTATATAACGTTGCAGAAATCCAATATCTTCAAAAAGAATTTAAGGCTTCACAAAAAACCTGTTTTGATCTGGTTAACAATATGCCAAATTATGATTATTGGTTTGCTAAAACCTTTATCCTATTAGCCGATGATTATGCAGCACAAAAAGATAAGGTACAGGCAATAGCCACTTTAAAATCTGTAATAGATAATTATGAAGGTAATGATGAAATACTACCTACCGCAAAAGATAAACTGAAAAAACTAGATACCAAATAAGAACATGACTAAGCAAATTTTTAAAGCAAGTTTTTTACTATTATCTGGTTTAATAACTAGTTCGGCATTAATTGCACAAACTAAACCAGTAGAAAAACCTGTGCCCGCTGCCGTAAAAGATACTTCAAAAACTGCCGTTTCAGAAGAAGTAGAAGTGGTTAGGTCTTACAAACCCGTTTTGGCAGATGCCGTAAAGATTAGAAAAAGCCCCAACCTTAACGATACCCGTCCATTTAACCCTAAAATGACCTATGATTTAATGGATAAAAGGTTAGAATTAAATAGCGGGATTAGGGAATTGGAGGCTCAGAAATTGATTAAACAGAAACAAGATGAGCTTAAAAATAATTTCGCAAAACTGGGCTTAGGCAATTTGGGCACCAACCTAGCTCAACTAAACATTGCTACCGGGCAAGATGAAGCTTTACAAGCGGGTTTCAACTTTAACCACCTAGCAATGAGCGGTAAGTTAAACCAACAAAAAATCAGCAAGCAAACTATTAAAGGTTATGCAAGAAGTATTGGCGATGCTACCATATTAGAAGGAAAATTGAGCTACGATAGAACAGGTACTTACTTTTATGGGATAGATCCGAACGGTAGCTTTACAAACCCAAATCCCGAAAGGCAAAAATTTAATTATTTTGAGGCAAAAGGATTAGTGATGAACCGTAACGATGCAACAGAAACCAACAATTTTGATTATGCAGCAAAAATTAACGCTTCTTTATTTAACAATGCTTTTGATGCAAAAGAAACCGCTTTTATAATTTCTGGAGGTTTAGGAAAAGACCTAGATAAATTTCATTTGGGGGCAAATGCAAGCATAGACATTACAACAAGCCAAGATTCTGCTTATAGTTTTAACAATAACCTGTTCAGATTAAACCCTTATATACAATTTAAAACCGATAGATTTAGGTTTACCGGAGGCATTAATTATGTGAACGAGTTTGGTGCCAACCAAAGGATAAACATTTTCCCCGCGGCCAGCTTAGATTTTATGCTGATCAAAAATTACCTAACCATTTTTGGTAATTTGGGCGGCGATGTTGATAAAACCTTGTTAAAAGATTTAACGGATTTTAATCCCTATCTAAATACCAATGTAAATTTAAGAAATACGGTTAAAAAGATTGATGTAGCAGGAGGTATTAGAGGCACTTTAGCTCCAAACGTTGGTTATAAAGCAATGGTAAGCTATCAAACCGTGTCGGATTTAAGCTATTTTGTAAATAATATCGATAAAAAACAAAAATTTGATGTTGCTTATTTTTCAGGCAATACCAACATCATCGGTTTTGATGGCGAGTTGAACATTAATTTTTCTGATGATTTTAATTTAGATAGTAAAGTTCAAATTAAACAATACAATAATAATACAGAACAATTTGCATGGCTTAGGCCTGGCTTTGTCCTAACATCTACCGCATCTTTTAAAATTATTGATAAGGTAAAACTATCTGGGGATTTGCTTTTTCAAGGAGAAACAAAAGCTAAGATATTAAATCCTGACCTTAGCGTACCTCCAATGCCATTGCCTCCAATAATAACCGTAAAAACCATTAAGGCTTTCGCCGATATAAGCGTTGGCGCAGAATATCAATACGATAAACAGATTTCCGCGTTTTTTAGGGTTAACAATATATTAGGCAACGAGTATGAAAAACTGCCTTACTATCCTAATTATGGCATCAATATTTTAGCAGGTTTGCGTTATGGATTTTAGATTTAATCTTTCCAATAACACTAATTAAATTTACATTTACGGTAAAATGGATATCACACCTTATTTTTCAGCTTTGCTAAACCAAAAAGATCAGATAATTGTACCTGGTTTAGGTAGGTTTTTCAAAAAGAGGACTGCCGGTTTTTATGATGAAGAAAGTAAAAGTTTTTATCCGCCCATCAATAAAATAGATTTCTCTACAGATTACCTTCACGATGATAAATTGGTGCACCTGATCAGCCAGAATGGCAATATATCTTTAACTTCTGCTTATGCAATGTTAGATGAATATGTAAGGGAGATCAAAAACCTTTTAAAAACCGATGATATAGAGATTAATGGTATCGGCAAATTATCATCACACAGTGGTAAACTAAAGCTAGAATCGGCAGTAGCAAAAAGCTTAAACAAATCTTTTTTTGGTTTGCCAGATATTGATACTCAATCACCTTTACTCATTGGGCAAGAAGAAGAAACCTATAGCCTGGCACAACAAGCGATGATTACGGCAATGCCAGCAGATTTTGTGGAAGAAAGAGAACCGAGGAGTATCTGGAGCATGATCTTGATGATATTGGCGGTTGCAATTATAGCCGGTGCTATTGGGCTTTATTTTGCAAAACCAGATTTTTATAAAAACCTTATTACCAATATACAGACCATAGACTTTAACATCAAACCTAAAAAAGCAACCAATCCGGTTGTTATAAACGCAAATAAAGAGGATCTGCAAAGGGCAGATTCTATCATGAACAGCAAAGGGAATGATGATATTGAAAATAAATTAAAAGCAGATGGTTTTGATGTAGAAAAACCCAGGGATTCTACAGACGTTTCTATAAAACCCAAAGTAGAGCCTAAAAAAGGCGAATTTAGGTATGAGATCATCATAGGTTTATACATGACCAAGGAAGAAGCGCAAGAAAGAGTGAAACAACTAAAAAGCTACCAGATCAACGCCTACATTTTAGACGATAAAGATGGCCCAATGGTTAAAATTAGCGGCGCCACACTTTACAACAATGATGATGCAGAAAAAGAATTAAAAAGGATAAGAAAAGAGATCAATCCCGAAGCCTTTAAAAAAGCATATAAAATCTTAAAATAAACTAAATAATGTACTTACAAGATACAACTGCCTTACAGCCACTTGCAGATACCGCAAGCAATGCAATATCTGCCTTAAAAGCAACCCCTTCCCAAGATTTGAGTTTATTTGAACTGCTTACCAAAGGAGGTTGGGTAATGATTCCACTCACCATATTGGCACTTTTGGCACTCATTATTTTCTTTGAGAGGTACCTTACCATTAGAAAAGCAAATAAAGATGAGTCCCAATTATCGATGCAGGTAAAATCAAGTATCAAAACCGGGAATTTAGATTCGGCGATAGCCATTTGCAAAAGCAGCAACACCCCACTTGGGCGGATGTTACAAAAAGGTTTGCTAAGAATTGGCCGGCCCATTAAAGATATTGAAGGTGCAATTGAAAATGTTGGGAAGTTAGAGGTTTCTAAGTTAGAGAACAATATCGGTATTTTAGGCGTAATTGCGGGTATAGCACCCATGCTTGGCTTTGTAGGAACCATTATTGGGGTAATCACTATCTTTCACGATGTTTCTGTAAAAGGAGTTATAGAAATTGGTACCATCTCTGGCGGTTTATACATCAAAATGATCTCATCCGCAACGGGATTGATCATCGGTATCATTGCCTATATTCTTTATCATATTTTAAATGCGATGGTAGATAAAGTGGTACTTAAAATGGAAACGGATACCATTGAGTTTATTGATTTACTAGAAGAACCGGGACGATGAATTTTAGAAAAAAAGCAAGGCCACACGTAGAGGTACATACATCTGCATTAAACGATATTATGTTTTTCTTGCTGTTGTTTTTTTTGCTGGCATCAGCAGTTGTAAACCCTAACGTGGTAAAATTGTTCTTACCGCGTTCAAGCTCGGGGCAAGCATCACCGCAAAAAACCATCAATGTTTCTATAACCAAAGATTTGCAATATTATGTAGAGAAAGAGCAAGTACCTTTTGCCGCTCTAGAACAAAAAATAGCAACTTACCAACAAGCAAATCCAGATTTAACCGTTATTCTTTATGCTGATAATAGCATTGCGATACAAAATGTGGTAAGTTTAACAGACATCGCTAACAAGCTTAAAATAAAATTAGTATTGGCAACAGAGCCTCAGAAATGATTGCGTTAAACCAAAAAAACCCAGATAACAATTACCCAAAAGCTATTGCCATATCCATAGCTATTTTGGTTGCTTTGTTGTTATTGAGTATTTTTTACATCGTGAGCAAGGCAACACCCCCAGAAGAGGTGGGTGTAGGCGGCATCATTGTTAATTATGGCACTTCTGATGTTGGTATGGGGAATGATTACATGAGCGTAGAAGACCCCTCTGTAGATCCAAATGCAAATGGCAAGGCACCAGACAAAATTACCCCTAACAAAGAAGTTACCCAAAATTCTCAAGCGGTAAATTCTGATAATAATATTGTTACAGACGATAATTCTGATGCCGTAAGTTTAAATAATAAGGCAAAAGCCACCAATAACGCCCCAACCCAAAAAACAGAGGACAAGCCCAAAGCACCTGTTATCAATCAAAATGCGCTTTACAAGGGCAACAAAAACAAGGGAACAGGTACAGGAGATGGTACAGGAGACCAGGCTGGCAACCAAGGTAAAAAAGAAGGAGATCCTTTGAGTGATAATTATAACGGATCGGGTTCTGGTAATGGTGGTGTTGCACTTTCTTTAGCAAGCAGAAGGTTTGTTAATTTACCATCTATAAAAGATGATGGGCAAAAATCTGGTAAAGTGGTGGTAGAAATTAGGGTAGATAAAAATGGTAACGTTACCAGCGCAAAAGCGGGTGGGCGTGGTACTACCTTAACAGATCCAACACTTTGGGATAAATGTGAAACTGCTGCGCTGGGTTCTCGTTTTAATACCTTAGAATCTGCCCCTGATACCCAAATCGGTACGATTGTTTTTAATTTTAAAGTGAAGTAGGTTAAAGGCTTTAAAGTCAGAAGTTTAAAGTCTGCTGCTGTCCGCAAACAGAGCTGCTCTGCTTGATTATATCTTTTAAGAAACATGCCTAAGAGCCTTACAGACTTCTGATTGCCGTCCACTAACTCTCTTAAAAACCAATCCCTACAACCAAAAAGATTGCACTTAAAATCATCATGATAAATACCAATGGCATGATAAATTTTAGCCACGCTTTATAACTTACCTGCACCATCAACAAAGCGGGAAAAACCGATCCGGTTGGCGATATTAGAAACATAATACCAATGCCAAATAAATAAGAATTTACAATTTCCCTACCAGGGAGATTTAAGATTATGGCCAATGCACCAATAATGGGCATGGTTAATACAGCCATCCCAGAAGATGAACTCACAAAAATGGCAAAGAAGAAATAGAAAAGCATTATGCCGATAATAAATATACTTGGCGAAAAATGCTGCACCAAATTTGAAGCATAAAACAAGATAGAATCGCCCACAAAACCTTCGTTTAAAACAATGGTAACCCCTCTAGCCAAGCCAACGATCAATGCTACAGATAGTAAGCTTTCTGCACCTTTTATAAATTCTGCCACAAACGTTTTCTCCCCCATTCGCCCAATTATCCCAACCAAAATAGCCGAACCAAAAAACAATGCCGACATTTCCAACGTCCACCAATCAAAAAACACAATCCCAACAACCATTCCTGTAAACGTGAGAAAGAAAATCAACAACAAAAATTTATTTTTTGTATTGAGTTTTATCTGTGGGGCATCTACATCAATACTAAATTCAAAAGCAGATTTTATGGCGCCGTCTATTTTATAAGCGATGGATTGTTTAGGGTCATTTTTTACTTTAGCGGCATATTTTAAAATGTACCAAACAAGTATCGAGGTTGCGATCACAAAAAACAAAAGTCGTTCATAAAGACCATCTGTCCAGTTTATGCCTGCAGCATTAGAAGCAATAATTACCGCAAACGGATTGGTAAAACTAGCTATTGCTCCAGTACAAGTTCCTCCAAAAACAATCGCCAAGGGCACAATTAGATCATAACCTGCTGCTATAAAAAGTGGTACTAAAACAGGATAAAACACGATGGCTTCTACATCCATCCCATAAGAGCCCCCTAAAAACGAAAAGATAGAAGTTAAGATGATGATGAGCAGTTTTTCTTTTCCTTTCATCTTTTGTGCTAAATATTCCACTCCGTTAAACATGGCCTCCGTTTTATTAAAAACCGCCATAAAACCACCTATAAAGAGTATAAATAAAATAATATCGATACTATCCATTACCCCTTTTATGGGTGCTTCTAAAATTTGTATAAAACCTTGTGGTTTAGCGCTAAGTTTTTGATAAGTATTTGGAACCGAAATTGCTTTGCGAATATCGCCGTTAATAAATTTTTGGATCGGTATTCTGATAGAAAGGCTATCTAAGGTTTTTTGTTTAAAGGGTAATGAATAACTTTTGTTTGGCGAGCTGATCACAAAGCTTTTATTGCCCTCTACCGTAAGCTTGCTATACTCGCCCGCCGGTAAAAGCCAAGTACTTATTGCAGCTACAATAATTACCAACATCATTAAAGTGAGTGGTGTTGGAAGGCTTTTAGCGTTTATGATTTTCATTTGGATTATTTTCTTATCTATTTTTGTTTGAAAAATTGTAACCTATTTTCTCAAAACATTCATCAAACTATCCTCCGCTCCTGCTTTCATCTTTACCACCTCATCCATAATTGGATTTGGTATGGTGGCAGATAGGATATATTGTTCAATCTTCCAACTTTTTCCCTGCTTTACCAAAACGCCAGAACCTCTACAAATTTTCATTTGTGTGTTTAACAATTCATCAAACCAGGCTAAATTTCCAGTTTTATCAAAATAGATATGTCTTTGTAAAGATTTGAAATTCCATGCTTTACCCCTATCAAAAAATGGTTTTGCCCAAACCATAAACTCCTTTTTGTTCCAACGTTCTTTAGCATCTGTCCCTGTAAAAATGGCATCATCACAATAAAAATTAAAATAAGTGCTATAATCAGCCTTAGCAGCAGCAACGTTAAAAGAATCTAGCATTAAATTGATGTTTCTCTTTTCTGAAATAATATCAAATTTGTGTGATTTCTTAGCAGATAACGTATTGTACGCAAATATCCCAATCCCTAAGACTAATATAATGTAAACGATGCGATTCATATTCTTTAATGTGATTTAAAAAGATTAAGCTATTTTAAATATCCATAAAATTTTATAAGAATAACATACCTGAGGCAATCTTTATAAAAGCTTAACAAGGATTAAACGCCGTATGACCAAAATTTTTTTATATCGTAAAGTTACCAACCCAAGACTCCATGCTAGGATATTTCTTTCCATAAGCTGAACTACGATGTTCTACAATTTATAAAAAGCAAAAAATCCTTCAACAAATTAATGTGAAGGACTTTATCTTACATGATTATGCCTTTAAGAAAACAGTTTGTCTCTTTTTTCTGCTTCTTTTTCTAACCGTTTCAACTTTTTACCGTATGCCAATTTTGTGATTAAAACAAACAATACCGGTACAACAAATATCGCTAAAGAAGTTGCTGCCAACATCCCTCCAAAAACTGTCCAACCTATTGTTTTCCTAGATTCTGCCGCCGCACCACTTGCAAAAACCAATGGCAAAACTCCCAAAATAAAAGCTAAGGAGGTCATTATAATGGGCCTTAACCTTAGATCTACGGCTTGCAAAGTTGCTGTTAAAATATTGATCCCCTTATCCACACGTTCTTTGGCAAACTCTACTATTAAGATCGCATTTTTTGCAGCCAATCCAATCAAGGTTATCAAACCAATTTGTGCATAAATGTTATTGCTGATGCTGGGGATAAATGTTAATACCAAAATAGACCCAAATGCACCTATCGGCACAGCAAATAATACAGAAAATGGAATAGACCAGCTTTCATAAAGTGCAGCTAAAAATAAGAATACAAATATCAGCGATAAGCCAAATATCAAAGTAGAACTGCTTCCCGCAGCTACCTCTTCTCGGCTTAAGCCAGAAAATTCATAACCATAGCCTTCTGGTAGTTCTTTGGCGGCAACCTCCTGTAAAGCTTTAATTGCTTCTCCGCTACTTACGCCTGGTGCAGCAGAGCCATTTATCTCTATAGAACGATAGATGTTATAATGAGAAATTAACGAAGGGCTTTCTATTATTTTTGTGGTAACCAAAGAACCCATCGGAATCATTTCTCCCCTGCTGTTACGTACATAATATTTATCCAACTCATCAATAGAAGAACGATAGGTACTATCAGCCTGAGCAACAACTCTGAAATTTCTGCCATAGAGGTTAAAATCGTTTACATAAGAACTTCCTAATAAAGTAGAGAGCGTACTATAAACATCCGTTAAGGAAATACCTAATTTTTTAACTTTATCCTTATCTACATTTACCTGATAACTAGGGGTGTTGGTGCTAAAAAAAGTATAAGCTTTACCAATTTCTGGCCTTTTGTTAACGGCAGCTAAAAACTTTTTAGCAACGGCATCAAACTTCTTGATATCATCTGCACTGGTAGTTTGTTGCAACTCAAATGTAAAACCAGATGTTGCCCCCAAACCCGGGATCGCTGGTGGCCCAATGGCTAAAATCCTGGCCTCTTTAATATCAGCGGTTCTTTTTTGCACTTCTGCCATAATGTTAGACAGCTGTAATTCTTTGCTTGTTCTATCTTCCCATGGATCTA
Organism: Pedobacter segetis; assembly: GCF_016623585.1. Classification (GTDB taxonomy): domain Bacteria; phylum Bacteroidota; class Bacteroidia; order Sphingobacteriales; family Sphingobacteriaceae; genus Pseudopedobacter; species Pseudopedobacter segetis. The sequence goes on from NZ_JAEHFY010000020.1 coordinate 20,619, forward strand.
ACAGAACGAAAATAGTACCCGCATTAGATTTATTTGAAAAACTGATGATGTTTAAGCCCGCTAAACCACCAACCGTTTTAACGCCCGGGATCTGCTTTAAACGTCTCTGTATTTCTACCAACATTTCTTTACTTCTGGTGGTAGAAGCACCCTCTTGCATTTCATAGGTTACATATAAACGCCCTTCATCTTCTGATGGCACAAAACCCGAAGGTTTATTCTTGAACAAGAAAAATAAACCGATGAATAAGCACACCATCATAATCAAAACTTTTGGGGTTGCCCTAATCCATAAAGCCACTCCTTTGGTATAAGAGCGGTTCATCCTATCAAAACCTTTATTAAACCAGGCAAAGAAGTTTTCTAACCAGTTTTTCTTAGCGTCTTTATCTTTTGATGGTTTTAACATCAGGGCGCACAAAGCAGGGGTTAAAGAAAGTGCTACAAAAGCAGAAATAATTACAGAAACTGCAATGGTAATGGCAAATTGTTGGTACAAACGACCTACGATACCCGGCAAGAAACCAACGGGAACAAATACTGCGGCCAAGATCAGCGCAATAGCTATAACTGGGCCCGATATATCTTTCATTGCCCTTTGAGTTGCCTCTTTGGGCGATAATTTATGATGATCAATATAATGTTGAACCGCTTCTACCACCACAATGGCATCATCTACAACAATACCAATGGCCAAAACAAAGGCGAAAAGCGTTAAAGTATTGATGGTAAAACCAAAAGGAATAAACAGAATGAACGTCCCGATTAAAGAAACTGGGATCGCTAAAACAGGAATTAAAGTAGCCCGCCAATTTTGGAGGAACAAGAAAACCACGATTACCACCAAGAGCAAAGCCTCTAATAAAGTGTGCAAAACCTCGTTCATAGAAACTTTTACTACCGATACCGTTTCCAATGGCATTACGTAATCTATATCTTTAGGGAAAGATTTTTTAAGCTTTGCCAACGCTTCGGTTAATCCTTTGTAAGTATCTAAGGCATTTGCACCGGGCGCTTGATAAATTAATACAAAAGCCGCTGGTTTACCGTTCACAAAAGCATTCGAGGCATAATCGAATTTACCCAATTCTACCCTTGCAACATCTTTAAGGTAAACAACTGTTCCATCAGAAGGGACGGTTCTTACTATGATGTTTTCAAACTGTTCTGGTTTGTTTAATCTACTATTTGTTAAAACGCTATATTCAAAAGTTTGGGTGTTTGGTTGTGGGTTTCCGCCGATGGTACCTGCTGCAACTTGCAAATTTTGTTCTCTTAAAGCACTCAGAACATCGGTAGTTGTTAGATTAAGTGCTGCTAATTTCTCTGGGTCTAGCCAAACCCTCATGCTAAATTCATCTGCTCTAGAAACAATATCGCCTACACCTTTTACCCTTTGGAGCGCATCTTTAACATACAAATTGGCATAATTACCAACAAAAGTGGCATCATGTGTGCCTTTTGGCGAATAAAAAGCCAAGGCCACCATAATACTCGGGTTTTTTTTTGCTACGGTTAATCCTAAATTTTTTACGGCATCAGGTAATCTTGGCTCTGCAACCCTTACCCTATTTTGTATTTCTACTGCTGCATTGTTTATATCGGTACCTAACTCAAAATTCACATTGATAGAACTTTGCCCGCTTGAAGTACTATTGCTAGACATATATGTCATGCCGGGCGTACCATTAACCTGCGTTTCAATGGCAGTAGTAGTAGTTTGTTCTACTGTTTGAGCATCTGCACCGGTAAAATTGCCAGAAATAGAGACAGAAGGTGGCGTAATATCAGGATATTGGGCAATAGGCAAATTAAACATGGAGATTAACCCAACCAATACGATAACAACAGAAACAACTATTGCAGTAACTGGTCTTTTTATAAATACATCTGATACCATTTATCTATTTTATTTACTCGATGATACTAATCTTAATTTTTTTTTGAGGTTTTTATTTAATCGGAGCTTGTTTCTCAACCGGTTTGGTAGTGATAACAGCGCCTTCCCTCAAATTTTGAACCCCCTCCACTACAATTTTATCATCTTCGTTTAAACCATCTTTTACTATCACATCTTTATCGATAGTTTTACCTAAAACAACCTTGCGTTGTGAAACCTTGCTGCTATCACCAGGAACGTAAACAAAAAATTCGCCCAATTGCTCTACCACGGCTTTGCTAGGGATAACAACAGATTTGCTTTTATTATTGCTTTTAACCCTTACGGTAGCGTTCATTCCCGCAATCAGCATATTCTTTTTATTGGGAAAAACTAATCTAGCTTTGATGGTTCCTGTTTGAGGATTTACAGCCCTATCTAATAGAGAAAGTTTGCCCGGATAAGGATAAACATCGGTACCAAAAGCCAAGGTAAAGGTAGAATCGTTCTGGCTTTGTTTATCGTTCAATAATTTGTTAAAGCGATAAATTTCTTTTTGATCGATGTTAAAATCTACTGCTAATTCTGCAACGGTAGAAATGGTATTAAGAACGGTTTGCCCCGTTGCCACTGCGGTACCTACTTTAACTTGCGAAATCCCTATTATACCATCAAAAGGTGCATAAACCTTGGTATATTTCACGTTAGTTTGTACCGCGTTGATATTTGCTTTTCCTGCGGCAACTTGCTCTTTGGCAACCCTTAAAGCAGCATCGGCGTTATCAACCAATTGTTTGGCAATCGCATCTTTTTTATCTAATTCATGGTAACGATCAGCATCTTTTTGTGCTTTATTCAAATTTGCTTTTTGTACTTGCAAAGCCGCTACCGCTTGATCGTAATTTGCTGCATAAAGCTGATTATCTATACTATATAAAAGCTGACCTTTAGAAACTTTATCCCCGTCTTTAAAATAAATACCTGTGATATTGCCGCTAACCTGAGGGCGTAATTCTATCTCGTTTAGCGGAACAACAGTACCGGGATACTCGTCAAAATAAGAAGCATGGGTAAAATTTACGTCCTCAACAGTTACTGGTACAGCGGGAGGTGCTGCTGCCGATTTATCTTTTTTATCGCCACAGGCAACCATCAAAAATAAGGCTATTGAAGCAAAAGCTGCTACTGATTTATTAGATAACATATACGTTATTGATTAATTTGATTAATATTTAATTTGCCCTAAAGCCTTCTCCACGTCTATTTTGCTTATCAACAATTGATAAACTGCATTGTAATAATTAATTTGTGAGGTACGCAAATCTGTTTCAGATACAATTACTTCTAAATAGGTTTTGATCCCAGAACGGTATTGAAGGTTTACCACCTCATAAACCTCTTTTGCCAGCCCCATATTCTCTTTTAGGGCCAAATAATTGGCATAATTACTTTTATAAACAGCCAAGGCTTGCTCATATTCTGTATTAAAATCATTCTTCAATATTTCCAGGTCTAAAGCGTTGCGCCTTAATCTAAATTCGGCGATATTGATATTATCCCTACGTTTACCTCCCTGAAAAATGGGAATGCCCAAGGTTATGCCTGCATAAGAATTTGGAAAGCTCTTATTGTATAGATTACCGAAATTATTGTTCTGAAAATTAAAGTTATAGGCCCCGTTTGCAGATACCGAAGGTAAATAACTCCATTTATTATATTTTAAGTTAGCATCTAATAAACGTCTTTGAGTTTGCAATTGGGCAAATTCTATTCTGTTATTATCTACCAAGGTCTGTGTGGTGTCCAAAAAAACCTCGTTCTCTAATTGTAAGCTATCATAAACGATGTTCAGTTTTTCATTTTTTGGATAATTCATCAATGATTTTAAAAAAGCCAACCTTGCATTTAAGATAACTTCATTACTTTTTTGGTTTGCCTTGGTGTTATTAAGCGTGATAGTTGCCCTTTTATAATCTATTTTATCTGTAATACCTGCCTCATACTGGTTGTAGGCATCTTTTAAGCTTCTTTCTAGCCTGCTAATATTAGAATTTGAGATTTTTATCTGTTGTATGGTTGATAAAACATTATAAAATGCCTTAGAAATATTTGCCACCAAATCGATTTTATTACTGGCAGTATTTTGTTTGGCCTGCAACAAAACATCGCCTTTTGTATTGGCCGCCAAAAGCGCATCTCTATTAAAAATATTTTGGGAGGCATAAAACTGTGCGCTAGAAGTATTATCAACACCTAACTTAACGGGATTGCCACCTATTACAGAGGTTTGTACGATAAAATTATGTTGCAAATTATAATTGAAATTTACTTGGGGATACCAATCTGCTAATTTGCTCTTTATGGTAGATTCTGTAATTTTCTCATCTAAATAAGCTTGTTGTAAAGTTGGCTGCCTTTTTAAAGCATATTCTATGGCGTTATTTAAAGTAACTTCTTTTAGTAAACTATCGGGCTGGGTGGTTTGTGCCAACGCACTAAACGGAAGAAGCGAAGCAAGAAACAAACTTAATTTTATGATTTTCTTACTGATATATCTATTCATATTTATTGTTTAAACGCTATGGCTTTATTTTTAACACCAATGCTTTACTTTGTTTGGGCAAGGTGGCAAAATTAGTTCTTTAAAATTTTAAAACTTGTAATCAAAATGCAATTGTTTTATGAAAAAATTAAACAAATCAAGGTGTTTTTGAAAATAAAATCGAATATTTAACAAAAAAAACTCTTTATTGTTGCGATTAGATAATTGTGTAACATCAATTTTATATAAAACAGATTATCTGATTGTTAATTCAAAAAAAAGAAATAAAATACATTTATCGGATTTTGATTAACTTAACATTATGCTTGCACAGTTAGACCTAAAAAGTATTTTAGTTTTGGATATTGAAACGGTGCCTCAATGTGCCGATTTTAATGATTTACCACCTCACTTTCAAAAACTTTGGGATTTAAAAACAAGTTATCAGCGTAAAAACCAAGAAACGGCAGAAGAGTTTTATCAGAGAGCTGGCATTTGGGCAGAATTTGGTAAAATCATCTGTATCTCTGTTGGGGTTTTTGTAGATGATAAAAGATTGAGGGTAAAGTCTTTTTACGATCATAACGAGACTGATTTATTGAAAGAATTTAACCATCTTTTAAATAATCAGCCTGCAAACCTAATGCTATGCGCACATAACGGTAAAGAGTTTGATTTCCCTTATCTCTGTAGAAGGATGCTGATCAATGGGTTAGAAATCCCCGTTCAATTAAATATTGCCGGCAAAAAACCTTGGGAAATCAATCACTTAGATACTTTAGAGCTATGGAAATTTGGCGATTATAAAAATTATACCTCCTTAAACTTATTGGCAGCAATCTTCAATATCCCAACTCCAAAAGATGATATTGACGGTAGTATGGTTGCCCATGTTTATTGGGAAGAAAACGATTTAGAAAGAATAAAAACCTATTGCCAAAAAGATGTGATTACTACCGCAAGACTTCTACAGCGTTTTAAAGGCCTGCCATTTACAGAAGATAATGAAATTACTTACGTTGATTAATGGGCCTACTACAGATCAATAAGCTAAATATCGCTTTTAAATCTGGCGAAAGCCTATTCGAGGCCATTAAAGATATCGACATTAGGCTTAATGAAGGCGAAATCATCGGTTTGGTTGGCGAGTCTGGTTCGGGAAAATCGGTAACCTCTTTGGCCATAATGAGATTGTTAGAAAAAAGCGCCAATGTTTCTGGCGAGGTTTTATTAAAGGATATAGATTTACTCGCAATCTCTGAAAAAGAGATGCAAGCTTACAGGGGAAATGAAATCGCGATGATTTTTCAAGAACCCATGACATCTTTAAACCCTGTAATGAAATGTGGGGCCCAGATTACGGAAAGTATCGTCTTGCACTTAAGATTAAACAAACAGCAAGCAAAAGAAAAAACGATTCGGCTTTTTGAAGAGGTAAAACTACCAGAGCCAAATGAGGTTTTCAATAAATACCCCCATCAATTATCTGGCGGACAAAAACAAAGGGTAATGATCGCGATGGCTTTGGCATGCAACCCTAAAATTTTAATTGCCGATGAACCTACAACCGCTTTAGACGTAACCGTACAAAAAAGCATCTTAGAATTATTGAAAAGGATAAGAACCGAACGCAATATGAGCATGATTTTTATCTCTCACGATTTGGGCGTAATAGCAGAAATTGCTGATGAGATACTGGTGATGTACAAAGGCGAGATAGTAGAACAAGGAGCTGTTAAAGATATATTTAATCATCCAGCTCATCCATATACCAAAGGTTTACTGGCCTGCCGCCCAAACCCCAAATTACAATTAACAAAATTACCAACCATTGCAGATTTTGCAAAAGAAAGCAACGGGGAATTTAATTATACCAAATTAAAAATAAGTGATTTACAAGAGAAATTTAAGGCTGCAGACGAAGTTATCCATAAAAACAGAAAATTGCTTTATGAGGCAGCTCCCATCTTAAAAATAGAAAATTTAAGTACTTGGTTTCCAAAAAGCAAATCGTTTTTTAGTAAGGATAAAGTATTTACCAAAGCTGTAAACGATGTTAGTTTTGAGGTTTATCCCGGTGAGACCTTTGGTTTGGTTGGCGAAAGTGGGTGCGGCAAAACAACTTTGAGCAGAACGATATTAAAACTTATAAAACCTACAAGGGGTAAAATTATTTTTGATGGTAAAGATATATCGGGTTTCAGCGATAAAGAAATGAGACCCTTAAGAAAAGATATCCAGATTATTTTTCAAGATCCATATTCATCATTAAACCCTGTAAAAACCATTGGCGAAGCTTTAATTGAACCTTTGATTGTGCACCAAACTTTAAAAAACAACAAACAGCGAAAAGATTTTATGATTGATTTGATGGAGAAGGTTGGTTTAACTGCATCACAATTTAACAGGTATCCCCATGAGTTTTCTGGCGGTCAAAGGCAAAGGATCGTTATTGCTAGAGCATTAGCCTTAAAACCGAAATTGATCATTTGCGATGAATGTGTTTCTGCTCTAGATGTTTCTGTGCAAGCGCAAGTGATCAACCTTTTAAAGGATCTGCAACAACAATTTAAACTTACCTATATCTTTATTTCTCACGATATGGCAATCGTAAAACACGTTTCTGATAGGATGATGGTAATGAATAGAGGGCAAATTGAGGAAATTGGTTACCCTGAAGAAATCTATCATCACCCAACCAAGGCTTATACACAAAAATTGATCAACGCAATGCCGATGGGAATAAACTTAGATTAAACATAAAATGATCTGGTTTTTACCAAATCATTTTATGTTTAGAAGAGATTAGAAATTATGCAGAATTTCTTGCTGCATTAACGATCCCATATAAAGTCCTTAAAATCAGTTTATCATAAACTTCTTTTTGCTTTGGTTTAGTGTTTTTATCCAAGCTTTTGATAATTGCATAACGTTGGATGATAACCAGAGGCAGGATGATTTTTTCCCTAACATCGATAGATTGTGCTTCTATTGGGTATTTCTCCATCAAAACCTCGGTATCTGATAAATCTAATAACAGTTTTTGGGTCAATTGATACTCTGCATGCAGCATTTTCCAAAATTCCCCAAAAGTTTCATCATCAGCTAAGTAGGCCGTTAACCTAAAATCGGCTTTTTTCATAGACATCATACAATTATCTACAATGGTTTTAAAAAACCCAGAATCTTTGTAAAGATTTTTAATGTTTAACCATTCTCCTTCTTCTTTTACCTTAGCCAAAGCGGTGCCCACGCCGTAAAAACCCGGTATGTTTTGTTTCAACTGACTCCATGAGGTAACAAAACTAATGGCTCTTAAATCCTCTAATTTTAATTCGGCATCAGAGTTTCTCTTTACCGGGCGGCTGCTAATGTTTATTTGAGAAAGCATTCTTAAAGGGCTTTGTACTTCCATAAATTTTAAAAACAAAGGGTTTGTTCTTAAATCTACAAAGGTGTTATAGCTTATATCTGCCATTTTGCTCAATAAAACTTTCTCGCTCTCATTCATTGTATTTTCTTTCTGTTTATCTAGAGCAGAAGAAATACCAGCATGTATCAATTGTTCTAAATTATTGATTGAGGTTTGAAAAGTACCATAATGCGAACTTATTGTTTGCCCCTGAACCGTGATTTGGATTTGTTTGTTAGCCACATCTTTACCAAATGAAGCATAAAACTTATGTGTTTTACCTCCACCTCTTGCTGGTGGGCCTCCTCTGCCATCAAAAAAGGCCAAATCAATCCCGTTTTTTCTAGAAACAGAGGTTAAAGTAAATTTTGCATAATATAAAGACCAGTTAGCCATTAAATAACCACCATCTTTTGTACTATCAGAAAAACCCAGCATAATAACCTGCCTATTTTTTCTGCGTTCTAAATGTTTTGAATAAATAGGGTGGCTATAAAGGCTTTGCATCACACTTTCAGCATCTTTTAAATCGTCTATGGTTTCAAAAAGTGGTACAAAATCAATATCTAATTCGTCCATTTTCCATCCGCTCCATAAAAACAATTGCATCAGTTGCAATATATCGGATGCTTTTTGGCAGTTGCTGATGATGAAACGATGGCAAGCTCTTTTTCCGTTGTTCTTTTGAAGGTCTTTAATCAGTCTAATAACATCCAAACTATCTTTACTAAGGTCTTCAAATTTTTTATAGTCGATCAGTTCGGCGGCATTTAAAGGTATTGAAGAGATTTTATCGCTTTCGGATAGATCCATATATCTTTCGCTAATGCTGCCTTTAATTTCGGGGTTCGTCATGCACTCTTCAAAAAGCCTCCTTAAAACCCTGCTATCTTGTCTAATATCCAAAGATGCGAAATGGCAGCCGAAAAGTTTCACTTTCCAAATCATATCGTCCACAATATCAACAAATAAGCTATCGTGATACTCTATTAAAACACGTTTAATATTTCTTAAATTCTCTAAAAGGTCTTCTTTATTATCGTAAACATTAACATTAGCCCTAAATGCATTATCATAAATGATGGTCTCTAAAATATCCATGTATTTCTCAACGCCATTAAATGTTACCCTGCGTTTCATGTTTTTAAAATCACGGTAGTAACACCTAAACAAAGCTTTCCTTAAAAAAGAAGAAACTTGATCGGTGGTTCCTGCGGTTACAAAAGGATTGCCATCCCTATCGCCGCCTGGCCAAAAACCTAGTTCTATTAAAGAATGGTTATCTAGGTTTAGGTTAAAAACATTTTCCAGGTTCCTATGCACATCCGAAGCTGTTTGGTATAAAATATTCTCCAAATACCAGGTTAGGCTGATTGCTTCATCTACGGGAGTAGGCTTTTTCTTCTTAAAAAACGGGGTTTTACCCAATTGTTGCAATAAAAGGTTGATGGCGTTAACATCATTTTCTTTTATGGCATCGGTCAAATCCGTCATGATGCCTAAAACAGGGCCAGGGTAAAACTGGGTGGGGTGAGCGGTTAACACCAACCTCAACTTAAATTCCTTTAAACAATCTTGTATCTTTTTATAAAGTACCTCGTCTTCTAAAGATTTATTCATCAATGTTTTTAACGAAGTTGCTTCTTCTTGGGAACTGATTTTACTGAATGCGGCATCTTCAACGGCATCAAACAAAACCACTTGCCTTTCAATGTATTGGATAAACCTAAACAACAGATCAGTAGTGTCTTGCTGTTTGGTTAAGCCCTTTTGCTGGGTAAAAAAAGATTCGATAATTTCATCTGGCTTTAACCTGTTTTCAATGCCTTTCTCGCAATGATCAAAGAAATAAGGCAGGGCAAGGCCTGTATTCTTAACGCTGTAAAATGGAAGGGTTAAGAATAAACTGTTATAAAGGTCAAATTTTGTTGTTACTTCATTTTTGAAAATGATATCTTTTGAATTGAGTTGTTTGTTTAGTTTCGACATGATGTGTGAAAATTACAAAATCTTTGTTAGTACACAAATAAATAAAGAAAATATACCATTTTAAGTTTCAGACTAGTTAATAAATTATTGGCTTTTTAAAGTAAAACTTTAACAAATCATAAAATATAAAAAATTAATATTCTGATGGATAATAGATTACAGCATTCAACTAAAAAAAATCAATAATTATTCAAATAATATTTGCCAAAATGATTCGCTTTCGTACTTTTGCGGCGGAGAGCTGGCAGAGTGGTCGATTGCGACAGTCTTGAAAACTGTTGACTGTAACAGGTCCGGGGGTTCGAATCCCTCGCTCTCCGCGTAATAATATTAAAAGCCTGTTAAATCGTTGATTTAGACAGGCTTTTATGTTTAAGCTTTATTCTGCTAATTCATCAGCATCGCAAGTTATTACTATAAAAAACTGACAATCAAGTATTTTTGATACATTGTGAGTTCGAATCCCTCTCAGATTAACCTAATTTATGAAACAAAAATCACGCATTAAAAAAAGCATCCAGGAAATTTAGAGCAGAGAATAGCTGATTTCCGTGCTCGAAATGAAGAGGAAAGAGAAAAAGCATTAGACGCTCTTATTGTAGATATCATCGTTCAAGCGACGTTGTAAGAATATTATGAAATAACTGGAAGTACTGAAGGACGATAAATTATCTAAGCAAAGAACATTTTATAGTCCAAGATTTATATCTGCTCATCAACCTCTTCGCCTATATTTTTCAAATAAGCGTTTAAGTTAATTGCAGGAATTGTCCCAATTGCTTGCTGTAAGTATCTCGTTAGCTGCATAAAGAAAGTTACAAATGAGTGGTCAGCCTCGCTAAATTTCATCTTATTAAACTTCCGATTAGCATAAAATTTTAAATAGGCTTCCTGTCCAACTATTGTAATTTCTTCATTTGGGTTATAATCAATATAAAAACTACCATAATCAGCGATACACCCTAAATCAACACTTTGGAGATTATCTAACGCTTTGATATGCTTTTCAATTGTATCATTATTCTTATGAGTGAAACCGTTAGTGCTGCAAAGAATTCCACCTATTATTTTTGTTAAGGGGCGGGGAGTAAATTTTGTGCCTCCGTTAATAAAGCTTGCAGCCTCTCTTTTTAGCACTCTTACGCTTTCAATTTTTTCTCCTGCATATTCTATGTATGTTTTTTCTCCAACATTACCTTGTATATCAGGTTTTACTTCAAAAACTGCATATACTCCTTCTGCCGGAACATAGTAAAATCCATTCTGATTAAAGATAAAAGGAGTAAACCAATTGTCATATACAACAATATCCATTTGTTGGCTTGTATTGCCTTCGTGGTCTATTACTATTGCTTTATCAACGCAATATCTGTTTGGTAAATATTTTCGCAACCATTCAATCCAAGCATTTTCTATCGCGTCGCCTTTAGAACCAGGATGGTCAATAAATTCTCTATTTGTATTTAGTTGGGCAGACATCTGGCGCTGCAACCCATTGAATAATTGTTTTAAATCGACTTTAGTCATATTTATATAAGTTATTTTCAAACCATACATAAAATCCAAAATCTACTGTGTTTTTGGAATATCCTATTATTAATAAAACAGGATTTGCAATGGAAGTATTTTTGTTATTAATAATTGTATTTATTGCCGAAATATCTGTTGCGCTCGGGATGGGGCTATTATTCGGATGAGTATGCCATTCTCCGATGTAAATTTTTATCGGGGTGCCTGTATAAAATTCCGTAAATTCATTTTCAATTCCTTCTGTACTTCGTTCAAAAGAATATTTTGATGCTTGATATCTCTTTGGAAGCACAGTATCTGTAATGTGCAAATGCCGGTTATCTTCGGAATAATACCCAATTAAAAATCCACCAAATTCTTTCTGGTAATGAGTTTTGCCAATTTCCAAAAGTTTATTCAGTAGTTCAGCTTCAAGGCTTAACCCTATTTTTTCTATTTTTAAAATCAAAATTCCTTTATACTAATGTTGAAGCAATTTGTATCATCCGTTTCAATGAAAAAATTTCGTAGTGTCTTTTCTTGCTCGAACTTTGTATTTATCTGTTTTATCGCTGCCTGTACAAGAACATTTATATCATTATATGAGGCTTTAAACGTCGGGCTCCAACATCCTGTAGGATTATGCAAGTCGTCAACATCAAACTTTAATATATTCCCAGCAAATTGAGAGATGATGAAATCATATCTGTTTTGTTCCGCAGCACACACCAAATGTTTGGCGTGATTTGATATTGAAAGATTTAAGAGTGTTGACTTTATTTGTAGCTGACTTAACACATATAGCAAACCATTGTCAGCCGAGCAATCAATTATAATATCATACTCTTCAAGATGTTTTTCCATTTCAGCTTTGATACCGGTATCTGCCAAGTGCGATTTAATGAAAAAATCAAAGGCTTCGGAATAATCATATCCACCATTAATCGGCTCAAAGAAGGGAGAAATTAGACACAATTCGTTTATCAGATCATTGGTCTTATTTGTAATTCCTGTAAAGAAAGAATATTCTGACCTGCAAACATTTTCCGGTTCTTTTACATCAAACTCAATAAAACCTAATCTGCGGCAACCACATCTTATCAATGTTTTGGCTAATATGCTTCCAACGGCTCCGATTCCAATAATCAATATTTTACTTTCAGTTATTCGCTCACTTAGTTTTCCTCTGCCAAAAAAGTATTTATAAGAACAGTTTCGGGTCATCGCCCAATGGATGGACCTATCTTCTTCAATCTTTGTAAGCCATTGCTTGTCTATTTTTTCGCCGTAGATAGGAAAGTTACCAATCTCAAGTATAATGGCCTGCCAATGAATTTCTGTTTCAGAAATATTGTATCCTACAAATAAAGGAAGCGTTTTCCCATTCTCTTTTGCCAGTCTTTCTTCAACATTGTGTAGAAATTTTAAAAAATCTTGTGGTAATGTCGTCTCAAAGTCTTTCCAATCATTAAAAACCCATCGTTGATTTTTACTTGGTGCATCTTTTAAGAAGACGAATAATGCGGTGCTTTGAGGCAGGTTTTTAAGTTGGAAATTCCAATCTACATCTACTATTTTTTTCCTATCCTTATTTAAGAAAGCTTGGAAAATACTGCTTTGAATATTCTCTTTATAAAAAACCCCATTGTTCATTATTGAATAATCAACAAAGCCAAATTGGTTTTTATGAAAAGTATAATCTACTTCACTAAAGAAGTAAGCAAAATAATTTTCCTTGAATGCTTTTTGTGGTACAATTAAATGTTCATAATGAGTATCTGAATCTTTGTTGATGTAGTATTTCTTAATCCAAGCCTTTACAGATTCAATATCATATATCAGTTTTTGGGACAAAACAGGAGTATGTGCCGTATGAATGCAGATGGCTCCATTCTGCATAATGTGTTTGTGTTCTATTAAATTATCATTAGAAAACTTAATAGTTTCAGTCTCGTGGCTTTTAAACGGATATTGAGGATGGATAGTAACATTGAATTCTAATGGCTGCATCAAACCGCCAACAAAAACTGTAATACATCCCTCGATGTCAATTTTGCTTTGCTCAAATGGCTTTACAATTTTCACATCGGGGATGCCTTTTATCACTGTATTGATTTCATTTACTCTTTGGCTCATTATAATTATCCAAAATTTAGTTTCGGTGGAGGGACTGGCATACCGCTGTTGGTTCCATATTGGTTAGTTTTAGACTCTTCCTTTTTAAACTTTGAATTTTCAGGAAAATAGGTTTTCAAATTTTCGTCATTATCCCTAATCCTGTCAAGCATATTTTTCATATCATCCGATAGCTGTTGTTTTTCGTACGAAGTTAAAGTGTCGGCCAAATCATTAGAGCTATTACCTGGGTCTTTTAGTGTAAAGCTGTCCTTGGTTACGTTATCCCTAATATATTCTAAGACAGTTTCAAGTTTCTCCCAAATACTTCCGGTTATGGTTTTGTTATCAAATGCTTTAATAGTAATGAGTTCCAAAAAGAATGATTTTGTAGGATAATTATATTTAGTGTTTTTCCAAACTTTCAAAAGGCGTATAATTTTTCTTATTGAATCTTTTTCATCCGTAGCTCTGGTTTTAATGTTATTGATTTGAGCTTTGACATTAGTTTTAATACGTTCGCTTCCTGCATCGATATTCCCGTACTTGTAATACACATACAAGTTCAAATTTTCATTTTCCTTGTATTGGTCTTGAGATAACTCTCGTCCTGGGACAACATCAATCTTAATTACGTCTCCATCACTATCTGCATAAAACTCCAGCCCAATTGAAACCTTTTGTTTTTTAACCTCGGCAACATCTTTGTATTTTTCGTAAAGGAAATCATAGACATCTTCATACATTTCTTTTAATGTTCCGCTGCAGCCAAAAGCATTACGTTTGAATGGAGACACCAAATCGAAATCGAATTTTGTGTTAATAGCGGTATTCTTGGCGTACGAACCGGAGTTAAACGGAGAGTAAATGTCGCTCTCGTATTTGTCTTCTAAGGCTTCTTTAACCTCGTTTTTCTTTTTGACGTATTTATCAAAAAGTGTTTCTTCTTTCGTTATTTGATGCGTCGAAATAACTGAATCTAAATGTTTGTTTTTATCCATTTTGTAATATTTAAAAAGTTACTGATGCATCTATAGGCATCCAAATACAAAGTTACAAAATGTATTCCAAATAATAAATCTGTCAACCAAATCTGTCAACCAGTTAGTTTTTACTTAAATTGTGAGATAATGCCCTTTTCTAACGCGTTTGCTGTATGTGAACTTTTGTCATAGTTACAACTGATGGCACAATACACCATAATACTATTGCATTTGTCAACCAAAACAATTACCTTTGCGGTACAAAATCAATATACAATGGAAACAAAAGCAATATTTGCGGAAAGATTTAAGTCAGCCCGTCTTATGAATGGTTTCTCATTGCAGGATTTGGCTGACGCTTTAGGTGGTACTTTATCACGTCAGGCGTTGCATCGTTACGAAAAAGGAGAAGTCATTCCTGATGCAGAAAAAATCAATTTGCTAAGCAAAGCACTTAATATAAGTCCTGATTATTTTTTCAGAACTACTAAAGTTGAATTTAGCGATATCGAATACAGAAAGCTAAGCAGAATGCCACAAAAAGATGTGGCAATCATCAATGAAACTACTAAAGAATATCTTTCACGCTACTTAGAATTAGAAGAAATTATCGGACTTCCTCATAGTTTTGATAATCCTCTAAAAGATTTTGGAAAGGTTACTACTTATGAGCAGGTAAATAAAGCTGCTGAACTGTTAAGGAAGGAATGGTCTTTAGGCACTGGCCCAATATTCAATATCGTTGAACTTTTGGAAGATAAGAATATCAAAGTTGTAAAGTTAAGTGTGGACGAAGATTTCGATGGCTTACAGACTTTTGTTAACAAAACCATACCTGTTGTAGCTTATAATGAAAGAAAGGCTAATAAGGCTGATAGAATACGTTTTACTTTGCTTCACGAGTTGGCTCATTTACTTTTAGTATTGGGTGATGTAACCGAAAAACAAAAGGAAACTTTATGCCATCAGTTCGCAGGAGCAATGCTACTTCCTGAAGAAGCTATTAAAGCAGAATTAGGTAACCACCGTACAAAGCTATCGACTTTAGAACTGGGTAATATCAAAAAACAATATGGCATTTCAATGCAGGCCATTGTGATGAGAGCAAAGGTTTGTGGTATTATCAATGACAATTATACCAAACAATTCTTCTTTTTAATTAGACAGCAAAATTGGAAAGTAGATGAACCCGTAGAATATCAAGGAATTGAAGAGAGCAACCGCTTCGAACAATTATTATTTAGAGCTTTGATTGAAGACCAGATTTCAATGTCAAAAGCCGCTTCATTATCTAATCAATCTTTGGCTGAATTTAAAAAACAGCATCAACCGATGTTTTAGTATTGATTCCCAAAGCCAAAAACTGTCAGGAGAATGAAATTAAAAATAGCTGTTACAGATGCTTGTATTTTTATAGACCTTTATGATTTAGGTCTTGTTAATGAATTTTTCCAACTTGAAATAGAAATACATATTACGACCTCAGTTTATTTTGAATTATATTCTGAACAGCAACAAATTTTAAAAGCCTATCAATCCGTTGATAGACTTCTTGTTCATAATCTCAAAGAGGAAGATTTTCTTCAAATTCAGTCAGAACTTTATCCTAAATCTTTATCTGAAACTGACAAATCAGTTTTACACGTTGCCAATAAATTAGATGCTTGTGTTTTGAGTAGCGACAAAACCGTTCGTAATTGTGCAAAAAATAAAGATATTGAGTATCACGGTATGATTTGGATATTTGATAAACTTGTAGAAGCCAATATTCTTACAAAGAAACAAGCGGCTTTGAAGCTTGAAGAACTCGTCTCAACTAATTTTATTTTTCAGAATAACAAACCTTTAGTTGACGAGATACAAATGAGGCTGAAGTTATGGCAACAATAGTGGATATATAATATTTATTAGTCTTCTTATTTTTTAACAAGTAACAACACTACCGTTTTAAGCCATCGAAAAACGTCAAAAGCGGTATTAAGTGTTCGACTGTAATCCCTTTCAGCCCGCACCTAAAATTTATAAATCGTCTTTAATTAACTTTAGACGGCGATTTTTTGTTTTGAATATATTTGTAATTAAAAAAACCTTACCTTTAAGGCTCAGAAAAATTATTATCGCAATTTGGCATCATTACACCTAGAAGTAGATTAGCAGAATTTACTGCCATCAAAATCTGTTGTTAACCCTAAATAATTCGGTATTTCTAACCCAAAAAATTCTTCTTTTCTCTTTTCGGGAATCAATTCATAGGCATTTGCCCCTAAAAACAACTAAACCACCACGAACTTTTATTGTCTGATGGTTTAGCTTTTTGAAAAATCAATCAAAAATGATACTAAATTAAATAGAAATAAAAAAATCAGGGAGCAAAACTTATATCTCCCCGATTGAATAAACTCATAACTTGAAGCCCAAACCAAGGTAAAAACTTCTGCCGATAGACGGAATGATTCCCGGGCCAGGATATTCATCCGTTCTTTTGGTAAAGTACCTTTCATCTGTTAAATTATTTCCCCCGGCTTTTATATTCACATTTTTTAGGCGAAGGGTAAATGCCATGTCCATTACCGTATAGGAAGGAATTAACCCTGCTACCGCATCTGCAGATGGAATTATGGAATTCGCTGCATCCCCGAAAGATTTAGAGGTATAACTTAATAGATAGGTGGCAGACAGGTTTTTATATTTCCCGGTAACGCCAGAACGGTTAATTACTTTAGGGGCATACTCCACCTGTTTGCCTTTGTATTCGCCGCTGATGTATTTGGCATCTATAAAAGCATTGGAATTGAAAATGCTGAATCCCCAGTTTTTCTGCATCGGCGAAAGCCATTTGGTTAAATTCAATTCCAGATAACTTTCGATTCCTTTATGCTCGCTATCTGCGATATTGGTTCTGAAAGGATAGGTATTGCCTTGACTATCGGTTTTTTCTATCACACCAATTCTATCATTGTAACGCAAATAAAATAAACTGATATCATAATTAAGGTAATTTTTGAGTATCCCCCTAAAGCCTGCATCCACATTAAATCCTTTGGAATCTTTTAAATCAGGGTTTACTTGGGCGATACTTCCTAATGGGGTAAGACTAGAATAGTCAATCGGGCGATAAGCTTGTGTAATGTTTCCATAAAGGTTACTATTATAGTTGAGATTATATTGCAACCCTAATCCACCTAAAAGAAAACTTCTTGTTTGAGCATAATCACTTTGCAAAACCTCACTATCATCTTCTGAGGGATTGTAACCCTTTACACTTGATTTGATAAATTCATACCTCAATCCAGGGGTAATGGATAGCTTTCCAAATTTGAAGGTGTTTTCTATAAAAGGGGCAATATTGGTAGTATAAAAATTAAGGTCATATTCATAACCGGGTTCTACTAAAGTTAGGTCATAACCTGTTCCTGTGGTGCCTTTTCCACCTCCTTGGCGGTGGAGTTTGCCATAAAAACCTCTGATACCAGCAGCCAGATTACCCGAGAAAGCGTTATTCTTATATTTTCTAAAAAAACGAAGTTCTGAGGTATTGTTATTAAATTTTTCGTTCTCCACTTCCCTGTTTACATACTGACCGGTTATTGGGTCAATATCATCAGGTGCACCTGGTCCACCATCTTCATTACGCCATACCAGAGAACGCCTGCTTAAGTTAAGTGCATTTGTTAGAGAAAGGAAGGTGTTTTCTGAAATTTGATAATCTGCTTTTGCCGTAATCACGTTCCAAGGTGAAGTAATCCAATTGCGAGAGCGGTACGAAGCTCTGCTATCTGCGTTAAATTGCTCATCTGTAAAGCCACCTGGCATCTGAATTCGATTTCTTAAGATAGAATATTCTAAACCCAGTTTTAATTTTGCAGACGCCTGGTAGGATAAGCCTCCGAAACCGCTCAACTGCTTCAATGAAGAATTTGGCCGCCAGCCATCATTTCTTTTGTGCTCTATAAAACTGAAATAATTCAATTTACCAATTTGACCACCCACAGCATTGTAGGCATTTACAAAACCAAAACTCCCTGCTGTTTCTTTCGATGTGAATTCAAAACGCTTGTTTGGGTTTCCTTTCTTTAAAACGTAATTAATCACTCCACCAAACTGAGAACCAAATTGAAGCGAGGAAGAACCTTTGATCACTTCTATTCTTTCCACGGCTTCAAGCGGGGGCAAATAATATGATTCAGGATACCCGTACAAATCTGCGGCAATATTGTAGCCGTTTTGGCGTGTATTTGTCTCTATGGATTGTGAAGGATTCAACCCTCTGAAACCAATACCATTGGTAGGGAAACCGCTTCCTTCTGTTTCAGAATAATTGGCTCCGGGTACCCTGCCCAAAACCTGCCTTGGATTATTCTGTGCCGTATTGGCATCTAAGCTATCCAATAAAATTACTTCGGTTTTTTTACCCGAATAATTAATATGATTGCTGCTTTCGCCCAAATAACCCATCCCCTTAATAGCTCTTACATCTGTTACTATTACCTCTTTTAAAGAAATTTTTTTGTTCCTCAAACTGTCTGGTTTTTCCTGTGCCTGAACTTGAGCAATGGTCAAGGAGGCTATCATCATTAATGGTATCTTTTGCTTCATTTTTATTTAGACTAATTATAAACAATGGTGCAAGTATAAGACTTTATTAATTTTAACCAAAATAAATTTGAGAAAATCAAATAGTGCTGAATAACAATTTATAAAAATCAAATAAAAAAAAATTGAGCTTATAATTTTGAAAACCTCTATCGTTAGGATAAGAAATCAGGTCAACTTAAATAGCATTTAAGAACTGTATCAAATATTATAGAGCAAAAAACTACCTCGACCAAAGGTTGCGAATTTCTCTTTATTTAGAGGCAGGCGTTGCGGAATTAAAACTTTTTTTGTTTTGGTTATGGATAATTATTCAACCAAACCACTTGAAAATAAAAGTGAATAGATTTGCGGCAAAGAAAGATCAAATTCTTTTTATTGAAAGCAATCAATTATAAGCAAAACGTAAAGCAAAAAGTAATTATAACAGGAAAATATTTTTTAAAACTGAAAATAAGCATTAAAGTGCATAGCTTCAAATAATGGATATGTCAACTAAAGTTTATGATCAAAGGGAAGTTGTAAACAATCTTAATGATTGCTTTTTTTATGTTAAAGAAAATACTTTAAAGAGATTCATTGGGGAATTTTACAACTAAGTGAATCTAAATCAAGAATCATAATCTTTAAATACTTGTGAAAATAAAAGCCTATGAGTCAAACTTATAGCCTACACCTTTTACAGTGGTTACGTAGTTATCTCCTAATTTCTCTCTTAATTTTCTGATGTGCACATCAATTGTTCGGTTGGTTACCACTACAGAATCTTCCCAAATATTATTTAAAATAGCTTCCCTGGTATAAACTTTACCTGGTTTAGATGCTAAAAGAAACAGCAGTTCAAACTCCTTCTTTGCCAAAACAACCTTTTTCCCGTTTTGGTAAACCAAAAAAGATTCTCGGTCTATTACTAAATTCCCGATTTCTATTTTGTTATCAATTTCTTCTTCTGTTTGCACATTACGCCTTAAAATGGCGTTGATCCTACTAATTAAGGCCCTAGGTTTTATCGGTTTCGCTATATAATCATCAGCACCAACATTAAATCCCGCAATTTCAGAGTATTCTTCGCTTCTGGCGGTTAAAAAAACCATAAAAGTGTTTTTAAACTCGGGCATTGTTCTCATAACCCTACAAGCTTCAATACCGTCCATTTTAGGCATCATAATATCAAGGATGATCAAGTCTGGGATTACCTTTTTCGCCTCTATTATCGCTTCTTTACCGTTATTGGCCGTATAAACCTGATAGCCTTCTTTGTTTAAGTTGTATTCTATTAAGTCCAAAATGTCGGGCTCATCATCAACTATTAAAATTTTTGGCTTGTTGTTACTCATAAACTTAATTTGTTACTAATCTAAGTTGTTTTTAGCACCAAATGATTAACTTTACATTAAGAAATTGTTAAGGTTTACAATTTCTTAACAAAAACAAAAAGCATCCGCAACAAGATAGCTTATAAATTTTTAGTTAAAAAAGCGTTTAACTCGTTTCCCCTTAAATTTTTAGCAATAATTTTGCCAGATGGATCAACCAAGAAAGAGGCGGGTATTGCGTTGATATTGTACAATCTGGCTGTTGGGGAATCCCATTGTTTCAATTCTGAAACCTGGTCCCAAACTAAACCATCAGTTTTGATCGCTTTTTTCCAAGCATCAATATCTGTATCTAAAGAAAAACCAAAAACGGTAAAATTCTTGTCTTTAAATTGCTGGTATTGCTTTACCACGTTAGGGTTTTCTTGTCGGCAGGGTGCACACCACGATGCCCAAAAATCTACCAAAACATATTTACCTTTAAAGCTAGATAGGCTAATTGTTTTGCCTTCTGGGCTTACTGCTGTAATCTCTGGTGCTTGCTGCCCAATAGCAACTTTTTCTGCCGCTGCCATTTGCTGATAAAAGGCATCAACCGCTTTGTTTTTTGGGAAGTTGTTTTTAGCTTCTTTACTATAAGCGATCAATTTGTTCTCATATTCTGGCGCATTCATGCCGGCCATAATGTTAGCAGCAAAAAATGCTGTTAACGAGTTTTTATTGTCTTGTATAAATTGATAGGATTGTGCTAAAAAAGGCTTGTTTATTTCTTGCGACTTGGCATTAAACTCTGCTATAATTTCTTCTTTTTTATCTTGGTTTTTTGTGATCTTACCACTATACTCTTCGGCCAGCTTGCCTGTTTTTAAGCTATAATCACTGGTTATTTTATTATAAGCGGTCAGTTTATCGGCTTCTGGCGTTCCCTTGATCTGGTAGGTATTTGCTTGGTCTGTTAGATCTGCTTTAAACTCAATATCATCGCCGTTTTGCGCAATTCCAAAATAAGACCTTTGCCCAATGATCAACTGAAAAAATTCTGGTTCTTCACTTTTAGATTTTAAAACAAATTGTTGCTTTTCGTTAAAAAAGGTAGAGTCTTTAGGCACCATTTGCCCTAAACTATCTGCCAATAAAAGATATATTTTTTTGTTGTTACCAACATTTTTAACCTCGCCATTGATGGTAAATTCTGTTTTGTTTTTACAGGCCGCTAAAACTGTGGCTAAAAAAATTACCGCTAAAAAAATCCTTCTCATTTTAAACTTTCTATTTTTTCTATAATTAACTGATTTGTTTTCTTTGGGTCTATTTTACCGTGTGATAGTTTCATCACTTCGCCCATAAACAAACCTATAACTCCCTTTTTCCCGTTATGGTACTCTTTTACTTTATCCGGGAATTTATTTAACGCTGCCATGATAAAATCAGAAAGATCATCCTCATGGTGATGGTTTCCCAGATGATGTTTTTCTACCAAACCAGCAACGGTTAATTGAGGGTTTTCTACCAAATTGGCAAATAATTTATCTTTAGCTTGATGATGATTAATGCGCTTATTATCCAATAGATTGATGATCGCTGCTATCTCATTCAAAGGGACATGAAAATCATCAAATCCGATTTGTTTTTCTTTAAGATAAGATTTCATGACACCCATTACCCAGTTAGAGGCTATTTTATAGGCTTTGGTATGTTCTGCTAGCGATAAAAAATAATCGGCAGTTTGTTTTTCAGCTATTAAAACCAAGGCATCATAAGAAGATAAACCCATTTCATTGGTAAACTTTTGATATAGTTCTTCTGGCAAAGCGGGCATTTCTGCCTTAATTTCTTGCAAGAATTGATCAGAAATGGCTATCGGCAATAAATCAGGCTCAGGGAAATAACGATAATCATTAGCCATTTCTTTAGAGCGTAATGGGCTGGTTTTACCAGTAATGGCATCAAAATTTAGGGTATTTTGAGAAATGCTCTCTCCTTTATGTACCAAATTAATTTGCCTATCTATCTCATGTTCAATCGCTTTTTGAACATTTTTAATCGAGTTTAGGTTTTTAACCTCGCAACGGTTTCCTAATTTTTTATCGCCCTTTAAACGGATAGAAATATTGGCATCGCAACGCATACTGCCCTCTTCCATATTGCCGTCACAAATATCAAGGTAACGTACCAACTTTCTCAACTCTGTTAAATAAGCGGCAGCTTCCTCGCCAGAAGTGATCATTGGCTCGGTAACAACTTCTAACAGAGGCACCCCAGCCCTATTCAAATCTATATAAGAAAAATTCCTATCTAGATCATGGTTGCTTTTGCCGGCATCTTCTTCAATATGGATACGGTTAAGGATGATATCCTTTTCTGCACCGCTTTCTAACCTTATTTTCAATTTACCACCTACGCAAATAGGCCTGTTGTCTTGAGTTATCTGATAACCTTTAGGTAAATCTGCATAGAAATAATTCTTCCTATCAAAAAAATTATATTTATTGATCTCTGAATTGATGGCGAGCCCTAATTTAACGGCATAGGCAATTATTTTTTGGTTGCAAACGGGCAATGCACCCGGCAAGCCTAAAGATACCGCACTAATGTTTTGATTTGGTTCACTGCCAAAACTTGCAGAATCAGAACAAAAGGCTTTAGAATTTGTAGATAATTGAACATGGACTTCTAAACCAATAACCGCTTCGTATTGTTCAAATTCCTTTAAATTAACCTTCATTTATTGATAAATTTTTGCTGATAGGCGTTTTTTATTGTGATTTTCAAATATAACCGAATTACTTACAATTCATTAAACAAAACAAAATATTATCAAATCATTAATTTTAAATCTATTTTAATCTGTATTTTACAACCGTTAACCCATAAATAGCTACCAAAAATATATTTAATGTAATAATTTGATTTTCTTGTTTTAATATATTTTCTACACATAAAACATTTAATCTTTTTTTTTAAAAGCTATATTTTATGATATTTATAAATCTATGAAAGTAAGTGCCAACACTTTAAAATGGATGCTCAGGTTTTATCCGCCTTTATTTTTCCAACGTATTTGGGTGCAAAAATTTGAGAAGGATTTTAGGGGTGTAAATGTAAAGATCAACAAAAGCATATTCAACATCAATTATAATAAATCCATTTTTGGAGGAACCATATTTGCTGCCTCAGATCCCTTTTATGCCTTATTGTTTGATCAAATATTAAGGATCAAAGGTTTTAAAACAAGGGTTTGGTTAAAAAGCGCCAATATCCAATATTTAAAACCCGGCAAGGGCAATTTATATTTCAAAATCAGCATTAGCGAAACAGAAATAGCCGAAGCCGTAAAAGCTTTAGAAACTGTAGGCAAGTTTGTAAAATCCTATCCCATAGAAATTTATAACAAAGAAGGTATGCTTTGTGCCTTGGTAAACAACGAAGTTTATATAAGAAACTTGTTTTATGGCGAGCAAAATACCATAGCTTATTAAATGGAAACGATCATTAATGACGAGGTTTATCTTAAAAAAGGTTACTTCATAAATACAGATAAATCGCTGTTGAAACTAGATTATATCTATCAATATCTATCAGAAGAATCTTATTGGGCAAAGGGTTTGTCGCGAGAGAAATTTGAGACATCAATTAAAGGATCTACCTGTTTTGGGGTCTTTTTGCAAGAAAAACAAATTGGTTTTGCCAGGGTGATCAGTGATAAAAGCACATTTGCCTATTTGGCCGATGTTTTTATTGATAAACATTTTAGAAAACAGGGCCTATCTAAATGGTTGGTACAAACTATCATCAACCATAAAGATTTTGAAGGCATTAGAAGGTTTCTATTGGCTACCGCCGATGCCCATCAATTGTATAAAAAATTTGGATTTGAGCCTTTAAACCAACCTGATAGGTTTATGCAAAAATTCAAACCTTACCAAACATCCTCATCATGAATAGGTTAAAAATCGCTCAACTAAAGATGATGATCTTGGAAGGAGAAAGCGTGAGCCTCGATTTTAAAAAAACCATCACCTCTTGCCATAAGATCGCAAAAACAATGGTTTCTTTTGCCAATAACAAAGGTGGCAAATTGTTTATCGGTGTGGCAGATAATGGCAGCATCAGCGGCGTAAAATCTGAAGATGAAGAACGCTATATGATAGAAAAAGCAGCTACATTTTTTATAAAACCCTTGTTAGAACCCATATTTGAAGAAATCTACATAGATGATAAAATAATTTTAGTGGTAGATATTCTACAAAGCGAACAAAAACCACATTATGCCTTGGGCGAAGACGAGAAATGGTGGGTTTACATCAGGGTTAAAGATAAAAGCGTTTTGGCGAGTAAAATTGTGGTTGATGTTTTAAAAAGAGAACATAAAGAAACGGGCGTTTTGATAGAATATGGTTCTAAAGAAAAAGCATTATTGGGATACTTAGAAACAAACGATAGGATTACCCTAAAAGAGTTTTGTGAAATGCTTCATCTTTCTAAAAGGCGGGCATCCAAAATATTGGTTAAATTGATCCTTATGGGCTTAGTTAGGGTTCATACCTCAGAAAAAGAAGAATTCTACACGGCAAGCTAAATTTTATTAATTTCGCCGTTTGCTTTTGCCCAGATGTTAAACTATTTTTTAAAGTACAAACCTTTTTATAAGAGTAATTTCTTGCTTGTTTACCCAGTTGTAATTTCGCAATTGGGGCAAATGCTTACGGCCATTGGCGATACCGTTATGGTAGGGCAATTAGGCACTATCCCACTGGCAGCTTGTGCTTTAGCCAATAGTATTTTAAGTATTTTTTTGGTAAGTGGTATTGGTATTTCCCAGGGCATTACCCCTATTGTGGCGCAAGAAAACGGTAAGGGCAATAAAAAAATATGCGGACTTTATTTAGAACAAGGCGTAATCATCAGTATTTTTAGTGGCATATTTCTTTTTGGGATCGTTGCCTTAATTGCCCAACATCTACACTTATTAGCACAGCCCTTTTTAGTAGAAATTGCAGCTAAAGATTATCTTTTGGTTATTGCGGCATCTATCGTTCCGTTAATGGTTTTTCAAATTTTTAGGCAATTTGCAGAAGGTTTGGGCTATACCAGACAGGCCATGTTTATTTCTATTGCGGGTAATGCGCTAAATATCCTTTTCAACTTCATTTTAATTTATGGATGGTGGGGGTTCCCTGCTTATGGTTTATTTGGTGCCGGTATTGGGACTTTGGTTTCCAGAATTTTTATGGCACTTGCCATGGGCTTTTATGTTATTAAATCATCTTTGTTTACCGCATACTTAAGCGATTTCAAGATCCATCGGCCAGATTGGAATAAAATTAAAAAGATTGTAAAATTAGGCTTCCCAATTGCCCTACAATATTTTTTCGAGATAGGGGCTTTTTCTGGGGCAGCGATCATGATCGGTTGGATAGGAGCAGTAGAATTGGCGGCTCATCAAATTGCAATAAATCTGGCTGCATTTACCTATATGGGCGCAAGCGGAATTGCCGCAGCAGCAACCATTAAAGCGGGAAATGCAATGGGCAAAAAAGACTTTAAAGAAATAAAACTTTCTGCAATAAGCTCTTATCATTTAGTGATGGCTTATATGTTGGCAACTGCTTTCATCTTTCTTACTTGCAACCAGTTATTACCAAGGTTATACATTAACAATGCAGCGGTAACTGCCTTGGCATCGCAATTGTTGATCTTGGCAGCATTTTTTCAGTTATCTGATGGCATACAAGTAGTGGGTGCAGGGGTTTTAAGGGGATTGTCTGATGTTAAGATCCCAACGATTATCACTTTGGTAGCATATTGGGTAATTGGCTTGCCATTAGGTTATGTTTTAGGTTTCACGTTTCATTTAGGCCCGCAAGGCATTTGGATCTCCCTCTCCATCGCATTAACCGCATCAGCAACATTATTATATTTCCGTTTTAGAAACATGATGGATAAGTTGGCTTTTGAGACTGTTTGAGTCGATTAGTTTAACCACAAAATTCTCGGATTTTTTGCACAGAGTAAACAAATGTAATTTTTTTTACCGCAGAGGACGCAGTGTTCACAGAGCATGATGGAAAAATTCGTTGAGGTTTTAATCCCGTTAATCCTAAAATCCTATAAATCATGATAAACACAATTTTTACCATCGAAAACAAAATATAGTTATATTTCTTTTTATATCGATGACAAATAGAGATAACGAAATTATAAAATTAAGACCAGAAATAGATTTTGGTGATATTCCGCAACCATTAGAGCAGTTTCAAGAAGTTTTAAGGCAGGTCTTAAAATTTCAACACGATGTTTTAGTGCAAACAACAAGAGATTATTTAGAACATAAATACAAAGGTTTCTCTACTCGTGATGAGACCGTCAAAGAAGAACTGTTTTATCAAAGCCTAAAAAAAGACATCCCATTTAAAAAAGATTTAATCGGGATGATAAAAGGGATGTTTACCTCATTAGAACTAGAATACTATCTAAACAATCAACAAGAGATCAATAAAAGATTGGTAGAGTTTATTTACAAAAGAGTGCTTAGTGAGTTATCGCTTCAATATACTACTTAGACCTAATTGCTTCAACAGGATCTAACCTCGCAGCAGAAAAAGCGGGCCAAAAACCAGAAATAATACCTATGATTACGGATATACTTATCCCCCTAATGATGTTTCCTTTATCCAGTACAATCTTTAGATCAAAACCATAAGTAGCAACTAAGGTGGCCAGATATACCACTCCCAAACCGATCATTCCTCCTATCAAACATAAAACAATAGCTTCAAACAAGAATTGCATCAAAATGAAATAGTTTTTGGCACCCAAAGATTTCTGTATCCCAATGATGTTTGTGCGTTCTTTTACCGAAACAAACATGATATTGGCTATACCAAAGCCGCCAACTAAAATAGAAAAGCCGCCAATTATCCAACCAGCAACATTTACGATCCCAAAAAGTTGATCCAACTGTCCTGATAAAATTGTGGTTTTATTTAATGCAAAATTATCATCATCTGTTGGTCTTATCCTTCTTATAGAACGCATTACACCTCTTAATTCGCTTTCTACATCATCTACAGAATATTTATCTTTTCCTCTTACGGTAATTTGTGGGCCATATCTATCACTTTCTACATCAACCAGGTTTCTGGCAAAATTTAATGGTAATAAAAGGGTATTATCAGAAGAAACGCCCAATAAATCTTCTCCCTCCCTAGCAAAAACTCCAATTACCTGTACCCGCCTCCCCAAAACCTTTATCTCCTTTCCGGTTGCGGTTTGGTTGGGGAAAAGCCCGTCTGCCAAATCAGCACCTATAATACAAACGGGCGAACCGCTATTAGATTCATTTTCTGTAAAATACCTTCCTTCTGATAAATCAAAATTAAAGGTTTTGTTATAATCTTGGGAAGCTGCAGAAACCCTTGCCCCTTCTATACTGTTGCTTTTATATTTTAATGTTCTGTTAGATAAGCCAACTTCAAAAGAAATAGCTTCGGCGGTGGTTAACCTACCTTTTAATGCCTCAAAATCTCTCAGATTGGCATTTGGGCGCTGCATATATTTCCACCAAGGATAATCCCCAAAACCACCCCAAGGCCATTTTTGTATATAAACGGTTTTGCTTCCCAATTTATCTACACTGGTTTGTAAGTTTCCCCTAAAGGTATCAACGGCTGCAAAAACCGTTATAATGGTAAAAATACCTATGGTTATCCCTAATAATGATAAAAATGTACGGGTTCTGTTTTGCCTTAACGCATCAAAAGCAAAAATGAAACTTTCTCTAAATAATTTTAAAAACAGCATAGTTAAAGGTAAGACCGTTATACCTTAGATAAGTTACAAGTTTAAAGCAAATAAGTTAATAAAAATCTATCACAACAGATTATTTACAAGAATTTATTGTGATGGTGCAGGCATTGAAAGCAGCTTAACAAATAATAAATTTTAAAATACTATCATTTAAGCATATCCAAAAAGTTACCCTTAAAAAAACAATAATTAATTCTGTAAATTGTTAGATTTGCTATTAACCCAATTTTGAAAAACCCATTTGATGATAGAAATAGACGACTTTAAAAATCCTCAAGTAAAAAAATTACCAAATCATCTTAGGCAATACATTGTTGCACAAAATTACGATCATTACTCGCCGATAGACCATGCCGTTTGGCGATACGTTATGAGGCAAAATTATAGCTATTTAAAAGATGTGGCCTATTACCCCTACATAAAGGGCTTGGCTAGGGCAGGTTTAAGCATAGAAAACATACCCGATCTGCAAACCATGAACCATAATTTGGCAAAAATTGGTTGGGGAGCGGTTACTGTTGATGGTTTTATCCCTCCGGTTGCCTTTATGGAATTTCAGGCCTACCAGGTTTTGGTAATTGCCGCAGACATTAGGCAGATAAACCATATCGCATACACTCCCGCACCAGATATCATTCATGAATCTGCTGGCCACGCTCCCATTATCGCCGATGAGGCTTATAATAGATACCTAAGTTATTTTGGTGCTATTGGTGCCAAAGCGATGTTTTCTTCAAAAGATCACCAATTATATGAGGCCATTAGAAATCTTTCTATTTTAAAAGAAGATGCCCATGCGCATCCTGCAGATATTAAAAAGGCAGAAAACAAAGTGGCTTTTTGCCAAGAAAACCTTGGCGACCCTTCTGAAATGGCATTATTGAGCCGTTTACATTGGTACACGGTAGAATATGGCCTAATAGGTACTTTAGAAAGCCCAAAGATCTATGGTGCTGGTTTGCTCTCTTCTATTGGCGAGAGCGCTAGCTGCATGAAAAATGATGTGAAGAAATTATGGTATAATTTAGATACGGTAAACTATGCTTATGATATTACCAAAACACAGCCACAACTATTTGTAACACCAAATTTTGAAAACCTTGTGAATGTTTTGGAGGCCTTCGCCGATACCATGGCGTTTAGAAAAGGAGGTGCTGAAAGCATTTTAAAAGCTATAGAATGTAAAAAGACCTGTACGGCTGTTTACTCTTCTGGTTTACAGATAAGTGGTGTCTTTACCGATATCGGCATCAGTAAGAACGATGAAGTGCTATTTATAAAAACAACGGGAGCATCGGCCTTGAGCCATAAAAACAAACAATTAGCCAACCACGGTAAAGAAAACCATAAAAATGGATTTAGCTCGCCGGTAGGCAAACTGAAAAATCAAGAAAAAAGCTTAGAAGATTTTGATGCCCAAGATTTAGAGGCCCTAAATATCATCATTGGAGATAAATGCAGCTTAGAGTTTGAGAGCGGGACCATTGTAAAAGGAAAAACAACCTCCATCTTAAAAGAAGATAACAAGATACTACTGATCAGTTTTGAAGATTGTACGGTAACCACAAAAGAAAACCAAACACTTTTTAAACCCGGTTGGGGAGCTTTTGATATGGCAGTAGGAGAAAAAATTGTTTCTGTATATTGCGGGGCGGCAGATAAAGACGCTTTTGAAGAAATTGCCCATGTTTCTAAAACATCAAAGAAAATACCCGAACGTTCTAAAAAAGAAACCGAATTACATCAGCTATATGCCCAAACCAGAAAAATTAGAGAAAACGATACAGCACTAGAAAAATTAGAAGAAATATTTACCCAGCTTAAAACCAAACACCGGGAAGATTGGCTTTGTAGCATAGAATTATTAGAGATCTTACGCCAGCACCAATTAAATATTTCTTTACAAAAAGAGATTAAGATATATTTGGAGATGAAAGCATCTAACCAATCAGAATTAAAAAAACTGATCGTGGATGGTATAAAATTAATAGATAACCCCGTAATACAACTCACCATAAAAGAACAAAATTAATGCAAACCACTTCTTTAGACGATCAAATAGAAACAAAAAAAATAGTGATTACAGGCGCAAGTAGCGGCATTGGCTTTGAAACCGCCATAGATCTGGCGTTAAAAGGGCATCAAATAATTGCCATTGCCCGTACTAAAGAAAAACTGCAAAACCTCCATAAGATCATTAAAAGCTTAAACCCCGATGCTAAAATTTACCCAGTGGTTTTTGATATTTTAAATGATGATGAGAACATATTGACAAATTTTGTTATACAACAATTTGGTGCGTTCAACATCTTGATCAACAACGCGGGCACCCTAATAAACAAACCTTTTAAACAACTAACCGAACTGGATATGGCCGAAATGTTCCAAAGCAATGTTTTGAGCCATTTTAGAATGATACAAGCTTTAATTCCGCTGATGCAGCCCAACTCGCACATCGTTAATGTAGGCTCTATGGGCGGTTACCAAGGCAGCTCAAAATTTAGTGGGCTTGCCGCATATTCTGCCAGTAAAGCCGCCCTGCATAATTTAACCGAGTGTTTAGCGCAAGAATTGATAGAAGATAAAATTAGCGTGAATTGCCTTGCCCTAGGCTCTGCCCAAACAGAAATGTTAGAAAAAGCGTTTCCCGGGTTCCAGTCGCCCGTACAAGCTTTTGAAATGGGTCAATATTTGGCAGATTTCGCTTTAACCGGCAACAAATTCTTTAATGGCAAAATTTTACCAGTAGCATTGAGTACGCCCTAAAAGAAAATATTTAAAAATTTATAGCGCAAAGCCTGTGTTTCAAACGGGGCGATATTCCCGCTTTCCCTCCAAGTCCGCTCCCACGGTCCTGCGGGCTTTCCGTACAATCGGGGCTATGAAGTTTGGCCCAACAAAAAAATCAAAACCAATAAAAAGGCAAGATTATTGCGCTTTAAAATCAAAAAAAGATATGAATAAAAAACCGATATATTTCTTGAGCATCCTTTTAATGGCTATAACCATTTCGGCTTGTAACCAAGATAAAAAACAAGCAGATAATGAAGCAGATAGCAGCAAAATCATGCACTACTCAATAAAAGAAAAACCTAAAGAAATTGCCGATGTACCTTGGGCAGCAGAATTGGATGCCAATTCGCAAAAAATAAGCATGAAAAAAAGCGATATGGTTAAAAAAGAAGATTTGGATATAGATAACGTAGCCGAATCTTTAAACAGGAAATATCCAGAGATACAGATCGCTTCGCAAACCCAAAGCAACGATACTGTTTTGGTAAATATCCCAAATGCAACTTATTTAACGCAGCAAAGCGGCAACATGGGATCAGAGATATACTTGGCAGAAGCCACTTATTCTTTTACAGAAATAGCGGGTGTAAACTATGTTAAAATAAATTTTAAGATGGGCGATCACGCCACACCAGGGACATTTAAAAGATCGGATTTTAACTTAAAGGATGAGTTTATCCCAAATAAAACCCATTAAATCTAATATTTCCCGTGGATCAATAAAGGCTATATCAATTATTTAATGGTATCATTTAAACAGCAGTCATTTCAATTTAACCATCATCAATGGAGTTTATAGATTACTACAAGATCTTAGGCTTAGATAAATCTGCAACAGAGGCAGATATCAAGAAAGCTTATCGTAAAATGGCCCGTAAATATCATCCGGATGTTAACCCTAACGATAAACAGGCCGAAATTAAATTCAAGGAAGTTAACGAAGCGAACGAGGTTTTGAGCAATGCCGAAAATCGTAAGAAATACGATAAATACGGCAAAGATTGGAAACATGCCGATCAATTTGATGCACAGGGCAGGCAGCAAAGTTACGGAGGCAACAGCAACCAAAACCAGCAAAATCCGTTTGGGCAAAGTTACCAAGGTGGCGGTTTTGATCAATCAGATTTTTCTGATTTCTTTAGTTCTATGTTTGGTGGCGGGGGCGCAAGAAGGGGAAATCAATCGAGATTTAAAGGCCAAGATTTTAATGCCGAATTAAAGTTAAACCTATCAGAGGTTTACGTAACAGATAAAAAAACCTTAACTGTAAACGGCAAAAACATAAGGTTAACCATACCTGCCGGTGTGGCCGATGGGCAAGTGATAAAAATCAAAGGTTATGGGTCTGATGGTGTTAACGGTGGGCCAAAAGGGGATCTTAACATTAAATTTAACATCATAAATGATACTTCTTTTGTAAGGGATGGCAATAACCTTTATAAAACTATTCATCTAGACCTATATAAGGCTTTATTAGGTGGAGAAATCACTGTTGATACTATGGATGGGCAGGTAAAGCTGAAAATTGCACCATCTACCCAAACCAACACCAAGGTAAAATTAAAAGGTAAAGGATTCCCGGTTTATAAGAACGAAAATGAATTTGGTGATCTCTATCTTACTTATCAGATTGTTTTGCCAAAAAACCTAAGTGATAAAGAAAAAGATTTATTTGAACAACTTGCTAAATTGAGAACATCATGACTAAAGAAAACTATATCCCAATAGCTACTTTATGCACTCATTACAATGTAGAAATGTCTTTAATAAAAGACCTGGACGATAACGGGTTGATACCGATTATCCAGATAGAAAAGTCTCCTTGCATCCATCAAGATTTTATTTCATCGTTAGAAAAAATGCTGAGGCTGCATGAAGATCTACAGATCAACGTGGCAGGCATAGATACTATCTTTAATCTTTTAAACAGGGTTGAGGCTATGCAATTGGAGCTTAGATCACTTAAAAACAGATTGAAGATATATGAGGATGAATAAAAAGCATTGAGCCAAACTGCAATGCTTTTTATGTTGATATCTATGGCGCTAACAATTGAAACGGCATCCCCGCCTGTACGGGCAGGCGTGTTAAAGCACCCATAAAACCTTAATATACCCTCATCAATTAATGCTTTACAAACTCTTCTGCGCTCAATAAAGTTCCTTGGGTGTATTTCTCTGAATGTTGGCTCTCATCTAAACCCAGTTCTTCTTCTTCTTCGCTTACCCTTATTGGTTCTATAAAGTTTACCAGTTTAAAAATGGCATAAGAAACACCAAAGCTATAAATTACGGTTATAAACAATGTTTTCATTTGTACTAAGAAAAAAGCAATATTCCCAAAAAACAAACCATCATTACCAGCCGGGTTAATCATTTTAGAAGCAAAAATACCTGTCATGATAACGCCCACCATTCCGCCGATCCCGTGGCAAGGAAACACGTCTAAAGTATCATCTAACTTAGATTTAGATTTTATAGAGACCGCTACATTAGATATTAAAGATGCAATGGTGCCTATAAAAATACTATGGGGGATACTTACAAAACCCGCAGCTGGCGTAATTGCTACTAAGCCTACAACCGCACCGATACAAAAGCCCAATACAGATGGTTTTTTGCCCCTTACCACGTCAAAAAACATCCATGTTATACCTGCCGCAGCTGCTGCAGTATTGGTAGTTGCAAAAGCAGAAACCGCTAAACCATTTGCTGCCAATGCAGAACCGGCGTTAAAGCCAAACCAACCAAACCATAATAAGCCAGTACCTATTAAAACATAAGGAATGTTGGTTGGCGGAATTTCTTTATGTTCTAGATGTACTTTTCTACGTTTTAAAACCATGGCTCCCGCTAATGCAGCGCAGCCAGCAGAAATATGGACAACTGTTCCACCGGCAAAATCCAAAGCCCCCAACTGAAACAAGAAACCATCTGGATGCCAGGTCCAATGTGCTAAAGGTGCATAAACAAATATGCTGAACAGTACGGTAAACAAAATATAAGAAGTAAATTTTATCCGTTCGGCAACCGCCCCAACAACCAAACCCGGGGTAATTACCGCAAACATCAATTGAAAAAACGCAAACAACGTTCTGGGTATGGTAGGTGCCAATGGCCAGGGCCCAGAAGAAGCAACGTCTTTAAAAAATAAATGCGTGAAAGGGTTACCAATAAAACCGTGGATGTCTTCGCCAAAGCATAAACTATAACCAACAACTATCCATAATACACCAACAACCCCAGTTGCTACTACGCTCTTGATCATGGTGGATAAAATATTTTTCCTGTGCACCATTCCTCCATAAAAGAAAGCCAAGCCGGGTGTCATGATAAAAACCAGGGCGGTTGCTATTAAAATAAATGTGATATCTGCTTGGTTGTATTTAGATTCATCAGCGAAATTGGGCAATACTTTTATAAAAAGTGCTGAAATTGAAATTGCTAAAAAGATTACAAATGGCAAGTATCTTTTTAAAGGAGTTGTGTTCATTTTTTAAATAACGTTTAAATTTTAGACAATTATCTAAAATATTTTCCAATATTTCATATTTTTATTAAAAAAATATAATCAATATCATGTTTTTAACCTTATAATTTCACTTTTTTATCATAATTGATAAAATTACCGGCTAAATTCTGCAAAAAAAGAATAGAATAAATCAATAAACAATAGTCATAATGATTTGTTAAATAGATTATGAAAACTTATACATTACATTATCAACAAAAAATACCCATCTCATTAGAAAAAGCTTGGGATTTTTTCTCTTCTCCGTTAAATCTATCCAAGATTACCCCAAAAAGTATGTCTTTTATAGTTACCTCTGATTATACCGAAAAAACTAAGATGTATGAAGGGATGATCATTACCTATAAGGTTTCTCCTCTTTTAGGAATAAAAATGGATTGGATGACGGAGATTACCACCGTAAAAGAGAATAAATATTTTATTGACGAGCAACGTTTTGGTCCGTTTAAATTTTGGCACCACGAGCATCATTTTGAAGAAATTGAAGGCGGTGTATTAATGACCGATAAATTAACCTATGCCATACCCTATGGGATTATCGGCCAATTAGCTAACTCAATAATGGTTTCTAAACAAACCAAAGAGATTTTTGATTTTAGGGTTAAGGCGGTGGATGAAATTTTTGGTGTTTATTAAGTTCATTGGTTCATTAG
Source organism: Pedobacter segetis (assembly GCF_016623585.1). Classification (GTDB taxonomy): domain Bacteria; phylum Bacteroidota; class Bacteroidia; order Sphingobacteriales; family Sphingobacteriaceae; genus Pseudopedobacter; species Pseudopedobacter segetis. The sequence goes on from NZ_JAEHFY010000020.1 coordinate 55,743, forward strand.
TAGATGCGTTATGGCAATTAGGTCATTTGTAATTGGTTAGCAGTAATTTTTTTAATTTAACTGTTCAAGTTTTGAAATAAATTTTACGATCTTTTCTACTTTCTGATCTTCAGTAGCGGTTGAATTTATGTTTTGCATTATTTCATTTTGTTCCTCAATTTTAAGTTTGTTGAATATATTTAATACCCCAGCATCTTTGAAACATTCAAAAATCATTTCATCTTTATTGTTTTCTTCGGTGTTTTTATTTTCAAGATAAAGAGTAACATAGACAAAATCTCCAGCACCTTTTCCAATAGAATTTCTAATTTCAGAGTTTACCGCCATTTTTTTGTCGGCGTTTTTCATCGGACCTAAATTCTTATTTTTAATTTCTAAATTGTCTATCTTACCAGATACTTTTAAATCTCCCCATTTTCCTTTGATATCTTTAGTATTGGGTATAATCAATTGATAAGTCCAAGCACCATTCCCAGGGATATATTGAATTTCTAATTTTTCATTTTCTACTACAAAATTCATGGTTCTAATTCAAGTTTTTAGTTTCTTTTCTTTCTATCTGGAAACATTACTGTTAACTGTAGTACTTGCGTTATGGCAATGAGGTCATTGGTTCATAAATATTTTAATTTGATTACGATCCTAATAAACCTTAAAGATCTAATGAAGTATTTCAACTAATGAACTTTTACTGTATTTGCTTCCTTGCACCACTCCTTTCCTCTCGATCTCATTATCAATAAAAGTTTGGATTTCAGATTTCCTTAATCCCCATTTTGGGGCAATGAGCATCTCTAAATCAGATATTCCGAAAAGACGTTGTATTACAACCTCAGGGCGTATCAGTGGTAAAAGTTCACAAAGAAAATCGGCGTATTCTTGTAAGGAGAACAGTTTGAAAGGATCTTTTTTGTATTTAGCACCCATTATAGAACCTTCTACAATATGTAAATGATGGAATTTTACGAAATTGATCTGTGGAAAGCGATTGATCTCATCGGCGTAAGCCAACATCATTTCTTTTGTTTCTCCGGGCAAACCGAAAATGGTGTGTACACAAATATCCAGCTTAGATTTTGTCAACAAGCCCATCACATCAACAAACTCGTCATGAGAGCAACCTCTATTAATTTGTGAAAGCGTTTGGTTATAGATAGACTCCATTCCCATTTCCAGATCCACATCTACCCTATCGGTATAACTTTCTAATAAAGTTATTTTTTCTTTATCTATACAATCTGGCCTGGTACCAACAGAAAGGCCAACAACATTTGTCATATCCACACTTAAAGCCTCATCATACATTATTTTAAGATAGTGCGCAGGCGCATAAGTATTGGTGTTGGGCTGAAAATAGATAATGAATTTTTCTGCCTTATAATGTTTCCAAGCTCTTTCCATCCCAAATTCTATTTGTTCTTTCATAGAAGCCATGGTGCGTGAAGTTGGTGTAAAAGAATCTACATTGCAATAGGTACAGCCCCCGTAGCCCTTAGAACCGTCTCTATTGGGGCAAGTAAAGCCCCCATCTACAATAACTTTGTAAACCCGTTTTACTTTATACTTGTTTTTTAAGTATGCACTGTAGTAGTTATAATTCTTTTCGCCGAAGGCTAATGCTTTTTCCAATGTCAAATGATATTTTTGCAAAGATACGAATAGATAATCAATCTAAAATTGAGGTGAGATGCTGAGAATATACTATAAGAAAAATACCCGTTTGGCCAAAGAGTCTGATGTGGGGATTTTACGGGAAATACCGATGCAAGATATGGTTTGGGTAGATCTTCAAAACCCAACGGTAGAAGAAAAGATAACCATTGAAACTTATTTCGATATTAAATATTCCTCGGAAGAAGAATCACAAGAAATAGAAAGCTCTTCCCGCTTTAGCGAAATGGACAATGAGATCATCATCAACTCCAACTTTTTATCGGTTAGGGAAAACAGTTTCGAGTACAATCCGGTATCTATCATCCTCGAAAAAGGGATTTTATTCACCTATCGGGATGATGATTTGAAAACTTTTAGCGAATCGGTAAAGAAAATAAAATCTAACCCAACGTTGTATATCAATGGCTATCAGATACTTTCTACCATTTTAGAAACCTGTATTGATCAAGATGCAGATTTGATAGAGAATATAGCAAAAGAGATTGCCGAACTAAATAAAAGCTTAAAAGCCACCAATGAGCGTGTTGATGAGGATGATCTGCTAAAGATTTCTTCTCTTCAGAACGATAATATGATGTTAAGGGAAAACATCATCGATAAACAGAGGTTGCTATCTTCCCTGATAAAATCCTCGGTATTCCCACCAGAATATATGGGCGTTCTAAAAATCATGATCAAAGATATCAGCTCGCTTTTAGAACACAATAAGTTTGCTTTTGAAAGGCTAGAATATTTGCAAGATACTTTTATGGGTTTGATCAATATAGACCAAAACCGGATCATCAAAATATTTACCGTAGCTACGGTAGCCTTTATGCCCCCAACTTTAATTGCCAGTATTTATGGGATGAATTTTAGCTTGATGCCAGAATTAGAATGGAAATATGGTTATCTGATTGCCATATTGTTTATGGTATTATCCTCTTTAGGAACCTTGGTGTATTTTAAGAAAAGGAATTGGTTGTGATCAAAAGATGCTCTTTATCCCATCAAAAACAGATTCGAAAAATGTTGGGATTGATAAACCTTTACTGTAATAGAAATAACCCAACACCAATAGGAAAAATATAACTATACCAATCAGTTTTCTAAATAAGTAACCAATCAATATCAACCCGATAGGTATAGAAATAAGCAAATACCAATTTATTTTATAAGGGTTTAGATCGCCCTCTTTTTTATAAATAAAATACAAGTTAGAATGGCTGCCACTATCGTTTAGATGCTTAAAAAAAACAAATGCAGATTTTTCTATCTGTAGCTGACAAACAGCTACGCCATCATGAAAATTGAGTTCTTGCTTAAATCCGTTTACAGAGAAATTAAAAACACCGTTAATGTTTTCTAGCGGCACACCTAAAGAATCTGTGGCTATAATGGCTAGTTTTTGGTTCTTTAAAAGATTTTCTTTTACGATAAAATAATCTATTTTTTGATTATCCGCTTTTACCCCAATTATAAGAATTAATAAAAATAAAACGGTAACCAGCAGTCTTTTCATTTGAGAACAAATTTTGATAAGCCAATATGTGAAAAAACATTAGGTTTTTATCCATAAAAAGTAAAAATCCTTATCGTATCTTAAACAATAAGGATTAAATCTTTTCAGATTTTCATTTTTCATCTGGAAGTAAGGACCCTACAAAAGCTTTGCCTTCGGCGGTTATTACCGCGGTAAGCTTATCTTCTTCTTCCCAATTTATTTTGATGTAACCTAATCTTTCCAATTCTTCATATTCGGCTTGCATACCCCCTAATATGGAAGAATGTTGCTGATGAAAAATTGTTCTCATTAAAGCTATTAATTCTGACCTTTCCATTTGCTTATTTGTTGATTTGTACTGTTAAACGTTAAACAAAATTTAAGCCGTAATATTTATTTAATTGAATTGATTTTTTATTTCTGATATAATTTTGTTCTACTAACTTTACAACAGATAAATTATCCCTGAAATGCAAGAATTAGATAAAGCGACCCAAGAAAAGGTAAACCAATGGTTAAATGGTAGTTACGATAAAAACACCAAGGCCGAGATTCAAAAGTTGATTGACCAGAAAGCTTATACAGAACTGACCGATGCTTTTTATAAAGATCTTGAGTTTGGTACGGGTGGTTTACGGGGCATTATGGGTGCCGGTTCTAATAGGGTAAACAAATATACCATTGGTGCAGCTACACAAGGTTTGGCCAATTTTTTAAAGAATAAATACCCAAACCAAAAAATAAAAGTTGCCATTGCACATGATAGCAGAAACAATTCTGATGTTTTGGGCAAAGTTACGGCCGATGTTTTTTCTGCTAACGACATCCATGTTTATTTCTTTAAAGCATTACGCCCAACCCCAGAGCTTTCATTTGCCGTACGTAAACTCGGTTGCCAAAGCGGTGTGATGCTTACGGCCTCTCATAATCCGAAAGAATATAACGGTTATAAAGCTTACGGAGAAGATGGTGGGCAATTTGTTGCACCAGATGATAAGGCAGTTATGCAAGAGGTGGGCAAAATTACAACCGTTGACGATATAAAATTTGAAGTTAAACCAGAAAACATCTCTTATATAGGTGAAGAAATCGACGCAGATTATTTAAAGAAAATCACTTCGCTTTCGGTTTCACCGGATGCCATTAAACGCCAAAAAGATCTAAAAATAGTTTACTCGCCCATCCATGGCACAGGAATTACCTTAGTACCGAAAGCCTTAGAGATGTTTGGCTTTGAAAACGTAATTTTAGTTGATGAGCAAACCACCCCAGATGGCAATTTCCCAACGGTGGTTTATCCCAATCCAGAAGAAAAAGAAGCTTTAACGCTTGCGCTTAAAAAAGCAAAAGAAACAGATGCCGATTTGGTTTTAGCAACCGATCCAGATGCCGATAGAGTTGGTATTGCCGTTAAAAACCACAGAGGCGAATTTGAGCTGCTAAACGGTAACCAAACCGGTTCTTTATTGATCAATTATATGTTAGAGGCTTGGGAAAAAGAAGGAAAACTTACTGGTAAAGAATATGTTATCAAAACCATCGTTACCACTTATTTAATTGATAAAATTGCTAAGAGTAAAAAAGTAAATTGCTACAACACCTTAACTGGCTTTAAATTTATCGGCCAAGTGATGGAAGAAAAACTTGGGAAAGAAACTTTTATAGCGGGCGGAGAAGAGAGCTACGGTTATCTGGTTGGCGAATTTGTTAGGGATAAAGATGCGGTAGTTTCTGCTGCATTTATTGCCGAGATGACTGCTTTTTACAAAGACAAAGGCAGTAGTTTGTACGATGCCATGATCGATATGTATGTGAAATACGGTTTTTTTAAAGAGAAATTGGTTTCAATCACAAAAAAGGGCAAAGCAGGTGCCGAAGAGATTAAAGCGATGATGGAACGTTTTAGAAACAATCCTCCACAAAACCTAGGCGGTTCTAAAGTGGTTACTTTGAAAGATTATACGCTACAAAAAGAAACAGATTTAAAAACAAAAGCTGCCATTGCCTTAGATTTTCCAAAGTCTGATGTTTTGCAGTTTATAACAGAAGATGGTTGTATTATTTCTGCTCGCCCAAGCGGTACAGAACCAAAAATTAAATTTTATTGCAGCGTAAATGCGCCTTTAACCAAAAAAGAAGATTTTGATAAAGTGAACGCGGCATTAGAATCTAAAGTTGATGAAATAATGAAAGATCTAGAGGTTTAAGCTTTACAAAAATTTTGATAAGTAATGTAGAGAGATATTGCCAACAACCAATACTGTCCTAAACGTTTAGGACAGTATTGATTTTATATTAAAAAATATGGTAATAAAGCTTTTTTGAATTCAAAAATAATAAATTATTAAATTTGATTATGAAAATTGAAATCATAGAAAAAATCAAACTTCTAAAACCCCAACTTAAAAAAGATTTTAATGTAGATGAAATTGCTTTGTTTGGTTCATACTCACGCAATGAAGAAACTGAAAAATCTGATTTAGACATCATCGTTAAATTACATAAACCTTTAGGTTTGAAATTTTTGACCTTACTATATTTTTTAGAACATAATTTAAAGCAAAAAGTAGATTTAGTTACAGAACAAGCGCTAAGAAAAAATATGAAAAGCCAAATTTTAAGTGAGGCAATATTTATTTAGTATGAAAAGAAATTATATTCAATTTTTGGAGGATATGGTTTCGTCTATTCGTAAAATAGAAATTTATACAATAACATACGGTATTTCAGATTTAAGAAACGAAGGAATTTATTATGATGCCGCTCTCAGAAATTTAGAAATTATTGGAGAAGCTTCTAAAAATATTCCAGATTTAATAAAAGAAAAGTATTCTGATATTTCTTGGAAAGAACTTTATGGTTTAAGAAACATTATATCACACGCTTATTTCGGTATTGATATTTCAGAAATTGAATATATCATAGAATATGACTTAGCAGATTTAAAAATTAAACTAGAAAGAATTTTAAATCAAATTGATAAATGAGTGTCCATTTCATCAACCTTTTCGATTACGATATTTTACCAATAATAAATAAACCCATTTATCTTGTAATTCTATTTAATAGCCATTACATTTGCAACAAATGATAAAAAAGGTATCCTGCATTTTACTAATCGTATTAATTAGCCTTTCTAGTTTTACCAGATTGTTCTATTTCGCAGGGTACGAGCTCAATAAAAATTACATTGCAAAAGAACTTTGCATCAATAAAGATAAACCAGAAATGCACTGTAACGGTAAATGTTTTTTAAACCGTAAAATTGCCGAAGCAGAAAAGCAACAACAATCTCAAGAGCGCAAAACCCAAAAAGACCTTACACAGCAAATCATGCTGATAGCAACCTTTAAAATCAATTTTTATAGCTTAGAAAAAGATATTATTGAAAGCTGTTACCAAAATAATTACAAATTCATAAAAAGCACCTCTTTTTATCACCCACCACCAACCGTTTGATTTTCTTTTTTAACAGTCTGATCTTTTAAGCCAGACTGATTTCTTAATCGTAAAAATCAAATCATAAAAAAAAATGAAAAAAATATTTTTAATGGTGGCCATAGCTGCCGTTATGTTTACTGCCTGTAAAAAAGATACGGCAGGGGTAGTGGGTACAGGAACCTTAAACTTCGAGTTTGAAAACATGGTAGGTAACCAACCCCTGGTTTTAAGCACACAAAACTATACTACGGCAAAAGGCGAGTCTTTTAAGGTAGATATGTTTAAGTATTACATCTCAAATATCGAATTGTCCAAATATGATGGGAGTGTATATAAGGCTCCAGAAAGTTACTTTTTAATAGATCAATCTAATGCCGCCACCCTTAAACCCAGTTTAAGCAACGTACCTGCTGGCGATTATACAAAAATCAGTTTTACCATTGGTGTAGATTCTGCAAGAAACTTCGCAGGTGCACAAACCGGTGCGCTGGCACCAGAAAACGCCATGTTCTGGTCTTGGAACTCTGGTTATGTATTTGTTAAAATGGAGGGTACGTCCCCTGCATCAACTGGGGCAAATCATAATCTTATTTTTCATATTGGCGGCGCATCTGCAACCGTTAACGCCATAAGAAAAGTAACATTTAATATAGACCCAAACATTCTAAGGATTAGAACAGACAAAGCCCCGATCATGCACTTTTTGGCAGATGCCGGCGCAATGTTTAGTGGCAGGCAAAACATCTCTTTTGCAGATTATAATTCTATGCATGGTGGTTTACCGGCTTTGATCATTGCGGATAATTACGCCCAGGGGATGTTTAGCTTAGATCATATCCATAATTAAGTTTGGATTGGAGACGGTCTTTTTCTACAAACTATCGCGTTAACGATAGAAGCGGCATCCCCGCCTGTAATTCGGGCAGGCTTTTTTTGCTTTTATGACCATGATGCAAATAGCAAAAAAAGATACATCCGCCGGCTGGCGGAGTGTTAAAACGCCCCTATTAAATTTATAATTATCTATTTAAAAATAATTATTTGGGCGTTCGGGCGGGCTATCCGTTCATACTGCGCTTGGCATTAGCCACAAGGCCGGTATCCACTTCTATCCCTAACGCAAAAAGTTAAGAGGCTGGCCTTAAAAGTTTGCCATGCCGAAAATTTATTTCAGCATCTCATTTGCAGATCATCAAACTGCATAAGAGTTAATTTTGATAAGATTCTGAGAGAAATTTGGAATGACATCGCTTTTTGAGACAATATTTTGACATCAAAAGATTAAAATAACCAGATGAAAAAAATAGCCACATTATTAGTTGTAGCTTGTGTAATTTTCTTGATTTCTTGTGCAAAGGATAAAGATTTGAACAAACTTTTGTCCATAGAAATCCCTAACGGATTTCCACAACCGGTTTATCAGTTTACAGATAACCAACCTACGCAAAAAGGTTTTGATCTGGGTAAAATGTTGTTTTATGATCAAGGTTTATCTAAAGATGGTACGGTATCTTGTGGCGATTGCCACCAGCAATTTGCAGGTTTTGGTAATTTAGACCATGCAACCAGCCACGGTGTTGATAATTGTTTTGGTGCCAGAAATGCCCCAGTTTTGTTTAACCTTGCTTTTAAAGACAATTACTTTTTAGACGGGGGCGTTACCAATTTAGAGCTTGCACCACTTAACGCAATGACCAATCCTTGTGAAATGGCAAACGATTTAAATAAGATTTTAGCTTATTTAAAATCAGAACCTAAATACCAACAAGCCTTTCAAAAAGCTTTCGATAGTGATGAGATCACTTCCCAAAAAATGTTTAGGGCTTTGGCCCAATTTGAAGGGATGTTCATATCGGCAGATAGCAAATATGATCAAGTAAAAGCCAGAAAAGCTCAATTTACGGATCAAGAAGAAAATGGTTATCAACTTTTTAAAGCCAAGTGCGCAAGTTGCCACAAAGAACCCTTGTTTACAGACAATAGTTTTAGAAACAACGGTTTAGATATTGTTTCAACAGATCCGGGGCGGGCAACAATTACCGCTTTAACGGCTGATGAAGGAAAATTTAAAGTGCCAACATTGAGGAACATAGAAGTAAGCAGGCCTTATATGCATGATGGTAGATTTAAAACATTAGAACAAGTTTTAGACCATTATCAGAATAATATACAGCCCAATAAAAATTTAGATCCTATTTTAAAGCAAAACCTAGCCTTATCAGATTCAAATAAAACAGACATCATCTGTTTTTTAAAAACTTTAACAGATCATACATTTCTTAAAAATCCAAAATTCAGTGAAGAATAAAATATTAATCATCCTATTTCTACTTTGCAGCAGCAGTACATTTGCTTGTGATATTTGCGGTTGTTTCATGGGTATTACGCCCTATGATAATGTAAGTAGCTTCGGTATTTTTTATAGGTACCGTTCTTATAATGGCTATTTTGGGCAAGATCAGCAGTTTTTCCCAAGTGGCAGTTCTTTTTTTCCTATCCAAGACCAAACAAATAACTCCCCTGGTAACCACAATGGTTTATTGGGAGATTATGAAGTTTACAGAACAACAGAATTGCGAGGCCGTTATTTTTTGCAAAAGCGTTTAGAGATCAATGCCATTATCCCTTATCTAAACAATACAGAAAAATATAACAACCAAACCTCTACCATTTCTGGTTTGGGCGATATGACTTTTTATGCCGGATACCATCTCATCAGAAAGTTAGATCAAAAAAAAATGAACCAAAGGTTAATTTTGGGCGCTGGCATCAAACTACCAACCGCCAATAACCGAATAAAAAGTGACCAAGGCTTTACCTATTCTAATCCTTTTCAGCCCGGTACAGGAAGTACAGATGGGTTTGTGTACGCAAATTACATCATCGGGATCAAAAATTGGGGAGCTAGCATCAACAGTACGTATAAATTTAATGGGCAAAACGCCGATCAAGAATCCATCGCCAATAGCACCACGTCTTTTTTGAGTATCTTTAGAAAAATAGATCTGGGCAAAAACGTTAAAATCATACCATCGGTGCAAACTAGCTATGAATTTACCAAAGGAGAAAAATACCAAGGCAAATTAACGGGCGAACATGAAACAAATAATTTAATGGCTGGCGCAGGATTAGATATATTTGTAAAAAACATTGGTATCAATACCAGTTTCCAAACCAATGCTTGGTCGGCACAAACAGACCATCCCCGCAGTAGCGGACGTTTAACTTTAGGAATTACTTATAATTTAAAACAACTTTATTATGCAATTAATTAATATAAAAAACAGCCTTTTCATTTTTTTGGGTTTTACGATCATCGGCCTTACAAGTTGTAAAGACAAAAAAGCGGAACAAAAAAAATTACAGGATGAGGTTATGGCAGTTCATGATTCTTTGATGATGGATATGGGTAAACTAACCGATAAAAGAATGATACTTACCGAATTATCACAAAATCTAGACAGCCTAAAGAAAATAAACAACTCTTTAGATACCCTACAATTAAGATCAGAGATAACCAACAAAAAATTAGCGTTAAGCAATGCTGATGCGGCAATGATGAAATGGATGAATGGTTTTAACCCAGATTATACAGGCAAATCTCAAGACCAGATCATTAGCTATTTAGAAAACCAAAAAATAAAAATAGATTCTGTTAAAACATTATTGGATCAATCTCTTTCTAATAGTAACAGTTTAATTTCTAAATTGAAATAATCATGAAAATCAGCTCTATATTTATTCTATCAATTAGTTCGTTATTTATTTTAGCTTGCAACTCTGAACCAAGAAAACTACCCATCTTAGGCAGCAGGGAACCTGTAGAAAAAACAGTTGATGGCAAAACGGTGGTTGATACCATTTATCAAACCATACCCGCGTTTAGTTTTATGAACCAAGATAGCGCAATCATCAATAACGATTCTTTAAAAAACAGTATTTACGTTGCCGATTTCTTCTTTACCTCCTGCCCTTCTATTTGCCCTATCATGAGCAAAAACTTATTAACGGTTTATGAAAAATATAAAGGCAACCCAGAAGTAAGGTTTTTATCCCATACCATCGATCCAAAATATGATACCATCCCAGTTCTAAAGAAATATGCCGATAAATTGGGCGTAAAGGGAACACAATGGAGTTTTTTGTTGGGAAGTAAAGATTCTGTTTATCTATTAGCTAAAAATGGTTACATGTCTTACTCTAAAGAAAACGATAGCATCCCGGGAGGGTATGAACATTCTGGTTATTTCTTGTTGGTTGATAAAGATAAACGAATTAGGGGCGCTTATGATGGCACCGATAAAGACCAAGTGGCCCAAATGAGTAAAGATATGGATGTTTTGTTATCAGAATATCATCCTAAATAGTATGAGGAAAACCATCGTTTCTGTTTCGTTCTTATTATTAACAGCCGCTATTTTTTTTAGTGCTTGCGTTAATGAAGATAGTATTAAATACCAACGATATTATTCTGATGGTTTGGATGTTTATAAAATACATTGCCAAAACTGCCACATGGATGATGGCAAAGGATTGGCAGGTCTTATCCCGCCATTAACCGATACTACATTCTTGAAACTTAACCGTAAAATGTTAGCTAGCTATATTGTTTATGGCCTTGAAGACACTATAAAGATACATTGTATAGAATACGAAGGCAAAATGCCAGCCGAAAAACATTTAGCCTCTATTGATCTGGCAAAGCTTCTAACCTATGTTACCAATTCGTTTGGTAATAAGCAGGGCATTTTTGATGTGAAAGAGGTAGAAAAAAACCTAAACGATTACATTAAGGCCAATAACTAAAGGTTTCAAATTCTTTTAAAATAAAAAAGCCGGCTCTAAAAATTAGGGCCGGCTTTTGTTTATTCAGATTTAGAGATTACTTAGCCTCATCATCTTTTACTTCTTCAAAGTCAACATCCGTAACTTCATCAGGGTTTCCAGCTTGTTGTTCACTGGCATCACCTTGTGGCGCACCCTGTTCTCCTCCAGCTTTATACATATCTTCTGAAGCCGCTGCCCAAGCAGCGTTCAATTTTTCTGAAGCTGCATCAATATCAGCAAAGTTTTTAGCTGCATAAGCATCTTTCAAAGTTTTTAAACCTTCTTCAATTGCTCCTTTTTTATCAGCCGGGATTTTATCTCCAAATTCTTTCAATTGCTTTTCTGTAGAAAAAATCAAAGCGTCTGCTGCATTTATTTTATCTGCTTCTTCTTTTGCAGCTTTATCAGATTCGGCATTTTTCTCGGCCTCTTCTTTCATTTTTTTGATTTCTTCATCAGATAAACCAGATGAAGCCTCAATTCTGATTTTTTGCTCTTTACCGGTTGCTTTATCTTTTGCGCCAACATGCAAAATACCGTTGGCATCAATATCAAAAGTTACTTCTATCTGTGGTACACCGCGTGGCGCAGGTGGTATCCCATCTAAATGGAAACGGCCAATTGTACGGTTATCTTTGGCCATAGGGCGCTCCCCTTGCAAGATATGGATTTCTACAGACGGCTGACTATCAGATGCGGTAGAAAAAGTCTCGGATTTTTTAGTTGGGATGGTTGTGTTAGACTCAATTAATTTAGTCATTACACCGCCCATGGTTTCAATACCTAAAGAAAGAGGGGTAACATCTAACAATAAAACGTCTTTAACCTCACCTGTTAACACACCACCCTGTATAGCTGCGCCAATGGCAACAACCTCATCTGGGTTTACACCTTTAGAAGGTGCTTTCCCGAAGAATTTCTCAACCGCTTCTTGTATTGCGGGGATACGAGTTGAACCACCAACTAAAATGATTTCATCAATATCCGAAGTGCTCATTCCGGCATTTTTCAATGCTGATTTACAAGGTTCAATAGTTCTTTTGATTAGATCGGCTGCTAAAGACTCAAATTTTGCTTTTGATAAAGTACGTACCAAATGCTTAGGGCCACTAGCATCGGCAGTAATATAAGGCAAGTTTATCTCTGTTGAAGTTGAACTTGATAACTCAATTTTAGCTTTTTCTGCCGCTTCTTTTAAACGTTGCAAGGCCATTGGGTCTTTTGCCAAATCCATTCCGTTTTCGGTCTTAAATTCATTAGCCAACCAATCTATAATTACTTGGTCAAAATCATCACCACCTAAATGGGTATCACCATCGGTAGATTTAACCTCAAAAACGCCATCACCCAATTCTAGGATAGAAACATCATGAGTACCGCCACCACAGTCAAAAACCACAATTTTCATATCCTTGTTGGTTTTATCTAAACCATAAGCAAGTGCTGCGGCTGTTGGCTCGTTAATGATCCTTTCTACTTTTAAACCTGCAATTTCCCCCGCCTCTTTTGTTGCCTGGCGTTGCGCATCATTAAAATAAGCAGGAACCGTAATTACCGCCCTCGTGATCTCTGATCCAACAAAATCTTCTGCGGTTTTCTTCATCTTTTGAAGAATCATCGCAGAAATCTCTTGCGGTGTGTATTTACGGTCATCAATTTCTACTCTTGGTGTATTATTATCACCTTTGATAACTTTATAAGGTACTCTACTTACTTCTTTGGTAACCTCGTTAAAACTGTTACCCATAAAACGCTTGATAGAATAAATGGTCTTTGTAGGATTAGTGATTGCCTGGCGTTTTGCAGGATCACCAACTTTACGCTCCCCACCCTCTACAAATGCAACAATTGAAGGCGTAGTACGTTTACCTTCACTATTAGCAATAACAACGGGCTCGTTACCCTCCATTACGGCAACACAAGAGTTGGTAGTTCCTAAGTCGATTCCGATAATTTTTGACATGTTTATATAATTTTTGTTGTTTACTTATTATTGTTTTAAATGTATTTAACAAGCAATGTGCCAATAAGCAAATGGCAGTAAATCTTATTTTAATGGCATAAATAGCCTAAAAAACGCTCAAGAAAAGTTAAAAAGCTAATGACAGCTTGGCAGATTACTAATTTTTCTAGCTCTGGTTCAAAAGCATCCAAACCTTTAAACTCAATAATTAAACCTAAAGTTTAACTATTTAAACCGAGTGATAAATTACACATATCGGGAATTTTTTTCCCAATCGTTATTCATTGACCCAATGCTTTTCTAACGGGTAACTTAAAAAAAACATTTCATTTAATCTATTAATTGAAATTCTTCGTAAGTAGGATATAAAAACAATAAAATAAAATATTATTCTGATTATCAGTTAATTAAAAATATTTATTAGGTATCCTTTTAAGATAAAATTAACATAACATTAACCTAAACACTCCTTAAAATTTAATAAGTGATCAATTGGGGGTAAATGAAAATCGAATTTATAACAAAAAAAATTTTAGGCATTTTTTATGTATTTGATAGATGAACGTAAAACTTGGTTATGATACTAGAGCAAAGATTTGATACCGTGAAGAAAAGGATTTTATTAGTTGATGACGAGATTGCAATTTTAAAATTGCTAGAATTCATTTTGAAAAAAGATTACGAGCTGGTTATAAAAAACAACGGGTTTGATGCCCTTACTTGGTTAGATAATGGCAATATCCCAGATCTTATAATCTCTGATATGGAGATGCCTTATTTTGATGGTGCCGATTTTGTTAGATCATTAAAAGTTAGCGGTTATTTTAGGGATATCCCGCTGATAGTTTTATCTGGTTCAGAATCTTTGGAAAATATTAAAACCAAAATCCCTTATCCGATCAACGCGTTAATGTCTAAACCATTTAATCCTTCAATTTTAAAAGATAAAATAAAAATAATATTAAATTAGCGGATGCAATTTTCTAATGTTAACGTAGAGAACAATCCTTCGTCTAATTCCATCGTTAATATTTTACATTATTCTTCTTTATTTGAAGAGGATATTAATAAGGTTTTTGATAACTCTGAGTTTTTTTTAAAAAGGGCAGATAGCATTTCTGAACTAAAGCATTATACCCATATCATTTCTACTTCTGATGTTTTCTCTGTAATTATAATAGAGGTAGAAAATTCTATGTTCCAAGAAGCTCATGATTTCATTCTATCTTTAAAAAACAATTTTTTTACCAAAGCCTTTACCACTATTTTCCTACTTACAGAACCTAACAAACTATATGTAAGAAAAGCCATGGAAATTGGCGTAAGTGATTGTTATTTTGCGCCCATCCCTTTTGAAGATCTAAAAGAAAGGGTTAAGTTCTTAAATTTTTATAAGTCGTTAAGGTCTCAGGTTTCCCAACTATCACAAGTACCACAGGCAGCTTATCAAATGCCGCTGAGTAAAAGATTATTAGATTTAACCGTTGCTTGTGCATCGATCATCATCCTGTTTCCACTATTAGTAGTTGTTGCTATTCTTGTAAAGTTAGATTCGCCCGGCCCTGTTTTTTATAACAGTAAGAGGGTTGGCACAGGCTACAAAATATTTGATTTTTATAAATTTAGATCAATGCGCATGGGTGCAGATGCCGAAATTGCTAGTTTAGCAGATCAAAACCAATACGGCAATGCTGCCTTTTTCAAATTTGAAAACGACCCAAGGGTTACCAAGTTAGGCACTTTTCTAAGAAATAGCAGTATTGATGAACTGCCCCAACTTTTGAACGTTATAAAAGGCGATATGTCTTTAGTTGGCAACAGGCCCCTGCCCCTTTATGAAGCAGAACAGCTAACAACCAATGAATGGGCTATGCGGTTTTTAGGCCCTGCTGGTTTAACCGGTTTGTGGCAAATTAGTAAACGCGGCAAAAAAGACATGTCTGAAAGAGAGAGAAAACTTCTGGATAATTACTATGCTAAAAACTATTCTCTTTGGTTGGATATCAAAATAATCCTAAAAACCCTCCCCGCATTGATCCAAAAAGAAAAGGTTTAAGCTTTTTGATCAATCCAATTCGCTCATCAACCGATGAAATAATTTTAATGCCTCTTTTTTGTTATCCGTTAAGCGATAATCTATTTTATGCATTAAGTAATCTACCAGGTCAAAATCTTTGCGCATATCCATGTTCTCGAAAATCTCAAGACGGCTATCTAACCCTAACTTCAAAGCTTGGTTTAATTTATGGATAAAAGCATCATCTAACTTTTTATTGCTTACCCAAGCGGCAAAAACAAATTCTAAACCGGTAAAATTTTTCCATTCTGCGGCTAGATCATATACAAAAGAATGTTGATCTACTTTACCAAAGGTGCGATCGCCAATTTGTACAAAAGCTGTATTTGGGTGCGGCGAACGACCATATTCTTTTGCTTTTTCTACCAATTCTGGCTGTACTTTCCAATAATTTTTTAAAAGTACCAAGGCCAAGTTATTAGAAGATTTAGATTGAGGGTCTAATTGTAGGTATTTAACATCCTTTATAGGGCAATTACTAAAAATAAAAACAGAGTTTACCTGCCCATTTGCACCGATACAATAATCAGAAATAATATGGTGCTCTGGTAAATCTATAATAGCGGCAACAGGTATCAAACCAATATCAACCTTGTCTTCTATCAACTTTTGGGCGCATAAACTAGGTACGTCCAAACTTAGAATGATATCTTTTTTTATGGGATGATGTTGTAAACCAAATATAAAAGGAATGGTATTGGTGTAGCTTACGGCTGATATTTTAATCATAAATCTTTTAGGTGCGCTACATTATTAAAAGTTTGGATCGTAAAGTCTTTACCATCATAATCTAATATATAAAGAGAAGTGTTTTTATGTGGATATTCATCCATGTGGTCTAAAGATTGTTTCATCAATTGGCACAGTAAAAGTCGCATTGCCCTGCCATGCATACAAATCAAAACCGTTTTTTCATCTTTATGGCTCATAATTTCCTTCATGGCATTGGCTTGTCTCGTAAAAACCTCGTTAGGGCTTTCGCCTCCTTCAAATTTCTCGTCATAGCTGCCCTCTGCCCAATGTGCAATCAATTTTTTAAAATCATCACGTAACTCTGGCGTACTATTTTGCCCTTCATGTATTCCCCAAGCCAGCTCATCCAAACCTGCCAAACGTTCCCAAGGCAAACCAGCATCAATAAATTTAGCTACTGTTTGCTCTGTGCGTACTAAAGTAGAGGTGTACAATTTATCAAACGGAACATTTTTATACATTTCATAAAACGCATTACCTTGCGCTATACCTGTTAAGTTTAGAGGAGAGTTTACCCCCCTTCCTTGCACCACCCCGTTTTTATTCAAATCTGTTTCGCCGTGGCGAATTATATAAAGTTTCTTTTGTATTTCGCTCATTAAATCAATTTAAAACAGGTAAGGCGTAATATTTTGGTTTTATCTCGTCCTCAAAAACCACGTTCTCATAATCGGTAACAACATGATAAAGCGTATCCCTTTCTACAGGCTTTCTACCAACTTCCTTTATCAATTTTACCAAATCTTTGGTACTCATGGCCGGGTGTTGTTCTTCTGCACCAGCCATGGCATATATTTTTGTGGTATCGTCTAAAGTACCGTCAATATCATCAACACCAAAATTTAGGGAGAGTTGTGCCGTGTTTCGGCTGATCATGGCCCAATAAGCTTTTATATGATCAAAATTATCGAGGTAGATCCTAGAAATGGCATAATTACGCAAATCCTCTACCACGGTAGATTCTGGCACATTAGACATCTGATTATCTTGATTTCTGAATTTTAAAGGGATAAAAGTTTGGAAACCACCCGTTTTATCTTGTAGATCCCTTAACCTTTCGAGGTGATCAACCCTGTGCCAAAACCGCTCGATATGTCCATAAAGCATAGTGGCATTAGAGCGCATCCCTAATTTATGCCATTCTTCGTGTATCTGCAACCATTGATCTGCGTTACATTTATCTTTTGCTATCTGCTCCCTAATTTCTGGATGAAAAATTTCTGCTCCACCACCGGGCATAGATCCTAAACCAGCTTCTTTCATCAATTTCATGCCAGTTGCGTAATCTACTTTTGCCTTCTTAAAAATATAATGGTATTCTACTGGTGTTAAAGCTTTTATATGTAAATCTGGGCGATGCTTTTTAATCTCTAAAAATAATTTTTGATAGAAGGCCATATCATATTGAGGCAATACCCCACCCACAATATGTGCTTCGGTAACCGGTTCATCATCATATTTCTTTACGATGTTGAGCATATCTTCCAAAGTATATTCCCAACCTTCAGAGCGCTCTTTGATCAACACAGAATAAGAACAAAACTTACAGTCATAAACACAAAGATTAGTGGGTTCTATATGGAAATTCCTGTTAAAGTAGGTGCTGTTCCCATGTCGCTTTTCGCGGATATAATTTGCGAGAACGCCTACGAAAGGCAAATCGCAATGCTCAAAAAGATAAACGCCTTCATCAAAAGAAATACGCTGGTTTCCTTTTACTTTTTGGGCGATTATCCGATGTTTTTGTGGTAAGTTTTTATCTTGAAGAATGGTAACTAACTGATGTTCTGAATTCATGTTCTTGAATTTTGCGCAAATTAATAAAATTACCTTTTTATTGCGTGATTTGAATGTAAAACAAGAATGCTTTTATTAAGTTTGAGACAATATCGAAAATCATTATCATGAAAGTTGAGACCAAGGCCATCCATGCCGGAAACAAACAAGATCAAAGTACCAAAGCAGCTATACAACCCATTGTACTTTCTACCACTTTTGAGCGAGGCGAAAATGGCGATTATCCCGGAGGCTTTATGTATTCTAGGGCAGATAATCCTAACAGAAAATCTTTAGAGAATGTAATTGCGGCTTTAGAAAACGGTGCCGATGCTTGTGCTTTCTCTTCTGGAAACGCGGCAGGAATGTCGGTTTTCCAAGCGTTGGAGCCCGGGAGCCATATTATTGGCCCTGACGATATGTACCATGGTTTAAGAAATCAGTTAAAATTGATGTTTAAAGGGATTTTAACTTTCGATTTTATTAATCTAACCGATATTGAACTCATCTATAATTCGATTAAAAGAGAAACAAAATTGATCTGGGCAGAAACTCCCTCAAACCCGTTATTGAAATTATGTGATATTGAAGCTCTTGCCCACATCGCCAAAGAACACCAATTGATCTTCGCTATCGATAATACTTTTGCTTCTCCAATTTGCCAACAACCGTTAAGTTTAGGGGCAGATATTGTGATGCACTCTACCACAAAATTCTTGAACGGACATTCTGATGTTTCTGGCGGCGTTCTGATTACCAAAGAAAAAGACGCTTTTTGGGAAAAGATAAAAATAGTACAAGGTTATGGAGGTGCAATCCCCGCCCCTTTTGATTGTTATATGATTACCAGGGGGATAAAAACACTGCCTTACCGTATGCGTGGCCACGTTGCAAATGCTCAAGCCTTAGCCGAGTATTTAGAGAACCATGAAGCTGTAGAAGCTGTTTTTTATCCCGGTTTAAAATCTCACCCACAACATGAGTTGGCTACAAAGCAAATGCTTTCTTACGGAGGGATGTTATCTTTTCTATTGAAAGATGGAGAAGAAAAAGCAAAACAAGTGGTTAATAACCTTAAAGTTTTTACCCAAGCCACCAGTTTGGGAGGAGTAGAAAGTTTGATAGAACATCGCTATTCTGTTGAAGGACAAGATACCAAGACACCAAAAAACTTATTGCGGGTTTCTGTTGGTTTAGAGCATATAGATGATTTAATGGCTGATTTGGAAAGCGTTTTATAAAAATATCCTCCTGTTAAGATAGAATGTCATAAATTTATATCTATTTTTATCTGATAAAATACTTTTAATGTTTACGGTAGAACAAATTGAGCAGGCTCATGATAAAGTGAAATCTGGTGCAGATTTTCCAAAATATATCCAAGAAATAAAAAAATTGGGTGTAACCGGGTTTGAAACTTGGGTTAAGGATAGCCAAACCATCTATTTTGGAGATGCCGATTTCCAAACGGCTTCCGATCCTAAATACATTGAGCTAACCATTGCAGATAAAAGCGATAAAAATCTTTTTACCAATTATTTAAAGATTCATCAAAAAGGGGAAACCGATTATTTTACTTTTTGTAAGCATTGTGCAAAAACCGGGATAGAAAAATGGTTGGTTTCACTTAAAACAATGACTTGCATATATTTAGATAAAGCAGGGAAAGAAATTTTATTAGAAAAAATACCTGCTTAGATCATAGTTTACAACACCAACATCATTCCCTTTTTTCCCCAAAAAACCCCTCTTTTGGGAAATATAATCCCACCAAAACAATCAACAGCTTCATCTGATAACATTTAAACATCGATTTTAAAAGAAGCCCGATAGTTGTAAAGTAATTAACATACAAATCTAATCTCGAAAGATGTTAATACTAAAAAGAAATTTCCTACTGGTGTCTTTAGCTATCATTAGCTTGTTTGGTTGTAAAAAAAATGACAGTGCAATAAAAGACCAAGACCCAACATCATTAAACAAAATAAAAGTGAGCTCTTCATTTGATTGGACAACTTACCAAAAAGTTAAGTTTAATGTTAAAGGCATTCCGTTGTTAGCTGCAGAAAAAAACATTCTTTCTGTTACAAGTTTAGATGATAAAGAAGTTTTCTTAACGGGATACTACAGCATGGGAGAGAATATTTCTGAAGAATTCAAAATCCCAAAAATAGTTGATCAAGTTAAGGTAACCTTTGGTAGTATAAGTAAAACCGTTCTGGTTGTTGATCAAAATATAGATTTTTCTTACATTTCTGATGCCCCTCAAGGTAATAACTAACATTTATTTAAACATGAAAAAGATATTTACTTTAGTTTTTCTATCATTTGCCACACAGGCAATATTTGCACAAAGACCTGTAACGTTAGATTGCGAAAGTGGGAACAGAAATAACGATGCTGCCGTATGTTGGGAGTTTCCGGGAACCATCCATTCTAGTATATCTGCAATAAGCGGTAAATATTCTTCAAGAACAGGGCCGCTTTCTGATGGGATATATTTCCCAGATGGTGTTAAATCTCCTTGGATGAAATTTGACGGTACTGGCTCTATAAAATGGAAAATGAAATTAGAGAAGTGGACAGACGTAAAATACAGAGAGTTCGCTTTAATAAAAGTAGCACCAGATGATACTACCGATACCATTTTTAGGTATGATTTTACAAGTGCAAATGCAGAAAACATCTATAACGGAAACATCAAAATCAATTTTAGCGGTATTTATAAATTAAAGTTTTTCTTTATTGGCGAGGGAGGAACCACCAGAGGCATTTTAGATGATATTATAATTGATGGCACTTATTGGTCTTCGCCTTCTAATAGTTGCAACCCTATTGCCCCCGATCCTCAAAATGGCGATGATGATGGTGATGGTGTGCCAAATAATAAAGATGCCTATCCAAAAGATCCAACTTTAGCCTTTGAATGTTATTACCCGGCAAACATTGGCAACGGAACCCTAATGTTTGAAGATTTATGGCCAAAAAAAGGCGATTACGATTTGAATGATCTGGTTGCAGAATACAAGATCAGGTTTAGGTATAACTCAAAAAATATTTTGGTTGATGCGGAAATGGAAATAGCTCTAAAAGCATTGGGAGCAGGTAATTCTAATGGTTTAATGTATCAATTTGATAAAATCAAGAGTGATCAGATCGAAAGCGTTACTGGATCAAAAATTACAGGCAATATTGTAACCTTAGCACCTAACGGCGTAGAAAGCGGCCAAAAATACGCCAATATCTTAATTTTTGATAACGGGAACGCTATAATGCCAAACGGCGATAATGCCAGATCTAATGTTACCAATGTAGAACCTAACTCACCCTATATTATACCACAAAAGGTTATTGTTGATATAGTTTTTAAAACAGATGCCGCTCATGCGGTTCATTATACAGATTTAAACTTTAACCCTTATCTTATCGCAAACCAGAAAAGGGGCGTAGAGATACACCTTCCGGGATTTGTTCCATCAGATAAGGCAGACAAATCTATATTTGGGACCTATGATGATGATACTCATGTATCAACCAAAAAATATTATCAAACAAGGGATAACCTGCCTTGGGCAATTGATATAAACACCGAAATTCCTTACTTGCAAGAGCAAAAAGAAATTACAACGGGTTATAGCAAATTTTTACAATGGGCTTTAAGCAATGGTAAACAATTTAATGATTGGTATTTGAACAAACCTGGCTACAGAAACAATGGTAATTTGTATATAAGATAGTTTTATTCTTTAAAGGTATTTTTTAAAAGCCGTAGAATTTTTTCTCGGCTTTTTTTATTCTATAGCTTTTAGAGTTTTAATGGTTCACTAGGCAATGGATATATCTTTTATCTTTCTTATGCTTCGTCTGCGCTCATGAAAACATATAAAAAGATATTGTTTTAATCCCTAATGCTCTTCTTTAATAAAGTTTATAATTTAAATTATTAATATCAAAACAATCCGTTTAACGATACAAAACAATGATTATCAAATATTTATAAATTTATTTTTAAAATTACCAAAATTAAAATAAAATATAATTTGGTAATCACAATGTTTACACCTTATATTCGCAATATAATTTGGTTGAGATACCAAAATCAATTCCTCTTCAAAAAAGGTCTTGGTTTATAAAGAAGTGGCGAGAGATTAGGCTCACAGACCCACTGGCAACCCTTAGCATAAAAGAGAAGGTGCCAATTCCTAGCCCCACGGGGAGATATAAATTTTTTAAGACATGAAAACAAACAACTCAAATCCTAAAATTTTAGCTGCCTCAAAAGAGGTAAAGTTTGTAACCATATCATTTAGTTTTGCTATGTGTATGTGTTACTGCATTAGCTAATCTTAAAATCAATTGTTTTAGCCATTTAAGGCATCATTACAATTAAACCTTAGGTACATTTAATCAATAGTTCAAAGATCAATTATTTTATCATTAAAAAATTAACGTTATGTCAACACAAAACTTAAAATTTGAAACCTTACAGTTACACGCAGGACAAGAATTAGATCCAGTAACCGGAAGTAGAGCGGTGCCTATATACCAAACAACTTCATATACTTTTAATAATTCTGATCATGGTGCCAATCTTTTTGCTTTAAAAGAATTCGGGAACATTTACACCAGGATCATGAACCCCACATCTGATGTTTTTGAAAAAAGGATCGCAGCATTAGAAGGTGGCGTTGCAGCTTTAGCGGTAGCATCTGGCCAGGCCGCACAATTTATAGCTTTAACCAATATATTAGAGGCTGGGGATAATTTGGTAACCAGTAGGTTTCTTTACGGTGGTACTTTTAACCAATTTAAAGTTCAGTTTAAAAGATTGGGTATTGAGGCCAGGTTTGTAGAAACAGAAGAGCCTGAAAGTTTTGATGCTCTAATTGATGAAAATACCAAAGCGATTTATTTAGAAACCATCGGTAACCCCGCTTTCAACGTCCCAGATTTCGAGAAGATATCGGCGGTAGCAAAAAAACATGATTTACCGCTTATTGTGGATAATACTTTTGGTGCTGGCGGATATTTATTTAGGCCATTAGAGCATGGTGCCAACATCGTTGTAGAATCTGCCACAAAGTGGATTGGCGGACACGGAACCAGCATTGGCGGTGTAATAGTAGATGGGGGAAATTATGATTGGGGAAACGGGAAATTCCCTCAATTTTCTGAACCTTCTGAAGGTTACCACGGTATGGTTTTTTCTGATGTTTTTGGCGTTAACGGCCCTTTTGGGAATATCCAATTTATCATAAGAGCAAGAGTAGAAGGTTTAAGGGATTTTGGCCCCGCTATTTCTCCATTTAATTCGTTTTTATTGATACAAGGCTTAGAAACGCTTTCTTTAAGGGTGCAGCGCCATGTAGAAAATGCTTTAGAATTAGCTAAATGGTTAGCCGCACATCCAAAAGTAAAATCTATCAATTATCCTGGTTTGGCATCTTCACCGTAT
This sequence comes from Pedobacter segetis, assembly GCF_016623585.1. Taxonomy (GTDB): domain Bacteria; phylum Bacteroidota; class Bacteroidia; order Sphingobacteriales; family Sphingobacteriaceae; genus Pseudopedobacter; species Pseudopedobacter segetis. The sequence continues at coordinate 79,192 of NZ_JAEHFY010000020.1, forward strand.
CATGAATTAGCCAAAAAATATCTAAAAAGAGGTTTTGGTGGGATGTTATCTTTTGAATTAAAAGGAGATAAAGAACAGACCAAAAAATTTGTGGATAGCTTAAAACTGACCAGCCATGTTGCAAATTTAGGAGACGCAAAAACTTTGATCATACAGCCATCTGCAACTACTCATCAGCAATTGAGCGATGCAGATCAAATAAAATCGGGAGTAAACCCTACCCTTTTGAGAGTTTCTGTTGGTATTGAGCATATTGATGATATAAAGGCAGATTTTGAACAGGCTTTTGAGGCTATTGGATAGATAGCGTTTAAAGAATAAAATTTAGTTTGAATCTGCGGCAGATAATTTCAACCAAGTAGAACATAGAGTTCGCAGAGTTGGGTGGTAAGAATTTGAAAAAGCAGTTTAATGTCAGTAAAAATCTGTAGCAAATATCTAAACAACAAAGTTTAGGTTTGATCGAGTTCTAAAAGGCGTTAACGATTGGGACGGCATCCCCGCCTGTTTTTCGGGCAGGCTTTTTTTGTCATCCTGAACGGAGTTGAAGGAAGGCAAATAAAAAGATATAGTAGAAAGCCCACCTGTACGGGCAAGCTTGTTAAAACGCACAAAAAATCCCCTTCGTTAATTGTAAGAGGTATAAATAAAAAGAATATAAAATGAGTAAAAAATTAAATATAGGTTTATTTGGGTTTGGAGTTGTAGGGCAAGGTTTGTACGATATTTCTTTAAGCAGAAACTTGAATTTAGAATTTAAGAAAATTGCGATAAAAGACCCCACAAAAAAAAGGACTTTACCAGAAAACCTCTTTACAACCGATAAATGGGAGATTTTAAAAAACCCAGAGATCAATACCATTATTGAGTTGATAAATGATGCCGAAGCCGCTTTTGAGATTGTTTCTTACGCTTTGCAAAACGGCAAAAACGTAGTTTCTGCCAATAAAAAAATGATTGCCGAGCATTTGGATGAGTTGGTGGCTTTCCAAAAAGAACATGGTACTTCGTTATTATATGAAGGTGCGGTTTGTGGCAGCATCCCTATCATAAGAAACTTAGAAGAATATTATGATAACGAGTTACTTTTTGCAGTTTCGGGAATTTTTAATGGCTCGTCTAACTTTATCTTATCTAAAGTTTTTAACGAAAACCAGTCTTATGCCAATGCTTTAAAGGAAGCGCAAGATTTAGGTTTTGCAGAAACCGATCCAACTTTAGATGTTGGTGGTTATGATGCCAAATATAAAGTTGCAATAGCCGCTGCACATGCCTACGGTTTGTTTGTAGATCCTAAAAAAATCATGAATATCGGGATCCAAAATTTGCAGTTGAGCGATTTGCAATATGCTAGGGAAAAAGGTCAAAAGATAAAATTGGTGCCTGTTGCCAAAAAACAGAACAACAAAGAAGTAAGTATTTATGTATTGCCAAAATTGGTTAAGAAAGAAGATTTTTTGTTTAATGTAGAGAACGAATACAATGGGGTTAGCGTACAGGCTGCATTTGCAGATCAACAATTCTTTTTTGGCAAAGGTGCGGGCGGGCATGCTACTGGTGCGGCTGTTTTTTCTGATGTTTCTGCTTTACGGTATGGGTATCGATATGAGTATAAAAAAGCTAAGATAGAAACGAAGGTAGCTTTTAACAATGAAGAGATCTTACAGGTTTATTTACGCTTTAACCAAGAAGGTTTGGTTGATAAACTTCCCTTTTTGGATATCATAGAAACATTTTCTTCAAAAGATTACCACTATGTGATTGGTAATATTAAACTAGATGATATTGCAAAGGCAAAAGATTTGATTTTAAATGATGGCGCTTTTATAGCCGATACCGGCAATTATAGAGCTTAAAGATTTTTTTGATTAATTTTTGTTCAAAGGCCGATAAGAAATTATCGGCTTTTTGGTTTAATAGCCTTTAATACGGTTTTTGGAACGTTTTTTACCAAAAGCAAAAGAGCAGAAAATAAAATCATCAGCGTTAAGCATTGTTACCAAATCTCTATCGATAGTGTTACTGCTCTTATAAACCACTCTTTATTAGCTGATTAATATTAATTGATTACTCATAAAAAAATCGGTCTGCATTTTCAACAGACCGATTTTTTTATTTGCCCTCAATTGAGGTTTGGTATTCTTGCCTCAACTCATGCAAACAAGCCAAACAAATACAATCTTCATAACCTTCTTCGGCAATGTATTGTAATTCGTTTAAGTTAAGCTGGATCTGCGAACATTGGCATTGTGTAAAGTTATTAGCCTTACACTCTATCTTTTTGCCACAGCGCCCACATGGGATACACTCATGTTTGGTATATTCCATGGCAATTTATCTTCTATGATCCGCAAGAAAGACACCCGTCTTCCATACTGCAGCTTTGCCCGTTCATATCGGCTTCGGCTTCAACAGTTTGTACTACTGGATCAATTTCTTTAACCGCTTGGCTTTGAACGCTAAATTTAACAGCCTGTGCCGCTGCTTGTGTACGTAAATAATACATACCCGTTTTTAAGCCTTTTTTCCATGCGTAAAAGTGCATTGAAGTTAATTTAGATGCAGATGGTTGGCTCACAAATAGGTTTAAGGATTGCGATTGACAAATATAAGCACCCCTATCTGCGGCCATATCTATAATGGTACGCATCTTGATCTCCCAAACTGTTTTGTATAGATCTTTCAGTTTTTGTGGGATGGCATCTATATTTTGAACAGATCCGTTTGCCAAGATGATGGCTTCTTTCATCTTATTGTTCCATAAACCAAGATCAACTAAATCTTTTAATAGATGCTTGTTTACTACTGCAAACTCGCCACTTAAAACCCTACGGCTGTAAATATTTGAAGTGTAAGGCTCAAAACATTCGTTATTACCTAATATTTGAGAAGTAGAAGCTGTTGGCATTGGAGCTAACAGCAAAGAGTTTCTAACGCCTGTTTTCACTACTTGTTTCCTAAGTTTTTCCCAATCCCATCTTTTGGTGGTTGGTTTTACGTTCCAAAGATCAAACTGGAATTTACCTTGAGATAACGGCGATCCTTTAAAGCTTTCATAAGCTCCTTCTTTTATGGCCAAATCTGCAGAGGCCTGCATTGCAGCAAAGTACATGGTCTCAAAAATCTCTATATTGAGTTGCTTGGCTTCTTCGCTTTCAAAAGGCATTTTCAAGATCATAAAAGCATCGGCCAAACCCTGTACACCTAAACCAATTGGGCGATGGCGTAAATTTGAGTTTTGTGCTTCTATAACCGGGTAATAGTTATGATCTATAATGCGGTTTAAATTTATGGTTGCTTGGTAGGTAACTTCATACAATTTATTATGGTCAAACTCGCCGTTGATGATGTATCTAGGCAAGGATAATGAAGCTAAATTACATACCGCAACCTCGTCTGGAGAGGTATATTCTAAAATTTCTGTACAAAGGTTAGAGCTTTTTATGGTTCCTAAATTTTGCTGGTTAGATTTTCCATTTGCTGCGTCTTTGTATAAAATATAAGGAGTTCCGGTTTCTATTTGGGCATCTAAAATGGCAAACCATAATTCTTGGGCCTTAATGGTTTTACGGGCTTTTCCTTCTCTCTCATAACGTTCATACAGTTCTTCAAATTCTTTTCCGTGGCAATCGGCCAAGCCTGGTGCTTCATGAGGGCAGAAAAGGCTCCAAGAACCGTCTTCTTCTACTCGCTTCATAAATAAATCTGAGATCCATAGTGCATAAAACAAATCACGGGCCCTAATTTCTTCTTTACCATGGTTTTTCTTCAAATCTAGAAAGTCGAAAATATCTGCATGCCAAGGTTCTAAATAAATGGCAAAAGCACCCTTACGTTTACCTCCGCCTTGATCTACGTATCTTGCGGTATCGTTAAAAACCCTTAGCATAGGTACAATACCATTGCTAGTGCCATTTGTACCACCAATATAAGAACCTGTTGCCCTTACATTGTGGATGCTTAAACCAATACCACCCGCACTTTGAGAGATCTTAGCGGTTTGGGTTAATGTACTGTAAATCCCCTCAATGCTATCATCTTTCATGGTTAGCAAGAAACAGCTAGACATTTGAGGCTTAGTGGTAGCGGCATTGAATAATGTAGGCGTAGCATGGATAAACCAACGCTCGCTCATTAGATCATAAGTTTTAATGGCGCTTTCTAAATCGTTTTTATGGATACCGACTGCCACACGCATAAACAAGTGTTGCGGGCGTTCGGCTATTTTACCATTGATTTTTAGAAGATAAGAACGCTCTAAGGTTTTGAAACCGAAATAATCGAAACTGAAATCGCGATCGTAAATAATGGTGCTATCTAATAAATCGGCGTTATCTTCTATGATTTTCATCACATCATCTGCAATGAGCGCTGCGAATTTACCCGATTTTTCATCGCGGTAGGTGTGCAGCTTTTTCATGGTTTCAGAAAAAGATTTCTGGGTGTTTTTATGTAAGTTAGAGACTGCAATCCTAGAGGCCAACAAAGCATAATCTGGATGACGAGTAGTTAACGAAGCGGCAGTTTCTGCAGCTAAATTATCTAATTCTGAAGTGGTTACTCCATCGTATAAACCATCAATAACTTTTTTGGCAACTTCTGCGGGATCAACAAAGTCTTGGTTTAAGCTGTAACTTAATTTCTCTATCCTCGATGTGATTTTATCGAATTTTACAGATTCTGTTCTGCCGTCTCTTTTTATTACAAACATATTTTTAAATTTTAATCATATCTCTAATTATTTAACCATCAAATTAATACCCAAAAGCTAAAAGTCCTCGTCTAAAGAAAATGCTTGACTTTCTTTATCGCCAATTACGCCGCTTTTTTGATAATCCCCTACCCTTTTCTCAAAGAAATTAGTTTTACCTTGAAGGGAAATCATTTCCATAAAATCAAAAGGGTTTGTTGCGTTGTAGATTGGTGGATAGCCTAGTTCTGTAACCCATCTATCGGCAACGTATTCTATATATTGTTGCATTAACCTGGCGTTCATCCCAATCAGATCAACTGGCAAGGCATCGGTTACAAATTCCTTTTCTATAACTACCGCTTCTTTGATAATATCATAAACTTGCTCTTTACTCAATTTATTCTGCAACATCCCATAAAGCAAGCAAGCAAATTCGCAATGTAAACCTTCATCTCTAGAAATCAACTCGTTACTAAAGGTTAAACCGGGCATTAGCCCTCTTTTCTTTAACCAAAAGATGGAACAAAAACTACCGCTAAAGAAAATCCCTTCTACTGCGGCAAAAGCTACCAAACGTTCTGCAAAGCTTCCGTTCTCGATCCATCTTAAAGCCCATTTTGCTTTACGCTGAACGCAGGGAACGGTATCTATTGCGTGTAAAAGTTTATCTTTTTCTTTAGGGTTTTTGATGTAGGTATCAATTAAAAGCGCATAAGTTTCTGAATGGATATTTTCCATCATGATTTGGAAACCATAAAAACACCTTGCTTCTGGGATCTGTACTTCGCTCATGAAATTAACCGCTAGGTTCTCATTAACTATACCATCGCTTGCAGCAAAAAAAGCTAAGATATGACTGATGAAATGCCTCTCTCCATCTGCCATGTTCTCCCAATCTTTCTGGTCAGAAGATAGATCTATTTCTTCTGCGGTCCAAAAGCTGGCCTCGTGGCGTTTGTACATTTCCCAAATTGCGGGATAATTAATGGGTAAAATCACAAAGCGATCTTTGTTTTCTTTAAGCAGTAATTCTTCCTCTTGCATATTGATGTTTTTATTGTTTTGTAAATGAATTTCAATGAAAATAATGTCTAATCAGCGTTAAAATATCATTGATATTATCTTTGATCATAAACCTTAATCAGTTTTTTTTACGCCTTTGGTTTTCTCTAATTCCCAAATTGATCTATACTTGGTTGTTTCTCTCTTTTAACGAAAGCTTAAAGTACCCATCGTTAATTTTTAATTCTTTTATAAGAGAAGCTTTAAATTGCAACCATCTTTAAATCATTTACTTAACATGATTTTTTTTTAAACTTTATAAAGAAAGTTTTTAGATGGATGTTGTAAAAAAGAACGAACGTAAATGTAGGGTATGATGTAGAAAATACACAGTCAAAGTTTTAAACATTACCAGATTTTTCTTAACAAATCGGCTAAGATTTGCCTACAAGTAAACGTTTTGATGTGAATAAATTGAAGGGGGAAATGTGATGCTTATAGCATGGTAAAAATCGCGAAACCATAAATCAAAAATCGTAAAAACCTAAAAGCTGCCCATACTGCATAATGGGTAAATTTATACTTTATCAACCCACAGGCAAAACTAACGATAGAATGCGGAACCGGGAGCAAAGCGCCTATCAATACAAAAAAACCACCCCATTTTCTCAGGTTGATAATATGGATAGCTATTTTATTTTCTATGTAATTTCTAACAGAAGGTATCTTAAAAGTTAAACCGCCTAAACCATAAGCACAAATACCACCTAAATAGGATAATAAACCTAAAAGTGAAAGAAAAAACCATGGATTTGCGGTTTTAGCGCTCCAAGCGATAAATATTTCTGGAGGTATTAGGCCTAAAACAGTTTCTGAAACAAAAAATATTGATAATATGAATGTTGGCGTATAATTGGTTACTAAAGCGTTTAATATGGCATGGGTATCTAAAAAAAAATAATCCAGAAAAACAAAAGCCGCTAAAAAAACGATTATGGTAAGCCCGCCATTAATGGCGGTTTTCTTTAGAAAACCATAAAATTTTGTGATTTTATAATAACGGTTTAGGGCCGTTACTCTTTTCATATTGATGATGTTCATTCCCAAAATTATTTTTTAGATAAACATCAAAGATAGTTGTTTTATATACTTAAAAGCTATCTAAATATGTTTTAAGATTGTGAATTAAAAAACTCAGGTTTGTATTATCCCTACATTAAACCTCTTTTTGATAGGTAATTGGTTAGCGGCCTCAATTCCAATAGAAATAACTTTTCTGGTTTCAAGAGGGTCTATCACGCCATCAACCCATAATCTTGCGGCGGCATAATAAGGGGTGGTTTGTTCATCATACTTATCGGTTATGGTTTTTAATTGTTTCTCTTCTTCATCTTTGGTAATTTCTTGCCCTGCTTTTTTCATACTTGCCGATTGTATCTGCCATAAAGTTTTACCGGCAGAAGCACCGCTCATCACGGCTATTTTTGCGCTTGGCCAGGCAAAAATCAATCTTGGATCATAAGCTTTACCGCACATGGCGTAGTTACCGGCACCGTAAGAGTTGCCGATCACAATGGTAAATTTTGGTACTACAGAATTGGCGACCGCATTTACCATTTTTGCGCCGTCTTTAATAATACCGCCATGCTCTGATCTAGAGCCTACCATAAAACCGGTTACATCTTGCAAAAAAACCAAAGGGATTTTCTTTTGATTGCAATTCATGATAAAACGAGTAGCTTTATCGGCAGAATCTGAATAGATCACTCCACCAAACTGCATTTCTCCTTTTTTAGACTTTACCACCTTGCGTTGGTTTGCCACAATCCCAACTGCCCAACCATCTATCCTTGCCAAGCCACAAACAATGCTTTGGCCGTACGCAGCTTTATATTCGTCTAAACTTGCTTCATCAATCAGGCAATCTAAAAGTTCATGCATATCGTAAGGTTTTTCCCTTGTATCGGGTAAAATACCATAAACATCCTCTAGTTTTCTTTTGGGTAAAACCGATTTCATTCTGTTAAAACCCGCATTTTCTGGCGCACCTATTTTACCGATGATGCTTTTTATAGATTCTAAACATTTCTCGTCGTTTTCATGTTTATAATCTGTTACTCCAGAAATTTCGCAATGTGTAGTTGCGCCCCCTAAAGTCTCATTATCAACGCTTTCGCCGATGGCTGATTTTACCAAATAAGAGCCGGCCAAAAATACAGAACCGGTACCATCCACGATCATGGCTTCATCACTCATTATCGGGAGGTATGCGCCACCCGCAACACAAGAACCCATGATAGCTGCAATCTGTATAATTCCTTCGCTGCTCATGATGGCATTGTTTCTAAAAATACGCCCAAAATGTTCTTTATCAGGAAATATTTCATCCTGCATCGGTAAAAAAACGCCAGCAGAATCAACCAAATATATAATCGGCAATCTATTTTCCATGGCGATTTCTTGCGCCCTTAAATTCTTTTTGGCCGTCATAGGGAACCAAGCGCCTGCTTTTACGGTTGCATCATTGGCCACTACCACGCATTGTTTACCGCTGATATAACCAATGCCAGCAATTACGCCTGCAGACGGGCAACCGCCCACTTCTTGGTACATCCCTTCGGCTGCAAAAGCCCCTATTTCTAAAAAAGGTTTATCATTATCCAATAAAAATTTCACACGTTCCCTTGCCAACATTTTGCCCTTTGCTTTTTGCTTGGCAGCAGATTTATCTCCACCACCCAAGTAAACGGATTTAAGTTTATGTTTCAGTTGATAAGCAAGTTGCTTATTTACGTCTTCGTTCTTGTTAAATTCTATATCCATTATGGTTAATGCTTTGGCTAATTTCAATGATAACGATTTTATTTTCTTTTTGTGAGGCTTTAGGAATAATTGTTTAAAAAAAACTATCGTTAAGGACCTAGATTTTTGTGCGGTTAACGATAGGAACGGCATCCCCGTCTGTTTTCGGGCAGGCATTTTTGCCCTTATGCGTAAAGGAGATAGCAAAAAAATACATCCACTAGCTCGCAGAGTATTAAAACGCCCTAAAAAACATTTAACATTACCTGATAAATTTTGCACTACACAAACCTAACTTGTTGATAACAAGTGATATGTTAACAATTAAATAATCGTAAATTTATAATTATATGGGTTTCAATCGCTTATTTTTATAGACCTCAAAAATTGGTCGTGATAGTTTAACCCTAAAATTATGACGTGGAAAAAATTTAGTGGTGAAATTCTTAATTCGCCAATTATACAAGAAGTAGAGCAAACCATTGAGAGAGAATACCAAATGGGCAATAGGCTAAAAGTTTGTATTGGTACGGATTCTCAGGTAAAAGGCAAAATAACAGATTTTGCGACAGTGATCGTGTTTTTAAGGGAGCAGAAAGGAGGCTTTATGTACATCCACCAAGAGCGCAGTACGCAAAAAATGACCATCAAAGAAAGAATGCTTTCTGAAGTGCAAAAATCTATTGAATGTGCTTATTCGCTTTGCAACCTGTTAGATTTATATGATGTTGACCTTGAGGTTCACGCAGATATTAATACCAACCCAAGTTTTAAATCTAATGCGGCCTTGCATGAGGCTATGGGTTATATTTTAAGCATGGGTTTTGTTTTTAAGGCCAAGCCAGAAGCTTTTGCTAGTTCTTATTGCGCCAATAAAATGGTTCAATAGTTTTTTTAACCATAGCATATACAAAAATTATTCACAGAGTTGATGGAGTTAAATGAAGAAAAACGGATTAAATGCTTCACGTTCTTTTGTTTCTTAATGGTCTGCTTTTTTAACTACGAGAGCATTAGGCTTGGGTTTTATCAATCAATCAAAAAATATTTTGATATTTTTTTGATACACCATGCAAAAAAGCCGCAGACTTGTTTGGGTATTGATATAAGTTTAATTTTATCTATTCAATAATAAATCATCTATAAAAAAATCATGAAAAAATATTTACTTCTCCTATTAGTGCTTACTTTTTATGAGACCACCAAAGCCCAAACGCAAATGGATACTTATAAGCAAGATGGTTTTACGGTAAGTTTACCTTATTATATGAGTAAAACAGGAGGCCTAAACAACCTTGCTTCCATTCAATATCGAAATATGATCAGGGGTTTGGCAGGTTATATTGTGAAAGAAGATAAGAATGTTAATGTATCTGATAGTACTTTAGGAGGCATAAATAATTATTATCATCAGTTTATCCAAAATTTTTTAACGGATAAAAATGAAAGAAAAGTAACTGCTCCAAAGGTACAAGTAATTGGAGAAACCATTTTCTCTGAAAGCGACCTCACTTATAATGATGAGGAAACTTTAATAAATTACTATTATTTCATAGGAATTGCAGAGACCAGCAAAGCTTTTTATAAAGTAATCTGTTTTGGCACTATGGACGATAGAAGTCAATACAAAATCGATTTTCAGAAAATACTTTACAGTATCAAAGACTAATCAGCTTCTCCCACATTTTTTCGTCAACGGGAATGCCTTTCTCTAAATTTTCGTTTCTAACCCTCAAAGTTTCTTCTCCTGGGTAGCGAACATTGGCTTTATCAATCGGCTTTGCCGATTTGGTAAACTTTAGAATTTCTTCTATTATCGCATCCTTACCATCAAATTTTTCAGCATCAAAACAAATAAAAACTTGGGAAATAGCCATTTCCTTTTGGGTTTTAGAGATAGCTGCAGTGGTGTTTCCGCCACTTAATATACTAGCTAAGATATCTAACATTAATGCCAAGCCAGATCCTTTCCACATACCAGCGGGAAGGGTTCTTTGGGTTTCTCGGATTGCTTTTGGATCTTTACTCAGCTCCCCGTTTTGGTCATAACCGCCATAATAAGACAATTGTTGATCTTTAAGTTCTTGTTCTTGCAGTTTACCGTAAGAAAATTGCGACATGGCCATATCCAAAACGATATGCCCTTCTTTTCTTGGTACGGCAATGATCAATGGGTTATTACCCAAAGCTGGTTCTTTTGCGCCCCAAGGTGGCATAATGGCAATTGTATTTGTAAAATTTATCCCTATACAACCTGCTTCGGCAGCTTGCCAACCGTAAGTTCCGCCCCGCATCCAATGGTTGGTGTTTTTTAGCGCTATGCAGGCCATTCCATTTTCTTTTGCCAAACCAATAGCTCGGTTCATTGCAAATTGTGCGTTTAAAACACCAGGGCCTAAATTGCCATTCCATTGCTCGATCACTCCAAAACTATTGGTTAAGGTGGGTTCGGCATCTTTATCGATAAATCCTTTTTTAAGATAGTCTATAAAAACGGGAAAGCGGTTTAGGCCATGGGAATATACCCCGTCGCAACTGTTATTAGAAAATATGGTGGCAATATCATTTGCTTTTTGAGGTGTAAATTTGTGTTTCAATAATACTTTTTCAAAAGCTAAATGTAATTCTTGATAGGTTTTGCGCATGATGGTAAATATAGGTCTGCAATTCCCAATTATCAAGTTTGATTTCAATATCCTTTTAAAAGCTGTAGTCTAGTCGCTTTTTTCTCTTCAGGACTTAATTTAAAATCATAGTTATAAAGCGCATTTTCCCATTCTCCATAAACCGGATTAGGCAAAACAATAAATTTATTGCCCCATTCCTTTCTAAAATCATCCGTTGATTGAAAACGTTGATTGATAGTTTTCTTTTCAAAAACTTCAGCAAAATCATTCAGATTATCACCCAACAACATTACCACTTTGTGGTCTTTCATTACCAATTGTCGGCGTACTTCTTTTGGCGACTCTGTTGAATATAAAAGTGTATGTGCTTCATCAGCATTTGGTAAACCTAATTTTTGAAGATTTTTTAAGGTTGAAGCTAATTCATCTGTTTTGCGATTACTGATATAATAAATTTCAATTCCTTTATCATGAACATATTTTAAAAAATCAATCGCTCCGGGAACTGCTGTAGCAGCGGAAAGATTTGTCCATTTTTTCCAAGCAGCAGAAGTATAAGTTTTTCCTTCCATAATTAAATTAGCCTCTGAGTAGCTATTATCTAATATGGTCTCATCCAAATCGGTAATAATGGCGAGATGATTCCTTTTAATGTCTCGCTTATTAATACAACTAATTCTCAATTCAGCCAGATTAAAAGCCTGATAGCATAAGGCTCTATATTCTGCCGCACTTTGTTGAAAAAGTACAGGAAGAGATTTAGGATCATCGATTTGGGAAATATCTGGTTTGGTTTGGGAGAAAGCAAAGGTTGATAAAATAATTAATGTAATTGATAAAACAGTCTTCTTCATTTTGTTGTTGTTTTTAAATGGAGTAATCGTTGTGATGCGTTACTGAATCCGTCAGCTAGCCAACAGCATTCTTAAATTTTATTGAAATTACAAGGTATCGTATAAGTCAACCATTAAAGGATTTTCTTGTTTGATTAAATTGATTTTCCAATCGCGATGCCAGTTCTTTAATTGTTTCTCTCTTTCAATTGCATGAGAAATATTCTCGAACCATTCATAATAAACTAAATCTGTACATCTATATTTTGTAGTAAATTTTGATCCTATTCCATTTTTGTGTTCATAAATTCTCCCAACTAAATTAGATGTTACTCCGATGTAAAAAACGTTTTTATATTTATTAGTTACTATATAAGTATAACCACCATTCTTCATGAAATAAATATAAGTTTTTATATGGGATTGTCATTCCGAATTTATTTCGGAATCACGTTATTTGAGTTTTACACAAAATGAGCAGACTCGATTTGATAAGTTGCTGAAATGAATTCAGCATGACTAAATCTAAAAACTCGAGATGTCATTCCGAATTTATTTCGGAATCACATTATTTGAGTTTTACCCAAAATGAGCAGACTCGATTTGATAAGTTGCTGAAATAAATTCAGCATGACAAGTTTAAGCTCATTTAGGTCATTCCGAATTTATTTCGGAATCTTATTAGCATAGCCTTTTGACAGGTAGCTTTGCTTTAGTAATCGTTCTGATGCGATGCTGAAATGAATTCAGCATGACAAACTCCAAAACTCGGGATGTCATTCCGAATTTATTTCGGAATCTTATTAGCAGAGCCTTTTGACAGGTAGCTCTGCTTTAGTAATCGTTCTGATAAGTTGCTGAAATAAATTCAGCATGACAAACTCCAAAACTCGGGATGTCATTCCGAATTTATTTCGGAATCACATTATTTGAGTTTTACCCAAAATGAGCAGACTCGATTTGATAAGATGCTGAAATGAATTCAGCATGACTAAATCTAAAAACTCGGGATGTCATTCCGAATTTATTTCGGAATCTTATTAGCAGAGCCTTTTGACAGGTAGCTTTGCTTTAGTAATCGTTCTGATGCGATGCTGAAATGAATTCAGCATGACAAACTCCAAAACTCGGGATGTCATTCCGAATTTATTTCGGAATCTTATTAGCAGAGCCTTTTGACAGGTAGCTCTGCTTTAGTAATCGTTCTGATAAGTTGCTGAAATAAATTCAGCAT
>NZ_JAEHFY010000021.1 GCF_016623585.1 Pedobacter segetis
ATTATTTGATTTTCTGGTTCAGCTGATCTATTAAAAACCTTGAAACTTCGTTAAAATATCTTTTACGGTTAAAGCCCATAACCCATTGTATCCCTTTAGAGGCGTTGGTAATAAAAACCTCTTCTACTTCTTCTAAAATCTCTGGATTTATCTGTGCTTCAATCATTTGCAGGTCTTTTTCTTTTGCCAATTGCATCACAACTTGCCGCATAACGCCACCTATGCAACCTTCGCTTAAAGCCGGGGTATAAAGAATGCCCTTGTAAACCAAAAACAGGTTGGCACTTATGGCCTCGCACAAAAATCCGTTTTGGTTTAGGATAAAAGCTTCATCCAATCGCATTTGATCTTTAAAGATGCCCCCCATAACGTAAGGGAGCGCATTACAGGTTTTTAGATTTGAAATCTTATTGATAGGTTTTTGGATATCGTTATAAATATCCATGATCAAACCTTTTGGGTTTATCTCATAAAGTGGCGATTCTAAAGCAGTTACTTCTAAAGTATAGCCATGTTTATTTTGCGATGGCGCATACAAGCCGCCGCCATCTCTATAAACGTTTAACCTTAATCTTGCGTTTTGCCCAATTTTATTCCTTTTACAAAGCTCCTCGGCCTTATCTTTCAAAAAATAAGCATCCATGGTAGAAAAGCCTTCCAATTTTAAGGTTTTCATGCCGTTTTGAAGTCTATCCGCATGTAGATCGGCAAAATTTAGCCTGCCAAAAGACATCCTCATAGATTCAAATAAGCCATCGCCGTATTTAAACCCCCTATTGGCGATACCAAATATTTTATCATCCGCATCTAAAATCTCTCCGTTAAAATTGATGAAGTTTTTTGACATAAGATTGCAAATCTATTCCTTTCTATTTAATATTTATTGATTTTTGAGATATGCGCCCCATTTTTCTAAAACATCGTTAAAATCTTTTGGTAAATCTGTTTCAAAATTTACGTAATTTTTCTTTGTTGGGTGTATAAACCCTAATGTTTGGGCGTGTAAAGCCTGCCTGGGCATAATTTGGAAACAGTTCTCTACAAATTGTTTGTATTTGGCAAATAATGTCCCTTTTCTAATCTTATCTCCTCCGTAAGGTGCATCATTAAATAAGGGATGCCCAATATGTTTCATGTGGGCCCTAATTTGATGGGTCCTCCCTGTTTCTAATTCGCAAGAGATCAAGGTTACGTAATTAAACCTTTCTATTACCTTGTAATGGGTAACGCTCCATTTTCCTTTTTCCTCATCATCATAAACATCCATTACTTTTCTATCTTTTGCGCTACGCCCAATGTATCCGGTAATGGTTCCGTCTTCAGGTAGATCGCCCCAAACTAAGGCCAAATATTTTCTGGTGATGCTGTGATCATAAAATTGCTTTGCCAATTGGGTCATTGCCTTTTCGTTTTTACTGATGAGCAACAGGCCGGATGTATCTTTATCTATACGGTGCACCAGACCCGGCCTACCATCGTTACCGGGCAGTTGCGGTAATTGTTTAAAATGAAAAACCAGGGCGTTTACCAAGGTACCGTCCCAATTGCCGTACCCCGGATGAACCACCATGCCGGCCTCTTTGTTTACCAATAACAAATCATCATCTTCATAAATGATATTGATAGGGATATCTTGCGGGTAAACTTCGGTATCGCGAGGTGGATGGGGCAAAACTATGCTGATTTGATCTAAAGGCTTAATCCTATAACTTGCTTTTATGGTTTTGCCGTTTACCAAAACATTTTCTGCATCTATCGCATTCTGTATTTTGCTTCGCGAGGCATTTTCTAGGCGCAACATCAAAAATTTATCGATCCGCAAAAGCGATTGGCCTTTATCTACGGTTATGGCAAAGTGTTCAAAGAAATCGTTGTCCTCTTTATCCTGAAGCTCAAAATCATTATCCATTGCTGCAAAATTAAACCTTTTAAATTATTTTCTATCTACAAATAAACGGCGGTATCATTTTTGATATTGGTTACGTACCTATTAATATTGAATGTTAACCTTAAAGATTGCAACATGAGAGAATTTACAAGAAAATTTGTGTTTGTATTAAACTTTTTTCCATTTCTTATTAAAAAAATATATTTTCGGGATTGATTTTAATCTCTTATAAATGAAGTTTTTAAAGCCCCTACTAGCGTCAGTTGTTTTTGTTTCTTTCTTGTCTGCTTCTTACGCTCAACAAATTAACAACCTTATTAATAACGGCCCCAGCGATGCCACAAAGCTAGCTAGGGCTTATTTTATGCCCGCATTTAAAGGCTTTGGTTTTGGGATGAACAGTGCTTGGTACAATTCTGCAAAAGCAAAGAATCTGGGCAAGTTTGATATAAAAATACAAGGAACTGCAGCTTTAGTGCCCGCTCAAGATCAAACATTTGATATTTCTAAATTGGGTTTGTCTAATGCTGCGTCTGCAAAAGGCAATCCGGTTTCTCCAACCTTTTTGAGCGATAATAATAATGCCGCTTCTGTTTCATTAAAAGATGATAACAACAACGAGGTAGCAAGTATAGATTTACCAAAAGGCAGCGGTATTAAATTTGCCCCTTCCTCGCAATTGCAAGTTACGGTAGGTATTATAAAAAATACGGATGTTTCTGTACGATATACCCCCCAGATAGGGAAAGAAACCGGAAAGTTTGGTACCTTACAAGTTTTAGGCTTTGGTTTAAAACATGAAATCACAAAATATTTATTCCCTGGTAAATTAGATAAAATTATCCCTATTGATTTGGCTTTAGCTTTTGGCTATAACCAACTCACCTATAACTATAAATTACCAATTGCAGACCAACAAGATGATCAAAATACAGGAAGGGATTTGGGGCAAAAAGTAGATGTGAAGTTAAGTGGTTTTACTGTTGATGCCATTTTATCTAAAAAATTATCGGTTTTTACCCCTTTCGTTTCTGTTGGATACAATTCGTCTCAAACGCAATTAAAGGTTTTGGGCGATTTTATTGTGAACACAGGCATTAACAACGGGCTGCCCCCTACTCCAAGATATACCACTTTTACCGATCCCGTAAACATCAAACAGAACGACATTTCTGGTTTGAGGGCAAATATTGGGTTCTCTTTACATTTGGCGTTTTTTAGGTTGTACGGTTCTTATTCTATAGGGCAATACCAGGCCGTTTCTGGAGGGATTGGTTTTGGGATTGGAAAATAAACCCAATATATTTTAAGATAATTATATCCTAGGTTTGATGAAATCCTAGGATTTTTAATTTATGAGTAGATGATTGATTTAAAGTTTGTCAGTAGAGAAGAAGAAATCAACTATCCCCCAATTACCGATCATGTAAAACTTTTTATCAAAAGAGACGATACGATCCATCCGTTTATTTCTGGTAATAAATGGCGAAAACTAAAGTACAACCTTATTGATGCCAAAGAAAAACAAAAAACACACTTGGTAACTTTTGGAGGTGCTTTTTCTAATCATTTGCTGGCTACTGCGGCCGCGGGCGCAAAGTTCGGTCTTAAAACTACTGCTTTTGTGAGGGGAGAAAAAGTTAATAACCCCGTATTGGATTTATGCCAATTATTTGGGATGAATTTGATATTTATTACACGAAAAGATTATAAAGACAAACCACGGTTATTTAAAAGTTATTTTGATGAGGATAATGAATGTTTTCTTTTGGATGAAGGAGGATATGGATTAAATGCGGAGAAGGGCTGCCGAGAAATAATTACCGAATTGAAAAACGGTTACGATCATATTTTTTGTAGCGCAGGGACGGGTGCAACGGCGGCAGGTATAATCAATCAGGTTTTCATTTCTAAATTAAATACAAAAGTGAACATTGTACCCGCATTAAAAGGTGGCGAGTTTTTAAAGCCCGAAATTGATAATTTATTGATAGATAAAATTGATTATCAATTACATACCCACTGGCACTTTGGTGGATATGCCAAAACAAAACCTGAATTAATTAACTTCATCAAAGATTTCACTCAAAAAACCGGTATTTTAATTGATCCAGTTTACACCTCAAAAACACTTTATGCTATCAAAGATTTGGTTTCAAAAAATCATTTTAAAAAAGATGATAAAATATTAATGATACACACCGGCGGGTTATTCGGGATTTTAGGGATGATGGATAAGCTGGTTTAAAGAACCGAGAAAAAATAACCAAGAGCCAAGAGCCAAGAAACAAGAGCCAAGATTAAAGGGCAAAGAAAAGATGCTATGGTAACCCAAGCATACGCAAAGCAAATCCTAATCAACCAATGGCCTATGAATTAACCCAACCTCTGCCTAACTGCTTCGTACAAAATTACACCAGCAGATACCGAAACATTTAAAGATTCAATAGTGCCAACCATTGGTATTTTTGTGAGATGATCGGCGTTTCTCATCAATTCAAAAGAAATACCTTCATCTTCTGCCCCCATAATGATTGCCGTTGGTAAGGTAAAATCTGGTTTATAAATAAAATCCTCTGTTTTCTCGGTACAGGCCACAATTTGGATACCGCTATCCTTTAAAAACCTTAAAACCATTAAAAGGTTATCATGCCTACAAACCGGTATTTTATGCAAAGCACCAGCAGAGGTTTTTATGGCATCGGGGTTAATTTGTGCCGAACCTTTTTTGGGGACAACAATTGCATGGGCACCGCAACATTCGGCAGTACGGGCAATTGCCCCAAAATTACGCACATCCGTTACGCCATCCAGCATCAAAATCAATGGTACTTCTCCTTTTTCAAAGATCTGTGGCACCAAATCTTCAATTTTTTGGTAAGTGATAGGAGAAATAAATGCAATAACGCCTTGGTGGTTTTTGGTGGTAATCCTGTTTAATTTTTCAATGGGCACTTGTTGCGACGGAATATCAAACTGACGCAACAAAGTTTTAAGCTCAGAAATCAAGCCTCCACTTAAGCCCTTTTGCAAAAACAAAGACTCTATATCTTTACCAGAACCAATGGCTTCTATTACCGCCCTAATGCCAAAAACCATTTGGTTAACTTCTTTTTGCTCTCTTTGAAATCTTTTTTCCATACGCTGCGAAATTAAACAAAAACAGATAACCCTATTAATAAAACACTTATAAAAAAACAAATACTAAATGTTTGTTAACAACCTGCCAATTTACCAACATCTGCTTTAAGCTGTTTTAAATAACAACTTATTTAAAAGGCTAACACTTTCTTAACAATTGTTGTTGATAATTAGCCTGATAACTTATTGCAATCGGCATAGTGTAACCAATACACAAAAAATGGTGTTAAAAACTACTTGATCTGGTGGCAAATTTTTATATATTTTTGTAATCATGAGTTTAGAACCAGAATCAAACAAAGCGACTTTTCCAAAAGAAAAAAGAGGTAGGCTTACCAATTTAGTTTCTGGCTTAGGTAAGCTCCCACCACAAGCCTTAGATTTAGAAGAGGCCGTTTTAGGTGCTTTAATGCTAGAAAAAGATGCACTTTCTGCCGTTATAGATATTTTAAAGCCCGATGTTTTTTATAAAGATGCGCATCAAAAAATATTTGAAGCCATACAACAATTATTTACCGCATCCTCTCCTGTTGATATTTTAACCGTTTCTGCACAATTAAGGCAACAAGGCGATCTAGAGATGATCGGCGGTGCTTTTTACATCACCGAATTAACAAACAGGGTTGCCTCTGCTGCCAATATAGAATACCACGCAAGGATAATTTCCCAAAAATTTATCCAGAGAGAACTGATAAGGATCTCTACAGACATCATCAACCAATCTTATGAGGATACCAGCGATGTTTTTGAACTGTTGGATTATGCAGAAAAAAACCTCTTTGATATTGCACAAAACAATTTAAGGAGAGATTCCCGCAAAATGGACGACATTGTTAAAGAATCTTTAAAAATGTTGGAATCTTTAAGGGGCAAAGATGATACCCTAACCGGCGTTCCATCGGGTTTTACCGCTTTGGATCGGGTTACAAACGGTTGGCAAAAATCTGACCTGATCATTATAGCTGCCCGCCCCGCAATGGGAAAAACAGCTTTCGTTTTAACCTGTGCAAGAAATGCAGCCGTACAATTTAATAAGCCCGTAGTGGTTTTTTCTTTAGAGATGTCTTCTGTGCAACTGACCAACCGTTTGATTTCTGGAGAGGCAGAAATTGAGCAAGAAAAAATCAGAAAAGGGCAACTAGAAGATTGGGAATGGCATAAAATGACCTCAAAAATTGGGGGTTTGAGTGAAGCCCCATTAATTATTGACGATACCCCGGCATTAAACGTATTTGAATTTAGGGCAAAATGTAGGAGGTTAAAAGCCCAATACGATATCCAGATGATCATCATCGATTATTTACAATTGATGCAAGGCAAAGCCGACGGAAAAGGCGGAGGCGGAAACCGTGAACAAGAAATATCTAGTATTTCTAGGGCGTTAAAACAAGTTGCCAAAGAATTGAACGTACCTGTAATTGCGCTTTCCCAGTTGAGCAGAGCGGTAGAAAACCGCCCAGGGGGATCTAAAAAACCAATGCTCTCCGATTTAAGGGAATCCGGAGCTATTGAGCAAGATGCCGATATGGTTTTGTTCCTTTACCGCCCAGAATATTACGGTTTAGATCAAGACGAGAATGGAAACCCAACGGCAGGTATTGGCGAGGTCATCATCGCAAAGCACAGAAATGGCGAAACAGGATCTGTTCCTTTGAGGTTTATCGGTAAATATGTGAAATTTGCCGATCTGGAAGACGGTTTTGGGGGTATCGGCACTTCAGAAAATGCCGCTTCTGATCCTTTTTCTAGTTTAGGGCCATCTTCTCAATTTGAGAGCATTACATTAAAACCCAAAAATTGGGATAATGAAGAAGAAGAACCGCCTTTTTAAAACTTTATCCATTATATAAATGCTGTTTCAGAATTTTAAAAGCTCTTATATTTGAGATAAATGTTCGCCAAGGCCCATCTCGTCATAAAAAAGCTAGTTTTAGGGATTATAACTGCATTTTATCCGCTTTTCAGAAAATTTATGCCCGCTCAAACCTTCAGATATGCAGTTTGTGGCGGGGGAAATGCAGTATTAAACTTTACCATATTCTCTATCACGGAAAATATCATACTAAAAAAACAGGTGGTGCACATCATCCCCAACGTTGCCATTAGCTCCCACATATTTTCTTTTCTGGTTGCATTCTCTATCACTTTTCCGATTGGTTTTTACCTCAATACCTACGTGGTTTTTGATGGTTCGTACCTGCAAAAAAGAATACAGCTTTTTAGGTATTTCACCATCGTAATTGTATGCTTCCTATTAAATTACCTGTTTATGAAGCTTTTTGTGGATCGTTTTGGCTGGTATCCAACACCTTCTTACATCTTAACTTTTTTTGTTGTTACGCTATTCAGCTATTTTTCCCAAAGAAACTTCACTTTTAAAAAAAAATTGGGTTAACCTTTTCTCAAGGGTTTTAATAAATCTTCTAAACCGTTTAGTTTAATCTCATAAATAGTGGCTAATTGCTGCCCCAATTTACCCGGCGGCCAACCTTTACCGGCAAACCATTCGAGATAAGAGATAGGTAAATCACAAAGTAACCTGCCTTTATATTTTCCAAAATACATTCTTTCTTTTACCAGGTCTAGCAGAATCTGCGTATCCATAAATGCCAGTTATTATTCTATGATTTAATCATATTTAAAGGCCATAAATTATCGATTTTATTTTAGAAAAACCAAAGTAATCCCATTTAACAAAAACCCGTCTGGCTTTACGCTATACTCCGCTTTCCCTCCTACCGTCGGCAAATGCGTGGTGCCGCTTCAATCCAGTTTAGGAACGCGGTTCAAACCAATTAAATTGAAAATATAATGTGGCAACCATATTTCTTTTAATCTTATCATTGGCATGATCTTATAATAAAACCTGTTAAAATTTGTTAATTAAACTATCAAATAAAAGAATAAGCATAGTTTAGTATTTTGCTATTCATAAAATATTGACTTGTATTATTTATTAACCTATCTTTGCCCGATGTTTAAAAACAAGAGCTTAACAATCTTAGGCTTTATCTTATTTATTGCTATTGCTTTCACGGGTTGTAAAAGCAAATTCGAGAAATTACGTACCAGTACAGATACAGGTAGAAAATATCAAGAAGCCATCAAACTTTATAACAATAAAGATTATGCAAAAGCTTTGATCTTGTTTGATGATCTGGTGCAACGCTATCGTGGAAGGGCAGAATCTGAGGATCTGTACTACTATTATGCCTATACAAATTATAAATTAAAAGATTATCTCTCTGCCCGTTATCATTTTAAAACCTTTGCAGATACCTATCCTAGCAGCCCAAAAGCAGAAGAATGTAGGTTTTTAGCTGCTTACTGTTATTATTTAGATTCTCCAAATTATTCTTTGGATCAAGATAATACCTATAAGGCAATTGAATCTCTGCAGCTTTTCATCAACCTTTACCCTAAGAGCGATAGAGTTGCAGAAGCAAGCAAATTAATTTTAGATCTAAGGGATAAGCTAGAGCGTAAGTCTTATGAAAACGCAAAGTTGTTTTTGGATATAGGGGATTACCAATCAGCCGTAATTGCTTTCAAAAATTCGATAATAGATTTTCCGGATACTAAGTATGCAGAAGAGATGGAATTTTTAACCATTAAATCCCAATATCTTTATGCTAAAAACAGTTTAGAGACCAAGCAGGAAGAAAGGTATCAAGAAGCTATTGAAGATTATAACGCTTTTGCAGAAAAATACCCAAAAAGCGTTTACTTAAAAGAAGCATCAGACATAAAAGACGATGCTTTGAAAGGAATAGAAGAAACAAAAAAAATATTAGAATTATATTCGGGAATTAAAACTGAAAAAAAAGATGAGCAACAATAACGAAATAGCAAAGCCTACAGTTTCTAGCACTACAATTACTAGAGATTTACGCACTTTAGATACAACAACAGACAATATCTATGAGTCTTTAGTGATCATCAGCAAAAGGGCAAATCAAATTGCTGCCAACATGAAAGAAGAATTGCATGGTAAATTGGCAGAATTTGCAAGTTCTAATGATAACCTAGAGGAAATTTTTGAAAACAGAGAACAAATTGAAATCTCAAAGCATTACGAAAGAATGCCCAAGCCTTCTTTAGTGGCAATTGATGAATTTGTACACGGAAAAGTTTATCACAGAAATCCGGCTAAAGAACAAAAGTAATTGTTTTATATTTGAGCATGGCTAATGTGCTTAAAGATAAAAATATTCTTCTTGGGGTTTGCGGCAGTATTGCAAGTTACAAAGCAGCAGAAATTGTTAGGTTATTTGTAAAAGCTGGCGCAAACGCTAAAGTGGTAATGACAAAAGATGCTACCTCTTTTATTACGCCACTTACACTTTCTACCCTTTCAAAAAATCAAGTTTTCAGTAATTATTCTAACCCCGAGACCGGAGAATGGAATAATCATGTAGAATTGGCACTTTGGGCAGATTTTATTTTAATTGCCCCTGCCACCGCAAATACCATAGCTAAATTTGCCAATGGTTTATGTGATAATTTGCTCTCTGCAATCTATCTATCGGCAAAATGCCCCATCTACGTTGCGCCTGCCATGGATCTAGATATGTGGAAACATCCAACTACTAAAAAGAACATCGAAAGGTTAATGTCTTTTGGCAATATCATCATCAACCCTAATTCTGGAGAATTAGCCAGTGGTTTAAATGGCAAAGGCAGATTGGCCGAACCTCAAGAAATTTATGATTTCATTATTGCCAAACTCGATCAAAATCTACCTTTAAAAGGCAAAAAAGTATTGATAACCGCCGGCCCAACTTATGAAGCCATAGATCCAGTTAGGTTTATAGGCAACCATTCTTCGGGCAAAATGGGCTATGCCCTGGCAGAAGAATCATTAAAAAACGGGGCAGAAGTCATTTTAATAAGTGGCCCAACCAATCTATTGTCAAACGCATCCATCAAAAAAATTGATGTTACTTCTGCAAAACAAATGTTAGATGCCTGTTTAACATACTTTGATGAGGTTGATATCTGTGTGATGAGCGCTGCGGTTGCAGATTATGCACCATCAATTGTGGAAGAGCAAAAAATAAAGAAGCAAACAGAATCTTTTACTATCGATTTAACCAAAACTAAAGACATTCTTTATACATTAGGCCAGAAAAAAAAGAAACAAATATTAGTTGGTTTTGCTTTAGAAACACAAAACGAAGAAAAAAACGCCCTTGATAAACTGCAAAGAAAAAACCTTGATTTTATTGTTCTAAACTCTTTGAATGATAAAGGCGCAGGCTTTAAACATGATACCAATAAGATTACCATCTTAGATAAAAATCATCAAAAAACCACGTTTGATCTAAAGACAAAAAAAGAAATTGCAAAAGATATTTGCGCAAAAATAATATCCATCTTATGATAAAAAAGCTTTTTGTAATTTTACTGATTTGCTTGGCTATAAAATCTAGTGCCCAAGATCTTAATGCAAGGGTCCAGATTTTATCCCCACAGATACAAAACACCAACAATAAACCCATTGAGGCCCTGCAACAAGCCATGACAGAGTTTTTAAACAATAGAAAGTGGAGCGTAAATGAATTAAAACCTCAAGAACGTATAGATTGCACCATAGTTTTTAACCTAAAAGAATGGGATGGATCTAGTAATTACAAAGGTGAGGCACAAATTATAAGCAGCAGGCCAGTTTACGGCACTTCGTACAACACCACCTTGTTAAGCGTGAGCGATAAAAACTTTGAGTTTAGCTATACAGAAGGCCAGTCTTTAGATTTTTCCGATCAAAATTTCCAGAGTAATTTAAGCTCTATTTTGGCATTTTATGCTTATGTAATTGTTGGCTTAGATGCCGATAGTTTTTCTAAATTGGGCGGTACAGATTATTATGCGAAAGCACAAACAGTACTCAATAATGCCCAAAATGCCCCCTTTGGAGGTTGGAAAGCATTTGAAAATCTAAGAAACCGCTATTGGATAATAGAAAACCTGCAGAACAAAACCTTTTTATCGCTAAGGGAAGTTCTTTATACTTACCACAGGTTGGGGTTAGATTTGATGAGCGATGACCTAAATAAAGGCAGAAAAAACATTGCCGCATCACTAGCCCAGCTTACAGAGCTTGACAAACAAAAACAAGGTTCTATTTTAAACAACATATTTTTTTCTGCCAAAGCAGATGAAATCATCGATATATTTAAAAATTCTGATCCATTAGAAAGAACGAAGGTTTATAACATAATGGTAGAGGTAGATCCAGCAAATTCTTCTAAATATGAAGAATTGAAAAACGGCAAATAATTACCAAATTTCTAAAAACACATGCTCAGCAGATTACTCATAAAAAATTATGCTTTAATAGATAACCTAGATATTAGTTTCGGCAATGATCTTAACGTGATCACGGGAGAAACCGGAGCAGGAAAATCAATTGTTTTGGGTGCTTTAGGTTTAATTTTGGGACAAAGGGCAGAAGGGAAATATTTCTTTAACCAACAAAAGAAATGTATAGTAGAAGGTTTTTTTTCGATAGCAGAATATCAATTGAAAAATTTCTTTACGGATAATGATCTGGATTATGAGGATGAAACCGTTTTAAGGAGAGAAATAGCCTTGGATGGAAAATCGAGGGCATTTATTAATGATACACCTGTTACGCTGGCTATTTTAAAAAATTTAGGTCAGCAATTGATAGATGTGCATTCGCAACACGCCACTTTAGAGATCAACAATTCAGATTTTCAGCTCTTGGTAGTAGATGTAGTTGCAGCGCACCAAGATCTATTAGCAGAATATAAGGCCCTGTTCCAATCTTTCAAAAAAAACCAGCATGAGCTTAAAGCTTTAAAAGAAGAAAACGAACAGGCAAAAGCAGATCAAGATTACTTCCAATTTCTATTTGATGAACTGGATTTTGCAGCTATCAACAAGGGCGAACAAGAAGAGCTAGAAAATGAATTGAACAGCCTAACGCATGCGGAAGAAATTAAGACAAATTTGTTGGGCGCACATTATTTGATACAAAACGGTGAAGATGCCGCGTTGCCAAAACTGAGAGAAGCGTTAAGCTATATTCAAAGCCTAGAGAAATATCAACCCCATATTATGGCTTTCGCCGATAGATTAAAAAGCACCATAATTGAGATCAAGGACATAAACGATGAGCTTGAAAATTTAGAGCAGGCAACTTCTTTTAATGAAAACCGAGCGGAAGAGATCAACGAAAGGTTAAGTTTGTTTTATTCCCTTCAAAAGAAACATCGTTTAAACAATAACGAAGAGCTAATTGCATTTAAAAATGAGCTTTCAGAAAAACTGAATAAAATTCTTTTTGCAGATGAAGGATTAGAAAACTTGGAAAAAGATATAGCAAAAACAGAGAAAGATTTACAACAAAAAGCAGCTACGATCAGCTCGAACAGAAAAAAAGTTATTCCACAAATTGAGCAGCATATTTTAGAAACGCTTGCCGAAGTTGGCATGAATAATTCCCAAATAAAAATAGAGCAAAAGATAACCGATGTTTTGGATAAAGATGGTTTAGACCAAATCAGGTTTTTATTTAATGCCAATAAAGGCCATCAATTAAACGAGTTGAATAAAGTAGCATCGGGCGGGGAATTATCTCGTTTGATGCTGAGCATCAAATCTTTGATTGCTAAAAAGACCGCTTTGCCAACCATTATTTTTGATGAGATAGATACCGGGGTTTCTGGCGAGATTGCAAACAGGGTTGGTTTGATCATGGAAGAACTGGCAAAAAATATGCAGGTAATTACCATTACTCATTTACCTCAAATGGCGAGCAAAGGAAAAGCCCATTATTTTGTATATAAAGCCACAAAAGATAACTTTACCTACACCCAAATAAAACGTTTGAATGACGAAGAGCGAGTTTTAGAGATTGCCAAAATGTTGAGCGGAGAAAACCCAAAAGAATCAGCTTTGCAAAATGCCAGGGAATTATTGTATAATTAAATAAGCGGTTTGCTTATATTTGTATTAACGATATTTAAAATTATGACTACTTTAACCATACAGATTGATGACCAAGAAAAAGATTCCTTAAAAAAAGTTTTAAGAAAGATGAATGTCGAAATTTTAAATGAAACAAATCTTATACCTAATAAAATTACTCAAAAAACTATTGAACAAGCTAGAAAGGGTAAAGGCTTAGGAAAAGTTATTACCGACATTGACGAATTTATGGATTCTATTTGATGGATAAACTTATACCCACCAATCAATTTAAAAAAGATTTAAAAAAAGTAAAGAAACAAAATCCCTCTAAATTTTATTGATAACTAAATTTTTAAAAAACCTAACAATTGATGGTGTTTTGGGAATTGATAAAAGATTTAAAGCTCATAAATTATCAGGAAATTATAAAGATAATTGGGAGGCACATATTAAGCCAGATTTGTTAATTATTTGGCTCGAAATAAAAGATAACAATGAAATAAATTTGATTAGAACTGGCTCACATTCTGAATTATTTTAAATTAATATTCAATATTTAAGAAATTTTAATATTCGATATAAATATATTAGCGTAAAAAAGCATCTTGATACTGAAATCTTGATACTTGAATAAAAACACAAACATGGCATACAACTTACTAAAAGGAAAAAGAGGAATTATTACCGGCGCATTAGATGCCAATTCAATAGCTTGGAAAGTAGCAGAAAAAGCACATGAAGAAGGTGCAACTTTTGTTTTGACCAACGCCCCTATCGCCATGCGAATGGGAGAGATAAATACTTTGGCAGAAAAAACAAATTCCCAAATTATACCCGCTGATGCAACCAACGTTGAGGATCTAACCAAACTTTTTACAGAAGCCCAAGAAGTTTTAGGTGGGAAGATTGATTTTGTGCTACACTCTATAGGTATGAGCGTAAACATCAGAAAGAAAATCCCTTATACAGAATCTAATTACGATTATTTTGCAAAGGGAATTGATGTTTCTGCCATGTCGCTACATAAAATGCTTGCGGTAGCCAAAAAATTAGATGCCATTAATGAAGGTGGGAGCGTAGTTGCCTTAACTTATATGGCAGCACAACGTACCTATCCTTTTTATACGGATATGGCTGATATTAAAGCGATGTTAGAGTCTATAGCCCGAAGTTTTGGTTACCATTATGGGGTGGACAAAAAAGTGCGTATTAACACAGTTTCCCAATCGCCAACCCGCACAACGGCAGGTTCTGGAATTAAAGGTTTTGATAATTTTTATGATTTTGCCGACAAAATATCGCCTTTAGGGAATGCCGATGCCGCTTCTTGTGCCGATTATTGTATCACTTTATTCTCTGATTTAACCCGTATGGTTACCATGCAAAATCTTTTCCATGATGGAGGTTATTCTTCTACCGGTGTTAGCATGGATGTAATGGATAAAATTGGTGGAGGAGAATAGTTACTCTTTCTAGATATTTATTACGATCCGATGATTTAAACGTCATCGGATTTTTTTGTCATCATTTTTGCTGTTAAAATTTATATCAATCTTTAACGTTTTGATTTTTAAACAATTATTAGATTATGAAAAACTTAAAAACCTTATCTTATTTGATACTGATTTGTTTATCCATTACCATTTTTTCTGCTTGTGCCAGCAAAAAAGAACAACAAAAAAGAATGGGTTTAATTGATAGTTTAATAAAAAACAATGATTTTAAATTTGAAGCGCAACAGGCAAATCCATTAAGGGCAGGTTTGGTTTCTCCTCAATTACAGCGTTTAAACGGATCTTATGATTTAAAGGTAAGTAAAGACAGCATCAATTGTTATTTACCTTATTTTGGGGTTGCCCAGCAAGCCCCTTATGGCTCTACAGATAATGGTATCCAATTTATAAGCACAAATTTTTCTTATGATAAAATTGCCGATAGTAAGGGTGGTTACATCATTACCATTTCTCCAAAAGATACCGATAAAGTTAGAACACTATACTTAACCATAAGCAAAAGCGGCAATGCTACCCTAAACGTAAATAGCAACAACCGAGATGCCATTAGTTTTACGGGAAATATTGAAAAAAGATAATTAACCTAAAGCATTCTTTAAATCTTCTATTAAATCATCTACATCCTCTACACCAACGCTCAACCGTAAAAGGTTATCAACAACCCCAACTTTTTCCCTTTCTTCTTTTGGGATAGAACCATGTGTCATAGATGCTGGATGATTGATCAGAGATTCTACACCACCTAAAGATTCTGCCAATGTCCATACTTTAAAAGAGCCAGAAACCCTAAAAGTTTCTGCTAGGTCGGCACCTTTTAAAACAATGGAAATCATCCCACCAAAGCCACGCATTTGTTTTTTAGCAATTTCATGGTTTGGATGATCTATAAATCCCGGCCAATATATTTTTTCTATTTTTGGGTGGGTCCTTAAAAAGGCAGCTATTTTCTCCCCATTTTCGCAATGGGCCTTCATTCTTAAATGAAGGGTTTTAATGCCCCTTAAAACCAGAAAAGAATCTTGAGGGCCTGGCGTTGCACCGCAAGCGTTATAAATGAACCAAAGTTTCTTATAAAGTTCTTCGTTATTGGTCAATAATGCTCCCATTACCACATCAGAATGGCCACCAATATATTTGGTTACAGAGTGCATCACAATATCGGCCCCCAGATCTATCGGGTTTTGAAGGTAAGGCGAAGCAAAAGTATTATCTACAACTAAAGTTAAACCATGTTCTTTAGAAATATGGGAAACAGCTTCAATATCAACAATTTGCATCATTGGGTTTGTTGGTGTTTCTACCCAAATCAGTTTTGTGTTTTCATTGATGTAAGATGTAACATTATCGGCATCGGTTAAATCTATAAAATGGAATTTGATACCATAATTAGCGAAAACCTTTGTAAAAATACGATAGGAGCCGCCATATAAATCGTTACCTGTAATTACTTCATCTCCCGGCTTTAAAGTTTTCATCACGGCATCCGTGGCACCCATTCCGCTAGAAAAAGCCAAACCATATTTACAATTTTCTAATGCTGCCAAACAATCTTCTAATGCCTTGCGGGTTGGGTTTGTACCTCTTGAGTATTCATACCCTTTATTATCGCCCGGGGATTTTTGCCAGTAGGTTGAAGTTTGATAGATTGGTGTCATAACCGCTCCTGTAGTTGGATCTGGTTGTTGGCCAGCATGTATTGCTTTAGTAGCAAATTTCATCGGCTTATCCAAAGAGGAATGATTACTTGTCAAATTTTCATTATTATCTTTATTCTCTGTCATAATTTTTTTTTTTGCGTTAACGATAGCAGCGGATACCTGCCTGTGGCTAATGCACTGTGCAGTATGAGCGAATAGCGTGTTTAAACGCCATGATTTCATTTCTTCTTCAATTTTGATGTGAAAAATATAACCAAAGAGTCTTTCTTAAAATGGATGTCATTCCGTTAGACAGCTGGATAATCGGAACCTCATCAAAATAAGTTTTCATTTAGCAAGTAACCTACCAATGGGATGCAGAAATAAATTCAGCATGACAAATTTTACCCTTTAGCCAATCTATTAAATATGAGGCTTTTAATAAGCCAATGCAAAAATCACTCTTTCTTTTGAAGGTTTTCCGGTTACTATACATATACCTTCTTCTTGTTTATTCTTTAATGGAATACAACGGATAGTAGCTTTTGTTTCCTCTTTTATTTTAGATTCGGTTTCTGGGGTACCATCCCAATGTGCAGCAATAAAACCACCTTTTTCTTCTAACACCTTCTTAAACTCGTTGTAAGAGTTAACCTCAGTGGTCATCTCTGCTCTATAATCAAAAGCTTTTTTATAGATGTTTTCTTGAATTTCTTCCAAAAGTTTTTCAATCACATCTACTAAACCTTCCCTAGAAATGGTTTCTTTAGTTCTGGTATCTCTTCTGGCAATTTCAATGGTGTTGTTTTCTAGGTCCCTACCACCAAACGCCAATCTAATGGGTACACCTTTCAACTCATACTCTGCAAATTTAAAACCGGGGCGTTGTGTATCCCTATTGTCATATTTAAAAGAAATACCTTTCTTTTTTAACTCATTTGTGATTATTAAAACCTGTTCAGAAATCTCGTTCAACTCCTCATCACCTTTATAAATTGGCACAATAACAACTTGTATAGGAGCTAATTTTGGGGGTAAAACCAAACCTTGATCATCTGAATGCGCCATAATGAGCGCACCCATCAAACGGGTAGAAACCCCCCAAGAGGTTGCCCAAACATGTTCTAATTTGCCCTCTTTACTGGCAAACTTTACATCAAAAG
Organism: Pedobacter segetis; assembly: GCF_016623585.1. Classification (GTDB taxonomy): domain Bacteria; phylum Bacteroidota; class Bacteroidia; order Sphingobacteriales; family Sphingobacteriaceae; genus Pseudopedobacter; species Pseudopedobacter segetis. Next base: position 17,282 of record NZ_JAEHFY010000021.1, read on the forward strand.
CCTTGGCGAAATTTTGGCCTAAAAAGTGCGAAGTACCTGCTTGCAGTGCCTTTCCGTCTTGCATCAGAGCTTCTATACAAAGCGTATCTAAGGCACCTGCAAAGCGTTCATTTGCGGTTTTATGCCCTTTTAACACCGGCATCGCCATCCAATTTTCGGCAAAGTCTGCGTAAACATCCAACATTTGAGATGCTTCTGCTTGTGCCTCTTCTGAAGTTGCATGGGCGGTATGCCCTTCTTGCCAAAGAAATTCTGTTGTGCGTAAAAAAAGCCTTGTCCTCATTTCCCAACGCACCACATTAGCCCATTGGTTAACCAAAATTGGTAAATCTCGGTAAGATTGGATCCATCCTTTATAGGTGTTCCAAATGATGGTTTCTGAGGTTGGCCTTACGATCAATTCTTCTTCAAGTTTGGCCTCTTCATCAACAATAATATTTCCATTACCATCGTTTTTAAGGCGATAGTGAGTTACAACAGCACATTCTGTAGCAAAGCCATCAACATGTGATGCTTCTTTAGAAAAGAAGGATTTTGGAATAAATAGTGGGAAATACGCATTGCTATGGCCGGTATCTTTAAATTTTTGGTCTAGTACGGCCTGCATTTTCTCCCAAATGGAATAACCATAAGGCTTAATTACCATACAACCCCTTACAGATGAGTGTTCTGCGAGGTCGGCTTTTGTAACTAATTCGTTATACCATTGAGAATAATCGTCAGATCTGCTAGTTAAACCTTTACTCATGTTTTATTTGGAATAATTTTTGTATTTTTATATCAATATATTTTAACAGGCTCAAAGTTATAAATTTAATGGATTAAAGCTGAAAGCCCATAAAACCTAATAGCCATGAAAAGTAAATATCAACCTTTAATTTTAGCTTCTTTATTTTTAGCTTCTTTTTTAAGTGCTTGTTCTACAAGTAAGTTAGCCTCGCAAAACAATGATGATGTTTATTTTTCTGATGTTACGGCAAATAAAATAAATTATGCTGCCGCACCAGAAAAAAATTATAAGGAGGGGTATTATAACGATAAAAATGGTTATGACCGTAATGATGATTATTATTATGACGGTTATGGGTATAACTCTAGGTTTAATTATGATTTGAATAATTATACTTGGAGGGACAGGTATTATCAACAAAATTTATTCGGATATGACCCCTATTTTGACCCTAATTATTTGGGTTTCAATAACGGTTGGAGCATAGGACTGGGCTATAACAATTATTTTAATTATGGTTGGAACAATAGTTATTTTACCAACGGTTGGAATTATTATGGTTCTTATTATGGCAATTCTCCATATTGGGGTATTTACTCTTACTATCAACCAGGTTATTTTGGGGGATATGGGAATTATTACGGTGGAAGCGGTTATTATGGATACCCTTACAACGGAAACGGAGTTGTTAAAAATTTAAGCCCTCGCCCAAGAGGTAGTTATGATAATGACAGACCGGCAGGCAGAACAATCCCTATACCTCCTTCTACAACCACGAGACCTGATTCTTATAATCCTAACAACGGTGGTAGAACAGTAGATAGCAGAGGAAACGGAACTTATAACCCTGTTTCTAGGCCTACAAGAGGGGGTTCTTCTTCAGATTCTAGATCTGGTGGATCAACGTCTCAACCTAGTAATAGACCAACCAGACCAACTTCCGCTCCTACAAGGAGTACAGATAATTCTAGATCTTCTGAACCAAGCAGCAGACCAGAAAGAGTAGAAAGGCCTTCTTCTCCACCACCATCATCTTCCTCTGATAATGGCAGGTCATCATCTGGCGGCGGTGGCAATTCATCACCAAGGCCTACAAGAGGAGGAAATTAAAAACTGTTTTAAATGAGATTTAAAAAAATATTATCGGTGGCTTTTATAGTAATAGCTGCCAAAACATCCTATGCCCAATATACAGAGGATGCCTTAAGGTTTTCACAGTTTCAAAATAGTAATACTGCAAGATTTGATGCCTTGGGCGGTTCCAAAACTGCTATTGGCGGAGATTTAAGCTCTTTATATGGAAACCCCGCCGGTTTAGGGATGTTTTCAAAATCTGAATTTAGTTTAACTCCAAGTTTAAAGTTAAGAAATAACGATATCAGTATTTCTAACCTTTCTGGCAATAGCACTAACAATACAAGCAGTAATCTAGATTTGAACAATGTTGGGGTTGTTTTTAATACCAAAACCTATAAATCAAAAGATCTAGATAAAGGTTTGGTTAGCCTTTCTTTTGGAATAGGTTATCAAAAAAGAGGAAGCTTTAGGAATGATTTTAATTATGGCGGTAAAACCAACGCCAATGGCTTAGGCGATTTTTTTGCCCAAACAGCCTCTGCAGAAAACCGTCCGCAAAATAATTTAAACAACGTGAATGGTGCCGCTTACGATTCTTTTTTAATAAACGAAGACGGAAGCAGCACCAATTACGCTGCCATTACTTCTATTAAATCTGACCAATTACAAACCGTAAATAGAACCGGGGGCAACTCTAGCGTAGATTTTTCTTTGGGAGCAAACATTAGCAATAAACTTTTTTTAGGAGCAGCCATAGGGTTAGCTTCATTTAGATATAGCTCTATTGAGACTACCAATGAAACCGGTTTATATAGACAGCCCAACACCACAAATGATTTTAATTATAATGTAGATTATACCCGTAATTTTGACACTCAGGGAACAGGCATCAATTTAAAATTGGGAGCAATTTTGCGCCCAACTAATGAGCTTAGGCTTGGTGTTTCTTTAGAGTCTCCAACTTGGTTTAGCGTAACCGATAATTATTCTGAAACCTTGTACAATAATATAGATCCAATTGAAGGAACCGTTAACTACCCTTTCGAGTATAAATTAAGAACCCCTTTAAAAGTGAACGGGGGTTTAGCTTATTTCTTCGGGAAGAACGGATTTTTGAGCGCCGATATAGGTTACGAGGATTTTTCTACCATAAATTTTAGCTCTTCTGACTCTAACCAAGATTTTAAGTCTAATAAAGAAATAAAAACCGAATATAAAAATGTAATTAACTACAGTTTGGGAGGTGAGTTGAGGGTTACCGATAATCTTTTATTAAGGGCGGGTTTTCAATCGCAAGCAAACCCATACAAAAATTTAAACAATAAAGATTATACCATTAACTCTTATTCTGCCGGTTTTGGTTATAGATTTGGTACATATTATCTTGATTTGGCATATATCAATAGCAAGAATCCGCTTTCTTACAATAATTATCAGTTAACAGGGGGCAACGCACCGCTTGCCAATATTACCACAAAAAGGAATAACGTTTCTTTGACATTTGGAGTAAGATTTTAGTTTGGTGCTTATTCCTCATTATCGTTTATACTACCTTGTACGGGTTTATTAGTTGCCGTAATTTTTGTGGGCAAAGGTGCTTTAGTATGTTTTAACCATGCCAATAAATCTTTTAAAAGCTCGTCTCGCATTTTTGGGTTTTTATTGGCCAAATTGTCTCTTTCGCCAATATCATCTTTCAAATTGTAAAGCTCAACTGCATTGTTGTGAGCTATGTTTTTGATACCGCCATTGTTTATCCATTCTTCATAGTATAACATCAGTTTCCAATCGCCCTTACGGATAACAGATACTGGTCTTGAACGGAAAATATCATCACGGCCACGAATTACCGGTTTGTTCAAATAGCCAGGAAAGTGCCAGAAAATTGCTTTTCTGGTTGTTGTCTCGCTTTTTCCCATAAATAACGGCAGTAGGTTTTCTCCGTCTAATTTTTTAGGTTTCGCATCGGCTAAAGCCAAAAAGGTTGGATAAAAATCTAAGTTGATGATAGGTGTGCTATTGAGAGTACCGGCTTTAATTTTATCTGGCCAATAAGCTATAAAAGGCTCGCGTATTCCCCCCTCATAATAACAGCCTTTGTTTCCCCTCAAAGGTTCTTGCGGAGATTCATTTATTGCACCATTATCACTGCTGAAAATCACAAGTGTGTTTTTATCTAATCCAGATTGTTTTAGAAACTTAATTACGGTACCTACCGTTTCATCAAAATCTGATGTACAGGCGGCATATAAAGCTTTGTTTTTATCCAGTCCTTTGGCCTTATATTTCTCAAGTGTTGCTGGTCTGGCTTCTTGAATGCTATGTATTGCATGATGAGCCAGATAAGCAAAAAATGGTTTGTCATCATCTTTATGTGCTTTCATGTAATTAATAGCTTCCGTGGTTAAGGTAAACATCCCTTTAGGATCATCTGGGATGTTCCATTTTTTATTGGGGTTAGATTTTCTAGCATCTATGTAAACATCAAAACCTTGAGCCAATGGGCTGGTTTGCGCCGTGGTACCCAAATGCCATTTACCAAAAATAGCTGTTTGATAACCCTCGTCTTTCAATGCCTCAGCCACGGTTACGAATGATGGCGCTAAACTTTTGGTATTATCAACAGGTACAACTTTCATCTCTTTAACAGGCCCACGTGATGTACTCCCAACCGCAAACACACCATGCCGTGGGGTATAAAGTCCGCTGATCAAGCATGCTCTGCTTGGTGCGCAGTTTCCAGCACCTGCGTAAGCATTGTTAAACACCATCCCTGCTTTTGCCAAAGCATCGATATTAGGTGTCTCTATAAATGAACTCCCGGTATAGCCGCAATCTTTATAACCAAGATCATCGGCAAATATCACTACTATGTTAGGCTTCTTAGTTTGCGCACCAACTGCTGTAGCGCTAAAAAAAACCATCAAAACAATAATAATCTTCTTCATCTATAATTTTTAAATAAGTGGTGTTTGGTCTCTAAATTGCTACTGCAAAAACTTTCTTTTAAAGATCATGGTTTTTTTTTAAAATATCAAATAACGCAAACAATAATTTTAGCCCATTATTTCTAATATCATATTTGTTTTTAATATGATAAGAATAAAAAACGTTAACCTAATTGGGTTTATTAATTTTTAAATCGCTGCTTCTTTTTAAAGGGAAATAAGGATTTGGGGTGCGGGCAGTATCCATGATATGTTTTAAATCTGCTGCAATTTGAGGATATTTTGAGCTCACATCTTTACTTTCGGAAATATCAGTTTTCAAATTATAAAGTTCTACACCTTTTGCATCAGGATCGTGGCGTACAGCTTTCCAATCTCCTTTTCTAACCGCTTGATCAGAGGTTTTGTTCTCATGAAATTCCCAATACAAAAACGGGTGCTGTTTTTGTGCCGATGTATTATCCGTTAAAGTGGGCATCAAAGAAAAGCCATCGGTAACTACTTTTTCTTTTTTTAGATCAACACCAAAAATATCGGCAAAGGTGGGCATAATATCCCAAAAAGCAGAGATTTGATTGCTTACTTGCCCCGGTTTCACAACACCTGGCCAGCTTACTATAAAAGGCTCTCTTATTCCGCCTTCGTAAACATCTCTTTTTGCACCACGCAGATCTCCATTACTTTTATGATAGGCTGGGTTTGAGCCACCTTCTTTATGCGACCCATTATCACTGCTAAACATGATTACCGTGTTTTTATCTAGGCCCTGTTTTTTAAGTTGTGCTATTACCTTGGCAACATCCCTATCAATCCTTACTACCATAGCTGCGTAAGCTGCCGCAGGATATTTTTGACTACGATAAGCACCAAAATCATTTTCTCCGTTGGTACCCTGCTTCCCCTTTGTAAAAGGGATTTCTGGAAATTTACCAACAAAACTTCTAAAGATAGAATCATCAGGTACAATCATTTCTGCATGAGGCGTAACATAGGCTAAATAAAGGAAAAAAGGTTTCCCTTTTTTTTGTTCGCTCACATATTTAATAGCTTCTTTGGTAAAAATATCGTTTGAAAAAGCTCCGTTTTTGCCACCGCTATTTTCTTTTATGTATTCTTTCTTATTGTTTCGCCATAAATAATCAGGGAATTGATAATGTGCATGTGCTTGGTTTAAAAAGCCGTACATTAGATCAAAACCTTGCTTATTTGGTGCGCCGGTAGATTCTTCCATACCCATGCCCCATTTACCTATTACCGCAGTATGGTAACCAGCCATTTTTGCTACTTCACCCAAGGTAACATCGCTAGGTAGAAGTTCTAAACCAGCTCCAAACCCATCAGGGCCAACTTCGTAATTCCCTCTAACGCGGCAATGCGCAGGGTCGCGACCGGTCATTAATGATGCTCTTGAAGGGGCGCAAACTGGGCTACCCGCATAATGTTGTGTAAAACGCATTCCGCTTTTTGCGATACTATCTATGGTAGGTGTGGCAAAATCTTTTTGCCCATAGCAGCTTAAATCACCATAGCCCATATCATCGCACAAAATATAAACTATATTGGGTTTGTTTTGGGCAATGCCATTGAGAACGTAAAAGGAGAATAGAAATATTAAAGTTAGTTTTTTCATGAGTTTATTTTTTTAATGTGCTTTTGTTATTTTATCAAAAACAAGCAAGCCTTTATTAAAATTTAACGTTGCTTGAGATTCTAATTTTATAATATCATCATTTAGAATGATCTATTTTTCGATTATAATTGAAATCTCGTTTTTAAGCGTTCAGATTTATTTCCCTACTGGTACAATTTTATAAACCCTACCCGGATTTTCTACCGCCATGTAAAGGTATCCATCGGGCGCAAGCCTTATATCCCTAACCCTGCCAATATTTTTGAACAATATTTCCTCTTCTACTACTTTATTATTTTTTAACACGCATCTATCAAGATACTCGAAACGTAAAGAACCGATCATTAAGTTATCTTCCCAACCCTTGTAAATTTTTGTGTTTACGAATGCCATACCACTTGGGGCTATGGATGGTATCCAATATTTTATAGGTGGTTCAATACCTTCTTGTTCTGTTTTGTTGGTAAAAGTTGTACCATCGTAATTAATCCCGTAAGACACAATTGACCATCCATAATTCTTTTTAGCACCAATAATATTTAGTTCATCGCCACCACGAGGCCCATGTTCATGCTCCCAAATGGTATTATCCTTAGGATTTAGGGCTAAACCTTGTGGATTTCTGTGCCCGAAAGTGTAAATAGACGGCACCACATTTTTATCGTTTACAAAAGGGTTATCTGAGGGAATACTGCCATCGGCCTTAATACGGTGAATTTTACCCAAACTGTTATCAATTAAATTTTGTGGGCTTCCTGTTTCATCACCACGGGTACCTACAGAAAAATATAAATATCCATCTGCCCCAAATGCCATCCGCCCCCCAAAATGGTGTGCTGTTGTTGCATAAGGCAATGCCACAAAAATATCTTTTTGATCTACAAGTTCATCCCCCACCAAACGGCATTGCATTATTGCTGTTGTGGCATAAGTTTTTTTATCCTCTTCTTTAAATTTGGAGTAAGAAAGATATAAGAGATTGTTTTTAGCAAAATCGGGATGTAAAACAACATCTAGAAGACCGCCCTGCCCTTTAACCCTAACGGGTGGAACGCCCTTTATCTCGGTTACTTCTTTATTTTTTGATACCCTATTAAGCGTTCCCGCCCGATCTGTTACCAAAAAGCCCCCATCTGGTAAAAAAGCCATAGACCAAGGCACCTCTCCTTTTGCGTAAACGGTATCAAGTCTAACTGTTAAATGCTTAGTTTTGAATATATTAGATTTTGGCTTATCGTCATTTGTATATTTTTTAATATTTTCAATGCCTGTTAAAATATAATCAGACAGATTAAAGATTTGCTTATCTGTAAAAGTTTTGGAAAAAGAAGGCATTCCATCATCTGGATAGCCGTTCTTTATAGCTTTGAACAAATCTTCTCTTCCGTTTCCGTATTTCCACTTCCGATCCACAAAAGCATCCATTTTTTCTCCATGGCAACCGCTACAATAATTTTTGTAATTTGCTGCTGCTTCTTTATTATCAATTAAAGATTCGGTTTTTTTTATGGGTAAATAACTTTTATTTACTTTATCTGGCCCCTTTAACATTGCCATTAAAGCAATGCCGGTAAAGGTTATACTTAGTATTTTTATCATGATTTAGATGCAAATTTTTATTTAAGGCTTATATTGAAATGTAAGTATCTGACAAAAATAATAACTAATAAATTACTTGGAATGCTTAACTTCAATTAACCAAAGCTATAAAATGTTAATATAAATACAGGTGCAGAGATCGATAAAACTTGATGGGCATTTTCGTAAATATGCCGAATTTGGTTATCTCAAAACTTTGCTAAACTTAACTCTGCATCTGCTATACTTTATTTTCAGATGATAATATTTTGTCCTTGTACCCATTTTAAATTTTTAAACTTCTTGCCCTATTATTAAGCAGACTTAAAAAAAACAAAAAAAGAAGTAATCAAAGCGTTTTAATTAATTCTCCCCTGTTAAAAAACGAATTTGACTTTTTTTATTGCTCTTTTTTGTATGAATTTTGTACTTCAAATTATAAACTAGCTTTCAGGCTAATTTCTTTAATAACCAACAATTATTGCATCAGAAAACACTATATTTTTAATTTTTTATATAAATAATTTCCATGAAAAAAGAATTACGCTTTATCCTATTATTAGTAGCGATATATCCTTCCATAGCCTTCTCACAAGAAGAACCCGAAGCCAAATTTATTACCGGCAGAAATCAATTTGTAGATTCTGTTCCTTACGCCTTAGTAAATGCGGATAAACCTCAATGGAAAATTTCTAAATACTTAACCGGGCAACATTTTGTTTATGCCAATGAGCCGGATTCTTTATATGCCGATGAACGGATAAGCCAATTTATGCGTGATAGCAAAACAGGCACCATCAGATGGCCCGGAGGAACGGTGGTACAGTTTTACCATTGGGATCATTTAACCGGTATCCCGTTTAGCAATGATAGCTGGGACCCGAATTATAACGGCGAAAAACGCTCGGGCGAAAAGTTTATGGATTTAGACGAGTACATCGCTTTTTGCCGTAAAGTAAACGCAGATCCAATGGTAGGCGTAAACATCAAATCGGGACGGCAATACAACAGGGTTGCCGAATCTTTAGACGAAGCCAAACGCCTGATTACCTATTGCAAACAAAAAAATTACCATGTAAAATTTTGGTACATCGGCAATGAAGGTTATGCCAAAGGCATCTCCTATAAAGAATACACCAAAGATATTGATGCTTACGCCGAGGTATTAAAAAGCGTTGACCCAAACATTACCATTATTGGCGATTGGAAATTTGGCCCGCTTAAAAAGAACCGGTTTGAGGAAGCGCTATACATTGCTAAAAACTCCAAACATTTAAACGTATTGGAATTCCACGAAAAATGGGGCGTAATTTGGGGGTTAAAAACCGGGCATACCGTACCACAATGGCAACAAGAGACACCTTTGTACGATGGAAGATTGGGTATGTACATACAACGTTTTAAAGACGAAATGCGCAAGGCCAACAAAGATGTTAAAATTAGCTTTAACGAATGGGGCTTAGGCACCATAGATGGCGGAAACAAATTCGATTATGCCATGGTGGCCGCCGATTACCTGATGGAAATGTTTAAAAACGATGTTTACCAAACCTGTTATTGGAATTTAAACGCGGGCGAACGCCTATCCCGGGTGTTTGATACCAATGCGGAAGGAACACAAATCTTGCAGTTAAACCCCATCAGCAAAATATTTACGCTATATGCCGATGCGCTGCAAAAAGATTATCTATACCTGGATTGTAATGAAAAATCTATCTACGGCTTTGGTGCCAAAGACCCGAAAGCAGGCAAAGTCTATCTTTACCTCCTAAATAAATCCGTTAAAGACTCGGCACTTAAATTAGGTATATTTGGTTTGGCCTCTAAAAATGCAGATTTAAAGATTGAACGATTTGTTAAGCCGGGCATCATCATTACAGAAAACTTAAAAGCCGTGGATATAAAAGAAAAAGAACTGGTTTTAAAAGCATCTTCTTTCACAAAAATAACTATTAACACTATAAATTAATTTGATTGATGACGTTTAAAAAGTCGGCATTTATTTTATTTTTTACCATTGCACAGGGCTTTTCTGCATTTTCGCAGCAGCCCAATATTCTTTTCGCCATTAGCGATGACCAATCTTTTGCACATACTTCTTATGCAGGCTGTACTTTTGTAAATACGCCCGCTTTTGACCGTTTAGCCAAAGAAGGTTGTTATTTCCCCAACGCCTATGTGGCTTCCCCGGGATGTGCACCTTCCAGAGGGGCAATTATTACCGGTCGCTATCCCTGGCAAAATGAACAGGCAGGGCAACACGCCTCTTCCTGGCCCAAAAAGTATATTCCTTTTGTTGATCTATTGCAAAAAGCCGGTTATGATATTGGCAGAACCGGAAAAGGAGTTGACCCTTTTCAGTATGCCAGAAACGAAAAAGACAGCCTTTGGAGAATGGGAAATGCCGCCGGCCCATCAGATTATGAGGTTAAATTCGATAATAAAAATGTTCTCCCGGCCAAAGGCATCAGCAATACAAATTATAGTGCCGCATTTCAGGATTTTATCAAAAATAGAAAGAATAAAAACAAGCCTTTTTTCTTTTGGTACGGCAGTCATGAACCACACCGAGGCTACGAAAAAGGATCGTGGAAACGCAATAGTAAAAAGTTGAGCGATGTGATTGTACCCTCTTTTTTGCCAGATAATGAGGTCATTCGTGGAGATTTATTGGATTATGCCGTGGAGATAGAATGGTTTGATCATCAATTGGATGAGATGATTGCCTACCTGAAAAAAATTGGCGAATACGACAATACCATCATCATCGTAACATCAGACAACGGAATGCCTTTCCCAAGAACCAAAGCCAATTGTTACGAGTACGGAATCCATGTTCCGCTGGCCATAAAGTTTGCCAAAAACTCTCCGTTTAACGGAAAAAAATATACCGAAAATGTAAGCTTAACGCAGATAGCGCCCACCGTTTTGGAGCTTTTTGGAGTAAGCAATAAAGGCATGTTGCCCCTTACCGGCAAATCTTTGATTCCTCAGTTAAAAGGAAAAGCACCGGCACAAACGGTGTTTTCATCCAGAGAAAGGCATTCTTCCTCACGTTACCTCAACTGGGGCTATCCACAAAGAGCAGTTGTGGACAAGGGTTTTTTATTGATCTGGAATATGAAACCTAACCGCTGGCCCGCAGGTGCACCGCAAAGTTATGATGCAAAAGATAGTACCCGCTTATTAAATATGTACTCGTTGGATAAAAATGGCAAATACACAGAGGGCGAAATTTTTGCTGATGTGGATGCTTCTCCCAGCAAAACCTATTTGATTGAAAACCATGCAGTGCCACAAATTATCCCTTACTTTAACATGGCTTTTGATTTTAGGCCCGAGTTTGAGCTGTACAACATCAAAACAGACCCGGATTGTATTCATAATCTGTATAACCAAACCGCTTATACTACGGTGGCTAAAAATTTATATCAAAAATTATTGAACGAGCTGCGGAAAACCAAAGACCCCAGAGTAGGCACCAAAAACCCGGAAATATTCGACAGCTATCTGCGGTATATGGATATGAGATATTTCCCTAAACCGGATAAAAATTAATCTGGATAAATTAAGATAAAAAGCCGTTTAAACATCATCAAAAAATGATTAAAAAAATTGCCCTCCTCGCTTTCCTTTTCTTTTTTGTCATTTGCTCATTCGCTTCAACTATTAAATTTAAACTGGCGAATGCTAACTCAACAGCAAATTTTTATGTAGATAAAAATACAGATAAACTGATCAAATGGGCATTGAATGATTTGGCCGGAGACATCAAAGAAATCTCGGGCAAACAGGTTAAAATCACTTACGTGGATAAATACCAAAAAAACTATGAAGGCGTATTTATCGGCACTGTTGATGATGGATTGATGAAATCTATTTCTCCAGAATCTAAAACTGCTTTGAACGGCAAATGGGAAAGCTTCCAGATTAAACAAGAAAACAAAAATTTATTGGTTGCTGGCAGTGATATAAGAGGAACCGTTTACGCCATTTTTAAAATAGCCGAAGAAATTGGCGTTTCGCCGTGGCAGTGGTGGGCTGATGTTAAACCCCTGAAGCAGAAAAAAATAGATTTGATTTTACCAGATGAAGGATGGCAGGAAAGCCCTTCGGTAAAGTTTAGGGGCATATTTTTAAACGATGAAGATTTTGGCTTACAACCCTGGGCCGCCAAAACCTTTGAACCCGAAGTTGGCGATATTGGCCCACGTACTTACGAAAAAATTTTTCAGCTGTTGCTTCGCTTAAAAGCAAACTGCATTTGGCCGGCCATGCACAAATCAACCCGTTCATTTTTTAATGTAAAGGGAAACCATGAGATGGCCGAGAAATACCATATTTATGTGGGAACTTCACATGCCGAACCCATGTTGCGAAACAATGTGGATGAGTGGGATGAAAAGAAAAATGGCGATTTCAACTATTTTACCAATAAAAACAAGGTGCAGCAGTATTGGAAACAACGGGTAGAAGAAGCTAAATCTGGCTATTACATTTACACCATGGGCATGCGGGGCATCCATGATTCTGGTATGGAAGGCGGGAAAAACAATCAGGAAAAAACGGCAATGCTAGAGCAGATCATAAAAGATCAGCGAACGTTGCTTAGCGATGTGCTTCATCAACCGGCCAATAAAATTCCACAGGTTTTTATCCCATATAAAGAAGTGCTTGATCTTTACAATAATGGGTTAGAAATACCGGATGACATTACTTTAATGTGGACGGATGATAATTATGGCTACATCAGACATTTAAGTGATGAGCAAGAACAAAAACGAAATGGCGGAAGCGGGATTTATTACCATTTGAGCTATTGGGGCCGTCCGCATGATTACCTTTGGCTTTCTACCACCCAACCCGGATTGATTTGGTACGAAATGAGCCGGGCTTACCAAAACGGCGCAAAAGATATCTGGATAGCCAATGTTGGCGATATTAAACCTGCCGAATACAACATCGAATTTTTTATGGATTTGGCCTGGAACATCAACAGCATACAAAAAAACACCATAAATGCCCATCTTAAAAATTGGGCAAAACGCGAATTTGGAGAACAGCAGGCAAAAGAAACCGCCGAAGTGATGGAAGAATATTACCGTCTGGCCATGTTGCGCAAACCAGAATTTATGGGCTGGAGCCAAACGGAGCCCAACACCAAAACAAAAGCCAGTGAATTTACCCGCTATAACCACAACGAACTGCAACGCCGCATAGATGCTTATCAGGCATTAAGCGAAAAAGTTGACGGAATTAAAGGACATTTAAACCCTGAAAAATCAGCTGCTTTTTTTGAGTTGGTTGAATATCCTGTTAAAGCATCGGCTATGATGAATTTTAAATTTCTGGAATATCAAAAGTACCTGCAAAGCAACAATAAAAATGATTTAGACAAAGCGAAAGAAGCTTATGAAGGCATTGTTTCGCTCACTGAAAAATATAATGGTTTAAATAATGGAAAGTGGAATAATATGATGCAGATGAACCCACGTGGACTTTCTGCTTACGAAATGCCCGACTTTAAACTTACAGACAGTACAAAAACAAGCTCAGCTAATTTGAATGTAGAGCCTATTGCCATCCAGACCAATCAGTTTTCTAAATCAACGGCAACGGGCATATTTAGCTGGAAAACAATTGAAGGTTTGGGCTACAGCGATAATACCGTAACATTATTCCCTTTCAAAAACCATAAGTTTGATGATCAAAAACCTTATCTCGAATATCAGTTTGAAATAAAAAAAGCCGGTAAATATGAAATAGTCATACGCTGTTTACCTACCCATGCCAACAATTTCGACTTTAAGATTGGTGTACAGGTAGATGAAAATCCGGTAAAAGATTTCACGATCAATACCCGGGGAAGAAGCGAGCAATGGAAAACAAATGTGCTCAGAAACTCGGCACAGGTAAACTATATCGCAAATTTTGAAAAGGCCGGCAAAAAAACCTTGAGAATTTATGTTAACCATACCGGTATTGTTTTAGATCAGATCGCCATCCATCCAAAAGCTTACCCGGCTTATTATGAAATCCCTAAAAGTTAAACAGTAAACCTATACCACAATTATCCGCCCCAATAATATCAAATCAAAATTAATAGAAAAGAAAAGGTGATTTAGTCTTTAAAATCTGCATACGGTACAAATCCTACTATCACTATCCATAATCCTCAACTAACTCTAATGGTAAAAAACCGATGCGGGTATTGTCTCTTTTGCCATGCCTGGTTTACTCCATTCCAAACTGATTTCATGTTTTCCAGAACCGTTGCTTGTTGTGTATAACCTAACTCGATGTAAACCGGCACCAAGATTAATACTCCCACTTTTAACAGAATTTGGGAAGTAGGCAAAATCGGCATCTACTACTACGGCATTGTTTATTTTTAATATTGCCCCGGTATTTGCAGAGACGTAAAAGGTATATCTGCCTTCTGCAGGGATTTTAATGTAACCATCAAAATAAAGACTCCCGGCTTGTTTGTTTTCCATTACGGATACATCAGGAACTGCTGTAACGCCGGAAGCATCTGGTTTTACACCCAACATTTCTGGTACCCAAGGAAAATCGCCGTTATAAGCTTTCCATAATAATCCTTTTTCTTTCGCAACTACCGCAAGTGAAGGCACCATTTCATCATCATAGGGCCTATTGGCGGTACTGTTTGGCATACGGGATTGTAGTGCAAGATCTTTAAATTTTTGTTGAAGAGCTGCCATTTCGGGATTTTTTGCCAGATTATTCCCTTCTTGTGGATCATTTACCACATCGTAAATCTCAAAATCATCGCTTTGTTCTTTGATATCATACCTTACCCCAACAAAATTACCCAAACGTAATACCTGCATCTGGTTTCTTACCCGTGAGCGGTGTGCAGGTAAAAAATCCTTGAAATTTGGTGTTTTATCTTTCTGAAAATATTCTATATAAATATTGCTAGGTCGTTGGTCTCCCTTTTTTGTTAAAGATGGGACAAGAGATACTCCATCAGTAATTGCAGGAATTGGCGAACCTGCCATATCTATAAAGGTAGGCATCCAATCATAAGAAATACTAGGGGTAGTGATATTATTGCCCGCCGGGATTTGCCCAGGCCACCTTGCAATAGTTGGCATACGTAAACCTCCCTCCCAACAATCACGCTTGATACCGTCAAAAGGACCAAAACTTTTAAAGAATGTTGGCTGTATATCCTGCTTTGGCAAGTAAGACTCTATGGAAGGGCCGTTATCCGAGGTAAATACCACCATAGTATTGTCATCGATTTTTAAATCCTTTAGCAATGCCAAAACATCACCTACTGCTTCATCAATACGGTGTACATCTGTGGCGTACCGCTTATAAACATTAGGCCAAGGTTTTTCTGGGGTTTCTTTATTGCCATCATCATCGTAAGTTGCTTTGGCATAATCTGGGTATATCCATGAATCTATTTTACCAGATGCTGTGCTGATCATTTGACCGGGCTTGCCCGTCCATTGCATACCGCCATTTAAACCTTTACCACTTGGGTAAGGTTGTGTTGGTAATTCTAGAACCGCATGAGGGGTATCATAGGCCAAATACATGAAAAAAGGTTTGTTTTTATCCTCGCCTCTCTCATGTTTTACTATCCAACGTTTTGCGGCTGCTGTCCATAAATCAGTAGTATAGCATTTATCCAAACCTGCCGTAATATCTATCCGGTTCTCATAAACTCTTTTTTTACCACGGTATAGGCCTTCTTTAGGATAATGTTCGTGGCCATCGCTATGACGAATATATCCCATATAGTAATCGAAACCACGGTTTAAGGGATGGGCAGACCAGTTTGGTTCATCATCTGCAATTCCTTGTAAGCCCCATTTTCCTATGGCCGCAGTGGTATAACCGCTTTTCTTTAATGCTACCGCCATGTTTAAGTTGTTCTCTAAAGCTTTATCAAACTGGTTATCCCTAACGTTCACTTCGCCCTGGCTTCTTCCCGAAATAATAGATGCTCTGGAAGGGGCACAAACAGGAGCAGCAGCATAACTTTGAGAAAGCAAAGCTCCCTGCCCGGCCATTTTATCGAGGTTTGGTGTAAACTGCCTGGGAATACCCGATTTAAGATCAAGAGCAAGCTGGTTTTGGTAAAAAACACCCAAATCGCCATAACCTAAATCATCCGTAAGGATAAAAATAATATTGGGTTTTTGTGTTGCTTTTGAGGTTTTGGTAGTTTGTGCGTTTGCTATTACTGTAGAGGCGAGCAATAAAATTAAAGGAGCTGTTTTAAACATTTTTGTAGAGATTATGATATTAAAAAAAAGATGCGGTGCCGGCTTTTGGCCAGCAACACATCTTTTAAAATTTTGCCAACCGTAATTTAGTAAATTTGGTTAACGCCGTCTATAACTCTGTTTCTAAATTGAAGTATATCAGAAGCTTTATAGTTTATCCCATTATCGGTAAATGAGTAATTAAGTTTAATTTCATGTTTTGCTGGGTCAAAAGATGAACCGCCATTATCCGTAACAGAAACAGAACCCGCAACAGACTGTATGGTAATTGTATTATCATCTGCAATGGTAATTTGCATCTTATGGTTAGCGTCCCTAAACTGGGCTTCTCCGTTAACTATTAATGTTTTGGGCGAGTTTGTAGAGAGCGCAATCGCATCATTTATAGCACCAGAATAGTTAATGGTTTCTGAATTAGCACCTGTGGTTTTAACAAAACTTCCCTTTTGGAAATAATTGCCCACAAGGCGGTTGGTATAGCCAAAACTAATCACGGTTGATTTTAAATTTGACAAAATAGAATCGGCACCTATCACGTTGGTAAGTTTAAACCCTAAGGCATACTTTCTGCTAAAAGATAGAGGATCTGAAAGGAACTTGGTAGAATCGGGCTTAACATATACAAAACCCTGTACATTTCCTGCAGGTATAACAATCCTATTATTTGCAGGGTTTCCTTGGGCATCTACCAATTGGTAATAGTTTGCAGGCAATGGGCTAAACGCTCCTCCGCTCAATAGCGCATCGTCTAATGAGAATTCTACCACAACGTTTTCCTTGTTGGTTAGGCGGCCGCCAAGCACCACACCCACACCTATCTTCATGCCCTCGCCAACTATAAAAGTTCTATCTATCTGTGGCTTTGGTAGATATACTGAGGTGTAAGTAAACTGGTTGTCTAAAAAATCGTTATAAGCACAAGATGAAAAGGTTATCCCGATAATAGTGGCAAACAACAACATGATCGCTGCGGCCTTTGATTTATTTTTAGTCATGATATATATTCTTTTTTGTGCTACCATCCTTTATTTTGTTTTAAATTGCTATTTAACAGTAATTCGCTATATGGTAAAGGCAAATAACTGTTTTTGGCTTCGTAAGCCCGTTTTTCAACTACTATATTTTGATAAGTAAGCGAGTTATTTGGGTTTTTGATTATCTTAACTCCATTTACGTTTTCGGTATTGGTAATATTGTTCCATCTTCTCAAATCGTGAAACCTTTCTCCAGAGAAACAGAGTTCTAACCGCCTTTCGTTTTTTACCAAAGTTCTAAAATCAGACTGGTTTGAGGCCATTGTGGTTAGGTAAGGATCAACAGTAAAACCCGCCCTGATTCTGATTTTTGCCAACGCATCTTTGGCAGAAAAACTAAAGCCCGCAGGTACAACGCTTGGCTGCCCGTAAGCTTCATTTAACGTTTCTGCATATATCAGATACATATCGGCAAGACCTAATTGTACATAAACTTTAGGCAGGTTGGTGGTAGCATTGATAGCTGCCGGATCGAAATTTAGATTATTCAAAAACTTTTTAAGATAATAGCCTGTTCTAGTGCCTTCGTCTGGTATAAAGCCTCCAAAATTATCTAAGCCACCTTGATATATCTGTAAAGGTTTGTACGAGGTACAAGTTGGCCCATCATAACAGGCATCACCGTTATAAAAAATAAAACGATAAAACCTTTTATCCCTTGAATTATAAGGGGTTGCAGCGTTATAGTTGCTTTGCGCTAGGCTGATTGGATAACCATTGGCGGCTGGAAAAGCCTCTACCAGGTTTTCTGATGGGTTTACTTCTCCCTGCCCGTAAAGCGTTGGTGGATATAGCCTCTTCTCTAAAGAATTATTTTGTCTGCCATTGCGCAATCTCCAAATTTGATCGGGGTTGTTCTCATTTGTATAATCATAAGGTTGCAGGTTTTTTAAGCCCCCATTCTTATCTATAACTTGTTTAACCAATGCTGCTGCGGTTTTCCATTTGTTTAGATCATTAGTTGGGTTAAAAGCTGGGCTGGCTGCATAAAGGGCCACCTTAGCTTTAAGTGCATAAGCCGCCAAACCACTTGCTCTGCCGGTTTCGGCCGAGCTGTATCCAGGGTTGCTGGCACCCGCCCCAGAATAAACAAGCGGCAGGTTTGTAATGGCCACATCTAGATCAGACATTATTTGCTCCACGCATTCATCGTAGGTATTTCTTGGCAATTTTGCATAAGCATCGTTTTCTAAAATACCATTTACTATGGGAAAGCCCAACATTTCGCCAGTAGCGGACGGGCCACCGTATATTTGCAGTAATCTCCACTCGGCCCAAGCCTTTAAAAAGAAAGCTTCACCGTAATACCTAGCTATTGTTCTTGCATTTTCCAATGAATCTGCCGGATTTTCTAAATATGGCAAGTTTTTATCGTGAACAAGCTGTATGTACTGATAAACCTGACGAATGTTGTTATATGATTGTTGCCAAACATACTCAAATGGATTACTGGTTGGCCCCCAATAGCCACTAGCCAATGCCGAAACATCAGAACTTGAAACACCGTTATCCGTAAGGTACTCTGAAGAAAAATCCCTGAAATAATCAAAAGAATAACTTGTGTAAATATCATTTATGATACCTCTTGAACGTTGATCATAACTGGTTACATCCTTTTCGCGGACGTATTGAATTTGGTCGTCTAAAAAATCGCTACAGCCAGCTAATGCAAAAAGACCGGCAAGCAATAATATATAAGTTAATTTCATCTGTTTATATTTAATGTTAACTATTTTAAAAACTTAGTGAAGCACCTAATGTATATGTCCTCATCATTGGATATTCTGAAACCCCGGCGTTTAAATCTTCTGGGTCAAGGTCTTTCATTTTGCTAAAAAGAGCAATATTACTTCCCCTTACAAAAAACTTAACGCTATTTAAAGGCCCTTTAGCTATTACTTTATCAGAAAGGGTATAGCCTAATTCTAACAATGAGATTCTAAAATAGTCGCCTTTTATAAGCCAATAATCTGAGTTTATGTAATTATTATTGCTTTTTAATACCGCTAACCTTGGGTTGGCGTTGCCATTTGACAAGTTTTGGTTTACGGTGGCAAAATAACTTCCTAAGCCAAAGTTTTGATAATAGTTTCTGTTGAGGTTAATGTCATAGCCTGCCAAACCATTACCCACCACATCTATATTAAAGTTTTTAAAATTTGCACCGATGTTTATCCCATAATTAAAACGAGGGGTGTTGTTACCAATGGCTTTCTGATCCCTAGAATCAATCTTATTATCACCGTTTAGATCTTTGTATTTGATATCGCCTATTTGTACCGCACCAAATTGAGGTAAGGCGCTCCCAATATTTTGTGCGGTAAAAAGACCATCACTTACGTAACCAATGATATTATCTTCTGGTTGGCCCTGTTGTAACCTGTATTGATCTGGGTAAGGGAGTTCTGCTATCCTCTCGCCAGTAATTTTATTATAGCCGGCATTTACACCAACATAATATTTAAACTCGTTTTTGTTATTGTTGTAGCTGATATTTGCGTTAAACCCCTTATTTCTTCTGTTGGTAAAGTTTAGATAAGGCAGGTAAACATTGTTACCCAAAGCAGCGGCGTAAAGCTCGCTTGCCTGCGCAATTTGCCCTTTAATGGCAATATCGAAATAATTAATGTTTAAGTTAAAACTGTTAAACATACGAAGCTCTGCACCGGCATAAAATTGGTTATAGGTAATCCAGTTGATTCCTAAATTAGCGGTTTGGCTAAGGCTATAGGCAGAATTAGCGGGTGAGCTTCCACCTATCCCATAATAAATGGTATTACCTCCTGTCCACTGGTTAAGGTAAAGAAAATTACTGGTAGCGTATTCTGTACCTATTACACCATAAGAAGTCCTAAATTTAAGAAAGTTTATGCTACTGTTGTTTTTAAGGAAATCTTCGTTTGATACAACCCAGGCAAGCCCGCCGGTAGGGAAAAACCTAGTGCGGTTAGCACCTATAAACTTAGAGCTACTACTTGAGTTTACATTACCGAAAACGATATATTTTCTTTTGAGCGCATAAGATCCGTTTAAATTAAAAGTAAGCTGCCTTACATCGGGCTGGCCCGAGGCTTTGGTTGGCTGAAAGTATAATAAATGGTTAAGGTTAAGGTTTAAGTCGCCTTGGCCGATGGTTTTAACGTAGCTAACATTCCCTCCGTAAACAAAATTACGCTGTATGCCAGAACTTGACCTAGAAACATTTAACTGTCTAATGGCGGTGTTATATGTCCTCAACGTAAGTGAGTCATTTCCGTTTACATCTGGTACATAGTTAATCGTATAAGTAGCCGGTGTATTATCAGCCAATAAGGTTTGGGAATTGAAGGTCCTCAGCATGGCATAGGTAGTGTATTTTAAACCTTTTACATAGTCTTTAAAATCAAAATCAACACCAAAATCAAAGATCATACGGGCATCATAATCTGTATGTTTTCCACCTCCTTTAAGCTCTGAAAGTAGGTTATTATTATATTGATTGCTCACAACATAAGCGGTGTCTCCTACTTGTAATGGAAACGCGTTAGCTGGCGTAGTAGAAATCCAGTTGAACATTGTATTGGGCGCTAAAACAGCTCGATCGTTTTGTCCAAATTTTCCATAAACACTTGCATGGGCTTCGATCAAATCGTTCATACGTGTCCTTATTTTTGTTCTGAAGGTTAGGTCATGCCCATTTATTTGTTTACCGATTTTCTCTAGCCCTTGCCAATCAGAGTATCCTAAAAAAGCACCGTATTTCACATTATCCTTGCCTCCATAAACATTAAGGGAAGCAAAATTTGAGGGCGAGGACTGTTTTAGAAACATATCCTGGTAATTTACGTTCGGGTATCTGATAGGATCAGATCCATCGCGATAAGCTTGTATAGCCGTTGGAGAATAAATATCCCCGAAACCATCGTTATTGCTTGCCTGATTAATCGCAGTAGCGTAATCTGCCGCAGATAAAAGTTGTGGTAAACGAGTTCTTATGTTTAAGCCTCTTTGATAATTGGCCTCTACAATTGGTTTGGATGCGTTTTCTCCTTTAGTAACTACGTAAATAAGCCCGTTATCTCCTAAAATGCCCAGCATAGAGTTGAAGGTGGCATCATTTAAAACATACACTTCTTCTACTTCTCTTAAATCTACCTCAAGGCCACGTGGCTCCCCATCAATTAACACATAAGGTGTACCACCGTTTAGGGTAAAGGTATAACCTCCATCTTCGCCCGGTGTATTGTTTCCTCTGGTTACCTTCAAACCCGGTACCCGGCCCCTTAATGCTTCGGCTAAGCTGTTCCCTGGGGTTTTTCTAAGTTCGTTACCAGAAACCTTAAAAACTGCGCCAGTAGATTGGCTTAAATTAAAAACCCCAAAGGGTGTGGATAAAATTTCGTCTGAATTTTTATTTGCCGTGGTATCGGTCTTTATGTTATTACCCATTGGAACAGTTTGGGCAGATACAGATCCGACAAGTATTATATTAAGTAAACAGAAGAGATAAATTTTTATATCTGTAATGGTTTGTTTCATCTGTATAATTTTATTTGTTTAATTGGTTAAACTGTAAATAGATAAGCATTAAAAAATGCGCACCTGTGCCATTTTAAATTAGCTCTTATTAAATCGTTAGGTGATCAAACTACCAGCCCGGTGTTTGTGAAAAACTAGGTGCGGCAACAAGTTCGCTACTTGGTATTGGCCACCAGTAATTTCTTTCATTAAACGTTTTTGCTAAGTTTGCTTTTTCTACTACATCATATTTGAAACCCGTAGGGTAAGTTGCGCTTACTGCTCCTTGCCATCTCATTTCTAAAAAATACACTTTCTCGTTTTCTGGCAAACTTGCGTCTCTCCATCTCCTTAAATCGTCATATCTAAAGCCCTCGAAACAAAGTTCTATAGCCCTCTCGTTCTTTATCCTCTTTCTCAGCAGATCTTTTGAACCTGTGTACATGGCATTAACATTGGGCATCCCAACCCTATTTCTGATGAGGTTAACTGCTTGTAATGCCGTTATGCTTAGGCCTGGCGCACTCCCGTTTGGACCATAGGCTTCATTGGCGGCTTCGGCATAATTCAAATAAATTTCTGACATACGCATCAGGTTGTTATTGACATGAAAATCCCATGAACCTTTATTACCGTTTTCCCAATAAGCACCATTAGGGCACCATTTACGTACCATGTAACCTGTTAGGTTGCGCACACGCCATAGTAGATTGGCAGGTGTAGCGGGATCATGCAAATCCAATCCTAATTTACCTTGCTTGTTAACTACGGCTAGATCGGTAACACCCGTTGCGTTTAAGGCACCTACCGTATGTTTAAAGTTTACACCATTAAATAAGATATCGCTATAAAAACGTGGGTCTCTATTGATGAAAGGCTCTTGAGGGTTATAGGTTGCATCGTCTTCAATGGCCAAGCCATTCTTGGTTTCAAATTTCGACACAAAATTAGCCAAGGCACCAATGCACATTGGGCTGTTGTTTCCTTTAAGGATATCAAAACCGGTAGTTAGGCTTAAACGTGGTATAGGATTGATAAATTTATTGCTTGGATAATCAAATAGCTGATTGGGTTCCATAAAAATTACCTCTTGAGGGATTTCTTTACTTACTCCTTGCCCAATAAAGATATTTCTATATGGCTTTAGGGCATCTAACTCTGGTTGGTTAAGATCTGCACCATTATGCCCTACGCTTATGCTGTTTGCGCCACTGGCACTTACTAATTGGTAAAGGCCGTTTGTGTTTGCAAAATTAATCAGATCTGCAGCTGCTTTAGCGGCTGTTTCCCAAGGGCCTGGGCTATTTGTTGTATTAACCAAAGGGCTAGCAGCAAACAAAGTGATACGAGATTTTAACGCCATAGCAGCACCTTTAGTAGGCCTGCCCACATTTTCTGATTCCCAAGTGATAGGAAGCTCATTGATGGCTAAATCTAAATCTGCGATCATGTTTGCCAAATTGCTGGCATAGCTTTCGCGTTTTCTATCCAATGATCCATTTAAGTCCAGGTTCTCTTTCAAATAAATTACACCTCCATGGCGTTTGGTTATCAGGTGGTAAAAAAATGCCCTTAAGAAATGTGCCTGTCCTTTTAGCCTTTCCACATCCGTTGGTGTTGAATTTTTGATCAGGTCCACATTTTCTAATAAACTATTTACCGTTCTAATACCTTTCCATCCCTCAAAATAGCGATCAACAAAATAAGGCGTTTGTAAATCACCCGGTTTTCTGTTGATTAAGGTGATGTAATCTCCTTGGGCGTAAGAATTATAAGTTTCTGGTACGTTAAGCTCTAATCTTCCTGGGTAACCTTCGCCACCCATAGTCATTGCCGGCAACCAGTCAGAATCACCATCGCGGGCACTCACTTCAGACAATAGATTAGTGTATGCACCATCTAAAAAGTTTCTAGCCAATCGAATATCCGAGAAAACATCTTTTTGTTGAAGGCCATCAAACTCTGGAACCTTATCTAAATATTTTTCGCAGCCAAAAAGAAAGAAGCTGACCAAAAAGAGGTATAAATAATTATATTTTTTCATTTTAAATATATTTTAGATTAAAAGCCTACGTTAATTCCGAAATTTACTCTTCTAACTATCGGATAAATACTCCCTGCAGAGTTACCCTCTGGATCACCAAACTTGACCTTTGAAATAGTAAGCAGATCATTACCGCTTACATATAGCCTTAAGTTGCTCAAGGTTTTGGATTTCTTTAGATCAAAAGCATAGCCTAAGCTTAAACTCCTTAATTTGATGTAATCCAAATCTATAATCCTAGCGGTGCTAGGAGAAGCCAAATTTGGATTGCTTAAGGTATGTAATGCCGGGTAAGCAGCATTTGGGTTAGATGGTGTCCAGTAGTTTAATTGCTCAAATCGCCCAGCGGCATTTCCGCTTGGCAAGGCATAAGCTAAATCTGCATCAATTAAACCTTTATGGCCTGCCACCCCGCTTACCAATGCGCTAAGCGACCAGCCTTTATAAGAGCCACCCAAGTTGAGGCTGAAACTATTGCTTGGTGCTATGGGAAGATTAAACCTTACTTCATCTTGTGTTGGATCGCCCGTAATAGAGCCATTGGCATTATAATCTACATAGCGATAATCGCCTAGGCCGGCACTGCCTGAATAAGGATAGTTAACCAGCTCATCAATATTTTGAAAATAACCGCTAGCCTTTAAAAGCGGCGTTACCCCATCAGGCTTACCGGCTACTTGTGTATATTGTGGTGTACCCGGGCCGTCTGCTGCGCTAAACAAGATCCTGTTCTCGTTAAATGCGTAAAAACCGGTTATGTTGTAGTTTAAACCAAAAGAGGTTTTATTTCTGTAACTTAAAGTTAGTTCTATACCGTGGCTCTTAGAAGCCCCAAAATTAGAGAACGGGAGCTGTGTAGAGCTTCCGAAATATCCCGGCACATCCGCTAATCTTCTACTGATCAAACCATCTCTTCCCTCTTTAAAAAGCTCTATCGTACCTGATATTTTATCATCGAACAAACCAAAATCAATCCCTAAGTTTTGCTTGGTTACAGTTGCCCATGTAAGGGTTGGGTTACCCAATTGATCTACGCCAATGAGGGTAAGCGGATCGTTGATATTTACACCAAAATAATACCTTGTGCGCTCTATGGGTGTTTGGTAATCATAAAAGCTAAGGTATTGGTAACGATTATTGCCTAAGCCAGATTTATCTCCGGTACGGCCGTATGAATACCTGATTTTAAAATTATTAAGCGCAGCAAATTTATCTGAAATGAATTTCTCGCGAGCCAGATTATAACCAACCGCTACCGAAGGAAAAAATTTAAAGCGGTATCCTCTGGCAAATGTTTCATCGCCATTGTAAGAACCACTTACCTCAAAAAAGTATTTATAGGCGTAATTATAAGTGAAACGACTTACATAATCCTCGTTAAAAAAAGGAAATTGGGTATTGGTAAGTCTTTTGTTACGGCTTACCAAAGCTAAACCAGTTACATTGTGTTTGCCAAAACTATTATCATAGTTAAATTGTAACCTTTGGTAACCGATTTCATTGTTACTATTTATTCCCTCACTTTGACGTATATGCGTTAAAGGGCGCTCGTAATTCCTGCCTTCAAAAGAAAACCATGTGCCGTCTCTATTTAGCGTATAGGTATCTATACGTGGGGATGTTATTTGATTCCATACGATGCTTTCTGATGAATTGTATAAACTTGTATAGTTATATTTACCCGTAACCGATAAGCCTTTTGTTAAAAAATCCAGCTTTTGTTCTAGCTCAAGATCAAGATTAAATACCGTGGTAAAATTCCTGTTTACACCTTGCGTATTGATATCTGCAAAAGGATTAGAGCCTGAGCCAAACCTTCCTTCTACCAAACCTGGGTAAAGTGGATCGGGAAATTGGGCTAGCACTTCGGCCGGGTAATAGGGCACTACCCCACCAGGAGCCGAGGTATATAAACCTCCAAAGATCCTACCTAAGTTGTTTGTGTTTCCCCCAGAAATCCTAGGCTGGCTGGCATCTTCATAACGGTTGCTTACACTGGTACGCAATTGGGTAGATTTGGTAAGGTTAAAATCTAAATTCCCTCTAAAAGAATACCTGCTAAACTTAAATTTAGGGTCGTAATCAAAAAATTGTTGGGTGTTTATAACATCGCCTTCTTTAAGATAACCGGCAGACGCATAATATTTTACAAAATTTGTACCGCCTCGCACATCAATGGATTGGTTTTGGCTAAGGGCCGATTTTTTGATCATCGTACCAAACCAATCTGTATTTGGATATTGGTAAGGCAAATCGCCACTTTTCCAATGGGCTAAATCGGCATCGCTAGAATAGCCAGAATTAAATGCCAGATCATTTAATATACCAACATTTAACGCACTTTGCGCATTATAAGCATCTAAAAGATTAGGAATCGTAGTTGGGGACCTTAAAGCTACTTCACTACTAAAGCTAACCTTTGGTTTACCTATTTTACCACGTTTGGTAGTGATGATGATAACGCCATTAGCCCCACGGATACCGTAAACCGCTGTTGCGGCACCATCTTTTAAGGTACTGATAGATTCTACATCGCGAGGGTTAATATTTGAAAAACCCCCAACTATCTCTACTCCATCTACCAATATCAACGGATTGGCATTACCACGGATGAAAATCTGACCATCATCACTGCCTGGCTGCCCAGAGCTAACTACAATGTTTAAGCCCGGAGAAACGCCGTTTAAAGCATTGGTTAAGTTAGCCGATCCGCTTTCTAGTAGTTTAGTACCATCTATTTGGTTGATGGCACTAAGTACACTTTCTTTCTTCTGTGTACCGTATCCTACCACCACTACTTCAGACAGGCTCTTAATATCTTCTGCCATAGAGACATCAATAATGGTTTTCCCGGCAACTTTTATCTCTTGGCTAGTGTAACCTACAAGAGAAAACACCAATGTTGCATCCTTGGCAACAGAGATTTGGTACTTTCCATTCAAATCTGTGGTTGTTCCGTTTTTCTTTCCTTTTTCAAAAATGCCCACTCCCGGAACCGGCAATCCAGAAGCATCTTTTACGGTACCTTTTATCAAGGTTTGGGAAAAGGCGCAACAGGAAAAAACCATTAAAAATAAAAATAAGTTGAATTGCTTCATACAGTCTTGTTTTTTCTGAATTGGTTAATATTTAGGTTTGTTAAATTGGTTTAGTTATTTCTGGCTTAACTAATACAAATATGTTAATTGCAAGCGGTTTAAGTAAAGGTCATAATCGTTTTTTAAAGGGGGTATTTTATTAAAAAGGCACTCTCTAAGCCATTTTTAGCTCTTTTTAATGTATATGCTTAATTATTTTGCTTTATTACTTTAACAAAACTTGAGTTGGCTTTATCATCAAAAAGATGTATAAAATATGTTCCGGCTTTTAAATCATTTAATTGTATAGTGCTTTTACCATTGAAATTGCCCTGTTTAACTTTTTGTCCGTTTGATGAATAAATAGTGAAAAATTTTAGCCTAAAATTGGAATCAGAGCTAATATTAACATCATCTGTTACTGGGTTTGGATAAACTTTGATCAAAAAATTTGATTTCTGTGGGGTTTGGGCAGATGTAGATAAACCCTTTTTAAAAATAAAGCGGGTGTATGACATGGGAGGAAGTGTACCCTTAAACCCATCCTTACCATCATTGGTAACTCCGGTTACTTTCATTTCGCCAAATTCATCAGGAGTATTAACCAAGCTTTTACCTTCTGAAAATTGCTCTGAAAGTGATCCTGAGCCTATAAAATTAAGGTTTACATTTTGCTCAAGATTGGATTTATTTAATAGATAAACGTAGTACTCGTTATCTTTTTCGGCGGCAAATCCATATACAGAAATATTATTCTCAATAGCAGTCATACCCAACATTTTAGCACCCTGTATTATGCCAAGCAGTTCAAACCCATAATGCATGGCGTTAAGCCTAAAGTTGTTTTCTCCACTTGCCACGCTAGTTGCATCACTGTTACTAAGTATTTGCGACCAATAACAGCTCATAAACCAGTTTCCAATGATATGCTCTTGCAACATATCTATCACTAAAAGGTTACTTAAGTATCTATCAAAACCGATCAAGTTTTGTGATGAGCCCAAGCCATACTCGTTATCAGCAAATTTTAAGTTTGGATAACCTGCTTCTGCAGCTGCCTGCTGTAAAATAGGTACTTCATTACGCCATTCTCGGTTATGGTTTTTACGGTCACGTAGAGGAAACTCCTTTTGCCACTCCTCAAATGTACCAGGAGGCAAACCGGGAGTTCCGCCGTAAGGCCATTTTCCATGCGTTTCGGCGATATCAATATAATCTCCTGCTATGGCCAAGTAATTTTTTAAATATTCTGGCGTAAGGTTATTATTGTTAAACATACATTTTATATTGGGGTCTATAGCCTTCATGGCCATTGCATGTTGTTTAAATAAATTAGCCTCATTAGCCGGGCTCCCGTTTGTGCCTTCGTTTCCTAAATACCAAAATGCCCCACCTAAACCTGCATCTTTAACATGTTGTACCATACGGGCGGCCCTATCAATACTTTCCTGCACCCGGTTATATTTGTATCCTGATGTAATATTTACTCCAAACAGCGGAGTAATTCCGGAGGCTTTTACCACTGCGATATATTCATCAAGACTAAGCCAGTTTTCTGCAGGGGCATTATTTGCAGTATCCCATTTGGGATCCCAAGAATCTTGATTTAAAATACCTGTGGGATGTTCCCAATCCCAATATTTCACAACGGTACCGCCGGGATAACGCATGGTGCTGATATGCGTGTCTTTTAACCATTTTGCATAGCTACCATCAGCATAAAACTTATCTGGTTCTGAAGAATAAACAGAATGCATCCCTACCAAATAATTACTTATTTGCCACTTTACGCTATCAGTATTTATGATAAATGTATTGTTAATATCATTATCGGCAGAAGCTACGGGTTTTAAAGAATTTGGGAAATAACCCAAGTTATCAATGCAAACAGGCTTACCCAATGCTTTAACAGTTATTTTCACTTTCCCCCGATAGTCTAAATTGTCTAAAATAAAAGTTTTGATACCTTTTATTGGGGTGTTTCCTACCATTACGGAAACCCCAACTTTTGTTTCGGCACCGCCAGTTTCCAGTTCCTGTAAATAAACTTCAAAATAAGCGGTTTCATTTTCAGCTGTTTCAAACGCTTTTGTATAATCAAAAGACAAGCGGGTTACACCTCCGTTAACTGTTGCAGTTAAACTTGCACCATCTTGCCCACGCATCATTAAGGCTTTACCTTGTGCCCCATAATTTTGTGCATCGCGGCTATTGGTGTATGTCCAATTAACGGCATAATCACCTTTATAACTACCGTTGTTACTGGTTGCTGTTCCAATTTGCAGATTTTCAAAACTTTCGGTTTTACCATTTGCTTCAAAAAGCAAACCCGAAAGCTCTACCGGTTTGCCTGAGGAGGCAAAATTTTCGGTATCAAAAACCTCTATTTTGTAATAAAGGTATTGCTCTACATTTTGTGTAGTGAATATTTTTCGAGAGCTACCCAATAGTGATATGACCTTTTCACTATCTAATATATCATAGTTAATCCCATCTAGTGAACCATAAAAACGAGAGGATTTAGGGCTGTTTTGCGTTGATGAATAAAGGCCATAACCAGTAAAAATATAAGGATTATCTTTGTTTGTAAACAAGATTGTACCCTTCCCGCTGCATGTCCATGTTGTAGAAATATCATTATCAAAAAGATTATTTACAGTCTGCTGGTTTTCAGAAGCGTTAATGCTGCCTTTAGTATTAAGCCACAACATTTGCCCATTAACCATTTTACCACATAGTAAAAACATTATTAATATTGAGGCTGATTTTTTCAAGGATATGGCCTTAATTATACATAAATACCAACTGCAACTATGTTTATTATGCTTTTTTGTGTTATAAACTAGTCTCTGAGCTATTTACTGTTTTGCCCACCGGAATTATCAATTGTTTAGAGACCAAGTTTTTTGCGCTTATCTTTATCTTTATCTCGCCCGGCTTATCGGTGCTTTGTACAAGTGCTAAACATTTACCGTTAAATGCTTTTCTTTGGCTTCCTTTACTTGAGCTTAGGTCCAAAACGTCTCCGTTTTCAACGCCTATCAATTTTCCGGGGCCGGTAACCTCAAAATTGATGAGGTTATTGGCATAAGGCACCTCGTTACCTTTTTTATCAATAATAGATATTTCTATTTGGGCAACATCTGCTTGGTTTGCGAGCATTGGTTTTGCTATCTTCTTAACAGAAAATGTATAGGCTTCTGAAGCCGTGTTTTGCACATCTGTGGCTACCACTTTACCATTCTTTTTTGCGATAACTTTTAGCTGGCCAGGGGCATAGGGTACTTTCCAAAGGATCCTATAATCCTCAGTCATAGGTTTTTCGCCCAAAGATTTTCCGTTTAAAAACAGTTCTGCAGTATCGGCATTGGTATAGGCTATAACAGGTATCTCTACACCTTCTTTACCTGTAAGTGTCCAGTTTGGCAGTAAATGTACCATAGGTTTATCTGTCCAAAGGCTTTGATACAGGTAATAGCTATCTGTTGGGAAATTGGCCAAATCTATTACGCCGTAATTCATTGTTCTGGCGGGCCAAGCAAAAGACTCTCCCAAATAATCAAAACCCGTCCATCTAAAACCGCCTAAAAAGTAGGTCAAATCTTTAGTGGTTCGCCAGTAATCTCTGATACTCATCCGTATAAGGTCATTATCATAAGATGAATGATATATTGGGTTTATATTTGTGAAAACTTCGTTCTTTGTTAAATCATCTTGCCAAAAAACCTTGTCTTGTATAGAGCTGAATTTTTCTCCCTTTTCCCAAGGGGCAGGGTAATCCCTCATGCGGTATTTTGTTTGGGTCCTGTAAACGTTTCTGGTTTGCAAACCATGTGTCATTTCTGTACCGATAACGGGTTTATCCGGATTTTTTTTATGGAATTCTTCCAAGGCTCCTTTATACTCTCCATGGCCGTTAAACCCTGCTAAATCTACCCCTTTGGTAAAGTAACTACGCCCTTGAGATACCGGCCTACTGGTATCTATCGCTTTTACAAAGCTGATTAGTTTTTGTTGTGTTTCATCGGTATATCCCTTAATCTCGTTACCTATGCTCCAAATAATTACGCAGGGGTGGTTAAAGTCTCTTTTGATAAAATCGCCTAAATCTTTTCTCCACCAATCTTCAAAATAAAGCCCATAATCATATTCGGCCTTGGGTTTTTCCCAGCCATCAAAGGCTTCGTCCATAACCAAGAATCCCATTTGATCGCACAGATCATAAAACTCTGGCGCAAAAGGGTTGTGGGTTGTTCTAATTGCATTGCAACCCATTTGCTTTAACATTACCAGCCTGTTATAGAGTACATCGTAAGGAACTGCAACGCCTACCGCACCACCATCTTGATGGTTACCAACACCTTTTAGAATGGTTTTTACACCATTAAGCAAAAAGCCTTTATCTGCACTAAACGAAATTGAGCGTACGCCAAAATTAGATTCATAAACGTCCCATGTTTTGCTTCCCTCTTTTACCTCTACTTTTAGTTTATATAAGTTTGGGGTTTCTGTTGACCATAAAAGAGGGTTTTTAA
Source organism: Pedobacter segetis (assembly GCF_016623585.1). Classification (GTDB taxonomy): domain Bacteria; phylum Bacteroidota; class Bacteroidia; order Sphingobacteriales; family Sphingobacteriaceae; genus Pseudopedobacter; species Pseudopedobacter segetis. The sequence continues at coordinate 48,699 of NZ_JAEHFY010000021.1, forward strand.
GATTTAAGTTAAAGTTTAACTTATTGGTTCCCTTTTTTAAGGTTAGGTTTTTTTCATTTCTTACCTGTACCTCTCCATTTTTTGCAATGATATTGTAGAAAACGCTAATCGTTTTATCGCTGGTTGTGCCGTTATCAATATCTAAATCTGTTTTTATTACCGCTTCTGTATTTTTTATCTCTGGTGTTGATATTAAAAGTCCGTTCTCTGGGACATAAATCTTTTCGGTAGCGATTACCCTTACGTGTCGGTAAATCCCCGAACCGGTGTACCACCTTCCGCTTGGTGCCTTTGAATGGTCAACCTTTACGGCGATGATATTAAGCCCCTTTTTTAAATACGGGGTTAAATCATAAGAAAAACCTATGTATCCGTTAGGCCGGGTGCCCAATTTTATACCGTTGATCCAAACTGTAGAGTTGCAATAAACGCCATCAAACTGTATGCGCACATTTTTGTTTTGCCAGTTGGGCTGCCAATTAAAAGCTTTACGGTACCAACCGATACCTGTAGGTAAAAATGCACCTTCTACCCCTGCAGGATTATTTTTGTTATATGCTCCCTCGATACTCCAATCGTGAGGTACATTAAGTTTGCGCCAGCTATCATCTTTAAAACTAAATGCACTGGCTTTTACATCATCTCCCAATTTGAATTTCCAGTTACCATCGAAATTATAGACGATTCGGCCCGACCCATCTGTTTGCGGGTTTGCTTTACAAAAAATAGTGCTTGCAAAAACAAAAAACAATATGATGTTTAATTGCAAAAACATACGAAACTTGTTCATTTATCTGGTTTAATTTTAAGGTTTATTGCGCAAAATAAACTAAAATAAACAGCTAAATTGGGGGGTATTCTAAGACTTATTAAGGGGAAAATAAGAATTTTGATCAACTTTCTAATATTAAGACAAAGCTGTATTTATTGTTTAATACTACAAACTTTATGAGGCTTTCTCTTTATCATCCCATCAGCCATTTGGCATCCCGTTTTCATGGTTATAAGCTAAATGGCAAGCTATTTTAATAAGGTACCGATTAGCCAGCTGATAAAGAGGATGAATTCTGCTTTAAGGCAATTCTTTAGTTTTGGTTTATAAATTCGCTAGGTGTGCAGCCAAATTGTTCTTTAAACTTTTCACGGAAATGCTTTTGATCATTTATACCCACCATAAACGCCACTTCAGAAATATTATATTCTTCTTTCTTTATAAGTTCTGCTGCCCTTTGCAGTCTTATATCCCTAATTAATTGTACTGCTGACCTTCCCGTTAGCTCCTTTATTCTCTTATAACAACTAGATTGGCTCATTCCCATTTCTTGCACCAGTTTCTGCACAGAAAATTCTTCATTCAATAGGTTGTTAAGTACTAATTTGTAAATTTTATCAAGAAATTTCTGCTCGGAGTTGGGCAGTTTTAACGTAGAAATTTCATTTTTTGCTAAACTGGCATAGGTTGCCCTATAATTCTCCCTAGCCAACAAAATATTGGCAATTTTTCCCTTTAAAACATTGATATTAAATGGTTTGGTAATATAATCTTGCGCACCAATTTCAATCCCTTCTAGTTCATAAAGATTTGCGGTTCTGGCGGTTAACAAAATTACTGGAATAAAAGACAGGTTGATGTCTTTTTTTAGTTTGCCCAGCATTTCCAAGCCATCCATCTCTGGCATCATAACATCACTAATGATGATATCTGGAAGATAAAAACCTGCTTTTTCATAGCCTTCTCTACCGTTAGAAGCAAGTATAACTTTGTATTCTTTTTTTAAATGCCCATTTAAGTATCCTTGTACCTCTGCGTTATCTTCTACCAAAAGGATACGTTTTTTTAATTCATTACCTTCAACCTCTTCTTTTGTTTCATCAGGTTCTTGGATATATTCATCGATGTAAAAAGTTCTATCATCGCTCTTTTTAAAATCCTTCAAAATAACCTCTTCACTAAAATGTTTGTTACCAAAAGGTATTTTTATGATGAACCTAGAGCCTACGTTTTCTAAGCTTTCTACTTCTATTTCTCCATGGTGTAGCTCTACCAATCCTTTTACCAATGCCAAACCAATACCAGTACCGTGGATAGATAGTGTACTTAACGATTTTACTTGGTAATACCGGTCAAATATTCTCTGTAGATCTTTTGGAGACATCCCAATCCCTGTATCTTTTATCACTATTTCTAGGTAGTTTCCGCTCAGTTTAAATCCGTTTTGTGTTTCTGAGAAAACCCCTGGCAGCCAATCACTACCGATAGCATTAAGGGAAACCGAAATTTCTCCTTTGTTTTTAGTGTATTTAATAGCATTTGAGATCAGGTTGGTTAATATAATCTCGAAGTTATTGCGATCAAATGTTAGGTTTATTCTTTCTGGGATGCTATGAAAACGATAATCTATATTTTTTTCTTCGGCCAATCCTTGAAAAAAGCGATAAATCTCTTTAGTAAATGCCGTGATATTTCCTTCAGCCACGCTCAACTGCATATTCCCAGTTTCCATTTTTCTAAAATCTAGCAACTGATTGGTTAGGTTTAATAAACGGTTAACGTTTTTACGGATGAGGCTGAGCTTATCAAGGTGTTTTCTGTTATCGCTTTCTGCTTGGATAATATCATCCAGAGGGCCATGTATAAGCGTTAAGGGTGTACGTATTTCATGAGAGATACTGGTAAAGAATTTCATCTTCTCATCGTTCAAGTTTCTCTCTTTTTCTGCAATGATCAATTCGTTCTTAAGTTGCGATTGCCGCTTTACAAACTCGGCGTAATAATAAAGCGCTATCAAAATTATTACCATGTAAATGGTATATGCCCACCAGCTAGCCCACCATGGCGGTAATATTTTAATCTCCAAAGTGCGCACATCGCTCCATAAACCATCATTATTAGATACTTTTGCCATGAACTGGTAATTGCCAGAAGGTAGGTTAGCAAAGGTTATCTTACGCTGGTCTGCGGTTAAATACACCCAATTGTTGCTGTAGCCCTCAAGTTTATAGGCATATTTGTTTTTATAGGGATTGCTATAATGCAAAGCCAGTAGCTCAATGGTAAATTCGTTCTCATTGGCCTTAAATTCTAGTTTATTTATATGATTTAGTCTTTGGTTTAGTATTATCCTGCCATGGATATTATCACCAATATTAATGGTTTTGTTCAGGATTTTAAGCTCATCAAAGATCAGTTTTGGTTTGTGCGGATTGGGAACAATTAAGGCGGGGTTAAAATAATTTAGGCCGTTTATCCCACCAAAGTATAAAATCCCCCGTTTGTTTTTAAAAGCAGCACCTATTTTAAAAGAGTTAGACTGCAAGCCATCTTTTACATCGTACACAAAAAACGTTTGCTTTTGCGGGTTAAATTTTGTTAAACCTTTACCGCCTAACCATAGATTGCCAGCGTTATCCTCCAAAATAGATTCTATATCGTTATCTGGTAATCCATCTTTTTCGGTATATCGCTTAAAACCTTCTTTTTTACCGTTTATAATGAGCTTATTTAAACCTGCACCAAGTGCCCCAACCCATAAATCCCCTTTTGATGATCTTAAGATAGGCCAAACATAATTTGATCCTAAAGAGGTGCTATCTTTTGGGTCGAACTCATATTTTGTTACCGAAATTTTAGAGAGGTCTTTAAAACTTACCTTTAATAAACCTTTATCCCTGCTGCCAAGCCAAGCAACGCCTTTAAGTTTAGGATCTAGGTATAAAAAATTAAGATTGTTGGTTGGCAGGTAACTCTTTATGTTTAATTCTGATAAAACATTTTTGGTTGCGGCATCAATGATCACTACACCTTTGTTAAAGGTAGCTGCCCATATTCTCCCAAAATTATCTTCTGCGGCGCCCATAATTTCGCTGGTCGGAAATTCGCCGCTAGTATCGGCCTTAAAAATCTTTAAAAGCTGATCGTTTTTGTAAACCCATAAACCATCATAACGCTTAGAGACCCATAATTGACCATTTCTGTCTTCAAAAATAGCAGCTATATGTCCGTCTGTTTTTAAAAAAGAGGTGCCTGTTTTTTTATTATACTCGGTTAGTCCGCTTCGGGTCCCTATCCAATAATTATTTTGATTTTCATAAATCGCGGTAATGTAATTATCTGGGATGGTACTGTTTTCTTTGTTGATGAGGGCGAAGGGTTTGGCCCGCAAATCAATATAATGAACGCCGCCACCAGATGTGGCAATCCATAAAATATCGAAAGAATCTATAAATAGTTGATTAATGCGATTTGTGCTCAACAAGTTTTTTGCGTTGTAAACTTGTTTTAACTGATAATTGCCGCCCGAATCTGGTTGCAGCCATAAAACACCCTCATCAAACAAGCCTACCCATATATCGTTTTTATAATCCTTAATCAAACTACTTACCCTGCTTAACTTTCCGTGGTATAGCTGTTTTATTTTAGATCGGTTGTTTATCGAAAAAACGCCGTTACTTGCGCCCACCAAAAGTTGATCCCCAAGTTTTTTAATAGAAAAGGGTTGTAAAATACCTTCTTTTTCTACTGGTTTAATTTCCCCGGTATTTTGGTTAAATCGCCATAAACCATCGGCACTTGTGCAAATCCATATTTGCGACATAAATGAGCTTATGGATACAATATCGCTTTTAAAAGGCAATAAAACTCCCGAGTTTTCTACACTATCATTTTTAAGCTGAAGTTTTAACAGCTCATTTGTATTGGTAGTTACCCAAATGTTTTCTTGCTCATCTTCAATAATTTGCGTACCAAAACGGTATTTTTTCTCGCTTAACGGGATTTTTTTAAACCTGCCAGATACTGGATCATAATAGGCTATCACATTGGTTTCGGAAGCAATCCAAATCCTGTTTTTTGAATCGCAAAGCAAAGATTTTATCCGGTTATTTGGCAAGCTATTTTCATCGTTCAGATCATTTTTAAAAACCTTGAAATCGTAACCATCAAATCTGTTTAACCCGTTATTGGTACCCAACCATATAAAGCCAGATTTATCTTGCAACATTACGCTAACATCACTATGGCTTAGCCCTTGGTTTACAGATAACTGATTGATAAGGTGCTGAGCATGGCTAATCAAAAAAGTTAAACAGAAAAACAATATGGAGAAGACTCGCTTCATTTATATACTTGGTTTATTGGTTAAGTTGTTTAAAAATAGCAATATATCTTTTAAGTTTTAAGGGAATAGCACAAAGTTGCATAAAAACAATAACCCCAACACATTTGTATCGGGGTTGCAATATATTTTAAAAAAATCAACTATTCAATTTCTACGTTATAACCGTTAATGGCATTCCCTTTATCTCCATAAAAGTTGAGATAAACGGTCCCTTTTAAATCTTGGTTTATTTGATTTAGTTGCCCAGCTGGGCCTATTTCTTCTGGGGTCTTCCATTTTTCACCTATTGGAGTAAGGTAGTTAAAGAAATAGACACCGCTATTTTTTGGATAATGGATGGCCGCATTTTCGGGCTGTTTGCCTTCGTTTGGTTTAAGCAGCCCTAAATAAAGATCATCTTCCGTTGCCATCCCTATGGTATGGTTGTTAAACAAATTTAACCTTGCCCAAAACCACTTGCCAAAATAGCCTTCAAACTCTGGGAAATTATAAACGTTGCCGGGGATATTTTCTTTTTTGTTAACCTCCCACACATTCATACTGGTTCCCTGCAGCCTATTTTTGTAAACCCGGTATGGCCCTTCGCCTAACCAACGCTTACTTTTTACTGCTATTTCGGGCAAATCAAACCCTACTCCCGCATAATAATATTTTCCTTTTGGCAGGGTAAAATCATAATCTAACTTTAAAATACCATTTGGCATAACCGTCCAGATTAGATTGTTAAAACCATTTATATTTTGATAGCTGATGACCATATTGCCACCTTGCTTTTTAAGCGTTGGTTGATGCCACGTTGCAGGTTTAACATCATAAATCCCACTATCTGCCTCGGCAACAATTTGCGGGATACCAGAAATGGGGAATAGCGTACTATCTACTTGTATAGCTACCGGCCCAAGCTTGTTTTCACTAAACTTAAACTTCACGTTGCCCGATTTGAAAAGCCATTTATCGGTTGAATCTTGTTTTACGATTTGCCCTTCAGAATTGGGCAAAAAACGAGCTAGATAATCACGTTTATCTTCAGGCAATAAACGCCAAGTCCACAATTGTTGGCCATAAGGATCAATAGCTGTAATCTCTAAGGCATCCATCTGTTTTAAATCTGCAAAGGTTGGTATTTGCAGAACGCCATTTTTACCGGGAGCTACATCAGGCCCAATCAAGTTTCCTTTTTTTAAAGTACGATAACCGTCAGAAGCCTCCATCGGCGCAGCAAAACGGATATATTTCCACTCGAAGGTGCATTGTTTAAGGTTGGTAAATGTGTATTTATTGATCAAATCGATTTTACCATTGAATGTAGAACCCAGTTTTTCTGTGGTAATTTGCACAGGAGACCATATTTCTTTTACCGCATTATAACTGCCTTTTTTTTCTTGATTAGGGCCAACTATGCCATCAGGGGCTTTATTCCCTTGGTTATCTATTCTACCGCCTTCATCGGTACGGATGATGCCCTCATCGTACAATGCCCAAATGATCAATCCGCCTCCAATTTTTGAATCTTCAATGGCTTTCCAATAATCAGCTAAACCTGCGCCTCCGCCCCCATCGTAAAGCGCATGCAATGTTTCATTGGGCATTACAATTTCATCTGATGCCAAACGGGAAGTTAGCTCCGCATAGGTAGGATAATATTGGGTGTTGATGAGTGGAAACCTACCCGGGTTTTTACCTGGCCAAGGTTCTGTTTTGGCTGCATTTTTATAAGGGCGGCGTTGCTGTATGTCCCATTTTAAAAACGCATCCTCTAACTCTGCATTGTGGGCCCTATGGTTACCATTGCCCCACATCACTACTGATGGATGATTTACATCGCGAATTACCAATTCTTTAACCAATACATTGCCAATATCTGTTTTTAAAGGGCTTGACCAACCCGGCAATTCATCTAAAACCATTAACCCAATAGAATCGCAAAGATCCAGAAAATGTACATCGGGTGGATAACAGGGCGTTCTAACGGTATTAAAATTCAAATCTTTCATCATCCTTACGTCTGATAAATTATCTGAAGGATTTAAGCTTCTGCCAGTTTTTGGCCTAAAGCTGTGCATACTTGCGCCTTTTAACAATATACGCTTACCATTAAGGTAAAAGCCATCGTGGTCTCGCACCTCAAAAGTGCGGAAACCAAAACGCTGCATAATGGTATGGATGGTTTTGCCTCCCTGCATAAGGGAAAGCTTTAAATTATATAGGCTTGGGAACTCTGGCGACCAAGCTTTTACATTACTGATTTTGCTTTGCAGAGCAGCACTTTCTAAAGAGCTTCCCATTTTTATAGAAAATGGTTTTCCTATTGCTTTGCCATCAATTGTATAAACTTGGGCGGTAAGGGATTGCCCACTTTGTGCCTGATTTAGGAAAGCATCAATTTTTAGGCTTCCATCCATCTTTGCATTTAAAGCAATACGTTCTATATGTGAAACTGGCAAAATATCGATATAAACCGGACGGAATATTCCGCCAAAAAGCCAAAAGTCTGCAGAACGTTCTGAACGTTCTATTGATGTGTTTTTAGACGGCTTGCTAACTTCCACTTCAATTAAATTTTCTCCTTCTTTCACTAAATCTGAAATATTGTATGAAAACTGGGTAACGCCGCCTTGATGCACCTCGCCGGCAGGTTTGCCGTTGATGGTTACCTTTGTATCGGTCATGGAGCCATCAAAAACCAATCTAACGTATTTGTTTTTAGTATCTGGTAAGCTAAAAGTGTGTTTATAAAATCCAATTTCTGGGTTGGTTTTATAATCCTGATCATCGGTTTGGTAGGTATAATATCCAAAACCCTGTAACTCCCAGTTTGAAGGTACGGGAATACTTGTCCAGTAACCACTGTTGCGCCCCGCTGTTATTTTAAAATCCCAATTTACGGCATCACTTGGGCCTTTGCCCGATAAATATTGACGTTGTTGTGCATCACTGCTTAAAGTTGTAAAAACAATGAGCATAAATATGCCGAGCTTTATAACAAGCAATTCGGTTTTAATCGACAATGGTTTTATTTTTGCCTTGATCATTTAATGTTTTGTTTAAGCGTTAATTTTGCAATATGGTAACCGATAATGGCGATAGCGTGATTTCTGTACTGTTACCAGAAATAGAAATAGCTTTTAAATCTTTTGTGTTTATGATGATACTTTCGGGAGAATCGCCTTTAAATTCTTTTGCTTTTAGGCTTTTGATATTTTTTGGTAATTGATTGAAATTTAGGATCAACTTTTGTGGCTCGTTGCTTTTGTTCAGCAAAAATACTTTACAATTATTCTTTTTATCGTTGATGCTGGCATAAGAACGCACAAAATTTGCGTTGGTAGTAGTTTTTACCATATTGCCAAACAGGTTTTCGTTTACCAATTTTACAACCTCGCCAATTGGTTTTCTTGAGTTATCGTCAACTCTTAAAAGCACTTCTACATCATGTGCGTCATTATCTTTTAAGCCAGTCCAAGGCGAATGTGTTCCCCAAAAATACGAATAGGCAACGTTAGGCATTGTTAGCTCGTTCATCAACATGTTAAAATACCATAATGCTTTATAAGTGTTATTGATATCGCCCATGCCCTTACCTATTGGCGAAAGCCCGGTTTCTGTTATCACAATATCCATATCAGGCTTTTTTGAACGGCTTACGGCATCCTGCATTTCTTTTACCACGGGTATATAATCCTCTGTATTTGCCTTCCATTTTTCATAGTTAGAGCAAGATTTGATAAACTGCCAGGCATATTGGTGTGCAGATGTGAAATCTATGAGGTTTGGATATTTTGAGACAATGGCATCAAAATATTCAGATTTTTCTAGAATGCCGGGGCCAACTTTGATACTCGGATCGGCCGCTTTCATGGCTGTGGTTATTTTCTGATAAAAATCAACATAAGCATCTTGAGAAAGTAATTTTCTATGATGGTCAACCTCGTTTCCAATTTGCCAATAAGCAACTTTATAGTTTTTTCTTTTCGCATACTTTACCCATTCGGTCGCAGCGGTAATCAATTCATCGGCAGTTGGGCCATCTTTATATTTTTGTGAAAAAACATTTACCACTACCAGAGGCTTTATATCTAGCTTTTGGCAAAGCCCCATATATTCGTCAAAATCCATGGCCGATTTAAAAGTTCCATCGTCATTTACCAACTCTTTCCAATTATAAGGTTGTTCTTCTTTTGAAGCAACTTTAGGGCGCAAACCATTTTTTGTGTCATCATAAGGTGGGGTGTGCCATAAATAGTTATCGGCCAAATGGCCATAAGGAAAGCGCAAAGAACCACAGCCAAGTTCTTTTATTGCGTTTGCAAAAGACTGCTTATCGTTAGGCCTTTTTTTATCAGAATCGGTTAGCCAACAAACATTTGCTGATGCAGCGCCTTTTCTAACATTCTTTTTTACAACTTTCCCAAAATCAATTTGGACATTTTGTTGCGCAAATACGGTGCATCCCATCGCTATAAAAAACACCGATAATACCATTTTACTGAACAAGTATTTGGGTTTGATTTTTTTAGAAAGTGTGATTAAACTAATCATTAGGTTAAATTGGTTTTTTGGTTTGATGGATTTTATTTTTTAGCATTAAAAAGCTCTTGAATGGTACTTATGCTCACTTCGGTTTGTGGGTTAAATTCTTTTGAAGCAATATAATTTAACAAGTTGTTGCGGAAAGTTTTAGTTACCGGGCGTTTATCTAAATCGGTTTCCAAATCAATGGCACAAATCATCAATTTTCCTTTGCCAACTTTCAATTCTGATAATAGTGCCAGTTTTCTGTTGATTTTCCAAGTATCAATGGGTTGTATAGGTGCTTTATAAGATTTTGGAAAAGGGTTTACCGAATCGTACGAATCCAAAATAATGGGATGGGCGTAGGTCAATAAATCCCACCATTGCCAATTTACATGGTCTTCTGTTGGGAAATTTTTAAATACCGGATATTTGGTATCGATCAAAATACCTGCTGCTGATGACTGTCCGGCATTTTCGCCAAAGCTTGTCCAGTAATAATTGGTAAAACAGATAGGCAGTTTACCTTTTAAATCTTCTTGAGCTGGTAAAAGCAAAACCGTTCCGCCTTTCTTTAACTTTTCTGCTACATCTGCGTTCCATTGCTTGGCAACGGTAATATTTTTTGGGATTTCCTTAACTTTAACATCTGGGAAAACCCATATATCCCAGCTATTTGTTAATTGTGGGCTTGCAGATTTCAGCTCTAAAACTAAATGGGTAGGTTGATCAACGGTGAGTTTTGGAGTAGCTATTTGACCGAGCATTTGTGCGCTGCCCTGCGCTATTTTTTGCTGTGACATATTCCATGATCGCAGTACTTTACCATCATCAGTTTTTAATTGCGCTGTAACCGATAGGTTGATATTCTCTTTACCAAAATGGCTAACCATTATATCGGCCTTAAAATCGGATAAAGAAGTAAATACTCTTTTTGGGATAGATGCCAATAATACGGTTGGTGCATTCCACTGCTTTACCATATTGGGGTTCACATAAGGTTTTGTATCGTAAAAAGCATCTGTAAACCCTACTGGTGCGGTATCTTGACCGGTAAAATCGGCCAGGCATAACCAGTGGAAACCTGCTAAACCTTTGGTTCTATAATCAGCTTCGAACTCCTCTTTGGTTAACTGGATCTGCCACTTTCCGGATACCCTCACAAAATCGGGCACTTGGTTTAGCATTCCTCTTTCCCGAAGTTGATCTTGGGCAATTTCAAGATAGGATGGGTTTAAGTAGCCCGTATATTTTGATATTTCATTCATCACATCTGGGTAAGCACAGAACTGTGCATTTTCATGTTGAATCAAAGGTATATCTCTTTTTGATACACCTTCATCCCAGTTTATTGATGTACCCGGCACCTGACTTTGGAAAGCCGAATTTAAAGGTAAAGGCGGCCAGCCATCTTGATACCTGATCCTTTGAAAAGGGTTCCCGGTACCACGCAAAACCTCATAATCTATATTTTCTGGATTGCTTTTACTATTTGCTTTTATAGAATAAAGGTGGCGTGGATCGACGGTTTTCCAAGTCGCTATCAGTTGCCGAAAAAATTCTTTATCCCCACCATTTTCATTCCCCTCTGCCAATTGCACAAAACTTGGATGGTTGCCATAACGGTTTAAAATCGCAAGACTTTCTTCCTTCAAAAAATCAAACTGGGGCTGTTTATTAACGGTTACCCATTCGCCAACCTCTGGGGCCAAATAAATCCCAATCTCATCGGCAGCAGTAAAAGCTGCTTCCGGTGGGCACCACGAGTGAAACCTGGCCATGTTTAAACCAAAATCCTTGTAGGTTTGCCAAACCCGTTTCCATGAATTTACATCCATAGGAGTGTACCCTGTTTTAGGAAAAACCGCACAGTCCACGTTTCCACGTAAAAAAGTCTGTTGCCCGTTTATTGCAAACATTTTTCCGGCAATTCCAAAGCTGCGCATCCCAAAAGTTTGCGTGGCAACATTTATTGTTTCAGCAGATTCTGAACCTAATTTCAGCATCAGGTTGATCTGGTATAAGTTTGCGTCAAATTCGTCCCAAAGTTTTACATCATCGCCCATAGGGAAATTAAAATCAAAAGCATTTTCGGTAGATTTTAGCACTCCTGAAACTTTAAGAATTTTGAGTTTTTGTGCATCTCCGTTTAAGTCTTTAACACTTGCGTCCAATAGCCATTGTGTGTTTGGGTCTGGCTGTTCGGTAACGATGGTTCCTTTTACCCTTACCAATTTTTTATTTACATCTGGATAAAGTTGAACATTTGTGATATGTATTGCCGATTGTGCCCTTAACTCTAGTTTGCCAATGATGCCGTTCCAAGTTCCGGCGGTTTGTTCAGAAACAGAATGTGGCTTGCCGCCTATGTTCACTATTTCAGAATTATCAACCCTAAGCACCAAAGTGTGCCGCCCAGGTTTTATATTTTTTAAACGATAAATGTGGGGCGTACCAAGACTTCTGTTTTGCCCTATATACTCACCATCTAGCCATAACCTGGTTTCCCAATGGCAACGTTCTAAAAATAACTCAACATCTTTTTGTTCCCAACCTTTCGGGATATTTACTTGCAGGGTGTACCATGCAGCACCAATATAATGCCTGTCTGGTACTAAAAACTCTTGAAGCTTAAAATTTGATTTATCTTGGTATTTCGCCATCCAAGGGCGATCGGTAAACCATTTGTGGAAATCCTCACCGTTCCACCATTTGGTATCAATAGATGGGATGTTACCGTAACCTTGCTCTTGCAAACAACCAGGCAACCTTATAATGGCAGAATCTGATGGATTTTTAAACCATTTTTCTGATATACCCTTATTATCTGGATCTAACTTAAAATGCCATTCGCCAGCAAGGTTTAAAACTTCCTGAGCCAATAAAATATTTGTTTGTGCTAACAAAAAAACAAATAGAAATAAAAAGGTTCTTTTCATTTAATTTATTTGTGAAGTTTAATTTTAGGCTGTACAATAAATATTAGATGGTAAAACCATCCATCAACTTAAAGGGTTTATTTTGCACTCTTTTGACACAAGAGCATTGATTTCAAAATTCTCAAAATTTGATGTTTTTACTAGGGTCAAATTCATTTTTTAATAGGGGCATTTAACTCATGTCCCTTAAAAATAACCTATGGGTTGGGCTATTTAGCGATCCTTTGATTATTCGCTACTTTCGCTTTCATCGATATGAATGTCTAAACTTCTTAAAAAATCCCTTCCGGCCGACTGTACATTGTAGGCTAGCTTTTTATTGGAAAGCAAACCTTGTATCGTACTTAAAAAAACCTCTCTGTTAGGCGTATAAATTAGGTAGTTGATAGTCATTAAAGCCAACAGCTCATTATCGCTTTTGATCAATTTCTTTAAATTGCTTTCTGCTTGGGTATCCTTAAATGCAGCATAAGCCACGGCACATAATGTTGATTGTGCGGGCGGGTAGTTATCATTAAGGTTAGCTAAAATTTGCTTTTTATAGGGCTGTAATAAGTTAAAGGGCTGAGAGCGTAAACCTAATGCTGCCCAATAGCGAACAATTTTATTATCGTTTGATAATAGCCCTATTTGTTGCTTAACAATAGGAGCCCCTCTTTTGCCAGCCAATGAGGCTGCGGCGTAAATTTTATCAAAAGGATATTTAGGGTTATCCAAGCGGTATAGGTAAGGGCTTGTTGTTTTCGATATTTGTGCCAGCTCATATTCGGGCAAAAACATAATATCTTTTGATGCCTTTAATTTATCATCCAGCTGTTTCCGCATTTTTTGTAAAGCGGTTGCGTAAGCTATATCGTTCACTAAATTTCTGGTTTCCCAAACATCTTTAGAAAGATCAAACAAAAACTCTGTTGGCCTATCCTCAAATAAGCTTTTTTGTAAAGGATTTAGTTTTCCTTCGGCAAAATCTTTCCGCATCTGTTTTTTAATATCGCCAATCTCCATGTAATTGATATACCTGGCCTCGTTGATAAAAGGATAGTAATTACGAGAATAGATTAGGTTTCCGTTGGTTACGGAGCGCACCATATCCACGCCATTATCCGATCTATCGCTCGATAAAATTAAATGATCAACAGGTTTTGCCCTTTTAGCACCTATTAAAACCCGACCTTCCATATATTTAGGAACATCGGCCCCAGCCAAAGCAAGCATACTTGGCGCAAGGTCTTCAAAATCAATCAGTTCGTCAGTTACTATCCCGCCTGTTTTCCATGGTGATAGGTTTTTATACATCGATGGAAACCAAGCAATAAATGGTACTCGGTAACCATAATCAATCCCGTTGGTTTTACCACGTGGCATACCCTCGCCATGATCGGCAAAACAAAAAACAATCGTACTATCCAACAAATTATCGTCTTTTAGTTTTTGTAGCAGTTCGCCTATTTTATTGTCTGTTAATTTTATGGAGTTGTAAACACGGGCAAATTGCTTGCGCATTTCTGGGGAATCTTTATAAAAAGGCGGCATTGCAAAGTCGTTTTCGCCTATCCTATCTGCCTCGGGCAGCTCATTAATAACAGAGCTGATATATTTTGGGTATGGGAATGTCATGGTGCGAGACTGGTGCGAATCCATATAATTGAAAACCGCAAAAAATGGCTGTCCAGGTTTTCTGTTCCACCAGCCGGCTTTGCCAGAGCTTTCATCCCAGGCCTGTTTAATAAATTCTTTGGGGTTGGCTACATTATAATCAGTTTTTGAGTTGTTGGTAGTATAATACCCTGCTTTTTGCATGTAATATGGAAACCCATGTATAAAATCAGGTATTTTATAATTACTTCGATGGTTTCCTGTACCCATTTCAAAAGTTCGCACACCGGTAATGAGGGTTGAGCGGGATGGGGAACAAACTGTACCGGTAGAAAAAGCGTTGGTAAACCTAATGCCTTCGGCGGCCAGCTTATCCAGAACTGGGGTTTTGGCATCCTTGTTTCCATAACAGCCAATAAATTGAGGGGAAGTATCTTCATAGGTGATCCATAAAATATTGGGCTTTTTTTGTGCAAAAGCAAATTGCTGAATGCAAAGCAATAACATCAAAAGCTTTAAAAATTTCATTGTTTTGAGTTTTACTTGTTATCGTTTTGTTGGCTTAGGTAGTTAGCAATGTCGTATTTTATCCAGCCTCCACCTTTTGTCCATTTGGGCTTTTGTAACTGTGATTCCCAACTTTTCAACTTATTAATTAAATCGGTTTTTACCTGTGGGTATTTTGCTGATAGATCAGTAGTTTCGGAAATATCTGCTTTTATATTATACAAAGTGTAATCCCCTTCCGGGCTAAGCACCAGTTTCCAATCGTTATGCCTTACCGCGGCATTATCGCCAATACGCCAGAATAATGTTTCGTGAGGTTTATCACTTTTCTGTTTTAAAAGATATGGCATCAAATCAACTCCATCTAATGTTTTGCCCAAAGTTTGTTTGCCCCCACCAGCAGCATAAATAGTGGGTAAAAAATCAAACCCCATAATAGGCTCATTATATTTTTGGTTGGCTTTAAGTTTTGCAGGCCATTTTACAATACAGGGAACTCTAATTCCACCTTCCCAATTTTGTCCTTTATGGCCTCTTAGCACTCCATTATCGGCGGCAATATCTGGTGTACCTCCGTTATCGTTAAAAAAAATAAGAAGTGTGTTTTTATCTAAGCCTAATTGTTTAAGCGTTGCATTAATTTTGCCGATGCCTTCATCCATAGACTTGGTCATGGCGGCATTAAATCTTTTCTTTTTATCTGTAATGTTTTTGTAATAGTCCAAATCCTCTGGTTTTGCATCTAGCGGAGTGTGTACCGAATTGTAAGAAAGGTAAAAGAAAAAGGGTTTCTCCTTGTTGTTTTTAATGTAGCTGATGGCGTAATTGGTTAAATCATCTGTTAGGTAAGTAACGCTATCCTCTGGAAACACTTTTTTATTTTTAATCAGCACATAATGCTCACTTACCTCACCTTTTACTGAAAAATAAGGACGAGCGCCGCCTAAAAAGCCAAAAAAATCGTCGAAACCACGTTTCCATGGCAAAAACTGTGGACGAAGCCCCATATTCCATTTTCCGGCAAAGCCCGTGTGGTAACCAATGGATTTCATATAATCGCCCATGGTTTTCTCGTTTACATCTAAGCCCAAATCATCCTGTGTAAAGCCGGGCATCGGTTTTGCATCGGGTCCGTTAAATTCTTGCCCAAAACGTTGCTGGTACCTGCCAGACAGTATGCCCGCCCTTGAGGGGCAACATACCGATGCCGTAACATAAGCTTGTGTTAGGATTATTCCTTCGCTTGCCAGCTGATTGAGGTTTGGCGTTTTAATGAGCTTAGAACCCATAAATCCAAAATCGGCATAACCTGCATCATCAGATAATATAAAAATGACATTAGGTTTTTTACCAGTTTGGGCACTTAATGATATGGAAAATGCCAGCAGAAAGCCAATACAAATTGAGATACGTTTGAAGTTCATATTTAAAATTTTATCTAAAATTATTCGCTATAACCTAGTCTGCTGCCTTTTTGGGTTTTAATTTTATTTAATATGGCAGCCATTTCATCTGCTTTTTGCTTGTTGGTAGCCGCAAGATTTTTGGTTTCTGAAATATCACTCTTTAAATCAAATAATTGAGGCGTTTCTTGCAAACCCGACGCAATATTTTTATTCTTTAACCAATTAGGTGTTGGTTTTGATTGTGGCGCAATAAATTTCCAGTTATTATCCCTTAAGGCAAGTGTAAAACCTTCTTCAAGCATTACATCCCTTCCGGTTTTTGATTTTCCTAATAAAGCATCCAGTACATCAAAACTATCCGGGGCATCTTTTGGGGCAAGTTTTTGACCTGTTAATTTTGCCAATGAAGCAAACAGATCAACCTGATTTACTAAAGCTTCGCTGGTTCCTGGCTTTACCTTTTCTGGCCAGTACACCACTGTTGGTACTCTTGTACCCGCCTCATAAATGCTGTATTTCCCTCCTTTAAGGGGCCCGCCCGGTTTGTGATCTCCAACCAATTCTTCTGCCTTGTCATCATAACCATCGTTTAACACCGGCCCATTATCACTTGTAAAAATAATCAGTGTGTTTTTATCTAATCCCTTGCTTTTTAAGGCTTTCATCAGTTCGCCAACCGACCAATCCATCTGGGCAATATCATCGCCACGAGAACCCATGGTGCTTTTGTCTTTAAACATTTCGTTTGGCGCTCTTGGAACGTGTATATCTGTAAATGAAAAATATAAAAAGAAAGGATTTTCTTTATTTTCTGATAAGAAGTTATTTACCTTTCCCATCAATACTTTTGCCATATCTTCATCTTTCCACAAGGCAGATTTACCACCGCTCATAAAGCCAATTCGGCTAATTCCGTTGATAATGGTGTTACTGTGTTGCTTATCGGCTCCAAACTTTAAAAGCTGAGGCTCCTCTAAACCATTAGGATAAGCCCCTAAATCTTTATTATAATCAACTTTTATAGGGTCTTTTGGATCTAGGTTTACTACATGATGGTTTTCTACAAAAACGCATGGAACACGATCAAGAGTAGCAGGAACCAGAAAAGAATAATCGAAGCCAAGCTCATTTGGACCAGGGCTAATGGTTTTATTCCAATCTATATAGCCATTGCCCAAACCTAGGTGCCATTTACCAATTACCGCAGTTTTATACCCTGCTTTTTGTAACATGGCAGGCATGGTAGTTTTGTTGGTATCGATTAATAAGGGGGCATCGCCCGGTAAAATTGCCGCATTGTTTCTAAATGCGTAACTTCCTGTTAATAAAGAATATCTGGAAGGCGTACAAGTAGAGGCAGAACAATGTCCATCTGTAAAAACAAGTCCGTTTTTGGCAAGCGCATCAATATTTGGTGTACTTACTCCTTTTGCTCCCTGAAAACCAACATCCCCATAGCCTAAATCATCTATATAAACGATAATGATATTGGGCTTTTTAACTTCTTCTGTTTTTTTATTTTGAGTACAAGAAAACAGCGTAAAAAAGGGCAGAATGCAAGCAATTAAAGGATTAATCTTAAAATTCATTTTAATGAGGTTATAATTAATTTATGGTTATAAAAATACTGCAAACAGTTTTATTTTAAACAAAGCTGCACTATTTGCAATTAATAGGTTTTTTTTCCAAGACTTGGGCAAGTTTCAAATATACAGTACTTACGCACACTTAAAAATAGACAAAATTTTAAAAGCATAGATAATATTATTATTTCTGGAGATTATATCCCGCTTTATTTATGTTTAAATTAAAATCTCCCGTTATTTATCTTTTTTCATAGAGGTTTAAGGCATTAATCTAAAAGGATCTTCCCAACGGATAACCGGAATATTGTTCTCAAATGTTATTGGCAACCAAATGTAGCACCCGTCAATCGGGTTATCAGGCATCCACCTATCGCCCATAAATATAAATTTAGTTTCTGTGCCTTTATTTACCGGTAATATATATGTGCTTTGCGAATGGAAAGTGGTTTTGATATCTTCTTGGCTACCCCGTACAGGATTACCTATATTTTTATAAGGTCCATATATTTTATCGGCCACAAAGCTTCTGCCCGGGTTGGGAGCCCAGCCAGTTGTGCCAGACGTAAATAAATAATATTTGTTCTGATATTTAAAAAGCGCCGGAGCTTCATTACTACCCCCTGGTTTCACCCTCCAATATTCGTCGGTAAAATCCAGATAATCATCGGTAAGTTTTGATATGTGAAGTGTTTGGTTGTCTTCTGATGAATGGATATGATAGGCGGTACCATCATCATCCACAAATAAAGTCATATCTCTGGCCATTTGGCCTTTGTTAAAATCCCTCTGCACCAAAATTCCTTCGATTACTTTTTTATGCCATTCTGCATTTCTATCCGTTGGAATAGTAAAAGATAGGTTTTTCAAACTATCAGGAAAGTTTTGTGGCCAAACGCCTTTATTGGGCCTTATACTTTTTAAATACTTAAATGGTCCCTCAGGATGATCAGAAACGGCTAAACCTGTAAGTGCCGCATCGTAACCTTTACCTTTTAGTTCATGATGAAACC
Organism: Pedobacter segetis; assembly: GCF_016623585.1. Taxonomy (GTDB): domain Bacteria; phylum Bacteroidota; class Bacteroidia; order Sphingobacteriales; family Sphingobacteriaceae; genus Pseudopedobacter; species Pseudopedobacter segetis. The sequence continues at coordinate 67,372 of NZ_JAEHFY010000021.1, forward strand.
ACATCACAAACTTTTTAGTTTTTTTGTTATAGATAACTTTTGGCCGTTCTAAAATGCAACCTGGTTGTAATAAACTATTGGTATTTGCTATCATTTTTAAAGCTAAGCCTTCGTTTTTCCACGTTGCCAAATCTTTTGAAGAATAGCAACTCACGCCATCCATGGCCATATTCCCACGTTTCCCGCTTCGTTTAAACTCTCCGTACCAATAATAAGTATCGTTATATTTTAAAATACCACCACCATGGGCATTTACCATCACCCCATCCGTATCTAGCCACGGTTTTCCCTGCTCAATCATTTGTGCCGAAAGCGTTGTTGCAAAACCTAAGAAAAAAAAAGTGAGGAAAACCTTATTAAATTGTTTCATATTTTGTTAATAATCTTAGGGATATAAAAAAGCTATCATATTCATTTATCTCTTTGTTTTTTTGATACACCTTAAAATAATCCATTTCATATTTGATGAGGAAACGGGATTATTGCAAATTATCGCCATTTGTACCAATGATTAAATTTAAAATAAAAATTACAGTTGTTTAAACTTTGGGTAGCCATTGATATTTATAACATCTTTCAGCAAAATATGGATTCTTTAGTTCATCGTTTAAATAAAGTTTAATCGCCTGCTGTTACTACGCTATTTGTAAATTTTTACAGACCCTAAAATACCATAAAAAATAAATCTGAAAAAAGGATTTCCCTTTAAAAAAAATTTTTAAACAAATTTACCGGCACAACGATAACAATGAGAAAACTTATCACTTTTATTATAAGCCGTGTTTTCAGCTATTATTCTTTTTCGCAAACCAAAGTTAAATCAGACAAACCTAATATCGTTATTTTTTTATCGATGATATTGGGTAAAAGGATTTAAGTTGCTATGGGAGCAACTTTTATAAAACATCAAATATTGATAAATTACCGATTGGATACAAAGGACATAAAAAGCTTTTTGCGAAATTAGCTGTGCCCAACTGTTCAATGTATTTGCCTTTAGAAGAAAAACGATTGCCTAATCTATAAAAGAAAAGGTTAGAAATAATGAATAAATGGCGCAAAAATGTAAATGCGCAAATGCCTATCCCAAACCCAAATTGTAATCGAGAAAAAGTAAATCAAAATGCAAAATCAAAAGATGGCGAACAATAATTGGTCATTAAAAGAAATGAAAGTAATTAAACATCAGTTCCAAATTTGGATCATCGAAAATAAAGATCGATATGTGCTGTAAGCATTTTTACCATTCTAAGGAGAGACTGCACCTAAAAGTTAAAATAATGGGCAATCTTTTGCTTGATTGCCCATTATTTGTTTTAACTGATAAATTTAATTTAATGTATCTAAACACGCAGCCGGCTTAGCTATTATAGGCCAGGGCTCCAACTACTCTGCCAACTGATATGAAGTTTTTTCTGATCAATCCGAAAAGGTAGCCAAATGTAGCGTGAGGTTGAAGGGTTAGTTGGCACATGAACATCAAAGTTTGCCACAAACTTATTTTCTTCGCCATCTAGCTTAAACATATAATTTGACTGGCCGCCCCAAGTTAGATCTGGGCCTATCCCGGTAACAGAATTTGTTCCGCTTAAAGGGTTACTTTGTACAGTCCATGGCCCGGCAAGGCTTGTTGCGGTGTAATACCTAGGGGGGTTAGGATCCCAGCCAGAAGAACCCGAACCTAATAAATGATAAGTACCAGATTTGTAAATTACCGCAACACCTTCTGTATATTTCTGGATTCCGCTCATTACTGTATAACTAGTAGCGGGGTTTAAATAGTTAGTGGTCATTTTGGCATAAACCAACACACCATCTGTTTTTCTTTTTGCAATATGATACAAATCTCCATTATCTGCCTTATAAAAAAAATGATCGCCTGTGCCTTTACTATCATTAGCTGCCAAAAATTTATGATCATAAGTAAACTGACCCGTAGGACTGTTACTTGTAGCTACCGCAACATAAGTTTTATCATAACCTTCCCCTTTTAGGTAAAGCTTAAAATAACAGATGTATTTACCCGTATTGTCGCACTTAACAACCTTAACCCTCTGAATTTTGCACCCAAGCTCAAGATCGCTGCCCGGGGTGTTATTTACGGCCAGTACGATCCCATAATCGGTCCAGTTAACTAAATCTTTAGAACGGTAGCAATGTACGCCGCCGTCTGTTTTTCCATTCTTTTCGCTACTGCCCGGTATTTTGTGTGTGCCGTACCAATAATAATATCCGTTCTGAAAAATAACGCCACCAGAGTGTGCATTAATAAGATTACCAGCCGTATCTTTCCAGGGCTGATCCGGAAAAATATTTGTCTGCGCCAAGGTGGTTTGCGCTTGAGGACTTACAGCCCCTTCTACCGCATCAACTTTTTGTTGCTGCGTTTTCTCTTTTTTACATTGCGCAAGACCTACTAACGTAAGTAATGCGCCCGCTAATAAAACTTTTCTTTTCATTTTAGTTTAATTTATTGTTATGATGGTTATAATTTGGTCGATACTTCAACTTAAAAACCTAGGCGGATTTTTCTAAAATCCTTTTAATAAAACAAGACATCTGTGCTTAATTGGGCAAAAACACCTTAATTATTATAGGCTATCAATGTTTCTGTTTTGGCTTTTTAACCTCCATCAACTTAAAATCAACTATAATGGCCAACAGACTTCTATTTTATCTAGTTCTTTCTGCTTCCAAACATCAAACACCAAATTCCTTCAAGTTTTATTGGTAGTTTACTTATTTTAAAAGTTTTATATGATCACCTTAATTTTTATTCCTTTAATATTTTTATCACATCAATAGAACTATCGGTTAAACCTCTCAAAAAATATAACCCTTTTTGGTAAGCACTCAAATTGATGGAGACTTTAGTAGCATTTGAAGCGATATTTTGAGAATAAACAACTTTACCCGTAACATCACTAACGGTTATTGACCTATACAAATTCCCATTGAAATTAACCGTAACGAAATCTTTAGCCGGAACAGGGTAAGCAACAAAACTAGATTGTTTATTTAAACTTAGGTTAACGGCTCTTATCCCTAAATCTTTGCTTGTTCCATCTAAATCTACTTGATGAAGCTGGTAATAATTATTACCGATATTAGGATTGTTATGCACAAAACGATAATGGTTTGGTTTGCTACCGTTCCCTTTAGTTTTTATTTTATCTAAAAGCTGAAATGTTTTTCCGTCTGTTGAATGGGAAATAGTGAAATAATCATTATTTGATTCGGAAGATGTATTCCAGTTTAATTCTACGGTATTTGTAGAAGTTTTATTAACGTTAAATGAAATCAATTCGACTGGTAAACTCGGGTCGTCCACGGTAAATGTAAGTGTATTTACCGAGAACGGTTCGGTGGTAATGGTGTAGCTTGTAACGTTAGGAGTAAATGTTTCATTTGTAGTTCCTTCTGTTTGGGTTACGCTTGTTGTAACTGTTGTTAATGATTTTATCGGGTAATCTGTATTATCAGATTTCTTGAGGGTAATGGTAATTTGCTCGGCTACGTCTGTGAAATTGCTTAGGTTTAGATAAACCTTATCCGAACCTTGCTTTCTAAAGGCTAAAATTTGTCTGATACTATTGGTAATATTCGCAGATGTATAATCCAATACGTTTGAATTCTTTGGCTGTGTATTGGTTATTTGCTTAAAGGCATTAAATTGCTTGTATGGAGATGGCGCATTTCCGTTTGTTGGGGTACGTATTAAACTAGAAGCTGCAAAGTTGGCTGAATTATTAGTTTGATAATAATACCATGCCTGCACACCACTATTGATGGCTACATTCATCAACGCAGACATATCCAAAACTGTTTTGATCTGGTCTCCTAAACCAGCGTAATTATCCAGCCCTAAGTTATCGTTGTGATAACCATGTTGTTCGTTCTGATAGAGTTTTTTCCCGTCTAAAGCCGCAATAATATCACCAAATGCACCATTATTTAACCCTCCCGCATATTGATGGGTAGAAACAATATCCAGTTGATTCCATGCTGATGGATAGTTGTTTTTAAAGTAATTTACGTAACTACGACATTGGGTTACCGATAAGGTACTTGGCCCCATAATTAGCGGAACTTTAATATTTGTAGTATTAATTAATGGGTCGTTCAATTTTGCCTTGAGTCTCGGGATTACCTCTTGCACCAATATTGCCAAGCCTTTTTTTGGATCACCATAACCATATTTGTTTTGTCTATTCAAATCGGGTTCATTTGATACATCGGCAATATCCACAACCACCCCACTATCTTTAAAAAATTTCAGAGTGTTAAAATACCAGTCGGCCACTTCATCATATATCCCAGTTCTGGTATAATCCAAATCTCCGTTGTTTGTACCCCCAATACATAGGTAACCCGGATAAGCCTGAAAAACCATCGCTATCTGGTTATCAGGGTTTATAGCTTTGGCTGCTTTCATAAATTTAATCCTTTTTGCGTAAGTACCTGCATTTGCAGGGTTTGAGGGATCCTGATTCATGTAAGTTTGAATAAAATCAAGTTTCAGCTCGTTGCTTAGCATCTGATCGGCCAAAGCCTGGTTAGCTTCGCTCATCCCAGCATAATCACCTTCGCTATTTCCAAAAGAACAGCCAGAACCTTCAAAAATATGCTTGTAAGTTTGGGCATTTATGGTTATAGATTTCTGCGCAAAGCTTGCAGAACTTAGAAATAAGGCTAGAAATAGGATAAAGTAAAAATTACGGTTCATATCAATAAGTTAGGTGTATGTATTCAATCTGGATAATTATGATAATTAAAGGATTGGTTAATTGGTTTATCTTTAAAATAGATATACAAAACTAAAATATATGTAAGCCGTAACTGGGATGCTTATTCGTTTTTGACAGGGGGCAATTTAGTTTATCCAACCGTTTTCAAGTATCAACTACCCTAAAAGTTGGCTTTTTAACAAAATTTTTGATCTAATGGAAATCCCATTTTCAAAAAAAATTAAAACACCCCCCCTTTTTTACTATTTCGGGTGCTAAAAAAAATTAGAAAGGGAAATACCTTAGCAGAAACCAAATTACACATATTATGAAAGGAAATTTTTACTCAATCAAAAAGCACTTTTGTGCTAAAAATTATTTAATGGCCGCATTATTTGCGGTTTGTTGCTCTAATACCAATGCCCAAACGGTTGTTTATCAGGAGGGATTTGGTAGTGCTGCAGTTGCCGAAGGATCTTATTCTGGTGGTACAAGTACGGTTCCTGGTTCACCTTCTCAAGCAACTTATACTACACAGGCCACAAAGATAGCATCAATTGTTGCTGACGCTGAGACTTCAGGAAATTATGTAATTAGTTATGGTACACAAGGAAGTAATTCTAAAGACGGTATTATGACAAGTTTCTCAAAAGTTAATCCCAACTATAAAACCACTTTATCTGATAACACAGGCAATGTTACGTTTACTATCAACATGAGAGCTTTTGGACAATTAACAACTTATAATACCAGCGGTGGAAAAGGTATGATGTTTGTAATTGGTAGTAACGTAGAAGACGTTTTTACAACATCTACTTCCGGATATGCGATTTTATTTCAAAAATCAACAACTAGCAATACTAACAATGAAGTTAGGTTTGTTAGTTTTTCTAATGGTGTATTTAATAATACAGTCTTTGTAGATCTAGCCTCATCAGGCCCTTTGGCAAGCACTACTAATTCAATAAGCGTTAAATTGGTATATAGGCCAAACGATCCTACTAATAATTGGCAATTCAACGTTAAACAGAATAGTTCTGCCGCATTTGAAGACCCTGAAACTGTTGATTATAGTATGGGTGGTGTTACAGCAACTTTTAATGATAATACTTATACTGGTACACCACTTCTTGGTTTTGGATTATTAGCTACCAGACAAAATAATGCTTCTGCAGTGGTTATTAATGCAGATAATTTAAAAATAGCAACAGATGCTACCCTCCCAATAAAATTAACAAGTTTTACAGGCAATTACCTAAATAATGGTGTTAATCTTAAATGGGAAACCGCATCAGAACTAAATACAGATAAATTTGAAATCGAAAGATTAGAAGATGGCTCTTTTAAATTTTTAGGTACGGTTAAAGCATCCGGAAATTCTTCTTCATCCAAAACTTATAGTTATATAGATAGAAACCCATTGTCTGGCACAAATTATTACAGATTAAAAACCATTGATAAAGACGGTTCTTTTGAGTACAATAAGGAAATAGCCGTAAATATTAAAGATTTAAGCCAAACCAACGCTATATCTTATCCTAACCCGGCAACTACATCTTTAAATATAGCGGTACCATCTAATTTTGTGGGGTCTTTTAAGGTAACTTTAACCAATTTAAATGGTCAAAAGGTTAAAGAACTAGATACAAATAGCTTTTCTTATCATTTAGATGTTACTACTTTTAAAAGAGGAATTTACATTCTAACAATAGCAGATAGCAAAGGAAACAAATCTTCTAAAGAGGTACAATTAAAGTAATCTCAAATATTTAGCTAAATGAAATGTCTCTAAAATTATAAAAGAGGCATTTCATTTATTAAAATTTTAACCCGTGAGGTTTCAATTTGAAAGGCTAAAATGAAGAAAGAGGATTCAAAAATACCATCAGTTTTGCCTTAGTTCTTCCAAATTTTCAACTAGGATTCAAAATCCAACAGCCTCCCTTGGTTTTACATCAGTTGCTTTGTTAAAAATTAAGCTATCTTCAAATGTTTAGTCATTTTCTGTTTTAGGTTTCATGATCATTGCTTCAACTAAATTTTCAATCGAGGCATAAAAAACCGTCTTTCAAACTTCAAATTATTAACAACCAAAATAACAGTAAACTAAAATTCTCCATTAAAAATATAGGGAAATCAAGATCAATTAGAAAGTGAAATTGTCCATTACAATCAGAAAAATATCCATATTGTTAAAGCCTATTTTAATTTATATTTGATGCTAATAAATGCCTTTTTAAAATCATTGACCTTATATAAAATTCATTACGTCCTAAATATTACAGGCTTAACAATAGAACAAAAACCAAATAGAACTAACTAACACAAAAGCTGTTTATGATTACGAATAAAAAAGCTAGAAACTTTTTTGTTTTTAGTATCCCAACACTATTCATTTTACTAACAAATATTGGTTATGGGCAAAACCTAAATGTAAATAAGAAGCCATCTGATAGGCCTTTGTTAAAATTATTAAACCAATTCTCTGCTGCAGATGTCCCGGTTTTAGGTTCTGGGGAAACAGAAGTACCAGAAAGAAAATGGGATACAACAATTGTTGTGCCTAAAAACTTACCGGGTAACGGAATTGCCCAACATCCTATGCTATATATTGGCGAAGGGTATAACAAAATGTTTTTGATCAATAAAGGAAAAACAATTTGGACCTACTCAACCGGTGGTGGATATGAATATGATGACGTATGGATGCTATCAAACGGTAATATTTTGTTTACCAGAATGCAGTATATTGCAGAAATTACACCAAAAAAGGAAGTAGTTTGGCGATATGATGCACCAGAAGGCACAGAAATACATGCCTGTCAACCTATTGGTTTAGATAAAGTGCTATTTATGCAAAACGGGACCCCGCCCAAACTATTTATCTTCAACATAAAAACCAATAAAGTAGAAGTAGAAAAGGAAATGCCTTACGACCCAAATAAAGGGGTACATGGTCAGTTCAGAAGGGTAAGATACACCGCAAATGGCACATATCTTGTCCCTTTTATGTTAATGGATAAGGTAATTGAATACGATAAGAACTTTAAAGAGTTATGGACTTATGATATTAAACAGCCATGGGCAGCCATTAGGTTAAAAAACGGGAACACTTTAATTACCGATGAGAAAGACATCTTAACCAGAGAAGTAAATACCGCAAAAGAAACCGTTTGGGAATTAAAACGAGAAGATCTACCAGAAGAATATCGCTTTATTAATACCCAAAGCTGTACGCGTTTAACAAACGGCAATACTATTATTTGCTCTAGAGGGAATAATGGTAAAGGACCACAGCTGGTAGAGGTTACGCCCGATAAAAAAGTGGTGTGGGTTTTGTGGGATTGGAAAAACCTTGGGCCCGCTACTGCGGTACAGGTACTTGATGACCCTGGAATCCCTGAGAAACCAGGAGAATCTGAGCACTAAATGTTAAATCATTAAATCATCATAAAGAAATATTTTAAATATACTGTGAAAATTAAAAATTCTATAGATAGATGCTAGTTGAGCATAGGTTTATCTTCAACCGTTTTTTTTAATTTACTAAAAATCGATTTTAATTTGAATAAAATGAGAACAAAGAACATAGCTGTTTATACTTTAGCCACATTATTACTGTTCTGTTTTGCTTTTACAAAGGCAACAAAACAAGATAAAGACCCTCAAAATGCAGGTTTAGTTTTACCAGCAGGTTTTACCGCATCTAAAATTATAGAGAACACCGGAAGGCCACGCCATATTGTGGTTACTAAAAGTGGAGAAATTTATGTGAAACTTTTCCGCTTACTAAACGGGAAAGGTATTTTGCTTTTATCTGATGATGATAAAGATGGAAAATACACCGTAAAATCTAGTTTCGGGAATTATGCGGGTACAGGTATCGCTATCAAAAACGGATACTTGTACGCCTCTTCTGATGAGGAAGTATTTAGGTATAAGCTAGATGGTAACGAACATGTAATTGATCCTGATCATCCAGAAAAAATAATCACAGGACTTTTAGCAGGCAAGCAGCACCAAACGAAATCAATTGTTTTAGACAACGATAACAACATATACGTAAATATTGGTGCAAAATTAAACTCTTGCCAAGAAAAGGATAGAGCGTTACATTCGCCTGGCATACCTGGCTGTCCGCTGCTTGATTCTATGGGCGGTATATGGAAGTTTAAAGCCGACAGATTAAACCAATCTTACTCACAAGGCGAAAGATATGCAACTGGTTTAAGAAATGTTATGGGGCTTGATTGGAACCAAACCAACAATACATTGTATGTGATGCAGCATGGTAGAGACAATCTGCACTCTTCTTGGCCAGAACTCTATACCGATAAACAATCTGCAGAATTACCCGCAGAGTGTATGTACAAAATACAAAAGGGAGATAATGCCGGTTGGCCTTATATTTACTACGATCAAATACAACACAAAAAAATATTAGCCCCAGAATATGGCGGAGATGGAAAAATTGAAGGCAATAAAAACTACATAGATCCAATAGTAGCGTTTCCTGGCCACATGGCTCCTAACGGCTTATTGTTCTATACCGGAAATTTGTTCCCAGAAAAATATAAAAACGGGGCCTTTATAGCTTTTCATGGTTCTTGGAACCGTTCGCCAGAACCACAAGAAGGTTATTATGTAGCTTTCGTTCCGTTTAAAAACGGGATGCCCTCTGGAAAATGGGAAGTATTTGCAAATGGCTTTTCTGGACTTACAGAAGTAATATCACCTGGGCAAGCACAACATCGCCCTTGTGGATTGGCACAAGGCCCAGATGGATCACTTTACGTAACCGATGATGCGAAAGGATCAATCTTCAAAATCTCATACAACAGATAAATAATTTAACCTTTTGATCTTTGCGGAGATAAAAAGACACATAAACCAGTTTAAAGCGTGAAAAAGACTCTAGTTATCTTAATATTATTATTTCCTTTTATGGTAGGTGCGCAAACCCCAGTTAAAAAAGCAACCAAACCTAGCCAAGCCAGCCCAACCATTAATGGCAAGGCCGTTTACACACAATATTGTATGCCCTGCCATCAGATTGATGGAAGTGGGGTAATGAACATGAACCCACCATTAATTAAAACAACTTATGTTTTGGGCGACCAAACCCGTTTAATAAACATTTTGTTGAAAGGATATAACAAAGGTGTTGTGATTGACGAAGATGAATATACCAACCCTATGCCATCCTTCAGCTATCTTAGCGACACACAAATTGCTGCAGTATTGACTTATGTAAGAAACAATTTTCAAAATAAAGCAAGCGCAATAACAGCTGCGCAAGTAAAAAAGGTTAGGTCGAGTAAATAACAAAATAGCCCCAAAGTAAATGACAGGGCTATTTTGTTTATTATCAGGTTATTTCTGCATTTGTTATTTTACGCAGGTTTTTTGCTGTTTCATCAATTAAATAACTTATTAATCTGGTTAACATTCACTTCGGTTTTTGGGCTAAACCTATCGCTTCCCATGTATTTTTGTAAGCTGTAGAGCAATTGTTTTGCCTCGGGCCTTTTATCGTTATCCTCCAAAAGATCGATACCAGAAACCAGTAGTTTTCCATTACCTACTTTGCACTCAAATATCAGCCCTAAAGAGCTTGCGGTGTACCAATCGTCAATTACCCTTACTATTGGTTTAATATCCTTGGAAACCGAATCTAACCGAATAGCGTTTGAGTGCATCATGCCATCCCACCATTGCCAGTTGCTATAATAATCTGTAGGGAAATTATTTAATGCCGGATGATTTGGATTGCACAAAATGCCCAATGTATTTGGTGCTTGCCCGCTAGTATAAGAGGTATTCCAAAATATAGAAGAAAAGCCGATTTTCACGTTTCCACCCATTTCTGGCTTTATTTCTCCTTTTTTTAGTGTTAGTAGAACTCTCCCTCCTTTATTTAAAACATCTAATGCTTCTTTATCAAATTTTTGTGTGGTAAAAACCTTTGTTTCCAACTTTGGTAATATGGCAGGGTAAACAAAAAAATCCCAAGAGTTGTGTCCGTCTGCAACATTAATATTCAATTGCAATTTCTCAGCTTTATCAATGGCAGATAGTGATTGGCTTATATTTCCCAAATCAATATCGTTACCTAATGGAAGATCTTTTTTATTGAGTTGGCCATAGAATAAAATTTTTCCGTTAACGTCTTTTATATTCCAGGTTGGGGTAACCTCTTTAAGTAATTTATTGCCATAATGGGCTAACTTAATTGGTATATCCAAAGTTTCATTATTGTGGTAAATAAACTTGGGGAAAAGGGCCAAGGGAACCGTTGGGCTACAAAAATGGCTAAATTCTTTGCCCGTAATGTAATTTTTATCTTGCCAAAAAGCATTTAAAACACCTACCAGAGCTGTACCCTGCCCGGGGAAATCACTTAAACCTAATAGCTGAAAGCCACCAAAATGGGGGGTTCTTAAGGCTGCTTCAATATCTGCTTTGTAACATAAAACCTGTAATTTACCCGATGCGAGCAAAAAACTATCCGCCAAGCTATAAAGCTTATTTTCTTTTAGCTTATCCTCAAAAATTTCAAAATTTTTAGGTTTTAAAATACCTGTATATTCTTTTATTTCTTTGAAATCGGGATAAACGCACCACTGCCCAATTTCATGGCTTACCGTAGGGTGTTTAGCCTTTTCTATACGGTTAGCCCAATTGTAATTTGCTTTGGGGGGCTCTGCATTAATTATGCTCTTTAAGCCCTCTCCCCATCTTTGTATCCTAGGGTTTGGTGTATTATCGTAATCACTTTCTGCGATCACTGGCCAGCCGGCCCCAGTGGTATAAAGTCTTCGGTTGTCTTTTGCCTCCCAATACTTCACAAAATCTGTGAGGTATTTTACATGGTCTTTCCCTTTAGGTTCGTTACCATAAGCCATCATCACAAAAGAAGGATGGTTGCCATAAGCTTTTTCCATCCTGTTGCTTTCTTCATACAGCCATTGATCAAGGGGCCAGCCTTCTCCTACTCTCGCATCGCCGTTAGCCCATGAACTACACTCAACCTGCAAATAAAAACCTAGCTTATCTGCGGCTTCAAAAGCGGCTTCAGGTGGTGTCCAAGAATGGTAACGTACATGGTTAAGGCCGTAAGATTTTAATTTACTGAAAATAGTGATCCACGAGTTTATGTCGGTTGGTGGATAACCGGTTATCGGGTAAGCGGCACAATCTAAAGTACCCCTTAAGAAAACAGGTTTACCGTTCATTAAAAACTGTTTGCCTTGGGCAGCAAATTCTCGCATACCAAAATCAACAGTTTTTTGACTGTTGCCCAGCTTAGTTTTTAAATTAACTTTTAAACTGTAAACATTAGGGTTAAACTCGTCCCACAGTAAGGGGTTTTGACCCATCGGATAAACCACTTCCATTGAGTTGTTCAATCTGCCTATTTTAATATCTTTGGTTAGCAAAGGCAATTTTTCTGCAGATGGGTTTGAGTTTTGTGCAAAAATTTCTAATACTCCTTTCTGAGTTTTACCTTCAAAAGAATCAAAATAAAGCTTTACCGTAATTTTTTTGTTTTGGATATCTGGATAAACCTGTACGTTTTGGATATTACATTTTGGGATAGCCTGTAACTCCATCTTGCCAATTATACCGTTCCAGTTGCCCTGTGTATTATCTGTAATGCTATGCGAGTCTTCTCCTACTTTTAGCGTATCAATCCCATTATCTATACGAATGGTAATAATATGTTTCCCTTCTGTTAAACCTTTGCCAATTAAAAATTGATGGGCTGTACCCAAACTGTTTTGTGAACCCAGGCTTTTGTCATCAACCCATAAGGTGGTTTGCCAATGTGGCCTTTCTAAAAATATATTGATGCTTTTATTGCCAAATGATTTTGGAATATCAACCACTTTTTGGTACCATGCCACTCCTTTATAATATTTTATCGGTTGCAACCAAAATGGTATTTTAATATTTCCGGCTGCTCTGTATTTTGCATATTCGGGTTTTTTGTAATAAGACGAGTCTAATATATCGCCTGTCCAAGGAGTTTTTAAGTCAATATCATTTCCGATACCATTTGTTGTCATGGAGCCGGGTAAATTGATTTTTCCATCGAGTTGTTTGTTGTACCACTTTTGTGCAATACCAATATTTAAGCTATCTATTTGAAACTCCCATTTACCAGAAAGATCAATTTTATTTTTCTCTTGCGCAAGAGAACTTTTTAAGTTAAAAACAAAGATCAAAACAAGTAAAAATAAAAATGATTTACTTTTACAAGCTTTTGGGGCAAAGAAATTTTTAAAAATTGCTTTTTGGGATAAAACAACCATCGAAATTTTATATTAATCAGTGAATAAAAGGTTTTTGAGAAAAGCAAATTAAACAAGAAAGTCCATTAAATTAATGGACTTTCTTGTTTTTATGATGGATAAAATAACCTCTTTATTATTTGGCATTAGGGTTTTTGCTTGGGAAATAAGCATCTTGTTGCTGTAACCATTTATCCAATTCCTTTTTCAGTTTCTTTGCAATTTTTGGCTCGGCAGTAAGAAGATTGTTGTGCTCACCAACATCATCTCTTAGGTTAAAAAGCTCGTACCTATCATGCTCATACCAATGTATCAGTTTCCAATCTCCGTCTCTTACGGCCGATGCAGGACTTCCTCCTTGGTTGCCATAATGTGGGTAATGCCAAAATAAAGAGCGCTTTTTAATTGTTTTTTGTTCTAACAAAGGCAATATGCTTACGCCACCCGTATTTTGTTTAGGCAGTGGTGGTAAACCAACCATTTGTAAAAATGTTGGATAAAAATCGTTGCTGATAACTGGCGTTTCGTTAATGGTATTCGGTTTTATTACTCCAGGGTACCTAACAATAAGTGGCTCCCTAATCCCACCTTCGTACATCCAACCTTTACCACCTCTTAATGGCAAATTAGAAGTTGGCGAGCCTTCGTTTATTGCTAAACCACCATTATCAGAAAAGAACACTACAATGGTATTATCATCTAATTTAAGCTCTTTTAATTTTGCCATCACTTTACCCACCGCATCATCAACAGATTGAACCATCCCGGCATAAGTTGGGTCGCTTTGTACGATCCTTACTTTTTTACCGCCTTCATCACCAAACTGATCCGTTAAACCTAATTTTTCTCTCTTTGCCGTGTATTTTGCCTTGAGTGCCGGGGTGGTATCATCAGGCCCGTGTACATTGTAAAATGCAAAATAAGCGAAGAAAGGCTGATCTTTATTATCTTCGATAAATTTCATTGTTTCTTTAGCCAAACGCTCTGGCAAATATTCGCCAGCAGGGCCTGCGTCTAAACGTGGGTTATGGTTATAAGGAGAAAAATAACCTCCTTTACCTGGGTTTCCCATAGAGTTACCGCCTTTATTGACATCAAAACCTTGATTTTCTGGCCAAAAATCTGGAGTACCCCCCAAATGCCACTTACCGGCAATAAAAGTTTTATATCCGCCTGCTTTTAAGGCCTCTGCAATTGTTTCTTCTTTTAAGGGCAAATTTTCTATATAATGTGCCGGCAGTAAAAGACGAGTATAATTTTTCTTTTTGGCCTCTTCTTCTGGTTGTGGTGCGCCAAACCAATCGGTTGTGTGCATACCTGCTGGGTATTTACCCGTCATGATACTGGCTCTTGTGGGAGAACAGACCGGGCAGGCCGCATAAGCATCGGTAAATTTCATACCCTCTTTTGCAAGCTTATCAATGTTTGGTGTTTCATAAAAACTACTTCCAAAGGCTTGCACATCGCTATATCCTAAATCATCAACCAAAAAGAATACTATGTTTGGCTTTTTCTTGTTTACGGTTTGGCTGTGTGCCTGATTTGCTAATCCTACAACAGAGAGGCAAATCAAACATTTCGCCAGATTATTAATCATTGATTTCATCCTAATAAATTAATTGATCAAACTTAAAATATAGCTGTAGGCATAAGCTTTATCTTTCAAAAGATATTCTTCATGCGGATAAGCGCCCCAGCTGGTGTCTCCGCCCACTCCTCTTTGCTTTAGATCAATATGTAAATAAACTTCGTTTTTCTCTTTTAAATCTGATGGGTGTTGCTGCTTTTTGGTTAATCCGGGATCTAAATCTTCTGCGCTATGATTAATTGCACTGAAACAAATAGGCTGATCCACTCCCGCTACTTTTAGGCCTTTGCCCGCTCCATCAGTTAGCTTAAACCATCTTACATCGGTATGGTAACCGCTTTCTTGTGGACGGATATAGGATTCTGCGTATTCGTTTTCTACTTTGTCTTTATACAAACCGATAAACGAAGCGGTCTTGCGGTCGCTGTAGTTCTCGTAAGGGCCGCGTCCATAATAGCTTAGATCGTCAAAATTACCTGGCAGTTGCATGCGCATCCCGAAACGTGGCATTTCTGGCAAGTTTTTACCTTCCATGTTTATTGATGCGGTTACCTTTACAGAACCATCATTTAAGATCTGATAAATAATGTTATAAGGCACATCTATATCGGCCAATAAATAGTTTACTTTTATGGTAACACCATCTGCGGTTTTTTCAGATACATCTACACTTTTAACAATTCTGTTATCATGTGCGGTCCTCCAAACCCCTAATCTTTCGGGCATCTTGTTTCCAAAATCGTTATCGGTTGGCGCTCTCCAGAAATAGGGCTCTGGCAACTGGTCGATAAGTTTATTGCTGCCTACCAGCCCGTAATAATTCCAGTTCCCGTTGCTGATATTAAAACTGCCTTTTACTTTATCTGTAGAAAAGTCGAGATTATTGCCCGACTTATTTACAACAAGCCCTCCAGAGACAGGTGTTTGCGCAAAGTATTTGCTATCCAATAAAAACTG
>NZ_JAEHFY010000022.1 GCF_016623585.1 Pedobacter segetis
CATCGCCTTTATCAGGCTTAACATATTTGTGAAGATAAACCTGCAGAACTGGCTCGATCGGCCTTTTGAAGAACCCGGCGAGCTGAAAGACAAACAGGTTGTTCAGGGGGTTCTTTTCTGAAATGTCATAATTGCAACCATATAATCATCAACAACACGTATTTTTACTCTATTCCTAAACGTTTAGGACACCATTGGTTTAAAACCTGATCTTAATTTTTATAAATTAGCAATTATGCTACTCCCTTTTTACCAAAACCAGTTGATAGAAGCAGGCTGTGACGAAGCCGGAAGAGGGTGTTTGGCAGGGCCGGTTTTTGCCGCTGCCGTTATTTTACCACAAGACTTTGCGCATCCTTTGTTAAACGACTCTAAGCAGATCAAAGAAAAAGACCGATTTCAATTAAGGAAAGAAATAGAAGAATGTGCGCTTTCTTTTGCCGTGGCGATGGTAGATCATCAAGAAATTGATAAAATAAACATCTTGAACGCTTCTTTTTTGGCCATGCACAGGGCAATAGGGAAATTAAAATTGCAGCCACAGTTTTTAATTATAGATGGTAACCGGTTTAAGGCCTATCCAAATATCGGCCACCAATGTATCATAAAAGGAGATGGGAAATACTTTTCCATTGCTGCGGCATCTATCTTGGCAAAAACCTACCGGGATGATTTTATGGCAAACATTGATCAAGAATATCCCATCTATCAATGGAGAAAGAACAAAGGCTACCCAACCATTCATCATCGTAAAACGGTAATGGAAATCGGGTTTAGCCCTTATCACAGAAAAACATTTAAGGTAACCAATCCACAATTATCTATTTTTTAATTAATTTGCCTTCATGCGTATATTAATGCTCACCAATCGTGTCCCTTTCCCAGCTGATGGTGGTTACGCAATTGTGGTTAGAAACACCATTGAGGCACTTTTAGGGCAAGGTTGTGAGGTTCATCTTTTTAGTTTAAATACCACAAAACATTATATAGATACCCGTGATATAGAAGATCCGATTTTCCAGAAGATAAAATTCCTTCAGTTCAAAGTTGATAACCGGGTAAAAATAAAAGATGCTTTTTTTAATCTTTTTAGCAAGCAATCTTATAATATCAGCAGATTTTATAACCCCGCTTGCGCCAGTAGATTAGTACATCTACTAAAAAACCACCCGTTTGATATTATCCAATTTGAGGGGTTACAGGTTACCCCATATCTGCAAGTTGTAAAAGAGAATTCAGAAGCAAAACTCATCTACAGGGCGCACAATATAGAATATCAAATTTGGAAAAGATTGACCCAGCAAGAAAGCTTTATTGCCCGTAAAATTTATTTGGGGATCTTAAGCAAGCGCTTAAAGCGTTTCGAGTTTAATATCCTAAATGGTTTTGATACCATAGTTGCCATCAGCTTTGTTGATCAGCATTTTTTCGAGAGCTTAAATCACGATGTTCCAGTACAAACCTTGGCCGTAGCCTTAAATTTAGAAAACTATAAAAACGATTATAAGCTTAGCCCCAACAAAAGCGTAGGCTACATAGGCTCTATGGATTGGCGACCGAATATTGAAGGTTTAGATTGGTTTCTGGATAAAGTTTGGCCAAATATCTTGCAGTTGGGGTCGGGCATTACCTTTCATTTGGCGGGTAAAAATATCCCAAAGCAATTTCAGATCATGGGCGATGAATCTTTTATTATGGAAGGCAAGGTTGATAACGCGATAGAGTTCATCAGCAGGCAACACGTTTTAATTGTCCCCCTGCTTTCGGGCAGCGGCATGAGGGTAAAGATTATTGAAGCAATGGCTTTGGGCAAATGTATTATTGCCACATCTATCGCCGCAGAAGGTATAAATTACCATCACGATCGGGATATTTTGATTGCCGATAAATCAGACGATTTTTACCGACAAATTTTAAGGTGCTTTACCGATAAGAACCTGATCAATAGAATTGGCCAAGGAGCTAAGAAATTGGTAGAAAAAAACCACGACCAAAATAAAATGGGTAAAGAATTATTAAAGATCTATGAAGATTTACAAGTAAAGCCCGCTTAAAATATTTCTTATTTTTGTGAATGTCTAAATTAACTTTATATATTTCAATTCTAAAAGCTGTCAAAACTCAAATCCCACTTCTCAGATCTAATCTATGAAATCAACGGCGTTAACAGATAAACATATCTCTTTAGGGGCCAAAATGGTTCCCTTTGCAGGTTTTAATATGCCTGTACAATATGAAGGCATAAACTTAGAGCATGAAACGGTAAGAAACAATGTGGGGGTTTTTGATGTGAGCCACATGGGCGAATTTATTTTAAAAGGCGATAATGCGTTAGCTTTGATCCAAAAGGTTTCTTCTAATGATGCCGCCAAACTATTCGATGGTAAAATTCAATATACTTGTTTACCCAATAAAAACGGTGGGATCGTAGATGATCTATTGGTTTACAAAATGGATGATAAAACCTATATGTTGGTAGTTAATGCCTCAAATATAGAAAAAGACTGGGACTGGATTTCTTCATTTAACACAGAAGGCGTAGAAATGAAAAACATTTCTGATCGTACCTCACTTTTAGCCGTACAAGGGCCAAAAGCGGCAGTAGCACTGCAATCTTTAACCGATGTTGATTTGGGCAATATGGAATATTACACCTTTAAAAGAAGTAAATTTGCAGGTTTCGATAACGTAATCATATCAGCAACAGGCTATACGGGTGCGGGCGGTTTCGAGCTTTATTTTGATAATGCTTACGCCGATGAAATTTGGGACGCTATATTTAAAGCCGGAGAACCTTACGGCATCAAACCGATAGGTTTGGCGGCAAGAGACACCTTGCGTTTAGAAATGGGTTTTTGTTTGTACGGTAACGATATTGACGATAACACTTCTCCGATAGAGGCGGGTTTGGGTTGGGTAACCAAATTTACCAAGCCATTTATCAATTCAGAAGCTTTACAAAACCAAAAACAGCAAGGCGCAACAAAAAAACTAATAGGTTTTGAAATGATAGATAGGGGAATTCCGAGGCATGGTTATGAGATTGTAGATGCAGAAGGGAACAATATCGGTAAAGTAACATCTGGCACACAATCGCCATCTTTACAGAAAGCCATTGGCATGGGATATTTACAAATCAACTTAGCTAAAGAAGGGCAAGAGATTTATATCAACATCAGAGATAAGAAAGTTAAAGCCAAAGTGGTGAAGTTTCCTTTTTATAAGAAGTAGATAAAAGCTTGTCGTATCGACCAGAGGAGACATCTCACTGGCAAGATTGCCAAGCGATAAAAAGTTATTTGAAAGAAAAATCGATAAAACAAAGGAGTCGAATTCGACCCCCTTTTTCATATTCGTATATAAATTGATATAAATTTATGCAAAAAAGAAAACTGGAAGTCTGCTATACACCGGCATTGCTCCCGCTGTACGATATAAAGAATGCCATAGTAGTAGTTATAGATATATTTAGGGCTACAACCTCTATCTGTTATGGCATAGAAAACGGAGCCTTGGGCATTATCCCGGTTGCCAATGTAGAAGAATGTATCAGCTTTGAAAAAGAGGGTTATTTATTGGCGGCAGAAAGAGATGGGAAAGTGGTTGCCGGTTTTGATTTCGGTAATTCCCCTTTTGCCTATACAGAAGATAAAGTAAACGGGAAAACCATCGTATTAACCACTACCAACGGAACCCACGCCATAGATGAATCCAAAAAATCTGCATACCAAGTAATTATTGGTTCTTTTTTAAATTTAGATGCCGTTTGTGCTTATCTAAAAAACCAGGATAAAGACGTGTTTCTTTTATGTGCCGGCTGGAAAAATAAATTTAATTTAGAGGATACTTTATTTGCAGGTGCAGTAGTGGATCAATTAAAAAAGCACAACTATTTTTTAGATGATGCCAGCATTGCAGCGGATGATCTTTACCAAGTAGCGAAGAAAGATTTGGAAGCTTATACCGCCAAAACATCCCATAGCGAGCGGCTAAAGAATTTAGGGATAGAAGAAGATATTAAATTTTGCTTAAACCTAAATACCGTAAAAAGCATCCCTATTTTAAAAGGTGATAAATTGGTTAAGATGTAATTGTTAATAGAATAAATATAGATTTTTGTTATGTATTTAAGGCGTTTTAACACTCCGCAAGCTAAGGTATATATCATTTTGCGGTCATCTTGAGCTTTTGCTGTCATACCGATCATCCTCACTCTGAGCATTGCAACTCCGAGCATCGTCACTCTGAGCATTGTCACTCTGAGCGGAGTCGAAGAGGGAGTCGAAGAGATAACCGAAGAGGGAGTAGAAGGACAGCAAAAAAGCATGAAGCTTAAATAATTAGCATGAAGCATAATACTTAAAATAAATTAAAACTCGATTTAAACCTAACAAAGCGCAACCTTAAACCCCAAAAAATATATGTCCCTATCCTCATCAACAGAAAACAGAATAGCCATTATAGGTTTGGGATATGTGGGTTTGCCCTTAGCTGCGGCCTTTGGTGGCCAATTTAAGACCATCGGCTTCGATATTGATACAGAAAGGGTAAAACAATTAAAAAACGGGTCGGATTTAACCAGGCAGTTAGAGCCTTCAGAACTAAAAGAAAGCCAAAACCTTTCTTTTACAGATAAAATAAACGATGTAGCAAACTGCAATATTTTTATCATCACTGTTCCTACGCCCATCTCACAATACAAATCACCAGATTTAAGCTTGCTTTTAAAGGCAACAGAAATGATTGGTGGTTTGCTCAAGAAAGATGATCTAGTGATTTATGAGTCAACGGTTTATCCCGGCTGTACCGAAGAAGATTGTGTGCCGCTTCTAGAAAAGGTGAGCAGCCTAAAATATAATCGAGATTTTTTTGTGGGTTATTCTCCAGAACGCATCAACCCAGGCGATAAAATAAATACACTAACTACCATTTGCAAGGTTACCTCTGGATCAAATCCAAAAACCGCACAAAAAGTAGATGCGCTTTATAAAACAATCATCAAGGCGGGCACTTATTTATCGCCATCCATAAAGGTTGCCGAAGCTTCAAAAGCCATAGAAAACGCACAAAGGGATGTAAATATTTCTTTTGTAAATGAGTTGGCCTTGATCTGCGATCGATTAAAAATCGACACCAATGATGTATTGGACGCTGCGGCTACCAAATGGAATTTCTTAAAATTTAAACCCGGTTTGGTGGGCGGGCATTGTATTGGCGTAGATCCCTATTATTTGGCACATAAGGCAGAATCTTTAGGTTATCATCCTCAAGTAATCTTATCTGGCCGAAGGGTAAACGATAACATGGGAATGTTTGTGGCTAACAAACTCATTAAATTGATGCTCAAGAAAGAACACAGAATGACACAAAGCAAAGTGCTCATTTTAGGTTTCACTTTTAAAGAAAACTGCCCAGATATTAGAAATACAAGGGTAATTGATATTTATAATGAATTGATCCAATTTGATCTAAGCGTAGATGTTTTTGATCCTTGGGCAGATGCCGCAGAAGTAGAAAACGAGTACCATATAAAGTTGCTCAATAAAATAGATTTGAAGAATTACCAAGCTGTGGTGATCACAGTGGCCCATCAGCAATTTTTAGAGTTAGATTACCAAACCATAAAAAACAACAATGGGGTTATTTTTGATACCAAATCTGTTATCGATAGAAATTTAGTTGACGCAAGGTTATGAGGCATAAAATCCAAATGATAGATTTGGCCGCAGAATATCAGCTTTTGAAGCCAGCGTTACAACCAAAGATCAATAAAGCCTTAGAAAACGGAAATTATATACAAGGTATTGAGGTAAGGGAATTTGAACAAGAGCTGGCAAATTTTCTAAATATAAAACACGTTATTTCTTGTGGCAACGGTACCGATGCTCTGCAAATTGCTTTAATGGCAATAGATATTAAAGTTGGCGATGAAGTGATCATACCCGCATTTTCTTATGTTGCTGTTGCCGAGGTGCTTTGCCTATTGGGCGCAACACCGGTTTTTGTAGATGTGGATCAAAAGTATTTTCAGCTCGATAATGAGCTGGTAAAAAAAGCCATTACCAAAAAAACAAGGGCCATCATTCCCGTTCATCTTTTTGGGCAATGTGGTGATATGGAAACTTTGCTCAACATCGCCGAAAGGCATAAAATTTCTGTGATCGAAGATACCGCACAAGCTTTGGGGGCAAGCTGCCAAATAAGCGGAACTCATAAATATTTGGGAGGTTTGGGTAAAATAGGCTGTACTTCGTTTTTCCCCACAAAAAATCTTTCTTGCTTTGGCGATGGCGGGGCGGTTTTTACCAATGATGATGATTTAGCAAAAAAAATCAGGATGATCGCCAACCACGGACAGGCAGCTAAATACAACCATCAAATAATGGGCATAAACTCTAGGCTAGATACTTTACAGGCCGTGGTATTATCAGAAAAACTAAAGCATTTAAAAGATAATCTCTCTAGCAAAAAAGCCATTGCCAATTGGTATCATCATCAATTAAGAAGTGTATCTCAAATAGAATTACCATTGGTCTTTGAAAATATAAACCATACCTGGCATCAGTTTACCATTAAAATAAAAGAAGGCAAAAGGGATAATTTAAAGTTGTATTTAAAAGAAAAAGGGATAGATGCCATGGTCTATTATCCCATGCCATTGGCAAAACAAAATGCTTATTCCAATTTTAGAACACTTACGCCAATTGCCGATTTTTTATGCAAATCTGTATTGTCGCTGCCTATTCATCCTTTGTTAAAAGAAAAAGAGATCACTTATATTTGCGGTACCATCAAAGAATTTTTTAATGTCAGATAATAATTTTTTTGTCCATACCACTTCAATTTTAGATGATCGGGTAAGCGTGGGCGAAGGCACAAAAATTTGGCATTTCTGCCATGTTTCTGAAGGCGTTACCATTGGGAAAAATTGTTCTTTGGGCCAAAATGTTTTTATAGGGAAAAACGTAAAAATAGGGAACGGGGTAAAGATCCAGAACAACGTTTCCGTTTATGAAGGCGTTGAAATTGGAGACGATGTTTTTATAGGGCCATCGGTAGTTTTTACCAATATTATTAACCCAAGAGCGTTTATTGACCGCAAAACAGAATTTGTAAAAACGATGATAGAAGAAGGGGCAAGCATAGGTGCAAATACTACCATAATTTGTGGAAATAAGATAGGCAAACACGCACTGATAGGGGCAGGAAGCGTAATTACTAAAACCGTAAACAATTTTGAGTTATGGTTTGGAAACCCAGCCATAAAAAAGGGAACGGTTGATAAGGAAGGGAATATCTTAACTATTTAATTCCACTTGCTGAGGCGTTAACGATAGGATCGGCATCCTCACCTGTTTTTCGGGCAGGCTTTTTTTGCGCTTGCCATTTAACAGATGGCAAAAAGAGATATATCCGCCAGTTGGCGAAGTGTTAAAACGCATAAATAAATATTATTAAGCAATTTATAGCTACACCATCTAAATTGTTAATTGTTTAAAGATTACCTACCATGCAAGAAAAAATAATGATAGAAGTTGGGGGCCATTTAGTTTCTGATGAATTAGCGAAAGAAAACTTCATTTGTAATTTAGATAAATGCAAAGGAGCTTGTTGCATTGAAGGGGATTCTGGCGCACCTTTAAATGAAGACGAGCTACAAATTTTAGATGATATATATCCAAAAGTTAAACATCTGATGACAAAAAAGGGTATCGAGGCAATTGAAGCGCAAGGTACTTTTGTAAAAGATTTAGATGGAGATTATACCACAACTTGCGTAGATGGAAATAAAGAATGTGCTTACGTAACTTGGGAAAACGGAATTACGAAATGCGCCATAGAAAAAGCGTATGAACAAGGCTTGGTTGATTGGAAAAAACCCATTTCTTGCCATTTATATCCCATTAGGCTAACACAATACCCAGAATTTGATATGTTACATTACGATAGATGGAGCATTTGTAGCCCGGCCTGTGCTTTTGGCGATGAACATAAAGTAAAGGTTTACCAGTTTTTGAGAGAGCCTTTAATCAGAAAATATGGGGAAGCTTGGTACCAAGAATTAGAGGAGAATATTAATGCTTTAAATCAGACTTAAATTTTTTACATTTGCAAACTATCAAAAAAATTACATTTCTAATACATCATTAGTGAAAGGAATAATTTTAGCAGGAGGCACAGGTTCAAGGTTACATCCTCTTACTTTGGCAGTTAGTAAACAAATGATGCCGGTTTATGATAAACCGATGATCTATTACCCATTGGCCACATTAATGCTGGCGGGGATCAATGAAGTGCTGATCATTTCTACCCCTCACGATCTACCGGGTTTCAAAACATTATTGGGCGATGGAAAAAATATGGGCTGCAAATTTTCTTATGCAGAACAACCTTCGCCAGATGGCCTAGCCCAAGCGTTTATCATAGGTGCCGATTTTATTGGCGATGATGCCGTTGCCTTGGTTTTAGGGGATAATATTTTCTTTGGCGATGGGATGGCGAAACTGATGCAGGCCAATAACAATCCCCAAGGCGGGGTGGTTTTCGCATACCCGGTCCATGATCCAGAAAGATATGGCGTAGTAGAATTTGATGAGAACAAGAAAGCTATTTCTATCGAAGAGAAACCAGAAAACCCTAAATCTAATTACGCAGTTCCCGGTCTTTATTTTTATGATAATGATGTGGTAGAAATCGCAAAAAATATCAAGCCATCGCCAAGAGGAGAGTTAGAGATTACCGATATAAATAAATATTATTTAGAAAAAGGTTTATTAAAAGTGGGGCTTTTGAGCAGGGGAACGGCTTGGTTAGATACCGGTACATTTGAGTCGTTGATGCAAGCCGGAACCTTTGTACAAGTTATAGAAGATAGGCAGGGTTTAAAGATAGGGTGTATTGAAGAAATTGCTTACCGCATGAATTTTATTGACTCCGAGCAATTGAAAAAATTGGGCGAGCCATTAGTGAAAAGCGGTTACGGAAAATATTTAATAGATATTGCAGAAGGAAAGATTTTGTAGGTGTGAGATTTGCAGGATGGCTAGTTTGGAATAATGGAATGATGAAAGATTTGCATAGCTGTGATTTGGGATGATTTGTAGCCTGAAAAAGCTAGGCTATAGAGTGTTTTAATGGAGGCTTAAGGATGAGAATTATAAGTAAAGAATAATGGAATATTTGGCGTAATTCTCCAAAATTTCAGCGTTCCAAAAAAAATTAAAGAAAAAGAATCACATAAGAAAAAAAAGTATTGGTAAGATTGAGGACATTCCAATCCTCCAATATTCCAATAAAAAAGTAGAAGAGATGGCTAAAATTGCTTTAATAACAGGTATCACAGGACAAGATGGCGCATATCTTGCCGAATTTTTATTAAAAAAAGGTTACGAAGTACACGGGTTAAAAAGAAGAACTTCTCTTTTTAATACCGATAGGATTGATCATTTATACCAAGACCCCCATGAATCTGGCATAAAATTGACGCTACATTACGGTGATTTAACCGATTCCACCAATCTAATCCGTTTAGTGCAAGAAATACAACCAGACGAGATTTACAATTTGGCCGCCATGAGCCACGTAAAAGTAAGTTTCGATACGCCAGAATATACCGCTAATGCAGATGGTATCGGAACTTTAAGAATATTGGAAGCGGTTAGGTTGTTAGGCTTAACCAAAAAAACCAGAATTTACCAAGCCTCTACTTCAGAACTTTACGGCTTAGTACAAGCGGTTCCTCAATCAGAAACAACACCTTTTTACCCACGTTCTCCTTACGCAGTTGCCAAAATGTATGCTTATTGGATTACCGTAAACTATCGTGAGGCCTATGATATGTTCGCCTGTAACGGGATTTTATTCAATCATGAAAGCCCTATAAGAGGAGAAACTTTTGTGACCAGAAAAATAACAAGGGCAGCCGCTAAAATTGCGATGGGTTTGCAAAACTGTATTTATTTGGGTAACCTGTCTTCCCAAAGAGATTGGGGCCATGCAAAAGATTATATCGAGGCCATGTGGTTAATCTTACAACAAGAAAAGCCAGAAGATTTCGTTATTGCAACTGGTATAACCACCACGGTTAGGGAATTTGTAAGAATGAGTTTTGAGGAATTGGGGATTACAGTAGAGTTTTCTGGTAAAGATGATAACGAAAAAGGGGTAATTATAGATGTTGATCAAGATAAGGCCAAAGAACTAGGTTTAAATTTAGAAAGTTTGAAACTGGGGCAAACCGTAGTTAAGATAGACCCTAAATACTTCCGCCCTACGGAGGTGGATTTATTGTTGGGCGACCCAACAAAATCAAAAGAAAAATTAGGTTGGAAATTGAAATATGATTTACCGGCTTTAGTAAAAGACATGATTTTATCAGATTTGCACTTGACTAAAAAAGACCAGTATTTAAAAGACGGCGGTTACCAAACCATGAATTATTTTGAATAAAGTTATTTCGACAGGATTATAAATTTGCCATCCTCAGCCATGTCATCCTGAGCGAAGTCATCCTGAGCGAAGTCATCCTGAGCGAAGTCATCCTGAGCGAAGTCGAAGGAGAAGTCGAAGGAGGAGCCGAAGGATGATGAATAGAAGGAATAAATAATAAATTTGGAAACAGGTGTCATCCAGAGCCATGTCATCCTGAGCCATGTCATCCTGAGCGAAGTCGAAGGAGGAGTCGAAGGAGGGGCCGAAGGATGCGCCAAAAGGAAATTAAAACATTAAAAAAATAGATTAACCAGTATCAAAAGTTTTATAAAGATCGTAATCAAAAACAGTATCACACAACACTATATAAAGATCATATCATCATAAATGAATATTAAAAAACATCTTTTTACGCTATTTCTTGCATTAGGTTTATTGCTGTCTTTCCAAACAAAAGCCCAAACCATCAACCAACAAAATTTTTCCAATGTAAGGGTTGATGATCTAAGCGATGATCAAATTCGCCAAATCATCAAACAGATAAAATCTAGTGGCCTGCCCGAATCGCAATTAGAAAACGTTGCCCTTTCTAAAGGTATGCAACCATCTGAAGTACAAAAATTAAAAGCCAGGGTTGAGACAGTAAACGCTAAAAGCTCTGCTACCGGTGCAACTGATGCCACACTTAAAGGAAAAGACGGGACAAGAAGTAGGAGTTTTGAAGGGGAAGCTTCTGAAATAGCGAATTCTGATCAGAAAAAAACAGAAAAAGAAGCTGATGTAGCTTTACAAGCTTTAAAATCAAAAATATTTGGTAAAGAGCTATTTGCAAATTCCGCTACCACTTTTGAACCAAATTTACGTTTGGCAACACCCTTAAATTATGTGATAGGTACTAACGATCAGCTTTTAATAGATATTTACGGCTATTCTGAAGTAAGTTATAATTTAACGGTTAGCCCCGAAGGCACCATAAACCTTCCTTATGTGGGGATTGTACAAGTAGGGGGATTAACTGTTGAAGCCGCCACATCGAGAATAAAAACCAAACTTTCTAAAATTTATAACGGGTTAAATTCTGGCAATACCAAACTTAGCGTTACCATTGGCAACATACGCAGCATAAAAGTTATATTAACTGGCGAGGTAATGAAACCGGGCACCTATACCCTCCCATCACTAGCCACCCTTTTCAATGCCTTATATTCTTCTGGAGGGCCAACCGATAATGGTTCTTTTAGAAATATTGAAGTGATCAGAAACGGCAAAAAAGTGGCATCTTTAGATGTATATGATTTTCTTTTAAGAGGAGATTTAAAAAACAACATCCGCTTGCAAGATCAAGATATCATTAGGGTGCCCGTTTATAAAAAAAGGGTAGAAATTGTTGGGGAAGTAAAACGCCCAGCAATCTTTGAGATGAAAGACAGCGAAAACTTTAACGATTTATTGAATTTTGCCGGAGGTTTTACAGAGAGTGCCTATAAAGCCCGGGTTAAAGTATTGAGAAATACAGATACAGAGAAAAAAATAGTAGATGTTTCTGAAGATGAATTTAATTCTTTTGAGATAAAAAGCGGGGATAAATATTTTGTAAACGAAATATTGGACCGTTTTGAGAATAGGGTAACCATAGAAGGTGCTGTTTTTAGGCCCGGCCAATATCAATTAGAACCAGGGCTAACGCTTAAAACCTTGATCCAAGAAGCAGAGGGCATCAAAGAAGATGCTTTTAAGCCAAGAGCATATATTACCCGTTTAACCGATGATTTAAATACAGAGCTGATCTCATTTGATGTTGCAAAGATCTTGAACGGACAAGCAGAAGACATCCCATTAAAAAGAGAAGATGTAGTTAGTATCTCTTCTATTTTTGATCTTAAGGAAGAATATAAGGTAACCATCAATGGCGAGGTAAGGAGGCCCGGCGATTTCCCCTTTTCAGAAAACATGAGCTTAGAAGAATTGATCATCAAATCTGGAGGTTTTAAAGAATCGGCAACCCCTCAAAGAATAGAAATCTCTAGGAGGGTAAAAAACTCTGATGCTACATCCAAATCTGCAAAAACAGCTGAAGTTTTTCAAATCAATATTGATAAAAACTTAAGCATTGAAGCTGCTAAATTTATATTAAAACCTTATGACATCGTTACCGTGAGGACATCCCCGGGCTACGAAGTACAACAACAAGTACGTATAGATGGAGAAGTGATGTACCCTGGTTATTATACCATTACCAAAAAAGACGAACGCCTCTCTGATCTGATCAAAAGAGCGGGGGGCTTAACTGCCTTGGCCTATGCAGATGGCGCATCCCTAAAAAGGGCAGGGTCTTTTGATACCCAAATCGAAAAAGAGAAAGAAAAGCAAAAATTAGAACAGTTTAAGAAAGTACAAAAAGATGCCAAAGATTCTACTTCTATAACCTTAGAAAATGTGGTAACACGTAATAATTTTGTGGGAATAGAATTGAAAGAAATCTTGACCAAACCCGGCAGCAAAAGCGATTTGTTTTTACAAGATGGCGATATTATCGATGTGCCCACCGAATTGCAGACTGTAAAGGTAAGTGGCGAGGTGTTGTCTCCAAATACCGTGGTATTTAGCAATAGCAAAAGTTTTAGGAGCTATATAGCCAATGCCGGAGGCTTTGGTACCAAGGCTCTAAAACGCAGATCTTATATTATCTATGCAAACGGTGCGGTAAGAAGCACAAAAAAGTTTTTATTTTTCAATAATTATCCCATCGTAAAAACAGGCTCCGAAATTTTTGTGCCTAAAAAAGAGGAGAAAAGAAACCTATCTACCGGAGAGGTAATCAGTATATTTACAGGTATTGCATCTTTTGGGGCGATAATTTTAGGCGTATTAAATACAATCAGATAATTTAATTAATTAAAAATGTCCCAATCAGAGGAACATATCTCAAAACATAGCCAAAAAGTAGAATTTACGGAAACTTTTTCTGATGAAAGGCCAAATGCCCAAGACGAAGAGATTTCTTTAAAAGAACTCATCCTGAAGCTACAAGATTGGTGGAAATACCTATGGAGCAAGTGGCTTACTATTTTAATAGCTGGGCTTATTGGCGGTGCCCTAGGTTTGACCTATGCGTTCATTAAAAAACCGGTTTACACGGCCGAAACCACTTTTGTTTTAGAAGAAGGAGAAAGTGGGGGCGGTTTGGGGCAATATGCAGGTTTGGCCTCTATGGTTGGTATAGATCTGGGTGGTGGCGGCGGAGGAATATTTAAAGGCGATAATATCTTAGAATTGTACAAATCTCGTCGTATGATTCAAGAAACGCTTTTGGCAAAGGATACTTTTAATGGTAAACAACAATCTTTGATAGAAAGGTATATAGAGTTTAACAAACTGAGAGAAGAGTGGGAAGAAAAGCCATTGCTCAAAAACATCAGTTTTGATAACCCCGATAACTTTAACAGAACGCAAGACTCGATCATTGGCAAATTGGTAGAAACCATAAACAATGGGGTTTTAGAAGTTGCCAAACCAGATAAGAAATTATCGATTATAGCCGTAACGGTAAAATCAAAAGATGAACTTTTTGCCAAATCTTTCGCAGATAATATCGTAAATAAGGTAAACAACTTTTACGTGAACACAAAAACCAAAAAATCTAACGAAAACGTAGCGATTCTTCAAAACCAGGCAGATAGCGTAAAAAGGGTTTTAAATGCCAGCATTGGTGGGGTTGCCGCAGCCGTAGATGCCAACCCAAACCTTAACCCCGCATTACAGACGTTAAGAGTGAATTCTCAAAGAAAACAGGTAGATGTACAAGCGAGCGGTGCTATTTATGAGGAGATTGTGAAGAACCTAGAAATGGCAAAAATTACCTTGAGAAACGATAAACCATTGATACAAGTGATTGACGAACCTGTATTTCCTTTGAAAGAGTCTAAACCAAGTTTTATTAAAATCCCTTTAATTTTTTCGCTAATTTTTCTCTTTATTGGTGTCACTTTGCTGTTAATTAGAAAAGGAATACAATCCTTGTTACAATAATTCTTTTATAAATAAATGAATTCTAGCCAAATTAGCTACAATCGAAATATTCAAATAAACACATTATTACTTCTATTATTTAGGGGTGGTGCAATTTTATGTAGCTTTCTTTTAATTCCAATTAGTCTTAACTATTTAGATAAATCTGACTATGGTGTTTGGTTAACGCTAACTTCAATAATCTCATGGTTATCTTTTATGGATGTTGGTTTAGGTAATGGATTAAGAAATAAGCTTGCTGAGGCGATAGAATATAAAGACAAAATGTTAGCTAACCAATACGTATCAACAGCCTATTTTGTTTTTATTGCTTTGATGTTAATTGTCTTTATACTTTTCTCTACAATTAACTCTTTCTTAAATTGGAATATAATTTTAAAATCTAATTTACAAAGATATGATTTATTGGTATTGACATTTATAATAGTCTTTAGCTTTTGTTGTAGATTAGTATTAGATTTATCAGGAATTATTGTAATATCTCTTCAAAAACCATTCATAAAAGCAGTAATCGATTTTCTTTTCAACCTATTTACTTTAATTTCAGTTTATTTATTAACATATACACAAAGTAAATCTCTTCTCACTTTTGGTATTGCTGTTTCTATTATCCCTGTTATAATATTATTAGCATTTAACTTTTATTTATTTAGGAGTAAATCTAGCTACAGTTTTTTAAAACCTTCATTTAATTCATTCAATAAAACTCATTTAAAATCCTTGTTTAGCTTAGGAATGAAGTTTTTTATTATACAAATTGCAGCAATAGTGGTTTTTTCAACAGACAATGTTGTAATTATTCAATTTTTTTCTTCTTCCAGTGTAACCGATTTTAATATTGTTTATAAGTACTTTAGCATAATAAGCGTGGTTTTTGGTATTATACTAATGCCATATTGGTCTTCTTTTACGAGTGCTTACACTGGAGGCCGTTTACAATGGATAAAACAGTCATTCAAAAAATTAATGTTATTATGGATAGGTCAATTAGTAGTTACTATAATTTTAGTCTTAATTGCGCCATTTATATATTCAATCTGGTTAGGACGTGAAATAAAAATTCCTGTTAGATTAAATATTTTAATGGGCTTTTTTGTAATTATATTAAATTGGAATAATCTATTTGTTTACTTTTTAAATGGTATTAGCAAAATTAAAATACAATTATATAGTTCAATTATTATAGCCATATTAAATTTTCCGCTTTCATATCTATTAATTAAATATACATCTTTTGGCGTTTCATCAATTGTTATTTCAAATTGTTTATGTTTGCTAATATGTTCCATATGGGCTCCAATTCAATGCTATAAAATTGTTAAAGGTACTTCAAAAGGATTGTGGAATGAATAATTAAATCAAAACCAAATTAAATTATGAAAACTATTGGTGTATTAGGCGGAGGTATTTCTGGATTAAGTTTTGGTAAACTTGCAAATACCGTTTTTAAAGTGGAAATTCTAGAAAAATCAAATGATTGGGGTGGAATAGCCAAAACTTTACAAATTAACGACTCCACTTATCATCCTATTGGAGGGCATTGCTTTAATTCTAAATATCCTGAAGTTCTTGATTTTGTTTTTAATAAAGTATTAGATAAGGACAAATGGCACATAATTCAAAGAAATGCTGTTATAAAATTACTCGGAAATGAAATAGATTATCCAATTGAATACAGCATTAAACAAATAA
Organism: Pedobacter segetis; assembly: GCF_016623585.1. Lineage (GTDB taxonomy): Bacteria > Bacteroidota > Bacteroidia > Sphingobacteriales > Sphingobacteriaceae > Pseudopedobacter > Pseudopedobacter segetis. Next base: position 16,153 of record NZ_JAEHFY010000022.1, read on the forward strand.
ATAAACTAAACCATGATTTAGCACTGAATATAACAAAAGACTTTCTATCCGCAAATGATGATGGAAATTACAAAAATTTGGAAGATTGGTTTAGGAAAAAATTCGGAGATACATTGTCCGAATTATATTTCATCCCTTATAATAATAAAATTTGGAATAAACATCCATCAGAAATGAGCCCTGCATGGGTAGAGGGAAAACTTCCATTACCAAATAAAAATTCCTTTTTTCAATCCCTATTGTCTGATGTAAAAGATCAAATGCCTCATGCTAGTTTTTTTTATCCAAATTCAAATAATCAAAAGACTTTCATTGACGCATTAGCAGAGGGATTAAATATTGAATGCAATTATGAGGTTAAAGATATTTTCTTTGATAAGAAGATATCTAAATGGGTTGTAAATGGAGAAAAACTTTATGATATTCTAATAAACACCCTACCCCTCAATCATGTTTGTAAATTAATAAAAGATGCTCCAATTGAAATAATTAATTACTCAAACAATTTAAAGTATAATCAAGTAACAACTATGTTTTGGGAAACTGAAACTACTGATAAAACATGGACATATATTCCCGAAGGAGATAACTTTTTTCACAGATATATACATATAGGTAACTTTTTCTCTCCCAAAAAAAATTACACAATTACTGAAGTTATAGGAAGAAAAACTTATGAGGAAATGGTTGAAAATGGGGAAAAAGACCCTTTTCTTATTAAACCATTAGCATATAATGTATCCGAACATGCTTATGTGGTATTTGATCAGAATTATGATATATCGGTTAATGGTATTAAAAATTATTTAGACTCTATTAGCATAAAAACACTAGGTAGGTTTGGCGAATGGGAATACTACAACATGGATATTTGTATAAAAAAGAGCATGGATTTATTTAATGAAATTAGTAGCATAAATTAATGATTGCACTTTATATAAGAGAGTTGGATATTAAAGGCGGAACTCATAAACAGTTTTACTACCTAGCAGATTTCTTACTAAGAAACAATGTTGATTTTAAAATCATCACTAACTCTGTCGATTTTAAAAAAACTTATGATTCTTTTACGCTATTAGAAAATAAGATATTTTGTATTGAAAGACAAACATCCGAAAATAATTTTCGTAAGATTTATTTTTATTTAAACTATATTTTAAAGTTGAGAAAGGCACTTAATGGTGTGAAAATAATCAATATACACGATCATGGACTTCAACTTATCTTGCCATTTTTATTTAACAAAAAAATAATATGGCAAATAAATGATTTACCTACTGAATTTAAATCAAAACAAAATGAAAGTTTATTTAACAAGCTTAAAAAAATTTATATTAAAATCTCGACTAAATTATTTGTTGATAAAGTAACTGTTAATGTTAAGAAAAATAGTTATCGAGTTAAAAATCTGATGGGTGCTAAAGCACAGGTTTTATATTGTGGTATTGAAAAAGTTAATATAAAAAGAGAGTTGGATTCCACTCTTCTTAGATTCAAAAACAAAAAAATAAATATTCTTACTAGTGGCGTTTTTATGCCCTATAGAAATTATGAAACTGCAGTAAAAGTTGTAGAAAATCTTATAAATAAAGGATTTGACGTAAATCTTCAAATTATTGGCTCCATAGAACTAAATCCTGAATATTCAAACTCAATACTTAATCTAATAATTAATAAAAAATTAGCAAATAATATAAAGGTTTTAGGACAAGTTTCTGAAAAGGAATTTTTAGATCTTCATATGAATGCTGATATATTTATGTTTATTAATATTGATCAAAGTTGGGGTCTTGCGGTATTTGAAGCCATGAGTTGTGGTATTCCTGTTATTCTGAGTGAAAGTGTTGGAGCAACAGAAATTTTAGAAGATAGAAAAGATTGTGTTTTTGTTGATCCAATCAACGATATTCAAATCAGTGATGAAATCATAACTTTAATAAATGATCCTAAAAATTATTCTAAGTATTATTACAATGGGATTGAATTCGCTGAGAATTATACATGGGATAAATCTTATTCCTCCAATGTTTTAAGATTAATAGAAGAATTAGCTAATTAAAAATTGACTTTCACAAAATTTGTTTAATGCCTAGCCTTAGCTCAAAAAAAGTTATAAATCCTAAAATTAGTATAATAATTGCCGTTTATAATGCTGAAGAAGAACTAGAACAAAGTTTAATTAGCATTATTACCCAAAATTATAAAAATTATGAATTAATAATTGTGGATGGCGGATCTACAGATAGTACATTAAATATTATAAAAAAATATTATTCAAATATTAACATCTTAATTTCAGAGCCAGATACCGGAGTATATGACGCAATGAATAAAGGAGTAAAGAAATCTAAAGGTGATTGGATTTTCTTTTTAGGTGCTGGTGATATACTTTTAAATGTATTAGATAGTTTAGTTGCTAATTTTATTAGTGATAATACAATATATTATGGAAACGTTTTCAGAAATGACTTGTTAAAAATCTATAATGGCAAATATCCTTCCTACAAACTTGCAGTGACAAACATTTGTCATCAAGCTATCTTCTATCCAGCAATAGTATTCAAAAATTCAGAATTTAACACTAAATATAAAATACAGGCAGATCATGATTTTAATATGCGTTGCTTTGGCAACAAAAATATTAAATTTAAATATTTGCCCTTTCTTGTAAGTATTTATCAGGGAGGAGGATATTCTGCGAAAAATGCAGACTACAATTTTTTTTCAGACAAGTTGTCCATAATTAAAAAAAATTTCCCATATCACATTTATATTTATACTACTATAAGAACCTTTATAGCGCAAAAAATTATAAAGAAAAACCACTATTAAATGGAATGGTATAGCTTTGGACTATTATTAGCTGATAATATAGCTCTTTTCTTAAAAATATTTGCAGCATCACTCATAATATATACTATCATTTTTAAAAGATTATATATATCGGTGCTCGATCCTATCGTTTTTACGTTACTTTTTTCTGTATTTGGTTTCACGGTTGTGTGGTTTCTGTATTTTACTAAGCAAATTCTCACTTTTTATTTAATTAGTTACTTATTAACACAAATTGCATTTTTTATTGGCTTATTTAGTTTCAAAAGTTTAAGCAAAACCAGCTTATTATCTAAAACAAAAATTATAAAGCTTAAAAATGAAACTTTATTTTTAAACCTGCTTTTTATTATCTCATCTACTCTATATATTTTACTTTGTATAAGTACTTATTTTTTAGTGGGAGTACCACTATTTATGGATTCTCATGTAGATATATATAGTAATAGTGGGGGCCTAGGATTTTTAGGCAGATTTATTGACGTTTTAAAACCTACATCAATTTTTTTATTGATTATTTTATTATTTGACAGCCTAAAATTAAATCTTTTTACGTTATACAAATTTTTCTTTTTAATATGTATTATTATTTTTTCAGTTTTATCTGGAAGTAAATCTGAGTTTATAAAAATTGGACTTATTTTCTTTTGCTTTCTAATACTAAATGCAAATAAGTATCACTCTTATTTCAACAAACTTAGGAAATACGAGATAGGTCTGTTTATTACTGCCTTTCTTATAATTATATCAGTTATTATGGTGCAAGGAAACACAAAAGACACTGTAAGCCTCAATGATTCCTTATTTTCTCTATATTTTAGGATGGTTTCTTCTGGAGACACTTATTTTTTTGCATACCCAAATGGGGCGATAGAATCAATAAATGGTAATAAGCCTTTTTTAATGCTATTTGGAGATTTTTTTGGAGCGTTACGATTTATCCCAAGAGAAAGCCTGCCAGAACCTCTAGGGATTACTTTATTTAATTTATACTTAAAAGCAGATTATGCAGCTGGGCCAAATCCTCGCCATAATGTACTAGGTTACGTATATTTTGGCTTTTATGGAAGTATTGTATTCTCCTTCTGTATAGGGTTTTTACTTAGCTTTTTCAGAAATAAATTATTTTTTACATTACGTAAAAATATATCTGGGCAACTTATATTTGTATTGGTTTACCTAAATCTTGTTGTTTTAGAAACAGATACACCTATGGCTTTATCTGGTATTGGTAATATATTGATTACCCTTCCTATATTATTAGCCATTACATTTCCTGTATTTTTAATATTAACCACATCTGTTAAAAAGCAACATATATTATGTTAAAAATCTGTATATTAATTAGGGTATATGATAGGTTAGACGATTTAAAATATTGTTTACAACTTATTAACGATACTTGGTTAACAAACGATTATTACATTTTAGTTGTTTGCAATGGAGTTTCTAAAGGCTACATCGTTAATCAAGAACTAGAGAAGGAAATTGATTATTTATTAGTGCTGGAGGAAAATGCAGGTCATTTAAAGGGGAATGCCCAACTATTAACAGAGGGGTTAAAGTTTATACCTTATGACACCGCCTATACAATAATCTTAGAAGCCGATACGTGGATTTATACAGATAGTATTATAAACAAATATATAAAGCAATTAGAGGAAACCAAAGCCGTTTGGGCTAGTGCGCAGTGGTACACTACTTATTTTTCTTTAGCAACTGATTTCGCTATTTTAGACCATAATTTCTTGAAGTTGCATCCCTTGGTTTTTAATTATACAGGTTATCCCGAATGTTATGCAGCCAATTACATTAATGATAATGACCTTAAATATGTTTATATCAAAGAAAATATGCCGGTTCATCTTCCAAATTATTTAAAAAAGTATGTTTACGCTCCGGCGGGGCGGTTTAATGTTTTTGTACGGTCTAAAATGGTAACACACCATACAGAGCAATACAAAAATGGTATATCAACAAAAAAGGCGCATTTAAATAGGGTAGCAGGTAAAGCTTATTTTACAGATATCGAAACAGAAAATTATAATCTTCAAAAAAGCTTAATGAGCTTTTTAATTGCATTAGTTAATTTTTTACCCCGTAAAAGTTGGTTTTTAAAAACGCAACAATTTAATACTAAGATTACCCATGCCAACATTTAGTAAAGATAAAATTGAAAAAATACGGGTCTTAGATTCCATACTAAGGAAAATTTTTTTTTTGGAAAAAAACTAAGCCTTTACCCAAGGATAAGAGGGAAGTTAAGGAAATTCTAATTTTAGGTTTCTTTTTGATTGGAGACACAATTCTTTATTCTTCTGCAATAAAGATTTTAAAAGAAAATTTCCCAAACGCTACCCTAACTCTAGTATGTGATAATACGGTCAAGGACCTAATATATAATCAGAAAATAGTTGATGAATTTATTATTCTAAAAGCACCTTGGATGGCAACAAGGCCAGTTGGAATAATTGGATTCATACGCTTTTTTATTTCAGTAAAAAAGAATATTAAAAAGAAGTATGATTTTGCCATAGATTTTAGAGGAGATCTTAGAAATTTTTTAGTTTTAAATATTATTAAAGCGAACCATAAGATTTCCCAGATATTTTTTGGTGGGGAGTATTTATTAACTTTTGCAATTAAGCCCAACAATGATTTAATTCATTTCCACGAAGAGTCTCTTTATTTCTTAGAAAAAATGGGTTGTGAGTATATTGGCGATAATTACCCTAGATTAGACAGGGAAGTAGCAGTAGAACTTTGTTCGAACTTCTTACTAGAAAATAAAATTGACCCATCAAAGACAATTATTGGCGTACACCCCGGCGCAAGCCAAGATGTAAAAAAATGGGACGAGGATAAGTACATACTACTTATAAAATATCTAGACCATAGATTTAAAGGACTACACTTTTTAATATTTCAAGGACCTAGCGAGGAAGAAACAATTGAAAAGATTGAAAAGGGTATTTTCGATATAGATTATACAATTGTTAACCGACCGTTGTCTGAATATGTAAAGTTAATCTCGCTCTGCGAGGCATTGGTTTGTAATGATAGTGGGGCTGGACATATTGCAGCCGCCTATGCTATACCCTTAGTTGTGATTTTCGGAAATGTTAATCCTGATTTTGTCTATCCAAAGGGGTCGGTAGATCTTAGAATTATTTCTAACAATTTGGATTGTAAGCCATGCTTTAGTAGCACCTGTCGTTTTAAAACCAACGAATGCATAAAAGGTGTTGCATTTAAGGTTGTTGCTGAAAAAGCGGCTGATGTAATTAGTAATTTTTATTTTGTCAAAGATGATAAGTAGAAGGAATATTTCTTTTCTTTTTTATTACTTAAAAGGTATAATATTTTACAAGTTTTTTTTTCGGAAGACCTCTGGTTTTTTTCTGATAGTTAAACCTATGCAAATCACACCTAAATTTATAAAGATTGGAAAAGGGGTTGTAATAAGAGAATACGCAAGGGTTGAAGGGATTACAAAATACGCGGGGGAAAATTTTTTTCCTAAGATTGAATTTGGAGAAAATGTAAAAATCCAACAATCGCTGCATTTAACATGCGCTAAGAAAGTATTTGTCGGAAAAGAAACAGCTATAGCGGCTAATGTCACGATCACTGATATAAACCATGGATACGAGATTCTAGATATTCCACCTGAAAGACAAAAAATAAACGTTCAGGAAGTCTATATTGGAATGAATTGCAAAATTTATAACAATGCGGTCATTCTTCCAGGAACTATTCTAGGTAAGCAGGTGATAGTGGGAGCAAATTCAGTGGTTAAAGGTGTTTTCCCCGATTATTGTGTAATAGCGGGGGCGCCAGCAAAAATTATTAAAAGGTATAATTTTACAAATAAGCAATGGGAAAAAACTAATTTTAACGGAGATTTTATATTATGAAAAACATATTAATAACAGGAGGAGCGGGCTTTATAGGTTCTAACCTGTCTTTAAAACTGGTAGAAAAAGGTTATAAGGTAACCGCATTAGACAACTTATCAAAGCAAATACATGGTAACAGTCCTAAAAATGATTCACCACTTTTTAAATCAATTATAGATAAAGTAAATTTTATAGAAGGCAACGTTGTAAATAAAGAAGATTTAGAAAAAGCAATTTCTGGCCAAGATGCCATCATACACCTAGCCGCCGAAACGGGTACAGGCCAGTCAATGTATCAAATTCACCATTATGCTAAAGTAAATATAGATGCTACGGCCATGATGCTAGATATATTGGCGAACACAAAGCAGCATTCTGTTAAGAAAGTGATCATTGCATCTTCAAGATCTATTTACGGGGAAGGAAAGTATTTAAACTCCAGAAACGAGGCAGTTTACCCTAAACATAGGCTTGATAAAAACATGCAATCGGGTAATTTTGAAGTTGACTATCCGGGTGAAACAAAACCTTTACAATTGGTGGCTACAGATGAAGATTCTAAAATTCATCCATCTTCTGTTTATGGGATAACAAAACAAGTACAAGAGCAGTTAATTATGACGGTTTGTCCTACTATTGGCATTGCGCCAGTAGCTTTTAGGTATCAAAATGTATATGGGCCAGGGCAATCGCTAACTAACCCTTATACTGGTATCTTATCTATATTTTCTACTTTAATAAAAAACAATAAAGAGATAAATGTTTTCGAAGACGGTTTAGAGTCGAGAGATTTTGTTTATATAGACGATGTAGTAGATGCCACTATTCTTGGGCTAGAGAAAGAGGAGGCAAATAATCAGATATTCAATGTTGGCACAGGTAAAGCTGTTACGGTGTTGAAGGTAGTTAAGGAACTACAGGAAAACTATAATTCCAATGTAGCTATAAAAATTTCGGGTAATTACCGACTGGGTGATATTAGACATAACTATGCTGATTTAACTAAAATAAAGGAAATATTAGGGTTTAACCCGAAAATTTCGTTTAAAGAAGGGATTAAGCATTTTGCAAACTGGGTAATTACACAAGAAGTGCATGAAGATAATTATGCTGAATCGATAGCGGAGATGAAAGAAAAGGGGATGTTTAAATAGAATTACAATGAATTATACGGCCAAAAATATAGAAGATAAGTTACCTTCATTAAATATTCTTATAATTGGAGATGTGATGATAGATCATTATATCAATGGGAAATGTAGTAGAATATCTCCTGAAGCGCCAGTGCCTGTAGTGTTAACCACTAGTGAAGAATATACCCTAGGAGGCGCTGGAAACGTTTTTCAGAACCTAGTTTCCTTAGGTTGTAGAGTAAATTTACTTTCGGTTTCTGGTGATGATGAAAACGGCAAAAGAATTACGAAGCTGTTAAAGGGAACAGCATCTAGCGAAAGCTACATTATAAGAGATCCAAAAAGATGTACAACAATAAAATCCCGAGTGCTTGTTTCAAACCATCAAATGATACGTATTGATAATGAGGTAACCACGCGAATAGACGAAAGGGTAGAAAAACAAGTTTTTGACCGATTAACTGAAACAATCAGCGACTATAATATGGTTTTGATTTCGGACTATAGCAAGGGTTTTTTGACCGATTGTTTACTAGAGGGTATTTTTAATTTATGTAAGAAAAATAACGTCACAACTATTGTAGATCCCAAAGGGGAAAGCTTTTTAAAGTACAGAGGGGCAGATTTTATAAAACCAAACAAAAAAGAAGCAATTATCGCTTCTGGGATAGAAATTACGGATATAAATTCCGTGGAAGAAGCCTGCTTAAAATTGATAGCCCAAACCAAAGGTGACGGAGTTATAATAACGATGTCGGAAGATGGAATAGCCTCTTATAAAGACAATGATTTAAACGTAAGTCCAACAAAAGTAATAGATGTAGTTGATGTTACTGGTGCAGGCGATACCGTTCTTGCCTCGTTAGGCATAGCCCTCGGGTGTAATTTGCCTTTAATTGAAGCTTGCGATTTTGCAAACCATGTAGCTGCGGTTGTGGTTAGTAAGGTGGGCAGTGAAACGGCGACCTGGAAAGAAATACACGAAAAATATAAAAACAGTTAATTTTGGAAAAAAGTATAATAATTACGGGAGCTGCTGGTTTCATAAGCTCTTGTCTCGTAGAGTATTTTAATGAAAAAGGATATAATAACCTTATCATTGTAGACGACTTTTCTCAAACACGGAAAGATTATAATTATGAAAATAAAAAGTTTGTAATTAAAATTGAACGTAGTGAACTGTTTGAGTGGTTACAGGCGAATGGAGATACCGTAGAGTTTGTGATTCATCTAGGCGCAAAAACAGATACAACAGAGTTTGACTATAATATTCATAACGAATTAAATGTGGAATACTCTAAAAATATATGGGGTTTTTGTGAAGAAAAAAACATCCCTTTAATATATGCTTCGTCTGCTGCTACCTATGGTGGAGGCGAATGGGGTTATGACGACAATCATGAGATTGTAGAAAAACTGCAACCTTTAAATCCTTATGGAGTTAGCAAAAACGAGTTTGATAAATGGGCTTTGAAACAGATTAAATCGCCAAAGTATTGGTCGGGTTTAAAATTCTTTAATGTTTATGGCCCTAATGAGTATCATAAAGGGCGTATGGCAAGTGTGATATGGCATTCGTTTAATCAAATTAAGCAAAATGGAAAAGTAAAGCTTTTTAAAAGCCATCGCAACGATTACCAAGACGGGCAACAACTTAGAGATTTTATTTATGTTATGGATTTAGTAAAGGTGATTTATTGGATGTATAATGAAATGAAATCCGAGCATTGGCAAAAAGAATTTAACGGATTATATAATCTAGGTACAGGACACGCAAGAAGCTTTTATGATTTGGCTAAGAACACTTTCCTTGCAATGAGTTTGGAACCAAATATTGAGTTTATTGATATGCCAATAGATATTAGAGACAAATACCAATATTTTACAGAAGCCAATATGGATAAGCTAAGATTAGCGGGGTACAATGCGGAGTTTTACTCACTAGAGGAGGGTATTACTGATTATGTTAAAAAATATTTGTTGAAAGGAAAAATTTATTGATGATAGAGCAAATTAAAGGTGTTTTTGCAGATCACGCAGAAGTGGTAAGAAAATCAGAAGAAGAGCTTAGCGAGAAGCTTATAGAGGTTTGTAACATTATTAGTAATTGCATTACCGCTGGAAAAAAGGTTTTACTTTTTGGAAATGGGGGTAGCGCATCTGACGCACAACATATTGCCGCCGAGTTTGTAGGTAGGTTTCTTGCGGAGAGAAGGGCATTGCCAGCCATTGCTTTGACAACAGATACGTCAGCATTAACAGCTATAGCAAATGATTACGGTTATGAAATGGTTTTTTCACGACAAGTTGAAGCTTTGGCAAACAAAGATGATGTTGTTATCGGAATATCAACTAGCGGAAATAGCCAGAATGTTTTAGAAGGACTGAAAGCCGCTAGCCAACTAGAATGTAAAGTTATTGGTTTTAGTGGCAATTCTGGAGGAAAAATGAATGATATATGTGAGTTTAACTTAGTAGTACCTTCTAACGTAACGGCTAGGATTCAAGAGGTACACATTTTATTAGGTCATATTATTTGTATGTCAGTAGACAAAAGTCTGATTTAAAATGGGATTCGGGTTTGAGAACAAAAGTATAATTATAATTAGTCCTAAATTTTTTGACTATGAAGTTCAGATTGCTAAGAAGCTGAAAAGTCTAGGAGCCCAAGTTCAATGGTTTGATGATAGACCATCTAATTCTTTCATGTCAAAAGTGCTTATCAGACTAAACAAGAAATTTTTAAAAAAAACAAGTTATACATATTATCAAAATTTAATTAACAAGCTACAAGCCCAGGGAAATAAATTCGATTACGTTCTATTTATTAGCCCAGAGTCAATCTCTAAAAAAAGCGTGAGTGAATTTAAGAAAGCCTTTCCCAACGCAAGGTTTATTCTTTATATGTGGGATTCTTTTAAGAACAAGCAGGCTTTAGATTTGATAGATGAATTTGAGAACATCTATTCTTTTGATCCTAATGATTGCAAAACCTACAACGTAATATTTAGACCTCTTTTTTTTCTTGATATTTATTCTGCCACAACTAGCAAAAATAATGCTTACGATCTACTTTTTATTGGTACCGCACATACTGATAGGTATAAATTTGTAAAGAAAACAGTGAGCCGATTAAGCAAAAAACTGGATATTAAACTATTCTTTTACTTAAGTAGCAAAAGGCTTTATTTAATTAAGAAGATTTTCGAGAAAGATTTTAGGGTAGTAAGATACAAAGATATTTCTTTTAATTCACTTACCCTAAAAGATAACGCACAGCTATTAAAACAAGCAAAATTAGTGTTAGATATTAACCATCCTCAACAAATAGGCTTAACTATGCGCAGTATCGAAACCTTGGGAGCACAAAAAAAATTGATTACTACCAATAAAGATATTTTGAACTATGATTTTTATAATGAGAACAACGTTCTGGTCATCGATAGGGTTAACCCTATTATACCCGAGAGCTTTGTCCAATCTCCTTTTCTGGCTACGGAAAAGGAAATTCTTTATAAATACAGCTTAAATGGTTGGATTGATGAGATTTTCAATTGAAAATAAACACCAAGAAACTTTAAAATCATCAAACTTTAAAACCAATCGCTTCCCTCCAATTACTGCTCAACAAACACCGTTTACCGCTCACTGTTTACCGATTACCTCCAACCAAAAACCGCTTACCGATTACCATTTACCTCACACCGCTCACCGTTTACCTCACACCGCTCACTGTTTACCGATTACCTCCCACCAAACACCGCTCACCATTTACCGATTACCGCTCACCGTTTACCTCCAACCAAAAACCGCTCACTGATTACCGTTCACCGATTACCGTTTACCGAACACCGTTCACCTCCCACCAAACACCAATCATCCTTTATACCAACATTCAATATAGATTCCCATAATAAACCGGCGGTTTTATCCCAGTTGTATTCCTCGGCGATAGCCAAGCCTAAAACGATTTTCTCATGATCTGGGCCATTGCCCGATGCTTGGTTTTCTAAATGTTTTGTTAACTCATCCACATTTTTAGCATCGAATAGAAATGCCGCACCTTTGGCAATTTCTTCCATAGATGTGCCTCTGCTAGTGATAACGGGAGTGCCACAAGCCATTGATTCTATAACCGGCAAGCCAAAGCCCTCAAAAAGCGAGGGGTAAACACTGGCTTTCGCCGATGCTAAGAGTTTAGCGATTTGCTCGTCTTTTAAAAACCCTTTAAAAAGAACATCGTCTTTAAAAGTCATCTCCTTAAAATAATTCTCTACTTCGTTATTCTGCCATCCCATCCTCCCAACAAACAGTAATTGATGGGCATCTTGCGGGTTTCTGATTTTAAATTTTTCAAATGCTTTTAATAGCGTAATGATGTTTTTGCGGGGATGTATGCTTCCCAAACATATAAAATAGGGCTTCCCGCCAATTTCGTTTTTAACGATTTCAAGCTTCTCTTCTTCTTTCATCGGTTTAAAAACCGATGAGACCCCGTTAAACACTACATCAATCTTTTGAGGATTTATTTGATAGGTTTTTATCAAATCGTTCTTTGTGAAACTTGAAACCGTTGCAATTCTGCTCGCTTTTTTGGCAAATCTTGGGAAAAAATATTTGTAATATTTTTGGGTTAGCCAAGGCACAGCGTTTGGGAAATGCTCAAAGGCCAGATCATGGATCACAGAAAGTGTTTTAACATTTGTATCCAAAGGTAAAAAACCATCCATAGACAACAATAGATCAATCTTTTCTCTTTTTAAAACAAAAGGCAAGCACCATTTAAACCAAATGTAATATAAGAACGGGTGCCTTGCCTGTGGCCAAATAACGATAGGTTTTACATTATCGCCATAAATAAATGAAGCATCGAAACCCCTATCAAAACAAAAAATAAACTCAACTTGGGGGTGGTTTATTACCATTCGTTTTAAAGTTTCATCCGTAAAACGACCGATGCCCTCTAACTTGCCTTTTTGTAATAAACGGGTATTGACAGCTATTCGCAAAACTTTAGTTTTAAGCTAAGGTAATTTATTTACATAATGTTTTAAGAAGCCGTTTAGGTTTTATTTCTTTATTTTGGAACTATATAATGGTTGCTAAAAAATTTGCTGCTCAGGTAAGCCTACTTATTGTAGTCAATTTAATTGTTAAACTGGTTTGGATATTTCTTATAGAAAGAAAAATACAGCTACTTGTTGGGTTTCAAAATTACGGGCTTTATTATGGTTTGTTCAATTTTACCCTTATTCTAAGCATCATCAATGATCCTGGGTTAAGCAATTACCTCATCAAATCTGTTGCCTCAAAGCGGCCAAACTCCAAACAGATTGCCGATCTGTTTTCTATCAAGATCATGCTTTCTTGTGCTTACCTTATCCTAAGTTTAGCCCTTAGCTTTTTTATGGGCTATCAAAACGCTCAACTTATTTTCATTTTGGTGGCCTATCAAATATTATGGTCGTTTTTGATTTATTTGAGGGGTTTTTTAAAAGGGCATCAGTTCTTAAATACCGAAGTTCTTTTTTCTATTGTAGATAAATTATTGTTAATTTTTACGTTAATTCCGCTGTTTTATCTCCCAAACCCAATAATCTGGACAATTAATCGCTATGCTTTTTGTCAGTTTTTGGCGGTACTTGTAAGTATTGCCTTGTGTGGCGTTTTCTTGGGCAAAAACAGAATTACGGTTTTAAACCGCATTAACCTAAAACCAGGTTTATCTGTTTTAAAAGAATTATTTCCATTCGCAATTTTTGCTTTTTTGGTATTGGCATACAGCAAAATAGATGTGGTGATGTTGCAAAAATTATTGCCCGATAAAACCCTCGCTATCGGTAATTATGCGGCAGCCTATCGTTTTTTAGATGCCAGTAATATGCTACCCATTTTATTTGCATCACTTTTTTATCCCGTAATTAGCAAACACATCAAAGAAAAGAAATATGTGGGCGCATCCGTAAAACCGAGTTTAGCGTTTTTAATGAGTATGGCACTCGTTATAAGCTTTGCTAGCTGGTTTTTTAAACAAAATTTAATGCAGCTTTTTTATGGCCAAAGCAGTTCAGAAGAGTTGGTGCAAATTTTTGGGGTTTTGATGTTCAGCGGCCCTTTGGTTGTGGTTTATTATTTATACGGTACGGTGCTTACCGCAAATAATAACCTTAAAATCTTAAACATTACATCGGCCTTTGGTTTGGTTATAAACATAGGCTTAAACTTATGGTTGATACCCAATTTTGAAGCTTTGGGAGCTGCGATAAGTACTTTTATCACTTTTCTGATCATCGGGATAGCTGAAATATTCTTTTATTACCGCCTTTTTAAACATCAAAACCACTTTATGATTTGGTTTAAGATCACATTGTTTGCGGTTTTACTTTTGTTTATTGGGAATGGGGTCATTTATCTTTCTAAAAATTGGATCATCAATTTAGGTGCTTTTGTAACTATGTCCATAATTGTAGCCTCGTTATTGAAACTTTTAGATTTAAAAATGATCAAAACGATGATTTACAAAGGATAAAAATTTAGGGAAAAGGGTAAAACACTCAGAACAACGGCATATAATGCCTAGCGAAAAGGCAAAAAGCATCCAACTAAATATCAAATAATTAAGTAAATTCACATCCTAAATTAAAAAATGGCAGATCAAGAAAATGCTTTAAACCTAGTTGCAATAACTAAAGTTGCGATCAAATACCGTAAACATATTTTGTTGATCACTTTAATTGGTGCAATTATTGGGCTTGTCCTAAGTTTTTTGATAAAGCCTAAATACGAGGCATTTACCATCTTTTATACGCCTGCAAATAATTCGATTTCTAAATCGCTTTTAGCAGAGAATAATTTAGAGAATTTTATGCGCTATGGCGATGAAGATCAGATAGACCAAGTTTTGGAAATGCTCAGTTCTGATAATTTAAAGGATAAGGTAATCAGTAAATTTGATCTTACCGCCCATTACGGGATAGATACATTATCAAAGTACCCAAAAACAAAAACCAGGGCCCAGTTTGATAGCAATACCGAGTTTAAACGTACAGATAACCTGGCCATAAAAATCGCGGTAGAAGATACAGACCCGGTTTTGGCCGCAAAAATAGCTAATTTTATTTCGCTTTCGCTCGATAGTATTCGCACCAATATACAACAAGGAAGGGCAAAACAAGCTTATGAGATCATCAAAAACAGGTACCAAAAAAAACAAACAGAGGTCGATTCTATTTTAAGCCAATTAAGTACCATCAGGCAAACCGGCGTTTATGATTATGAAGCACAATCTAAAGTTTTAAGTGAGGCAATTGTAAAAGCCGAAACTTCTGTAGCTGCCGAAGAGGCAAGGGTTAAAGTTTACGAAAATTATGCGACCCAACTGCCCGATACCACCATGATCAAGGCCAAAGGAAGGTTGGCCGCCGCTAAAGCAACTTACCGATCTTTAAAGCCAACGGTAAACAATTTTGGCAAACAAAGCGGCAAATACTTAGAGTTAGTGGCTGTTTATGATAAGGAAAAGGAATCTTTGGCCAATCTTCAAATTAGGCTAGAAAGTGCAGAGGTAGATTATAGATCATCCATTTCGCAACAATTTTTGATAGAAAAAGCAACCGTACCAGAAAAAAGCACCTATCCAAATAAGGCGTTGGTTGTTTTCTTATTTTCTTTATCTGCTTTCATTATTTCGTTTTTGATGGTTTGCTATTTAGAATTTGTTCTTCCTAAATTTAGATAATTGATGGTTGCAAGTGCTGATATTAAGAAATTATATGGCATAAGTATCTTAAGCCTTCTTTTGGCGGCCTTTATTGCATACCGTTTCCCCTCTTATTTTATACTGATATTGCCCCCTATTTTTTTATTAGCAGGCTTGTTTATTTTATCCATCGAGAGCGTTTTTTTCATCGTTGCTTTTTGTTCGCCTTTTTCTATCAAATATTTAATAGGCGGTTCTGGCATTAACCTACCAGACGAGCCTTTGATGATCGTTCTGATGTTTCTTTTCATCATCAAAATGATCGAAGAACCCAGTTTGTTTAAACCTATATTAAAGCAACCCCTAACTTTATTGGTAACCTTAAATTTGGGTTGGATATTGATTACCTCTGTTACCAGCACTTTACCAATGGTATCATTTAAGTTTTTATTCGCCCGTCTTTGGACGGTTACTTTCGGTTATTTCTGGGGGGTTTTAATATTTAAGAACCCAAAAAACATCAAGAAATTTATATTGGCTTTTGGTTTAGGTTTATGTGTGGTGGTAATTTACAGCACCTATAACCATTATGGTTTCGGCTTTTCGCAAAAAAAGGCAATGTTGGTAATGAAACCCTTAATGGATGATCATACCGTTTATAGCGCAGTTTGTAGTATGGTGCTTGCCTTTTGTGTTACCATGCTTTTTCTCAAAAATCTGTTTTATGAAAAATTGTTGTTCTTTGGGATAGCCTTGCTTTCTTTAACAGGCGTTATCCTCTCTTATTCTAGGGCGGCGGCCTTAAGTTTGGTTTTTGTATTGATCTTTAGCTTTTTATTAAAGTTGAAGATCAGGTTTAAAACCTTGTCCATTTGCTTTTTGGTAATCATTTCCGTCGGATTGGTCTTTAGCAATGAAATTTATCAAAGAATAAGGCTTAATCATGTGGCATCGGGCAAAAATTTAATTGGCGATATTAAGTCGATCTCTAACGTAAACAACGATGAATCTAACGTAGAGCGATTGAACAGGTGGGAATCTGGCTTTAGGATGTTTAAAGAGAAACCTTTTTTGGGCTTTGGCCCCGGAACCTACCAATTCCAATATTCTGGTTACCAAAAATCAAATCAAATGACAAGCATCAGCACCACACATGGCGATATGGGGAATGCACATAGCGAATATTTTGGCCCTTTGATAGAGAGTGGCGTAATCGGTTTTTTAATAGTTTTAATGCTTTTTGGCCTATCCATATCCATTTTAATGAAATTATATTATCAGCATGATGATCGCACAATTAGGATGTTTAGCTTGGCTATTTTATTAAGTTTATTAACCTATTATTTTCATGGCATGATGAACGATTTCCTAGATCAGGATAAGGCCGCCGTATTGGTTTGGGCACTTCTGGGAATGGCCACCTCATTAAATTTAAAAAGGGTTTCTAATGGATCTTTAAAGAAAGAATGGTAATATCATCAGAAGCTTCTTCATGGTGGCGAAGCTCTTCTATTTTTTCTATCAGCGCATTGTTTACCTCTTTAATAGATTTGTCCCTGTTCTGGTACAAAAAATGGAGTAGGTTTTCTTCGGTCAAAGATTGCTCTTCATCGCCATCATATTCTACAATCCCGTCTGTATAGTTAAATATGATGGTTTCGGGCATTACATCTATCTCTCCTTCGTTTATGAAAGGAAGCTCGTCAAAGGCACCAATCATGGTGGTACCCGTAGATAAAGTACCGATGTTGTCTTTTTGGATGATAACTGAGGCATTATGCCCTGCGTTGATGTATTTTAAACGCCGGGTTTTATCGTTATATAAACCTATGAAAAGTGTAATAAACCTGTCTCCGTTAGTGTTTTTATAAACGTTTTTGTTTAGCCTTTTAACCAATTCTGGCAAAGTGATATTTAAGGATACCAATGCCCTTAAACTGGCCTGGAAATTTGCCATGATCAATGCCGCCGAAATCCCTTTACCAGAAACATCTGCTACGCACCAAAGAAATTCATCGTTATTAAGTTGTATGAAATCAAAAAAATCTCCACCTATACTTTGGTGGGGTTTATAAACAGATGCAACATCCAAAAATAGGTTGTTGGGTAAATCTTGGGGGATAAGCATGTTTTGAACCTGCCGGGCAAGTTCTACTTCTCTTGTTAAACGTTCCCTATGCAGGCGTTCTTTAAAAAGCTTTTTATTCTCAAAAGCAACTATGATCACATTGATCAATGTTTGTATGTAATCTACGCTATTGTCTAATAGTTTTTCCTCGTTCTTAAACTTGCCTACCAAAACAAAAGCCAATGCCTCATCTTTATGGTGAACGGGTATAAAATAATCGTAAGCGTTAAATAGAGGGTCTTGGTGTTTGGTTATCTTTTGGGCATTCCTTAACGGCAGCAGTTCATCGCCTATCTTTTGTAGATCTTCAAAGTCTTCTAATTCATCGCCAAAATTAGAAACGCAAAAAAATTGATCAATGTTTCTCAACATCAACCTAAATTTTCTCACACGCAAATTGTTACGCATGATCATCTCTAACATTTCTATTAAAGTTTGACTTGGAACATTGCTATTAATTGCCCTTGTTACTTCTAATAGGGCACTTAGCTCTGCCTGTCTCTTTAAAAGAAGCTCTACAATATCAACTTGAGATTCAGATTCTGAAGAAGGATCATACTCCTGCATTTATCGGGTGTGTTTATACGTCTAATGTAATTATATATCTATAAAAACACAACTAAACATTTGTGTTTTGTGATTTTACATCGTACAAATCTCTAAGCCCTATGGTTATCAGGTTAAAAGAATAAACCATCAGCATGATCATTAAGCCTGGTACCACCGCTAAAAATGCGCCATCCATAATAATATAACCATAATGTTCTTTGATCATGCCCCCCCAAGTGGGCATTGGGGGCTGTGCGCCGAAGCCCAAAAAGCTTAAACCTGCTTCTAATAAGATTGCCGATGCAAAATTAGAGGCGGTAACTACCCATATTGGCCCTAAAATATTGGGCAATATATGTTTATAAATAATCCTACCGTTAGGGAAACCCAAAGATTTTGCTGCTTCTATAAATTGAGCGTTTTTTAATGCGATAACCTGCCCCCTAACCAACCTTGCCACTTCTACCCACATAGATAAACCTACGGCAATAAAAACTTGCCAAAACCCTTTCCCCAATGCAAATGAAATGGCAATAACCAATAATAATGCAGGTAATGACCATAAAACATTCATCAACCAACTGATACAAACATCGGCTTTGCCACCAAAATAACCAGCCGTTGCACCTAAAGAAACCCCCAAAAACAAACTGATCATTACCGCCACAAAGCCTACCATTAAAGATACCCTAGATCCAATAATTATCCGGCTCAACATATCTCTGCCATAAACATCTGTGCCTAGCCAATAGGTTCTTTTGATGATGTTTTCTTGTTTTATTTCTGTTATCGATTTATTACCGAAAGCGAGCAATTTCATTTTTTTGGGCTCGCCCTTCTCATTACCGCCAATATATTCGTGATAATAGATGCTGTTATTTCCAAATCTATAATCATAGATGGGTATATAATTGAACCTTGGCTCTTGCCCAAATAGCATTTTGACTAAAAAATTTACCTTTTTAGGCTGGGGGTTTTTTGGGATTTTTAAAAGTGTAGCCGTTTTGCCTGGTTTTTCTATATTTAATTGAAGGTTCATCTGATTGGCCATAGGGCTATCATCTGGGGTGATAAGATAACCCAAAACAGAGAGCAGGCTTACCAAAACAATAAAAAACAACCCAAATAAAGAGAACTTGTTTCTCTTGAATTTTTTCCATGATGATTGATTTTCTTCCAATTTTAAAATTATTATACTGAACTAAATTATTATTTTCAATAATTTTTGGAGTTTTATCTGCTAACTAGTGGATTACACTAAATCTTTTTTGTCCTATTCTTCGACTCCGCTCAGAATGACAAAAAAAAAGCCTGCCCGAATTACTGGCGAGGATGCCGTTTCATCGTTAACGCTATACATTTACGATAAAAATATTTAATCTGTTTTAAAATCAGTTTAGTTAGAAATAAAATTATTAATTAACCATTCTGCCTTTCCAATTGTATTTGCCAGAATTACCCGCAAAACCAATAAAGATCAGATAGATAACATGCAAAAAAGTAAGGATAAACACGTTGTAGGCCAAACTTTTGCGTTTTGCAAAATCTACCAATAAATCTAAAAAGAATAGCTCTGATGCTAACTTGATGATAAATTGGATGGCAACTAGCTTTAAAAACTCTGGATAGAAAAAAGCTAAAATAAAATTGATGAGCAAAGATATGTTAAACAGCCAGACAGCTACGGCAACACCGATCAGTTTCTTGTCTTTATACTTCACGCTTTTGCTTGCCCATCTTTTTCTTTGTTGGATAAACTCTTTAAGGTTCGGTTTGCCATGGGTATAAACAATGGCATCCGGAGATTTACAAAAACCGATGGTGCCAGGATGTGCAAAAGCTACCTTATGCAAAAAAAGTTCATCATCGCCAGAGGCCAGATCATCAATCCCTTTAAAGCCACCAAGCTCAATAAAAACAGATTTTTTGTAGGCCAAGTTCGCACCGTTACAGGTAGAGGGCATTTTATTCCCTATGCCTGCGGCACCCAAGCCTATCAAACACAAAAACTCTAGGGTTTGCAACCGCTCAAAGAAAGATTTTTCTTCAAAATAAACCACCGGAGAGCTAATGAGGTTATAGTTTTTGGTCTCATACATGTTAACTATCGTATTTAACCAATTCTGTTTCATCCGGCAATCTGCATCGGTGGCAACGATCAGTTCTCCGGCAGAAAGTTTTATGGCTTCCGTAATGGCTTTCTTTTTATAAGAATTTAATGGTTCTTTCTCGTTAAGCTTGATCAGTTTTACGCCACGGTTGGCGTAGCTGCGTATAATTTCTGATGTTTTATCGGTACTGTGATCATCAACAATGATAATTTCTAACAGATTTTTGGGGTAATCTTGGGCTAAAAGATCTTCAATGGTTAGGTGTATTTTTTCTTCCTCGTTTCTGGCGGCTATCAAAACAGAAACTTTAGTAATGGGGTTTTTAGCACTTTTTAAAAAATGCGGTATTTTTTGCCAACCACTCCGCAAAAACAAGATTAAAAAAGCGTAAAAAAAAGTAAGTGCCAAAGAGCAGATACTAACTATTATGATGATCAAAGAAGTTGAGTTTAAAAACAAAATAAGACCCTAAAACAGCAGGGATAATCAAATTAACTAACCAAATTAATGCCGCAGCTGCCATTACGGCTATTTCTTGGTGCGTTATAAAACTAAAAAAATAGGTGGCCGTTAAACTTCTTACGCCAACATCCAACAAATCTAAGGAAGGTAAGGCAGATTGTATGAAGAATAGTAAAAAAACCATCAAGGCCGATTCATAATATGGGATGGCAGGTATCAATAAATGGATAACCATTAAATATTGGGAAGTAAAAACGGCAAACCTGGCCAAACTGTAAAGCATCACTTTTGCCAATTCAGATTTGTGGTAATCGCTTAGTACGCTAAAAAAACTTTTAAACCTTCTTAGAAATTTGATGCTGTTTAAAGATTTTTCTAACCAACGGATGTTAAAATAGAATAACAAGAAGAAAAAGCAGAAACCCATTACCAGCACACAAATGGCAATAAACAACCATTGATCTAAGGGTTTAAAATTATAGATAAACCATAATAAGGCCAATGCGCCCAAAACGTTGGTTATTACCATTTGTGCAATCTGCCCTACGCTCATGGCAACCATTCCTTTTATCCTTTTTCTTGATGATAAAAAGAAAATCCTGCCGCCATATTCCCCAATCCTGTTAGGCGTAAAAATGGCCCAGGTTAAACCACAAAAAACAGACTCTACCGCCTTATAAAAGCTGATGATTTCTATCTTGCGTACCAAAAACATCCATTTTGCGCTCTCTAACAACCAATTTGCAAACATCAGCAAAAGTACCAACCCTATCACTGCCCAAACTTTAACGATATTTAACTGATGGATGAGGTTGAGGAAATTCTTAAGGTTGGTGTTATCAGAAAGTTTATGATAAATAAAATAAGCTGCTAAAGCAACTATTATTATCTTAAAACAGTATCCTAGTATTTTTTTCTGATGCTTGGTCAAACCGTTGGTGGATTTGATACAATGTTAAGAATTTACCTTAATATTGCCCTAATGTTGAGAGAAAAATCCAAAGAACGAATTATTTTAGGGATTGATCCCGGAACTGCCGTTATGGGTTACGGGTTGGTAAAGGAAACGGGCAATAAGATTGAACTGATTAGTTTGGGCGTGGTAAAGATGACGCATTTAGACGATCATTTTTTAAAGCTCCAACGTATTTTTGAACGTACTTGTTTATTGATTGAACAGTATAATCCTGATTGTATCGCTTTAGAAGCACCTTTTTATGGCAAAAACATACAAGTAATGTTAAAGCTGGGCAGGGCACAGGGTGTGGCAATGGCCGCCGGTTTGGCAAAAGGCTTACCTATCTTTGAGTACTCGCCAAAAAAAGTAAAACAAGCCATCACCGGAAACGGGAACGCCACAAAAGAACAGGTTGCCGCCATGCTAAAACAACTGTTAAAATTTAACGAAACACCAGAGTTCTTAGATGCTACCGATGGTTTGGGTGTGGCGGTTTGCCATTCTTTCCAAAAAATAGCTAGTGCGGGTAGCGGTAAAACCTATAGCGGTTGGGAAGCTTTTGCCAAAGACAATACCAAAAGGGTAAAATAACAATAAGCCGGTTTATTTTTTTACTGATTGATGGTTTTCCAAAGCATATCTTTCAAATCCATTAAACCTTTATTGGCCAATGAAGAAATAAATATGGATGGAATGTTTTTTGGCAATTGCTTTTTCATCTCTTTTTGAAGCTCGTTGTCTAATAAATCTGTTTTTGTTATAGCGATGATCTTTGGTTTTTGCAACAACTCTGGATTGTAGGCCGTTAGTTCTGATAATAAAATCTCGTATTCTTCTTTTATGGTTCTTGGCGTATCTGCCGGTACCATAAAAAGCAACACCGCATTTCTTTCTATGTGCCTTAAAAACCTAAATCCCAAACCTTTTCCATCAGATGCGCCTTCAATAATCCCAGGAATGTCGGCCATAATAAAAGATTGATGCCCCCGATATGAAACGATACCCAAGTTAGGGACAATGGTAGTAAAAGGATAATCGCCAATTTCTGGTTTTGCGGCTGTAATAACGGATAGCAAAGTAGATTTGCCGGCATTTGGGAAACCCACCAAACCAACATCTGCCAAAACTTTTAATTCTAAAATTTTCCAACCTTCACTGCCAGGTAAACCGGGCTGTGCATATCTTGGCGTTTGGTGGGTTGCCGATTTGAAGTGTGAATTACCCAATCCGCCTTTGCCACCTTTCATGATGATCTGCTCTTCGCCGTCCTCGGTAATCTCAAATAAAACCTCTCCCGTTTCGGCATCTTTGGCAACGGTTCCTAAAGGCACTTCCAAAATCTCATCCCTTCCCATTTTACCGCTTTTCATGGTTGCCCCGCCTGCTCCGCCATCGCCGGCAAAAACGTGTTTTTTAAATTTTAGGTGCAACAGCGTCCATAGTTGTGCGTTACCACGTACAATAACATGCCCTCCTCTTGCCCCATCTCCACCTGCTGGGCCGCCCATACTGGTTTTTTTGTCTCTGTGTAAATATGCAGAACCAGGGCCTCCGTTTCCCGATTTACAGGAAATCTTCACATAATCAACAAAATTGGTTCCTTGAGACATTTCTTTTTATTTTGATATTTTTTTAAAATAAAATAGGATGCCATTAAATGAAACATCCTATTGTATCTTTTGAATATAATTCTAAAGCTGGTTTACAACTTTAACAATACTTGTAAAAATTTCTTCTATGCTACCCGTCCCCTTTACAGCATAAAATTTGTTTTGCGCTTTGTAAAAGTTGGCAACCGGGGCAGTTTTATTGGTATATTCTTGCACTCTTTGTTTTATGATTTCAGGATTTTGATCATCGGCCCTGCCAGAATCTTTGCCTCTCAATAACAATCTTCTTTCTAGCTCAAATTCTTCAACCTCGAGAGCAATCATCCCAGAGATGTTGTCATTTTTTGAAATCAAGAGTTGATCCAAAGCCTCTGCCTGGGCTACGGTACGCGGAAAACCATCAAAAATGAACCCTTTTGCATTGGGGTTGGCATCTAATTTATTGGCGATCATCCCTATAACCACCCCATCAGGCACTAAAAGACCTTGATCCATTAGCTTTTTGGCCTCTAAACCAAGTGGAGTGCTGTTGCTAATTTCTCCTCTTAAAATATCGCCGGTTGATAGATGGATAAGGTTATATTTCGAGATCAAGTTTTGGGATTGTGTGCCTTTACCAGCACCCGGAGGGCCAAATAGTACAATGTTTAGCATGTATGTGGATTAAAATTTAAAAAGCCTTTTTGCTGTTGGCAAAAAGGCTTTACCTTAAATTAATTGTGAACCTGAAGGGATTCGAACCCCTAACCTCCTGATCCGTAGTCAAGTGCTCTATCCAGTTGAGCCACAGGTCCAAAAAATATTGTTCTATACTGATTTAAGTTTAGAAAGATAAAGCCTTCGCTTAAATCGGATTGCAAAAATAGGCAATCATCTTTGTATTGCAAAATAATTTGTCATTTTTGGGAGGCTTTGATGGTTTTGCCAGTTAAAACCGCAGGTAAATGCTCCTTAAATTTTTAATAGATTAAAGGGTTTGTTTATTTTGAGACTTAAAACGGAATATTTTACGCATAAAACATCACTTATTAGTTAACATAATTTATTTGTTGCTGAAAGTTTATACTAACAACACACTTACAGGGTATAGGATACCCCTGATCATAAGATTTAGGAACATATTTAGGAGAGTACAGATAAAGGGTAGAAAATAATTAGGCAATGAGCGCATTAACGATTTTAGCGGATGCCCATATTGGAAGTTTAGGACAAGTATCAACGCTTTAGGTGGCAGACAATCATTGCGTGGCTATCGAGCCAACCGATTTTTGGCTCGTTCAATGTGGTTTACCAACGTAGAATTGAGAGTACGACTAGCAGAAACAAAATTAGGAAAGCAAAGATTTGCATTTGGCGTAGCACCGTTCTTTGATGCAGGAACAGTAAGAGACCGTTGGCAAGACTTAAACTTTAAAAACATTAAAACTTCTTATGGCGGTGGACTTAGAATTGCTTGGAATCAATCCACTATTTTATCGTTTGACTACGGACATTCAAAAGAAGACAGGCTATTTTACTTTGGCATTGGGCAAGCATTTTAGACTTCAAAAAGACTGCCTTAAGCATAAAAAAATTATCTTAGTCGGACGAAAAACAAGAAGACCAGCACCTAACAGCGGTTTAGCATAATGGCGAATTAAGTACTTCTTATAACAGTTTTGTGGTAGGTTTAAACGCAGTTCTTCTATAAAACATTTGTGCTAAAAATCTGCCACTACGCCAAGCCACAAAACGATGGCTCTGCTGTTAAGATAAAAAAATGTGAAAATTGAGGATTTAAACTTTTAATCGAAATATTGTGAATTATGGCGGTTATTATTTTAACGCTTCTTTATAAGTGTCTAAACACCTTTCCCTCGCAAATTTATGATCTACCATCGGTTGCGGATAGGTAAAGGGATCGGCATACTCTGGCACCCATTCTTTGATATATTTATGGTCTTTATCAAATTTTTTGACTTGTTCATAGGGGTTAAATATCCTAAAATATGGGGCGGCATCCACACCGCTACCCGCCGCCCATTGCCAACCACCAACATTGCTTGATAGTTCATAATCCAATAATTTTCTGGCAAAATATCGTTCTCCCCAACGCCAGTCTATCAGTAAATGTTTGGTTAAAAAGCTAGCAACAACCATGCGTATCCTGTTGTGCATAAATCCTGTCTCGTTCAACTGCCTCATGCCGGCATCTACAATTGGGTAACCTGTTTTTCCGTGGCACCAAGCTTCAAATTCTTTTTCATTATTGCGCCATTTAATTTGGTCGTACTCTTTTCTAAAAGAGTCTTTTGCAGAATGTGGAAAATGGTAAATGATAGAAAAATAGAAATCTCGCCATATCAATTCGCTTAGCCAAACATCACTTTTTTCTTTTTGGGCAACCTTTACCAGGTTACGGATGCTTACCGTTCCAAATCTTAAATGTACGCTTAACCTAGAAGTGGCATCTTTTGCGGGATAATCCCTATCTACTCCGTAGTTTTTTAATACATTTTTAAATTCTTTATCGGGGAAGTGTTGGGTGCTTTTCTCAAACCCTAAAGATTTTAGAGTGGGCAGATCAAAAGACTTTACCGGTATAAACTCTGTAAGGTACTTTTCTGTTGGATAGGGTTTGATGTAAAAATCTTTAAGTTTTGCCAACCATTTTTTCTTGTAAGGGGTAAAAACAACATAGGGATCTCCATCATCTTTTACTATTTCGGATTTCTCGAAAATCACTTGATCTTTAAAGGTGTAGAAAGGAATATCTTTTTTACTAAAATATTGGTTTAAAGATTCGTCTCTTTCTGTTGCGTAAGGTTCATAATCATGATTGGTATAAACTGCCCTCACTTCATAATCGGAAAGGATATTTGCCCAAACATCATCTGGTTTACCGTATTTTACCAGTAGAGAAGAGTTGTGTTTTTGGATCTGGGTCTTTAATTTTTCTATTTCTTGGTATATAAATGTGATACGGGCATCATCCTTGTCCTCTAACTTATCCAGTATGTTTTTATCGAATATAAAGATGGGCAAAACCTTAAACCCGCTTTTTAAAGCGTGGTATAAACCAGCGTTATCATTAACGCGTAAATCTCTCCTGAACCAAAAAATCGCTATTTTTTCTTTATCCATAAATATCTTTTAATGCGGGTTTAATTTCTGGGAACTTAAATTTAAAACCAGTTTCTTCTATTTTTTTAACTGCCATTTTTGTACTTCCCAAAACCACCGCTGCCATTTCTCCTAAGGCAAATTTAAGGGCAAATTCTGGCACATTGGGCAACCATAAAGGTTTTTTTAATTGATTTGCTATACTTTTTGTGAGCGAGGCATTTGTGATGGGGTATGGGCTACTCATGTTGTAAGCGCCAGCTAAGGTCTCATCATCAATGCCTTTTAGGTACATTTCTGCAACATCATCTAAATGGATCCAAGAAACCCATTGTTTGCCGTTGCCCAAGGGCGTACCAAAACCATATTTAATAGGTGCCGCTATTTTTTGTAAAGCCCCGCTATCCTTATCTAATATAACGCCTGTTCTAAATTTGGCAATTCTTAAATTAAATTCTTTGCCCTCGTCAACGGCTGCTTCCCAAAATAGGCAGCAATTTGCCAAAAAGTCGTTGGCCGGCAAATCTGCTTCGCTCATTAAATCATCACCTCTATCACTGTAGTAGCCGGCTGCCGATGCAGAAATTATTTCTTTTACCTGATTTTTCTTTTCCCGCATGAGTTTATAGATCAATCTGATGGTTTCTGTACGGCTCTCGATCAATACTTTTTTGCGTTCGTCTGTCCAGCGTTTATCTGCAATGCCCGCACCTGCCAAATGTACTATCGTATCAACACCGTCTAAACAATGCTCATCAATTGTTTGCTTTTTAACGTCCCATTGATATGTTTCTATTTTAGAATTTGGCTTTGCAGAACGGCTTAGATGGACCACTTTATGCCCTTTATCTAGCAATAATTTGGTTAACGCTTTACCAACTGTGCCGCTGGCTCCGGTAATCAATACTTTTTTTCTCATTATTTTAAATTAACCCTTTATGCAGAATTTAGTTTTGATGATTTTATCAATTCTCTATTTAGGTGCAAAGGAAATAAATACTATTTGTGTGGAAAAAAATCCCATAATATCAACGTTTATCAAAATCAATATTTAAGCCAATAATTAAGCGCTTTTTAGCAGGATATTTATTGTGAGGATTAACCGAGGTTAAAAAAATTAATCAAATCAAAAAATTAAAGACCTAAACGATAATATTTTTCTATCGCAAAAAAATAAATATTTAATTTTCAATTATCTGATAATGAGTTATTTAAAATTAAAAAAATATCAATTAAATGTAACCAAAAACTAGCAGAACCCGTAAAAAAAGGCAACTCTCTCAACACCTGTTTTTTATTCATTAAATTAATTAGGGTTAAGCATGAAATGCGTTTTTACAGCTATTTTCATTTTTTTCTGTTTTTTGGCATGTAAGGCACAGCAACAAGCTATGTACACGCAATACATGTTTAATACGCTTGCCATAAACCCTGCTTATTCTTGTTTAGATGAATCTTTGACCATTACTGCGTTAAGCCGCCAACAATGGGTAGGTTTTAAAGGTGCGCCAAAGACCCAAACAGTTTCTATACATACCCCAATTGGGGAAAGCAATACTTTTATAGGTGCAATTTTGGTAAACGATCAAATTGGCGAGGTAATTAGGGAAACCGGGGGCGATTTAAGCCTCTCGCAGCGTGTGCCGGTAGGCTTAGAATCATATTTGGCCATTGGGGTTAATGTTGGATCTAGTAGTTATGGCGCACAATATTCTGATAATTATAAATACAGCCCGGCTTCTGCTACTGACCCTGTTTTTGAAGACCAAAACAGCATTAGGGTTAACTTGGGCTGGGGTGCAATGTTGTTTTCTGATAAATACTACATTGGTATTTCTTCTCCTCATTTTTTTTATAAGGATGTTACCAGCTTAACCAAGGCTGCCTCCAAAACCGCTTATAGGCCTCATTATCTTTTGCAAGCGGGTTATTTATTGCCAATTAATGATGAAGTTAAGTTTAAGCCCAACTTTTTGGTAAAATACGTTAATGGATCGCCAATTCAGTTTGATCTGAATGCCAGCTTTCTTTTGAACGAGAAATTTTGGTTGGGTGCTTCTTACCGAAGTTTAGATTCTTTTGATGCCGTAGCATCGATATTTATTACGCCAGACCTGCAATTGGGTTATTCTTATGATTTTACCAATACAGCATTGGCAAAGGTGCAAAGAGGGTCGCATGAGATCTCTTTGCAGTTTAGGTTGCCCGTTAGAGGGAGAGACCATACTGCCTGTTATTTTTAAGGGACTGTTTAAAATTTATCTAATAAATTTAAGCAGGCTTTAGATGGTTTAAACTTTAATTCTGCGATATTAAAGCGCATTAAGGATATTAATGGAAATCTCCGCCTGTTTTGCGGGTAGGCTTTTTGTTTTTCACAAAAAGATTGTAATATATAGCCCCGACCCCGATTTTTCATCAATGTAATGCCCAATTGCTATTATTTCTTTTTGCCACTATCTTTCTTATCTATTTTGGTAAACCTGTAGCTTAATGATAAAAGAAAATTACGGGTCCTTTGTATAGAATAACTTTCTTGGTAGAAGTTAGGGCCTTCTGTTATGCTGGTAATGTTTTTTTGTGAAAAAGGGTCAACTGCGGTTAGCCTTAAGCCAATTTTGTTTTTAAATAGGTTTTGCTTAAAGCCAAATTGTGTTTCTACGGATCCGTTTGATGTGCCCTGTGCCGCGGTGCTTTTAAAATAATTTATATTGGCTTCAAAAGCGGCAGACTTTTTTATAGAATAATTGATGCCGATGTTTGATCGGATACTGTAACCATTGCGGTTATATCTTGTGTTTAGGGCCGAGCTGTAATCAACCTTGCTTAATGTGAAACCGGCATTAAAAGTTTGTTTTCTTGATGCCCGATAGTTGCCAAAAACAGTAAAAGATAATGCGGAGCTGTTTGCCAAGTTTTTGTAGGTAGTAGCCGATGATCCATCTGCATTTACGGTTTTGATACGCTCAATGATCTTGTTGGAAACTGCATAACTAAACCTTGGCGAAAAAGACCATTTATCGGTAAATATGCTGAAGTTTAATCCGTACTGATTGGTAAAAGAGGGGATTAGAGCTGGGTTTCCGTAACGGATGTTTTGAGGGTCAGAATCGTCTATGATCGGGTTTAAGGCGTTTTCCCTAGGCCTAGAAATACGCCGGCCGTAGTTTAGGCCAATGCTATACTTATTATTGAAAGATCTGTTTATCCCAATACTTGGGAATAAACTTAAATATGGGGCAATGTTTAGATTTGCGGCATTTTCTTGCTTAAAAGAAACCTGGGTAATTTCTGCCCGGTTGCCTAGCCTAAACCCCCAATCTTTGATCTTAAAGCGGTAAGATAAGTACCCAGAATAAACATTTTGGTTAAACTTGAACTTGTTGGTTAAAGCGGGGTTAAAAACATAATCGTTTAAGGTATAATCGTAATTTTTTACGGCTTGGCTTTGATCAGAAAAATTGAAGGACCCTTTTATCCCGGCTTCTAATTTACTGTTCAAAAAGTTGAATCCTTGGTCAAAATCGACATTAACATCTATATTGTCCCCAAAATCTTGGTTATCATTGTATTGAAGGCTAGGATCGTTGGTAATAGGAGAGCCATCTGGGTTTAGCAGATATCTAGAATAGTCTCTGTTACTATTATTAGAATTTTTTTGGTAGTTTAAACCAATGGCATATTGGGCCAGTTTTTTGGTTTTTAGGGTATAATCCAGATCGGCAACCAGATTAAGGTTTTTGCCGTTGCTGAGGTTGTTTTGCCTGCGTAAGGTTTGGGCTATTAAATCTTGGTCTAAATATAAGTTGTTAGAAAGCGACTCATTGTCGCCGTTGTTGTAACCGCCCCTAAATGAAAATTTAAGGTTTTGGGCAGAATCTATCTGATAAGAGGCTCCAAAACGAGAATCAAAGCCATTAGAAATGCGATTGTTATTGTTATCTTGGTTATTGTAGGTGGTATCGTTAAAGATATTGGTTTTGTTAGAACTGCCATCATAATATCTTACCCCGTGTTTAAAGCCTGCATTGGAAGAAAAGGAAAACCTATCGTTTTTTTTGGAGACGAAAAAGCCAGTATTATAATCGCCCATGGTACCCACCCTGGTTGATAAGTTGCCCGTAAGGCCTAATTTTCTGCCTTTTTTCATTACGATATTGATAATACCATCGCCATCGGCATCAAATTTAGAAGAAGGATCTGTAATTACCTCAATGGTTTCGAGGGCATCTGATGGTAAAATGCTCAATAAATCGCCAATGCTACTTGCGTTATAATCAGACGGTTTCCCGTCAATAAAAATCCGGGTATTTCTTTTCCCCGCAATGCTCGGTTTACCGTCTATATCAACGGTTACCATTGGTACGTTCTTTAGAATATCTGTGGCAACGCTACCTTCAGAAAAAATACTTTGGTCTATATTGTAAACAATTTTATCATCCTGCATTTCTATGATAGGCTTTTTATATTCTATCACTACTTCGTTCAACATCTTACTATCAGCATCTAAGGCAATTTCACCTAAGTTGATAGTAAACCTGTTCTCATCAATGATAATTTTTGAGATGGTTTTTGTTTGAAAGCCAACGAAAGAAAACTTGATGTTGTAGCTACCTAAACTTAAATTTTTGATAGAAAAATTTCCGTTTGCATCTGTTTGGAAGGATTTGGCAACTGTACTATCCACACCGCCAAAAAGCGAGATATTTACGAAGGGGATAGATTCATTATGGCTTAGATCCATCACTTTTCCGCTTAGGCTGCCAGGTTTTATTTGGGCTAAGGCAGTATTAAATGCAACAATTAATAAAGTAAGAGCTAAATATCTTAGGTTGGTAAATGTTTTATCCAAAGCAATTAATTATCATAAAAAAGTCTAAAGAAAACATAAGACTTTTAAAAATCAAAATGGTTTAAAAACCCATGTCGTCATCTTGTTGCGCTGGCCGTTTTTGTTGTTTCTTACCATCGGGGTTGCTTTGCCCAAAACGATAGCTGAAGGTAAAACTGAATACCCTACCTATCCTGCTTCTTTCCCATTCTTGTATAAACAGGCCGTTATTGGTTACCAAGCCAAATTTTCTGGTGTTAAATATATCCCTAATATTGAAAGAGATACTCCCTTTGGTTTTTAAAACGTCTTGCTTTATGCCACCATCTACGCTTAGCATTTGCTTTATCTGCCCTTGAGATAGCGTTCTTGGTGCAGAATAGAAAGCACTAACTTGTGTAGAAAGCCCTTTTGTGATGTTATAATTGGTGGTTAAATTGCCGTTATAGTTAAAGCCAGAATTATCGTTAATGCCCAAATCTGCAACTCCTTTAAAATAGGTTTGGAAAAAGTTTAGGTTTCCGGTAAGGTTAAATTTCTTTGTAATATCAGCCCTGCTGATCAATTCTAAGCCAACGGACTGGTTTTTAGAAAGATTATAATACCTAGAGATCGTACCGCCAAGCTCATCGGGGTTATTATCCCTTAAACTTTGTACCACATCATTTACCAAACGGTAATATAACGAGGACGTAAAGGTAACGGCAGGCCAAAATTTAGCATAACTAAACTCAAAAGAATGGATATCTTCTGGTTTTAGGTTGGGGTTACCGATCCTGATGTTATACCTATCAGAGCGATCTGGGAAAGGATTGGTTTGGTAACTTCTGGGCCTATTAACCCTTCTAGAGTAGCTCAATTGTAATTGATTGTTGCCTTTTAATTTTTCTGTTAAAAAAACACTAGGATAAACCCTTAAATAGGATAGTTTACTTGGGATTTTTAAACTTTGCCCATTGGCATCCAATCCGGTTACGGTAGTATTCAAATAGGCTTGCTCTGTTCTTAACCCAAACTGAAAACCAAAGTTTTTTGTGAGTTGGTTTTGATAGTTTGCATAAATAGCATGTACAATATCTTGCAGTTGGAAAAAATTACTTTGTGTATTGTCTTTACTGTAATTGCTCGTATTGTTTATCAATGTATCAGAATATTGATTTTGGTCATCATATTTTAGGGTGCTTCTATAACCAGCCTCAAACTTGCTCTCACCTTTTAAAGGTAAGGTATAATCTAATTGTATATTGTAGCTTTTGGTATCTTCAGCAACATTGTTTCTTCTGTCAGATGATATCCTGTTTTGTGAAACAGCCCCATTGCTATCAAAAAAGTTCTGAACTATTTTTTCGGTTTGATTTTGGTTTCCGTTTCCGTAAGAGAAGTTGCCCGTAATTTCTTCTTTGGGTTTTTTAAATTTATGCGAGAAATCTAAATTAAGGTCGTAGCCAAAATCATTTTCATTTTGATTGTTAAAGCCAGAACCATAATCTAGCAAGGTGTTACTTTGGCTTAAAAAGCGTTGCGTTAAATCGTCTCTATCCAAATCATTACCAAAAGAGAAATTCCCAGAAACAGCAACAGAAGTTTTTTCTGAAAAATACCTTTCTGCACCTACCTTAAAGGTGTTGTTTTGCCCGCTTCTATTAGATATTTGGTTAGAAAAAGAAAACGGGGCAACATTGGTTGCGGGGTTTAAGAATGTGGTATTGGTTTTTCCGGCACCGGGCCTGTTACCGTCCCTAAAACTGTAGTTACCAGAGATGTTCCATTTTTGGTCTCTATAATTTAAACTTCCGTTGGCGTTATAATTATCAAACCTACCAGCAGAAACCGCCACGTTGCCGTTAAATCCTATTTTTTGGTTCTTCTTTAAAACGATATTGATAATACCAGATTGCCCTTCGGCATCATATTTTGAAGATGGATTGGTAATCAATTCTACCCGTTCTATGGCACTTGCGGGTAATGATTGTAAAATGGAAGTGATGTTTCCACCTCCAAACGTGGAAGGTTTACCATCAATTAAAATCCTAACATTGCTGGTGCCTCTTAAACTTACATTCCCGTCTAGATCTACCTGTACAGAAGGAACCGTTGCCAATAGATCTGTTGCAGAACCTCCTTGGCTTACAATGCTTTGGTCGGTATTAAACACTTTTCTATCGATACCCAGTTCTATCACATTTTTTTTGCCGGTAACAACCACTTCATTTAACAGAGCACCTTTTCCTTTCTCTAGTTTTAAAGTCCCTAAATTCAACTGTTTTTGGTCTTTGGTAGCCACAATGCTTTCAGAAAAAGGGGCATAACCCACAAAACTGATTTTTAAAATATAGCCGCCATCATCTACTTTGGTAAAAGAGAAATTACCGTTCAGGTCTGTTTGGCCACCTTTAATCGGTTTATTGGCTAAATCTACCAGGTTTACAGTGGCAAAACCTATCGCAGAACCATCTTTGCCATCAACAACTTTCCCTTTTACGGTAATGTTTTGCGCAAAAGAAAACGTATAGATTAATGATAACAAAAGGGTTAGTATCTTAAATTTCATGATTATTCTAATTCTTAATGATTAGGTTTGGTAACCGCAAATTTGGTACGGTGTTTTATATATTAAAGCATAGTAACCACATTATTACAGATACAAAATGATATATACACCAGAAATTATTGAAAACGCTTTAAGCTATCAACAATATAGAACTTTGATCGATGAGCTTTTATTAGACCATAGGACTACGGGTAACGATGTTGATACCGCTTTTGTGCATTATACCAGATTAAACGTTCAGAGGATGAAGAGGCTGGATAAAACCACAACGATCAATAAAGAAATTGAAAAAAGATTAAAATTGATAGATCAATATTTTACTTTTCTGATTGTGACAGAAGGCTGGTGCGGAGATGCAGCACAAACCATCCCGGTAATCAATAAAATCGCAGAATTATCAAATGGTAAAATTTCTGTTAGGTTGGTTTTAAGGGACAGAAACCTAGACATTATCGATGCTCATCTCACAAATGGCGGTAGGGCAATACCCATCGTCATAATATTAGATAAAGATCGTAAAGAAATAGGTTCATGGGGGCCAAGGCCGGCAATTTTACAGCAAGAGGTTTCTGAATGGGTTAAAGACCTTAGGCTGACTAAAGAAGACAGGATAGAAAAAGTACACGCTTGGTATGCACAAGATAAAACTATGGCCACACAATCTGATTTTTTAGAACTTTTAAAAGCGTTATAGCGAGAATAAAAGCGGTTAGCTACTTTTCTCGCTTAACATATTCTTCAAATAACCTAATGAATGATATTTTTTTGAGGAAAAAGTTTTTTGCTGTTTTCTCTGATAAAACCAAGATTAAGCTTTGGGGCAAGGCTTTTCTCAATTATCCGTTAGATCAATAGCGTATCAATTCGATGTGCCTGTACCTTATTTGCAACCTCAGACCACGAAAAAACAGTAAAATGCCCGTCTTGTGAAGCTACCATTGCCAAAGCATCCCTCTGATCATAAATAAATTGGGCAGCCGATAAATGCCTTGTACCGCC
Source organism: Pedobacter segetis (assembly GCF_016623585.1). Taxonomy (GTDB): domain Bacteria; phylum Bacteroidota; class Bacteroidia; order Sphingobacteriales; family Sphingobacteriaceae; genus Pseudopedobacter; species Pseudopedobacter segetis. The sequence continues at coordinate 51,017 of NZ_JAEHFY010000022.1, forward strand.
CACCTCACCGGCAAATCTTTCTTTAGCCTCGCCGCCATCAACCGGCTCTATGTATAAAATGGTTTCCAATACTGCACTCGCATCTTTGCGAGAAATTTTTGCGCCAAAAGTATAAACGTTAAAATCCCTGCTAATTACCATTGCGCCATCAACCGCGGTTAAACCGGCAATATTTTCTACCTCGTTGTATAATTTTATGCGCCATTCAATTTGTGCGGTTTCTTCTTTATAGTCTTCCATCAATTTTGCCAAAGAGCCAAAAGAAGGATATACGGGATAAGTTAAAGGGTGCACTATAGATTTTCTCCATTCTGATGAGTTGGGCGGTACTACCAATAAAATCCCACCGTGTTGATGTTTGCGCATAGAAACCGCCAATTGGATCAACACATTTACCCCGTTATTTAAAGAACAGGGAGAGTTTAGATCTAACAGTGCCGTAACTACAGAAGGCGAATCTTTTTCGGAACCAAATTGTTTGTCTATAATTTTAATCTCATCGCCTTTTAAAACGGCAACATTGGTGTATTTCCCAAAACCATACAATCTTCTGTGTTTAATTACCAACAAACCGGCCTCAGAAACATCGCAAACAAAACAATAATCAGGGATGGTTAAGGTAGTCCCCCAGATATAAATGCTGCCATTCTCTTCCCAAACGCCCAAATGCACTCCTGCCCGCTCTATACCAGGTGCTAGTTTTACCAATGTATTGGTATTAAAAGGCAGCCTTACACCAAATAGCAAAGGTTGTTCTGCCTCTTCGGGCGATAAAAACGATATAGAGATCTTGGGCGATCTTCCCTCTTCTTTTCTCAAGCTGGCCCAAAAAGCAACATTTATTATCGCTTCAATATTTTGCTGCTTAGGTATAGAGGCGATTTTTTGCTCTCCTTTTTCTATCGCAACCCTAATCAAATCTTTAAAATGATTTTCTAAAACAACGGATGCGGTTTTGGCTGCTTGATAGGTATTCTGGTTCATGATGCCCAAATTTAACTTTTTGTTTAACGCAACAAGAAAGGAAATGAAAGAGAAAAGTAAATTTTTAAGTAATGTTGTTAAAACGTTCTTAAAATAGTTGTTTAAAAATAAAGGCAGATTCTGCATTAATCTGTGGGTAGTATTAAAGAATAGCTTGTTGTGTAGCTTAAACTTTCCCAAAAGGCAACCTTAACCCGTTTGTTAAAAAAGGGCTTCAACAATATCAAAAAGTTTATATTTGCAGCAAAACAACCCACAGCATGAAACTTTGGCAAAAAGAAACCTCCACAAATAACCAGGTAGAAACATTTACGGTTGGGCAAGATCGTGAAATGGATTTGTTTTTAGCCAAGTTTGACGTTTTAGGTTCTTTGGCGCACACCAAAATGTTAGAGAGCATTGGTTTGTTAGATAAAAGGGATCTGGACGAGATCCAAAAAGAACTCAAAAACATCTATAAAGAGATAAAAGCAGGCAAATTTACTATTGAAGATGGGGTAGAAGATGTCCATTCTCAAGTAGAGATGCTTTTAACCCAGCGTATTGGCGAAGCAGGGAAAAAAATACACAGCGGGCGTTCTCGTAACGATCAAGTTTTGGTGGATTTAAAACTTCTTTTCAGGAACCAAATACAAGAAATGGTTACCTCTGTGCATGAACTTTTTAAAGTGTTGGTTTTACTCGCCGAAGAGCACAAAAACAAACTGATGCCCGGCTATACACATTTGCAGATTGCGATGCCATCATCTTTTGGCTTATGGTTTGGCGCTTACGCAGAAAGTTTGATTGATGATCTAGAGGTTTTATTGGCGAGCTATAAAATCTGCAATAAAAATCCATTAGGTTCTGCGGCCGGTTATGGTTCTTCATTTCCTTTGAACCGCACCATGACCACCCAATTATTAGGTTTCGATAACTTGAATTATAATGTGGTTTATGCACAAATGGGCCGTGGTAAAACAGAGCGCATCTTATCCCAAGCCATGTCTTCTATAGCGGCAACGTTAAACAAAATGGCAATGGATGCTTGTTTGTTTATGAACCAAAACTTCGGTTTCATTTCCTTCCCGGATGAATTAACAACCGGCAGCAGCATTATGCCGCACAAAAAAAACCCCGATGTTTGGGAACTCATCCGTGGCAGAACCAATCAATTACAAGCTTTGCCCAACCAAATCATGATGCTGACCACCAATTTACCTTCAGGTTATCACCGTGATATGCAATTGCAAAAAGAAACTTTGTTCCCAGCTTTCCAAAGCTTAATGGCTTGTTTAGATATGACTAAACTAATGCTTAAGAACATCAGAATAAAAGATAATATCCTCGACGATGCAAAATATAAATACCTTTTCTCGGTAGAAGAAGTTAACAATCTTGTTTTATCCGGAACACCTTTTAGGGAAGCCTATAAAAAAGTTGGGATGGATATAGAAGCTGGGAATTTCAGTGGAAACTATGAGATAAACCATACACATGAAGGCAGCATTGGAAATCTTAATCTGGATGAAGTGAGTAAAATGATGGAAGTTATGATTGCTGAATTTAAGTTTGAAAAGATAGAGAAAGCTTTAGGATATTTGGTTAAGTAAAGGTTTTTGACCATAAAGTTCGCAAATAAATATCCAGAGCCTGCAGGTTTTAGGCATGGTAAATCATTTAATCCAAAAAATGATTGATCGGGCGCTTATAAAGACTTGATCATCTTAATCCTACGGTTGTAGAAAAAACAACCTTCAACTCTGCGTAAATCAGCGAAACATTTATACTCCGCTAAATGCGACAAATCAATTTAAGACATCACCCAAATCTTTTTCCTTAGTAATCAAATCTGCTATGGTAGTTTCTGTAAGGATCTTTAAAGTTGCATCCCTCACGTTTCTAAAAGTATCACGGATGCCACAAGTTTCTTCATCTCTACATTCCTCACATTTTTGGTAAAAGTTTAAGCTCACACAAGGTAATTGCGCAATAGGGCCGCCGGTTAACCTCATAACTTGTACCAAATTAATGTCCTTTGGATCCTTCAATAAAGAATAACCGCCACCAGCACCTTTTTTACTGTATAAAAAACCAGCGTTACGCATCTCCAATAGAATCTGCTCTAAAAACTTTTTCGGGATATTTTCTTTTTGTGAGATGGAAAGAATGTTCATAGCCTCGCCACCAAAGTTTTCACCCAATGCAATCAATGCCCTAATGGCGTATTTTGTCTTTTTAGATAACAATATCTTTTATTTTGGCAAGCTTAAGGCAAAATGCTTAAAGCATTATATAATATAATGCAAATAGCTTTTCGCCTATGGCTTTCGGTTTTTTGCTTAAATAATTTCCAAAGTATAATTCACTTCTACCCCACCTGCAACCAGCATATCATGCACAGAGCAATATTTTTTTACCGCCAATTCTGCTGCTTTTTCTGCTTTAGCTTTATCTATATTTCCCGTTAAACGGAATAAGATATGAATTTTTGTGAAAACCGTTGGGATTTCTTCTCTTCTTTCCCCATCAACCTCCACAGAAAAATCTGTAATTTCTTGTCGTTGTTTCTTTAAAATGCTGATCAAATCCAAAGAACTGCAAGAACCTAATGCCATCAACACCAATTCCATAGGGCGTACGCCCAAACCTTGTCCGCCAATAGCCTCAGAGCCATCAATATGCACTTTTACATTTCCGCTCCCTTTAGCCTCAAAATGTACGGCATCGTTTAATCTATTTAGTTGTATTTTCATTCTATTTAGATATGAGTATTGAGATGTGAGATTTAAGAAATCTTTTTCTCAAAGATGTAGATTTATTAAAAATATCAAAGATTCCCATAGTATTTAACTTTAAGATTTGAATTGTTTCTATTTCCTTATTTAGATTTTTCTAATCCATTGGTTATGTCCCCAATAATATCATCCAAATTTTCTAAACCAATCGAAAGCCTAATTGTTCCCGGAAAAATCCCAATCTTTGCTCTTTCTTCTTCTGTCAATTTAGAATGTGTGGTTGATGCAGGATGGGTGGCTATACTTCTGCTATCTCCTAAATTGGAGGTAATCAATAGCATTTCTAAGGCATCCAAAAATCTTTTTGCCCTATCAAACCCGCCTTTAATAATGAAAGTAACGATCCCACCACCTTGCTTCATTTGCCTTTTAGCCAGTTCATATTGCGGATGTGATTTTAAATGCGGATAGCGTACCAATTCTACCTCTTCATGTTGCTCTAAAACTTCGGCAACAGCCAAAGCACTACTGCAATGCCTATCCATCCTGATAGGTAAAGTCTCTAAACTTTTGCTCAACAACCAAGCATTGAATGCCGACATTGCTGGCCCTGTATGCCGAATAAAGAACATCATATCTTTGATCAGATCTGCCCTGCCGCAAACCAAACCGCCTAAAACCCTGCCTTGCCCATCCATATACTTTGTTGCAGAATGGCTAACGATATCAACACCGTAAGCAATTGGTTTTTGCAAATAAGGCGTAGCAAAACAGTTATCTACGTTGATGATGATATGAGGATATTTCTCCTTGGTTTTACATAACCATTCTAAATCCACCAATTCCAATCCCGGATTTGAAGGGGTTTCTAAAAATATCATTTTGGTATTCGGCAATATCGCTTTTTCTAAACTATCAGGGTCGGCAGCATCCACGTAAGTGTGAGTGATACCCCAGCGAGGAAATAAAGTAGTTAACAATTGATGGGTAGAACCAAAAATAGAACGGAAAGCAACCACATGGTCTCCAGACTTTAACAAACCTGCAAAGGAGGCAAAAACCGCCGCCATACCACTCGCAAAAGCCAAACCAGCTTCTGCACCTTCCATATCACAAACTTTATCAATAAATTCTGTGGTATTTGGGTTAGAATATCGGGAATAGATGATCCCCTCTTCTTCATCCGCAAAAACAGCTCTACCTTGCTCCGCATCATCAAATATAAAACTTGATGTGAGGTACATTGGCGTAGAATGCTCTCTATTGTATGATCTTTTAGTTTGTGTGCGTATAAGTTTTGATTCTTCTTTCATTTTGTTAGTTCATTTAGTTCATTAGTTGAACTAGTCATTAGTATTTGCGCAGTAGCAATTTAGTTCATTAGTTGAACTATTCATTAGTATTTGCTTAGTGTAAGTTCACGGTTTATTAGGCTTTGCAAGTTCAAAAGTTAGGGGTTAAATAGTTCATTAAGCCATTCAAATTTCTTGCCTCTTTTTACCTATATAATTTATATAAGCGTTTAACATTTTATGAATTTGATCCAATTCGTTTAAAAGATTATCCGCCTTTTCAGCGTTCATCAATCCTCTATTTTTGCATTTCTTTATAAATCCCTTGGTTTCTAAAAGTGATCCGCGACTGTAATAACAAAAGTTTTTATTTTCTTTATAATGAAATCGTCCATAACCTTCAGCAATATTAGCATCAATTGAATCTGCAGATCTAACTAATTGTTTCCCAATTGTGTCCCTAACAAAAAAGTCTTTCCAAAGCCCAACTTCATTCCAAACTTCTTCAGATAAAGCAAAAGCCCTTTTATAAACTTCTAAATCTTCAAGTGTATTAAAGCTCATTTTTTTAGCTTATTAATAAGTTCATAGTAGTTATTAGTAAATAAGTTCATTAGGCTTTGCAAGTGTATTAATCATTAGTCAAGCTAAAAGCAGAACCTTTTTAACAAGAATACTTAAATTCTCTCAAAATTTACAATCAATGTATTCACTAATCTTTATATTAGAATTTCCCTAATGAACTAACCTTCCCACCAAGATAAACCCAATGAACCAATGCCTATTGAACTAACCTTCCCACCAAGATAAACCCAATGAACCAATGCCTAATGAACCAACCTTACCACCAAGATAAACCCAATGAACCAATGCCTATTGAACCAACCTTCCCATCAAAATGAGCCCAATGAACCAATGCCCAATGAACTAACCTTCCCACCAAGATAAACCCAATGAACCAATGCCTAATGAACTAACCTTCCCACCAAGATAAACCCAATGAACCAATGCCTAATGAACTAATCAAAACCTCCCTTTCAAATAATCACCCGTAAAACTCCCTTTAAATTTAATCAAATCCTCGGGTGTTCCTTCAAAAACCAAATTTCCACCTTCGTCGCCTCCGCCAGGGCCAATATCGATCACATAATCGGTGCATTTAACCACATCCATATTATGCTCGATCACAATAATGGTATTTCCTTGCTCAATTAAAGCCTCAAAAGATTTCAGTAATTTTTTAATATCATGAAAATGAAGCCCGGTTGTAGGTTCATCAAAAATAAATAATGTGTTATGGCTATTTGTTCCTTTAATTAAGAATGAGGCCAGTTTAATACGTTGTGCTTCACCGCCCGATAAAGTGTTAGAAGACTGCCCCAAGCGCACATAACCCAAGCCAACATCAACCAAAGGTTGCAGTTTATTGGTAATCTTATACTCTTTCACAAAAAAGGCTAGAGCTTCGTCAATGGTCATTTCTAAAACTTCAGAAACATTTTTATCTTGATAAGTAACATCTAAAACATGTTGTTTAAAACGCTTTCCATCACAAGCTTCGCAAGGCAAATAAATATCTGCCATAAACTGCATCTCAATTTTCACTTCTCCCTCGCCTTGGCAAACATCACAGCGGCCACCTTCTACGTTAAAAGAAAAAGCAGAGGGCTTTAAACCTGCAGCTTTCGCCGATGGCTGGACAGCAAATAAAGTTCTGATCTCGTCCCAAGCCTTAACATAAGTAACCGGGTTAGATCTAGAAGAACGCCCAATAGGGTTTTGATCCACTAATTCTACCGAATGGATTTCAGCTGTTGCACCTTCAATGCCATCATAAGCACCGGTTTGTTCGCCAGAATAATTTCCTATTATTTTTTGCAATGCAGGGTATAAAATCCTTTTTACCAAAGATGTTTTCCCCGAACCAGAAACTCCCGTAACAGCTGTCAAAACATTCAGAGGAAACTTTACATCTATATTTTGAAGGTTGTTTTCCCTAGCGCCTTTAATCTCTATGAAATCTGATGGTTTTCTTCTTTTTTTCGGGATTTCAATCTTAACCTCGCCGCTTAAATATTTACCGGTCAGGCTATTTTTATCCTTTAAAATATTTGCATAGTTGCCTGCAAAAATCAATTCCCCGCCTAAAGTCCCTGCTTCTGGCCCAATATCGATCAGATGATCCGCAGCCTGCATCATTTCTTCCTCATGCTCAACAACCAAAACTGTGTTGCCAACATCACGCAAGGATTTTAAAACACCGATCAGTCTGTTGGTATCTTTTGGGTGTAAACCGATACTTGGCTCGTCCAAAACATAAACAGAACCCACTAAAGAGCTTCCCAAAGAAGTGGCCAAATTGATCCTTTGAGACTCCCCTCCAGATAAAGTATTAGACAAACGGTTTAAGGTCAAATAACCCAGGCCAACCTCGTTTAAAAATAAAATCCTGTTTCTAATCTCTAAGATCAATCTTTTAGAAATCTGCTGTTGCTGCTTATCCAATTTTAAACCATCAAAAAACAACAAAGCTTTTTTTAGGGGCATCAGCACAATCTCAGTGATAGAATGCCCGTCAATTTTCACATAATTGGCATCTGGGCGCAACCTGCTGCCCATACAATCTGGGCAATCGGTTTTACCACGGTAACGCGAAAGCATCACCCGGTATTGGATTTTGTAGGTTTGTTCTTCTAAAAATTTAAAGAACTCGTCCAGGCCTTTAAAATATTTGTTTCCCGTCCACAATAGTTTTCTTTCTGCCTTGGTTAATTGGCTAACGGGGCGGTGTATAGGGAAATCGAATTTACCCGAATATTTGATCAGCGCATCTACCCATTCTTTCATTTTCTCGCCACGCCAAGGCGCAATGGCACCGTCATAGATAGATTTAGATTTATCGGGGATAACCAAATCTTCATCAATGCCTATTACTTTTCCAAAACCTTCACATTTTGGGCAAGCACCATAGGGGTTGTTAAAACTGAAAAAGTTTGGTGTTGGCTCTTCAAATTTAATCCCATCCAACTCAAACCGATCAGAAAAATGTTTTCGCTCGCCACCAAAATCCACATAACAATCGCCCTTACCTTCAAAAAATGCGGTTTGTACAGAGTCGCCCATTCTACTAATGGTCTCATCTTCTTGGTTGGTTACGATCCTATCGATCAAGATCAAAATTTCATGCTCATCTATGATCTCTTTATTTTCAATGGTATCGTCTTCTAAAACTTCTTCAACTTTCTTAACCTTATTCCCAATAACCACCCTAGAAAAACCTTTTTGCAGCAAAACGGCCAACTCCTCTTTTAAAGTCCTTTCGTTGTGTGGGTAAAGAGGGCAAAGTACAGTAACCGTACTTTCGGCCGGCAAGGCCGATAAATAATTGACCACATCCGTAACCGAATCTTTTTTTACCTCATTGCCAGAAATGGGCGAAACCGTTTTCCCGATCCTGCTGAAGAGCAGTTTTAAATAATCGTAAATCTCGGTAGAAGTGCCCACCGTAGAACGCGGATTAGAGGTAATTACCTTTTGCTCAATTGCGATGGCGGGAGCAATACCTTTAATGTAATCTACATCTGGCTTGTTCATACGGCCCATAAATTGGCGGGCGTAAGACGACAAACTCTCCACATATCTGCGCTGCCCCTCGGCGTAAAGCGTATCAAAAGCCAAAGAAGATTTTCCCGAGCCAGACATCCCCGTAATTACCACCAACTGGTTTTTGGGGATCGCCACATCAATATTCTTTAAATTATGAACCCTTGCACCTTTAATCAAAATGTTTTTTTGCGGGTCTAAATCTTCTAATTTCATCATTTTCCTCTTTCTGCCTATGCAACCAATAAATGCCGATATTGATTTAAGGCTGCAAAAATAAGGCTATTAATTGGTAATAATAAGAGATGGATTAATGTTTTTGGTGATAGAAAGAGAGAGTGATGCAAGATAGAATGAAAGGAGATTTTAAATTAAATAATTTGGGGGTTTCCCAAGCTTCGCAAGGGTCGGGCTTTACGCTATATCTTTTTTTGCAACCTGCAAAATGGCAAGGCAAAAAAAGTATGCCGCTTCAATCCCTAACCCAGCTTTTATTATGGAAATAAGAAAACAATATTATATAAACTCAACGCTGTGGCCACCGCGTCCTCCGCGGTTAAAAATCCTTTATTGGCAAAAAAAATCTCTGCTTCCTCTGTGAAAAACTTTGTTTACAACATGGTCAAACCTTCTTTTTAAATAACCAATTATAATTAGTTTGTCATAAGCACCAAATTTTGTAGCATTCACATACAATATTTCGTAATTGTATATAAACGGGTTTTATTTTAGAATTTAACGATCGTATTTTAAATCAAATACAAAATTAAATGTCATAATTAATGTTAAAATCATTTTAAAATTTTGTTTTTAAAATAATTATTATTTCATTTGATTAAATCATATACATTAGCAAACTTAAAATAGGAGAGACCATATAGAAAAAGCATTACTCAAAGATTTATTTCATAAAATTTTAATTAGGAGTAATTATGGACTTTCAAACCAAAACCGACCAAGAATTGGTGCACCTTTATCTAAAAGGTAAAGAACTGGCACTATCAGAATTAATTATCAGACACAAATCCCGTATCTATACTTCCATTTACCTTTTGGTAAAAGACGAATATTTGGCAGAGGATATTTTTCAAGATACCTTCATTAAAGTGATCAAAACCTTAAAAGCCGGAAAATATAACGAAGAAGGAAAGTTTTTGCCCTGGGTATTAAGAATTGGCCATAACTTGGTTATTGATCATTTTAGAAGAGAAAAAAGAAACCCAACTATTACCAATAGCGATGGCTTTGATATTTTTGAGGTATTGGGGATCCATGATGAGAGCATGGAAGAAAAAATGGTAAAACAACAAACCCATCAAGATTTAAAATACCTCATACATCTTTTACCTTCAGAACAGAAAGAAGTATTGATTATGAGGCACTACGGCGAACTAAGTTTTAAAGAAATTGCAGATTTAACAGATGTAAGTATCAATACTGCATTAGGAAGGATGCGTTATGCCTTAAACAATCTTAGGAAAATGATGGTAACTAAAGAACTTACTTTAAAAAGCTAATAAATTTAAGGGATGGTGTAAAATATTATAATGATAGATGCGTTTTTATTTAAAATTTAAAAACATTAAATATGATAAAAACCTCTACTCCAACATCAAATCCGATTTCGAACAAAGGGATTGAAGACTTTGAAATGGCTAATAGCTTAAATTTAGATATTCTCAGGTTCTATAATACCTTAAAGCCATCTTTAAACAAATATTTGAAGCAGCCCTCAGATAAAGTTGTACAAAATATTTTGGATTTCTCTAAATCACTATCTAATTAAAATACAGAACAAACAAAAAAGCCATCGGTAAGATGGCTTTTTTGTTTGTTGAAATTAAAGAATTATAAAGCCCTATATTTAAAGTTATAGGTTAAACCTGCAGAACCGTAATAAGATTTACCAACGTTTCTACCATCCACTAATCCACCACCGCTAACGCTTATACCTAAATTCCCATCTATTGGTGTATAAATAGTGCCACCAACTTTTGTATAATTAACCTTTGTTGCCGGGAAAGAACCTGTAAAACCAGATCTTAGGATATCTACGCCACCTGTAGAGGTTTGGTTGCCAACTTGGGCGGCTATATAAAACCTATTAACTGCAAAACCTATTTTTAACTCGCTAAGAACCGCATCTGGCACATCTGTGGTCCTTAAACTATATCCCGCTTGTGCAGTAATGAAAAAGCCCCTAGAGTCTTTGTAATGACCAATTAAAACGGCATTGTAAGTAGTAGATCTATTACCTATGGCAATGATTGATTGTAAACTAGTTGGGCTGTTTGCATAATCACTTAAAGGAGTGGTAACACCCAAACTGCCTAGAAAAGAAACATTGCCCTTTTTAGCGATTTCATATTTCAAAAAAGCAGATAAATCTTGTGCGCCAGATTGCTCATTAGAATAACCTAACCTTTGTAATACAACAGGGTCTCCATCACCAGAAGATTGTACAAAAGGCACATTAAAGATAACATCAAGTTTATCAGATAAACCATAATTACCATAAATATTAAAACTGTTGGTTGTAACTGCATCAAAAACAGGTGTCGCATCAATCTCTTGAGGGTAAAGGTAAACATTCTTATAATGTTCACTAGTTACAGAAAGTGTGATGTTTCCGCCGCCTTTTCCTTGCATAAAACCATCCAATGGTGTTTGGGCTAAAGACACGGTAGCTAAACCTAAAACTAATGCGGTACTAAGAGCTGCCGATTTTGTAAATATTTTCATATTGTTAAATTTTTAAATTAATTTTTAATTCTTTTTTGTTAATCAATTGCTTATCGGAATATTGACTGTTAAAACTTATTTGATGGTTAATCGCATTCGTTTTGCACAATTACGAAAAAAAATAATCAAATGGATTTATTTATTTTCATTTTTTTTATAAAACACAAAACTATCTGAAATGTTTAAACGTATATGTCATCAAAATGGTTGCTTATCGGAAATAAATAATCATTAAATAAAAAAAAGATCAATGAAAAAATTTAAACACTTAAAAGTAGTTGTAGGTTTAACCCTATCTGCTTTCTTATTTACAACCATATTAACATCATGCAAGAAAAATAACAATGATGTTGACCAAACCATTTCTCAGATTGCGGTAAGCATGGATGGTTTTAGCCAATTAGAGGCAGCCGCCATACAAGGTGGCGTTGCAGGGGTTTTATCAAACAAAAACCCTGCTGCAGGTAGTGATGGTAATTATACTGTTTTTGCGCCAACAAATGAAGCTTTTGCTAAAATAGGATTGGTAAAACCAGCAGATTTAACCGCATTACAAAATGCCTTCTTAACCAATGTATTACTATACCATGTTAGTAACGGGAATACACTTGAAAGTGCATTAACTGATAAAGCAGTACTACCGTCATTGTTAACACCAACAAAGAGAATCATCAAACGTGGTAATGACTTGTACGTAAACGGTTCTAAAATCATCGCAACAAACGTAAAAGCAGATAACGGGATCATCCATGTAGTTGATAGGGTACTTTTAGCTTCTGGTGCCGATATAGCCAATACCACTATATTCTTTTCAGAAGGAAAGGGTTTCGTACAGCCAGAATTAACTTATCTATTAGCTGCTGTTAAATATGCGGGCTTGGTTGCTCCTTTAGCAGATCCAAATGCTAATCTGATGGTTTTTGCCCCAACAAATCAGGCATTTATCAATTTGGGTAAGCTTTTAGGGGTTCCTTTAAACCAACCTTCCGATATTGAGAAATTACCTAAAGACGTGGTAACTAAAGTATTGTTAACGCATGTCTTTAATTTAACCGGTGGCGCAAGGTTTACTTCAGAATTATACGCAGGCGCTTTTACTTCCTTAAATGGTCAAACAGTAACATTAGGTACTTATAATAATGGCTACTTAACCGTAAAAGGAGCAGGAAATTCTGCCCCTGCTAATATGCTGATCCCCGATGTACAATGTACCAATGGTATTGTGCATGTAATTGATACTGTATTATTGCCACAATAGAGAATAGATAAAATTATATTTAAAAGCCCAGTTATGCTGGGCTTTTTTTGTTTTATTTAGATGTAACTAAGCAAATCATTCTTCGTAAAAAGTATTGGTTAACGCCTTATAGCCACACCATACTCAAAAAATAGAATGATTGTTTTTAAAAAAAAGATTTGCGGTTTAAATCATAATAAAGCGACTAAATTTAATTTAACCATAAACAGCATAAAATCTTTTCTTAAAATATTCTTATTTCTTGCGTTTACAAATACGGTCGCATTCTCTCAAGTTTGTGGTACTTCAGGTATTGATGGTCCAGAAAACGCCGTACCTCCGGTAAACACCTATTTCCCTATTGGTGTAAATACAACGCTTACCGCCGGGAGTAAATCAATTGTGCTACAGCCTGTTCCGCCTAATGATCCAAATTATAATTTAAGCTACGGGATAACGCCTATAAAATCTGGAGACTTAATTTTAATAATTCAAATGCAAGATGCTTCATTTAATTATTCTAATAGCAATTTATATGGGAGCGGAACAGCCACAAGTGGCCCAGATAATTTAGGAGGAACAGGTTATACCGGATTAAACAATTCTGGAAAATTTGAATATGTTGTGGCCACAAAAGATGTTCCTATAACAGGTGGGGTACTAAATTTTAGAGGTGGTGGGGTTTCTAAGGGATGTGTTAACACTTATACCAATAGTAATGCAACAGCAACAAGGGGACAAAGAAGATTTCAGGTTGTTAGGGTTCCCCAATATTCCAATTTAGTTTTAACGGCTAGTATTACTACACCTCCATATAATGGATCGGTTGGTGGGCTAATAGCATTTGATGTTGCAGGTACCATGCAATTTAATGGTTTTATTGTTGATGCGTCTGAAAGAGGTTTTAGGGGCGGTTATGGCCCGGTGGCATATTCTGGTGCAAATAACAGTACACTTTACGTGGATGTTTCATCCTCAACAAAATCGGTAGGTAAAGGGGAAGGTATCGCTGGTACGCCACGTTATATGTGGGACGGTTTTAAACAGGTCGATAATGGTTCTGAAGGCCTTCCGGCAGGATCTTACGGACGTGGGGCCCCTGCAAATGGGGGTGGTGCCGGAAATGACCATAATGCCGGCGGCGGCGGCGGTGGTAATGGTGGGTTTGGCGGATTAGGAGGTATGGGTTGGCAAGGTATCGGTGGCGATGTTACGCCCCTTACCGCTGGAGGAAGGCCAGGAAGCTCTTTACCTATGGATTATTCAAGATTAATAATGGGAGGTGGAGGAGGTGGTGGAGACGCTAACAATGCAACTTCTGGTGTTAAGGGAGGAGTTGGAGGAGGTATAATTTTAATTAACGTAGAAAAAATTGATGGGGTAGGAGTTATTAAGGCAAATGGTGGGGCGGGTCAGGCTGGTGCTTTTGGTTCAGCTCCGGATGGTGCTGGTGGTGGTGGTGCCGGAGGAACTGTTTTTGTTAGGTCTTTAGCCCCAAGCCCTACTGCCATATTAACCTTAGAAGCAAAAGGCGGTAATGGGGGAAACACAAAATTTGATACTGGATCTGTAACTCCTCACGGCCCAGGCGGCGGTGGCGGCGGTGGTTTTATTTTTACTCAAATTCCTTCTGCAACAATTACTAAAAATGTGATAAATGGGGTTTCTGGTAAAACCAATAATGGAGCAGGAATTCAACATGGCGCAGTAGATGGTACTATAGGACAAGCCTCTTCTTTTAACACAACAGATTTACCAAATTATCTACAAGGCGGCGGTTCAATTTGTTACCCTGCTTTAGATGTAACCTTGTCTGAACAGAATGCCGGGCCGTCTGGAGCTAGATTGGCGGGTACAACAGCAACTTATAAATTAAGGGTAACCAATCAATTGAGTGGAGGAAATGCTGGAGACGTGTTTGCCTCTATTTTTTTACCTACAGGATTTAGTTTAGCTGGGGTAACGGCAAATTTGAGCGGCGATGTTTCTGGTCCAACTTCGCCATCTTTTATCCCTGGTTCATCAGGTAATATTTCTTTTGGTTCATATAACATACCTCCTGGAGATTATGTTGAACTAACCATAACTGTAAATATTGCAGTTACCGTACCTAGTGGAATTTATCACGCAAGCGGACAAGCAACCTATTTAGACCCAACAAGAACAATAGCCAATCCTGTCAGAAAAATCACAGCATCAATTGATGCTTTCCCTGGTTCTAACACCGTTTATGAATCTGGGGGCTTAGTGAATGTACCTGGGGCTAATTATAATGGAGATTTGTTAACATCAACTGCCGAAGATGTTTATGTTATTGCAGTTCCACCTTTTTCGGATTGTAACGCACTTATAAATGGTGATTTTAGTTTTGGTGTTTCAGGAGAATATACAGGTACAGGTTATTTTGGATGGGAACCAGCAAATGCAGGCGATAAAGTAAAAATATTTAACACTTTAGGGCTTTTCCAAGGTGCTTATATTAAAAGTGGATATTCTTTAAAACAAACTATTGCATCAATAAATCCATCTTCATTCTATTCTTTATCACTTAATTATTACAGAGAGACGGGTTGTTTAATACCGTCTGCGGCAAAAATTTCAGTAGATATTATTGATGCTAATAGTGGGGTTGTATTAACAAGTCAAAATTTAAATGCTGCATTATTACCTCAGGCGGCGGCAATACCTTTTACAACAGGAGTTTCAACTAATTCTATTATTGTAAAAGTCACTGATAACAATTCTCCATCATTTTCTTGCCCGGTATATGTAGATGATTTTGTAATTACCTCACCATTATCAATAAATCTTTATCCTAGTAACTCTAGTTGTTATCATGCCAATGATGGAAAGATAACCATTAATAAATTATCAAATGCAGCAGGGCCATATACTGTATCTTATTCTTCAGATTTGGGATTAACTTACTCTTTACCCGTAAACTCTGGAATTATCACGAGTGCTGATTTGCCCATAGTTTTTTCAGGATTATCTGCCGGGAGTTATATAATTAAAGTGTTAGACCAGAATGGATGTACAACTTTTAGAACAACAAGCATTACCCAACCTGATGAATTAACATTAACCGGATCAAACACGCCTATTCAATGCTATAATGGCACAAGTACCGTTACACTTCTTGCACATGGTGGTACAGGTACATATCAATACAGCATTGATAATGGATTTACCTATCAATCAACTACCACATTTCCTAATTTGGGAGAAGGGAATTATAATTTTTTGGTAAAGGATGCTAATAATTGTACAGAAACTTTTTCTATTAGTATTAGTCAGCCGGCAACACTAAGTTTTTCAGGAACATACACTCCAATTACCTGTCCAGGAGGCACTAGTAAAGTAACATTAAGCGCATCTGGCGGAACCGGTACTTATGAGTATAGTTTAGATGGCACTAACTTTCAAGCATCAAACATTTTTACAGATGTTTTAGCAGGCCCGCAAGTATTTTTAGTTAAGGATCAAAATAGTTGCTGGTTGCCGTTAACTTTGAATATTCCTGAACCCGCTGCTTTTGTCATCGATGTCATAAGCACAAATATTCTCTGCAATGGTGGTACGTCTAAAGTTACCTTAAATGTAACTGGCGGAACTGCCCCCTACCTATACAGCAGGGACGGTACGACCTTCCAGTCCTCAAACATTTTCGACAACCTAGCTGCGGGCGATTACACCTTCACGGTAAAGGATGCGAACGGCTGCTCTTTTTCTACTCCGAGCCAAATCACGATAACAGAACCTACGAAACTGGATTTGGCGGCGAGCAAAACGGACATCCTTTGCAACGGCGGCACCTCCACGGTAACGTTGACGGCGACCGGTGGAACGGGAACGTACCAATACAGCAGGGACGGGACGACCTTCCAGTCCTCGAATATCTTCAACGGAT
>NZ_JAEHFY010000023.1 GCF_016623585.1 Pedobacter segetis
TTCTAATAAAATTAACCCTGTTTGTTTTTGGTTTGCAATTAAGCAAAGCAATTAACTAGCAACTTGAATTAATTAGAAAACAAATAATTATAAAACATTAGATGAGCAATAATAGAATGCAAATTGCTCGTTATCAATACCATTCATTAATTAGGAATAAAAATGGTATAAAATGATGGATTAAATGAGGACAAAATGAACTCAGACTTGTTTAATCATAACTTAAAATTCACAAAAGACCCAATAGGTACTTTTTAATTTTCATGCTATTCCAAAGGAAAATCCTTTGGAATAGCTTAAATACACATTTTCCTCAGGTTTGAACAAATGTATCCCAAGATAGCGACAAATGTTATCTATTTAAAATTGTGATCTCCACTACTTTCGCTTAACCATTTATAAATCATGTTTCTTAATTTCCTCTACGTGGATGAAGAGCAATTATCATAATGACTATATTAAAATGAGATACGATTTCAATAAAATAAGACTTTCAATTGGCCTTGTATTAGGCTTAAGTTTAACTGTTTTACTTGCTTGTAAAAAAGAAGGTAATGCAACCTATCCTGTTAAAAACCCTTCGGAAGTTAAACCACCTGCTGAAACAGGGATGATCACCTTTGACAATTACGCAAACGGGATATACAGTGCTGCAAACGCAAAAACAGATTTTTACCAAACCAATATTTCTTCTTGGAAAGATGATAGGGCAGAAATTGTAGATAAAGCTCTTAGGGTAAAACTTATGCCCGGCGATGTAAACCAAGGCTTTTATCCTCAATTTGATATAGTTGATGGTACAAGTTATGAAGTAACTTTTGATATAAAATTTGCGAAAGGTTTTGATTGGAGTTTAGGTGGCAAATTAGGTGTTGGCTTTGGCATTGGTGATGTGATTGCCGGAGGAAACCCAACTAATGGAAATGGCGGTAGCGCAAGAATTATGTGGAATCAAACTTCTACAGGAAAAATAATTTTTAAACCTTATCTATATTATACGGATATGCCTGATAAATATGGTACCAATGTAGTGAACTCTGCATTTTATCCTCAATCAGGGAGTTTAAAAGACGACACCTGGTACACCATTAAAATGCGTGTTAAAAGTAATACAGGTTTTAACGCTAATGGTTCTGTACAAGTTAAAGTTAATGGCGAACAAATATTAAGTAGCAATACTATCAATTGGGGAGATAATTCAAATGGTAAAACAAAAGGATTGATAAAAACACTGATGTTTCAAACCTTTAGAGGAGGGCAAGGACCAGATTGGGAATCTAAAGGAGTGAGTTATATTTTATATGATAATATAAAAGTAACTAAAGATCCTACCGAAGTGTTTTAGTAATTTATTTAAAATGTTTGAAATAAGGCTTGATGAGGTCTATTTTCTTATCATAAACTGCTATTTGAACAAATACACCCTCATTTAAACACAAATGTAGGCCATTAAAAGAGGTCGTTAAATATAACTTTACACATCAGATATTAGTCTTTCTATTGCTAGATCGAAGATTAAATCTTTAACCAATTTTTAACTAAACCAAGAAAGGAGTTTTAAATGTCGTGAAATTTTACAACCCAATTTAATAGTAATTATTAATAATAATCTTTTACATCAATTGTAAAAGGCAAAATCAATTTTTAAACCTAAACCATAAAAAATATGAAGTTTTTTGCTCCTTTAAGAAGCATGCAGAAAATTTGCTCTCCGTGTTTAACACTGTTGGCAACTTTAACTTTAATGGCCTTGTCTATAGAAAATACTAAAGCAGGTGTCAATCTAAATACTGTGTTTTCAAACCTAGAAAATACGGTTGCAAATTTTCCAATTAGCGGAACTGTGGTTGATGAGCAAGGTCAACCAATGCCAGGTGTAAGTGTACAATTAAAAGGTACAACAATTGGAACGGTTACAGATATAAACGGAAAATTTGCCCTCTCTGTTCCTGATGATGGTGGTACTATTAGTTTTAGCTTTTTAGGCTACACTACTTATACGCAACAAGTAGATAAAACAAAAAGAATCTTGAATATTAGTTTGAAACCAAGTGCAACAAGTCTTTTAAATGAAGTTGTGGTAACTGCATTTGGTGTTCAAAAAAAGGTAAATGTTACAGGAGCAGTTTCTACCATTGATGCTAAAGACGTTGTTGCTTCATCAGTAAGTAATATTACAAACGCATTAGTGGGTAATGCGCCCGGTATTAGTGGTTTGCAAACAAGTGGTGAGCCAGGGCGTAACGGCACCAAAATCTACATTAGAGGTGTAGCTACTTTTGGTGGAAACAGTACAGATCCCTTAATAGTAATTGATGGTATTGAGCAACCTTCTGAAAATGGAAAGTCTTACGATCAGCTTAACGCAATGGATGCAAATGAAATTGAGAGCATCAGTATTTTAAAAGATGCAGCATCTACTGCGGTTTATGGTATTAGGGGTGCTAATGGGGTAATAATTGTGACCACAAAACGTGGTGTAAATGGTAAACCAACACTAAGTTTTACCAGTAATTTTGCAGGAACTAAAGCCGCAAATTTAACCCAGTCTGCAAGCTCTTACGATTTCGCACTTACCAGAAACAGAGCAATTAATGCTTATAACCAAAATGAAAATAACCCAAGTTACAATACGCTTCTATTTACGCCTGATGAACTATGGAAATTTCAAAACAATAGAGATTATACACCTGCTGAGGTAGATGCGATGACTTTTTTAACTCCAGAACAAAAAGCATCCTTAAACCAATCACCTGCTTTATATTATGGCAGCCATGATTATTATAGAGAACAATTTGGTGATATAGGAAAACAAGCTCAATATAATCTAAGTGTTAGGGGCGGTAATGAGAAAGTAAAATATTACAGTTCTCTCGGTTATTTTAATCAAGGAAGTATTTTAAGGGATTTTAATTTGGATGGCACCAATACAGGATCACATTATAATCGTTCCAATTTTAGATCAAATTTTGATATAAAGCCAGTAAAAAGCACTACAATTTCTGTAAATCTATCTGGGCAGTTTGGGGCTGTAACAGGGCCATCTTTTGGTACCAATCCTTATGATAATAACACCAGATACAAACAGATGATACAGTTTTTGCAAGAAGGCAATACTTTCCAGGTGCCAGGAGTAATTGATGGAAAACTGGTTACAGGCGTATATGGAGCAAATGGCGGTATTTCAATTTCTAATCCTTTAGGAACCAAACAAACTTTTAATAGTACGCCAGATGCAATTTTATTACAGTCTCCTAGCGGTATATACAATCAAACTTTATTAACTGCAAGTGTAAAAATAAAGCATGATATGGATTATTTGCTTAAAGGTCTTTCTATTAGAGGTACGGCAAATTATGATGATTCTTATAATAAATACATTACCATAAGCTCAACGTTACCTAGTTATACAGTAAGAAGAGACCCAACCAATCCTAATAATCTACAATATTTTGGGGGAACAATTAATCCTGTTTCCTTTAATGGAGATTCTTATACGGGTACTTACCATAAAGTATATTTTGATGCAGGTATTGATTACGAAACTAAAATTGGCGGTAGTAACATTACTGCATTAATATTAGGTAAAGCCAGTAAATTCTCTATTCCATTTGGTGATCAGTTTAACACACCTTCTGGCATAATGGGTTTAGTTAATAGGATAACTTATAACTATAAAGAAAGATACCAAGCGGAATTTAACTTGGGTTATAACGGAACAGAGAATTTTGCGCCAGGTCGTCGTTTTGGATTCTTTCCTGCTTATTCTGCAGGTTGGGTGCCCACTAGCGAAGCGTTTTTTCCAAAGAATAAATACATTACTTTCTTAAAATTTAGAGGTTCTTACGGAGAAGTTGGGAACGACCAGTTTAATGCGGCAAGATATCTTTTTTTACCAAGCCAGTATAGCCTTAATCAGGCAAATTATTATTTAGGTACTTCAAACGGCACAGATCATTTGCCTACATATTCTACTGCTAAAGAAGGTGCTTTAGGAAATCCTCTAGTTACTTGGGAACGTTCAGTAAAATCAGACATTGGTGCAGAGGCTCGTTTCTTTAAGGATAAATTAAACTTGGTAGTTGATTTTTATCAAGAAAAAAGAAATAACATTCTTACAACTTTAGGTACAATTCCGTCAACGTTTGGAAATAATCAAGTTCCTCCGGTAAATGTTGGGGCTACAACAAATAAAGGCTATGAAGTTTCCTTAGGCTGGAGAAGCAATGTTGGCCAGTTTAATTACGGCATTAGCGGAGCGTTAAGCTACAATAAAAGCAAAATTGATTATAAGGCAGAACCTTCAAATCCTAATCCATGGCAAAACCTAACTGGTGCGCCAATAAATCAATACTTTGGTTTAGTTAGTGATGGTTTTTTTAATACCCCAGAAGAATTAGCCAACAGACCCTATAATAGTTTCAACAGTAACTTAAATACTTTAGGAGATATTCGCTACAAAGATTTGAATGGGGACAATATCATAGATAACCAAGATCAAACAAGTATAGGTTATTCAAACCTTCCGCAATTTGCTTTTAACTCTCGCCTTAATTTATCTTATAAGGGTTTTGATGCAAGCGTTTTGTTTAACGGAACAGCAAAAGGTTCTTTTTACCTTCCTCAGAACATGGTAGATGTTTACTTTAAACAATATGGTAATTTATACCAATGGCAGGTAGATGGCGCTTGGACTCCTGAAAAAGTGGCTAATGGCGAGGCTATTACCTACCCTCGTGTAGAAATTAATACCAATACCTCAAATTCAAATTTTGTGAAGAGTGATTTTTGGTTGCGATCTACTGATTTTGTTAAACTTAAGAATATAGAGATTGGCTATTCACTAAAAGATCTCAATCTTTTACGTTCTCTTAAAATTAGTTCATTGCGTATTTATGCCAATGCAAACAATCTGTTCACTTTCAAAAATGATTTGAAACAATTTGGCCTAGATCCAGAAACTGCTGATTATAACAACGCCGGTTACGGTAATAATCAAGGTTACTATTTTCCAATTACTAAAGTGTATAATTTCGGATTAAACGTTCAGTTTTAAATAATTAATAATATGAAAAAGACAATATATTTTTTAGCACTCAGTTTTGCTACGCTGTTGTTTTATGCCTGTCAAAAAAAGTTTTTAGAAATTCCAGATACCACAGGTGTAGTAAATTTAGATAAAGTTTTTTCTAATAAGCTTAATGCCCAAGCACAGCTATTTGGTGCTTATAAACAGGCTTTAGGGTACGGAAACACTGGTGAGAATAACTTTATTTATTCTACCTTAGGTAGCATAGCCGGCGAGAGAGGCAAAGGATGGAGCTGGCATCCAACCTACAATATAGCTGCTGGTGGCATCACTGCAAACCAAACTATATTTGATTACAGTCTTCTTTACACTACCGTTAGATCTTTATGGATTGTTAACGAGAATATAGATAAAGTACCCGATATGGATGCTACGCTTAAAGAACAGGTTAAAGGGGAAACTAAAGGGCTCCTAGCTTACATGTATATGTATGGTTTAAAAGCTTATGGCGGTGTTCCGTTAGTTAAAAAAGTTTATGACCCTAGCGAAAACCTAATTGTACCGAGAGCAACAGTAGAAGAAACGGTTAATTATATTACACAATTATGTGATGAAGCAGCAGCGGTATTGCCAAGTAACTGGCCTGCAGATCAAAAAGGGAGATTAACTAAGGCAGCTGTTTTATCTATTAAGGCACAAACCTTAATGTTTGCTGCCCGCCCCTTATTTAATTCAGCTACCCCTTATTTAAGTTTAGGTGGCAATAACAAGTTAATAAGCTATGGTGATTTTAGTCAACAACGTTGGAAAGATGCAATAACAGCTTCTCAGGCTGCCCTATCAGAAGCTACCAATGCCGGATATGCTATTATAAATACATCTGGTGCAACAAATGTACCTAATACAAGTGCTTTAGATGATTACGGTACAGCAACATCTACTCCGGGTAATAAAGAGGTTATTTTAGCTTCTCAAGATGAAAGCAATGGAGCGGCCAGATATCGTAATCTTTCTGGCTATTGGACGGACACCAAATTTAATAATCAGAGAAATGGCTTATTAGGCAATTTTTTACCTAATTACCGCAAAGCAGATGGTACCGAACAAGATTGGCCGAAAGTTGGCGACCCTGCACCAAGACCGGCCTCAGATTACATTACCCGTTTTGGCCAAATGGAACCTCGTTTTAGGGCCGATTTTGCTGGCCCAGGTATTCAATCGGCAAATAATCCAAATGATTCCAAATGGGGATATAATAATTGGGGCGTACATATCGCCGATTATAGTGGAACCAATAACTTTCCAAATACAAATGATTACGGACAAGGAGTAGCTTGGCCAACTAAGTTTTACTATCATGCAGGTGCAAGGCTATGGTATGAATTCCCGATTTTCAGAGTCGCTGAATTGTATCTTAACCTTGCCGAGGCTTATAACGAAGACAACCAAACTACTTTAGCCTTGGTAAATCTAAATATTGTTCACAATAGGGCTGGGTTGCCTAGCTTAGTTGAGACTGATAAAGTAAAACTAAGAGCACTTATTCAACGTGAGTGGGCAGTAGAATTTTATGATGAAAATAAGCGCTTTTTTGACGTTAGACATTGGTTGCTTCCAAATATAGGTAATGGAATAATTGGTGGTAATATATTAGAATTTCAATGGCAAATTGGATCTGCTAGTAATAAAAGTTTACCATCAAACTTGATCAACTATTATATGTCAGTAGTTTATCCCGCTTATTGGAATGATAAAATGCACTTAGAGCCATTTCCACAAGCAGAAGTTAATAAGGGTGCGGTAATTCAAAATCCAGGGTATTAATCCATATTATTTATTTTCACTAAGAGATTAATTAAATGTATAAAATATATAAAATTAAGGCAACTCTTCTTTGTTCGGCTTTTGCACTTTTTACTACGCAACTTAAAGCTCAGAAAAAAGAAAATTTACCGGCAAAAGTTAAGGCGCAACAGATAGATAGCCTAAAAGTCATCAATATTCCTAATAGATTTTTTAATGATTCTGAGGATAGATCTACCGCTGCAATTTCAACCATCAGAACTGCTGCTTTGTATAAAACACCATCTACAAGTGTTTCAAACTCTTTATATGCTTTGCCAGGGCTAAATACTCAACAAACAAGTGGCGAACCAGGTTTCGAAGATGCCAATTTAAACATCCGTGGTAATGGCACTTATGGTTACACAAATGGTGGTGGTTATAATACTGAAACAATTTATGTTGATGGGTTTGAGGTTAATGCAACATATTTTAATTATATGTCTGCATCAGAGATAGAAAGTATTTCTGTTCTTAAGGATGCAGCAGCTCTTGCTACTTTTGGCATGAAGGGCGCTAATGGCGTTTTATGGGTAACAACCAAGCGTGGGCATGAAGGAAAGTCAACAATAACATTCAAAGCGAGAACTGGCTTAGACAATGCTATCGATATTAATAAACCACTTGGTTCTTACGATTTTGCTAATCTTTACAACATAGCAAAAAGTAATGATAACGGTAATGTTTGGTCTCCAACTTACTCACCCGCTCAATTGAACGCATATAAAGACGGTACAGGTACAAATGTAGATTGGTTTGCCAAAACGCTTAAAGATAATGCACCTTATACAGATGCTAATCTTATACTTTCTGGAGGAGATAAAACATCTAAATATAATGTAGTTTTTGGTTATGTAGATAAGCAGGGATTGTATAATGTATCAAATACTGATAGTACAGCAAATGAAAGCTATGGTCGTTATAATTTAAGAGCTAATTTAGATTTTGATCTAGGTAATATTTTTGCAGCTAGGATTGATCTAAACGGAAGAATAGAAAAGAGAATTTCTCCTAATTATACCTCTGGATTTTCAACCAATAAACTTTGGACAGATTTATACAACTATCCTTCTAACATTTATCCAGTCTATGATGATGCAAATAATATCAATTTATCCGGTACGGGTTTATATCCAAACAATCCCGTTGGATCAATTACTAAACTAGGCTATCAATCAAATACCACCAGATTTCTTCAAGGTAATTTTGGTTTGAGAGAAAAGTTGGATTTTATTACAAAAGGCTTATATGCAGACGAATCTTTTTCTTATAACAGTTATGATTTAAGTAGTTATAGCAAAACCAGAGATTATGCAAGGTATATTGGTGGATCAACTACCACAACTAACCAAAACACTAATCTTAAACCTACCTCAAATGCTGGACTTGGACAGCAAGATTGGCGTCAGTTATTAGTAACTGTTGGTTATAAAGGCTTTTTTGGTAAAAGCGAATTAAACTCTGCTATAAATTACCAACAATCAGCCTATACAGGTGAGGGTACATTTGGTTATAAAGTTAATTACCAAAACATAAGTGGTAGAGTAAATTATGCTTATAACAATAAATATATTGCCGAGTTTGGTTTTTCAGAGTACGGTTCAGATGCTTTTGCGCCAGGAAATCGTTTTCATTTTTACCCATCAATTTCTGGCGCATGGATTGTCTCTAAAGAAGATTTCTTAAAAAATAGCATTGCAATTACCCAATTAAAATTAAGAGCATCTGTAGGCAAAAGCGCAACCGATAAAGCAGATGGCCCTGGTACTTATGGTTCTGGCGCTAAGTATCTTTACCAACAATTTTACGGTTATACTGGTGTATATTATACTGGTAATGGTACACCGGCAGGTAATGGTGGTTTGTATCCGTTATTTATAGCTAATCCAAACTATGGGCCAGAGGAAAGCATGAAGTATAATGTAGGAGCAGACTTAATGCTATTCAAGAAGCTTAATGTTACTTTAGATGCTTATCTTGATAAGCGTACAGGTATCTTAACCCAAGATAATTCTATTCCGGGTAGTTTTGGAAATTATACTTATTTTGATAACATTGGCAAAATGACTAACAAGGGCTTAGAAGTTTCTGCTACTTACAATGGTAAATTAAAAGAAGTAGGATATCAGCTATTTGGTTCGCTTTCTTTTAATAAAAATAAAATTGATTTCCAATCAGAAATACCTACAGCATTTCCTTACAACGCAAGTACTGGAAGACCTTTTGGATCAATAATAGGTCTAGTTTCGGATGGCTTCTATCAAATCGAAGATTTCAATCCAGATGGTTCTCTTAAAGCGGGTTTGCCAACACCACTTTTTGGTGCAATACAACCAGGTGATCTAAAGTATAAAGATTTAGATAAAAACGGAAAAGTTGATGCACTTGACGTAACCCAGATTGGAAAACCTTATTTGCCTACTACAAATTTCTCTTTCGGGGGTACTGTAGATTTCAAAGGGTTTGATTTATCTGCCTTATTTCAAGGCGTTACCGGTAATTCTATCAATTTATTAGGTAACAGTTACACTAGAGCACAAAATATTGCTTTTGTTAATAATACAAATGTTTATGCAAATGCAGAAGGATCTTGGGCTTATTACCCTGCGCAAGGGATAGACACAAGAGCTACGGCTACATATCCACGTTTAACAACTTCGGCTAACAACAACAATTATACTACCAGTTCTTTTTGGATAAAAGATGGTGACTTTTTACGCTTAAGAAATGTAGAAGTAGGATACAATTTCTCTAAGTATGTTGTTACTAACCTTAGATTGCAAAAACTGAGATTATTTGTGAATGCTATTAACCCAGTTACCTGGAGTAAGTTAAAGAATGATTATAATCTAGATCCAGAATATACATCTGGATATCCTACTATTAAGTCTTACACAATAGGTTTAATAGCAACTTTTTAATCACTAATTTAAAATGAGCAATATGAAATATAAATATATCGTAGCTATTGCAACCGGCATTTCTATGCTAAGTATATCATGCAATAAAGATTTTTTAGATACCAAATTAAATACAGAGCCAACGCCAGAAACCATAGCCACAAGTGCCGGCTCGTTAACAGGTTTTGCTTGGGCTTTTTATACACCTATTAGAGACGGCTTCACAGCCATTGATAATGATTTGTTTGCAACAATTAGTGATGAAGCACAAAACAATCTACCTAGTAATAATGCAATATATTTTAATCAAGGCTTATTAAGCGAAAGCATTAATCCAGAATCTTCTATATATAAATCATATTATGATGGGATTAGGGCAGCAAATAATTTTCTTGATTATTCTGTAAATGCTGATAGGTTAATTTTAATTGGCAGAGACCCTGTTGCAGATGCTGCATCGATAGCAAATGATAAGCAAAATATAGAGTGGTTTAAGGCGGAAGCTCACATAGCTAAAGCATATTATTATGCAGAGCTAATCAAAAGATGGGGTGGGGTTCCAATTGTTACAGAAACACTTCAGAAATCTGGCATTGTGGCTATTCCTAAATCAACATATGATGAAGTTGTAGAGTATATAGTTAAAGAGATAGATGATAACAAGGCTAATTTACAGGTTAACTGGAAAACCTCGGCTTATGCTGGGAATGATGGAAGGTTCACACTTGGTGCTGCGTTGGCAATTAAAGCAAGAGTATTACTTTATGCGGCAAGTCCTTTACATAATCCAACTAATGATATTGAAAAATGGAAAAGAGCTGCTGCGGCATCTTATGATTTAATTACTACCCCAGGGCTAAATTTGGCACTTAACCAATTCTATGGTTCGTACTTTAGGGGTGCAACTCCTTTAACAAGTTCAGAAACTATCTTTGCAGTTAGAAGATCAGCTAATAACACAATGGAGAAGCAAAACTACCCTATCTCAACACCAGGAGGTATTGGAGAAATTTCACCTTCTGATAATTTGGTAGCTGATTATGAATATAATGGTACCCCAAGTGCAACAGATCCTTATGCCAACCGAGATTCACGCTTAGCAAATGCAGTAGTGTATAATGGATCTACCTGGAATAGTAGAGTGATGGATTTTTCTCCAGGTGGTACTGAGGATATGAATCAATCAAACGGTAGCAAAACCGGTTATTATTTAAAAAAGTTTTTAAATGATAATTTAAATTTGGTTCAAAATGCAACGGTGCAGCATAATTGGGTGGTTTTCAGGTATGCAGAAGTCTTATTGAACTATGCAGAGGCAATGAATGAGGCTTATGGAGCAGACAATAACAATGGCTATACAAAAACGGCTAGACAAGCTATTAATGAAGTTAGAGCTCGTTCTAATATGCCAGCAATTAACATTGCTGCAACTACTTCAAAAGATGGGTTTAGAGTTGCTGTAAAACATGAAAGACGTATTGAACTAGCTTTTGAAGGGCACCGTTATTGGGATCTACTACGTTGGAAAGATGCAGAAACAGTGCTTAACCAACCAATTATTGGTGTTAAGGTAACTAAGGTATCTTCAAACGTTTGGACATACCAAAAGATTAACGCTGCAACCAGAAAGTTTGATGCATCAAAAAATTACTACTATCCTTTTTCAAGAACAGAAATCGTTAATTCAAAAGGAGCGTTAGTTCAAAATCCAGGTTATTAATTTTAATAAAATTACAAATGATGAAAATACGTTTTAACCTTTTAGGTAGTCTTTTTATTCTTATTGTTCTTGCAGCATTTACTTCTTGCGAGAAAAGCATTAGTGAAGAAAAGATAGGTATAGAGAAAGTTTATATCCCAGAATCTATTTCTGTAAACACCACAGATAATAATTACTCAGTACCCAGTAAAGTAAATGATAAAGTAGTTTATGGCCCGGCACAAAATTTTTTGGATGATGATGCCAACAATAAAGTATTGGTTTACTTAGGTGTTTCTAAATCCGGAAAAGAAACTACCGAATCTTTTTCTGTTGATCTAATGTCGAGACCAGATACGATTAACCAATTAATAACAACTAATGGGGCAACTTTTTTGCAACTTCCAGAAACTGCATACACACTTCCGGCTAGTGTTACATTAGCTTCTGGAGAAGCTACTACTAGTTTTAATTTGGTTATAGATAAACCGATGTTAAAAACTTATGCTGGGAAGAAGGTTGCTGTTTGTGTAGCTCTTTCTAATCCAACAAGATATATGTTAAATTCTAGAGCAAGTAAAGTCATAATCATAATAGATGTAGATGCGCTCAAACTCAAATAGGTTAATATAGTTTTGGTTTAATTGTTAGCCGGTTGTGAATTTTCGCAACCGGTTATTTTTTATTTTTAAGCATTAGAAAAGTGTCTCAGGAAAAAAAAAGAAAAAACCTATTTATAGTAGTGGCGTTAGCAATTGCTAACATTATATTAATTTTTTATTTTGTTTTTTTTAACAAAAACCCTAGACCTCAATTATCAGCAAATGTAAAAGAGGGTAAAGTTTTGGTTGAACAATATTGTCAATCATGCCATAAATTGCCCGACCCATCATTATTATCAAAAAACATTTGGATACAAGGTGCCTTACCCACAATGGGCCCTTTCTTTGGTATCAATTCTTTTAAAGGAATGGCTTATCATCAGATTAAGGATGTTGATCCTTCTTACTTTCCAGCTAAACCTATTCTAGATTCTCTACAATGGCAAAAAATATCAGATTATTTTTATAGCGAAGCACCAGATTATTTGCCTCTTCAAGATAAAGATGTTTCCAAGGTAAAAATATTACCTTTTTTTACGGTAGAGTTGCCAAAAAGTCAATCCGTTTTTGGCAAAGTTTCTATGACATCTTATGTTAAAATAGACACCACTATAAATCCTCACAGAATAATAGTGAATGACGCAATGGCGCAAAAGCTTTATATTTTCGATAAAAATTTAAATATCCTAAGCTCAAACACCAATAACAGTTTAGTTACCGATATAGACTTTCAAAACGGACAAACTCTTGGATGCAATATCGGAGAAACCCTTGAAGCTAACAATCAAAGAAAAGGAAGCGTAAGTTTAATGAGCATCAACAAAAGTGGAACTGTAACCATAGGAGAAAAAATTTTTAGTGCACTTGCCCGTCCTGTGAAAGTTACCCATGCAGATCTAAACAATGATGGCAAGATGGATTATGTTATTTCTCAATTTGGAAATGTAATAGGTGATTTATCTTGGATGAGAAATAAAGGAGATGATACTTATGAGAAGATCATATTAAAAAATAAACCCGGAGCAATAAATACAATTATTGATGACTATAATAAAGATGGTTTAAAAGATGTTTGGGAACTTTTTGCTCAAGGCGATGAAGGTATATCTGTATTCACTAATAAAGGGAATAATATAATGGAAGAGAGACAAGTACTTAGATTTCCTCCAAGTTATGGCTCTACTTCATTTGATTTGGTAGATTTTAACCACGATGGATATAAAGATATTATTTATACCTGTGGTGATAATGCAGATTATACACCTATTTTAAAACCATATCATGGTGTTTATATTTTTCTTAACGATGGCAAAAATAATTTTACACAAAAATATTTTTATCCAATTAATGGTTGCTATAAAGCTATTGCCAGAGACTTTGATGGCGACGGTCAAATTGATATTGCAGCCATAAGTTTCTTCCCATCATCTTTACAACCCGAAGAAGCATTTACTTATTTAAAAAACAACGGAAATTTTAATTTTTCTCCTTATAAACTGCCTTTAGGAACTCCTTTTGAAAAAGGGATAACGATGGATGTTGCAGATTTAGACGGAGATGGGAAGTTAGATATACTTTTAGGTAATGGATATTACAGTAGTGATGAAAGTAATAAACATATCGAACCTCTTTTTATAGTACTCAAAAACAAAACACAATAATTTTATTTAAAAAGAATATTTATGAAGCTAAAAACAGTTTTTTTTGTAGCAGTTATTTCAACAGTATTTGCCGTTCCTTCATTTTCTCAACAAAAAGAAAATCCACAAATAGAAAAGAAGATCAAAACTTTAATTAACCAAATGACATTAGAAGAAAAAATTGGGATAATCCATGCCAGTTCTTCTTTTACCTCTGGTGGCGTACCTAGGTTGGGTATTCCAGAATTGGTAATGTCTGATGGTCCCCATGGGGTGAGGCCAGAACATGGAAGAGATTGGGTACTTGACAAAGGTGTAGATGATGCAGGAACTTATCTGCCTACCGGAATAAACTTAGCATCTACATGGAATCCAAAACTTGGTTATCAGTACGGTGCAGTATTGGGGAGCGAAGCCCGTTACCGAGGCAAAGATATGATACTCGGTCCCGGTGTAAACATCATCAGGTCGCCGTTAAACGGAAGAAACTTTGAGTACCTGAGCGAAGACCCATTTTTAGCATCACAAATGGCCGTTGGATACATTAAAGGAGTACAAAACCAAGGTGTTTCTGCATGTGTTAAGCATTTTGCCGCTAACAATGAAGAAGCTGATAGAAATACAGTTGACGTAAGAATGAGCGAGAGAGCATTAAGAGAAATATACCTTCCCGCTTTTAAAGCAGCTGTAAAACAAGGTAATGTTTATGCGGTAATGGGTTCTTACAACAAATTTAGAGGTCAGTTTGCCACCCATAATGATTATTTGGTCAACAAAATTTTAAAAGGAGAATGGGGGTTTAAAGGGATATTATTAAGCGATTGGGGAGCAGTTCATAATACAAAACAAGCATTATACAATGGTACCGATTTAGAAATGGGCACTGATTTACGTTTAATGAATAATAGTGTTTCACAATCTGATGCTTCTGGCAAAGCATTGAGTAAAAGTATTTACGACCAGTTTTTCATGGCCGATTCTGCACTAAACCTGATAAAAGAAGGTAAAGTTCCGATAGCTGTTATAGATGAAAAAGTCACTAGAATTTTAAGGCTCATGTTTGATATTAAAATGATTGGCAGTAATGACAGACCTGTGGGAGTTTACAATTCGCCAGAACACCAACAAGTGGCCTTAAAAGTAGCTGAAGAAGGGATTGTTTTACTAAAAAATAATCAGAATTTATTGCCTTTAAATAAGTCTATAAAGAGCATAGCCGTAATTGGCGAAAATGCAGCTCGAGAAAATGCTATGGGTGGTGGTTCCTCACAGGTTAAAGCAAAGTATGAAATTACGCCATTACAAGGTTTAAAAAACTTATTGGGAACGAATACAAATATCACTTATGCCAGAGGATATAAAATTGATAAAAAACAAAAAGCCGATGATGAATTAATAGCAGAGGCTGTAAAAGCGGCAAAAAATGCTGATGTAGCTATTGTTTATTGCGGATGGACCCACGGTTATGATTATAACCAATGGGGAGATAATGCTTTTGATGCAGAAGGTGTTGATAAGCCTAATATGAATATGCCTTTTGAGCAAGACAAATTGTTAACAGCGGTTTTGGCTGCAAATCCTAAAACCATTATTGTATTAATGGGCGGTGGCCCGGTAGATATGTCTAAATGGATCAACCAGGCCCCGGCAATTATTCAGGGATGGTATCCGGGCATGGAAGGTGGAAATGCTTTAGCTAAAATTATTTTTGGGGATGTTAATCCTTCTGGTAAACTACCTATGACATTCCCAAAAGTTTTGGAAGATGTTCCAGCTCATAAACTGGGAGAGTTTCATGGCACAAATGGCATTGTAAATTATAAGGACGATATTTTTGTAGGCTACCGTTACTATGAAACTTTTAACGTTAAACCTCAGTTTGCTTTTGGTCATGGACTTTCTTATACCAATTTTAACTATGATGATGCTCGAATTAAAGCAAAAGGTGGAAACTTAGAAATTAAAGTCAAAATTAAAAATACAGGTAAAGTAGACGGTGCAGAGGTGGTGCAAGTCTATGTTAAAAAACCCGGAACAATAAAATTACCAAATGAAGAACTTAAATCTTTTGAAAAAGTGTTTTTAAAAGCAGGGGAATCAAAGAAAATTGTTCTTGAAATCCCGAAGGAAGATTTAAGATATTATGATGAAGATAAAAAGGCTTGGATTTTAGGGGCTGGAAAAGTGAATGTAATGATTGGAAATGCATCTGATGATATAAAAATTAAGAAAGAAATAGAATTGTAAAGAAAAAAAGCCAGATTTTAAAAATCTGGCTTTTTAGTTTATTTGAAGCCAGAAAAGTCTCAAATGTATCTCTACATGAGTACAAATCTCATCTAAAAAAGACAAGAATGTAATTAATTTTGGAAGAATTATCCGCATGATGAATAATATTGTTTCTCTAAAGACCTAAAATTTTGATTCTTCTTTTTAATCTACTTTTAAAACTGTTTAAAAGCTTTTCAATAGTATTAGTGCTTGTTTTATTTTGCAATAGCCTACTCGCCCAAGAACTCCCCCCAAAAAATAAGATTACCGATTTAAGATTTGCCTTAACAACCTATTCTTTTAACGATTTATTATTAGGAAACGTCAAAGATGCCGAGCATCCAAATTATACCCTTTTAGATTTGGTAGATTGGTGTCACCAACAGAATATAAAAGCAATGGATATGACGGGTTATTATTTACCCGGTTATCCTGATGCGCCTACTGATGAATATCTATATCATTTAAAAAAGAAGTGTTTTGATTTAGGTATCGCCATTTGCGGAACAGGTATTAGAACCAATTTTGCATCAAGCGATGCAGAAGAAAGAGCCCAAGATATTGAAAGAACAAAAAAATGGATTATTGTAGCCTCTAAACTTGGAGCGCCAGTTTTAAGGGTTTTTGTAGGAGATTTGCCGGCTGGTTACAAAAATAGAACAGACGATGTTTTTAACTGGGCTGTTGAAGCACTAAAAATTTGTGCAGATTATGGTAAACAGAATGGTGTAATTATAGAAGTGCAAAACCATGGCGATTTACTTAAAACGGCTGAAGACTGTAAGAGATTGATAAAAGGTGTTAATTCCGAGTGGTTAGGATTAAAATTGGACATGGGTAATTTTAAAGTTTCTGATCCTTATAAAGATATTGAATCTGTAACCAACTTAGCTGTTAGCTGGCAATTAAAAGAAAGCGTTTTAGGCGATGCAAGTTTTGAAAAAGCTGATTATGGCCGAATTTTAAAAACAATTGCCAACAGTAATTATCGCGGTTATATACCTGTAGAAACCGTTAGAAACAGTAAAGATTATAATCCCTTTGATAAAATTTCTAAATTTATTAATACACTTAAAGCTATTCAATTAGCATCAAAAAAATGAAAAAATTAGCATTCATACTTTCAATATCAGTTATTACAATATTTCAAATTAGTAATGTAAAAGCACAAACTACTCAATTAGAAATGACAGCACCCTCAAAAGTGGTAAAGCACCTTGGTTATAATAAAACAATTGTAATTTCTGAGCCAGGTCAATTTACAATTGAAGGTTTAAAAATAGGAATAAGATGTTACGATACTAAATGGGGAATGAACGACCAAAATGGGCTTACGGTTACTTTTGCGAAAGATTATCCTCAATCAAACAAAAATGAATTTACTACCAAAGGTGAGTTTAAATTACTGAGATACAATAATAATGCGGTTTTCAATTTGGATGAAAGTATCAAGAAAATTGATGAAAACAGTTTTATTTATGAAGCATCATTATCAAATACTACCGGTGTAGAAATAAATACTTTGGCTTTATCCTTTAATTTAACAGATGCTTTAAAGGGTACCAAAATTTTGTTTGATGATAAAGAAATTACCATGCCTAATGATAGAAGTATTGTTGTGGATAAATTTGCAAGCAAGGTTAAAAAAGTGGTTATTCCATTAGAAAATGGTAAGTTAATGATAGAAGCATTGCAGCAGCCAACAAGTTTTTTACTGCATGATAGTAGAAAGTTTGATGCTTACTATGATCTAAGATTTTACTTTTCGCCTTTGAACGGTTTAATCACTAAAAGCGATTTAAAGCTCAAAATTTCTTATATCCCTTATTAGCATTTTATCTAGTCGGGTAGTTTTAAATAAATATCTTATAGGCTTACCATCATAATATCTCAGATAAAATGATAAAAACATTACATCACATCGCTATCATTTGTAGCGATTATGAAAAGTCGAAACAATTTTATACCGAAGTTTTGGGTTTTAAAATCGAACAAGAGATTCTTAGAAAAGAAAGGCAATCGTACAAGCTTGATTTATCTTTAAACGGCACTTATCTCATAGAACTTTTTTCATTTCCAAACCCAACAGAACGCCCATCAAGGCCAGAAGCTACCGGATTAAGGCATATTGCTTTTGGTGTAGAAAACCTAGATGAAAGTGTTGAAATGTTAAAGAATAAAGGCATTGAAGCAGAGCCCATAAGAATAGATGAATTTACTGATAAACGTTTTACCTTTTTTGCCGACCCAGACAACTTGCCAATAGAGTTTTACGAATTTTAATTTGAAATACTTTGATATGCGCTTAATTTACTTGATAGTTTATTTTTTTACAATTTCTATTGTTTGTAAGGCACAAGAGAAAACAGCCTCAATTTTTGAAGATTTTAAAGTAAATGGAGCTCGTTCTATCTTACCTGATTTTTCTTTTGCTGGTTATCATTATGGTGAAAAAGAAATCCCATTTCTCACAAAAAATGTTTTTAATGTAAGTGATTATGGTATCCAACCAAATGCAAAGTTTGATCAAACTAATAAGATTCAAAAAATTATAGATAAGGTAGGAGAGAAGGGTGGAGGAGTTATTTTCTTTCCTAAAGGTAAATATCTATTAAATATGGATTCGTCAAAGGTCAATTTTCTAAAAATAAATTATAGTCATATTATTTTAAGGGGTGAAGGAAGTGGTGTTGATGGAACAATATTTTATAATGGCAGCAATACACTACAAGAAGAAATTAGTTCATGGCTTTCGCCTTTCCTCATTCAAACTGGGTATGCCATACAGGGCACTAAAAGTTTTTGGGGAATAGATTTTCCAAATCCAGATAAAATCCCGAGTACTGGTGTTTCAGGAAATAATGGCGTTGTGAATGAACAGATTAAAAGTGCAAAAATCTTAACAGAAATTATTTCAAATGCAAATAAGGGTAGCCAAACTTTAAAAGTAAAGAGTACTGCTAAATTAAGAGCAGGAGATTGTATATTGATTGGGATGTTTAACACCACAAAGGATGGTAATTTAATGAAGGAATTATTAGCCCCTATTCAAGAATTTGAACCGCAAGAAACATCAGCATTAAATGCGGGTCAATTTAGTGCTCCTTCCTATCAATGGTTGGTTCAGATAGATGAAATCATCAATCGATCCACAGTAAAATTAAAACAACCTTTGCGCAGAGATATTAAATTGAGCTTCCATCCTGTAATTGCCGAAGCTCAAATGTTAAAAGAAATTGGGATAGAAAATTTACGATTTGAAAGTGCTTGGGATGGTAACTACTGCCATCATGGGTGTAAAAACAGTGATCCTAAAACAGTAAAATTAATGGATTACGGGTGGAATGCTGTTAATTTTTGTAGAGTTTCTAACGGATGGATAAAAAATGTGGCCATTAATAATTTTACCAATGCAATCTATTTATTGGATAGTAGAAACGTAACCATAGATAATGTAAAAATTACCGGTTACGATGGTCATTCAGGAGTGAAGATTTATGGGCATGCAGCTGATAATTTAATAAAAAACATAAATTTTGAATGCAATTTTACTCATGTTTTGGGTGGCGAAGGTAATGCTTATGGAAATGTATTCTCAAACATAAATTACAATCCTAAAAGAAAAATTCCTGGGATGTTTGATTCTCATGGATTCTCTGACCGTAGATTTTCTCCTCCGGCCGAAAATTTATTTGAAGATATAAAAGGGATGTGGAAAATATCTGGAGGAGGCTCTCCACAAAATTTACCGCACATGGCTGCTTATAATACGTGGTGGAATGTTCAGGAAGCTGGTTTTACAGATCAAGATACAGAACTGTTTAACAGTTGGTTTTGGACATCAAAATCTTCAAATCATCCACAAAAAGACCATCATAAAATGTATTTGAAAAGCATAGTTGTTGGCGTTTACATTCCAGAGTTAAAGTTGACGATAGAAGGAAACGAAAATGACCGTAAAGATGAATGGATTTATGTGGAGAATTTTAATAAAGGGCTTGTAAAACCATATTCATTATACAAAGCCCAGTTAGATTTAAGGCTACAAAAATAGTCGGGACATATTATTCAAATTTATCTGAATGCTAATCTTGTCTTGCTTAGAAGCAGTGGTTTCTTTATAAAAGAAGGTTTTGATTTAGTTAAAAATAATTAAGTAAATAACTCTAAAGAAAAATGAAGAAAATAATTAATTGGGGGATTTTAAGTACAGCAAAAATTGGGATTAAAAATATGATTCCAGCTATAAATCTGAGTAATAATGGGAAAGTATTAGCTATTGCTTCAAGAAGTTTAGAGAATGCTAAGGACGTGGCTAATAGTTTTGGAATTGAGAAAGTTTATGGTAGCTATAATGAATTATTTTTAGATGATGAGATAGATGCAATATACAATCCTCTACCAAATAATTTACATTTAGAATATACGATAAAAGCACTTCAGCATGGCAAACACGTATTATGCGAAAAGCCTATTGGGTTAAATGCTAAAGAGGCTGCTCAATTAAATCAAGCCATATTGGAATATCCAAATTTAAAGGTAATGGAAGCATTTATGTATAAATTTCATCCACAGTGGTTAACAGCAAAAAAAATGATTAAAGATGGGAAAATAGGAAAAGTAAACAGTATGCAAACCGTATTTTCATATTATAATACGGATAAAAATAATATAAGAAACAAAGCTGATGCTGGTGGTGGAGCATTAATGGATATTGGTTGTTATTGTATTTCATTCCCTAGGTTTATTTTAGATCAAGAACCCTTAACTGTGATGGGTTCTATGCAAATTGATGCAAACTTCGGTACAGATTTTTTAACATCAGCAATATTAAATTTCAAAGATCAAGTTTCAGTAAATTTTATTTGTACAACACAAGCATTTCCTTATCAACGCTTTCATGTTTTTGGCAGTAGTGGGTATTTGGAAATTAAAATACCATGTAATGCGCCATTAAATAGTGATTGTAAAATTATTTTAACCAATGGGGAAGGAAAAAAAGAAACACTATTTAGCGCCAACCAATATCAATTACAATCAGAGGCGTTCGCAAATTGTATCTTAGAGGATAAGCAGGTCCCTTATCCAATAGTTGATGCGCAAAATAATATGAAAGTACTTGAGGCCATAAAGGAAAGTACCATCAAAAAAACTATTATTAATTTATAAACCAAACCAATAATTTATCTAACAAATAAAACCTTTTCAATTTCGCCATACTTTGGTTATTGCAAATCGATACAGCTAATGTTTTTGTTGGATAAAGATATTGAAGATTTAAATACATCTTACAAAGCTAATTGGTCTGGACCTTTAATAGGATTTAAGTTTGATGCAGCATTAAGAAAAAGACTTCATCTTGAAACTGATTTGTCTTATCATCAATTAAAATACGCAGCAAAAGCAAATTGGAATTTAATAGAATAATTTGCACATCCCGTAAGTTTTAAACATCCCGCAAATGGCTTTGGAATTAAAGCTAGCTTGAAAGCAGTTTATACTCTTCATAAGAATCTATCAGCTTATATTTATGCACAGAACAGTTTTTGGAATACAGGTGCTGGCATTGATGAGCTATTTTATGATGATGGAAATAAAGTGTACACAAAATTGAACCAAGTAAAACGTTATAGCCAAAGTTTAGGAATTGGTATAAGATTTTCTTTTTAAAATATTATCTACAAAGTTCTATTTATAAATTATCTGATGCTGTTCCCTAGCGCATTTCTGAATCAAAGATTTTGAATAAAATCAATCCAAAGAATAATTAAGATTGAAACAGGAATCTAAGTTTATATCAACGGCTTACTTGCGGTTTCTATAAAAGCCAGGCTAATACATTTGAATGTTACTTTAGGTACAAATGTGGTTTATGGTGGCTTAAATTTACAGCTATATTTGGTTTAGTAAACATTGGTTTGGTCTTGATAGACGATGCCAACTTGTTCTAAAAGGATATTGCTTAATTAACCCTAACGAATAACCAACAGCCCCTAACCAAGCTGTCCTTATCGGTAATAAATTATGAAGCATTATTCAATACAATTAAATTATAAACCAATATTTTGATATAAATTCATGAGAACCAAAAATTTTTTAATTCTACTTGTGACTATAATTTGTTTTATTAGTTGTACCAAGAAGGATTCAGGAACAGCTGCACCAATTGTTAAACCTACCGATTTGGTAATTAGCGCTGACATAAGTACAGATGGCTCTGGTAATGTGAACTTTACGGCCACTGCAAAAAATGCTGTTCGTTATAGTTATACGTTCGGCATTTCTTATGGTGAGACCGCTATTATTTCTGCAAACGGTAGCACAAGTTATAAATATTCAACAACAGGCAGTTACACAGTACATGTAATTGCGTACGGAGCTGATAATTCGTACGCATTTGCAGATAAGACTATCTCTGTAAATGTGGCATTTGTTATACCAACTACAGGTTATACAACTCCGCTTACTTATCCAGGCAGGACATTGGTTTGGGACGATGAGTTTTCAGGAACTACATTGAATTCTGCATTCTGGACCCAAGAAACTGGAAATGTTTGGGCAAACAATGAATTGCAAAACTATCAAGCTAGCAATACAGAAGTTAAGGACGGATATCTTACCATAACGGCAAAAAAAGAAACCGTTAATGGCAGAGATTATACTTCATCGAGGATAAACAGTCAGAATAAAATGAAATTTACATACGGGCGTGTAGATATAAGAGCGTTATTGCCAAAAAGTCAAGGTATATGGCCTGCATTATGGATGCTTGGAAACAACAAAAGTTCTACTAATCCTTGGCCAAAGTGTGGCGAAATTGATTTAATGGAGCTTATTGGTGGTACAGCCAGCCCTAAAAGCGATTCTAAAATCTATTCTACATTACATTGGGACGATAATGGGCATCAGCAATCTCAAGGTTCTTATACGCTTAGTTCAGGTAAATTTTCCGACCAGTTTCATGTATATAGTATGGAATGGAACGCTACAACAATTATCATGTATTTAGATGATGTCGAATTCAAAAGATTTAATATTACACCAGCTACCGAAGAAGAATTTAGGAAAGATTTCTTTTTCACTTTTAACGTAGCCGTTGGTGGAAATTGGCCTGGCAATCCTGATTCAACTACCATATTTCCTCAAAGAATGGTGGTTGACTATGTAAGAGTTTTTCAATAATAACAAATAATGTGATGGAGCTGGTAGTTTTTCGGTTTTTTAAATGAAATAAAATAAGCTGAATTTTGTTTTTATTTTGAATCACAAATAGTTGGCAAATCTAATATAACAGCAATTCTTAATCAAGATGTTTAAGTAAAAATCTATTTGATATTCATATTTCAAGGGTTTGCTAGTAAGTCTTTTTAACTTGCTAGCTAAAGCACAAAAAATATTAAAAGCTGTATTTCATATCTTTTCGAGAAATAAAAAACTATTTTTCTTGGCTTAGCTGCCTGTGAAATACTTTACGAAGAACGGCATATCTATATTGCAGCCAAAATTGCCATCAGCATTATAGTATAAACTGAAGAAATAATTCAGTTTGATGTTTTGAATCATAACTGTAAAACTACTCTTATTGCCGTTTTAAAGAGTTTGAAATTATGATTTTAAACTAAAAAAACCCTTAAGCTGCGTGGACCATGGGCACCTAAAACCAAGCTTTGCTCAATATCAGCAGTTTTTGATGGGCCTGCTATAAACGTTCCGTAGCTGTATTTTTTTTTGCCGATGAGTTGGTAAGCATGATGCATCGTAGGGACGATCTTTTCTTTCTCTACAATAAACACTAAATGTTGCGGGATAAACGGCAGCACTCTTTCCTTAAATAATTCATCATCCACCCAACTGGCACCATTCTCTGCCACAGCAAAATGAGTGGGTAAAATCATCAATTCAACATCTGCCAATTCATGGTTATCTAAACCGCTAAAGGGTTTGGCTATTTCATCAAATTCTTTCAAAGTAGATACTACTCTTACTTTTTCTGTTTCAAAATCTGCCTTCAAATGATGAATAATTTCCTGATATTTATTTACCTGAAATACTTTAGCTCCGATGCCCTCAATTACTCGGGTAAATTCGGCCACCAAATCCTGATTTTCTACTTCAAGTAAATGGGTGATATCCGGCAAGGCTAATAGCTCGGGCTGATTTTCTTTTACAGCATTTAATATACAGGCTCTGCTATTCATTTTGTTCTATTTTTTTGATACCACTCGCCAAATGAACTTTTCGGAACTGCTGGCATTTCTCTTTGATGATACCATGGATTAAACCTGTTTTGAGCAATAAATGGCGCATATTTTAACGTTGTTCTGGCTGCTTTACCCGCTAAGTGGTATAAGGTTGGCGAAGCCAAAGTTTTCGCCATCAGTTGCATAGACAAAGCTTTTTTTGCATCTACATATCCTTCTTTAACCAAAACCTGTCGCCATTTATAGAGCTGCTCGTGGATGTCTATCTTTACCGGGCAAACATTACTGCATGAGCCGCACAATGTGGACGCAAATGGCAAATCTGCATGTTTGGCCATATCCAAATTTGGGGATAAGATAGAACCAATAGGGCCAGCAATCACGCTATGATAACTATGTCCACCACTTCTTCTATACACTGGGCAGGTATTAAAACAAGCAGAACATCTGATACATTTTAAGGAGTTTCTGAAATCTGGGCGCCCCAATTGTTTAGTTCTTCCATTATCAACCAATACAATATGTAGTTCTTTTCCTTTTCTGGGTTTAGCAAAATGACTGGAATAGGTTGTTACAGGTTGCCCTGTAGCACTTCTGGCTAATAACCTCAAAAAAACTGATAGATGCCCTCTTTTAGGGATAATCTTTTCTATCCCCATGCAAGCGATATGGATATCCGCTAAATGAACGCCCAGATCTGCGTTTCCTTCGTTGGTGCAGACTACAATTTCTCCAGTTTCTGCCACGGCAAAATTCACTCCTGTTAGAGCGGCTCTTCTGGTAAGGAAAACATCCCTAAGATGTTGTCTTGCTGCTTCTGTTAATACCTGAGGATCTGCATTTCCTTCTGGTGTTCCCAGATGTTCATGAAATAACGCTCCAATCTCTTCCTTTTTTTTGTGAATACAAGGCAAAACGATATGACTTGGGGGCTCCTTTGCCAATTGAACAATGCGCTCTCCCAAATCAGAATCTATTACCTCAATGCCTCTATCTTCTAAGTAATGGTTTAAGTGGCATTCTTCGGTAAGCATAGATTTACTTTTTACCATTTTGCTGATCCCTTGTTTTGCCAGTAAATCATACACAATCTCGTTATGCTCTTGTGCGTCTTTAGCCCAATGGATTTGGATGCCATTGGCTTTGGCATTTAGCTCAAATTCCTCTAAATAATTGTGCAGATTTGATAAGGTATGATTTTTAATTTGTGAGGCCGCTTCACGTAAGGCTTCCCATTGAGGGATTTGCTTAGACGCTTTATCCCGCTTTTGCCTGATGAACCAAAGCGTTTCATCATGCCAATCTACCCGATCTTCGTCTTGATTAAATACTTTTGAATTCGCTGCGTGATCTATCGTTTTCATGCTTTCCTCCCATTTAAAATCTCCGCAATATGAATGATCTTGGTTTTGCTTTTTTGTCTTCTCAGGATACCTTCTAAGTGCATCAAGCATGACATATCGATACCGGTAATATATTCTGCATGATGGCGCACATGATCATTCACTCTATCTACTCCCATCTTGGCCGAAACGGCCTCTTCGGCTACACAAAAAGTACCTCCAAAACCACAGCATTCGTCTTTTCTATCCAACTCAATCATCTCAATATCTTTTACCAAATTCAATAAATCCTGAGGTTTTGAGAACGGAGGTGCATTCAGTTCCGTCATCTGCGAAAGCTTTAACCCTCTTTGCCCATGGCAACTTTGGTGCATCCCTACTTTATGCGGAAAACTTGCCTCCAGATGCTCAACCTTTAAAACATCGGTTAAAAAAGAAACCAATTCGTAAATGGTCTTACTTATTTTTTCCGCTTCCGAGGGATGCTCTTCATCATGCAGATGCTCTTTGATATGTAAAACGCAACTCCCAGATGGTGCTACGATGTAATCAAAACCTTTAAAGCTTTCTACAAAATTTTTGTTACAACCACTTGTTAAATGCTCAAATCCAGAGTTAGACATCGGCTGCCCACAACAGGTTTGGTTTTTTGGATAGCTTACCTCGCATCCAAACTTCTCTAACAGTTCTAAAGTAGCTATCGCTACATTTGGATAAAACTGATCTACATAACACGGAACAAATAAGGCAACTTTCATTGAATGATCATTATTTAAGCATTTGCGAGAGCTCTATCTAAATGGACGTAACCCCCATCAACATACAAAATCTGGCCAGTTGTATGACTAGATTGACTACTCAACAAAAAAGCAACTGTGCTACCGATTTCATAAATGGTAGTCATTCTATTTTCTAAAGGAATATTAGCCGTTATTTTATCTAAAGTCTCTTTTGGGTTTTGTAAGGTTTTAATCCAATTTTCATATTGGGGTGTCCAGCATTCAGCTACAACCAACGCATTCACACGGATTCCATATTTTAACATTTCAACAGCCCATTCTCTGGTTAAAGCATTTCTCCCTCCATTTGCTGCGGCATAGGCAGAAGTATTTCCCTGACCAGTTTCTGCAGTTTTAGAGGAAATATTTACAATACTTCCCTTTGATTTCTTAAGTTCTGGCAAGGCATAATGTGCCATTAAATAATAGTGGACCAGATTTCTGTGCAGACTTAACATAAAACCCTCATAAGAACCATGCTCTAGCCCTACGCCATCGTTTAACCCTGCATTGTTTACCAAACCATCAATTTTGCCAAATTCTTTAATCACAGACTGAACAGCTTTTTCACATACTTTAGGATCGGTTAATTCTGCCTCAATACCAAAAGCTTGACCATTTAAAGAATTGATCTGATCAATTGCCTTTTGGTTATCCTCTTTTTTTCTTCCAATGATCACTGCTATTGCACCTTCCTTTGCTACGGTCTCGGCAATTCCATATCCTATGCCTTTGGCTCCTCCTGTAATGATAATGACCTTATCTTTTAGATGTAAATCCATAATATTTTAAATTAATTGATAGTATTTAGCAGCATTTCGTCCCCAGAATTTCTCTTGTTCATCTCTAGATAACTGCTTAGTATAATATTCCGCTATTTGAGCTACTTGTTGATAATTTCCTGCTAAATTGCAAACTGGCCAGTCT
The DNA here is from genome assembly GCF_016623585.1 of Pedobacter segetis. GTDB lineage: Bacteria > Bacteroidota > Bacteroidia > Sphingobacteriales > Sphingobacteriaceae > Pseudopedobacter > Pseudopedobacter segetis. The sequence goes on from NZ_JAEHFY010000023.1 coordinate 27,234, forward strand.
GAACCGAATAACACTCTATTAGAACCAAAGGCATTAAAAACAACGTCTAAATAAGGTTCAAAATCTTCATATTTCCAGTTTTTCCAATCTGCCTCTGTAACCATTCCTGAAATTTTACAACACACATTCTCATGTTCTGCCAAAGCGGATATATCTTTTCTCCACTGGTCTATTTCTCCAATTTTGATCATCGGCTTAGACAAATGATCAAGCACAAAAATCTGATTTGGAAACCTAGACACCAATTCTTTAGCAAAACAGAGCTGATCAGTGAATATCAAAACCTCATATAAAAATTGATGATCATCCAAAGCTTTTAGTCCATCAAGAAAGGTTTTGTGTAACATTAGGTCTCTAGGGTTTTTATCCTGAAGGATGTACCTGAAACCTTTCATTTTTTCGTATTGGCTATAAAACTCTATTCTGGATGCTACGCTTTTATCAAAAAAGTTAACCCAACCTATTACCCCTTTAATAAAATCATTTTCAGAGGCTAGCTCCAACAAAAAAGTATTTTCATCTTCATGCTCATCTGCCTGTACGGCAATGCACCCGTTAAATTTTTTTTCATGAAGTAATGGCTGCAAATCCTTAGGCATAAAATCTCTTCGGATCACATTCATTTCAGAATTTATCCATGAATGCTTGACGGGATCAAACTTCCAAAAATGCTGATGAGCATCAATTTTTAGCATATGCTACCACACTTTGTTTAGCGGTTCCTAAACCATCAATGCCTAACTCCATCACATCTCCTTCTTTCAGATAAATTGGAGGTTTAAAGCCTAATCCCACGCCATGAGGAGTACCGGTTGAAATGACATCGCCAGGTAAAAGCGTCATAAACTCGCTTAAATAAGAAACAAGATAGGAGACATTAAAAATAAAATCATCAGTATTGCCGTCCTGCATCATTTGGTCATTTACTTTAAGCCATAAGTGTAAATGATTAGGATTAGGAATTTCATCTTTAGTTGCAAGCCATGGGCCAAGTGGAGCAAAAGTATCACAACCTTTACCTTTTGCCCATTGCCCACCACGCTCTAATTGAAATGCCCGTTCGCTGATATCATTATGCAAGACGTATCCGGCAACATAATCCAGAGCATCTTCTTTTGAAACATAGCTAGCCTTTTTCCCAATCACAAAAGCCAATTCAACTTCCCAATCTGTTTTTAAAGAGCCTTTTGGTAGCATCACCTCATCATAAGGCCCTACCATTGAAGTTGTAGATTTAAAGAAAATGATGGGTTCTGCAGGGATTGGCGCATTGGTTTCTTTAGCATGTTTAGCGTAATTAAGACCGATACACACCATTTTTGAAGGGCGAGCAACCGGACTTCCCCATCTCTCATTAGTATCAATTTCTTGCAATTGTTGTGTTTTAAAAATTTCTTGGAGCTGCTTTAATCCTCCGTTTTCAAAGAATTCTTCGTTATAATCTTTTATAAAAGGCGATACATCATATCTTTTATCTTTTATCATTATACCTGGTCTTTCTTTCCCAAGCTTGCCAAATCGAATCAATTTCATGCTTATTTTAATTTACTTCAATGTAAGTTGAATAATGGTATCTATATTATTTTTAGGAATGCCATCTAAATAAAGTGTTAGTTCACTCTTATTTTGCTTAAATTTTACCTTCTCATTGGTTCCCATTAATACGCAACTTCTAATCTTGCCCTTTATATCTTCAATACTAATATTAGCTTGTGATGGATCTAAAAGATGAACATAAAGGATTTGATCTTTTGCTGTTACAACACCCCAATCTTGAGGGGGTACAATGTTTCCACGAGTTCCGTAAATACTCTCACCATATTTTGCCATCCATTTGCCCACTTCCTTTAAAGTATCCTGAAATTCTTGCTGAATTACGCCATTAGGCTGAGGCCCTACATTTAACAAAAAATTGGCATTTCTGCCCGCAGCATTTACCAGATAATGAATGAGCTGGGGAACCGTCTTGTAATTGTTATCTTTAATGTTAAAACCCCAAGATTTATTCATGGTTTCGCAAGTTTCTAAGGGGAGTTGATCCGATACTTTTCCTATGCTAAAGCCTGATTTATTCTGCCCAGGAAGATCTTGTTCAAACATCTGAAAATCCTCGCCTGGCATGGGCGTTAAGTGATGATTATTTCCAATTAAACATTGAGGTTGCAATTGATGGATTAACGCATATATCTCGGAAATGTGCCAATCTACCCTTGGTGAATGATCTACAGCATTTTTGGGTCCACTTTCATCCCAATATCCATCAAACCAAATTCCATCGATTTTACCATAATTGCTCAGTAATTCTGTTAACTGGTTTTTCATAAAGCTGATATAGCCATTCCAATTTCCTTTAACCGTACGCCCAGTGCCTTGCCCTGTTCTGCCTGTCCACCAAGAATAATCATCCCTTCTCCAATCAAGCAAAGAATAGTAAAGAAATATTTTCATGTGTTGTTTATGGCATTCATCCACAATCATTTTTACCACGTCTTGATGGTAAGGTGTATTCATGATATTGAAATCAGAATATTTGGTATCCCACATACTGAAACCATCATGATGACGGGTGATAAGCGTAATGTATTTCATCCCTGCGTTTTTTGCCATACTTACCCAAGCGTGTGCATCAAACTGGGTGGGATTAAAAAAGCTCATCAGTTTAGTATAATCCTTTACAGGGATGTTCTCATTATTCATTACCCATTCTGCATGCCCCATAATACTAAAAACACCCCAATGGATAAACAATCCAAATTTAGCATCCTGAAACTGTTGACGAGCTTGAAGGTTTGTTGGAGAGGCAACATAGGTTTGTGCGTAACCACTATTAAAAATAAATGCGGTAAAAAAGCAAATCCATAATTTTTTCATATCATTTGTCTAATTGTTTAATTTAATAAAGCCTCCATCAATAGGATAATCACATCCAGTTATGAAACCTGCCTCATCAGAACATAAATAAAGGGCTAAGGCTGCCACTTCTTCTGGTTTACCCATACGGCCAATTGGTTGGCTTTTTGATAACTTATCAAATATTTCTTCGTGATTATGCGGGTAATTTTTGGCGATAAAACCATCTACAAATGGGGTATGTACTCTGGCCGGAGAAATGCTATTGCACCTGATATTTTGGTCTATATAATCTCTGGCTACAGACATGCTCATGGCATAAATGGCTCCTTTACTCATAGAATAGGCAAAGCGATCAGAAATACCTACCAAAGAGGCAATAGATGCTGTATTTAAGATTACACCGCCACCTTTCTTTTTCATCAAAGGAATTGCAGCATATAAACAGTTATAAGCTCCTTTTACATTCACTTGGTAAACTTTATCAAAATCTGCTTCCTCGGTGGTATCTGCTTTCCCAACATGGGCAATCCCCGCATTATTAATTAAAATATCGATTTTTGCAATCTGCTGAAAAACAGACACCATTTGCTTTTGATCTGCAACATCACAAATGTGTTTGAACGCTTTGCCAAATTGTTTGATTTCATTTACTGTTTCGTCGGCAAAAACTTCACTTCTATCCACAATATGAACTATGGCTCCTTGCCGAGCAAAAAGAAGAGCAATAGCTTTACCTATGCCACTTCCTGCTCCAGTAATTACCGCAGATTTTCCTTTTAAACTAAACATCTTTATTAATTAAGGTTGAATAATTTTCTTTTCTATATTTTTAAAGATTTGGGCGTTTTAACACGCTATCCACTCATACTGCACAGGCATTAGCCAATAGCCGGTATCCCTGCCCGTTCCGTTTAGGCGGGCGTTCCTATCGTTAACGCAACTATAAACTTACCCCTCTTTTCCATGGGATAAAATCATCCTGATTCAGCTTTACTGCTTTTGGAATTTCCTCTCCACTAGCTACTTTAATACAGTATTCCAAAATCTCTTCGCCCATTTGAGTGATACTTTTTTCACCAGTAATTACTCCTCCTGTATCAATATCAATAATATCACTCATTCTTTTTGCCAATGCTGAATTAGTAGCCACCTTAATTACCGGGCAAACTGGGTTACCCGTTGGAGTGCCTAAACCGGTTGTAAACAAAATTAAGGTTGCACCACTGGCAGCTTTTCCTGTTGTAGCTTCTACATCATTACCAGGGGTACAAACTAGGCTTAAACCTAGTTTTGTAGCAGGCTCGGTATAATCTAATACATCTACTACTGGAGAAGTTCCTCCCTTTTTTGCTGCTCCAGCGCTTTTTATTGCATCGGTAATTAGTCCATCTTTGATATTGCCGGGTGAAGGATTCATATAAAAACCCGATCCCACTGCATGAGCTTGAGAATCATAATCGGTCATTAAACGAATAAACTTTTCAGCAACGGGTTGATTAACACATCTATCAATCAGATTTTGCTCTACTCCGCATAATTCTGGAAACTCAGCTAATAACACTTTACCTCCCAAGCTTACCAATAAATCAGCGGTATAGCCAACCGATGGATTGGCAGAAATCCCGCTAAAACCATCACTTCCACCGCATTTTACCCCAACTATTAGTTTAGATAGAGGTGCCGGTTTACGTTCTATTTTGTTGATTTCTATTAAACCCAAAAAAGTCTGTTTGATAGCATCTTTAATTAAAGCCTCTTCACTTTGTGTTTTCTGTTGCTCAAAAATATAAAGGGGTTTATCAAAATCTGGATTTCGGAATTTCAAATCATTTAAAAAATACTGCACTTGTAAATGCTGACAACCTAAGCTCAAAAGGGTAATTCCGGCAACATTTGGATGATCTGCATAGGCTGCCAACAGCTTACTTAATATATCCGAATCTTGCCTAGTACCTCCGCAACCACCCTGATGATTTAAGAATTTTATCCCATCAACATTTTTAAAATACCTATCCTTTAAGTTTGATTCAGAAAGTGAGGTATTGAAATCATCAATAGATTTACCTTCTTTAATTTCTTGCAATAGGGTTTTAGCAAAAATTTTGTATTTATCTGTTGTTGAATAGCCCAAAATATCATGTAAAGCTTCCTTGATTACATCTAAATTTCTATTCTCGCAAAAAACGGTAGGGATAAATAGCCAATAATTAGCAGTTCCTACTTGCCCATTTTTTCTATGATAGCCATTAAAGGTTCTATTTTCAAAAGTGTGGATGTCTGGTTGTTTCCATTTATAATCTACCTTTCTATAAAAGTATGGATCAGCAGCGTGTTTGGTGTTTTCTAGACTCATCCGCTCACCGCTTTTCACTTTATTTTGGAGTTTACCAACTAACACACCATACATCAATAATTCGTCGCCAGCTTGCATATCATTAATAAAGAATTTATGCTTGGCGGGGATGTTTTCTTTAATGATGATGTTTTGGTTCCCAAAATTAAATTCCCTGCCTACTTCTAAATCCTGAAGTGCTACCAACACATTGTCTTTTGGGTCTATCTGTAAAAAAAAACTTTTATTCATTCCTAATTCTTGTTCAAATCAAATATCTTATCCATCAGTACCCATTTCTCGCCTGATTTTGCAAAAGGCAAAGGCTGCTGGAATTTCCACATCAATTCTTCCCATTCTTGTACTTTTGGGTTTTTGTTATCGGTTTCAACTTTCTTCTCAAAACTGAATTTTGAAGTTACTTCCATGATCATGAAAAGGCGGTTGCCCACTCTGTAAATCTCTAGGTTTTTGATTCCAGATACCACAATACTATGGATGATCTGTGGCCAAACTTTTTGGTGCCAGTCTTCATAGGCTTTTATCAGTTCTTGGTCATCTACTAAATCAAGTGCAAAACAATACCTTATCATATAATGGTTTTTAAAGGTTTTACTTTATACCCAAATGATGCAAAACAAAATATGACTATAAAACAGATCAAAGGCACAATATAACCTACCTGAATGTTCTGAGCCACATCACTGATGTAGCCAAAAATTGGGGGTAAAATTGCACCTCCCACTATCGACATAATGATCAAACTACTTCCAAATTTAGTATCCCCGCCTAAATCTTTAATGCCTAACGAAAAGATAGTAGGAAACATGATAGACATAAAAAATGCGATGCCTATAATGAGATATACTGCAACCATCCCCGTCAAGAATATGGCTAGAATTGATAAAGCCATACATATCAGACTATAGATCACTAACAACTTTACAGGTTTTATAAATCTCATGAAAAATGTTCCAACAAATCTTCCTAGCATAAAAGCCATCCCTACACCAAAACCAGCATAGATAGCTGCTAATCCCTCGCTTATGCTAGAAGCTTTTATGGCATAAAGTATAAAAAAACTAAATACACATACCTGTGCCCCTACGTAAAAAAACTGTGCCGCAACGGCCCAACTTAAATGCCGATGTTTTAATGCGTGAAAGACATTGGAAACCGAAGCCTCACCATCTCCATCTTTGATTTCAGGCAACTTCATAAAGTAAAAGATAATGGCAATAAATAAGATGATTGTCCCTAATATGAAATAAGGAGTTTTGACAGATGCTGCCTCAGATGCCAGTGCAATTTGCCTAGCCGATGAACTCATTGTGCTTAAAACTGCGTCAGAATAGCTTTTAGTGAGAATTATTTTTCCTCCAATAATAGGTGCCAAAGTTGCAGCTAAGCCATTAAATGATTGCGCCAAATTTAAACGCTGTACTGCCTTTTCTGGTGGGCCTAATAAAGATGCGTATGGATTTGCCGCAGTTTCTAACGTAGCTAAACCACAGGCAATTACAAATAATGAAAGCAAAAAGAAAATATACATCTGTGTATTTGCCGATGGGATAAACAAATATGAGCCAATGGCAAATAGTGATAAACCTGTTAAAATACCCGTTTTATATCCAAATTTTTTCATTAAAGCACCGGCAGGTAGTGCCATCACAAAATAGGCGATAAAGACTGAGGAGTCTATCAAAGAAGCTTGCAAATTGGATAGACTAAACGCCCTTTTAAGGTGAGGGATTAAGATTGGATCAAGATTATGGACAAACCCCCACATAAAAAACAAGGAGGTGATCATAATAAAAGCAAACCTAGTAGAGGTTTTATTTTTGTTCATGCGCAAAATAATTGGTTATCAAAAGAAATAAATAATACTATATAAAGCAAAAACTTTATATTGTGGAATATTTGCTATTTTAACTTAACTTTGGATGATGATTCAAGTGTTAAATAGAGCTATAGACATTTTAGAATATGTAGCAGAAATGGCCGATGAACCTAAATTAATGGGTAAAATCGCAAAAGATCTGAATTTAAATTTAGGAACCTGTGCAAACATTATAAAAACATTGGTGAGCCGTGGTCTTCTAAAAAGAGCTGATCATGAAAAAGGTTATTTAATTGGAGATTTGATTACTGAAATCAATAATGGAAGTTTAGGGTATAAATCTTTAATAGATAGTGCAACTCCAATTCTAAGCCAAATTACAGATGATATCAAAGAAAATTGCTTGATTGCAATTCTAAAAAAAGATAAGAGGCAAGTGATCATCAATAAGACTTGTAATCAGTTGATTCAGGCAACCACCCCAATAGAAAAATCAGCATATGATTCTTCTACTGGGAGGCTATTGATAGCTTTATTAACTGATAAAGCTATTCAATCACACATTAATCAATATGGTTTACCTCATAAGGAAGTTTGGTCTCTGGCAGCATCTAGGGTTGGGCTTTTTGAACAGATACAAATCATCAGGAATCAAGGTTATGCGCTAATTGAAGATAGTGTGCAGGTGGTTGGTGTTGCGGTGCCAATTTATAAAAACCAAAAGGTGATTGCCAGCTTTAGCATTTATCTTCCTTCCTTCAGGTTTAATACAGAAATAAAAGCCAACATGATATCATTAGCAATCGAAGCAGGTAAATCACTATCAGTCTAATTCACTGTCCTTCAAAAAAGATTTGATGAATATCATTTTTTGAAGGATTTTTTTATCATTTATTTCATTAAATTTTTCTCTAATCAGGATTGGAGATTAAGAATACACATCCCTAAAAAAGAACCGATTACAAGGAAAGCTCATTAAGAAACCTTGGAAACAATTGTATCTCCTCAAATCTTTATCGATTAACGGGGGAATCCATCCGTTTTCTTAAGCTATGTTCTTTTTCCTCGGTCCAGTACTTACAGTCTAATTGGATAAATATTGAAGAATAGGGGATAACCTCATCTGTTTTTAAAACCAGTACCTGAAACAGTTTTGAAGCCTTGTCAATATTCACAAAAACAGAATCATGCAACATACTTTTGGGTTGGTACTTTTCAATACTTTTTAACAAAGCAGTTCTGTACCCATCAATATTTTCAACTTGTTCTTTGGTAATATAGCCGAGTTCTTTATCCGTAAAAATATTTGGTTTTACGTGAGTCGAGCTATCTATCTGTGCAAGGGTATAATCAAGTACTTTTAACAGGCCCTGATGAGTATCAATTGTTACAATACCGGCGGAATTCTGGGCGGGGAAAGCTTTGTCAACAATTAAAATCCAGTTCCTATGCCCGTATTCCGAAAGCTTGGTTTTAAATTCCGGCTTCCAAGAATTTGAAGTTGATCCCTCTGTTTTGGAAGCTTCGCTCTTACAACCGATGGCGCAGCTCACTATCAATAAAACGGCTAACAGATATTTTAACGTTCTCATCATATTTATAAATTGATTTCTTTATGCTCGCCGGCTTTCAAAATAGTAGGTTTTACATTGGTTGATATGTTGCCCAAGCTGAACTTTGAAAATGAGAGCGTACCATCCAAAACAGTTAATACCGCTTTTTTATTTTCAACATCACAAGTGCCCCAAGCATATCCATTGCTCCAAAAATAGTTGCCAGGAGTTGAAGTGAATGAAATACTGCCCTTTACTCCAGAATACTGAAAGCCACTTAGCGCTAGAACAGATGCCCAACTAGCCATGGCCCTGCCATAATGATGGCCACATTCCGGCTCATCATATGGGTTTCTTTTTCGTCCGTCAAACCTTTCCCTGATGCTAGTAATACATTTTAATGCGTTGTCCGTCTGCCCTTCATACATCATCCCTACGGCTGCGGTATATTCAAAACCGGTCATGGACTCGGCAAAATATGGGAAAGGAACTTTTTCCCGTCCGTTCGGCCAGCTCGCCATAATCAGCCCACTTTCATTGCCCATCACAAAAGAGCGCATATTGTTGAATTTAGAAGAAAAATCTGCCACATAATTATATTTCATAATTGATTTTAGCGTAGTATCGATATTCTCCTTTTTAGCCAGGTAACCCAACCCACAGATATGGGCCATATATTGCCCAACTAACTGATCAACCAAACAACCTTTTCCCAATTGAAAATCAGGGTTCTTAATCTTATTGATGTCAATTTTGCCTCCCATCCTTAAGCCCGGAAAAATATCAGTGGTAGGTGGTTGAATTTTCTGGATATAATATTCTCCGTTGAAAAGGTTTGCATCAGTCCATGCACTTCCTTTTTTAAACAATAGGTTACACTTTTTGGCAAAGGCATCATCTTTTAAAAATTTGGCCATTTCTTCTGCGGCCCGTAGCGCTCCCAAATACCAGAATTGCATCTGCGGGTTCGGCCCATAATATTCCACATCCATGGTGTTATGCTGGCATCCTTCCATCACCCCGTCAACATCACCGTCCCAACCGCCTTTTACCCAAGCAAAAGCCAAAGCATTTTTTACTCTAGGCCAGTTATCTTTCAAAAATTGGTTATCACCAGATAATTGCCATTCCCTATAGAACTTCATGATAGTGCCCATTTGGCCATCCGCAGCGGCTATCGGGCCTTTTGAGGCTTCTGACAAAGGCAAATTTGCCCTAAAAGACATAAAACCGTTATCTCTGGATGCATAATTAAATTCTACATCCCTCATACTTTTTGCCAAATTACCATAAAGGAAAGGAGTGGCTACCTCGTAGTTCCAAACATGCGTACATGAGCCGTAACAGGATCCAAATTCATCCATTACGCCTTCCCACGCCATCATGTGTCCGTCTTTTATCCGAAATACAGTTTGCGAACGGAGCGTACTGAGGTTAAAAAGTGCCGCCTCTTTTACAGCTAAAGGCAAAGAAGAATTGAGAAAAGCGTTTAAAAAGAGCTTTGTCTTTTGCTTTAAAGCAGGAATCTTTGGGATAACTTTTTCTGCCACGTCCCAAGCATCTGCATATTTGGTGCTATAATAATTGCCTACTACGGTTTTAGACCATGCAAACCTGTTGGGGAAATCCCAGGTGATGTAAAACTGAAAGGTTTCGGTACTGTTAGGCGCTATCTCTTTTTTAACAGCCAGAGATGCCATTGGGTCATTATCATATAACTTATCCTTATCGGTCAGTTCGCCATCGGCGCTAAAATCATCCCAAAAATCAAGTGTAGAAAGTGCCCATCTGTCGGCCACTGAAGACCGGCGGTAGCTTACGCCTGATTTTTCATCTGTTAACAGGCCGATTGTGCCATAGGCAGGGTCAGCTTTGTTTACGCTATCGGAGTACATGTAAATGCCGCTGATCTTCCCATTGTCTTTAAAAACATTTTGGTTCTTTTTGGCTCCATCAGGGATAAAATCACCCTTCCAGTCACGATGGTATTTGCTACCATCTTTTCCAACGAAATTGCGCATGGATCCACAAACGGACACCGACATTGGTTTCGATGTTAAGTTTGTAACCTCGTAGGTAAGTACAGCAAGGGGTAAACCGCTTGCATCCGCGTCTCCGGGCACTAAAGGGTTAAACCCGATGATTTTAACTTTTACTGGGAGATTAGGGTCTGACAGATTGACCATCCCGACAGGATAGGAAGCATCAAAACTTGCATTCGCAAACCTTGGAAAACCATGCTGGTTAACAGGCCTGCCTTCGTAATGTTGGTATTCGGTATCATCAACGGGGCCTATCAATGCTCTCGTAACGGGTTTTTCATCGGCTGGTTTAATAAAAACAGCAAAGAAGGGTGCGTTATTACCCGTAGTTACGGTACTGTAGCCAATTCCGGGTTTGTTCATTATCTCCCAGTCGCGTAGTTCTCCGCGGCCTCCTAAAGAGACAGTGCCAGTACCTATGCCGCCTAAGGGCAACGCGATATTAAGCAGATGGTTTTGGTCGTAATGCTTTAAAATGGGCCAGTTGTCTTTATCTTGGGCTCTAAGCAGATGGATATTCAATACCGCAAAAAAACTTAGATTTAAAAAAAAAAGCTGTTTCAAATTTAGTTTCATGTTGCTTATCATCCTTTTGGAGTGTTAAGGTTTTTGGTTTGCAAGCCTAAACGGGGGGTCAATTGATTTATTATTCTTGAAAGCCGCTTCAAGAAGATAATATTCCGCATCTTTCCAATTTTTTCGTGTTTAAGCAGTCTTTGTAATTATAAATATTAGACTGGCCCTGGCACCGAATTGCAAGCAGCACAAAATAGTTAAAAAAGTTTAGTTATCATTAATTTGTGCTTGCAGTAATTTTTAATTATTTATTGAATTGATTGATCCAAGCCGGTAATTTACCCAAACGCAGTTTTAATTGTGCTTCATATAGTGATTTTGGTTCTACAAAAGCTCCGGTAGATTCTTCGTAGGCTAACTGGTCTTTAATAAATGTAGTACCTCCCGTAAAACCTACAATAATTGGCATTACTACACGCCAATATTTGGATTTATTTTCTGGCCAAAAATCAAATGGAGTGTAAGGAGCATTAGTTTGCTTATAGTTCCAAAATATTAAATTGGATAAATGGTTGGGCATATTCACAATAGCTCCGCCACCTCTTCCATCCATTAACCCACCGGTTACGCAATCTAATAAGGTGTTTCGGGGTTGCGATGAATGTGTTTCAAATGAAGTGTTAGATGGATAGCTCACACGCCAAATAACTGTATTAATTGATGAACCAGCAACACCCACAGAATGCCACATACCCGCTTCATCGGTAATTTTTCCTAAAAGTATGTTAGTACCCCCGTTATTACTGATTGCTTCATGACCTGAATTACCTGTTAATTTACAATTTAAAATAGAAATGTTAGCGCCAGCAGTTGTGGTACAAGCGGCACTAACATTTGTAAATCTGCAATTAATAACCCAAGAATTTACGGCTTGCCCAATTCTTAATAGAGTATAACCGCTATCATCTTGCCAAGAACGATGATGAACAAATTTATCTGTCCAGTTTCCAACAAAAGCTAAATCTTCAAAACCAACTTCCTCTACATGTGCAAATTGATATACACTCCATTTATTCTTTACATCAATTTTGTAAGGCAAAGGCGAAAACAACTCGATTTTATTGCCCGATACTGATTTAACTTGACAAAATATCCGAACAAAAACCCCGTCATCTATGATAGATTTCCAAGTAGAATCTACATTATGAACTCCCATTTCTTGCTTTACAAGCCGTGAATCATTATCCTTTAATTTGATTAAAATCCAATCTTTAGGTTTCAGATTTGAAGATTTAGATAATACGATGTTGAAGTCTCCAATATTGGCGTTAGCTGCAATGCCACCTAAGGAAATATCCTTAGCAGTGCTTTTTACTTGAAATAAGGAAGGTACAGTCCACATTTTTTTAGGGTCTTCTGGCTGCAATGTTTTCTGCATCAATAATTCTGTACCATCACTGCCAGAGCCACTACCTCTTAAAACAATATTAGAAGAGGTAATCGAAATTTGTTGGTCTGTATCATTTACACCATGTGCTATAAACTTACCTTTCGGAAAGAAAACCACTCCTCCGCCATTTTTTTCAGCAGCATTAATGGCATTTTGGATGGCTTCTTTATCAGACAGATCATCATTAGGAATGGCACCAAACTTTGTAACGTCAAAAACCACACTATTTACTTTAGGGATTTCTTTTTCTCCATAATGATATCCTACATAAGAGAAATTGGGTAAGATTGAATGGTTTGGTGCTTTTTGATATTCCTTAAATACATTGGCTACATTTTGCGCATAGGTATTGGGCAATAAAGCACTTTGAATTAGAAAAAAAGCAATGATCTTTCCTCTTATGTTGATTGATTTTTTCATTTATGTTTTGATAACTTAATTTTTGCTCCAATTGATCATTTGATGTTGGAAAATAATGCCTCCTCAATTTATATTTTGACAAGTGAGGAGGCACTTTGCCTTTTAAGCTTTTTAGCTAGTAGTTTATGGGTTTATTCTACAGTAATTTCAATTTGTTTTACCACAGTTTCTGAGCCATAAATAGTTGAATTAGTTGCAACAAAGGTAGTTTTATAAACGCCTGCTTGCGTAAATACTTTTTGATATGATTCTAAACTATTACTAAAACTTTTTAGGGATAAGCCTATATCTGGAGCAACCTTGTTTAAAAATAACGGTTGCGTGATTACCCAACCCACGTTACTATCAGTTGTTGCTGTTCCTCCTGCAAATTGTAGTTGCGTAGAAGAAATAGACCAAGATTTTGGAGAAGGTGCGATTTTAACACTTCTCCAGCCGGCATTAGCAATATTAGCGATGTTGATTTTAGAACCATCAGTGACATAGTTATCAATGCTTAGGTTTTTGATAGTCCATGTGCGTTGTGTACTACCTGTGGTTCCGTTGTACTTAAACGCTATAAAAACTGGTTTATCGCCTTTAAAAGCAGATAAATCTATAGGTCCTGAAGGGGTATTATCTGTACCTGTAGATAAATTAGCACTATTGGTAATGTCTGTCCAGGTAGCTACTCTAATGGCTGAATCTGTATAAACGCCTCCAAAGTTGGTTGAAGCCAAAAGATTTAAAGTATTTTCTTGGGTCCCATACTGCTTATATGAAGTAAACTCTAAAGTAGGTGTCCCATCGGCAGTAATTCTCTCTTTGTTGGCATAGTTGCTGCCCGCTTCTCCAGAATAATAAGTAACAAAGTTGGCATTTCCAGAAAAGGAATAGGTTAAAGTATCTCCTACTTTAATTTTTGTTTTATCAGAACTTACATCAAAACTTAACTGAGTAACTTCTTTTTTATTACAAGCTGTTATCACAGCTATAAATCCTAGTAAGATAATTGTTAATTTTTTCATTTTAAATTGTTTTTAATTACCAACCTTTATTCTGAGTTAAAGCCTTGTTTAATGAAAGTTCACTAATTGGTATTGGTAAAAGTATATCCCTATCAGATACATTTTTACCGGCCGTACCAGCATAAGAACCCATAGTTGGGTCGTTTGCTACCTCTTTCATGGCTATAATAAAATCTCCCCACCTTATTAGATCATTCTTTCTCATACATTCAAAAGGGAATTCCCTAAAACGCTCATCCTTAATAATATTTCTTAACTCATCTTTGTCGCTTACGGCAGTTGTAATATCTGAAGCGTTGGCTCTGTCCCTTACTTGCTTTACTAAAGATTTGGCCAAACCAGTTGGACCATTTACTTCGTTCTCGGCTTCAGCATACATTAATAATACATCTGAATAGCGCAAAATAGGGAAGTTTGTAGGGGTAACGTTTTTATTACGAGGCAACACTTTTTCATAGCTTCTGCGATATTTACCCGCATTCCTGGAATTTATTTGCGAAGCGGTAAAAAACGTAGAATCTACTACTACACCACCCGTAATTTTGTAAGAAAACGGTGCCACATTCCAGTCTCTTCTTTTATCTGCAGCTTCATAGCTTCTGTATAATTTAGGCGTAGCATTAATAAAACCATATGAATAACCAAAAACATCATCAGAACAACTAATGCCGATTACATTACCTAAACGCCCACCCTCATAATCAGTTAATCTATTGCCAAATTGCTCGCCTTCCCAAATACATTCTTTAATGTCATACCTATCGCCTGCTAAATTTTTGAAAATATTAGCGTAGTCTGGGTTTAAAGAGTGAATGTTAGAACCGCTAGTTGGGTTTACTATTGCCTTTGCCCACTTTAAAGCTTCAGCGTATTTAGAAACATCATTTAAAGGCTGGCCAGCCATTTTCAAACACACCCTGGCTAAAATACCTCTTACAGCATCTTGCGAAACTCTTCCCCCAAAACCAATGGTTGCTAATGGTTGTACCAAAGGTTCAGCATCTGTCATTTCTTTAACTATAAAATCATAAAGAGTTTTAATATCAGCACCCGGTGTATTAACGTTATTAACAGAGTTTGACGGGCTAGTTTTTAATGGTACACTTCCCCAGTTTTGCACCAAAAAGAAATAGTAATATGCTCTTAAGAACTTTGCTTGCCCTATAATGTTGTTTTTTTTGTCTTGATCCATATTTACTTTATCTACATTGGCCAATAAAACATTAGCTCGCTCAATTCCTTGGTATAAAGCATCCCATAAATCATTAACATTAGGATCAGCTGAACTATAATTATACACTTGCGGACCGGTTGATTGGGCACTTCTTGCATAATAACCTTCGTCAGAAATACTAAAAATGGTCATGTAGGTGTTAGAGTATAACTCAGATCTGCCTAAAATATCATAAACGCCTGTTAAAGCCGTGTTTAAAGAAGCTTCACTGGTAAAATAATTTTCAGGAGATATGAAATCTTTAGGTGTTAGTTCTAGAAACTTTTTACAGCTAATGCTCTGTAAAGAGAGAAATATCAATATTATTATTATCTTATTTTTCATAAAAAATCTTTTAAAATTAGTCTATAATGTAATATTTAAACCAAATACAATAGTGCTTGCCCTTGGATATACAGAGTAATCGAAACTAGGTGTTAAGGCTGTATTGTAGGCAGCTACTTCTGGGTCGTAACCAGAATAATTTGTGATGGTGAATAAGTTTTGTGTTGATGCATATACTCTAAAATCACTAATCTTAGCTCTCTTTAACATCTTAGCAGGAAAGTTATAACCTAAGCTTACTGTTTTTAATCTAAGGTATGAGCCATCTTCAACTATTCTTGATGAGTATGCAGTTGGGCCTTGTCCTTTAACTCTTGGTATATCTGATGTTGTGTTAGTTGGTGACCATCGGTTGGCATAAGTTGCATATTGGTTAACCCCCTTGGTAACTGCACCGTTTTCAAATCTTAACCTGTTAGCATTAATAATGTCATTACCATAAGACCACTGTAAAAACACATTTAGATCAAAGTTTTTGTATTTGAAGTTGTTTCCTAAACCTCCTTGATGTATTGGATAAGCCCTACCTATAATAGTTTTATCGTCATCATCAACTACACCATCTCCATTTAGGTCTTTGTATTTAATATCTCCAGGTTGGATGTTACTTCTACTGTTACCATTTGTAGGTACTAAATCGTTTAAAACATAGGTTCCGTTTGGTAACTGTGTAAAATCAGATGTTTGATACAAACCATCCCAAATAAATCCATACATCTGCCCAATAGGCTGACCGATTTTAGCTATGTAAGCAGGTAAGTTTCTATAATCTTGATCCCAGTTAACTGTGCTTAATAAACTTTCTTGATTTTCTGTTAATGCTAAAACTTTATTCTTGTTGAAAGAAATGGTAAAACTTGTGTTCCAACTAAAAGATTTTGAATCAATATTTACAGTGTTTAAAGAAAGTTCTAATCCCTCATTTCTGGTTTTACCTATGTTTTTAAATGCTTTTGTATAACCTAAAGAGCCAGGTAAATCTGCATTTAACAATAAGTCTGAAGTTGTTTTAAGATAGTAATCAGCTGTTAAAGCGATTCGTTGTTTAAAAAAACCAAGGTCTAACCCAATATTAGTTTGAGTTGTGTTTTCCCACTTTAAATCGGCGTTTGATAAAGTTACCGGATAAACACCTTGTGTAAGTGTATTATTGAAAGCATAGTAAGCATTATCATTATTAAAACCAGAGTTTGCAAAGCTAAGTTGAGAATAAGTAGCAAAATCTGTTACCCTATTATTACCCGTAACTCCGTAGCTTACCCTAACCTTAGCATCAGATAAGTAGTTTAACTTTTTTAGAAACTTCTCATTAATAGCTCTCCAAGCAAAAGCTGCCGAAGGGAAATAACTCCATCTATTCTTTTCCCTAAATTTTGATGATCCATCTGCTCTAAAAGACGCTGTAAATAAATACCGGTAATTGTATGAATAGTTTACTCTACTTAAGTAAGAAAGCAAAGTGTTTTCTGAGTTTACTGCAACAACTGTTTGTGCAACACCTTCATCTAAACCGCTTAACCCTAGTGATTCATTAGGCAAGTTGGTTGCTTTTGCTCCATATCTGTTACTAGTGGTTCCTTGCCCGGTAACACCTGCCAAAAAGGTAAAGTTGTTTTTTTTATTAAATATCTTATTATAGGTTAAAATACTCTCTCCAAGCCAATTGTTAAGATCGGTATAGGTAACGCTTCCATTCACTTTGTCTATACTTCTAGAGTTTCCATATCTTGTTAAAGAGTTGTTAAAAGCTTCATTTCTATCATTTCTACTATTGATACCACCGCTTACACGTAATTTTAAAGCTTTAGAAAACAGATATTCCCCATAAGCATTTGCATTAAAATTATTTGAAAATCTTTGTCTAAGTTCATTTTTTACAGATAAAATAGGATTCACTCTGTAATCAATAGTTGGGTCAATAGTTGGATCAATTAAATCGTCTAAAAGATTACCTCCTCCTGTTTGTATCGGCCTGTAACCCCAAACACTATACAATAAATAATTTTGGGCAGTAAAGTTACTTTCCGGGGCTGATGGTGTTGCGCCAAAAGATTTATTGTTGTTATAGCTGATATTTATCCCTGTTTTTATCTTATTGCTTACGTCTTGATCTAACCTAACGCGAAGCTGTTTCCTATTAAAGCCAGAATTGATAATTACTCCATCCTGACCTAAAATATTCCCAGAAATTAAATATTTGGTTTTATCAGTTCCACCTGATAAAGTAAGGTTATAATTACTCATAGGAGCGGTTCTTAATAAAGCGTCTTGCCAATCTATACCTACTGAGTCTCTATAACTCTCTAAAGTTCTGCCATTTTGAAAATAGATTGATGGAGTTCCTATTGGATCTACCTCTGTTTGGAGTTTCACAAACTCATAAGGACTTAATACCGGTATAGACTTAGGCTGTTGTTGAAACCCATAATAGCTGTTAAAATTAACCTTAGGCTTTCCGGCTACACCTTTTTTAGTTGTAATTATAATTACTCCATTTGCACCTCTTGCTCCATATATCGCTGTAGCTGATGCGTCCTTCAGCACTTCAATAGATTCTATTTGAGAAGGATCTATGTTGTTGTTATCTGGGTTTTCTAAAGGAAAACCATCCACAACCCATAAAGGAGAATTATCTTGCGTTAGTGAATTTGCCCCTCTAATTAATATGTTGATACCAGACCCTGGCTTCCCACTCTCTGAAGATACTTGAACTCCAGCAATCCTTCCCGCTAAAGCTTCCTCAAATGATCGAACTGGTGCTTTATCTAAATCAGCCATATTAACCGAGCTTACAGAACCTGTAACGTCTTTTTTAGCCACCGAGCCGTAGCCAATAACTACAACCTGATTTAAAGATATATCCTGTGATTTTAAAGTAACATTGATAACGGTTTGCTTATTAACTGCAACTTCTTTATCGTTGTAGCCTAAATAACGAAAAACTAATATTGCTGGATTATCAGAAGGTAAGGTAAGGTTGTAAATACCCTCTGAGTTGGTAACAACACCTATTGTAGTGTTCTTTATTCCAACGTTAGCTCCAATAATTGGCTCACCAGTATCCTGGTCAGTAACTTTCCCTGTGATCTTTACTTTTTGCTGTGCAAAGCTTGATAAAAAAGCAAGCAGGAGAAGATGAAAAATAAATGTCTTCCTCATAATTTAATTTGGTTTTGGTAATTGGTTTATGATAGTAAACATAGTTTACAATTAATTTTTTAAGGGATAAAATATTCCTTTTTAGGATTAAAACATTCCTTATTTATAGTTTATTCGTCTTTTTCTTAATGCTAACTGCACTTTATAAAGCGATAGGGGATACACAAAACCTTTGTTTAAATTCTCTGTATAAACCCAGTCATCTTTAATGTCATTTACATTTCCGGCTATACTTAAATTAATACCCGGTTGAAAAACCCCAACCAGAATACATTTTGGATACATATGGTGACTTAGATTATTATTTAAAACACCTTTATCTTTTGGCATATAGCTATAAAAGATTTCGTTATCACTATTAGTAAAATGTTCCATTTCTGTATTCCACCAAGTATTGCAATTTGCAGTGGGCGGTAAATTATTTGCAGCACCACCGCCTACATCTGTTAGATAATGACTCTGCCGATTGGATAAGTACATCCTTTTATTATAATTACCCATCAAGCGTATGCATTTCGATAAGGAATTACTTCATTCAGATTGAAAATGGTTTCAATTTCAATAGTCTAAAAAAACAACATTTACATTTCTACTCTTAAAACCTGAATTTTATCTGATACTGGCATTCCAGAAATAGGAATAGTTATTTTTCCGTTTTGGGTTTGATAATTAATAGGTTGATTATTAGACATCAGTACAACTTTTCTAACCTTTAAAGGGGTACTAAAATCAATGAACTTAGCGCTTTGATTTGGTAAAATAAATAGGTATCTAAAGCTAGCACCATCTGTAGTTGCAGGGACTGATGCCGACTCATTATCATTTAGTGCGGTTACTTTAAACAAAGATGTTTTATAGATTTTCATCCAATCTTCAAAATACTTAAGCCTTTCATTCATCCCTGCAGAGAATACACCATTTTTATTAGGCCCAAAATTCAGCAAGTAATTGGTGTTTCTAGATCTACAAAGAATTAAATCTGTCAAAAGTTTATTTGCAGGCTTTAAAGGATTCTTTGTAAATCCCCAACCTGAGTTTGCAACTGTGGTACAAAGTTCTGCCCATTGGTCTTGTTTCTCTTTTGGAAGATTTTGATCTGACTCAAAAGTTTTATAATCTCCATAACCAAAAAATCTTGGGCTAACCACTATCCCGGGCTGTAATTTACGTATCTCTTCCATGGTTATACTCTTTTTCCATGCAGAATTGCCAGATGGGATACTAGGTCTTCCGTCAAACCAAATCATATCTATTTTGCCATAGTTACTTAATAATTCTGTAATCTGTCCTTTCACAAATACTGCTAAAGAATCATAATGAGCTTGTTTTTCCAACTCATCCTTATCTATATATCGTGGTTTGAGGTTATAATCTACAAAAGGGATATTCTTATATTTTGTGGCGATACCTGGATATAAAAAGCTTTGATAATCTCTACTAAAATACCAATCTGGGCCAGAAAAATATAACCCTACTTTTAATCCGTATTTACGACAAGCATCTACAAAAGGCTTAACCAAATCACGTCCTCCCATAAAGTTTTTAGTATTAAAATCGCCATACTTACTTGGCCAAAGCGCAAACCCGTCATGATGTTTTGTTGTTAACACCATATAGGTCATTCCAGCAGCTTTTGCAGCTTTTGCCCACGCTTCCGGATCATACTGTGATGGATTAAAAGACTTTGCTTGTTCCCAATATTCAGAAGGAGTAATACAGGAATTACTTTTTTCGCAATTATTACCTGCGAAAAAGTTTCCCTTGGCAATAAACCGATCAATAGAATCTTGATCGAGCTTATTTTTGCTCCAACCAATTTGAGTCCCGGTCATCATCGGCCAGGAAAGATCTATTTCCTTTATGGAAGAAATACCCCAATGTATAAACATTCCGAAACCTGCATTTGAAAACCATTGCGCATCTGGATGCTGAGTATGTTGATATTTAACCGAATTATTTTGTACGATACCAATTTGCTCGTGTTGTTGTTTTACTTCTTCATTGTTTTTCGTTTTTTGCGCATAAATATCTGTTTGAGCAACAAAAAATAAGGAAAAAAACATAATTAAGCATCTTGAATTATTCCATTCAGGATACCTATTTATTAAATATTTGATTGGCGTGGTTAGATTTATCTTACTAAACATTTGATTTATTTAAACTAATAATTTTATTAAAAATTGAGATTTTAATTAAAAAGCTTTGCGCTTTGTGTTTTATTACCTTCATATATTACAGCTATACAAACTCCCTTTAAAATAAAAAAGTCGTTAACTTGTATTTTATTAATACCCTTGATTAAGCTTTAACTCTGAACTATAAATTTATTTCCCAAAGAAATATTAATAGATAAATCCCAACTAAAAACACAACACCGCTTGGAATCATTTGCTTGAAAAAGCAAGATTGTGTTGGTTTTAATAATTGTGATTTTATCGGTTTACACTCAAATAAACCTAGATAAATCGACTAATTTTTCAAAAGTTTAATAGTTTTATAGTTTCCATTAACGTTTACATTTAGCATGTAAATTCCTGAGGGAAGATTTATTTCTTCATCTAGTTGATTAGTTCCTTTCATCAAATTAATATTCTTGTGAACTGATAATCTACCGTCGGTATCATATAATTTAATATTACCTAAACCATTTGCGTTTGATAGTATTTTTAAACTCAATTTGTTATCGGCTAAACTAGCATAAACATCTGAAGTGCTTAAACCAAAATTTACACTTTGCACTAAGTTAGTGTAGCTTTTTACTGTACCATCAAAATTTATTTGATTTAATAGATAATAGTTATTCCCGCTTAATGGCTTAGCATCTACAAATGTATAATTTAACTCTTGATCCCTATTTCCTGCACCCGTTACCTTCGCTATTTTTACGAAATTTTTGTCGTCTCCAGATCTTAATATTTCAAAATAATTGTTGTTTTTTTCTGATACTGTTTTCCAGTTTAAAACAACACCATTATTAGTCGCTTTTGCTATAAAACTACTTAAGCTTACTGGTAATGGAGCGATATTGTAGGTGAGTGAAATATTAGATAGTTTGTAATTTGCAGCATCGTTGTAAGTTGCACTAGCATGGAACTGATAAGAATCAAGATTAACACCATTAGCCATTGCAATTGACGTTCCTGACCCAAGGGCTGCAGTTCCGCTTTCTTCAATACTACGAGGAAAATCAACTACACCCGCTGACACTTCGATTTGCGTTCCGTTTACCCAAACGTGGTATTTATTATTTGGTAAGGTATAAGATGTGGCACTGCGAGTATAAGTTTTTGATGAACCAGAATTATTTGCATAAATCTCAATAGCATAAGGTCCTCCTACTTTTGCAAATGTTGTTGTATTTACATCTGTCCAAGTTGTAATGGTGCTCGAATTGGATCCTAATCGATATTGAAATTTAATGTCAGCACCCGACAATGACAGTCTTAATGCAGCAAATAATTCGACGCTACTTCTGAAAACAGAACCAGAGCCAGCAAAAAGCGACCCATTTTTATTGCCAATTGCATAAACAAAATCTCCACTAGTTGAAATTATATTAGTACTAAGTGTGAATTTATGTACTACTACATCTGAAGCGTTTGCAATAATAGTTTGTGAATATTTTGCTAATCCTGAGCCACCCGTTGTAGCAGGTTGTACAAAACTCATGGTATTATCCCCGTTTAATACCATACTGACATTGGTAGCTGCCGCTGGTATAACGGCATAAGCGGTTCCACTACTGGGCGAAGGGAAAAAAGTAGTAGAATTTTGTGCTGAACCACTTGCTGAAAAAGTTCCTGTCCCTGTCCCAAAATCATAACTAAAAGTAGAATTGTTAGGTGACCATTGCGCATTTGCAAAGCCATAGCTGAATAGTAAAAAAGAGAATAGTAAAAGTTTAATTTTCATGTTTTGTTAGTTTAATAATTCATATTTTTTTATGGCTTATCAGCCTGATATACAATTTTGATATTGGAAATGGATGCGCTTCCATCAGATGTTGGTCGCCCATTTGCTAAAAATAAATAGGCGTTTAAAGGTTCTCTGTTATCCAGCGCAATGGACTTTCCGGCGGTTAATCCATCACCTCCAGAGACCTCAACAGACCTTGGAAGTTTATCTCCTATAAGGGTATTGTTTGACCAAACATGAAACTGATTGATAGCTAATGTGAAGTTTTTTCCCTCTTTTGTATATTGTTGTTCCTTAGTAGAGTTATTACAATAAATTTCTAGTTTGTAAGTGTCATTTATCTTAAAAGCATCAGTAGATACTGCTTTCCAAGTAGTTGTACTTGACTCATCAGAACCTAACCTGGTTTCTAAAATATAGTTGTTACTTTTTGGTTTCCATTTTAGTGCTGCAAATACCCCACTATTACTTCTATAAACAGAGCCTATCCCAGTAAATAGACCACCGTTTTTATTTCCAATAGCCCATACATATTCTCCTTCTGCCGAGAAATCATTAAATTTTAGATTAAATGAAAAATAAGCTACATCTGTCGCTGATTTGATATCGTAACCAGAATATTTAACTACACTTTTTTGAGGTTGATTGATAATTAGGGAATGATCACCATTTAATTCTACACTGCCATTTGTTGCACCTCCTGAAATAGTAACGCGACTAGTTATTCCCTTCACTAATGGAAGAATCCCCTTGTTTTTGCCGTAAGAGGTAGACTCGCTATTAGTGCCTTCAGAATAATTAAGTTTGCCTTTTTCTGTGCCAAAATCATAAATCAATTCTTGATTATTTTGCCATTGAGCATTTGCTATATTATAGCAAAATGATAATAAAATAATACTAAAAAATTTAATTTTCATGTTGTTTAAATGGTTTATACTTTTCTTTTCTCAAACAATCAAAAGACTTTGTGTGTAATGGAGAAAAATTGTGTTAGTAATTAATAAATTGGTTGTGCAAATGTTAAAAAACAAGTAGCCTTATGGGAGTATATATCTCCTTAATAGGATTAAATATTTCCTTTTTTACTCTTTACTTCCGCTAATTATTAATGGATTTATAAACCTGATGTTGAAAAGGCTAAATAAGAAAACCAATTTACATTATTTAAACACGTTTCCTGTTTGTCTCAACAATGCTTTAAACAAACGAATTAAATAGTTGAGATTAGATACTTCAAGCGTCTAAATAAGATTTAAAGGACAATAATCTAAACCAATGCCATCGTTTAGGCTGTCGGGCAAGTGTAAATTAATTTTTATCGTATATAGATTTTAAGCCGATAATCATATAGGTTTTATTGCCTAAATATAATTCAACTAAAATCTCGCCAAAGTTTAAACTAAACTTTAGCGAGATTTTTAATCTAATCTTCAGGATAAAAAGTACCTCCGCTAGGAATAGGAGATACCAACGAAGGAATATTTTGTGCCTGACTATCTGATCTATAGAAGGTAAAATCTGTATCAACACCTCTAGTTAACCAATAATAGGCGGAAGATGTA
>NZ_JAEHFY010000024.1 GCF_016623585.1 Pedobacter segetis
AACCGATTACACCTTTACAATCATAACAGAAACCGATTACCGATTACCTGTCCATCGCCCTAAGGAGAACCGATTACACCTTTACAATCATAACAGAAACCGATTACCGATTACCAGTCCATCATCATAGAAAGAATCGATTACACCTTTCCAATCATAACAGAAACCGATTACCGATTACCAGTCCATCATCATAAAAAGAACCGATTACATCTTGCCAATTCTAAAAGCCACAGATTACAACTGCAAACTTAAAAAATCCTTCACATAAATTTCTTTGTAAAAAGCATTTTGGGTTAAATTTGCTGCTTGGATAATTTTGATCGTTATTTTTTAGAGATTTCTTATAAAGGTACAGCTTATCATGGTTGGCAAACCCAACCCAATGCCATTACCGTCCAAGAAGTTTTAAACAAAGCATTACATACTTTTTTTAGAAAACCTATTGAAACCTTGGGTTGCGGTAGAACAGATGCAGGAGTTAATGCCACACAGTTCTATCTCCATTTTGATTTAGAAAATGACATTGCTGAAACAGATTTTTCAAATGTCATTAAATCTTTAAATGGTCTGTTACCTTATGATATTGCCATAAAAAATATCATTAAAGTAAAAAATGACGCTCATGCCAGGTTTGATGCCGTTTCACGTTCTTACCAATATCATATTCATTTTAATAAAAATCCTTTTAAAACAGAAACAAGTTGGCTGGTTAGGGATCAATTGAATGTAGCCTCTATGAACTTTGCGGCTGCCATTTTAATGCAATATGAAGATTTTGGAGCTTTCTGTAAAGCCAATGCAGATAACTTTACCAATATTTGCAAAATCACAAAAGCAGAATGGGAAGTAACTCACGAAGGATTAATTTTTCACATATCGGCAAACAGATTCTTAAGAAATATGGTTAGGGCAATAGTAGGTACTTTGGTAGAAGTAGGTAAAGGGAAACTAAAATCTTCAGATTTGCACCTGATCATCCAAAGTCAAAACCGTTCATCGGCAGGGGCATCTGTACCTGCTTGTGGCTTATTTTTAACATCAGTAAAATATCCATACATCAAATAAATGGCAAGCCAAGTAACCGGGAAAACATACGATTGGGGATTGCTTAAAAGGGTAATGTCTTATGCAACACCCTATAGATCAAAGTTTTTTTGGTCGGTTTTACTCACTTTGTCTATCGCTGCAATTGCTCCGGTTCGTCCGTTTTTGATTCAGATTACCTTAGATAAATATATCTTTTTTAACGATGCCAGCGGATTGCTGCAAATGGTTTTATTGATGGTTGCTTTGTTATTAGCACAAACAGGCATACAATATTTCCAGACTTTTTTAACCAATTCTTTGGGGCAATCTGTTATCAAAGATCTAAGGATGGATGTTTTTAACCATATTACCAAACTCCGTTTAAAATATTTCGATAAAACACCCATTGGGCAGTTGATTACCCGTACCGTTTCAGATCTGGAAACCATCGCAGATATATTTAGCGAAGGTTTGATTTCCATCATCGGCGACAGCCTAACCGTTATTGCCATTATTGGGGTAATGCTTTATCAAGATTGGCGCTTAACCCTGATCATTTTAATACCGATGCCTTTTTTGATGATAGCTACTTATGTTTTTAAAGAAGCGATAAAAGTTGCTTTCCAAGAAGTTCGCACTCAAATATCATTGATCAATACTTTTTTACAAGAGCATATCTCTGGGGTAAGTATCATCCAATATTTTGCAAGGGAAGATCAAGAGTTTAAGAAATTCAATGATATTAATGAATTGCATCGCGATGCGCATATACGTTCTAACTGGTATTATTCTATATTTTTTCCTGTGGTGGAGATTATATCTGCACTTTCAATCGGGTTATTGGTTTGGTACGGATCAAAGAGCATTTTAAATAACCAAGTTTCGCCGGGCGTGGTAGTGGCTTTTATTATGTACGTAAATATGTTGTTTACGCCTATTCGCCAATTGGCAGATAAGTTTAATACCTTACAAATGGGCATGGTGGGCGCCGATAGGATTTTTACGGTATTGGATACCAAAGAGAAAACTTTAAATGAGGGCAAGCTTAGGCCGATGAATTTAAAAGGGGAGGTAGCTTTCAAAAACGTTTGGTTTTCTTACAAACAAACAAACGAAATGCCCAAAGATGACGAATGGATTTTAAAGGATATTTCATTTGAGGTAAAAGAAGGAGAAACTTTGGCTTTGGTTGGTGCAACCGGAGCTGGTAAATCATCTACCATCAATATTTTAAACCGTTTTTATGAGATCAGCAAAGGCCAAGTAACTATTGATGGCATTAATATTTCTGATTTAGAACTTAAATTTTTACGCTCGCAAATTGCTACGGTTTTGCAAGATGTTTTCTTGTTTTCTGATACCATACAAAATAACATCAGCTTAAATAATCCGGATATTACCCTAGAACAGATTATTGCGGCCGCAAAAGATGTTGGTGCACATGATTTTATCATGAGGTTGCCCGGTGGTTACCAGTACGATGTGCAAGAACGTGGCGCAACTTTATCTGTTGGGCAAGCGCAATTGATTTCTTTTATTAGAGCTTTGGTTTATGATCCTAAGATATTGGTTTTAGATGAGGCAACCTCATCCGTAGATACAGAAACAGAAGAATTGATACAAACTGCGATAGAGAAATTGATGACTGGCCGAACTTCTATCGTTATTGCCCATCGTTTATCAACCATTCAAAATGCCGATAGGATCATCGTTTTAGAAAAGGGCGAAATGATGGAAATGGGAACCCACCAAGAATTGTTGAAATTAGATGGTTATTATAAAAAGCTTTACGATTTGCAATTTAGCTCTGGTGGTATAAATAAAACAGAAACCTAGTTGGTTTCCATAATATAAGTGCGGTTAGCGATAGCAATGGCAGCGCAGCCTGTAATTTGGGTAGGCTTTTTTTCTGTCATCCTGGGCATTGTCGCTCTGAGCAGGGTCGAAGGACAGAAAAAAAGCTATAGTGGATAACACGCCTGTACGGGCAAGAATGTTAAAACTCCCAAATCTTTAATTTAAACTTCAAATTAATTCATCAAAAACACCCAATTTTTTTAAAAACGCTCAATTTTTATCAAAACCAATCCAATTTTACACTTAACTGAATTAAAACCTTAATTTTTCTTTTTTAAGCTTTGAGATTCTTGTTCATTCTGTTAGCTTTGCCCTACAAAAAAAATAAAAATGAGTGTTCTAGTTAATAAAGATTCTAAAGTTATAGTTCAAGGTTTTACGGGTAATGAGGGTACTTACCATGCCACCCAAATGATCGAGTATGGAACCAAAGTTGTTGGTGGCGTAACGCCGGGTAAAGGTGGGCAAACACATTTAGATAAACCTGTTTTTAATACCGTTAAAGATGCGGTTGATAAAACTGGAGCAAACGTTTCTATTATTTTTGTACCGCCAGCATTTGCCGCAGATGCCATTATGGAAGCCGCCGAAGCTGGTATTAAAGTAATTGTTTGCATTACCGAAGGTATCCCAACTAAGGATATGATCATAGTAAAAGAATATATCACGGGTAAAGATTGCCGTTTAATTGGCCCTAACTGCCCAGGAATTATTACTGCCGATGAAGCCAAGATTGGTATTATGCCGGGTTTCATATTCAAAAAAGGTAATGTAGGTGTGGTTTCTAAATCTGGTACTTTAACTTATGAAGCTGTTGATCAAGTTGTAAAAGCCGGTTTAGGTATTACCACTGCCATTGGTATTGGTGGCGATCCAATTATCGGTACGCCTACTAAAGATGCGGTAGAATTATTGATGAACGATCCAGAGACTCACGGAATTATTATGATCGGTGAGATTGGCGGTAGCATGGAAGCCGAAGCTGCTATGTGGATCAAAGAAAATGGCACTAAGCCAGTTGTTGGTTTTATTGCCGGGCAAACTGCACCTGCTGGGCGCAGAATGGGGCATGCTGGTGCTATTGTTGGCGGTGCCGATGATACTGCAGCGGCAAAAATGAAGATCATGAGAGAATGTGGGATTACCGTTGTAGAATCTCCCGCAGAAATTGGAGCTGCAATGGCAAAGCTTTTAAAGAAATAAAAAAGAAATAAAATAGATGTTTAAATCATTTAAAGGTCGGCTATGTAAGCTGGCCTTTTTTGTTTCAGATCATTTATCGGTTTGGAAATTTGCGCAGAAATGGCATTGCTTGCAGAACCTTTGTAGTACCGCACATAACTAAATAATTAACGAATGAATTAACGTAAACCACCGTCAGCCATTTTTGTGCAAATTTACGGTTAGCGGTAGGCGTTTTTATCCAAAAATTAAATTTATTCGTTTTCCAAGTCCAAACTCAAAAATTCTGTAAAGCGTCGAAAGTTGAATGTCGCATTTTCCGTTTTCTAGTCTAGAAATATAACTTTTCTTTGTTCCAACTTTGTCAGCCAATTGCTCCTGCGTCATATTTGCTTCTTTTCGGGCTTCCTTCAACATTTCGCTAATTACAAAATATTGAGCTTTTTCCTCAAATTCATCCCGCTTTTCGGTCCCGATTTTTCCATATTTAATATCTAATAACTCGTCAAAGTTTTTAGCATTTCTTAGGTTTTCTTTGTTCATGATTTTTCCTTTTTAGAATTGAAATATTCGTTTTTTAATTTCGATGCCAAGTCGATTTCCTTTTTCGGTGTTTTCTGGGATTTCTTTTGAAAGCCGTTGAACAGGACAACTAAATTTCCTTTGTCAAAACAGCAAAATATTCTGTAAATATTGCTTTCAAATTCAATTCGTATTTCGTAAAGCCCGTCGGTCCCTGTCATGTGGCCAAGGAATTTTTTAGGAACATTTTGTACAGTTCTCACAATCTTAAAAACGTATTAAATTTTTTCTTGCGCTTTTTCGGTTTGCTCCAAATAGAAGTCAGTGAAATAGTATTCATAAAAAATGATTTGTTTTTGAGAATTCATTGCGTAATGTTAACTCAAAAGTTATCGAATTCCAAGTTTGCAGATATTTAATTGCGGTCGAGATTTTTTGTACGCTTACCGCTAACATATTTATAACCGCAATAAATTAAACCTAATAATGTTGTAATGTTCTTTTTTCAAAAAAATGACAATTGATTGTAGCGAAACAGATGATAGTTTCGTTTATAACTAGTACAACAATTATTAAGATATGAAAAATTCAATTAAAATCTCTAAAAAGAAATACCTTATCCATGGCTTAGCGGCAATTGCCTTAATGTTCTCGTTAAGTTCTTGCTTAAAAAATAATAATGATAACGCAACGCCAAATATTGCGGCATTGTCTGTAATCCATGCAGCACCCGGTTTGCAATCGTTTGATTTTGTGATCAATAACCAAAGGGTTAATTCTGCCCCCTTCAATTTTTCTGAGCGTTTGCCTTACTTCAATATTTATGGTGGCAACAGGACCTTCGGGATCTTTAAAGCAGGTAGCGCAGATAGCATCAAAACCGGCAACTTTTTAGCAGAAAGCGGCAAATTCTATTCTATTTACGTAATTGGGCAAGCAACAGAACCACAGTTTTTGATCTTAAAAGATTCATTAACAGTCCCAACGGTAGGTAAAGCCAGGGTAAGGTTTCTAAATTTAAGCCCAGATGCACCCGCATTAAGTTTAAGTTTAAAAAGTACTTCAAACCCCTCAGATTCTACCCTTTTTTCTAACCAAACTTATAAATCTCAAAGTTTGTTTACAGAGATTGATGGGGGTAAAACCTACAGCTTTACCACTAGGTCTAACAGTGAAACTGCCGTTGCCACTTTAGATAACGTAAACATAGAAAGCGGTAAAATCTACACTATCTGGAGCAAAGGCTTGATCAGTTCTACAAATGATACCACAAAAGTAGGGTTAAAAGTACAACAGAATTATTAACAACAAATGATCAACTAAGCGGTCTCAAATCCTCAACTTTATTGGGTCAAGGGTTTTGAGGCCGTTTTTTATGTTCTATAAATTTATCGGGATGGCTTTAGCCTTAACTTTTGCCTAAATGATTAGCTTTGGGAAAAATAAAATTATGGCAACTTCTAAAGTGATTTATAACGGCGGCCTAAGAACCACCTCTACCCATCTACAATCGGGCAAAGAAATTATTACAGACGCACCGATAGATAACCAAGGCAAAGGCGAAGCTTTTTCGCCAACAGACCTTTTGGCAACATCGTTGGCCAATTGCATGCTCACCATTATGGGTATTGCCGCGAATACGCATCAGATCAATATCCATAATACAACGGCAGAAGTAACCAAGGTAATGGCTGCCGATCCAAGAAGGGTTTCTGAAATTCATGTTAATTTCAAATTTCCTAAAGCGGCAGATTATTCTGATAAGCAAAAGAAAATTTTAGAGAACGCCGCATTAAATTGCCCGGTGCATTACAGCTTGCACCCAGATATAGACAAGAAAATCAATTTCGGGTGGTAAATTTTTTGAAAAGCAAGGCTAGTGCAAAACAATTTAAGCTAGCCCTGCTTTTTGTTGCAATCTTTTAATTTTTCCCAAAAAAAAATAAAAGGATTTCCACTCCAATCAGGTTTATTTAACACAGGCAATCCTAAAATAATTTTAATCCTAAATGACGTAATTTTGAGGATAAAGCGAAGGACAAGTCTTGATACTCATATCTTGCTTCTTGTCTCTAACCTCTTGCCTCTAGCCTCTAACCTCTAACCTCTTGCATCTAACCTCTTGCCTCTAACCTCTTGCCTCTAACCTCTTGCCTCTAGCCTAAAATCTAAACCCAAAATCAAAAGAAATCAATTTACTTTCCCTAGAAAAGCCATAGCCTGCAGAAACCAATAACTTATTGTAAAAATTGATATATAAACCTGGGCCAAAACCTTGGTGCCAATCTCTGCTCTCTGCAAAATTATTGCGCACTTTTGCTATATCGTAAAAGCCATAAACCCCAAAATCGCCGGTAAAAATATAGTTTCTAAAAGAAGATACAGGCAAACGAACCTCGGTATTGGCAAAATAGGCCGATTTTCCAGAGAAACGCTCGTTTCTAAACCCTCTCAAATAATCTCTGTTGCCAATGGAGTTTGCTTGGTAAAATTTGTAGCTGCCAATATTGGTCATTGCGCCCAATCTTAGCGCAAAAGTAACCGGGAAAGTTCCGTTTGGTGTAGCGTAGAACGAAGCCATAGAGCTTAAATGAAGGTATTTGTCGCTTTCTCCTTTAATCTCGGCAAAGTACTCGGCAGCGTTTTCCCATTTAAAGCCAGTTTTTGGCATTTTATCATTATCAACAAAACTGAAATTTAAGTAAGATTTTAAGCTTAAAAATTTAGCGGGGTTGGTAAAGCTTAAGTTTAAGGTAGCTAAATAATTAGGGTCAGAGTAGGGGATTATCCTAAAATAATCGAAACCAGGGCCGATGCCAAATTTTATATCATCAGATATATGGTATTGGAAATAAGTGGCCACATTAATGGTTTCTGATCTTACCCTGTAAAAATTTATTTTATCGTCAATGTTTTGGGTACCGTTACCAATGCCGTAATAATTAAATTTATAGGCCGGGCCAGAATAGCTGCTTTTTACCACCAAATCATATTTATGGGCCAAAAGATCATAAAAGGTAGCATTGTATTTTGCAAATAAACCTTTAGTGGTTAAAGAATGTAACAAAGAAAATTTTTCTTCATAACTATATGGTTCTTTTCTAAAACCATAATGCTTTACGTTATAAACCAAACCTAGCAAAGGGCCGTCTTTCCCGTTTCTATAATCGGCATTTAAAAAAGGCGATTTTTTATCGTAATTAAAGTTGTTAGGTAAGTATTCATTTACCCAATCTTTATCAGATTTTCTAACATCTGTATTACCGGCCGTTTTAAAAGTGGTATTAAGATTATCAAAGAATATAGTTTTGCCGTTTTCGGCATCATCTGCCAAATAATCTTTCTTTTTGCCACCAACAACCCTAATTTTTATCGGATAATCTGATTTCCCTTTGATCACCAAACTATCGGTATCATCCAATAAATAAAAATTAAGTTCATGAGTATCATCGTTATTAAAAATTCTATTGTAAATTATTTTATCAATTTTACCATCTTTTTTGGTTTTGTACATGGTAACTGCCGTACTGTCTTTTTCTCTGTCAATATTCAAAAATTCATGTTTATCAGAACCAGAAACGGTTACTTCTTTGGCCAAGGTTTTATAATAACTTTTGGCAACATCAACCAATTGGTCTCTTCTCGATTTTAATTTTGCAACAATATCATCTCCGGATAGGGCATAAGCTTCTTTTGGCATTTGCCTAACCGAGTTTTCTATCACTTTATCAGTTAATTCCTTTTGCATTTTTTTGGCAATGCTAATCCAATCTTGGTAAGTCAGCTCGTTTAATAATCGCCTGTCTAGATTTCTAGCAGAGGTAGAGAGTTTTGCCGGGTCTTCAATTTTGAACCCAAAATTTTGCACATCTGGGATTGCTTTTGAGGCCAATTTGGGGAGCAAACCATCAAATTTTGTAAATACTTGGTCTCTATCTCTTGGTATAGGTTTGTAAACGGCTCCTTTTCCTTTATTTTCAAACTCTGCCCAGCGCCATTGGTCTTCATGCCTGTCCCAATCGCCGATCAACATATCAAATAACCTAGCGGTTAAAAAGCTTTTTTGATCAACGCTATTATCATTGTCTTTTTTTAGCTTCTCATACATTGTTTCTGTGCTTACCGCATTTTTTGTGTATCCAAACTCTTTGAATGCAGATAAATCTTCATCGGGCCTTATTTCTATAATACCTATACGGCCACCAATTTGTTGCAGATAAGGGCCTAATAGCCTAGAGTAGGGCATATAAACAACTTTCGGGTCTGTATGGAAAACGCCAATTGCAGCAGCCATGCCGGGGATTGCTAAAGCCCCGTAGGGATGTGCCGAAGAAATTTGGTCTTGCACTATGTCATCTGCAAAGGTAGGCCTAAAGCCTTCTGGCAATAGCGCAGATGGATCTTTGTCTATGGTTCTAAATTGATATTGGATTTTGTTTTTCCCTTCTAAACGCAAAGAAGTGGTTTGGTGGCCGCCGCCCAATTGTAAGGGTTTTAATCCACCGGCAAATTTTGTTAGGTCTAAATAAGGGATGGTAATTGGTGTAGCCCAAACTGTTCTGTAATGCTCGCCAAAAACCCACTGCTTAAATTTAGATGCCTTGTACCTCTCACCAACGGCAACAAATTTTGTACTGTCGCTATAGTTCTCTTTTTTTTCTGCAATTACCTCTTTTTTGCCAGCTGGTAAAGAATATAACGGGGACCTATACATCAGTTTACCTTTGCTGCCATCGCCAACAGGCTCCCAAAACTCTACCCAGCATTGTCCGTTACTGTAATAGTTTAATCTTGCAAAACCTTTAGTGCCGTGGCCAAATAAAGCACCATTACCTTTAGATAGGGCACTATTTTTACTCCCTGCCCCGCTTATAACTTGGTGTATGTTTTTATAGGGAGTTAGTTGTAAGGCGTGTTCATGGCCTGATGCTATAACCAAACTTTTTTCATCGTTAAAAGTTGCCAATAACCTATTTTTCAAATCTTGGTAGTGTTTGTTAGAAATATCTTCCCTAGATAAACCGTATTGCCTTAAAAGTGGGTAAAGAGAACCTAAACCGGGAAGCGGAATATAGAGGTTATCCCTAACCAATGTTAAAGGGAACATATAATCTAAAAAAGTAAAATGGCCACCATGTTTGCCATTAGAGAAAAGCGGGTGGTGTTCTGTAAAAACTATGTTTTTTCCTTTGTTCCTGATTAAAATATCTTTGATCTGTGCAATTAGTTGATCATCGTTTTCTACCGAGCAGCCTTGCTCATGGCGGTCTGATCGGTGATATGGCGTTAACCACCATTCGCTATCAATAGCTATGATTACCAAATTGCCATTCATTTGAATCTCTACGGGGCCTGCGCAGCCGTTGGTGGGCAAAAAAACATCGGCACTGTCTAAATAATTCTCCACAAAATCTTCCTCTCTTTTTAAGGTCTCTAAACCATCAGGATGGCTTTTATCCCAATCATGGTTGCCGGGAATAAAAATTTTCTTGCCCTTAAAGTCCTTAACCACTTTCATCTGCTCAATAATATATTGCTCTTTCAGCTTACGATCTGGCGCATCGGGTTTTGGCATTCCGTGTTCGTAAATATTATCTCCCATAAAAATTACGGCATCTTTTGGGCTAGAGGTTACTTTTACGGTAGTATCTGATTTATCGGCCGAAAAAACGGTATCCGTTTGATACATCTGAGATTGCAACAACTTTAAAGTTGGCTCTTGCTGATCAATATCGGGCTTGCCCACATCCCCAATTAAAAAAACAGTATAAGAGAGAGAAAGGGAATCTGGGTTGTTTGCTTTTTTCCAATCTTTTTCGCTTTTGGCATAAAAAGGTTTATAGGTGGTACAAGAGAAATAAAATAGGCTAATAGCTACTAGGCCAATGGTTTTGGTAAATTTATTTTGCATCTAATTTTTTTATTTTAATGATATTTGCCGGATGTTTATGACCCTCGTTTGATATGAATAATTCTCCTTTACTATTAAAAGCCATGCCCTCTGGCTGGCTAAAGGCTTTGCCGTGAAATGGGATGATCTGTTTTATGGTATCTGCTTTAGACATTACCACAATAATATTATTGATAGAAGAAAGCACATATAGATCTTGTGTGCTTGGTTTAAAAGCTAATGCAGTAGGTTTTATTATCTCATTTTGGTTCTCGTTACCAACGGCTCTTAAAAACCTTTTAGATATTTCGGTTAACTTATCTCCTTCAAAATGTTTTTCTATGGTCTCAAACTTTATTTTATAGGCAGGTATGGTATTAAATTTCTTGGTGTTCAAAGAAAAAGCGTAGATATTCTTTTGTTTTGCCTCATCATCGTCTTTTTCTAAATTCTTTTCTTTTACAGACATCAAAATGCTGTTGCTATCTTCATCATAAGCCAAACCTTCTATATCATTTTTGCTTTTTAAGGGGGTTTTAAATTTTGTTACCATTGGTTTTGATTTAAAGTTGGCAACCTGATAAATATCTCCCTTGCTTTCTAGCACAAATAAATCTTTTTTTACTCTCAAGATGTCTTCATAATCGCCATCGCCTGCAAATCTGAAAGTATTGATAGTTTTATTTTTGTTAAGATCATAATAGTAGATCAAACCATGTTCGTCTTCAATTGCGGCCACAATGCTATCGGTTATAAAGGTAAATCCAGATATTTCTTTAAGCTCTCTGGGCATCTCGTAAACCTCATAATCATCACTAAAAATCCCTTCTCCTTTTTGCTCATCGTTGAATATTTTTGTAGGATCAATACAGGCAGTTAAAATCAAAAAAGATGATAGTAATAAAAATTTATGCATTTTGGAGTAAAAATTGTGAATTAAAAGTTTGTAGAATTTAATCAAAACTTATACCATCCTTTGATTTAATATTAAATTGGTTTTTTAAAATTAATTATGATCGCAAAACATACCGAAGAGGAAATCTCTAAACATATTTTTAAACTTTTTAAAGAAGAATTAAAAGAGACCTATATCTATCATAATTTTGCCCATACCAAACAAACCGCAGATACGGTTAAAGAGTTAGCAGAGGCTTATGAACTGGCACCAGACGAAAAGGAAGATTTGATCATCGCCGCTTGGTTCCATGATTCGGGCTATACCAAAAGCCCAGAAAATCACGAAGAAGAGAGCATTAAGATGGTTAAGGAATACCTTGGCAAGGGTTTCCCCGAAAAAAGACTGGAAAATATTTGCAATTTGATTTTGAGTACCAAGGTAGGGAACCAACAGAAATCTTTAAGCGAAGAGATCATACATGATGCCGATTATGTGAACATGGGCAAAAAGAAATTTGAAGAAAGGGCCGAGCTTTTGAGATGTGAATGGGAGAAAATCAACAATAAGATTTATTCTGATTTAGAATGGGCTCAATTACAATTGGAGTTTTTAATATCTAAAAGATTTAAGACTTCTGTTGCGGTTGCCAAATATGGAGGCAGAAGAGAAAAAAACATTAAGAAGCAAAGAGAATCTATCGAAAAATCAAAAAACGACCAGTATAAGATACACCTAAAAGAAGAAAGCACCAAAGCAAAGGTAGAGAAACTAGGAAGGGGTATAGAAACGCTATACCGATCGGTTTATGGTTACCACATGGAGTTAAGCTCTATGGCTGATAAAAAGGCCAATATTATGATCAGTATAAATACCATTGTTGTTTCTGTGATCATTACGCTCTTTGGATCGGGATATACATTTGGAGATTCTGAAGGCTTTAGGCATGTGCGTTTTGTTTTCCCGATGTTACTTTTGGTGATCACAAGTCTTATTTCTGTAACCTTCGCCATATTGTCTGCAAAGCCAAATATCACCACAAAACAAAAGTTTGAGTTGCAGAACAAGGATAGTAGCGTATTGTTCTTCGGCAATTTTGCCCAATTAAAACTGAACGAATTTGTTGCACATATTAAAAGCTTAAAAGAAGAAAAAAATGATCTTTATGATAGCATGACGGTTGATATTTACCATCTAGGGGGCGTGTTGATAAAGAAATATAAATTGTTGAGCTGGTCTTACAACATTTTTATGTGCGGTTTGATATTGTGTGCCATCGGTTTCTTAGGGATTACTATTTATTCTTATTAAAATCTTTACACTCTGGCAAAGCTATGTAAGAATAATAGGTTACGCCAAAGTGATCGTATTTGTCTTTCCCACGTTTCAATTTTTCCCAGTTAAACCAATTTTTAACCACTTTTTTATCTCTTATTTTTTCAAGATAATTATCTGTGAGTAATATATAACATGGTACTGCTATACTGTTTTTCAAAAGTTTATGCACCAAAATAACATCTTCGCCCAATAATTTTACCCTTCCTTGTATTTTGGTGATGTTGATATGCCCATAATGGATAATTATTTTTATACCTAATTGGTTTTTAGCCAAATATTTCTCGTAATTTTTATTGTCGTTCTTTTCAAACGATGCGATTACATCGTTAAATGTTTCAAAAATCACGGTGCATTGCTTGGCTATTTTCCCAACTGCTGGCAGTCTTCCCGTTCTGTAAAAAAATATAGCATCGCCCTCAATTTCGGCTACGTTCATCTCTAAAATGTTTGCAGCAATTACTTTGTTCAAAAGCGCAGTAATAACCTTGTTGGCAAACTCTGGATCGGTAGAAGTCATAAACCTAGTAAAACCGGTAAGATCTGGGATGCAGAAGAAAACCGGGAGCGTAGATTTTTTATTCATTTATGGCTTATTAGGTTTTAATTGATCAGCTAAAGTTTTTCATTGCCTTGTCCATTTCCCGCTTTACATCTTTTTCTTTTAAAGCATCTCTTTTATCAAAAGATTTCTTTCCCTGGGCTAAAGCTATTTCCATTTTTGCAAAGCCTCTGTTACTGATAAAGATTTTAAACGGAATTACGGTTAAACCTTTATCCTGGCTCTTAACCAATAACTTTTTTAATTCTTTTTTTGTTAGCAAAAGCTTTCTGTCTCGTTTTGCCTCGTGGTTATAAAAAGAACCGTGAGAATATTCAGAAATATGCAGGTTTCTCACATATAATTCTTCGTTGATGAAAGTGCAAAAGGCATCACTGATGTTTGCTTTCCCTTCACGTATAGATTTAATCTCTGTACCTAAAAGTTTAATTCCGGCTACAAAAGTTTCTAAAAAAAGATATTCAAAACTCGCTTTTTTGTTCTTGATGTTAATATCTGACCCCATTACTGTTTTATATTGCTGCAAAGATAAAATTAAATTCTAGCCTAAGTTTTACCAAGGCTTACAACAAATAGCAAACCTAAATTATTTAACCCAATTTTTACCTTTCTTAATTTTCGGGCATATTTATAATTCTTAATATTGGGGCTTTTAATAAAATAAGGCAATTATTTGCGTTTGTTTAAAAATGCTTTTTTAAGAATGAAGAAATCAATGTTTTTTTTGATGATGATGGGGCTTTTGTTAAAAGCTGAAACACAATCACAAATATACCCAAAGGGGAATCTTTTTTTGCTTGGCGGTGATCTAAACGGCAATCTAGCAGAGAAACTGGTAGAGGTATCACAATTGGGCCTACGCGACCATATTGTTGTTTTGCCAACTTTATCACAACAACCCGATTCGGTTTTAGAAAGCATCAAAAACCAATTTTATAAAGTTTGTGCCAACAAAGTAATCCAATTACAGTTTGATGAAGTTAATATCCATAATTTAACCATGTTAGATCAATTAGGTACCGCCAAAATAATTTTGGTTTTAAACGGAGAGAACAAAAGCTTTATGGATCTTGTAGCAAAAACTCCAATTTATGATGCCATTAAAAGGGCGTATAAAAACGGAAGCACAATTTCTGGAGGTAAAAGTTTATGCAAATACATGATCTCTGAAAAACAACAAAGGGTAGATTCTTTAACTAATGACAAAGTGAGGGCGCTGTATGCAGATAATATTGTATTTTATGGTGGCTTTGGCCTCACAGATTCTATAATCGTAACCACAAATTTTGTGAATGATAGTAAATACAATCAATTATTATCTGCAGTTTATGAAAAACCAAATTTCGATGGTATAGGTATTGATGATGGAACCGCTTTATTTATCCATCAAAACATGGCTAGGGTTTATGGTGATGGCCAGGTAATTAAAATAGCAAATCCCTTAGGCCTAGACGTTAACCAAAAAGGATTGATTAAGTTTCAGAATATAGATTTTAGTGTTTATACAGATGGCGATTCTTTTCGACTACGATGATTTTTCTATTTGATCAAATGTAAAACCTCACCTATTGGTTGGTCTATATCTATCTTGATCCCCGTTATCCCGGCTGCTTCAGCCGCCTCCACATCCGTAAACTTATCGCCTATAAAATAAGAGGCAGCAGCATCCAGGTTATGGTCCTTTATCCCTTTTAGCAACATACCGGGCTTAGGTTTTCTGCAATCGCATTCTCCCGTAAAATTGGGGTGGTGAGGGCAATAGTAAAAACCGCTGATCGTAATGCCGTGTTTAAGGTAATCTGCACTTAAATGATCATGCATTTTATTTAAAGTTGCCTCGGTGTACCAGCCTTTTGCCAAACCGCCTTGGTTAGTGGCAACCAAAATCAAGTATCCCCGCTTTTGCAATTCATTTAAAGCATCATAATTGTGTGGCAAAATTTCAAAATCTTCAAACCTGCAAACATAATCCCCAAGTTCTTTATTTATTACACCATCTCTATCTAAAAAAACCGCTTTTTGCATGCTATTAAATTTTCGTTTTTGCGAAGATATAAAAATAAATCTTCTGTAAATCTTACGCCAATTAAAGAAAACATACCCAAATTAAAAACAGTTCATTTTTTAAAATTTTTATGCTCATCACAGAAAAATTTGATGTTTTTGATCATAAATTGCCGTTTTTATATTAAAAAGGATAATTTTAAGCTTAACTGATTTTTATTAATATGTTAAAAATAAAACTTCAAACGCCTTTCTTGCTTAATATATTTATATTATAGGATATTATAAATTATCAAATATTCAAAAAAACGCATATACTTCAATATTTCTCATAATTTCCCTATTTTGCTTTTTCAACCCAACTAAATAATATTTTAATGAATCAACCAATTCTTACACAAGAAGGTTTATACAACTCAAAATTTGAACATGATGCTTGCGGTACCGGATTTATCACAAATATCAACGGAAAAAAATCACATCAAATCATTGTTGATGCACTTACCATGCTCGAAAACATGGAGCATAGGGGGGCCTGCGGTTGCGATCCCGATAGCGGAGACGGAGCTGGTATCATGGTACAGATCCCGCATGAATTTCTTCTCGA
The DNA here is from genome assembly GCF_016623585.1 of Pedobacter segetis. Lineage (GTDB taxonomy): Bacteria > Bacteroidota > Bacteroidia > Sphingobacteriales > Sphingobacteriaceae > Pseudopedobacter > Pseudopedobacter segetis. The sequence goes on from NZ_JAEHFY010000024.1 coordinate 15,884, forward strand.
CGAGTGTACCAGCCTCGCCATTGATCTAAAGGAACCAGGGCATTATGGTGTAGGTATGATGTTTATGCCTAAGGATTCCCATGCAAGAAAAGCCTCAAAAAAAATCATAGAATCTTGTGCCAATAAGCTTAACCTCCCTATTTTGGGTTATAGGAAAGTACCGGTTAACCCCGAAGTGGTTGGCGAAACGGCAAGAGCGGTAGAGCCATTTGTAAAGCAAGTATTTATTGGTAGGCCTCAGCATATTTTGGATAATGATGATTTTGAGAGAAAATTATACGTTTTAAGAAGATTGATAGCAAAAGAAATTAAAGAAGAATTGAAAGATGCTTTTGGCGATTTCTATTTTGCCTCTTTATCTTCTAGGGTTATTGTTTATAAAGGGCAGTTAACCACCTATCAAGTGCGCCAATATTATGCAGATTTAAGAGACGAACGTTTTGTTTCTGCAATGGGGATGATCCATTCTCGTTTTTCTACCAATACTTTCCCATCTTGGAAATTGGCACAACCTTTTAGGTATATGTCTCATAATGGAGAGATAAATACACTTACCGGTAATTTGAATTGGTTTTATGCTGCGGTAAGATCTTATGCCTCGCCTTTTTTCAGCAATGAAGAAATGGAGATGATTTTACCCGTTATTGATGATAACCAATCAGATTCTGCCTGTTTGGATAACATTGTTGAAGTTTTGATGCACTCTGGCAGATCTTTGCCCCACGTAATGATGATGCTGGTGCCAGAAGCTTGGGACGGAAACGAAGCAATGGACCCGATCAAAAAGGCATTTTATGAATTCCATGCAACATTGATGGAACCTTGGGACGGGCCGGCCGCCTTAACATTTACCAATGGTAAATTAATCGGTTCTATCTTAGATAGAAATGGTTTGCGTCCGCTAAGGTACGCCATTACTAATGAAGATACTGTTATTGTAGCTTCAGAAGCGGGTGTTTTACCTTTAGATGAAAAAAAGGTGTTGAGAAAAGGCAGGTTACAACCGGGTAAAATGTTCTTGATAGATACCGAGCATGGTAAAATTATTACCGATGATGAGATAAAACATCAAATCGCAAGTCGCCAGCCCTATGGCACCTGGATAGAAAATTATAAAATCAGGATGGAAGAATTGCCCGAGCCTAGGGTGTCTTTTACCAGTATGTCTAAAGAATCTGTTTATCGTTACCAAAAAGTTTTTGGCTATAGCCGAGAAGATATTGAAACGATCATTAAACCGATGGCATTGGATGGTAAAGAACCAATTGGCTCCATGGGTACCGATGTTCCTTTGGCAGTTTTATCAGATCGTCCGCAACATATTTCTAGTTATTTTAAGCAGTTCTTTGCTCAGGTAACCAATCCACCGATCGATCCAATTAGAGAACGTTTGGTAATGAGCTTGGCAACTTTCATAGGCAATAACGGTAATATCTTAGATGAGGATAAAATGCACTGCCATTGCGTAATGCTTAGCCAACCAATTTTACAAGATAATGAATTAGAGAAACTAAGGAGTATTGATACCGGCTTATTCCATGCCAAAACATTACAAACTTATTTCAAAGCCGATGGACTAGATGGCTCTTTACAAAGAGGCATTGAAAGACTTTGCCGCTACGCGGAAGATGCGGTAAATGACGGTTTTGAAGTTCTGATATTATCAGACAGAGCCATTGATTCTGAACACGCACCGATCCCTTCTTTATTAGCAGTTTCTGCTGTTCATCATTATCTTATTAAAAAAGGATTGCGTGGCGCAGTGGGTTTAGTGGTGGAAGCCGGAGACGTTTGGGAAGTTCATCATTTTGCTTGTTTATTGGCATTTGGTGCAACGGCGATCAATCCTTATTTGGCTTTGGCATCCATCCATGCACTTAAAGTGGATGATAAATTAGAGACCGATCTAGAAGAAAAGAAATTGGTTAAAAACTATGTGAAATCAGTTTGTGATGGTTTGTTAAAGATATTCTCCAAAATGGGTATTTCTACCTTGCAATCCTATCATGGTTCACAAGTATTTGAAATATTAGGAATTAACAGCGAAGTTGTTGATCAATATTTTTGTGGAGGCGTAAGCCGCATAGGTGGTTTGGGTTTAGATGAAATTGCTCGCGAAGCATTATCAAAACACATCAATGGTTTTAAAGGAGACGCAGAACATTTATTGCCAGAAGGTGGTATCTATCAGTGGAAACGTAGGGGCGAAGCGCATTTGTTTAACCCAACTACGGTTCATTTATTGCAACATTCTACTAAAACTGGCGATTATGACACCTATAAAAAATACGCTCATGCCGTAAATAACCAAAAAGAAAGAATGTACACTTTACGTGGATTGCTAGATTTTGCGAAACACAGAGAGCCAATTTCTATAGATGAGGTTGAACCAGCAGAGAATATCATGAAGCGTTTCGCCACAGGGGCGATGTCTTTCGGGTCTATCTCTCATGAAGCACACAGTACTTTGGCCATTGCCATGAATAGGGTAGGAGGTAAAAGCAATACAGGCGAAGGTGGCGAAGATGAGATGCGTTATGAAACCATGGAGAACGGAGATTCTATGCGTTCGGCTATTAAACAAGTTGCATCAGGGAGGTTTGGTGTTACCATCAATTACCTAACAAATGCAGATGAGCTACAAATAAAAATGGCTCAAGGAGCCAAGCCTGGAGAAGGCGGACAGCTTCCTGGGCATAAAGTGGATGATTGGATTGCTAAAACCCGACACTCTACTCCGGGTGTAGGGTTAATTTCTCCTCCTCCACATCACGATATTTATTCTATCGAGGATTTAGCACAGCTGATTTTTGATTTAAAGAATGCAAACAGAGCAGCAAGGATCAATGTGAAATTGGTTTCTAAAGCTGGTGTTGGCACCATTGCAGCAGGTGTTGCAAAGGCACATGCCGATGTAATATTAATTGCAGGTTACGATGGTGGTACAGGTGCATCTCCTTTAAGTTCTGTAAAACATGCTGGTTTACCTTGGGAACTTGGTTTAGCAGAAGCACACCAAACTTTAGTTAAAAATAAATTAAGAAGCAGGGTGGTGCTACAAACCGACGGTCAATTAAAAACCGGTCGTGATTTGGCAATTGCCGCCTTATTAGGTGCAGAAGAATGGGGCGTTGCCACAGCAGCTTTGGTTGTTGGGGGTTGTATCATGATGCGTAAATGTCATTTAAACACTTGCCCGGTTGGTGTGGCCACACAAGATCCAGAGTTGAGGAAATTATTTACAGGTAAGCCAGAACACGTGGTTAACCTGTTTAAATTTATGGCGCAAGAGTTACGTGAAATCATGGCCGAATTGGGCTTCAAATCTATCAATGATATGGTAGGTAGGGTGCAATTCTTAAAAATGAAAGAAGGTATTACCCATTGGAAAGCCAAGAAATTAGATTTTTCTGCCATTTTACACCCAATGGCTTATCCAAAAGGGATGACGCTTTATAATAGTGAATCGCAAGATCATGGTATGGATAATATCATCGACTGGAAATTACTAGAATCGGCAAAAGCGGCATTAGAAAGTAAAACACCTGTTTTCGGTAATTTTGAATTAAAAAATACAGATAGAACGGTTGGTACGGTTTTATCAAACGAAATAGCAAAGAAATATGGTTCTGCTGGTTTGCCAGATAATACCATAAACTTCAAGTTCTCTGGTTCTGCAGGGCAAAGTTTTGGTGCTTTTGCAGCAAAAGGAATCTCTTTTGAATTAGAAGGGGAAGCAAATGATTATGTAGGTAAGGGTTTGTCTGGAGCGCAAATTGCCATTTATCCTTCAAAAGAAGCTACATTTACTCCAGAAGAAAATATCATTGTTGGAAACGTTGTACTTTATGGGGCAACTTCTGGCGAGCTATTTATTAGAGGGCAGGCAGGCGAACGCTTTGCGGTTAGAAATTCTGGCGCAACCGCAGTTGTTGAAGGTATTGGCGATCACGGTTGCGAGTACATGACGGGTGGTAAAGCCTTGATCATCGGTAAAACAGGAAGGAATTTTGCTGCTGGTATGAGCGGTGGGATTGCCCTGATTTACGATGTTGATGGCGATTTTGTAGATAACTGTAACCGAGAAATGGTTGATTTGGACCCTTTGAACGTAAAAGACGAAGAATTGATCATTAAACTTTTAAAGAAACATTACCAATTAACGCAAAGTGCAGTAGCTAAATTTTTGATTGAAAACTGGAACGATGAATCGGCAAAATTCATTAAAGTTTTCCCTAAAGAATTTAAAAAAGTATTGTCACAAAAGCAGCAATTAGAATCAATTTATTAAGATGGGAAAACCAACAGGATTTAAAGAATACGGAAGAGAACTTCCACAAAAAGTATCGGCAGAAGAAAGAAGAAAAAATTATAAAGAATTTGTTGGGATGTATTCCGATGAAAAACTCAATCAACAATCTGCCAGATGTATGAATTGTGGTATCCCGTTTTGCCATAATGGTTGTCCGCTTGGGAACGTTATCCCCGAGTTTAACGATGCCGTTTACAAGAAAAATTGGGAAGAAGCCTACAAAATATTAAGTTCTACCAACAATTTCCCCGAGTTTACGGGTAGAATTTGCCCTGCGCCTTGTGAAGCAGCTTGTGTTTTAGGGATCAACAAGCCCGCAATTGCTATTGAAGAAATTGAAAAACACATTATAGAGATTGCTTTTGAAAAAGGATATGTTAAACCATACCAGCCCATATTAAAAACAGGGAAAGAAGTTGCTATTGTTGGTTCTGGCCCAGCGGGTTTAGCAGCGGCAGTACAACTGAATAAAGTAGGGCATAAAGTTACCGTTTTTGAAAGAGATGATGAAGCTGGTGGTTTATTGCGTTACGGCATCCCTGATTTTAAACTGGATAAAAACGTAGTTAAGAGAAGGATAAAGCTGATGGAAGAGAGTGGTATCGAATTTAGGTGCAATACAGAAGTGGGCAAAGATATATCAGCCAATGGTTTGGTAAACGATTTCGATGCTGTTGTTCTGGCCGGTGGTTCTACAGTTCCAAGAGATTTGCCTATACCCGGTAGGGAATTAAAAGGGGTTTATTTTGCCATGGAGTTTCTAAAGCAGCAAAATAAACGTGTTAGCAATATTAAAGTTGTTGATGAAGAAATTTCTGCAAAAGGAATGGATGTTGTTGTGATTGGCGGTGGTGATACAGGGTCTGATTGTGTAGGGACCTCTAACCGCCAAGGTGCAAAATCTATTACCCAATTTGAGTTGATGTTTCAGCCACCAAAAGAGCGTACGGATAATATGCCTTGGCCACAGTACCCAATGTTATTGAAAACCACAAGCTCTCACGAAGAAGGTTGCGAGCGTTTTTGGGGCATTAATACCAAAGAATTTATTGGTGATGGTAAGGGGAATTTAAAAGAGCTAAAAATTGTAAACGTAGAATGGGAAACAGATTTTTTAGGTCGGCCAATTAAGTTTAAAGAAGTTGAAGGGACAGAAAGAATTATCCCTTGCCAACGTGTGTTCTTAGCGATGGGCTTCTTAAACCCACAATACGAAGGGATGATACAGCAATTAGGTTTAGAATTAGACGGGCGTAAAAACGTAAAAGCTATTGAAGGTGATTATAGAACAAACGTAGATAAGGTTTTTGCCGCAGGGGATATGCGCAGAGGCCAGTCTTTAGTGGTTTGGGCAATTTCTGAAGGTAGGGAAGCCGCTAGAAAAGTAGATCAGTTTTTAAACGGAGGTTATTCTACTTTAGAAAGTAAAGATGCCATCAATTTATTTGAGGAAGCGTATTAAAATAATAATATTTATTACAGAGCCTCACAAATTATTTGTGGGGCTTTTGTTTTGTAATAAAATCTTGAATTATTTACTATTTGGTTTATTAAAATGTCATACCTACGGCATTCTAATTCTACCAAAATTACATCCCTAGGGGATTTTAGACAAATAGGTAAACGTTAAATCGATAAAACCATTATTTATATTTCATTATCAACCTGTTCAAATGCAATAATGGCGAAATCATTAAATATTTTATAATCAATCATAAAGAAAAACCCCATCGGGGTAACATTACGGTAGATTTTGGTTTACCAACAACATCGGAAAACCCCATAGGGGTAATATTATGGTTAATTGGAATATATATTTTGATTATTAATCATAAAATTCAAAGAGATATTCATTTTTAAATTCTATTTCAAATTTTTCTAAAAATTCTAAATATTCATCTTTAAATGTTTTTTTGGAGTGGTGCTGCTCTTGGTTTAGAATATAATTTATTACATTATTTCTTTGGGAACGAGAATAAGAAAATGCACCATAACCTTCTTGCCAGTTAAATTTTTCTTTTAAAAAGTTTTTTTCATTAATCCATTTTGATGAATTTGCTTTTAATTCCCGCATTAAATCTGAGACTTTAGTGTTAGGATTTAATTCAAAAAGCACATGAACATGGTCGCTCCATCCGCCAATAGCTAAAGGAAAGGCTCCAATATTTTTCATTATTCCCGACATATATTTATGTAATTCATCTCGGAAATTTATATCAATAAAATTTTTTCTCCCTTTAACGGCAAAAACACAATGAATAGTTATCTGAGAATAAGTGTTTGCCATTTTTTAAAAAGTAATTAGATTTCCTCATTATTCCTAACCAATAAATACCATTCGTTTTCAAGTTCTAAAAAGCCATTATCATAACAAAAAATATAATTTGAACCATTTTTGGTTCGATAGTTATGGGTATGGTAATTAAAATTATAACCCTCTTTGATCAATTTAGATTTCGTAATTTTAGATTTACCATCTGGATTTAAGGTATTTAGGATTTTCCAGTTTTTGAGCAAAATCTGGTTTATTTTTTTTATTTGTGGATGCTCGGTAGCTTTTATCCTATTATTGTAATTAGAACGACATTGGTCATCGCAAAATTTTTTATCGGCCCTGCCCTTAATGTTGTTACCACAATCTAAACATTGTTTTTCCATTATAAACTCCTTTTTACTAATATAAACTTAATCAAAATCTTATGATTTAAGTAAATATAGATTTTAGCTGTAAAAACTATTGTTAAAGTATGCGAGCAAACAAATTTTATCTTTGCCATAAATAACGTTAAAATGAAAGCTAAAACCCTACCCGGACATGGTAACCCTATTTATGCAGTTGTTGCACACCCAAAACTAGATTTATTTTACACGGCCGGTAATGATAAAGGTATAGTAGAATGGGATCTAATTTCTGGTTTGCATACAAGAGTTTTTAATGATGTAAAAACTACGGTTTACAGTTTAACAATTAACCATGAATTAAATCTTTTGATTGCCGGTTGTAAAGATGGAAGTATTTGTTTCTTTGATCTTGAATCTGGAAAATTAACAAGTTTTACCAAAGCAGGTGAAGCAATTTTCGATTTAAAATATATTGCCAATAAAAAAGAGATTATTGCAAGTACAGATAAAGGAGAAGTTCTGATTCTTAGTCCATTAACACGGGAAATAATTCATAAGTTCCAATCTGGAAATGATAAAATTCGTTCTTTGGCTTACCATGAAAAATTAAATTTAATGGTAACAGTTTCTAATGATGAATGGATAAGAATTTATGCTTTAGATGATTATACTTTTGTTACTCAATTTAGAGGACATGAAAAGGGTGTTGGTTCTGTTGCTTTTACAGCTGATGGAAAGTTTTTGATCACTGGTGGGCGAGATGCGCATTTAAAAGTTTGGGATATAAACGATTGGGAATGTAAATATAGTTTTGCAGCCCATCTATTTGCGATTTATCAAATAGCCGTTCATCCCAATTTACCTTATTTTGCTACAGCAAGTAGGGATAAATCTATTAAAATATGGCGTACAGAAGATTTCTCTTTATATAAAAACCTTAGCATAGATAAGGCAAAAGAAGGCCATCTGCTATCTGTAAATGATCTTTGTTGGAGTTCTGATGGGAATAAATTGTTATCCGTTGGTGATGATAAAATGGTTAAGATTTGGGATTTTGATGAATTGGATAATTAGAAAACACCAATTGGGTGGCATGGTTAATGATTATCCGAAAGCATGAAAATTAAATACTTACCTGCATTATTAATTCTTAGTTTTTTAGCAAGTTGTTCTAGTTTAAAACCTGAAAGCTTTCAAGGTAGTGAGCCTCAGCTTGATTTGATGAAATTTTTTGCTGGTCATACACATTCATCAGGTGTGATGGAAGAGAGAAATGGCAAACCTTCAGAAAATATAATCACTAAAACAACAGGAACATTTGCTAATGGTGTTTTAAACATGGAACAAGATGTGATTCCGGAAAATAGCAAGAAAAGCCATCGTAGTTTTAAATTAAAACGTATTGATGATCATCATGTAGAAAGTACGGGTAGCGATATAAGTGGTAAAACAATTGGAACATTTTATTGCAACTACTTTACTTGGGGCTACCGCTTAAAGTTATCAGGTAAAGGCTTAGTAAAGCATGTGAACATCAAACAGTATATGTATTTGATGGAAGGTGGTAAAACGTTAATTGTCCGTAGTGTTTTTAGGAAATTTGGTGTTATTGTAACAGAGATCACTGAACAGTTTCATAAAGATGATTGATCCTAAAATTTTAATAATTAGCTCTTTATATTGCGGCAGGGATGGTAAGGGCGGAGTGCAACGACGGTTAAGTTTTTTTTTCAAAAACTTAACGGTACCCCTGAACAGCCCGTTAAGTCGCCCAAATTATTAAAAATATGAGCTATAAAAAAAGCCCGGGTAATGTTCCCCGAGCTATGATTATTTAATGTTTGTATTTAACTTTCAGCTTTTGCCTTCAGCCTTCTGCTAACTACAAAGTAGCCATGTGTTGTAACAGATCAACAATTTTGTTAGAGTATCCCCACTCGTTATCGTACCAAGAAACAACTTTTACAAAGTTATCGTTTAATGCGATACCCGCACCGGCATCAAAAATAGAGGTACGCGGGTCTCCTAAAAAGTCGTTAGAAACAACTTGATCTTCGGTATAGCCTAAAATTCCTTTCAACTCGCCTTCAGAAGCATCTTTCATTGCTTTTTTGATTTGATCATAGGTAGCTGGTTTTTCTAAACGTACCGTTAAATCTACTACAGAAACATCTGGAGTTGGTACACGGAAAGCCATACCAGTCAGTTTTCCCTTTATAGCCGGGATAACCAAACCTACTGCTTTTGCAGCGCCCGTTGATGAAGGGATGATGTTTTGTGAAGCACCACGCCCGCCTCTCCAATCTTTTGCAGATGGCCCATCTACTGTTTTTTGTGTTGCCGTTGTAGCATGTACGGTTGTCATTAAGCCTTCAATAATTCCAAAGTTATCCATCAATACCTTGGTAATTGGAGCTAAACAGTTGGTAGTACAAGATGCGTTAGAAACGATGTTTTGTGCGGCTGTTAGTGTTTTATGGTTTACGCCCATCACAAATGTTGGGGTATCGTCTTTAGCCGGGGCGCTCATTACTACTTTTCTTGCGCCAGCGTCTATATGTTTTTGCGCCAATTCTTGTGTTAAGAAGAAACCAGTAGATTCGATGATGTATTCTGCACCAATTTCATTCCATTTAAGGTTTGAGGGGTCTCTTTCTGCAGTGATACGGATTTTTTTCCCGTTAACGATTAAATGCCCGTCTTTTACTTCTACCGTACCATCAAAAATACCGTGGGTAGAATCGTATTTTAACATATAAGCCAAATAATCTGGCTCTACCAAGTCGTTTATACCTACAACTTCTATATCATTTCTTTTGATAGCTGCTCTAAAAGCTAATCTTCCAATTCGGCCGAAGCCATTGATTCCAATTTTCATTTTTATTTAATTTTTGTTTGCGTAATAATTCAATAAATTATAAATAGGTTCTTTGATTACAGAACTGATGTTGATTTTTTTTTCTTTTGCTACTTCCCTTAAACTATCCTGATAGTTTGCCGCAACCGAACCCACAAAATAAATGGGGTGCTTGCCTCCGTATTTATTAGAAATTGGGGTTAAATAAATATCCATAAATAAGCGGAAACCATCCTTTATCATATTTTTGATAAACTCATCATCTCTGTGTTCTTTAAAAAATGCCATAAAAGAGGTTAGAAATGTTGATGCGTGGGTCTGTTTATAAATTTTATCTAGGATCAGTTTCCTATCCAACTCATATTTTTTTTCAAATTGAGCGGCCAATTTAACCGGCATAGATTTATTAAGATAAGCTTTTAAAATGCTTTTACCAAGCCAATTGGCAGAACCTTCATCCCCTATGGCATAGCCTAGGCCGTAATTATTTGGCAATACTTTTTTACCATCAAAAAAGCCAGTGTTAGAACCGCTCCCAATAATGCAAACTATGCCGGGCTTATCATCACAAGAGGCTTTTGCAGCTGCTTCAATATCATGTGAAACATATACTTTGCTGTGTTTAAAGAAACTTGATAATGCCGTTCTTACGGTTTCGTTTCTTTCTTGTGAGGATGATCCAGCACCAAAGAAATATATCTTCTTTATCTCTTCTGCGTGGTTAATCAGCTCTGTATTTTTATTCAATAGTTGCGTAATATATTTTTCATCGTTAAAGAAGGGGTTAATGCCGTTTGTACGGAGTTCTATAACCTCTTTTCCTTTGTTCGATAATCGCCAATTGGCATATCTTGATCCGCTATAAACTATTGCTATCATTTATTAAGCTAATATGATCGACATTTCCATCAAATCATCTTCTAACTTGAACTCATGGTCTGTTAAGGCTTCTTTTAGATCAGTTAAAACAATTTCATTACCTCTTAAACCAACCATTTTTCTATTATCTCCGTTTATCAGGGCTTTTACCGCAGCATAACCCATTCTACTGCCCAATATGCGATCAAAGCTGCTTGGGCTTCCGCCCCTTTGCAGATGGCCTAGTATGGTTACTTTGGTATCATAAAAATCGAACTTTTCTTTTACCAATTTTGCAACCCCAAACGCACCACCGTTCTTATCGCCTTCTGCTACAATAACTATGCTACTAGATTTTTTGTTTGCTGCACCATGTTCTAGCAAATCTATCAGTTCAGAAATGGCAGTATCTTTTTCGGGAAGCATAATGGCCTCTGCGCCGCTAGCAATACCTGCCCTTAACGCGATACAGCCAGCATCACGGCCCATTACTTCAATAAAAAACAAACGATCGTGAGACTCTGCGGTATCTCTAATTTTGTCTATGGCTTCTATTACGGTATTGGTAGCGGTATCAAATCCGAGGGTAAAATCAGAGCCATAAAGGTCATTATCAATGGTACCCGGCACACAGATCACGGGAATGTCATAAGTAGAAGAAAATCTTTCGGCACCCGTAAAAGTACCGTCGCCACCGATGGCAACCAAGGCATCAATCCCTCTTTTTTTGAGGTTTTCATAGGCTTTTTGCATCCCATCGGGATTTTTGAACGCCAAGCAACGGGCCGTTTTTAGCACAGTACCCCCCAATTGCATAATATTACTGACAGAATGACGAGACATATTTTCGATGTTATCATCTATCATGCCCTGATAACCCTGTTTAATCCCTGCTACTTCATATCCCAAATAAATACCGGTTCTTACCACGGCCCTAATACAGGCATTCATTCCTGGGGCATCTCCTCCTGATGTAAAAACGGCTATTTTTTTTATTTTTGACATATATAAATTTCGGATATTTTGGTTTGGAGGTACTAATATAAGGTGTATTTTTTACACTAAGCAATTTTATCGAAATTTTTTTCCAAATTTGTATTAATTAGCACCTTAAAAAAAGCAATATAGATTGGAAAATTTACCAGAACATTTTGATTCCCTGTTTTCTGTGGATTGCGTCATATTTGGATTTGACGAAGGGGAATTGAAGATTTTATTGATTGAGAGAAATGAAGATCCTTTTAAAGGATGGTTTGCTTTACCGGGTTATTTTGTAGAGCATACAGAAGCCATTGAAACCGCTGCACAACGTATATTATATGAATCTACCGGGCTTAAAGGGATTTTTATGGAGCAGTTTTATACATTTGGCGCACTAGGCAGGCACCCTCAGGGAAGGGTTATTACAGTTGCTTATTATGCTATGATACGCCTTACCGGGAATAAGGAGGTAGCACCTTTGCCAACCGCACATTTTGCCAAAAGAGCTGTTTGGATGCCGGTTAAGGATATGCCAGAATTAGCTTTTGACCATAGCCGGATTTTTAGAAAAAGTTTTGAGAAGATAAAAAACAAAATAAGTTACCAGCCCATAGCTTTTGAACTTTTGCCAGAGAAATTTACGCTTACCCAATTACAGCAACTTTATGAGGTTGTTTTAAATAAAAAGCTAGATAAGCGCAATTTTAGAAAAAAGATGTTGGCCTATGATATTTTAAAAGAACTAGATGAAAAGCAAAAAGGGGTTTCTTACAGGGCCGCTAAACTTTATAAGTTTGATAAACGCAAATACATCAAAAACTTTCAAAAAGAGCTCTCATTTACAAGGTAGCTAACCAAGCTTTAGCTTATGCCTTATTAAACCAGCTTATTGTATATTTGCCATTTATGAGAATCCCATCATTGCAAGACATCATCATTTTTGAGGATGATAATTTAATTGTTGTTAACAAGCCCGCTTTTATAAGCTCTTTAGATGAACGTGAAAGTGAAGAACCAAATATCTTAAGGTTAGCAAAGCAATATTTTGCTGATGCCCAAATTTGCCATAGGTTAGATAAAGATACCTCTGGCGCAATGATCATTGCTAAAAATCCAGAAGCTTATCGTTTTGTGTCTATGCAATTTGAACACAGAACCGTTAAAAAAGTTTATCATGCGGTTGTTGATGGTAGCCATGCTTTTAATGATCTTTTTATTGATTTACCGATTTTAAACGCCGGAAGGGGCAAAGTGGTAATTAGTAGGGGAGAAGGTAAAAGAGCAGAGACCTATTTTAATTCTTTGGTTTATTTTAAACATTACACTTTAATTGAGGCAAAACCCGTAACCGGGCGGATGCACCAGATTAGGATCCATTTGGCAACCCAAAGGGCTTCTATAACTGGAGATACCGCATACGGTGGGCAGCCAGCTTATCTATCTAAGATAAAAAGGAACTTTAGGCTGAGTAAAAACGAGGAAGAGCAACCCATTATGAAACGTTTTGCTTTACATTCTAAAGAAGTTACGTTTAAAATATCCGAAACAGAAACACGTACTTTTATTGCAGATTACCCTAAAGATTTTGCGGTTTTAATTAAGCTTTTGCAGAAAAATGATAGTTAAGCGGTAACTTGGGTATTGGGTATTGAGATTTTTTTCAGTTTAAGAATTATATAACCTTTATACGATCAATAATTCCTTTAAACGTGTTGCAAAATAATTTCATACGTTTTTAACTCTTTTTGATAGCCTGTTCTGTATTACTGCATAAATGGCGGGTAAAATGGTTAATGCAATTATCAATAAAATAATAAGAGAGAAGTTTTTCTTAAAAAAGGGAAAATTCCCTAAAAAATAACCGGCAAAAAGAAATAAGGAGACCCAAGTAGCACCTCCAATAATATTGTAAGAATTAAATTTGGTTCTTTCTAATTTCCCGATCCCTGCAACAAAAGGGACAATTGTTCTTAAAATAGGCAAAAATCTCCCTATTATAATTGCCCTGGCACCATGCTTTTCAAAGAAAATGTTGGTTTGGGTATAATATTCTAGTTTTAGCACTTTGTTTTCTGGCTTAAATACCTTTGCACCTAAAACTCTACCGGTTTCATAGTTTACGGTGTTTCCCATAATGGCAGCAAGAATGAGCAGTACTGCTAAAATATAAATATTGAGACCTGTATCCCCAACCCCAATCAATGCCCCGGCTGCAATTAAAAGAGAATCTCCGGGTAAAAAAGGGGTAATAACAAAGCCTGTTTCGGCAAAAATAATGATGAACAAGATTAAGTAAGTCCAAACCCGGTAATCTTTAATTATCTCGCTCAGATGAACATCAATATGAAGAATGAAATCTATGATGGTTTTGATAATTTCCACAACTGTTTTTTTTGCAAAAGTATAAATTATAAATCGCTTTTAAGAAAGGTGGCTTGCTTAAAAGAAACAAGAGAGCCAAGTATTAAGGTTGCTTCGTTATGGGAACCAAGACCAAACTTTAGACCTAATTATCATTCAATACCCCAACATCTAAACTGTAATTAGCGTTGCCGTTTATTAAGCCTTTGGCCCATAACGTATAAATTTTACCAGCTTTAATTTCTATGTTACTTTTAGTAAATATGATGTTTTTAGACCCTGTTTGCCTTAATTTTATAAAATAAACCCCCGGTTTAAATTGCAGGTAATTGTTCCCAGATCTAAAACCGATATTCCCAAAAGTGTTTAAACTATCGATAGACCTATTAGAGAATATAGCATCTAAACTAGCCGAGTTATAACTGGTATTGATCAACCTTACTTTAGCTTGCCCTTGTATAGGTGCGTTTAAGCTATCTTTAAAAGAGATATAAGAAAGAGAATCTTTAGATATTTTGCCCGCAATAAAAATGGTGTAATTTTCTTTTGGCAGAAACAGAAAGGTTAGATCAGATCTGTTAATTACATTTCCGTTAGATTTGGTGTAGATAGTAGAAGTGCCGGCCATTACATTTTGATGAGCAGAAAAATCTGTAAATTTTAATGGGGTTGGAGTTTTAGAAGTATCGTTTACAAACAACGTGAGGTTATAATTTTCTGGTACTGCGTTTACAATGCGCAAGGTAGCCTGGCCAAAATAAGTTTTTTTTGTTGGGGCAGTACAAGATGCCAAATAGCAAAGCGTTGATAGGATAAAGATATATTGAAAGTTTTTAATGGTTTTTTTCATAGATGCTGGTACGTCAGTTTTTAATTTTGGCTTTAAAGAGATATTGCTGGCCTATTTTTTCTAAAAAGCTTTTTCTTACGATTAAGTTTACAGGCTGTTCTTCTAAATGTCTAGATATTTGAAAATTAAAACCCGATGGGTGTTCTAATTTTGAGCTTTCTAAATCCATACGTAATTGCTTGCTCTTTGCTTTACAAAGATCGTGATTAATGCCCAATAAAGATAATTCATTAATTAGCCTTAACCTATTTACGAAGATTAAATCGCAGCTTAAAATATCATCAACTTTTTTTAGCTCTGTTAAATTATTTTTTAAATAGATACTGAATATAAACGCATAAATCTCTGTAATTTTATGCGTATTAAATAGCCAGCCCTTTTTTTGTATCTCATCTTTTAAGTAATCTATCTCCAGGGCAAAAGTTGGCAGGCCTTTGTTTAGATAATGCAACTGTGCCTTTTCATCAATTTTGAAACTTAAAGCGGCATCGCGATAAAAAATTAAATCTACGCCTTTATGCTGTAAACTAAGGTCCTTAATCCTAAACATATTGAGGTTTGCTTCAATATATTGAGCATCTAAAAACTCTGATAGGATACTTTCTTTGTGAAGATCGCTTTTAAAATGGCTCATGTTTTAGGTTTAAGGCGCAATGCAAGATGCTAAAAACTAGATCGATAAATTTAAGATTTTAGTACAATTCTTCTTTTTACTTTTTGCTTTTAATGCTTAACTTCTTGCTGGTTTTTATTGATTTTATTGGCCAAAGCAATCCCGATTTTTTCTATCACGCCCACTACCAAAGCATTGCCCATAAAAAACGCTCGTTTAGAATCAGAAACATCATCTATTTTGGTATGGTCATCGGGGAACATATTCAGGCGTTCTAATTCTACGGGCGTAAGCCTTCTATACCCGTTTGCCGTTTGGATCACATGTTTAAACCTCGATGCAGATTTGCCTCCCTCGCCGGTAATTATCGTTCTAGAAGGTTTATCCAAAGGATCGGGAAAAACCATCCCACCTTCACTGTAATTATAGGTAAAACCCTGGTTGTTTGTGCGCTGTTCTTTTTTTGCGCCTTTTAAATATTGCCATTTATCAAAATCTTCATCTTTGATGTAAAACACGGGATCAATATTGTTTTTTAAAACGATGTCTTTCATCAGGGTATAATTTCCTTCGTAATTGGCTTGTGTTTTTAAGGTGCTTACTTTACCACCGATCATCAAGCCCGAATTTTCGAAAACGCCGTCAATTTCTTTTTTGTTAAAGTTTTCAGAAATTTCTACCATGTTGCCTTTAAGCTCGAAATGCTTTATTGGCAATTGTGAAACATTGGTTGCGGGCAGCGCTTGGGCTAAAATCCCGCTATTTAATATCCAATTTTCTTCTGTTGTTTTTTTTATGGATTGGTATATCGGCGTATCTTTTAAATAAGCGATGATAAAGATCCTTCTTCGTCTTTGCGGAAAACCAAATTCTGCGGCATTAACCACACGCCACTCTACCGCATAACCCAATTCATTTAAGCTTTGCAAAATGATGGCAAAATCGCGTCCTCGTTGGCCAGATGGGGAAATTAATAAACGATCTACGTTTTCTAAAAAAAGGTATTTTGTATGCTTGTGGCTGATTATTTTATGGATGCTCCACCACAAAACCCCTTTTTTGCCAATTAGGCCTTTAGAATTTTTTAATGTTGTTGCCACAGAATAATCCTGGCAAGGAAAGCCACCAACCAATAGATCATGTTCTGGGATTTCAGCAACTTCTATTGTTGCGATATCTAAATTGGTGTGCCCATCTTTACCAAATCTGTTTTCGTAAACCAGAGAAGCGTGTTGCGTTTTTGTAGAAGGTTCCCATTGGTTGCTCCAAACCACCTCAAAATCAGAACTGATTTTTTCTTTATATCCAGATGTTGCCGATTTTCCTTCCCAACCTTCTAACCCTAACCTAAAGCCGCCAACGCCAGCAAATAATTCTATGGTCCTTATTTTTTTAGCCATCAAAATTTCTAATTTTTCATCAACAAAAAAGGCTCAGTATTTATACCAAGCCAATTTAATATTTTTAATTGTTTAAACTTAAGCGTAATTGTTCAGCATCACTGGCATCACCAACATCAAAATATCTTCGTTTTCGTCTTTGATGCTTGGGAAAAGAATACCAGCCCTATTTGGGGTGCTCATTTCTATCGTGATTTCCTCACCAGATAAATTGTTCAGCATCTCGATCAAAAACTTTGCGTTAAAGCCAATTTCCATATCTTCGCCATCAAACTGACAACCAATTCTTTCGTGGGCTTCGTTAGCAAAATCTATATCTTCAGAAGAGATATTTAATTCGCTGCCGTTAATTTTTAGCCTTACTTGGTGCGTAGTTTTGTTAGCAAAAATCACCACCCTTTTTAAGCAATTTAAAAACAGGCTCCTATCTAAAGTTAGCTTATTTGGATTATTCTGAGGGATAACCGCCTCATAATCTGGGTAGCGTTCATCAATCAATCTGCAGATCAAATTGATGTTCGCAAATTTGAAGAACGCACTTGTAGAGTTGTATTCTACTGATACATTTACGTCTTCTGTTGGGAGCGATGATTTTAAAAGGTTTAGGGCTTTTTTGGGTAGGATAAAAGAAGTTGCGGTTTCTGCTTTGGCATCGTTTCTTCTATATCTTACCAATTTATGGGCATCTGTAGCAACAAATGTTACGTTTTGTGGCGAGAGCTGACAAAAAACGCCCGTCATTGCTGGCCTTAGCTCATCATTGCTCACCGCAAAAATAGTTTTGTTAATGGCCTCTGCTAAAACCGAAGCGGGCAAATTAACCGATGAAGCATCATCTACGGTAGGGATTTTAGGGAAATCTTCTCCGTTTTCTCCGCTCAAACGATATTTACCGTCGCCAGCACTAATTTCTATCGCAAATGTTTTATCATCTACAGAAAAAGAAATGGGTTGCTCTGATAAAGTTTTTAAAGTATCTAACAATATTTTTGAGGGAACCGCAATTTTACCGCTTTCTTTAGATTCTACGGCTAAAGAGGTTGTCATGCTGGTTTGCAGGTCTGTTGCAGAAATGGTTAAGCTGTTGTCTTTTATCTCAAACAAGAAGTTTTCTAAGATCGGTAAAACTGCGCTATTGCTAAGTGCACCGCTTACCGCTTGTAGGTGCTTTAATAATGTTGATGTAGAAACAATGAATCTCATTTTGCTGTTTTGGTTTTAGCTTTTAAAAATCAAAAATATAAATTTTAAACTGCATACTTTCGTTTACGGTAAATATGTTGAAAAATACCAAAAGCTATCAACATTATGAGTGGCAATAAGGTATTTATTAGCTGCCATTTCGTTTTTTCTGCCACCAGTTTCCCTTTATCTAATAACCTAAGTTTTATCTCTTTGGTGCGTAAAGAAATTAAACCAGAATCATCTGTTAAATAATCTAAAGCGTTTAGCAAAAAGGTTTTATTGCCATAGGTTTGCTGGTTGTACCGATCAAAACCCAAAGGAAAAATAGAACCGTCTTTTGCACTAACATCGTTTTTAAAAACATCGCCATCACTAAATATCAACATTTTGGTATTTACACTTTTATTGATGCTTGCAATGGGAAAGTTAACGCCTTCTGGTACGGCCCTGTTTAAGAAATTAGACTTAAAGCTTCCTTCTAACAAAACGCAAACTGGTTTTGGGGTGCTTTGGAAGCGTTTGGGGTCCGGGGTGTCTTCAATCATGTTTAAGGATATGATTGTTGGCGTTTCTAGTTCTCTGTTAAATGGAGAAGTGGTGAGCAATATTGTTTTTTTAACGTTTTTTATAGCGATGGTATCAATGGTATTTACGAATTCTGTTTTAATGCCATCTAAATTTTTTACCATTGGATGTTTGCTAACGGGCATTATGATCGGATAAAATAACCATGGCACCATTTGTATTTGTGCTTGCCCTGCAACTTCGCCAACGCTTACCGGGATCTGCCCGCAGTTCATATCGCCAATTAGATCGTAATTTATCCTGATGCCATAGGTAAAGAGTTGATCGTCTAGATTGAGTTTTTTCTGAAAAGCCAATTGCTCGCCGTTTCTAGATCTTCTCATGCTATCTAAATCTGCGTTCACTTGGTCTATGGCCCATATAATTTTACCGCCTTTCATCAAAAATTGGTCTATCTTATATTTTTCCAATTCAGAAAATTGCGTTTCTGGTTTATCAATTATCATCACTTTTAATTTTTGGATGCCGTTATAAGTGAGCTGTGATAAATTGATCCTGCCGGCTTCATAGCCATCAGATAAAGATTTTATGGCATCTTCTAAATGGGCATCATCTAATTCGCCATGGCCTTCTGTAAAGCCAACTCTGGGTTTGCCGCCAGAGCTTACCTTTTTTATGGCCGATGAAAAGGCATATTCTAAATTTTGGATGGAGTTGTTTAATACCTCTTCTGGGCTTACGCCAATTCTTGTTTGCAATAGCTTAACGGGAATTTCTTTGCCGTTGAATGAAACTACCGCCGCGGGAAAAATCATTTTTTGTGTTAATCCGCTTTCTGTTTTTACGCTGAGGTTGGTTGGTTCTATGCCTTTTTGCGATAATTGATTGTAAATATCTTCTTGCTCTTTTTGGTTTTTGCCACCAACGGGATCAATAAATTGATAGGTTAAATTATTGCCCGCATAAGCTTTATAATCTATCAATAAATCTTTGGTGGCATTTCTCAATCTTTTAAATCCGGCGGGGAAATCGCCTTCTAGATAAACGGTAATGTTTACGGGTGCTTTTAAACCCTGAAGGATCTGGGTGCTGATGTTAGAAATGGTATAACGCTTCTCTTTTGTGAAATCTATCCGTGTAAACGTGTTTTGCGATAAAACGTTGATGATGATGATGGCGATCAAAATAATCAGCAGCTGTATCAGGTCTTTCTTTTTTTGTTGATTTACCATTTCCTGCCTCCTAAAATTGTTTTGGTAACCAATAAGAACAAAACGATGAAACTTAAGAAATACAGAAGGTCTCGGCTATCTAAAACCCCACGGCTAATAGATTGGTAATGTTCATTTATCCCTAAACCGATCAATATGCTATCAAATTTTTGTAACGATAAAACTTGGCTTGCAGATTCAAATCCGCTGAAGGCGAAAAAACATAAAAACACGGCTATCGCAAAAGCGATGATCTGGTTTTTGGTGATTGATGAAGAAAATATCCCGATAGAAACAAAAGCACCACCTAGTAGAAATAGGCCAATATAAGAGCCTATAACGGCCCCGCTATCAATATTGCCAAGCGTTGTGCCTAATTGATAAACCGAGATGTAATAAACTAATGTTGGGATAAGCGAGAATAAAACCAGCGTTAAAGCGGCCAAATATTTGCCTAAAACAATGTCCCAATCGGTTAAGGGGCGTGTTGCCAATAGTTCAAAAGTGCCTTCTTTTTTTTCTTCGGCCAAAGAACGCATGGTAATAGCGGGGATCAAGAACATAAACAAATATGGGATGGTGCTAAAAAGGCTGTCTAATGTAGCATACCCGTAATCTAAAATGCTGGTATCGGGGAAAACCCATAGAAACAAACCTAAAACCACCAGAAACAGGCCAATAGTGATATAAGCCACTAAAGAGCTGAGGTAAGAGTAAAGTTCTTTTTTATAAATCGTTAACATAATTATTTACTGCAATTGCATAGAGAGCAAAAAAATTAACCGTTAAGGCGTTAATAATAAATGAAGAAAATAGATGGGCTTATTGCCTATAAGATCCTTCATGTTTATTTTCAAATTTGTAATCATTTCTGTTTTTTGCTTGCTTTAATAGTGATCTACATGGTTAAACATCACGTGTCAGTTTTACGAAAATTGGCTCCAAACTTTTTTCTTGGTGCTCTTCCAATAATCCTTGTAACGTATTATTGGCAACAATTTTTCCTTTATTGATGATGATTACCTCATCGCAAATGGCTTCTACCTCTTGCATGATATGGGTTGATAGGATCACGGTTTTGGTTTTGCCCAATTCTTTGATGAGTTTTCTGATCTCTATCAATTGGTTTGGGTCTAGGCCCGATGTTGGCTCGTCTAAGATCAAAACTTTTGGATCGTGGATGATGGCTTGCGCCAAACCAACCCTTTGTTTATAGCCCTTAGATAATTGGCCTATTTTTTTGTGCTGTTCTTTTTCTAAACCGGTAGCTAAAATTACCTGCTCTACTTTGGTTTTTAAGTTTTGTAGATGGTAGGTGTTCCCAACAAAATATAAAAACTCTTTCACATACATATCGTGATAAAGCGGGTTGCTCTCTGGCAAATAGCCAATGTTTTTACGCACTTGTAAAGAATCATTAGAAGTATCGAAACCACAAACAAATGCTTTCCCAGAGGTTTGTGGCAAAAAGCAGGTCAGTATTTTCATGGTGGTAGATTTACCGGCACCGTTTGGCCCTAAAAAGCCCAAAATTTTGCCTTCTGTTGCCTCAAATGAAATTTGATCTACCGCTTTTTGGCTTCCATAGGTTTTACTTAATAATTGTACGCTAATGCCCAATTTTGTGGATTTTTAGATTGAAACCCAAAGCTAAAAAAAAGGAAATCAAATTAAACGTTAATTAACATTTTTTAATAAGGATTAGGGCGGTTGAAATTTGATGGGTTTTGTAAGAGCGTTAACGACAGAAACGGCATCCTTTTTTTTGCTTATTTAACCATGCAGTTGCAAAAAAAAAGATACAGTGTATGGCGTGTTAAAACGCAAAAAAAAAGATAAACGCAAAAAAAAGCTACTTATCATCAAAAGAAACCAATTCGCGGCACCAACTTCTCTATCTTTTAATTCTGCAATCCCTCAAAATCGTTTTACTCTAAAAAGAAATCTTCGTCGCCATTGCCTAAACTTAGTTTAACCACATCTTTGCCCGCAATTCCTTCTATGGAGCCGCTGATGTGTACTGCGTTCAATAATACTTTTTCCAATTGTTTTTCTCTCGATTTCCACATTCTTTCCATGGCGTTTCTTTCACTTTGGATGCTCATTTTCATACTCATAAAACCCTCGCTAATGGCATTCCACTGGCTAGAGAACTCTGAACTTGTTAAATAATCATAAAGCATGTGCATTTTATCGCCCCTGTTTTCTTGAGATTTTGTTGCCACAAATAATTTGGTGATGCTATCTCGCAGAACAAAGGCTACGGCTTTTAATTCTTCAAAAGAACAAATCCAAACGCCATCTTTTTCGCCAAAGCAATCCATTCCTTTTGGGTAACATTGGGTAACTATTACGGCAACATCTGCCCCAATGGCAATTTTATCTTTCTTCAATTTTTCTATCCAATCGCCACCAAAATCTTTGGTACGCTTACTTTCATAAATTATTTTACCGCATTCTTGCCCGCTGGTATTTCTTATCGTTTGTATGCAATCTGCACCACGTATGCCCTTGCCCACTTCAGATATAATATCGAATGGGAAATTATTTTGTAGCAATTCTTCAACGATCAGTTCTTGTACTTCGCCTTGCAATTGCATGGAGCCTTGTTCGGCCTTGCGTTTCATCTCGTCAACCAATTTCTTTTGGTCTTCGATCTGTTTTTCATATTCTTTAAATTTGAGCTGGTATTCGGTATCTTTCAATAAACTTTTTTCGATCTCTTGTTTGCGTATCTGCTCGGTTAAAACAGAACGTTCTTCTTGCAGTTTTCTTTGTAAAGAAAGCTCTAAATCGGCTTCTTTGTTCTTTAATTCGGCTTCTTTCTTTAAAAAATCCAATTCTTTTAACCTTGCGGCTTTAAGTTTTTCTTCAGTTTCTTTATTAGAGTTTTGCAGCAACTGCATTTGGTTCTCAAAATCAGAATGAATGCTTTTTCTAATGCTTTCTTCTAGCTGTTTTTGCAGTTGCGCTTTTTCTGTATCTAACTTTTTCAGAAAAACTTGTTCTTGTTGTTTCTGTTTATCCAAAAGTTCTTGTTCTCTTTTCTGATATTCTAATCGTTCTTTTGCAGATTCATCTTCTTTCTTCTTTTTGTATTCGGCCATCTGCTTTTGTAAACCTTTTTTATATTCTTCGGCCATAACCTCTTCAATGGGAAAAGAATGGGCGCAATTAGGGCATTTAACTTCTGTTGACATAATCTTAAAATGAATAATTAAGGTAAGGTTTTTTATGAGTTTCGAAGATGTAAAATTAAAATTTTGATTTAGCTTCTATTAAAAATCGTTATTTGCTAGGGTTTTGATGATTGTTTCTCTTGAATTTTTGTTTAATGCTATTGAAATAGCTTACCACTAAAACCCTTAAAGGTTTAAGGATTTTTTTTGAAAGGTGCTGCCACGAGGATACCTTAAAATTGAATTTTTAGTATTTTGCCTAAACAATAGCTAAAAAACCGATAAAGACATTATACTTTGCAAATTTTAGCGCCAAGGGCAGAATTTAAAAAATTTTAGCTTTCACAAGAAAAGGTTAATTTTAACTCTGAAACTACACCATCATGACGGCGAAAAAAATATTGATATTAGACCATAACCAGATACAACAAAAAATAAACAGGATTGCGCATCAAATTTTAGAAGATAATTTTGGTGAGGATGAGATCATATTGGCGGGCGTGGTTGCTAGAGGCTATAGATTAGCTTTGAGGTTAAAGGATGTGTTAAACAAAATAGCCGATTTTAAAATCACCATTATTAAGCTTGAGCTAGAAAAAGATAGTTCTAAACTAGAATCAAAGATTGATGTTACCTTGGCAAGCTGTGAGAACAAAGTAATTATTTTGGTTGATGATGTTTTAAACAGCGGTAGAACTTTAGCCTATGGTTTGGGTGTTTTCTTAAATATCCCTCTTAAAAAGTTGCGTTCGGTGGTTTTGGTAAATAGAAGTCATAAAAACTTTCCCGTGGCCACGGATTTTGTTGGCTTAGAACTTTCTACAGTTTTAAAAGAACACGTTTCTGTTATTTTAGATGAAAATGGGGAAGAAGATGGCGTTTATTTGAAATAGGTTGTTTTTCAAATCATTTTATCGCCTCTAATATCGTCTCCACATTTAGATCAATACCTTTTAAAATAATATGAGCCTGGTTGTAAAATGGCTTTCTTTCGGTTAATTTTATTTGGATGAATTCAATTAATTCTTCATAACTTTTACCTTTTACCAGCGGTCTTTCTACACGGGCATTGATCAATCTATCTGCCAAAACTTTTACAGGTGTATCAATAAAAATAGTAAGCCCATTGTTTTTCATCCACTCCATATTATCAAAAAAACAAGATGCACCGCCACCTGTGGCAATAACTATATCATCGGCGAAAGCAGATTGTTGTAAAACTTCTTTTTCTTTTTCTCTAAATCCTTCTTCGCCATAGGCAGAAAACATTTCAGGGATGCTCATTTGGTTTTTGGCCTCAACCAAGTCATCCAGATCAATAAAAGTTTTATTTAATTTAGAAGCCAAAGCCTTACCCATTTTGCTTTTCCCACAGCCCATAAAGCCCACTAAAAATATTTTTTTATCGATGTTTGAGATATTATTTTGCATTTCTATTTCTTGATAATTAGTATGTTTATCTTATTACTTTATTGATGGTTAATTTATTATTTATGTCAATCTGCTCTCCTGAGTGAAAAGCACTTGGATACGGTTTGTGAGGTAAGAATACGGACTTATAAAGTTATTTTAGAAGGATTCTGTCGGGTATCCTAAAACACCAATAGCTCTATATTATTATCTTTTATTCTGTAAAAAAGACTTACCTGCTTTACCACTACACATTTATGGGCATCGCTTTCTTTAGAATAAGGATATAACAAGTGGTTTTTAGAAATATGATCTATCGTTTCTTCTTTACGATTAACAAAAGCTTCTAATTCCTTAAAAGTCCATTTCTCATCAAGATATTCTAATATGCTAAAATAGCTTATTTTTGATTTGGGTGACCACTTAACAGCGTAACCATTCATATTATTTATTTAGAAATCTTGTCTTTATTTCAGTCATGATTTGGGAATGAGGAAGCACCCTTTCCACGTTTTAGCTCTGCCTTAGAAGTATTAATATCCTGTTTTATCTCTAAAAGTATTTCTGTCCATAAATCTGTTTCTTATAAGCCCATAAGGGAATTTAACTTGTTAAGCAGGTTATCATCATTGCTCTGGATGATTTTCTCTACTATTTTATATTTCATTGTAATATCCATCGTTTTAAATTTATATAAAGATAGTATTTTTTGTTTTTATTGGTTTTTCTATTATCTGGAGGTATGATACCGCTTAGTGTAAAAAGCCGACCCGCAAATGGCACATTTGGTTTTTTCCGACACACGAGCCAAATCTCAAAAAACCAAAAGAGCCATTTTTTCCAACGCTCGACAGAATAATCAAAATAATATATTACTTTTGACCAAAATTAGACAAGTACAAAAACATACAATGACACTTGGACAGAAAATAAAAGAATTAAGGGAACAAGCTGGTCTTAAGCAGAGAGAATTAGCATATCAACTTGGAATTGGAGAAGGATTTCTCAGCAAAGTTGAAAATGACCAAAAACCCCTTAAAAGAGAAGATTTAACAAAGTTGAATGAACTCTTTAAAACGCCTATTGAAGAGCTTGAATCATTGTGGCTTGCAAACAAGGTTTACTCAATTGTTAGAGATGAAGAATCCGCTTTATCAGCATTGAAAGTTGCTGAAGAACAAATCACTTACAACACTTTAAAAAATGGAAAATAAATTAATTGATACAATGCCGACAGAAATTTCAGTTGTTGAAGAACCTCAAATCAACATCTATGGAGAAGTTGAGCCAGATGTGTTAGAAAAAAGTGCTTGGGACAAGTCAGTTAAAGTTGAAGAAAATGGTTACTATTGGAAAAAAGACCCTGTTTTTACCAAAGGTGGAGAAATTCCAAACGATAGACCAATAATTGTTGAATTGTTTTGTGGTTGTGGCGGGACTTCAATGGGATTTGAAATGGCAGGTTTTGAAGTTGTTTTAGGTTGTGATATACACGCTCCATCAATTCAAACATTCAAAGCAAACCACCCAAATTGTTCAACAATTTTAGGGGATGTTAAAAAAGTTGACCCATACACAATTAAGGAATTGCTTAATCGTAGACCTTTAGACGTAATTATTGCAGGAGTTCCTTGTCAAGGTTTTTCATTAAACAATAGAAAGAGACACCAAGAAGATGATAGAAATTTAATGTACAAAGAGTTTGTCCGTTTTATTGAGATTCTGCAACCCAAGGTTGTAGTTTTAGAAAATGTATCTGGAATGAAAAGTACAGGTAATTTTGTAGAGGACATAGAAAAAGACCTTTCAAGAGCAGGTAAAATGACCGTAAAAAGCAAATTGCTTTATGCTCCAGATTACGGTGTTCCTCAAAAAAGAAGCAGACTAATTTTTGTTGGAATCAGAGACGAAGAATTTGACTTTAACTTAATTCAAAAAACCCACGGCCCTGAAACTGGAAAACCTTATGTAACTATTAAAGATGCGATTGGTGATTTACCTTCATTAAAGCCAAAAGAAACAAAAAAGAAATATAAAACAGAACCATTTTCAGAGTATCAGGAACTTATGCGATTAAATACAAACGGTTCTGTGGAGTGTCATACTGCACCAAATCATCCAAAGGATACAATCGAAAAAATCAAAAACACTACACCAGGAGAACCAATGTATCCAAAATTTAAACAGAGGATTCGTTTGGCTTGGGATATTCAAAGTCCAACACAAGTTTCTGGAGGAATAAGACCTCAATTTCAATTTGGCCATCCCAAAGATGCAAGAGGATTGTCAATTCGTGAACGTTGCAGAATTCAAAGTTTTCCAGATGATTTTATAGTTAAAGGCGGTATTGTTCAAGGAAGAGTACAAACTGGAAATGCTGTTCCACCGTTATTGGCAAAGGCTGTTGCTCTTGCAATTAAAAAATACTTATAATGAAATTTAGAATATGGTATAGTACTGAGCCTTTTGCCGATTTTGTAATTGCCAATACAGAACTCAGAAACAAAACTTTCGTTAAGAAAAAAATGTATGAAAGTGACGCAAATAATGCAAAGAACTTTCATACAATGCCCGACCACATAAAGAAAATTCTTTACTTGGACGCTCCTGATTTAATTGTAGAAATTGACCACGAGCCAATTTTCTCCGTAGAAGTTTCAACCGAAGCTGGAACAGGTCACAATGCTTTTCAAAGATTTGCTAGATTAGCAGCATCTGTCGAAAATAATGTTCCAGCTTTCTACATTTATCCAGAAGCTGCAATCATTACACGACAAAATACACTACCAAAATGGGATAAAATAAATCCTTTAGTTTTTAAAGCGTTAGATGATGTAATGTCCATTTATAACATTCCAGCACTCCTTTATTATTACCCAAGCGACTATAGAACTCATCCAGATGCTTCAGCCTCTTTAAATCAATTAAGTAAAGGGATTTTACACGACCCCAATAGAAATTATTCAGGTAGTCCATTAGGAACAGATGCTGAAATGACCAATATGTTCAACGCTATGAACGAAATAATTGCAGTATTTGAAAGACACGGAATAGTTAAAGGCAGAGAAAAGCTCCTTAGCAATAGAACGGTAATCGCTAGAAGGACTTTTATGAATCAGGAATTTACGAATAAAGGAGGGCACTTAAATATGTCTCCTTTATCAGCCACAATTAAAATCCCAACTCAATACTTGTTAAACTACCTTTCTCAATTTGAAAATGCCAATTACTCGATTGGTGAATTATTGAGAAGTCGTGATGAAACAATTATTTACAAAGTAAATGCAGCTTTTAGAGGCGACCCTTATCCAGGTGCCTTAGCAGCAATTGACTATTTACTTTGTAGAGAAGGTAAATCTTTTGAAGAAAGAAGGTTTAATCTTGTTCTTGCTTGGTCTGATATTAATATTGATGATGTAAATCATACAATCGAATTACCCGGAACTAAAGGAAAAGTAGATGATTTTGTAAAAGCAGTTCAAGCAAGTGAAAACAAAAACATTCTATCAAAAGAATATGCTGATATTGCTAATCACGAAATCCCAAGATATTATATGCAAGTGAGATATGGTTCTACATATTCAAAAGTTAAACATATCCGCGTGTTTTCATATTTTGCTGATGCAATTTTGTTTCCAGACGGAGCTTTATGGAGAGATGCTTAGTTATGAAAGAAGAAAGAGTAACTATAAACATATTGAATTGGTTGGAAAGTAATGGCTGGAAAATCATTTGTTATGATTTTCCTCAAAGCGGTACTGGAGTTTTACTTCATCCTAATTCAGATGAAAACAGAACAACAAAAAACAAAGGTGGCATAATTCCAGACATTTTAGCAACCAGAAATTCTGTTGCTTTATTCTTTGAAAACAAAGATAGATTTGTGCTTTCTGACTTTGAAAAATTAAAAGAAATAAAAAACTTAGGCAACTACTCAAATTCTTTGAATACAATACTATCAGATTACAATATAACATCAGTTTTTTATGGTATTGGAATACCAGCAATTGAGAAACACATTAATAAATCATTAGAAAATATTGACGGAATAGATTTTTTAATTAGCACACTTGAAAATGGAGAAGTACAAATAAACTTTGACGATAATGAAGTCCTACCCTAACAGCCACACACATTGCCAAGTCGCACAAGTTGACCCGCAAGCCAAAACTAGGCAAAGAGTGTGTCTGTCCAACCGCACCACTAAAACGGACAAAAAAGAACACCGAAGCGATAACAGCGGTTTGGCAAAAGTGGAGGTTCAGTACTCCGCAGACACATTTGTTATTAATCAAAGTTTGGGTCTCTGCATCAACATTTGTGATAAAAATCGCCACCTTCGCCAAGCCGCAAACCGATATTTACATTTTCTAAAAGTTTACGCCTGTTTATTCTTCTCTTCTGACTCTGAAACCAATCGGTGTCCCCGGTTTATCTTCTTTATCTATGAATTTTCTCTAATAGGTAAACAACAATTCTATCTTCTCGTCCTGTTTGAGCAGTTTTCTTTCTACCTGCTCCACCAGCAACGATACATCTTTATGTAATAGCAGCAGTTCTCTCAATTTCACGAATATTTCTATGATTCGGATGCTCATCTTTATCGCTCTCTCACTTTTCAGTACGTTAGACAGCCTCATTACGCCGTGTTCTGTAAAGGCGTAAGGCAAAAATCCTCCTAGTGCCTGTTTCGATGGTATCGCATTTTGCGATACCATGTATTCTGCCTCCTGTTTGGTAAGTTGGAACATGAAGTTCTCTGAAAACCGATTCTGGTTTCGCTTTACCTGCTCCCTTAAACGTATGGTTTTTACTCAGTAAAGTTTCGCTAGGTCTCTATCCAGTATTATTTTCTGTTCTCTGATGATAAAGATCTTGCTCATCACTACTTCATCAGGTATGGCAATGGCTTGTAACTTGCTCATATCCAAAAACATATTTTTAATTCATTTTATTTCAAGAGATAGTGTTTCATAAATTCTTCTTTTAGGTTTTTTCCCCTATCCCATATCTGTATTACTTTTTTTATGGATTGATTTTTTAGGGCATGTCTCAGGTGTAGGTAACTGTTTTTACAAACTTAACCCCTTATACGTAATCGTTAAGATAAACACTTTCATCAATGTCTCAAAGCTCAAAAACATCGCGGGTATATTTTGGAAGAGTTACAAACTCTTTCAAATCATTAGATCAATATTTCCCATAATCCCAACCCTAAAAACTACGGATAGATGGGATGAAATCAGAAATATAATCACGTTCTTCTATTGGTTATCAGCATTTATAATTTAACCCTTGGGTCTAAAATAGCATAAAGCAAATCTGCGAAAATATTAATGATCACAAACATAAATGCGATGAATAAGATAGCACCCATTACCACGGGTAGATCAGCGAGTTCTAAAGCATCAACCGTTGCTTTCCCTAAGCCATTATAACCAAAAATATATTCAACAAAAAAAGAACCTGCCAACAAAGAAGCAAACCATCCCGATACGGCGGTAACTACAGGGTTTAGCACATTTCTTAAAGCATGTTTAAATATAATCTGTTTGCTATTTAATCCCTTTGCCTTTGCGGTTCTAATAAAATCCTGACCTAAAACATCCAACATAGAACTTCTGGTCAGTTGCATAATGATGGCCAAAGGCCTTAAACCCAAAGTTAGCATAGGTAAAATCAGGTTTTTCCAAACAATTACTTCTCCTTTAAATGGATCGTAATCATATAAACTGCCCGACATTTTTAAACCCGTATAATCGCTCAGAACAAAGCCGAAAAACCAAGCGATGATGATACCCGCAAAAAAGGAGGGCGCAGAAATTCCCAATATAGAACTTGCAATTGCAGTTTGATCGATCCAAGTATCTTTATAAACGGCCGCTAAAACGCCTAATAAAACCCCAATTAAAGTAGCAAAAACCATGGCTGTTGAGGCTAGGATTAAAGTATTGGGAACTGTTTCTTTTAAGATCTGACTTACGTCCCTTTTTGTTTGATAAGACCGCCTGAGGTAAGGAAACTTGATTACCAAAGCTTTATCGGCATTGATATTGAAAAGTTTTTGATAATGATATTTAGCTTGTGAAACACTATCGGCACCATGGATCGCCAAAGGGGATAAGTCATCGATATAATAAAGAAACTGGATGTGAAGTGGTTTATCTAAGCCAAATTCTTTTCTTATCGCTTCTAAAGATTGAACGTCAGAACGTTGCCCTTGTGTCATCCTTGCGGGATCTGCCGGCAAAATATTAAAAAGGAAAAAAACCACTACTACAACTCCAAGTAAAACAGCCACACCGTAACCAATTTTTTGTAGTAGATATTTAAACATTATTGTTTGCTAAAATACTTTTGGGCTAGTTCATTATAGGTAGGTAAAGAAGAAGAAGGCCATTTTTTGATGATAACCCCATCTTTTAATAAAATTAAACCCGGGTTAGATCTTACCATACTCTTTAACGGAACGGCATCGGCATAAAAAACCTCTGTCATTAATCTTAATTTCTTAGAAAAATTGGTTGCATCTTGTGCCGAGTTGGCCGTTAAAAAAACCGTTCTGATGTTAAAATTATCTACGGCATTGATTGCTATGGCATTAATATCTCCCATGGCTTTTTCTTTTGTGTTTGATAGTTTCCAGCCAACGGCAACCAAATTATAATAAGGGTTGCCAAAAATTTCTTGGGTATAATTTACGCCTTGAGAATCGTAAACATTCAAATCTTTGATTTTTGGTTGATAACCCGCTTTTATCAATTTAGGCTCTGATGAATTAATTAACTCCCAATCTGGGTTTTCATAGATCTTGGTCGATAAATATTCCTTATCGGTCATTTTCTTTTCTTCGCCAGATTTTTTGTTTTTTAAAGTGTAGGTAATTTCAAAAACGTCTTGCGGTGCGCCTTGTGGGATTTTCATGGCATCTATAATGTTTGTGCCAACTTTATAGGGCAAAAAATCTATGATCGGTAAAAAGGTGTAGGTATATAAACCAAAAAACAAGGGCAATGCAACAATAATTAAACTAGTTATTCTTCTGCTGCTTATATTGGTTGTAACAGGTTTTAAAGCATCTTTTTTAATAAATAAGAACACTATCAAAACCAATAAAATCAAATCTTTAGAGAATGATTGCCACGGGGTTAAAGGGATGGCATCGCCAAAGCAACCGCAAGTTTTAACCACATCAAAAAAAGCAGAATAAAAGGTTAAAAATGTAAAGAAAATGATGAGCAGTAATAATTCCCACATCACTTTTTTTGCGTAAAAGCCCGTTAATAAGAATGCACCTAAAATAACTTCTAAAGCACATAAAACCACCGAGATAAAAACAGAAAACGGGTTGAAAAAGGTAATATGGAAAACCTCAAAATACTCTTCTAACTTATAAGAAAACCCTAAAGGATCGTTCAGTTTTATTAAGCCCGAAAATATAAATAAAAGGCCAACTAAAACTTTTGCAATATTTATGAAGGTGCTTTTTTTATCCATTTTATGAAACCCCTAATTTTATCAAAGCAAAAATGGCATAGTTTACCATATCTTGATAATTTGCTTTTACCCCTTCAGAAGCCAAAGTTTGGCCATCATTATCTTCAATTTGCTTCACACGTAAAATCTTCATCAAAATTAAATCCGTTAGAGAACTTACCCGCATATCTCTCCAAACTTCTCCATAATCGTGGTTTTTATCCAACATCAAATCTTTGGTTTCGTTAATTTTTTGATTGAAATTTTTTTCAACCTCATCAGCATTTAGTTCTTGGGGCGCAGTACTATCCAACTCTAACTGCATCATGGCAATTATACAATAGTTGATAATGCCAATATATTCGCCAATGACATCATCACCAACTTTGTTTATCTTTTTATCCTCAATGGTGCGTATGCGTTGTGCCTTGATGAAAATTTGATCGGTAATTGATGATGGTCTTAAAATGCGCCAAGCGGTACCATAATCTCTGGTTTTTTTGATGAAAAGTTCTTTGCAAACCTTAACTATCGCATCGTACTCTGATGAAGTATTATGTGCCAAATCTTTTTTTATTGTTTGTTATAATGATTAATAAATCCCTAATTTGTTGGTTAAATGACGGCTAAAGATACATTTTTTAAAGCAAACACTACATTGAATGTTGGTGGCAAACTGTTAGATTTAAGTACTCCAATTGTAATGGGCGTATTAAATATTACCCCAGATTCTTTTTTTAAAGGTAGCAGAACCCAAACAGAAGATGAAATAATAATACAGGCAAAAAAGATGTTGGATGAAGGTGCCGATATTTTGGACCTTGGTGCTTATTCCTCTCGCCCTGATGCGGATGATATTTCTATGGAAGAGGAAGAAAATAGGTTATTGCCGGCTTTAAAAGCGATAACATCAAACTTTAAAGATGCGGTTATATCTGTTGATACTTTTAGGGCAAGCATCGCCGAAAAGGCAATTAAAAATGGGGCAAATATGATCAACGATATTTCTGGCGGCAGTTTAGACGATAAAATGTTTGAGACCGTTGGGCGATTGAAAGCGCCATACATTTTAATGCACTTAAAAGGTACGCCGCAAACTATGCGGAGTTTATCACAATATGATGATATGGTGCAAGAAATTAGTTATTATTTTTCTGAGAAGATAGCTGCTTTAAAAAAAGCGGGTGTGCATGATATTATCTTAGACCCAGGTTTTGGTTTTGCGAAAAACATAGATCAAAATTATGAATTGCTCAATAAATTGGCAGAATTCAAAATTTTTGAATTACCGATTTTGGCAGGTTTATCCAGAAAATCTATGGTTTGGAAAACTTTGAAAATCTCTCCAGACGAAGCTTTAAATGGCACATCTGTTTTAAATACCATTGCCTTGTTAAATGGCGCAAGCATTTTAAGGGTGCATGATGTTAAGGAAGCCAAAGAAGCTATAAATCTTGTGAAATTGTTAAAAAATTAAATCTTTGTGATATAACCCTATCAAATAAACAATTCCTTATTTTGCAAAATGGATTTTTTAGACTTTAGTTTCCTTAAATTAACAATACTTGATGTTGTTGATATTGTGTTGGTGGCTTTTATAGTCTATTACATTTATAATTTAATACGCGGTACTATTGCCGTAAACATTTTCATAGGTTTTATCCTCATTTATGTTCTCTATTTTTTAACCGTTGCTTTAAAGATGAAACTCTTATCGGGCATTTTGGGGAGTTTTGTGAGCGTGGGTTTTATCGCATTAATTGTAGTTTTTCAACAAGAGATACGTAGGTTTTTATTAACTATTGGTAAAAATATATCGTTAAGGAACAGGACCTGGTTAAAATTTATCTTTAAAAAAGAAGAGTTGGAGAAAGATAATATGGCCAAGATCAAACCCATTGTTGATGCCTGTAAAACCATGAAAAAAACACGGACGGGTGCGCTTATTGTTTTTGCGAAATATTTTGATCAAGATGCTTTTGTAAATAGCGGTGAGATGATGGATGCAAAAATATCTAAAAGGCTATTAGAAAGTATTTTCCAAAAACATAGCCCATTGCATGATGGTGCGGTTATAATCTCAGAGAATAAAATTAAATCTGCCAGTTGTATTTTACCTTTAACAGAGAATGATAAATTACCTCCACAATTTGGTTTAAGGCACCGGGCGGGGATCGGCGTTACCGAATCTAGCGATGCTACCGCACTTATAGTATCTGAAGAAACAGGCGAAATTTCTTATGCCCAACAAGGAAGGGTTAAGATGAATATCAGTTTTACCGATTTGGAAAGGCTACTGAACAAAGATTTTAATTAATTCTTTAAACGTAAAACTGGACTGTTTTTTGAATATCCACAAAGAGGATTAAGCTTATTAACGTTTATGAAAGATTATTTTATTGTTGGCGATGTGCATGGTTGCTTTTACACCTTAGAGCTTTTATTGAAAAATTGGACCCCTGGCCAACAACAGTTGATCTTTGTAGGGGATATTATAGATCACGGTAATCATAGCCCGCAGGTTGCGGCCCTCATCAAAAAAATAGCTAAAGAAAACACAGATACGATTGTGCTGAGGGGAAACCATGAGCAACTTTTTATCAATCATTGTTTAAACCAATTTAACCAAGATTGGTACGAAAAATCTGGAGAACGTACATTTGGCCAATACCTTGCAATGGGCAGAAATATTGATGAAGATGCTAAATGGTTTGCTACTTTCCCTGTTTATTTTAGGGAGGAAAATATTTTTATCTCCCATGCGGGGATGCCGAAGACAGAAAACCCTTTTGATCCCAATAACCCTGATGGGGTGGTTTGGCATAGAGATGAAATCCAGGATTTGCCGCAAATTCAAGCGTATGGGCATACCCCTAAAGAAGAGGCGGTTTTTGATGCAGCAACCAATGCGATAAACATCGATACCGGAGCATATAAATGCAATAAACTAACCTCTATAGTAATTGATAAGGCAGGGAAGATAAAAGATTTGATAAGTATCGATACCCATGATAAAGATTTACCTGTTGAAGAAGAAGCGTGTATTTTGTGATTTTTTAGAAGGAGACAAGCGCAAAGAATATAGAATCAAGAGCCAAGAGACAAGAGCCAAGAGACAAGAATCAAGGCTTTTGAAGATACCAATGAACCAATGCCCAATGAACTAGAAAACCATCATGCAAATACCAATGAACCAATGCCCAATGAACTAAAAACCATCATGCAGATACCAATGAACCAATGAACTAGAAAACCATCATGCAAATACCAATGAACCAATGCCCAATGAACTAAAAACCATCATGCAGATACCAATGAACCAATGAACTA
>NZ_JAEHFY010000025.1 GCF_016623585.1 Pedobacter segetis
TTCTAATAAAATTAACCCTGTTTGTTTTTGGTTTGCAATTAAGCAAAGCAATTAACTAGCAACTTGAATTAATTATATAAAAAACCAGAAAAGCCATCATGCTAAAAAAACATTTGAAAATGAATATAATGGTTTATTGAAATTAAATGGTTTGGTTTAAAATCCTAAAAACGTTGACACATAAAACCCCAAGGTTGGAACCATGGGCTATGGTCGCTTTGCAATTAATAACCCATGGCTTTAGCCGTGGGTTATGACATATAAAACCCAAGGTTGAAACTTGGGCTATGATCGCGTTGCAAACATAACCCAAGGCTTTAGCCTTGGGTTATGACATATAAAACCCAAGGTTGAAACTTGGGCTATAATCGCCCTGCGATTAATCTACAACAGGTTTGACTTGAGCAAAAAAAACCCATGATCTAACAACCATGGGGTTCTAAATAAATTAAATAGCCTAGGCTCCTTTGATCACTCTTAATAAAATTGCGATGATTGCAATTACTAAAAGGATATGGATTAAGCCGCCACCAAAAGGTGTAACAAAAGCTCCAAAAATCCAGACGATAATTAAGATTACTGCGATTAAATAAAGTAAGTTTCCCATGATTGATATAATTTTAAGATTTAACAATTAATTTAATAAGGTTATTCCTAAAATTGCACCAAAGATGAAAAAATGCCCCAAAATAGTTTAAATGACTGTTTTACGTTAATACTTAAAATTTTAACCGTATATTAATTAAGACAAAAAAAAAAGACCCAAAGTAATTTCGGGTCTTTTCTCTAATATTCATCTTCATTAAAGAAGAAATCATCCTTGGTAGGATAATCAGGCCAAATCTCTTCTATGTTCTCATAAGGCTCGCCATCATCTTCTAACGCCTGTAAGTTCTCTATAACTTCAACAGGTGCGCCAGAGCGAATTCCGTAATCAATCAATTCATCTTTGGTAGCTGGCCAAGGGGCATCTTCTAAGTGAGATGCTAATTCTAACGTCCAATACATAATCTTAGAATTTATTTTTTTATATTTTGCAAAAGTATATTAATATTCAATCTTTACTAAAAAAGTTTTCAACAATTTTTAAACCCTTGGAATCCAATTATTTTCCTCGTTTTTATTGTCGAAAATCACTTTTCTGCTTAGCGTAAAAAGATAATCTGATAGTCTGTTCAAATAGATAAGCACATTTTCATCCATCGGGTTTGTTTCTGCCAAATGTACGGTATTACGTTCGGCCCTTCTGCAAACACACCTTGCAATATGGCAAAAAGAAGCGATCTGATTTCCTCCCGGCAAAACAAAGTGCTTTAATGGGGGCAAAACTTCGTTCATTTTATCCATCTCTTTTTCTAGCAAGATTACGTCTTCTTCTTTTAGATCGGGGATTTTCATTCTGGATTTTTCTGGATCAGATGCCAAAACAGAACCTATCGTAAACAATCGGTCCTGTATTTCTTTTAAAACCAGTTTATCGTTTCCAGAAATCTCTTGGTCTCTGATTAAACCGATATAAGAATTTAGCTCATCAACTGTTCCGTAAGCTTCTATCCTTAAATTATATTTCGGCACTCGTGTTCCTCCTATCAAAGAAGTTTGGCCTTTGTCGCCGGTTTTGGTATATATTTTCATTGATATTTTAACGATGTTTTTGATGAAAGTTTGGGAAATAATATTTGGTAAGAATAGTTTTGCGTTAACGATAGCAGCGACATCCTTTTTGCTCTTTTTTGCCATCCATGCAAATAGCAAAAAAGATATAGCGAATAGCGTGTTAAAACGCCCAAATAAAAAAATTAATCTATAAAATTTTAAATGAGATGATTTTAATATTCATCATTATCATAATAAAACATACTATTTGATTTAAATTTCTAAATTTTAATAAAAAGCATTTCTTACATGGCTTCTAACTTAGAAGAAACCGTTTTAATATCTTGGTTTTGATAATCTTCCTCGATCAAACCATCACGCATACGCACAATCCTATGAGCGTGTTGTGCAATATCCTCTTCGTGGGTTACAATAATGATGGTGTTTCCTTTAGAATGGATTTCCTCTATCAAGCCCATAATCTCGATGGATGTTTTGGTATCTAGGTTACCCGTGGGCTCATCTGCTAAAATGATAGATGGATTATTGATCAATGCCCTGGCAACTGCCACTCTTTGCCTTTGCCCGCCAGAGAGTTCATTTGGTTTATGATGGACCCTGTTCCCCAAACCTACATTTTCTAGGGCTTGCACCGATCTTGTATCCCTATCCTTCTTTTTAATACCGGCATAGATAAGTGGTAAGGCAACATTATCTTGTGCAGAAGACCGTGGCAAAAGGTTAAAAGTTTGAAAAACAAAACCGATTTCTTTGTTCCTTACGGTTGCCAATTCGCTATCCGTCATTTGGCTAACATTGATGCCGTTTAGAATATATTCGCCTTTTGTTGGGGTATCTAAGCAACCTAAAAGGTTCATCAAGGTAGATTTTCCAGAGCCAGAAGGCCCCATCAATGCAACAAACTCTCCTTTATTTATAGTTAGAGAAACCGATTTTAACGCATGAATAGTTTCTGCACCAATTACATATTTTCTTCCTAGATCATTAATGGTGATGAGTGGTTGCATATTGTTTTTCTTGTAAGACCTTAAAAAGCATTGTTTTGTTACAGCTTAACCTAAATTATTTCACTCACTTTTGGATAACCTTAGAAACTTTAAAGTATTCGTGATTTTTTAGCGGTGCATTGGATAAGGCTTCTTCCCTTGTCATTTCTTGTATTACCTCATCCTTACGTAAAACATTTACCGCATCGTTCATATAAATCAAAGGTTCTACGCCTTCTGTATCAAGCTCATTAAGTTTCGCCATAAAGCTTAATATTTCACTTAGCTCTTCAATAGAGCGTTCTTTCTCGGCCTCGGTTAATTCTAAACGAGCCAAATGAGCAATTTTATCTACCGTTTCTTTATCTATTTGCATTTTTTAAGTTTTAAGTTTTGGGTATGTGAGCTTCACATCTTAAATATCTGAACTAACTAACCACCCACAAAACAAGTAATAATGAACTAATGACTAATTAATTAACTAACTAATAATCAAGTTTAGAAGCAATCTTATCGTAAACCATTTGTTTCAAAACCTCATCATCCTTTACATCCATCCCGATAGTTTCAATAGGTTTGTGGATACAAATATGCGAAACTCCCGGCTTGCATCCATATTTAATTCCATCATCCCAAAATAATTTCCAGTTATCTTTTATGGTAACTGGTACAATTGCTATTTGATGTTCTATCGCTAACCTAAAAGGGCCACTCTTGAAGTGGTGCAAGATCGGTGGGTATTCTTCCCCAATCTTTCCTTCGGGGAAAATTATCGGAGACATTCCTGCCTCTATCCGTTCAGAGGTTTTTTTAAAGGCCCTAAAAGCAGAAATATTGCTCTCTCTTTTTAAAGGAATATCAATGGTCTCAAAAAATATCTTCGTAGCTGGGTTTTTCAATAATTCATCTTTACCTAAAAAAAAGAAATTGTTTTTAATCACTACGCTCATGGTAAAAATATCCAAGTTTGATGCGTGGTTGGGGCAAAAAATATAAGTTTTACCCCAATCAATGGGTTCCTCGTATTGCACCTTATATAAAAACCCACTTAAAACCGATGGGAAAAGCGCACATATTCTTCTTACCTTGTTCAATAACGGATACCTACTTTCTTTTCTAGAGAAATAATAAACAAAGGGATAGGTAAAGACAAATATCAATCCCACCATCGCTAAATGCCAATATCTTAAACCTTGCTTTAAAATTGCTTTCATCTTCAATCAAAAATAGAAATTTTCTGTACTTTCGCCACAATATGGAAACTGTTGTTAGCGGAATCCGGAGTACCGGAAAATTACATCTTGGAAATTATTATGGAGCGGTAAACAATTTTGTGAAGATGCAAAACGAATATAATTGCTTCTTTTTTATCGCCGATTATCATTCATTAACTACGCACCCTACCCCACAAGATCTGCATGGAAACATCAAACAAGTTTTGGTAGAATATTTAGCCGCAGGTTTAGACCCAGAAAAAACCACGCTTTACATCCAATCTGATGTACCAGAGATTGCCGAGCTATATTTATACATGAACATGAACGCTTATGTAGGCGAGCTGGAACGTAGCGCATCTTTTAAAGATAAAATTAGGGCAAACCCCAACAATGTTAACGCAGGTTTATTAACGTACCCTGTTTTAATGGCTGCCGATATTTTGATCCACCATGCTACAAAAGTGCCCGTAGGAAAAGATCAAGAACAGCATTTGGAGATGAGCCGTACCTTCGGCAATCGTTTTAACCATTTATACCAAACAGAATACTTTAGAGAGCCTTATGCCTTCAATTATACCAATGATCTAATTAAGATACCGGGTTTAGACGGAAAAGGTAAAATGGGCAAATCTGAAGGAGAGATGAACGCGGTTTATCTTTCTGATTCTCCAGAAACCATCAGAAAAAAGGTAATGAGGGCGGTTACGGATGCCGGGCCAACCCAAGAAAATCAGGAAAAACCGCAAGAGATACAAAATCTTTTTGATTTGATGAAAGTGGTCTCGCCCGCCGATACTTTGAGCCATTTTGATGATCTTTACGCAAAGTGCCAGATAAGATATGGCGATTTTAAAAAGGCTTTGGCCGAGGATATGATCATCGCAACGCAGCCTATCAGAGAAAAAATCGAAGATATATCTAAAGATAGCAAGCTATTAAGGCAAGTGGCCAAGCATGGAGCTATTAAAGCAAGGGAAAGCGCTCAAAAAACAATTAAAGAAGTTAGGGAAATAATTGGCTTTAAATCTTTTTAATAATTAGATTTAAAAATCATAAAGTTTTTAAACTATCATTTTGAAACTTATTGTTCAAAACTTTCTACTTTTAACCTTATACTTTAACTCACAAAAATGCACATAGCAATTGTAGGAAACATCGGAGCGGGAAAAACAACCCTTACAGAACTTTTAGCCAAGAATTATGGCTGGGAAGCCATGTATGAAGCGGTTGATCAAAACCCCTACCTAGAAGATTTTTATAGCGATATGAAAAGATGGAGCTTTAACCTTCAGATCTATTTTTTAAATAGCCGTTTTCAACAGATTAGGGAAATCCAAAGTGGGCAAAAAGACATCATTCAAGATCGTACAATTTATGAAGATGCGCATATTTTTGCAGAAAACCTACATGAAATGGGGTTAATGACCACCCGTGATCATGATAATTACAGGGCTATTTTTGATAACATTACTTCTTACATTAACGCCCCGCATTTATTGATCTATTTAAAAGCATCGGTACCTACTTTGGTAGAAAATATACAACGCAGGGGAAGAGAGTACGAGGCGGGGATAAGGATTGATTATCTGCAAAAATTAAACGAAAAGTATAACAACTGGATCAAAGGTTACCAAGAAGGTAAATTGTTGATCTTGGATAAAGATAAATTAGATTTTGCCAACAATCCTGAAGATCTGGGTTTTGTGATCGATAGCATAGAGAGAGAAATAAACGGATTGTTTTAAAAAAATAGATGAAAATACTGGGAATTATCCCTGCTAGATACGATTCTACCCGATTTCCGGGTAAACCCTTGATTGATCTTGCAGGAAAAAGCATGATCCAAAGGGTTTACGAACAAGCAAAAAAAGCATCTTCTTTGGCCGATGTAGTTGTGGCCACTGATGATGAGCGTATTTTTAAGGCCGTAAAGAAATTTAAAGGCAACGTGATCATGACTTTGCCAAGCCACAAAAGCGGTACAGACCGTTGTGCAGAGGTTTCTAAAAAGATGATCGGTTTCGATGCGATCATCAACATACAAGGCGATGAACCCCTTATTGATCCCAAACAGATTAATTTATTGGCCAATTGTTTCAATGATATATCTACAGAACTGGCCACTTTGGTAAAAAAGATTGAAACCGATGAAGAGCTATTCAATCAAAACACCCCAAAAGTGATCATCAATAAAAATTCTGAGGCTATTTATTTTAGCCGACAGGTTATCCCTTTCATTAAGGGTGTATCCACTGATCAGCTCTTAAAGACCCACATTTTTTATAAACATATAGGCATATACGGTTACCGCACCACCACGCTAGGTATTATTTCTAAGCTTAAATTAGGGAATTTAGAGCAGTCAGAACAGCTAGAACAATTGCGTTGGATAGAAAACGGTTATACCGTTAAGGTTGCGCTAACCAAAAAAGAAAGTTTGGCAATTGATGTACCAGCCGATGTGAACAAGGTATTAGAAGCCCTAAAAAAATAGTTTATAAACCCCAAAAGCAAATCGGGTTTTATCAAAAACGGCGATCTAAATATTCATAAAATAATATTTGATGTCGATTTGATATTTCGCAAACCAACATCAAACATTGATTTATTTTAGTGTTGGTGGCCACCTTCGCCATGTACATGGCCATGTTCTAATTCTTCTTTTGTTGCTGGGCGTACATCTTGGATGGTTCCGTTAAAATGCAACTCGTGGCCAGCCATGGGGTGGTTTAAATCTGCCAGAACAGCATCTTCTGTAATAGAAACAACCCTAGCTTGAAACTGACCCCCGTTGTTATCTTGCAAAGGCAAAATAGTGCCTATTTCTGGTAAAGGCTGGTCGCCAAACATATCTTTTGGAAGCGGCGCAACCGCCTTTTCATCGTATTCCCCATAGCCTTCTTCTGCAGAAAGAGAGAAAGAATAATCATCTCCAATGGCCAAACCGCTCAAATGCTCTTCAAACTTGGGCAACATCATGCCTACACCATATAAAAACACCAAAGGTTGTTCTGTTGTGGCACTTTCTACGTGTTTTTTTTCCCCATTTTCTGTTACGTACAAATCGTAAGTTACACTTACTACATTATTATTGTCAATTTTCATGTTTTGTTTTTTCAGAAACCAAATCTGTTTCTATTCAAAAATTTGTTTAATTACTTCACTAACATCACTCACTGGCAGTTTACAACTTTTATCTTTACAAACAAAAATTTTAGTCTCTCCAACAAACTTGTCTTGCAACAAAGGTAAATTTCCATCCTTACCCCCCAAAATTATCTTGTTAGGAATGTAAAGTTTTTCTATTTCTTTACGTTTAAGTGAAGCTTCGGGGCCTGTAATGGCAATTTCAAAGCTCCCCGTTATCTCTTCCAATAATAATGATGCCCAATTTGAATAACCAGACGCATAAGATTTTATCTTTGGGAATACCATCATCAGCATTTTTTGATAAGTTTTTTGATAATGTTTATTATCGAAAAATAAACCCAGTTTTTTAAGGTTCCATGCCATTACAGAGTTTGAAGCTGGGATTACATTATCTAAAACTTCATATTTCCTGGCAATTAATGCTTCGTCTTGGTTAGAGGTGTAGAAAAACATTCCAGAACTTTCATCTGTAAAATGATCTAAAACGTAATCTGTTAAGGCCTTCGCCGATGTTAGGTAGGTTTGGTTAAAAGTGGCTTCGTATAAACTGATGAGTGCATCTATCAGCAAGGCATAATCATCCAAAAAACCGCTGATGCTGGCCTTTCCGTCCTTATAATTTCTATATATTACGCCATCTTCTTTCATCAAATTATTTTGGATGAAACTGATGTTCTGCAAAGCTAGATCCAAAAATTTTTCATCGGCGAAAGCCTGATAAGCATTTACCAAACCTTTTAACATCAAGGCGTTCCAAGATGTTAAGATCTTATCGTCCAAACCCGGATGTATCCTTTTATTTCTTACTGTCAAAAGTTTATCCCTGCAGTTCTTGAGCAAACGGTTAAGATCATTTTCTGTTAGATCAAAGGCACCGGCAAATTCTTCCTTTTCTTTTCTTACCCACAAATTATTGATGTGTTCTTCGTCCCAATTTCCTTCGTCTGTTACCTGATAAAAAAGATCAAATATCTCTGCATCTTTTCCTAAGATTTTATCAATTTCCTTTTTATCCCAAGTGTAAAACTTGCCTTCAACACCTTCGCTATCTGCATCTAAAGCAGCATAAAAACCACCTTCAGATGATGTCATCTCTCTTTTTAACCAATCGTAGGTTTCATAAACTACCTCTTTATATCGCTCTTCTCCGCACCATTTATAAGCATCAGCATAAAGCGAGATTAACTGCCCGTTATCATAAAGCATTTTTTCAAAATGTGGGATATGCCATTTACCATCAACAGAATAACGGGCGAAACCACCGCCCAAGTGATCATAAATACCCCCTGCCGCCATTTTATCTAAGGTTAAGCGCACAATTACGTGGGCGGCTTCATCTTTTAAGATATGTGCGGTTTTCATTAAAAAGCTCCAATTGTTTGGCATCGGGAATTTTGGCGCTCTGTTATGGCCGCCTTCGGTAAAATCGAAAAGCATTTTCCAAGGCTCTAAAATATCTTTTAAATCTTTTTCAGTATAAGCTTCTTCTTTATTTATAAAATTCAATTTATCCGATTGTTTGATGCCATCGGTAAGTTTTACCGCATAATCTTCTGCTTCATCTGGCTTGGTTTCATAGAAATGCGCCAGATTGGTCAGCAGGTTTATCCAATCTTGTTTGGGGAAATAAGTTCCTCCGTAAATAGGGCGTTGATCTGGTAAACAGAAACAGTTTAGTGGCCAGCCTCCTCTTCCTGTCATCAACTGAACGGCCGTCATATATATTTGGTCAATATCCGGGCGTTCTTCCCTATCAACCTTTATACAAACAAAAAATCGGTTCATCAGTTCTGCAACTTCTTCGTTTTCAAAGCTTTCATGCTCCATTACGTGGCACCAATGGCAAGCAGAATAGCCAATGCTCACCAAAATCAATTTGTTTTCTTTTTTAGCTTTTTCTAAAGCTTCTTTACCCCAAGGAAACCAATTTACGGGGTTGTTTGCGTGTTGTAAAAGGTAGGGAGAGCTAGAATTTTTGAGTTGATTGGACATATTACCTAATTAACCACCAAAATTATGATGTGTTTT
Organism: Pedobacter segetis; assembly: GCF_016623585.1. Taxonomy (GTDB): domain Bacteria; phylum Bacteroidota; class Bacteroidia; order Sphingobacteriales; family Sphingobacteriaceae; genus Pseudopedobacter; species Pseudopedobacter segetis. The sequence continues at coordinate 8,999 of NZ_JAEHFY010000025.1, forward strand.
TATTTTGTTTAAATGGGTTTTGGACAAAGGTAAAATACTAATTAAAATTTAGCCACTAATTTACCAATGCTCACAAATGTTATTGAAAAGATTGATCACAAAAATATTTGTTAAGCTAAAGATCATAATTTAACATTAGGGCATTAAGAAAAATGAAGCTTTTAATGATTCAATAATTTAAAACTGCTTAAATTATTGAAATTACAGCCTTTGAAGATTTAGAGAATTGGCGGCAAAAAAACCTATTTAAAAGCAATCGCTTTTATTGGGGTAATCTTGGTAACCAACATAGATGGTATTAACAAAACCAACAAACAAATAGCCAATGTTCCTGCGTTTATTAAAAGAACATCAACAATATTAAATTGAACTGGTATAAACTTCATGTAATAAGAAGCTTCGTCCAGTTTAAAAAAATGGGTTTGTTGCTGTAAAAAACCTAAACCCAGGCCAAAAATATTGCCCAAGAGCATCCCCACCCCTACCAAATAAAGGGCATTGTAAAGAAAAATTTTTCTTACACCCCAATTGGTCTCTCCCAAAGCTTTCAATAAACCTATCATATTGGTGCGTTCTAAGATCATGATCAATAAAGCAGAAATCATGTTGATAACGGCAACCACCAGCATTAAAATTAAGATGACCTGCGCATTTACATCCAACAGGGAAAGCCAATCAAATATGAGCGGATAATTCTCTTTAACAGAAACGGTTTTGATTTGTGGCGGTAAATAATTACCGAGTTCTACGGCAAAATGGTCTAATCTGGCAAAATCAGAAATCTTTATTTCATAACCTCCAACTTCGTCCTTTTTCCAATCGTTTAATCTCCTTATCAAAGAAATATCGCCAACTACGTAGGTTTTATCAACTTCTTCTACTCCGGTGTTGTAAATCCCAACTATTTCAAATTTCCGCTTTCTTAAAGCTTCTTGTATAAAATACATCAGAAAATCGTCGCCAATTTTAAGATTTAAACGTTTAGCTAATTTTTCTGAAATGATGATCTGTTTTGAAGCGGCCGTACTATCAGAAAAATCTATGGTTTTGCCGGCAACCAAGATGTTTTTAAAATAAGACCAATCGTAAGTAGGATCAACACCTTTAAAAACCACGCCTTCAACCTCGTTATTTGCCTTAATGATTCCGGGTTTTGTGGCAAACGGCACAATATGCTCTACTCCTTTTTCTTTTTTTGCAGCCAGTAAATTTTTGCTCTGCAAGGTAAAGGGAGAATTTTCATAAGACGAGTTTAAATCGTATTTAATAAATTGAATATCACCGCTAAACCCCCTAACTTTTTCCCTTATTTCACTTTTAAAACCTTTAACAATTGCTACCGATAAAATCATTACGCCCAAACCTAACATAATGCCTACAATGGCAATGCGCACAATCAATTTAGAGAAAGTCCGTTCTGCTTTTAATGAAATCCTGTTTGCTATAAATAATCCTAAATTCAAAAGCTTTTTGTTAATTTGATAATCGCAAATATGCAATCAATTCTATAAAAACATTCTTTAAAAGATGATAAATATAAAGTTTAATCTGTTCTTTTTGTTGATAATGACTTTAACAATGGCCTGCAACAGCTGTAATACGGCAAAAGTAGAGACCATAAAAAGGGATATAAGGCCAACAAACAACATTGGGTATGATCATAAGATACTTACGGGAGCCGATCAAACCAATAAGTATCTGCAAATTTTAAAAGGAAAGAAATTAGGATTAGTAGTAAACCAAACCGCAGAAATAAATGGTATTAATTTGGTAGATTCTTTTAAAAACTTAGGCCTAAACATCAAAGCTATCTTTGGCCCAGAGCATGGTTTTAGAGGAACAGCAGATGCCGGAGAAAATGTTGGGAACTACATCGATAAAAAAACCGGCATTCCCGTTATTTCGCTTTATGGAACTAAAAGTGCGCCCTCAAAAGAAGATTTGAAAAATATTGACCTGATGATTTTTGATATTCAAGATGTGGGTGCAAGGTTTTACACTTTTACCATTACCATGGCTAAAATTATGCAGGCTTGCGCCGATAACAACATCCCATTGATGATTTTAGACCGACCAAACCCTAACGGGAATTTAATTGACGGGCCGGTTTTAAATCCCAATTTTAAATCTGGAGTTGGGATGCACCAAATACCAATTGCCCATGGACTGACCGTTGCCGAATTTGCCCAAATGATCAATGGGGAAGGTTGGTTAAATGGCAATAAAAAATGCAAGCTAATCATCATAAAAAACGCTAATTATAAGCATAACGATGAATATATTTTACCTGTAAAACCATCTCCAAATCTTCCAAATAACCTTTCTATTTATTTATATCCAAGTTTATGTTTGTTTGAAGGGACGGTAATAAGCCAAGGAAGAGGAACTTTATTCCCTTTTCAGGTTTTGGGCCATCCGCTTTTAAAAGGGAAATATAATTTTACTTTTACCCCCAAAAGCATTGATGGGATGAGCAAAAACCCACCATTAGAAAATCAGGTTTGTTATGGTATCGATTTTAGAAAAATGGATGTAGAAAAAATCAGGAATGAGAAAGAGCTAAATATTAAATTGTTAATCGATGTTTACAATGCCTTTCCCGATAAGGCTCATTTTTTTAATGCTTTCTTTAATAAATTGGCAGGAAACGATATTTTGATGCAACAAATTAAAGATGGTAAAACCGAAAAAGAAATTAGGGATAGTTGGCAACCAGCCTTAAATAATTATAAATCGATGAGAAAAAAATATCTTTTGTATAATTGATTCGGGTGCTTTTTGCTTTCAGCCTTGAGCTTTTAGCTTAATTCTATTCTTCAATTTCGATCCCTATCGCTTTTAAAAGCATAGATGCGTTAAACGTTTTGCACTCGCCAATTTTAATTTTGTAATCAAAATACATCTCTTGTTTTTCTACCGTAATATCGAAATGGTAGTTTCTTAATTGTTTTGGGTATTCTTTTTCTAAGTCGGCAATTTGTAGATCATGGGTGGCTATTAAACCTGGTGTTTTTTGAGTAATCAGTTTTTTGATCAATACCTTAGATCCTAGGTATTTATCTTTGCTATTTGTTCCACGCAGCATTTCATCAATCAAAACAAAGCTATTTTGGTTAGCTGTGGTAAAGTCTAAAATCATTTTTAAACGGTCAATCTCTGCCTTAAAAGTAGAAGTTTGATTAGCCAAAGAATCTTTGATCCGCATGTAGCTGATCAAACTAAAAATAGAAGTTTCCATTTTTTCTGCGCAAACTTTTGCCCCTGCAAAAGCCAAAACCATATTAATCCCAATGGTTCTTAAAAAAGTAGATTTACCTGCCATGTTAGACCCCGTAATTATATCAATGGTTATATTATCTGTTAAGTGAAAATCATTAGCTATACGCTTTTGATCAGTAATTAAAGGGTGCCCAATTGCAACGGTATTTAGATGATGGCTATTTAAGATTTTAGGGTAAACCCAATCAGAATGATTGTGGCCCAATGTTGCTAGGCTCAAAAGAGATTCAAAATTTACAAGAACATCAAAAGCATTTATTATTTCTAGTTGATTTTTTGCTTCCCAAACAGCTAATCTTTTCAACGTTTTTAAATCCCATTGAAAAAACAGATTAAGAAAAATGCCAACTATGGGGTTTAACCTACTATTTAAACTGTTCAATATTTTGGATAACTCAAATATTTCTTTGCTGATCAGGTTATCTCCTTTTTTTATCGATGATTTTAAATTGACCAGTAAACTACTTGCCCATTCCACCTGCTCTATCCACTTTAAGTTTTCGGCATAATTTTCTAATCCACTCACGCTTTTGCTAATTTGTTCATGTAAGGCATCAATGTCTTTTTTGTAAAACATGTAGCCAGCTCCACTAAGCAAAAGCGTTAAGCCTAAAATATTCCATAAAATCCCGTTAAAAATAACTGCAGCAAATAAAACACCCGTAGTAATTATCGGAATTGCGGCAACAAAAACCTTGGTGGGTTTTTTCTTTAAGAAATCGAGTTTATTGGGTAAATAATCTTTAAAAAAAAGTTTTAATGTTGGTATTTCATTTAAGTTTAAACCAAATAACCTAGCCCTAAAATTTAGGTTATTTTCTTGTTTTCCGCTCAATTCTTCCACAGCTTTTTGTCGCTCTTCAATAATGGTTTTCTCGGCATAAACGCTAAGCCATTTTGCCAACAAATTTTGGGCATCTAAAGTACTGCACCTATTTAAGTAGGCAAATAAAGAATGTTCACCAAAAATATCCAGATCATCTGTATAAGGATGGTTGGGGTTACAAAACCTTGTACCATCATCATAAATGTTAGTTTTACCATCTTTAACATTGATCTCATTTTTTACCAAAAGTTCTTTAGTGATCAAGAATTTTAAATGGTTTTGATGATTTGTTTGCACTTTTACCAAATACAAAAAACCTATTAACGATAAAGTAGTGATAACAATTAATGCTTCAATCCCTTGATTAAAAAATAGGTAAACCAACAAAATATCCAAACCAAACAGAAAAAGCCGGGCAAAAGAATATTGGTTGATCAATTTTTTAAAGGCCCTGATCTCTTTCTCTAAATTTTCTCTTTGTACTATATAGTCTTCTATCATTTTAAATTTTTAAGCCAATTATATTATAAAAGAAAAACCGTCTGTTTTCACATACGGTTTTCTGGTTTGGTCTTAGGGTGTTTTTAATTTTCTGGCTCAATCTCTACTCTTCTGTTCAAAATCCTACCTGCTTCGGTATTATTGTCTGCAATAGGATTAGACTCTCCAAATCCTTTGGTAATCAATCTATTAGATGCAATTCCGTTGTTAACCAAATACGCTTTAACAGCATTTGCCCTATCAATAGATAACATCATGTTCCTTTTTTCTGTTCCTTCTGCAGAAGAATTACCTTTTAATAAATATTTAGTGTCGCCAGATTTTTTAATTTGTTGTGCAATTTTCTCTAAAGTTTCATAAGACGATGTTTTCAAAACAGATGAGTTAAACTCGAATTGAATGTTTTTATAGTCAAAAGCTTTTTCTATAACCTTTGGGCAGCCGCCATTATCTGCATCACCTTTAACTTCTGGGCAATCGTCTTTATCGTCTGGTACACCATCGCCATCGGTATCAATGGGTTTAACGGGTTCAATCTTTTTTGGTGGTTCTACAACTTCTTTTACCGGCTCCGGAGCAGGAGGTGCAACCGGTTTTTTTGCTTTACAAGAAGTGTAAAAAATAGATACCGCACATAATGCGATCAAAATAACGATTTTACTAATGTTGTGTTTAATATTCATGTTCAATGATAACGAAAATTGAGAACTTAAATAAAAATCTTTAAATATATTTGGGATAATTTAACATTTATGATGTGGATAAAAAAAAGCAAGATTTTGGTCATTCTTTTTCCCCGTTTAAAATAATTCCATACATTTATTGTTTAAACCTATAATTATAAAAGAGGGTATTTTTGGTTGATATTATGAATAATATATTAATTATAGACGACGAGATTGGGATTTGCCTTATTATGTCTAAATTCTTAACCAAGAATGGATACCATACCACTACAGCAGAAAGTGGTGCCACCGCCTTTGAAGAACTTAAAAAAAAGAAATTCGACCTTGTTTTAAGTGATTTTAGGTTAGAGGATACAGACGGAAGGGAAATATTAAGAAGGATAAAAGCAGAATATCCAGAGCTGATTGTAATTATAGTGAGTGGTTTTGGAGACCCAAATTTAGCTGCTGAATTGATAAGAATGGGTGCTTATGATTTTATCAATAAACCTATTTACCCAAATGTTATCTTAGAAACCGTAGAGAGGGCCTTGGCACAAAAATCTGTGTGAGAGAAGTCTCTGATGATCTTTCAAATACCAAAACCAGGTTTAAATTATCTTTGAATCATGAAAATAACACTGTTGGTAATAGGAAAAACCGATGATGCATATTTGATAGAAGGCTTGGATAAATACCTGAAGCGTTTAAAACACTATATCAAATTTGAACTACAGGTTTTACCAGATTTGAAAAAAACAAAAAATTTAACCGAGCAAGAACAAAAAATAAAGGAAGCAGCGCTTTTTTTTAAATTTATACAACCACAGGATGATATTATACTGCTAGATGATAAAGGCTCCGAATTAAGTTCGACCCGTTTTGCAGATTTATTGAACAAGAAGATGATCGCAAATGTTGGGCACCTGATATTTCTAGTTGGTGGCCCTTATGGTTTTGACGCTTCTATTTACCAACGGGCAAACCAGAAATTATCTTTGTCTAAACTTACTTTCTCGCATCAAATGGTAAGATTATTTTTTGTAGAGCAGGTTTACCGGGCTTTTACCATCTTAAAAGGAGAACCCTATCATCATGAATAGTTAATAGTTATGGATTTATTTGGGATAAAAAGAAATTATAGGTTTAAAGGAAACCAGCCAAATAACGAAAATAGGTTATTCTGGATTTTGGCTATTTTGGTAAGTGCTATTTTTCTGCTCATTTATATTTACAGGTAACCTGTTATCTATCAAATTTTTGCAAAATTAAAATACTGGTTATTATCAATAATTTAAGCAATCTTTAATAATTGGCAACTATAAGCCCAATTATATAACCGGTAATATTAAAGAGCATAAAAGCAAAAAAAGAGGCTCCTCAAAAGTGAAACCTCTTTCTAATATATAATAAACAATACTTAATCGTTATTTCTGCGTCTTCTTCCTCCGCCACCAAAACCACCTCTATCACCACCGCCATCGCTTCTTCTGCTTCCTCCACCAGAAAAATCTCTAAAACCACTTCCCCTCTCACCGCTACTGCGTCCGCCGCTACTTCTTCTTCTCTCGCCACCGCCATAGCCGCCGCCACCACGTCTTTCGCCACCACCGTAACCGCCGCTTCTTCTTTCGCCTCCACCACGTCTCTCGCCGCCGCCGGTAGATTCACCAGAAACTTCAATCCTAACATCCCGGCCGTGAAAATCTATAGGTTTAAAGGCCTCTGTAATTTTTTCTACAAATTCTGTCTCAACTTCAAAGAAAGAGAAAACACCTTTCATATCTATTTTACCAACAGATTTACCCGAAATACCTGCATTATTGCAAATATAACCCAAAAGGTCTCCTCTGCTAAAGTCATCTACGGCACCTAAGTTGATGAACAAACGGGTAAAACCTTCGCTGGCCGATCTAGAACCTCTTTCGCCACGCTCACCTCTTTCCCTTCTATCTCCACCCCTATCATCGGCATCGGCATTAAGGTCTCTTGCGCTTTTGTAATATTCTAAAAACCTGTTAAACTCTAAAGACACAAAACGTTTGATAATATCCTCTTTGCTCATATCGGCAAATTCATCCATTATCCTTGGCAAATACTGGTCAATTTGCTTATCGTTTACTTCAACCTCGTTTACTTTATGAACCAAACCAAACAGTTGCTTTTCAACAACATCAAACCCGCTTGGGATTTCTGCCTTTGTAAATTGTTTTCCAATGGTTTTCTCTATCTGCCTTATTTTACCTACCTCCCTAGAGTTGATGATGGCGATAGAAATGCCTGATTTTCCTGCCCTACCGGTTCTACCGCTACGGTGTGTGTAATTTGCAATTTCATCTGGTAAAGAGTAGTTGATCACGTGGGTAACCTCGTTTACATCTATACCACGGGCGGCTACATCAGTTGCGATCAACAATTGTAAACTTCTATCGCGGTAACGCTTCATTACCTTATCACGCTGTTGCTGAGATAGATCTCCGTGTAAAGCATCGGCATTGTAACCGTCTTTTACCAAAGATTCTGCAATTTCTTGGGTTTCTATCTTGGTACGGCAAAAAACGATCCCAAAAATATCAGGCGTATAATCTACTATACGTTTAAATGCGGCATATTTATCACGAGCTTTAACGATATAATACTCATGTTCTATATTAACGTTACCTGTGTTTTTGGTTCCCATGGTCAACTCTTTCGGGTCGGTCATGTAGTTTTGGGCAATCGCCCTCACTTCACGTGGCATGGTAGCCGAGAATAACCAAGTTTTCTTGGTTTTTGGAGTAGTCGATAATATATCATCGATATCCTCCTGGAAACCCATGTTCAACATCTCATCGGCTTCGTCTAAAACAACGTAACTAACTTCAGAGAAGTCTATGGCTTTTCTGTTCAAAATGTCTTTCATCCTACCTGGGGTAGCAACTACAATCTGAACGCCTCTTTTAATGTCGCGTAATTGGTTAACGATGTTGGCACCGCCATATACGGCAACCACGTTTACATTAGAAAGGTTTTTTGCATAATTTTTAATGTCGTTGCTGATCTGCAAACAAAGTTCGCGGGTTGGGCAAAGAATTAAAGCTTGAGGGAAATTTTTCTTGTAGTCTATTAGTTCTAAAAGTGGAAGACCAAATGCTGCGGTCTTTCCGGTTCCTGTCTGGGCTAATCCGACAAAATCGTTGCTGCCTGATAACAAAACTGGAATGGCACTTTCCTGAATCGGAGTTGGGCTTTCAAAACCTAACTCGGTTATCGCATTAACAATATCTTCACGGATCCCCAATTCATTGAATGGGTTCATGATAATAAATAAGATTTAACAACATCGCTAAATCGGGCGCAAAGATAGCGTTTTCTTTTTATATAAGCAAAGTTGTGGGATTAATAGTTGGATGCGAGAATTTTGACGGTTACCCTGATGGGATGATTGCTTTCAAAATTGGAGGAGCTGGATCAAGCCATTCCAAATAATTTTTATTGCTTTAACATACGGAATAATCAGCTTAAGTTTTAAGCAGAATCATCGAACTTGCAACAAGAGGAAGTAAATCAATTCGGAATTTCTGACATCACAAGTCTCAAAGCCATAAAAATTGTAGATAAAAAAGCGGGAAACCTTTACAGATGATTTTTATAGAAAACGCTTCAGATGCAACGGATACCTCTTACAAACGGGTGATTACCATGCTGATGCTATGATGGGTTTTCGCTTGGAGACCAGCTTGGACGGACATAAAATCAATTATGATTATTAGCTGTTAGATAAAAGAGAACATCTTTTTAAATTCAATCCGCAACCTTCTACTAGGTTTTGATCAAACTTTTAGACAAGGTTAATCTGGCTCTTGGCAAAATAAAAAGGCCCAGCAAAAAAATGTTTACAGGGCTTTTAATTTAATATGATTTAATAAATTTTAAACAGGCTTTTATACCTGATCTAATATTTCCTTTTCTTGAGGCCTACCATTTTTGAATGCCTTACGTGGCGTTAAACCTAATAGCTCAAACATCGCCATATCATCTTTAAACTCTGGATTTGGAGTGGTTAAAAGTTTATCGCCCGCAAAAATAGAATTTGCACCAGCCATAAAGCAAAAAGCTTGTTCTAATGTGCTCATTTCGTTTCTACCTGCAGATAAACGTACAACGGTTTTAGGCATCACAATCCTAACGGTTGCGATCATCCTAACCATATCCCAAATACTTACCCTAGGTTGATCGGCCAATGGTGTTCCTTTAACAGGCACCAAAGCATTTACCGGTACCGATTCTGGATGTTGGGCCATATTGGCCAAAACTTTAATCATGGCAATTCTATCATTTACGGTTTCCCCTAAACCAATAATCCCACCGCTACAAACGGTCAGTTTTGCCTTACGAACGTTTTCTATGGTTTTTAAACGATCGTCATAGGTTCGGGTAGAGATTATGCGTTTATAATCCTCTTCGGATGTATCTAGATTATGATTATAAGCATATAAACCCGCATCGGCCAATCTCTGGGCTTGGTTGGCATTTAGCATGCCCAAAGTACAGCAAACTTCCATATCCATTCCATTAACCGCCTTAACCATCTCGATCACCTTATCAAAATCGCGGTTATCACGCACCTCACGCCATGCGGCCCCCATACATAACCTAGAAGCTCCGCCATCTTTTGCTTTTTGGGCAACGGCAATTACCTCATCAACCTTCATCATGGCCTGCACCTCCAAATCTGTTTGGTAGCGGGCGGCTTGAGGGCAATAAGCACAATCTTCTGGACAGCCTCCGGTTTTTATTGAAATAAGTGAGCTAATCTGCACTTCTGAATAATCTTTATTTTCACGATGAATACTAGCGGCCTGATAAACCAAATCTAAAAATGGTTGATTATAAATAGCTAATATTTCTTCTTTTGTCCAGTTGTGTTTTGTTTGCATTTGTTTTATTTAAAAATTATACCAACTAAGGTAAATTGTTTATGAGCTTATCTGTTGAGACATTGTTTACCGCTACAATTATAGCAATAATTTAGAGGCTAGGCCTAATAAAAGTAAGAATCCAAATACGTCGGTAAAGGTGGTTATGATAATTGATGAAGCTACTGCGGGATCTATCCCTACTCGTTTTAATATTAATGGAATTCCTGCCCCGGTAATGCCGGCAATTAATAAGTTACCTGTCATGGCGATGAAAATCACCAATCCCAAAAGCAAATTATCATCATAAAAATAAGCGAATAAAAACACTATCAATCCATTTACGGCGCCATTAATTAGCCCCACCGTTAGCTCTTTTAATACTGTTTTATAAGCCTGGTTATCAGTTAAATCACTTAAAGTTATTCTACGAACGGTTACTGCCAAGGCTTGTGTTGCGGCGTTACCTCCCATCCCTGCAATAATTGTCATGTACCCTGCTAAAACCACTATTTTTGTTACGGTAGGTTCAAAATATCGGATTACGGATGAAGCCAAAAAGGCGGTTCCTAAATTCAATATCAGCCATGGCAAGCGAGATTTAACGGCTTCTATCCAATTACCGCTTAGTTCCTCATCTTCAGATACACCAGAGAATTTCAGAATATCCTCTGTGTTTTCCTCTTGCATTACATCTATCACATCATCAAAGGTTACCCTACCCAACAGTTTCATGTTTAAATCTACCACTGGTATGCTGGTAAGGTTATATTGAGAAATTAGATCTGCTACTTCTTCTTGATCGGTGCTGGTTTTAACAAACACAAATTCTGTGTTTACTATATCGGCTATTTTGGCATTTGCCTTCGCTTTAATGATGTCTTTTAAAGAGACTATTCCTTTTAAAATATCATCATGATCTACAACATATATGGTATAAAATTCTTCTATCTCTTCGCTTTGTAGAATGATCTGGTCAATCGCCTGTTTTTTAGACATATCAGCATCAACCTTAATTACCTCGGTATTCATCAAACCACCTGCCGTGTCTTCGGCATAGGTCATTAAATTTCTGATGTTTACCGCATCCTCCTTATCTAGCTCTTGTAAAATATCATGCTGGTCTTGCTCATCCATTTGGGAGATGATGTCCGTAGCATCGTCATAATCCAGCTCTTCAACAATTTCTTGTCTTTTTTCTGGCTCAAGGTCTATTAAGAGTTCTTCTGGATGTGCCTCATGGCTCATTTCTGAAATAATCTCAGAAGCTAAATCAATCGGAAGAAGGTTGATGATTTTCTTTTGAGATTCTAAGGATATGGACTCAAAAAGAATGGCAATCTCAGAGGCATGATAATCGGCCAATAGCAACAAGAGGTCTTGATCACCGCCTTCTAAAGCTTGTTTAACTTTGAGTATATCTGTCTTATCTAGCTCAAAAGATTGCATATTGGCTAAATTAATTCTAAAGCTTTAAAATAAAGTATTTTTTGGAATATAATTTTAACAACCTATTATTTGACCAACAAAAATGTTCTTTTAAAACACGTAAAACAAAAAAGTCTCAACTTTTTAAAACGTTGAGACTTTTTTGCACTGTTGGTTAAATATTCTTATTCTGCAGCATCAGTTTTTTTTGCAGCTGTTTTTTTAACGGTAGCTTTCTTTTCTTTTGGCTCTTTAACCTCTGCCACCTTAGCTTTGGGTTTTGCCTCCTTTTTAACCGGAGTCTTATCTTCTACCACCTTTTTAGGGGCAACTTCTTTAGTTTCTACCTTTTTATTTTTTAAAGCCTCTAAAATTGGTGCAGAAAAATCTACGGGGATAATAGAAACATAAGATTTGTTATCTGCTTTTTTCCTAAAAGAAACTTTGCCATCAACCAAAGCAAATAATGTATGGTCTTTGCCTATACCCACATTTTTTTCTGGGTGGTGTTTAGTGCCACGTTGGCGAACGATGATGTTACCGGCAATTGCAGCCTGACCACCATAAATTTTAATACCTAAACGTTTGCTATGCGATTCTCTACCGTTGTTAGAGCTACCGGCTCCTTTTTTGTGTGCCATGTTTTATCTATTTAACTAGGTATAAACCCAGTATAATTAAATTAATGTAAATAATTAGATCGAAATATTATCGATTTGGATCTTAGTGAAAGACTGACGGTGACCGTTTTTCTTTTTATAACCTTTTCTTCTCTTTTTGTGGAAAACTATTACTTTTTCTCCTTTTAAATGAGACACGATCTTGGCAGAAACCTTAGCACCTTTAACAGCAGGCAAACCCACTGATATTTTACCTTCGTTTTCTATCAATAACACGTTGTCAAATTCAATACTAGCGCCTTCTTCTCCTTGTAACCTGTGTACAAAAAGATGCTGGTCTTTAGCAACTTTAAATTGCTGCCCTGCTATACTTACTATTGCGTACATTGTTTAAAAATTATTGTTTAAAAATTTGAGGTGCAAATATAGGGATAAAGTTTTGTTTATCAAATCTGATTTGTGTTTTTATCAAAGGAGAATGATCAATAATTGGGTCTGTTTAAAATAACCTGATAAATTATTGCGCTTCTAATATCAAAATCTATCCTATCATCTTCAAGTGGTGGCGGAAATTCAAATTGATGATGATGTTTTTGATGGATTAACCTACCCGCCATCACTTGCGCCGATGGCACTTCTGGATTGTAATAATCTTTTACGGCCAACTTATCTGCCTTATTTACGTTTTCGGCTTCGTTCCTCAATTTTTCCCTTTCTAAACGCCTCTGTTCTAAATAAGCCTGTACATCTGTTGTATCTTCTCTCATCTGCGGTGGTTTTGCTTCCGCAGTTGCCGATTGGGCATTTTGGGGAATATGAGGATTTTCGGAAATCCTCTTTGCTGCCTTTTCTTTTTCTTTTTTAAAGTTGAGATAAGCACTATAAAGAAAATAAGCAATAGGTAATAGAATAAATATGATTTTTTCCACGATGTAATTTATCAAAAATTAAAAAGAAACTTAAATAGCCGGCTATTATATTACCTAATAATTTGTTTATTGTTAATTATACAAATATTAATACACAATTTTATGAATTATTTATACAATTTATCGAATATTTATATATTTGGTCAAAAATTAATCAAATTAAAAAACAAAAAGTATTAGCATGAAAAATTTATTCAAATTCGGATTTTTTGCTTTAGCAATCTCATTATCTGTTGTTGCTTGTAACTCAAACAAAGCTACAGACTCATCAGCAGATTCTGCAAAGGTTGATTCTACTATGATGGATTCTACGATGATGGATTCTACCAAAATGGATTCTACGATGACAGACTCTACTAAAATGGATTCAACTGCAAAAATGTAATCGTTAGTTTTAAAGAAAAAAAATCCTGCATTTAATTATAAGTGCAGGATTTTTTGTTTTATATGATAGGGTTGATAAATTTAACTTGCTTGGGCTAGACCATGTGAGGCGTTGCAAATTTGAGATTTAAGAAAGTTTAGGTCTTCTCTAAGGATATTTAGCAATTCATTATCGTAAGCTTTGGTGGCCATACTGATGAGTTTTGCTTTCACTTTTGAACGCTGCTCTTGAATATCGCTTTTTAAAATCGATAATAGTTCTGAGTCAAAATTTGATGGTATTCTAGTTAAGTCATTTTTCATAATCGTGTTTTTTTAAATGGTTATTGAGCTTAATACCAAATAAGTGCCAAACAATTTTTGATGAGAAATAGATCTATTTTAGTAAAATACGGCAGTTTTAAAGTTAGTTTCTATTAAAACGAGATGGTTTTAGTTTCTAAATCATCAAAATATGTTCTTTTTTTAAGACAGTTTGTTGTATTAATATCATGAGGGGGATATTTATTAAGCTTAAATGTTTATTTTTGGAGTAAGATGCTCGTACGCCTTTATCCAGAAAATCCCAATGAAAAAATTTTAGAACAGATCGTTGATGTTCTTAGAAAAGGTGGGATCATCATTTACCCAACCGATACCATTTATGGTTTGGGTTGCGATATCACCAACCAGAAAGCCATTGAGAAAATCGCAAAATTAAGAGGCTTAAAACCCGAAAAAGCAAATTTTTCTTTTATATGTTATGATTTGAGCCACATATCTGATTATATTAAGCCCATTGATAACAGCATATTTCGAGTTTTAAAAAAGGCTTTGCCCGGGCCATTTACCTTTATATTTAACGCTAGTAATAATGTTCCTAAATTATTATCCAAAAACAAAAAAACGGTGGGCATCAGGGTCCCTGATAATAACATAGCAAGACAAATTGTTAAAATGTTGGGCCACCCTATTTTATCTACATCTATACATGATGAAGATGAAATTATAGAATACACCACAGATCCCGAACTGATCTTTGAAAAGTATGAAGACCGTGTAGATTTAGTTATTGATGGAGGTTATGGCGATAATGTACCTTCAACCGTGATCGATTGTACCTCTGGCGATTTTCAAGTTTTAAGGGAAGGGAAAGGAAATATTGAAGATTATATTTCATCATAATACTGTTTAGGTCGATAATCTAATTTTAAATAAAGCATACCAGCCAAACAAAAATTATTGATGGATAACCAAACTCGGCCTATTTTTATTTACAGTTTCTAAATCTTTTAGGCTAAATTTTTTCTTATTTTAGCGAATATGGCCAAAATAATCAACTTAAAACCTTATAAAGACTTTTTCAAATCAGAATCTACCGGGGGCATCCTTTTAATGCTTTGTGTAGTTGTTAGTTTGATCATTGCCAATTCTGGTATTGGCAATAATTTCAATAATTTATTATCTACAAAAATAGGCTTTGAAAACTCTGTTATTGATCTAAGATACAGTATTTTATTATGGATAAACGATGGCCTAATGGCCATCTTCTTTTTGATGGTTGGTTTAGAGATAAAAAGAGAATTAGTAGAAGGAGAGCTATCTAGTATCAAACAAGCCAGCCTACCAATTATCGCGGCAATTGGAGGTATGCTTGTTCCGGCCTGTATATATATCATCTTAGATTCATCGGCACAAACAGGCCATGGCTGGGGTATTCCTATGGCCACAGACATCGCTTTTGCTATTGCTATCCTTTCTATATTGGGCAGCAAAGTTCCTAATTCCTTAAAAGTTTTTTTAACAGCTTTAGCCATCGTTGATGATTTGGGTGCCATCTTGGTGATTGCATTATTTTATTCTAATGAGATACATTTTGAATACCTTTTATATTCTGGTGCCATCATGGTTTTATTGATAGCTTTCAATTATTTTGGCGTAAAGAAGCTTGCATTTTATATCATCCCGGGTATTTTGATGTGGTATTTTATCCATCATTCTGGCATACATGCCACAATTGCTGGTGTTCTTACCGCCTTAACGATCCCAACTAATGCAACTGATAATGCCTCTCCATTAGAAAAATTAGAGCATTTGCTGGTAAAACCCGTCAATTTTATCATCATGCCCTTATTTGCGATCGCAAATACAAATATCAGGTTTGAATCTGAGATGTTGAACAACATTACATCGGGCTTGAGCATTGCCATTATTTGTGGCTTATTAATAGGCAAGCCCCTGGGCATATTATCCTTTTCTTGGCTTTCTGTAAAACTAAAAATCAGTAAACTCCCGCAAACGGCAACATGGGCACAAATTGGAGGGCTTGGCTTATTAGGCGGCATTGGTTTTACCATGTCGATATTCATAGCGTTGCTCTCTTTGCCCCAACCAGAGTACCAAACACAGGCAAAGTTCTCTATTTTAATTGCTTCTGTTTGTGCAGGTATTTTAGGCTATTCGGTATTGAAATTCTTAGGGAAATCAAAAAAAAGAATGATTTTAAAATAAATTACCTATTAAAAACCTCAAATTCCCTAGAATTAAAACCATTTACATTAAATAATCTTTAATTATCTTGTGTTTTTCTAATATCATTTTAATAATTTGATATTTTAAGCTTTATTATTCTATTTTTATTCTAAAAAATGCTTTAAATCATTTTTTTGTTTATTTTTATTCAAATAATATTTAATTTTATGTTAATTATTAGAAAATAACAATCAAAATGAGAGAAATAAGCAAAAAAGTATATAAAAAGTTTTTAAAAACAGAATCTAAGGCAGGTATTATTCTAATTTTTTGTGTACTAATTTCAATTCTTGTTGCTAATTCTTCTTTAGGGGGTTATTTTAATGAATTATTAAATTTTAAGTTAGGCATAGCAACTAACGGAATTGATTTAAACTTTAGTTCTTTAAGTTGGATAAACGATGGCTTAATGGCCATTTTCTTCTTATATGTTGGTTTGGAAATTAAAAGGGAAGTAATTGATGGAGAGTTAAAATCCATTAAGCAATCGTCATTACCGATAATTGCCGCATTGGGCGGTATGTTAATGCCAGCATTGCTCTTTGCATTAATTAACATTGGGTCTGTAACATCTAAAGGTTGGGGAATTCCGATGGCAACTGATATTGCTTTTGCTATTGGTATTTTATCTGTTCTTGGTGATAGGGTCCCAAAATCTTTAAAGGTGTTTTTAACCGCCTTGGCCATTGTTGATGATTTAGGAGCTATTTTAGTTATTGCCGTCTTTTACACCTCAGATTTACATTTTACCTATTTGATGTTGGCTGCCGGGGTTTTTGCGTTTCAGATGGCTTTAAATTATTTTGGGGCTAAAAAACTTATCTATTATATTATCCCGGGTATGGTTTTATGGTATTTGATCCACCACAGTGGGATACACGCTACCATTGCCGGTGTTTTGACGGCTATTGCCATACCTGCAACAAGCGAAAAGAGGAAACATTCTCCATTAGAAAAATTGGAAGGTTTATTAAGCAACCCTGTAAGTTATATCATTATGCCATTATTTGCTTTGGCAAATACCAATATAAGGTTTGAATCTGAAATGATCAAAGGATTAACCAACCCTTTAGGCTTGGGAATTTTAGCAGGATTATTTTTGGGAAAACCACTTGGAATAACATTAGCCACATGGATCGCCATTAAATTTAAAATAGCCAAAAAACCTAGGTTAGCTAGTTGGAAGCAAATATCTGGGGTTGCGATGTTGGGCGGCATAGGTTTTACCATGTCTATATTTGTATCGATACTTTCTTTTGGCGCACCTATATTTCAGTTGGAGGCTAAATTCTCTATCCTTATTGCATCAATTATCTCTGCAACTGCAGGTTATGTTTTCTTAAATTATTTGAGCAAAAAACATTCTCCGGTTATAATTAAACAAAAGGTTAAAGAAGAAACATATTCTGGCAAAGAAAAACTAGAGCTTAGTCTCTAATTTTTCTGATAAATTGTGGGATATGACTTAAATAATCTTTTGCATTTCCAATTGTTTTAACAAAAGCAGAACCTACAATGGCTCCATTTGCATACTGATTTGCTCTCATAAAACTATTTTTATCAGAAATACCAAAACCTATAATGAGTGGGTTTTTTGGGTTTAAGCTTTTTACTCTTTCATAATATTCTCCAATTTCATCAGATACGTTTAAACTTTTACCCGTTGTAGATGACGATGATAACAAATAGATAAAGCCGTTAGAAAGCTCATCTATTTTTTTTATCCTTTCATTAGATGTTTGAGGGGTTACCAAAAAAACATTACTTAAGCCGTTTTTAATAAAATCATCTTGATAGATCTCTTCATATTCATTAAGTGGTAAATCTGGTACAATTACACCATCCACGCCAGCATCGGCGGCAGCCTTACAAAAATTAGCTACACCGTATTGGATCATTGGGTTTGCGTACCCCATCAGCAAAACTGGGATAGTAACCCTAGTTCTTAAATCTTTTAATTGCTGAAACAAAAGCTTTAAAGTCATGCCGTTTTCTATCGCAACTTGCGAGCTGTTTTGGATAACGGGGCCATCTGCCAAAGGGTCTGAATAAGGGAAACCTATCTCTAAAAAATCGGCCCCAGCTTTTTCTAAAGCTTCGGCAATTTTTATGGTAGCGCCAATTTCTGGGTAACCTGCCGTAAAATAGATGGATAAAATATTGTTTTTCTTTTTCTCAAAGAGTTGTTGTAATCTGTTCATTTGGTTCTAATCTTCTAATTTCTTAAGTTCATCTTCTAATTCTTGAATAGTAGGCAGACTGCTTTTTAAATTATCTGGTAAATTTTCTACTAATCTCAATTCGCTAATTCCCATAGGTTTATTCATATCACGTAGTGCAAACTCTGCCTCTATATTATTTTTATCTTTGCATAACAAAATGCCAATAGATGGATTATCACTTTTATCCTTGATCATGCTATCTACCGCCGATAAATAAAAATTCAGTTTTCCGGTAAATTCTGGAATAAATTTGGTGTTTTTTAATTCTATAACCACATAGCATCTAAGTTTTATATGATAAAAAAGTAGATCTAGGTAATAATCATTATCCGCAATTTGTAAATGATACTGATTTCCAATAAAAGCAAAACCTTTGCCCAATTCTAAAAGAAACTTTGTAATATGTTCTATCAATTGCCTCTCAATGTCTAGTTCCCTATATTTTACATCTAAACTTAGAAAATCAAAAATATATGGATCTTTTAAAGTTTGATTAGCTAAATCTGATAGTGGCTTTGGTAAAGTGTTACTAAAGTTATTTATCGACTTTCCTTGGCGTTTATATAAATCAGATGATATTTGGATTTCTAAAATAGCCCTACTCCAATTATTTTCTAAGGTTTGATTTAAATAGAATATTGCCATATCAATATTATTAGCTTTTGTGAAAATAATAATATGATGGCCCCATGGGATGTTAGTCAATAATTTTTGTAAATTAAATACACCCTCTATTTCAGGTAATTCTAATAGTCCAATAGATTGTTGGACTGTTATATTTTCATTAGAGTCTATTTGTCCAACAACTTGTTGGACAATTTTACTTGAATAAAATTCATAAAATTTTTTACAATAAAATAGATTGCTTCTAGAAACCCCTTTTATATCTGGAAATTCATGTTTTAGATCTTTTGAAACTTGCGCAATCAACTTGTTTCCCCAAACATTTTCCATTTCAGAAATGGATTTCCCTAATTCCCAATAAAAGCCAATTAAAGAACTATTAACGGCTAAAGCAGCTTTAATTTGGGTAGAACGTATTTTACTTTTAAGCTCTATTAACCAATTCTTATATTCTGGATTTAGGAGGCTTTGCATCTTTTATAACATTAAAGTTTAAAGTATTTCATAAAAGTATCCAAATCTTTGTCTCCCCTTCCGGATAAGCAGATAACCACCACATCATCAGGCTTGAAGGTCATTTTTTCTAATTGAGCCAAAGCATGTGCCGATTCTATTGCGGGGATGATCCCTTCCATTTTAGACAATAGCAAACTAGCTTGCATGGCTTCATCATCAGTAATGCTCACATATTCTACTCTTTTAACTTTATGCAAATGAGCATGTTGTGGACCAATGCCCGGGTAATCTAAACCTGCCGAAATAGAATAGGGTTCTACAACCTGTCCGTCTTCTGTTTGCATCAAAATGGTTCTTGAGCCATGCAAAACACCTTCTTTTCCTAAAACGGATGTTGCGGCAGAATGGCCAGAATTTACGCCCAAGCCAGCTGCCTCGGCGGCAATCAGTTTTACGTTTTCATCATCCAAAAAATGATAAAACATACCCATTGCATTACTCCCACCTCCAACACAGGCCAAAACATAATCTGGTTGATCATTTCCGGTTTGCTCTATCAATTGTTGTTTTGTTTCTTTTGATATGATGGATTGAAATAAGGAAACCATCTCTGGGTAAGGATGTGGCCCAACCACAGAACCTATGATATAATGCGTATCAACCGGGTTGTTGATCCAATCCCTCATTGCCTCATTGGTGGCATCTTTTAGCGTTTTACTGCCCGAAGTTGCCGGAATTACGGTTGCCCCCATCATTTTCATACGGGCAACATTTGGGGCTTGGCGTTCAATATCAACCTCGCCCATGTAAATCACACATTCTAAACCTTTTAGAGCGCAAACAGTAGCGGTTGCTACACCATGCTGCCCTGCCCCCGTTTCGGCAATTATCCTTTTCTTCCCCAGTTTTTCGGCCAAAATAATCTGACCGACCGTATTATTTACCTTGTGCGCACCGGTATGGTTTAGATCTTCCCGTTTGAGATATATTTTTGCTCCGTATTTTTCAGAAAGCCGTTTTGCTAAGAACAAAGGCGAAGGCCGGCCTACATAATTCTTTAGCAGATCTTCAAATTCTGCTTTAAAATCTGGTTGGGCAATAATGTTTAAATATTGGTTTTTTAACTGTTCTATGTTGGGATAAAGCATCTCTGGGATGTATGCTCCCCCAAAATCTCCGTAATATCCGTTTTCGTTTACACGATAGTTCATTTATATATTTTTTATAAGTTCAAATGCTGATGATAATTTTTCGATATTCTTTGAGCCTGGTTCAAACTCAAATTTCGAGTTTAGATCCACACCATAAAAGTAAGGGTTTTCAATTTCTTTTATGGCCGATAAGTTTTCTAAACTTAACCCACCGCTTAAAAAGAAAGGTTTTTCAAAATTATATTTATTCAATATATCCCATCCGAAAGTTTTTCCCGAACCTCCGTGATGCTCGGTTTTTGTATCGAACAGAAAAAAATCTACTTTATCCACGTAAGGTTCCAAAACTTTAAAATCAAAATCATCATCAACACCAAAAGCTTTGATGATTATAAAACCTAATATTCTCAATTCTTTACAAAATTCTGGGCTTTCATCACCATGTAATTGAAGGGTTTTAAATCCGTAAATATTACTAAATTCAATTATCTCTTGTAATTGGGCATTTACAAATACCGCTGTTTTATCGATTTCTTTATCAACCCCGTTTAAATCTGATTTTTGAAAATCGGGGCCTACAAATCTTTTTGATGGCGGATAAAATATAAAGCCCATATAATTGGGTTTTAGTGCAGATAATGAATTGATATTATCCGGATATTTCATCCCACAAACCTTAATTTTTAAATGCTTCATCAATTGTTTAAAGCTATTAGTTTTTTAAATGCTGTTTTTGCCTTTCCTGCTGTTAAAGAATTTTCTGCTTCGTAATAGCAATCGGCGAAAGCCTTATTCGGATTTATGGTTTTGATGGCCAAAGCCGCATTGCACAAAACCACATTATTCTGGTTTTCTGTAGCTTGGTTGTTTAAAACATCCATAAAAATTTTAGCAGATTCTTCTACCGTATTGCCACCAGTAATGGTATTTGCTGCTATCTTATCAAAGCCTAAGCTCTCTATGCTGGTAATTTGTTCTCCCTTGTTTGAGAAAGTCTTAAAATCGCAAGTTAAAGAGACCTCATCATAACCTTCCAAAGCATGTAAAATGGTGTAGTTTTTATCTGATTGTTGATACAAATAGGCATACAATCTTGCTAATTCTAAGCTAAAAACACCTACAATTTGGTTTTGGGGTTGTGCGGGATTAACCATTGGCCCCAACATATTAAAAAAGGTTTTTACGCCCAGTTCTCTTCTTATGGGGGCAACGTTTTTCATAGCGGGGTGAAATAAAGGGGCATGAAGGAAACAAATACCAGCTTGATCTAAAGACTTTTTAAGCAAATCTTCTCGATTGGTAAATTTATGACCCAAATATTCCATCACGTTAGAAGAGCCACAACCAGAAGAAACGCCATAATTACCATGTTTTGCAACATGGTATCCCGCTCCAGCAACTACAAATGAAGCTAAAGTAGAAATATTGAAAGTATCCTTTCCATCGCCACCTGTACCACAAAGATCTATTAAATCAAATTCTGATGTTAAGTTAATGGGGATGCAAAGTTCTACCATGGCATCTCTAAAACCTTCCAATTCATCAACCGTGATGTTTCGCATACAGTAGGCCGTCATGAAAGCGGCCATTTGAGACGGGTTGTATTTACCCAAAGAAATGTTTTTTAATATTTCTTTAGATTGTTCTTTAGAAAATGTTTTTTGCTCAAATAAATGATTTAAAATCGCTTTCATTAATATTGTTTAAATAAATAAAAAAAGGGCTACCAAATGGCAACCCTTTATATCTTGTGATAAAATAAAAAACGAGGTTTGCCTTACGAATTATCGTAATGCCACCACCAAATTTTATTTAAGTTTAAAGTTTTCATGTTTGTTTAGCAAATATGGTAATTTTTTGAATATTGAGAAAATTAAAAGCATTTTTAGTTGATGATAAAGATCAAACATAAATCGAGAATTGATGAGGATATGGGTTTTGGGAAAAATCCTACTCAAAATAACCAAAGACTATTAAACAAAGACGGTAGTTCTAACATCAAAAGAAAAGGTTTGCCATTTTTTAAGCCTCATGAAGCTTACAACTCGCTTATTTTTATGAGTTGGAGCAGGTTTTGGATAACCATTTCATTGGCCTATGTTTCTATAAACCTGTTTTTTGCGATGGTTTATTTTGGCATAGGTATGCAACACTTAACAGGCTCTGTTTCTCACAATAGCTTGGATAAATTTTTGGATGCTTTCTTTTTTTCTGCACAAACCATAGCTACGGTAGGTTATGGCCATTTAAGCCCGTCTGG
Organism: Pedobacter segetis; assembly: GCF_016623585.1. GTDB lineage: Bacteria > Bacteroidota > Bacteroidia > Sphingobacteriales > Sphingobacteriaceae > Pseudopedobacter > Pseudopedobacter segetis. The sequence continues at coordinate 31,753 of NZ_JAEHFY010000025.1, forward strand.
GTTTTTAACCAATATAGTTGCCGCTTTTGAATCTTTTTTAGGCTTACTAACCTTTGCATTGGCTACGGGTTTATTGTATGGGCGGTTTAGTAGGCCAACCGCAAAAATAATTTACAGCAAAAATATGGTAGTTGCGCCTTATCAGAACGGGAAAGGATATATGTTTAGATTGGCTAATTTACGCAGTAACCAATTGATAGAACTGAGCATTGAGGTGCTGTTGAGTATCAACGTTATGGAGAGCGGTAAAACCACCAGAAGGTTTGTGCCTTTAAAATTAGAGCGCAGCAGCATTAATTTATTAACCCTAAGTTGGACCGTTGTACATCCCTTAGAAGAAGATAGCCCTTTGATCAATTTAACACCTGAAGATTTGATGGGTGCCGATGCCGAATTTATTGTGATGCTTAAGGCTTTTGATGATGCTTTTTCACAAACCGTACACTCTAGAACTTCTTATAAAGCAAGTGAAGTAATGTTTGATAGCAAGTTTGCACAAATCATAAAAGCCGATGAAAACGGTATTTATGAGATCGATATTTCTAAAGTGAGCGAATATGAAAAAAGTTTTGAGAGCGAAAAGCCTGCATTCAAGCAATCATAGCAATAAGTGGGTTTATTAACGGCTTGCACCAAGAGGTAACAAAACATCTTGATTCTTTACCTCCTAAAGCAAAGCGTCTTGATTCTTGGCTCTTTCAGCGAAGCGGTCTTGGTTCTTATCTCTCTCAGCAAAGCCATCTTGGTTCTAACTAAGCATTTCCCATTCAGAAGTCTCATGAAACGTAATTGCCGGATATTCTTTGGCCGCATACTCGATATCCCAAGCAGATGAAGCCAAGAAAACAGGTTTATTTTCTTTATCAAAAGCTATTTTTTGAGCATAACGACGGGTAAATTTCTCCAGTTCTTGTGGGGTTGTGGCAGAAATCCATTTGGCTTTTGAGATATTGACAGGCCTAAAATGACAAGATGCACCATATTCGTTTTTCAACCTAAATTGGATAACTTCAAACTGCAACTCCCCTACCGTACCAATAATTTTTCTATTGCCTGGGTTTTGAATAAACAATTGCGCTACGCCTTCATCACTCAATTGATGGATCCCTTTTTCTAATTGCTTGGTCTTAAAAGGATCGCTGTTTTCTAATTCCCTAAAAATTTCTGGCGAAAAACTTGGGATACCGATAAACTGTAAGCTTTCTCCTTCGGTTAAGGTATCGCCAATTTTAAAGTTTCCAGAATCGTACAAACCAACCACATCGCCTGGGAAAGCTTCTTCAACCAAACTTTTGTTATCTGCCATAAAACTGGTTGGCGATGCAAATTTCAGTTTTTTATTGAGCCTGTTGTGCTGGTAAAATGTATTACGCTGAAAAGTACCCGAGCAAATCCTGCAAAATGCAATCCTATCACGATGGTTGGGATCTAAATTGGCGTGGATTTTAAAGATAAAACCCGTGAATTTATTTTCGTTAGGTTCTATTTTGCGGGTATCTGTTTCTCTGCCTTGCGGCGATGGCGCAATTTTGATGAAGGTTTCTAACAATTCTTGCACCCCAAAATTATTGATGGCACTACCAAAAAACACGGGTGCCAAATAACCCGAAAGGTAAAGGTCTCTATCAAAAGGCTCTGCAACGGTTTCGATCAGTTCTACATCGTCTTTTAACTTATTTGTTAAGCGTTGGCCCAAAAGTTCTTCTAATTTTGGATCATCTAAACCGTTAATGGCTATACTATCATCTGCAATATGTTTTTTGCTGGCACTAAAAAGGTTTAATGCCTTATTGTTTAATTGATAAACACCTTTAAAAGAACCTCCAATACCTATTGGCCAGCTTAATGCCCTTGTAGAGATGTTCAGTTCTTTTTCAATTTCTTCTAACAGATCAAAAGGGTCTTTCCCTTCCCTATCCATTTTATTCACAAAAACAATAACCGGCGTGTGGCGCATTCTACATACCTGCATCAGTTTTTTGGTTTGTTCCTCTACACCTTTTACACAATCTACCACCAAAATAACAGAATCCACAGCGGTTAAGGTACGGTAAGTATCCTCGGCAAAATCTTTGTGCCCAGGCGTATCCAAGATATTGATCTTGGTGTTCAAATACTCGAAACCCATTACAGAGGTAGCCACAGAGATGCCACGTTGCTTCTCGATCTCCATAAAATCTGAAGTTGCCGCCTTATCTGCCTTATTGCTTTTTACCGCACCTGCTTTTTGTATGGCACCTCCAAATAACAATAATTTCTCGGTTAAGGTTGTTTTACCTGCATCGGGGTGACTAATGATACCAAAGGTTCTACGTTTGGCAATTTCGCTCTGTAAACTCATAATAATTTATCGCTAAAATAAATTTTAGCTATGGGTGTTTTTTTTTGAAGGTGCAAATATAGGGTTTTAATCTATTTTGAGGATAACGGCTTTTGGGGCGGTTTTTAAATGATCTGCTCGCGGTAAGCAAATTTGATCAAGCCTACAATATTTTGAGTCCCGGTTTTTCTGAAGATATTTTTTCGATGTGTTTCTACCGTTCTTTCGCTGATAAATAATTTATCTGCAATCTGTTTATTGCTCAACTCTTTTTCAATCAATTTAATGATCTCTATTTCACGGTTGGTCAATCTTCCGGCTTCAGAATTATCGCCAAAAGTACTCATCATCTCTTTGGTAATATCTTGGCTAAAATAATTATTACCCTCATAAACTTGGGTGATGGCGTTTATCAGCTCTTCTTTACCGGTACTTTTTAAAATAAAACCAGATACGCCGGCTTTTATCATTTCTGAAATGATGAATTTATTGCCCAACATAGAAATGCAGATTACCTTAACATTTGGGTACTTGCTCTTAACCAATTTGGTTAATTCTATCCCACTTAAACCCGGCATCTGAATATCTGTTATCAAAATATCAACCGAGTAATTTTCTATTCTGCCGATTACTTCTAAGGCATTATTGGTATAACCGCAGATATTTGCTCGGGGAAATGTCTGCAATAAAGACATCAACCCATCAAGCACCATTTGATGATCATCTACCAAGAACAGGTTTATTTTTTGAGGTGCATCCATGGTTAAAATTATGAATAAAAACGGTTAAGCCAAGGGCACAAAAATACTGATGACCGTCCCTCTGTTTGGGGCAGAATCAAAATCTATGTTTCCCTTTAGATAGGCTACCCTGCTTTGGATATTTTGTAAACCGATACCTTTAAATTTCCCCATATCATCAACATTGAAACCGATGCCGTTATCTTCAATGATCAAAGTGAGCTCTCCTTGTTCTTTAAGTAGTTGGATATCCAGATTAGAGGCTTTAGCATGTTTGATCGTATTGTTAACACTTTCTTGCACCACGCGATATAAAACCGTTTCTATATTAGATGGTATTCTGTCATTTATCCCAATAGATTGAAAGTTGACTTTAAGTTTATTTTGATCAATATTTTGGATAAAATCTCTTATTGCAGCAACCAAACCCAATTTTATTAAAACATCAGATGCCATTTGATGGGAAATAGTTCTTAGTTCTTTACAACTGTGGTCTACCAAATTTATGGTCTTCAAAAAATTGTTCTTGATGTTATCGTCTTTAAAATAAACATCGTCTTCAAAACTAGAAAGGTTTAGTTTAACGGTAGAAAACATTTGCCCCAAACCATCATGCAAATCACTGGCAATGCGTTTCCTTTCATTTTCTTCTGCTTTTAAAATCGCTTTTGAAGCTAAATCTTGCTGATTGATAATAGCCGATTGTAATGATTTTTGCTGCTTTAATTGATAACTATAATATAAAAAACCGATGATTATGAGGGCAACAAGAAACGATATGATCATGATGGTAATGCTTAAATTTTTACTTTTTATCGTTAATTTTTGGATGGTATTCTCTTGGTTTAACCGGGAGATTTTTTGTTCCCTACGATCGGTATCGTATTTAGTCTGCAATTCGGCGATTTCTGTTTTGTTACTGGTTTGGGTAATAGAATCCTTAACCTCGGTATAAGACTTAAAAAAAGTATAGGCTTTATGATAATCTTTAAGGTTGCGGTAATTTATAGAAAGCTCTAACAAAGCATCCATCTCCATATCTTTATAAGATATTTTCTTGCTTAATGCCAATGCCTTATCCTGATAAGAAACCGCTTCTATAAATTCATTTTTATAACGGTGCAAATGCCCCAAAGAATTTAAGATGTTTGCCTTGTTCATATCATCTCCCAATCTATTGGCAAGCAACAAAGCTTGTTGATAATAATTTTCAGATTCGGTAAAATCCCCTAAAGAACTGCACACATCGCCCAAGGAGTTTAATGTAGTAACCTCACCGGTTTTACTATTTGTTTTTCGCTTGTATCGTAAAGATTTTAATAGATAATATTTGGTATGCTCATAATCGTTTTTATCATAAAAAACGCCAGCAATATTGTTGTATAATTTCCCTAACTCTATTTCTAACCCAAGTTTGTTTGCGTAATAAAGTGCCTTTTTATAATATTGGAGTGCCTTTTCATCATCTAAGATCGCAAAATAAACATTCCCGATGTTGATATAACTTGTTTCTAAATCAACTTCGTTATTTAACTTTTCTCGTATTTTTAAAGCTTCTAGCTGATATTTTAATGCTAAAGTGTTTTTTGATAATTGTAGATGAGAAACACCCAGATTATTATAAACCTTGGCTTCTTCCTTTAAATATTTATTAGATTTTGCAATTTCTAAAGCTTTAAACAATAAAGAATTAGCCGTTTCCATTTTGCCATAAACAATTAAAAAACTGGCTTTAGCCGATAAATAATAAACTTCTTGTTTTTTTGTTTTTACCAACTTTTCTGCCCTTAAAATATAATCTGAAGCCTTAGCAGAATCTATATTTTTATAACCATCAACCAAATTTATGGCAAGGTTAAATTTGGTTGTATCTGATTTTTCTTGATCAAAAACTATTTCTAAACTATCTAAATGGTTTTGGTTTGTTTGGCCTTTTATAACCGCAACAAAAAGCATCAAACAAAACAACAACACCATCTTTTTTAAGACGGTGTTGTTAACATAAACATGAATTTTTTTATAATTCATTTATAATTTCTTTGCTTAACAAATAATAAAATTAAATAAAACTACTTATTTAAAGTCAAATTTTTGGTTATAGATTCTTCGCCACAATTAATCTTCAAAACGTAAACCCCATTTTGCAAAGTGCTAGGTATCTTTAGGCTTTCGCCGATGATTGACTTACTGAAAACCAAGCTACCGTTTAGATCGAAAATATAGATTGATTTTTGGGTATTAGAGAAACCCGTAAAATGAATTTCGTCTGTTACAGGATTGGGATAAAAAGAAAGCTGCCCATCATTACCTAAATTAAATTTTACGCTTCTAACCGGCGAATATTCAAAAGCATCATCGTTATCAACCTGTTTTAAACGGTAATAATTATTTTCATTAGCTGGCAAAGCATCCCTAAAAGAATAATTCTTAAGCTGATAGTTGTTTCCCGCACCTTTTACCTCTCCAATCTTAACCCAACTATTCCCATCTAAACTACGTTCAATCTCAAACCTATCATTATTGATTTCTGTTGCGGTTTGCCAAGTTAGCAGAGCAGATTTTCCATCGGCCTTAGCCAAAAAATTAACCAGTTTTACCGGAAGCGTGGTTGGCACATCTCCGTTGGCAATACCAATTGCAAAATCAGAAAAACCGGCAATATTTCCCGCCGTTGCGGTTGCTACACTTCCACTTTGGGAAGAAGTTCCATTATCGCCGTAAAATGCCCAGGCCGACGAGGAATTTGCTCTTTTAACCACCACATAATCTGCTGCTTGTGCGTCTGTAACTCCATTTGTATAACCTCGGCCTTCTAAAGTTACCGAGTAATTTCCGCCTGTTAATGCAGTATTTGGGGTAATTGTCCAGATACCGTTATTTAATAATGATGTTATCGTTCTGCCACCCGCAGAAGTATTTGGTACCGAGCCATTAATGGTGGTGCTAAAAGATGCGATGATATTCTGCGGGCCAACTATATTCTTCAACTGTAAAATTGCGGGCGCAAATCGGTTGCTCGCTCCTACCGGGAAAGCATAATTCCCAGAGCTATTTACGGTACGCTTTAAAGTACCGGAGATGTATGCGGTTGGCGAATAAGTTATCGTAGCAGACGGATTGGTCATGATCACAGAGCCACTTACAATTCCGTTAGTCATAAATAAAGAACCTCCCAAGGTTACATTACTCATGGTAAAAGTACCACCTTTGGTAATTTCCATATCTTGATTGATGGTAGTTGAACTTGCTATCCCAGCAGGGCCATTTGTTCCAAAAAGTAGTTTTCCTGTGCCAGATAAAGGAGGGTTTCCATGAAAGCCAGCAAAAAAGCTAGACCCCGTTACCTCTATGGTACCATTATTTATGATACCGTTTGGCGAACTAAAATCCTCAGAAAGTTTAAAACTAACACCAGAAGCAATACTTAAGGCCGCCGCAGTATTTGAGGAGGAAACGCTGGTTGGATAATTTGGTGAGCCCGCTATGAATTTGGCAAAGTAACTAGAATTTGGCGCACCACTGTCCCAATTAGCGGCAGTAGCCCAATTTTGGTCATTTGCAGCCCCCGTCCAGGTGGTAGTTAATCCCTTAACCCCTATATAATAATCTGTAATGTAAGCAGGCGGCGTAACACCTGTAATATTTGCGTTGATCACACCCGCATTTTCGGTAAATGTACAATTGCTTAAAGCTTCATAACCCAAGGGGCCACCTTGCACTTTTCTTATCAACACATATCGAGATACATCCACACCGCCACCGTTATAATTTCTTCCCTCAAAATTAATATTTAGCGCTCCGGCGGTTGCGGCAGCATTAGGATAAACAGCCCAATCGCAGTTTAGAAGCCCTAAAACAGGTACTCCATCAGCAAAAATCTGAGGGTTATCGGGATTGGTAATCCGACTATAAAAAACGCCATAACTTGTAGTACCGGTAATGCCATTTGTTGTGATAGTTATCGGATTATATTCTAAAGCGTTATCCCCAACAGGGAAAAAATAAGAACCACTAGCATTTACATTCCTTACTAATTTATTCTGAAAAGCATTGGCAGAAGAAGCAAGAGTAATGCTTGCGTTAGGATTGGTCAACGTGATTTCATTACTTAATGGAGGAATTACAAATCCGTTAACTATATTAATATTTCCATAAACAGAACCATGGTTTGATATTAAATTACCAGACCTGTTTATTTCAACATTATTATTGATTAAGCCACTAAAAGTAGCCGGACTACTAGCAGAAAACAAAATTGTACCGCTTCCGCTGATGTTGGATATAGTGGTTGTGCTTCCAAAACCAGAGAAAGTCCCAACGCCGATAGGCTCAATTGTTCCATCGTTAACAACGCCCAAAGGAGCTGTCATATCATAAGCTAATTTAACGTTAGCACCAGATGCTACGCTCACTGCTTCAGTAGCGGGCGCAACCGGAAAAGTTTGGGGATAGCTAGATAAACCAGGTAAAAAAGCAGCTTTAATGCTTTTGTTCGGAATGCCATTGTCCCAATTTGCAGCATCTGCCCAAACACCATTGGTGGCAGCCCCTGTCCAGTTTGAAACTATTTGACCTATAATACCGATACCGTATTGGCCAGTTGCTGTTAAACCCGCAACGCTTGCCGATGAAACACCCGCACCTTGAGAGGATGTGCCTGCCGTACCATCAAATTTCCAAGGGTTATTTAAACCAGTTCGGTTAATCAATAGGTATTTAGAAGCATCTAATATAGTATTGGTTGCGTTTTTTTCTTCTATGGTTAAATCATAATTACCAGTTGTGATTGTATTTGGGGTAACGGTAAAATATGCCCCATTCAAATATTTATTGATAGTTTCTGAATTATAAACAAAATTTGGGGCAGAACCACCTTGCCCTATGTTTTGAAATACATTGATGTATTGGTTAGCGTTTAAACCATTAGATTTTACAATAACGTTCCCGTTGGTAAAAGGGAAATTATAAGTACCAGTTGGGTTAACATATCTGGTAATACCAGATGTAGCATAAGAAGTGGCATCTACACTTAAAACAGCATTTGGGTTATACATGGTAAAACCTTGTAAAGTTGTTCCGTTAGAGAGCGTTACGTCTCCACCAAGGTAAACGTTGCTGTTCATATTAAAATAAGGAGCACCTTTTATTTCAACACTATTGTTAATGATGTTAGCCAAACCAGAAGTATTTATCCCCGATGGCCCTGTTGAAGTGAACAACAAAGTACCAGAACCAGAAAGCGGCGAATAACCATTGGTAGAATTTCCAAAACCTAAAAAAGAAGATGTTCCGGTCAGTTCTAATGTTCCGTTATTAACAATACCTGCGTTTGCAATAAAATTATAAGGAATTTTAATGTTTACGGTGGCATCTATCTGTAATTTAGCAGCTGTATTTGTGGCGGTTATATTGTTAGGATAAGTAGTTTTTCCGGCAGTAATAATAGCATTTGTACCAGATGTAGGAACGCCATTGTCCCAGTTTGCAGCATCTGTCCATAAAGAATTACCTGCGTTTCCTGTCCAGTTGGTATTGCCATTTTCTGTTCCATTTGGGATAGCTGCAGAACCTACCCCAATAGCAAAATCATTAAATTCTGTAAGGTTTTCTGATGATAGATCTAATAAACCGTTACTCAATGTAGAACCACTAATTGTACCTCCCGTTTGTGTTGAACTTAGTTTTTTACCGTTTAAGGACCACGATGCAGTAGAATTATTTCTTTTGATGATCAAATATCTGGTTGGGTCTGTTACACCATTTGTATATTTGGCTGCTTCTAGATCTAATGTATATTTTCCAGAAGTTATGGTAGTGCTTGGCGTGATGGTCCAAAAACCGGTGTTCAGTAACGTAGAAATTGTTGAGGCACCAAAATTAAGGTTTGGTGTGGTACCGTTTATAGAAGTGCTAAAACTAACCGATAAGTTTTGTGGCCCAACTACATTTGTAAGATGAAGAGTAAGTGGGTTAAATTGGCCGCTCCCACCCATTGGGAAAGTATAATCGCCATTGCTATTTATTGATCTTTTTAAAGTACCTCCAGAAATGTAACTTGTTGCAGAATAGGTTAAACTCGCATTTGGATCTGTCATGTTCAGGCTTCCTAAAGCAATGCTCAATTTTCCGTTGGTAAGGTAAAGAGAACCTCCTAAAACCCCGCCATAGCTAGAAACAGTACCAGATGGGAAATTGATTTCTAAACTTTGCGTAATATCGGTAAAAATGGTATTTGGGCTGCTTGCCGTAAAAATCAATCTTCCAGATCCAGAAAGCGGTGTTGAACCGGTGTTAAATCCCTGAAAAAAACCAGTACCAATTACTGTCGCATTTCCATTATTGGTTAACCCGCCTTTGGCGTAAAACTGAACCGGCAAAGCAGCATTTGCGCCTGCATCAATCTGCAACCTTCCGGTAATTGCGGTTGTTGGTACATTGCTTGGGTAAAAAGTTAATCCACTTGGAATAATAGATTTTTCATTACCGTTCGGTACGCCGTTGTCCCAGTTGCCGGCATCTGTCCAATTACCATTGGCTGCTGCACCCGTCCAATTAGTAACGGGCGGAAGGGTTACATTTGCGCCATCAAATTGGGCTAAAAACAAATCGTAAGGGTTACTGCCGTTTGCCGTAGCAGTATAGGTATTTGCGCCAGCTTTTATTGAACTCACAAAATTACCGCCAGCAATCACTTTACCGCTTGCCGATGTTTCAAAAGTGGAGATACCGCCGGCTACATAAGCCGAAGTTCCATTGGTTTCAATACTGTTTGCCCAAACCACTTTATCGTTATCGGTGGGGTTGTATTTGATAATAATTCCTAAATTTTTGGTGGTTGCGCCAGCTGCTAAAGAAAAAAAATAATCACCAAAAACCTCGGTATAAGCTTGCGTTGTTCCACCTGCATTTTCATATCCATAAATGCCATCGGGTTTAACCCTAAAAATGCCTTTGTATGGGCTAAGTGGTAAATAGCGAGTTAATGTACCGGTATTATCCAACTCCAAATACCTGTTTCCGCCAGATGAAGCCGTTGAAACTCCTTGAAAAGTGCTACCAAAACCTCCACCCAATTGGATATAACTTTTGCCATTTGCATCTACCGTATAACCCAATTGTACTTGTACAATCGGGATAATTTGCGACCAGCGCTTTACCCCGTTATTATCTACCGAAGCAATAAAAGTGTTGGCATCAAAACTACCTCCTGTTGTTGTGTAGGCATCGCCCAAAATATTCACATTGGCACTTCCTGTATTAAAACAAGTAAAATAAACGTTCCCTGCATTATCGGTAAAGTCTTTATAATAAGTGCCGGCATTAGAACCTGCTCCGTTACAACTGGCCGTCCAAACTATGTTTCCATTGGTTTTATCAATCTTATAGATATTCTTTGCGCCAGCCGTACTTTCCATCACTAAGGGGTTACCATCTGGCCCAATATTTACGCCGTTGACCTCATACAAGGGGAAATCTTCTTTTTTCCACAAGATATTTCCATTGGTATCATATTTAACCAAATAAGCGCTATTGGAGGTATAAATACTAAGCCCGTTACCGCCAATATAAACGTTACCGTTGTTATCTAATGTAATTGCATTTACATTTTGGTTGGTGGCCGGGGCATTCCCGGCATAACGTTTTAACCAAAGTACGTTGCCAGAAGCATCGTATTTAGCAATGAAAACATTTTGCGCCTCTGTTGCTCCATTCATTTCTGAGGTAATGGTTATACCTCCTAAAGTTAAACTTCCGTGAAAGAAACCTGTGGCGTAAACATTCCCTGTTGCATCGGTGGCAATTTGGTTTACTTTTCTGCCCGGTAAAGCATTGGAAGTCCCGGAAATGGAAGCCCATTCCCAACCAGAACCAGATTGTGCTTTCGCTGATACATTCATCAGCAAAAAGATGATCAATGATAATAAAGAGAATTTTCTCATGTTCTTTTTTTACCAAATATCTGCTCAAAACCGTTTGGATGAAATACCGTTGCAGGGGCATTTTTATATACCCACCAGTACGTATAGAGCGGTAACTCGAATAGCCTATCGTATTTCGATATGGCGATACAAAGTTTATCTCTAGGTTAAGAGAGGTCTCACCAAAATGAAAACAAATTTTATACATGAAACTCATTTGTTCTAGGGATCAGCTATCTCCTCGTAGTTGATATGCCGGTGCTTATAGGTTGCCGTTAAGCATTAAAACGGCATCCTATTTTCCATTATTCAGAGCCTTTTCAGCCTTAATCGTCTCTCCGAATTGTCTCTCCATACTTTCTCTCCGCATTGTCTCTCCATACTTTCTCTCCGCAATGTCACTCTGCATTGTCACTCTGAGCGAAGTCGAAGAGGAAGTCGAAGAGGGAGTCGAAAAGGAAGTCGAAGAGGGAGTTGAAGGATAAGACAGAAAAGATATATCCGGCAGCTGGCAAACGGTTAAAACGCCCAAATCATTTTATATCTACAGCTGCAAATAAAAATATTTGGGTTAAACCGATAAACCTTTGATTTTATCAAAATCTTTATAACCTTTATCAACAAAACAAATAAATGGCATTAAACTACGTTTGGATAGCTTTTTTTCTAGTCTCTTTTGTGGTGGCCTTGGTAAAACTTATCTTTTTTCAAGACTATCAAATCTTTACCACCATTGTTAATAGCACTTTTGATATGTCTAAAACCGGGGCCGAAATTTCTTTGGGTTTAATAGGCCTGATGACATTTTGGTTGGGCATTATGAAAATTGGCGAAAAAGGTGGGATGATCAATATTTTCGCTAGAATAGTAGGGCCTTTTTTCGCCAAGATTTTCCCAGAGGTACCGCGTAACCACCCCGCTTTAGGTTCTGTACTGATGAATTTTTCTGCCAATATGTTGGGTTTAGATAATGCCGCAACGCCTCTGGGCTTAAAGGCAATGAAAGAATTGCAAGAGCTAAACCCCGATAAGGAAACTGCCTCTAATGCACAGATCATGTTCTTGGTACTCAACGCATCAAGCTTGGTGCTTATCCCAACCAGTATTATGGCATTTAGAAAAGCCGCCGGTGCGGTAGATCCATCAGATGTTTTTGTACCTTGTTTGTTGGCCACCTTTTTCTCTACCTTGGTAGGCTTGGTGGTTACCTGTATCTATCAAAAAATAAACCTTTTCCAAAAGGTAATTATGCTTTATTTGGGTACGGCGGCGGTACTCATTTTTGGTTTATTGTACTATTTCACTACGCTAGATCAAGATCAAATTGGTTTGGTTTCTGGTGTGGTGGGCAACCTATTGTTATTCGGCATTATTATTTCTTTTATAACATTGGCACTTTTTAGAAAGATAAACGTATTTGAAACCTTTATAGAAGGCGCCAAAGAAGGCTTTGAGATTGCCATAAAAATTATCCCCTATTTAGTGGGAATTTTGGTTGCCGTTGGCGTTTTAAGAGGATCTGGAACGTTAGATTTTATTACCCAGGGCATTGGAAGTATAGTAGCTTTTTTTGGTTTAGACACCAGTTTTGTGCCAGCGTTGCCCGTTGCTTTTATGAAGCCTTTGAGCGGTAGCGGCGCAAGGGGCCTAATGGTAGAGTTGATGAAAAATAGCGGTGCGGATAGCTTCGCATCTAGGGTTGCCTGTGTGATACAAGGATCTACCGAGACCACGTTTTATGTTTTGGCCATCTACTTTGGGTCGGTTTCTATCAAAAAAACCCGCCATGCCTTACCCGCCGCATTATTGGCCGAAGTTGCCGGTGTAATTGCGGCAATTATAATTGCTTATATATTTTTTAAATAACAGTAAAGATGAGAAAAAGATTAGCCTTGATAGCCCACGACGGAAAAAAAGCGGAAATGGTTGGATTTGTAAAAGACCATTATGAAGCATTATCGCAAATGGAATTAACCGCCACGGGAACCACCGGAGGTTACGTAGAGCAAACCGGTTTAAGCGTAGATAAAAAATTGAGTGGCCCAAAAGGAGGCGATGCACAAATTGCCGCCATGACCGCCGAAGGACTTTTAGATGGCATCATCTTCTTTAGGGACCCATTGGGCAAACACCCCCACGAGCCAGATGTACAAATGTTGATGCGGATATGCGACGTAGCCAATATCCCTATTGCCACCAACCCCGCAACCGCCAAACTCATTTTAACAGGCTTATCTATTTGAGGTTTTAGGTAAAAGCATCAGCCCTTGGTTTAATCAAGATGATTTGGGCGGCAATCCTCGCTGTTCAGGGGTGCCGTTAAGCTTTTGAAAAAAAAGCTTAACCAGTCGTTTCACTCCTGCCCTTACCATCAAGGCCGCAAAAAAAAAGAAATAAGACCGCTGCGCTGTAAAAACACCAGAAGCGATAACGCTGCGCCGATGGATCGGAGAATCCAAAAATGATCCATGTTTTTTATTTCGGGAATAATTGTTAATTTTAATTGTGCCTTTACCAAAACGAAAATAATTTTTTTGCGCAACCATTAAAAAATACCCCAATACCGTAAATGACCTATACCGCCGAACTGATTACGCATAAAAACAAAAAGCGAATTGCTGTTTGGTATCCCAACAGTAGAGAATTGATCAATAGGTTTAAGAAATTAGAAGATGCCAGGTGGAGCGCAACCTTAAAAGTTTGGCATTTGCCAGATAACAAAGAAAACAGGTTAAAATTTGATCTAGAACCAGAACCCAAAACGCCACATATAAAATTTGATAAGATAGAAGAAATAGAGAATTTCAAAAAATACCTCAATACCAAGAGGTATAGCCCAAATACGGTAAAAACCTATTCAGAAGCATTACAGATATTCCTGCTTTTTTATAACGATAAAGAAACAAAGAGCATCAACAATAATGATGTCATCAATTTTTACAACAATTATATCCTACAGAAAAAACTATCCATATCTTTCCAAAACCAAGTAGTTAACGCCATAAAGCTTTATTTTAAAACAATTAAAGAAACCGCTATTATTTTAGAGAAAATATACCGGCCAAAGAGAGAGAGGCTATTGCCAAACGTATTGAGCAAAGAAGAAGTGAAGAAGATTTTAGGGGCGCACAGCAATATCAAACATAAAACCATGCTATGTTTGATCTATAGCTGCGGCTTGCGCAGAAGCGAACTCATCAACCTAAGGCCCAATGAGATTGATAGCAAAAGAAACGTGGTGGTGATCAAACAAGGTAAGGGTAAAAAAGACAGGATAGCCCCCTTATCGCCAAGTGTGTTACTTCTTTTAAGAGATTATTATAAAACATACAAGCCCCATACCTATTTATTTGAAGGACGAGAACCTGGCACCAAATACGATGAGCGAAGTTTAAGTGAAGTGCTAAAGCAAGCACTAAATAAGGTAAACATCAAAAAATCTGTAAGCTTGCATTGGTTAAGGCACAGTTACGCCACCCATCTTTTAGAAAGCGGCACAGATTTAAGATATATACAAGAAATACTGGGGCATAAGAGCAGCAAGACCACCGAGATTTACACCCATGTAAGCATTAAAAGTTTACAAAATGTTAAAAGCCCTTTCGATGATCTATAAAATTTTTATCTTAGAGCAATTATGCAACAAAACCCCCACAAGCCAACCAAAATCACTGGTATAATAGGGGGTTTATTGGACATATATATAAGTTATGTGTAATTGTAAAACACGAACCTAACGACAATTTAATTTTATAGAAATCTATATGGAAAATCAGTTTTCAAAAGTTATGTCAAAATTGACAGACAAGGAATTAATTGATATTTTAACGATTAAACGTAAAGATTATCAACCTTTAGCAATAGAAGCAGCAGAAAAAGAAATAGCAGAACGAAAAATAGATGTTGTGAATTTTGAAGAAATCAAATCTGAGTTAACAAATGAACTTACTGAAAAACTACAAATTGAAAGAACTATATTAAATAAACGAACGACCAATTCCATTCAAGCTTTTAGCTTAATAATAGACATTATTGCAATTTTTTTAATTATCTTATTTTTAGCATATCTATTAGATTGCGCAACTCCATATGTGAATGAGAAAGCTGTTAATAAGCTGGCATACTTCGTTTTCATTCTTCCTTATTTTCTATATTTTATTATTCTCGACCTAATCTTTCAAAAAACATTAGGGAAATTTTTGACAAAAACTAAAGTTGTAAATTTAGACGGTAATAAATGCACTTTAGCTCAAATTGCAGGTCGAACTTTTTTTAGAATTATACCGATTTTTTTAACTAGACCTTTTATGAAAAAAGATTATAGTTTGTTTACCTATTTAGATTCCTTTACTAACACTATTATTATATCCGAAATTTAATACAGACCAATAAACAACTACACATAACCACAAATTTGCATTATAATGGCTGAACTACTTTACGTTATTTCATCGCAATTAATTCAATTTATACGGGCAGACAAGTTTTTGCTTTCTATGCCATTACAACACAAATTCGCCAAACGTTACCAGCCATTTTACAGCGACACACAACAACGACAGCGAGACTGGCAACAAAATGTTGAACGTACAATTGATATAGTAAAATATTTACAATGAACACAACAAAAGACATCATCGTATTAACAGGAGCGGGTCAGCTCGGAATGGCGATTGTAAGAAGAATGGCTTACGGTAATAAAATTTTTGTTGCCGACTGGAAATTTGAAAATGCACAAACTATTAGCAAGACATTAGTGGAAGCGGGTTTTGACGCAGTTCCTTTTAAAACAGATATTTCATCAAGAACTTCTGTTTTGGAATTGATTGAAGCAGCACAAAAGGAAGGCGAAATCTCAATGTTTATTAACGCAGCAGGTTTGTCGCCAAGCCAATCCACGAAAGAACATATTTTGGCGGTTGACCTTTACGGGACGGCAGTATTGTTAGAAGAGTTTGGGAAAGTGATTAAACAGGGCGGAACTGCAGTAACCATTTCAAGCCAATCTGGACACAGAATGGCTGCATTGACAGCCGAAGAAGACAGGCTGTTAGCAACAACGCCAACTGATGAATTATTACAATTAGAAATACTAAAATCTGAAAACATTAAAGACACATTGCATGCATACCAAATGGCGAAGCGTTGCAACGTAAAACGTGTAATGGCAGAAGCCGTGAAATGGGGCGAAAAAGGTGCAAGGATAAATTCCATTTCACCTGGCATCATCATCACGCCATTGGCATTAGATGAAATAAACGGACCAAGAGGCGATTTCTATAAAAATATGTTTGCAAAATGTCCGGCAGGTCGCCCCGGAATGGCAGATGAAGTAGCGAATGTAGCAGAGTTGTTATTGTCTGATAGAGGAGCATTTATTACTGGTGCAGATTTTTTAATTGATGGTGGTGCTACCGCTTCATATTTCTACGGAACATTACAACCTACAAACAATTTAACAAAATAGAATGAACACAACAGAAATATTTCCTAAAGGACAGCAATTACCTAATGAATGGTTTAGCGGAAATGCTTTCCTCACGCCATTGGTCGCAAAAGACAAGAACAACGAATTTTCGGCAGGTAGCGTAACGTTTGAACCAAAGGCAAGAACAAATTGGCATACGCATCCAAAAGGACAAGTGTTACTTGTGATTGAAGACAACGGTTTTTATCAGGAAAAAGGTAAACCTACACAAGCAATTAAAAAAGGCGATGTAGTAAATATTCCCGAAAATGTAGAGCATTGGCACGGTGCAACTGCAACAACCCAAATGACACACATAGCTATTACAAACTTCAAAGACGATATTCAAGTAACTTGGTTACAACCTGTAACTGACGAAGAATACAAAAGTGTAAAATGACAGACAAAAAAACGGCTGGTAACATCGGTTTGGCAATATGGCGGCTGCAGTGCTTCTATGAAACATTTGTGCAAGGTTCAACATTAGGTATTCTAATGAACTTTGGTGCTAAAAATCCGCCACATCGCCAAGCCGCAAAACGTTAGCGGCAAAAATAAGAAACGACCGAAATTCGCAGATTAAAGGGTTTCAGGAATTAAATAAAGGCGGATGTTTT
>NZ_JAEHFY010000026.1 GCF_016623585.1 Pedobacter segetis
GGATCTTACCCTAAGCGGAGTTTAGGGGATGTCACCCTGAGCGAAGTCGAAGGGGCGTTGGGCTTTATGCTTCGACTCCGCTCAGCATTACTACGGCTCTGTTCAGCATGACTTTCGGCTCCGCTCAGCATATCAATCTGAGCGGAGTTTAGGGGATGACCTGCGGCTTTGATGGACAGAATTTAAGATTCCAATAACATGATTTACTGCCTTGTTTAGGAATAAAATGCCTTAGCTAACAAGAAAAAAATATTACAAGAAAATCATTAAATGAAAAAAATATTCATCATTCTATTTCTCTTTATCAGTTATTCTGGCTTCTGTCAGATACCTGATTTAGAGCGAGTAGAACCTATGTTCTGGTTTACTAAAATGCACAATCCAAAATTGCAGCTTTTGGTACACGGAAAAGATATTGCAAGCCACAAAGTAAAACTGAATTACCCGGGAGTGCAGTTGGTAAAGGTTAATAAGGTAGAAAGCCCTAATTACCTTTTCTTAGATTTATTGGTATCCCCATTTGCAAAGGCCGGGGAATTTACCATCAATTTTACCGAAAAGGGTAAAAAAAGCTTGAGCTATAATTACCGATTAAAAGATAAAGAGAACAGCCCCAACCGCATACAAGGCGTTACGCAAAAAGATTTTATTTATTTATTGATGCCAGATCGTTTTAGCAATGGCGATACAAGTAACGATGTTGTTAAGGGTTTAAAAGAAGCTACCGTAAACCGTGATAGTATGTATTACCGCCATGGTGGCGATATACAGGGCGTTATCAATCACTTAGATTATTTGAAAGATTTAGGGGTTACCACCATTTGGATGACACCCGAAATAGAAAACGATATGCCGCAAGCTTCTTATCATGGTTATGCGGTAACCGATCATTATAAAATAGACCCTCGTTTTGGCACCAACCAACTTTATAAAAAGTATGTAGAAGATTGCCATGCAAAGGGTTTAAAAGTGATTAAAGATATTGTTCATAACCATATTGGTTCTAACCATTGGTTTTATAATGATTTACCGATGAAAAATTGGCTAAACCAATGGCCTGTTTATACGCAGACTTCTTATCGTGATCAGCCGGTTATGGATCCACATGCTTCTGAAGCTGATAAAAAGAAAATGCTTGACGGTTGGTTTGTGCCTACCATGCCCGATTTGAACCAACGCAATCCTTATGTTCAAAATTATTTAACGCAAAACCATATCTGGTGGATAGAATATGCCGGGATTGATGGTTTGCGCCTAGATACCTACCCTTATAATGATCCCGAGTTTATGGCAGATTGGGAATTAAAGCTTCATGCAGAGTTCCCTCGTCTATCTATTTTTGGTGAAACGCTGGTTTCTTCTGTTGCCAGTCAAGCATTTTTTACTGGCGGAAATACAGTTAACCGTGGCTTTGATACCCATTTGCCAGGCGTTACCGATGCAGTTTTAAAAGATGCCATTTACGAAGGCTTGAACGGTAAAAACGGTTGGGTAGATGGGATCAATCGCATTTATGCAACCTTGGCGCAAGATTTTCTTTATAAAAACCCAAACAACAATTGCATCTTTTTGGATAACCATGATATGAGCCGCTTTTACGCTATGGTAAACGAAGATTTTGCTAAATATAAAATGGGCATCACAATGCTATTGACCATGAGGGGCATCCCAGAAATGTATTATGGTACAGAGATTTTGATGAAAAATTATGCTAACCCAGATGGTTTGGTTCGTTCTGATTTTATGGGAGGTTGGGCAACTGATAGTTTAGATAAATTTACCGAAAAAGGGCGCACCCCTAAAGAAAACGAAGCATTTGATTACGTGAAAACATTGGCCAATTATCGGCAAAAAAGTGAGGCTTTGCAAAGCGGTAAATTGATGCAATATGTGCCAGAGAACGATTTATATGTGTATTTAAGGTATATCCCAAATCGTCCAAAAGGTACAGTAATGGTTGTTATCAATAATACAGAGAACAATAAAACCTTAGATACCGCAAGATTTGCAGAGCAGTTAAAAGGGATCACAAAAGGCAAGGATATTTTTACCGGTAAGATAGCAAACATCAATCAATTACAAATACCTAAAATGAGCGCAACAGTTTTAGAACTTAATTAATCTAAAACAAACAAGATATAATGGAAAAACATATAGAAATAAAAGCCTTACTGTTTGATTTGGATGGCGTGTTGGTAGATACGGCTGTTTATCATTACCAAGCTTGGCTGCGTTTGGCAAAAACAATGGGTTTTATCTTTACCGAAAAGCAAAACGAAGAACTAAAGGGCATTAGCCGTATGGATAGTTTAGATAAGATTTTACGTTGGGGTAACGTAGCTAAAAGCGATACCGAAAAACAAGAATTAGCCACAAGAAAAAACGATTGGTATGTAGAATTGATCAATAAAATGACCGAGGAAGAATTATTGCCCGGAGCCGTTGATTTTTTGAAAGCGGCACATAAAGAAGGTTATCAGATGGCCTTGGGATCGGCAAGTAAAAACACAAGCATCATTTTAAAGAACACAAAGATTGCCCATTTTTTTGATGCGATAGTGGATGGAAATAGCGTTTCAAAATCTAAACCAAACCCAGAGGTTTTTTTAAAAGGAGCAGAATTGTTGAACGTTAAACCCAATCAATGTATCGTTTTTGAAGATGCCGAAGCAGGAATTGAAGCCGCAAAACGTGGTGGTATGAAAGCGATAGGAATTGGCGATAAAAATATATTATTACGGGCAAATAAAGTGGTTAATGGCTTAAATGAATTAACCATCAAAGATTTAAAAGAATTATAAATGTTTAGGAGATAAGAGGTCTCATATCTCATATCTCACATCTCTATACTAAGCAATGAAAGATTACATTAAAAAACACGAGTGGAACATTATCGAAGAAGGTTTTGATCCACATTTCAATAAAATATCAGAAAGTATTTTTAGTTTGGGAAATGGCCGCATGGGCCAAAGGGCAAATTTTGAAGAAACTTACACTGGCGAAACCCTAAGCGGAAATTACATTGCAGGCGTTTACTATCCAGATAAAACCCGTGTGGGATGGTGGAAAAACGGTTATCCAGAATATTTTGCAAAAGTACTGAACGCTGCCAATTGGATAGGGATTAAAGTGCAAATTGGAGATGAGGTTTTAGATTTGGCAAAAGCAACCGTTAACCAATTTACAAGAGTTTTAAATATGCAAGAAGGCTATTTAGAACGTAGTTTTACCGCAGAACTAGCTAGTGGCAAACAGCTAAAAGTTAAAGCAACACGTTTTTGCAGCATTGCCGATGATGAAATTGCTGCCATAAAATATAGCATAACGCCTTTAAATTTTGATGCCGATTTTACGCTTGTTCCATTTATTGATGGCGATGTAAAAAACGAGGATAGCAATTATGATGAGAAGTTTTGGGATTTTGTTATCGATGAAGTTTCTAACAACGAGGCGTATTTAACCTTGAGAACTAAAAAAACTGATTTTGAGGTTTGTACGGGAAGTTTTATCCAAATATATAATGTAGGTAAACCTGTTGCTTTTAAATCTGAAATTATAAAAAAGGATAAATATGTTGCACAGAAAATAAATATATCGGCAAAGAAAAATCAAGAAATAAGCTTGATCAAGGTTGTCGCAAATCTTTCGTCCCAAAATTACGCTAAAGAAGAGCTTTTAAGCCAAACAAAAATTGCTGTTTCAAAAGCTTCGGCTAAAGGATTTGAGCAATTAAAGCAAGAGCAAAAAGAAGCTTGGGCCAGCAAATGGCAAGAAAGCGATATTGTTATTGATGGGGATGTTGCTGCTCAACAAGCCATTCGTTTCAATATTTTCCAACTTTTTCAAACCTATACTGGTAAAGATGATAGGCTCAATATAGGGCCAAAAGGTTTTACGGGGGAAAAATATGGAGGCTCTACCTATTGGGATACAGAAGCTTATTGTGTGCCTTTTTATTTGGCAACCGCACCGCAGCAAGTCAGCAAAAATTTATTGATCTATCGCTACAAACAATTGGATAAAGCGATTGAAAACGCTCAAAAATTAGGTTTTACAGATGGTGCGGCATTATTCCCGATGGTTACCATGAATGGTGAGGAATGCCATAACGAGTGGGAAATTACCTTCGAGGAAATCCATAGAAACGGGGCAATTGCTTTCGCTATTTATAACTATATACGTTATACTGGCGATGAAAGCTATTTATCAGAATATGGCCTAGAAGTTTTGATTGGTATTGCCCGTTTTTGGAAACAACGTGTAAACTGGAGCAAAGCAAAAAACAAGTTTGTGATGTTGGGTGTTACAGGGCCAAACGAGTACGAAAACAACGTTAATAACAACTGGTACACAAATGTTTTGGCAACTTGGTGTTTAAAATATACCATTAAAGCAGCTCAAATTGTAGAAAAAGCCCGCCCTGCCCTGTATAAAAACATCGTACAAAAATTAAAATTCGATAAGCAAGAATTTTCTGATTGGGCTTCAATTATAGATCACATGTATTACCCAATTGATACCGAAAAAGGGATTTTCTTACAACAAGATGGTTATTTAGATAAAGAACAGGTTTTGGTAAAAGATTTGCCAAAATCGCAAAGGCCGATCAATCAAAAATGGAGTTGGGACCGGATTTTAAGATCTTGCTTTATCAAACAAGCCGATGTTTTACAAGGGATTTATTTCTTTGAGGATGATTATGATCTGGCAACCATCAAACGAAATTTTGATTTTTATGAACCCCGTACCGTTCATGAAAGCTCGCTTTCGCCTTGTGTTCACAGCATTTTGGCTGCCAAACTAAACAACGAAGCAAAAGCTTACGAGTTTTATTTACGCACCGCCCGTTTAGATCTAGACGATTATAACAACGATACCGAAGACGGTTTGCACATTACCTCTATGGCAGGCACATGGATGAGCGTGGTTGAAGGTTTTGCGGGGATGCGTGTAAAAGATGGGCAATTGCATTTCGACCCGTTTTTACCAAGCAATTGGAAATCTTTTTCTTTTAAGGTTAATTTTAGGGGTACAAATCTCAAAATTAAAATCAGCGATAAAAGTTTCCAGATAGAGAACAACCACGATAGGGATTTAAAAATTTCTGTTTATGGGCAAAACCATGTTTTAAAGGGCTTAAAAACTTTAGAAGTAGATAATAGGGAATTAGTTTAATAAGATGTTTTTAAAATCGGTAAAAATGCGGGCAAAAATAATTTCGGCTAAAAATAGTTTCAGCAAAAACTTATCTGCGTTTTTTTTATTGATGATATTACCAACTTTAATTTTCTCTCAAACAAAATCTAAAATAATGGGCGATAAAAAAATAGTGATCTATCAATTGCTCCCACGCCTTTTTGGCAACACAAATACCACCAACAAAACTTACGGCTCTTTAGAAGAAAACGGCACCGGGAAATTTAACGATATTGATGAAAAAGCCCTAAACGGTTTAAAAGAACTAAGCGTAAACTATGTTTGGTACACAGGCATTATTGCCCACGCAAGTTTAACAGACTATTCTAAATTTGGTATCCCTAATAGTGATGCCGATGTGGTTAAGGGCATTGCCGGATCGCCCTATGCCATTAGAGATTATTATGATGTGGATCCAGATCTGGCCGTAAACGTACCTAACAGGATGCAAGAGTTTGAAAACTTAGTTCAAAGAACACATGCAGCCGGCTTAAAGGTAATTATTGATTTTGTACCTAACCACGTGGCCAGAGGTTATCATTCTAACGTAAAGCCAAAAGGTGTTGAAGATTTTGGCGAGAATGATGATACCACAAAAAGCTTTAGCCCAAAGAATGATTTTTACTACCTAAACGGCCAAAATTTTATGGTCCCGGATATTGATAAGGTACCAAACCCAACAGATTCTTTAAAAGATTACCAATTTAACGAGAGCCCTGCAAAGGCAACCGGCAACAATTCTTTTTCGGCAAAACCAAAAGACGATGATTGGTACGAAACCATCAAGCTTAATTATGGGGTAGATTATCAAAACGGAGAAAAAACCTATTTCGATCCTATTCCTCCGGTTTGGGTAAAAATGAAGGATATTTTGGTGTATTGGAGCAAAAAAGGGGTAGATGGTTTCCGTTGTGATGTGGCAGAAATGGTTCCGGTAGAATTTTGGCAATGGATGATACCTCAAGTAAAAAAAGAAAAGCCCGATCTGATTTTTATCGGCGAAGCCTACAACCCCAAAGTTTACAGCCAATATTTAAACCAGGGTGGTTTTGATTATCTGTATGATAAAGTGGGATTGTACGACGCGTTAAAAAAACTCATCAGAAACCAACCTGATGCCGATGTGGCAGCTATTTCACAAGCAAAAAATGAGGTGCAAGGTTTTGATGATAAAATGTTGCGCTTTTTAGAAAACCATGATGAAGAACGCATCGCATCAAAGGGTTTTGCAGGAGATGCCAATTTTGCTTTGCCTGCCATGGTGGTTACCGCAACCTTGGGCAAAAGCCCTGTGATGGTTTATTTTGGGCAAGAAGTTGGCGAGCCGGCAAAAGGGATAGAAGGTTTTGGCAAGGATGATAACAGAACAACGATCTTCGATTATTGGGGAGTTCCAAATCATCAAAAATGGATGAATAATGGTTTGTTTGATGGTGGTCAGCTTGATGAAAATCAAAAAGATTTACGAGAATTTTACAAAAATCTCCTAAAAATAAGTTCACAGAACGAAGCCATATCTAATGGCGATTTTTATGAAGTTCCACAACAAGAAATCAATAATAACAGGGTTTATGCTTATTTCAGATACACCAATGATCAAAGATTGCTGATCATCTCAAATTTTAACAGAACAGAAAGCTTTGAAGGGAAAATTAACCTTCCTTCTATTGTTTTAAATAATAACCAGCCCAAAAACCCAGTTGATTTATTGTCTAATAAAAATTTAGAAATGCCTGCGGGCGATGCTTTGAATATAAAATTAGCACCAAATTCTTCACAGATCATTCAATTTTAAATCGTTAAAGATGAACTTAAAAACCGCCTTTCAAAATCCTAAACTTTCGTTGATACAGATCATCAACATGAGTGTCGGTTTTTTTGGGATCCAATTTGGATGGGATCTGCAAAGGGCAAATATGGGCCGTATCTACGAGGGTTTGGGGGCAAACCCAGATCAAGTGCCGCTTTTGTTTTTGGCCGCACCGCTTACAGGTTTATTGATCCAGCCCATTATCGGGTATTTAAGTGATCATACTTGGCACCCAAAATGGGGCAGAAGAAGACCATATTTTATGGTGGGTGCAATCATTAGCAGTATAGCATTGATATTTATGCCCAATAGTGGCACATTATGGATGGCAGCAGGTTTACTATGGGTTTTAGATGTTTTCGGGAACGTTTCTATGGAGCCTTTTAGGGCATTTGTAACCGATAAATTGCCAGATAGCCAAGTAAACCGTGGTTTTATTATGCAAAGCATGATGATTGGTTTGGGTGGTAGCGTGGCATCTGCATTGCCATGGTTAATGAAGAACGTTTTCCATTTAACAAATACCGCAGCAGAGGGATTCATCCCAGAAAACGTGAAATATTCTTTTTACATCGGTGCTTTTTTCTTCCTTGCGGCCGTTTTATGGACAGTTTTTACCACTAAAGAATATCCTCCCACAGAAGAAGAACTAAATAACCAGAAATTAGAAGGCAAAAAAGGTTTCTTGGGCGGTGCTAAAGATATTTTTAAGGCTTTAGCCGATATGCCAAAGCGGATGCAGATTGTTTCTTTGGTACAGTTTTTTACATGGCCGGGTTTGTTTCTGATGTGGTTTTATTATACCACCGCGGTAGCCGTAAACGTATTTGGCGGCACCAATGCCAGCGATCCAATTTACGCCGCAGGGGCAGATTTTGGAAGTTTAACATTGGCGTATTATAGTGTGGTTACTTTTTTGTTTGCTTTGGTGCTGCCCATTATTGCCGATAAACTGGGAAGAAAAACCACCCATGCCTTATGCTTGCTTTGTGGTGCGATAGGTTTGATAAGTGTGGCTTGGGTAACAGATAAAAATATGCTCTATTTATGTATGACAGGCGTTGGGATTGCTTGGGCAAGCATTTTATCTATGCCTTATGCCATGTTGAGCGGTTCTTTGCCAAAAGCTAAAATTGGCATTTACATGGGGATATTCAATTTCTTTATTGTATTGCCAGAGATCATGGCTTCTTTGGGTTTTGGTTGGCTCATGAGAAATGTGTTAAACAATGATCGACTTTTAGCGGTGCAATTAGGTGGAGCACTAATGGTTTTAGCAGCCTTAATCTGTTTTATTTTTATTAAAGAACCAAAAACGACCGATAAAATAGTAACAGCAGAGCTAGAAATTGAAGAAGGAAGAGCAATCTAGTTTTTTATCGCGTTAACGATAGGAACGACAGCTTTTTTTGCCCTAGCCTTAATGCAGGTAGCAAAAAAACTATAGTGTATAGCGTAGCCTGTCCCGAATTCATTTCGGGATTAAAGCGCCCAGATTTTTTTTAAGAATAGTTGTAATCATCAACCCATAAAATTATAAACATGAAAAAGATATTCTATTTATTTTTGATCAGCATTAGCTTAACCACCGCTTGTAAAAAAGATAATGGAGGGTCTGGAGGGACTTTGCCAAGCCCGCCAACCGCAGATTTACCATCTGGTGCAAAAGACGGTGTAGCCTTTATTAATGGAGGCAAATCTGCAATTATCACTTTGATAGCCCCCAAAAAAACATCTGTTTCTGTAATTGGGGAGTTTAACAATTGGCAAACCAATTTAAACCCGATGCAATTATCAAAAGATGGCAAAACATGGTTTGTGCAGATTGATGGCCTAAACCCCGATACGGAATATGCTTATCAGTTTGAAATTGATAATAAATTACGGGTTGCCGATCCTTATTGCGAAAAGGTTTTAGATCCCGATAACGATAAATATATCGGCACAAGTACCTATCCTAATCTTAAAGCGTACCCAACTGGCAAAACATCTGGTATTGTAAGTGTAATGCAAGCCAACCAACCGGTTTATACCTGGAAGAACACCAATTTTACCCGGCCTGCAAAAAACAACTTGGTTATTTATGAGCTATTGGTTCGCGATTTTACTGCCGATCATAACTACGCATCAACTTTAACTAAATTAGATTATCTAAAAAATATGGGTATAAATGCCATTGAACTGATGCCCGTAAATGAGTTTGAGGGGAATTTAAGTTGGGGCTATAACCCGTCTTTTTACTTTGCGCCAGATAAATATTACGGTACAAAAACTGCGCTCCAAAATTTTATTGATGAATGCCACGGGAAAGGCATAGCCGTAATCTTAGATATGGTTTTAAACCACTCTTTTGGGCAATCGCCAATGGTACAAATGTATTTTAGCAATGGCGCACCAACTGCAGATAGCCCTTGGTTTAACACGGTAGCAAAGCATCCTTATAATGTAGGTTTCGATTTTAATCATGAAAGCCAAGAAACTAAGTACTTCAGTAAAAACGTAATGAAATTTTGGATGCAGCAATACAAAATTGACGGTTTTAGGTTTGATCTTTCCAAGGGCTTTACCCAACACCAATCATCAGACGATGCAGGTTTTGCAGCTTACGATGCCAGCCGTGTAGCTATTTGGAAAGATTATCACAACTTTATAAAAAGCGTGGACGATAATAATTTTTACACCATTTTAGAGCATTTTGCCGATACCAAAGAAGAGACCGAACTCACAAATGACGGGATGATGGTATGGAATAACCTTAATTACAACATGAACGAAGCTACCATGGGCTATTTGGGCAAATCGGATTTTTCTTGGGGTTTTTACACCAACCATGGTTTTGCAAAACCAGAAGGGGCGGTGTCTTACATAGAAAGCCATGATGAGGAGCGTTTAAATTTTAAAAACATTACCTATGGGAATGCAAGCGGCAATTATGTGATCAAGAATAATTTGCCAACTTCGTTAAAGCGAGAAGAATTGGCGGCAGCGTTTTTCTTTGCGATCCCTGGTCCCAAAATGGTTTGGCAATTTGGCGAGCTAGGTTACGATATCAGCATAGATCAAAACGGGAGAACAGGGGAAAAACCCATTAAATGGGAATATTTTCAAGACCCCAACAGAAAGGCTCTTTACGATGTTTATAGTAAAATGATCAGTCTGAAAGAAAACAATGCCATTTTTAACACTACTGATTTTAATTCTAACCTAAGCGGAGCGGTAAAATATATTAAACTAAACAGTGCGGATAATAACGTAATTGTTGTAGGCAACTTTGATGTTGTGCCACAAAAGGCTTTGGTAGATTTTGGTTCTTCTGGTAGTTGGATAGATGCTTTTGGCAACGCTATCAATCTAAATACCAATATCTACGATGTAACTTTAGCACCCGGAGAATACCATGTTTACAGTAAAACAGCTTTAAAATAGAAATAGCGATATTTTTTAGGTTTTTATTTTATTGAATTGATAAAAATAGATTTGTATTGTTGTAATTTTTTAAATGATTAGCTACATTGCATTTTACTGTTTTATATTTCGATGGATTCCTCACTTTGGAAGCAAATTAAATCTGGCAATGCAATAGCTTTTAAAACCGTTTACCAAAACAGTTATCAGGATTTGTACGCTTTTGGATTTAGGGTTACCGCCGATAAAGAAAAGGTAAAAGACTGCATCCATGAAATGTTTTGCGAGATCTGGCAAAAAAGAAATACCATTAGCGATGTAGAGAACATCAGAAGTTACCTAAAAACCTATTTAAAAAGAAAGCTTTTAAAAGATTTGGTAAATGATCATCAAAGCTTAGAAATATCAGATTTTGATCAATTGCCAATTGGGCAGCAACATTCTTACGAGTATCTGTTGATACAAAGCCAAACAGACTCAGAATCTAAGGATAAAATTTACCACGCCCTCAATCAACTCACTTCCTCCCAAAAAGAAATCATCAACCTAAAGTATTTTGAAGGTTTTTCTTATGAGCAAATTGCAGATTTATTAGAATTAAGCACCCGCACCATATATAATCATGTTTATGAGGCCTTGTGCAAACTTAAAAAACACCTTAAATAAGTAATCCCACTTCTCTTTTAATCGTTTTTTTAAAAAAAGTGAAATTTCTCTGGTAAAAACAAAGGTTTTTCTGCACTACTGTTTAAACACCTTCAATTTTAACTTTTAAATAGAACTTTAATGAAAAAACTACTACTTTCTTTAATTTTGGTTACCGTTTTTGTACACGCAAAAGCCCAATGGGCTGGCGAAACCCCAATTGTAACTTCGAGTAATACCACTTCTAAAACTGGTTTAATCTCTATAAACGATGGGAGCAATAACATGATCATTGCTTGGGTTGATGCCAGAAACTCTGCAACCACAGGTAACGATATTTATATACAAAAAATCAATAACGATGGTACATTGCCATGGGGAACAGAAAAAGTTGTATGTAATGCCATTGGATCACAAACCAATATGAACTTGATCAGTGATGGTGCAGGTGGCGCAATAGTAGTTTGGGAAGATCCAGTAACCAGTTCTACAAATAAAGATATTTATGGGCAGCATATTACTGCTTCTGGTGCTACAGGTTGGGCAGCTAACGGTGTGATTTTAACCAATAACACAGGTAATACCACTAAAAAATTTAGCCCCATTGCAGAGAAAGTTTCGGCTACAGAGTTTATGGTAGTTTGGAAAGATGATAGGGATGGTACACAAGATCTATATGCACAAAAATGTTTAATAAGTACAGGCGCACCACAATGGGCTGCAGATGTTTCTATTCATGGCAACCAAGCAAATATCCAAACCGGTCAAGTTTTACTTAAAGATGGTTTAGGTGGTTGTTTTGTTGTTTGGGCAGATCCTAGGTTAGCCACAAATAATTCAGATATATACGCACAAAGAATAAAAAATGATGGTACGTTGTTATGGGGCGCTTCTGGTACGTTAATTTGCGGATCTACTTCTAATCAGCTAAATTCTTCAATATCAACTGATAACAAAGGAGGGTTTATAGTAACTTGGGGCGATTTAAGAGCAGGAAGTACAGATGGCAATATATACGCACAAAGACTTAATAGTAATGGTGTAGCAGGATGGGCTACAAATGGAGTTCTTATATGTTCAGCTGCTAATTCTCAATTATACCCAAAAATTGTTACTGTTGATTCTAGCTTTGTAATTGCTTGGACAGACCCAAG
This sequence comes from Pedobacter segetis, assembly GCF_016623585.1. GTDB lineage: Bacteria > Bacteroidota > Bacteroidia > Sphingobacteriales > Sphingobacteriaceae > Pseudopedobacter > Pseudopedobacter segetis. The sequence goes on from NZ_JAEHFY010000026.1 coordinate 12,211, forward strand.
AATTAGTAATTCAGATAATAACATTTATGCACAAAAGATTGATACATCAGGCGTAACAAAATGGGATGCAACCGCTACTGCAGAAGGTGTTCCCGTAGTTACTGCAACCGGCAATCAAGGTATTACCGGCGATTTTACTTTGGATACAGCAGGTAACGGAAAGGTAATTATATCTTTTTCTGATAAAAGGGGAGGTACCGATTATGATATATATGCCCAAGAGTTAAAAGCTGATGGTTCTTCTGTTTTTGGTACAAATGGCGTAATTGTTTCAAGTGCAACAGGGGATCAACGTTACCCAACCTCAATCGTTAATGGAAATGGGGGCCTATTAATGGCTTGGGGAGATTCAAGAAATTCATCGAACGGAGATATTTATGCTGCCAACTTAAAATCAGACGGTACACTACCCGTAAAATTCACAACGATCACCGCTTCTTTAAACAGCAACCAAACTGTTCTGGTTAAATGGGGAATCGCATCTGAGATAAATACCCAAAAATATATCGTTGAAAGAAGAAACGATAAAGCAGATTTCCAACAGATTGGCGAAGTGGCCGCCAAAAATCTATCAAATTATCAGTTTACAGATCATAACCCTTTATTGGGCACAAATTATTATAGAATCAAAGCGGTAGATTTTGATGCCACGCTCTCATTATCCGCTATCGCTACTATCAAAACATCAAGTTTAGCACAAACATTGGCAACCGTTTATCCCAATCCAATCGCAAACGTTTTAAATATCTCCTTATCGGGAGCAACATCAAATAACTATCATTTAAAGATATTTGATTTAAAAGGAGCGATCAAGCTGGATAAAAACGTTGACGTTGATAACGGAAACATCACACTAAAAGTAGATGGTTTAGAGACTGGCGTATTTACCCTTCAACTATTGGGTAATGATGGAAATGTTAAATTGGTGCAAAAAATTGTGAAGCTTTAAAAAGGATTTTAATTAAAAGAGCAGGAATTTTTCTGCTCTTTTACCAATAAATTTAAACATTATCATACTTTGGATTACAAACACTACACCGCAGAAGATTTTGCTTCTGACGAGTCTTTTATCAATTACTTCTTAAGCCAAAACGCCGAAGATGTAGAATTTTGGGAGGCCTGGAAAAGCCATCACCCAGAAAAACTGGATGAGGTTTATAATGCCCATCAATTATTGGAAGTATTAAAGTTTAATCTGCCAGAAGCAGAGCTAGAACAAGAATTTCTAAAAATGGATCAATTTTTATCGGTCCCAAACCAAAGTGCAGATTTTACCAAAAATTATCATTTTAACCAATTTAAAGTTTTCTTGGTGCTATTGGCGGGTTTTGTTTTGATGGTTGCCAGCTGGGAAATCTTTAGATGGAACAAAGAGAATACCATTATGCGTACAGAAATGATAGTGCGGCATAATCCTTTTGGGCAACGAAGCATTATCCAGTTGAGTGATGGTACACAGGTTTCTTTAAATGCAAATAGTACGCTCACCTTCCCAAAAGAATTTGGAAATAATAGCAGGAAGGTAGAGCTTGACGGGGAGGCTTTCTTTGAGGTTAGCAAAGATAAATCTAGGCCATTTACCGTAAAAACAGCCAATTTGTTTACTACGGTTTTAGGCACCAAGTTTAATGTAAACAGTCATGATATTAACGGAACAATACAAGTTGCATTGGTAGAGGGAAAAGTTAAGATTACCGAGGATAAAAAAAATGGGAGCATTTTACTGCTGCCCAACCACAAAATAAGCTATTCTAAAAAAGCTAAAACCTTTGCCAAATCGGGCTTTGATATAGAACAAACGGTAGCATGGAAAAACGGAGAGATCGTTTTCAAAAATTCTTCTTTTGAAGATGTTGCGCAAAAATTATATCAGGCCTATGGCATTAATCTACAAAAAGAACAATTAGATCAAAATTGGCATTTTACCGGGAAATTTATAAATACAGACTATCTGAGTATTATAAAAAGTATATGCTATGCAAAAAAATTAAACTATCAGGTCCAAAACGATACCATCATCATCAAAAGATAATGAGAAAAAAAAGTACATACAGTACCACTATGTTTGTGGTCTTATTTTTATTAATGGCTTTTGTACTTCCTTCTTTTGCACAAAAGAAAATAAGGATAAACGTTAGGCAAGCAACGCTAAATAATATTTTTTCTTTGGTAGAAGATCAAAGCAACCTGGCCTTTGCTTATGATCCCTCAGATATAAACGTAAACCAAAAATTAAGTATTGATTATGGTGGAGAGTTGAATGGGTTTTTAACGCTGTTGAGCGCTAAAACAGAATTGGATTTTAAGATCGTAGGTAAAACTATTTCGGTAAGAAAATCAACTACCAAAAATCTACCAACAAGGATCATCACGGGGATCGTAACGGATAAAACCGATAACGAAACCATACCGGGCGTAAATGTTTTTATAAAGGATACAAAAAAGGGAGCTGTTACAAATATAAACGGAGAATTTACTTTAAAGATTACCGATAATAATATAGATAATACGGTTTTGGCTTTTAACTTTTTAGGGATGAAGCCAAAAGAAGTCTTATTGGGCAAACAAAGCTTTTTAAGGGTCGAGCTAGAAAGGGATGCCATTATGATGAACGATGTAGTGGTAACATCTTCTTATACAAAAGATAAAAGGAGGGAAGAAGTAGTAGGCAGCATATCACAGCTAAACGCCACACAATTACAAACTACCCGCCCTATAGAAAGTTTTGATAAAATGATGGAAGGCTTAATTGCCGGTGTACAAGTAGAAACCAATACCGAACTGGGTACACCGGTAAAGGTAAACATCAGGGGGATAGGATCATTGCCAAGTTTCGGTAATTCTACCGGCACATCTTCACAGCCATTGTATGTGATAGATGGTATTCCCTTGTATGAGCAGCAAAGAAAAAACGAATCGGGTACGTTTAACAACGAAACTTATCTAAACCCTTTATCCAACATCAACCCCGATGATATTCAGAGTATTTCTGTTTTAAAGGATGCAACGGCTTCTGCGCTATATGGTGCAAATGCCGCCAATGGCGTGATCATTATCACTACAAAATCTGGCGTGGCAGGCAATACTAAATTAAGTTTCGGTTTTGATGCCGGTACTACCCAATTTATAAACCAATATAAATGGTTAAGCGGAAACCAATATTATCGTTTATTGAGAGAAGCATACATAAACGATGGCAGATCTTATGCCCAAGCCACGCAATTGGCAGGCAGCCCTGATATCAATACCGATTGGTTTGGCTTAACCACCCGTAATGCGGCATATCAAAATGCCACATTAGATATTTCTGGTGGTAATGAGGGAACTACTTTTAGGTTATCAACAGGTTATAGAAAAGAACAGGCAAGTTCTTATGGTAATGATCTAGAAAAAATATACGCCCGTTTAAAGTTAGATCATCAGTTTAACCATAAATTTAGTTTGGGCGTTTCTTTAAGCCCCACCTTTACCAAAAAGAACGATCTATCTAATTATGGTGGCGTAATTTTAGCACCAAATGTTGCCCCAATAAATCCGGATGGTACTTATCCAGATATTTTAGGCGTACCCAACCCCCTTGCCATTTTAGCACAGAACCAAGATTTTCATAAAGGTTTTGAATTATTGGGTAATGTAAACGCCAGTTATAAAATAAATAAAGAAATTACGCTTTCTGGTACTTTGGGTACAGATTTTTACCAAAACAGAGAAACGGTTTTTAAATCGGCTAAAAATGCAACGGGCAGAAACGCTAACGGAAATTTGATCATTTACAACAGAAACTACGTTAGCCTAACCGGTTTTGCACAGGCCACTTACGATAAAACTTTTGCAAATAAACACACCGTAAACTTTTTGATAGGCTCACAGGTAGAAAACAAAGAAACCAATTTATTGAGGGGATCTGGTACAGGTTTTAACTTTGATAGGTTAAGGGTTTTAAACGCCGCCCAAAAGCAAACCTCTTCTTCTTCTAGGGCAGAAGATGCTACGGTTTCTTATTATTCTCAATTGGGTTATGATATTTTCAAAAAGTATTTTTTTAACCTAAACGGGCGTGTTGATGAATCTTCGGTTTTTGGTGGCGATAAGCAAGTTGCCTTAAATGGATCTATTGGGGCATCATGGATAATTTCAAAAGAAAATTTCTTGAAAGATAACAAAACCATTAACTCATTAAGATTGAGAACAACCTATGGTTCTACCGGTAACTCAAGGATTGGCACTTATGCCGCTAGGGGATTATATAGTTTTAGCACCTCATCAGGTAATTTATACAACGGCAATATTGCATCAACGCCAGATGGTAGTGCTGCACCAAACCCCAATCTAGGTTGGGAAAAGAACTATAAATTTAATGTAGGGCTAGATTTAACGCTATTTAATAAAATACAGATCACAACAGAATATTATAACAACACCATTGTAGATTTGATATCTAGCGTTGCCGTACCCTATGAAACCGGTTTTACCACTATTTTGGCCAATACCAGTAAGATGCGAAATAAGGGGATAGAGCTTACTATCAATTCAGAAAACATCCGTAAAACCAATTTCGGTTGGAACACCGCGTTTAATTTTGGGAAAAACAAAAACACATTGCTATCTTTTAATAAAGGTTTTGGGGCACTCTATTCTCCAGTTTTAGATGCCTCGGCATTAAAGGTTGGGCAAAGCGTTACAGCTATTTATGGTTTTAATTGGGTGGGGGTAGATCCACAAACCGGTTTAGAACAGTTTAATGTTGGCGGCAATATTTTAGGCGCAAGTGAAGTTAACAAACTTGATATTTTTCAAACTTCAGTATTGGGCGATAGGAACCCCAACTTTCAGGGTGGGATAGTAAACAGCTTTAGGGTTTATGATTTTGATCTTTCCTTTAATATACTTTATAGTTATGGTGCAGATAAATTTATCAATTATGCCGATGAGGCTGATGGGAGGAACCTTGCCAACCGTAACCAAAGCATTAATCTATTAGATCGTTGGCAAAGGCCGGGCGATGTTACCAATATTCCTCGATTGGATATTATAAGGGCCGTAGTAAGCAATTCATCTAGGTATGTGTTAGATGCTTCTTATTTAAAATTTTCTAACGTAAACCTTTCTTACAGATTGCCCGATGCTTTAAATAAAAGGTTGCATCTTTCTAAAGCAACAATAAATGCCAATGTTACAAACTTGTTCTACATCTATAAAGATCAAGGTACAAAAGGCAGAAATGGGATAGCAGAAAAAAGATTTGTTTTCCCAGAAACAAGGGCTTTTGTATTGGGCTTAAAAGTAGGATTATAATTAAAAAACAAATGAAAACAATAACCAAATATATAAGCTTTTTAGTTTTAATGGCCTTGGTGCTAACATCATCTTGCGAAAAGATCTTGAATAAAGAACCAACAGACAAATTATCCCTAGAAGATCTTTTTAAAGATACCCAAGGTGCAAAAACCGCTTTAGCAGGTGCTTACAAATCTTTATTGAGTTCTGATACCTACCAAAAAAACCTGATGATCTATCCCGATATAATGGGCGGTAACATCAAGTATTTTAAAACAAGCAACACCATATTTGATGATATTTATAACCTTATCCAAAGCAGGAATGATTGTACCTTAAACAGCACTTATCAAGAGCTTTATAGCCAGCTCAATAATGTGAACAACATCATAAAATACACACCTTCGGCAAGCGGGCCGGCAGCAGAAAAAAACAGGTTAGTTGCAGAAGCAACTTGTATTAGGGCGCTTTTGCATTTCAATTTATTGAAGATTTTTGCCCGTCCTTATCAATATACCTCAGATGCTTCTCATGTAGGTATAGTGATCAACCTTAAGCCTCAGTTATATGGCGATCCTAGCCCACAAAGATCAAGCGTTGCACAAAGCTATTTGGCAATCGTAACGGATCTTAAAAGCGCCATAAATGGTTTAGAAGGAAACCCCGTGTTTACAACTGGTTACCAGGTAAATTACTTTAACAAAACCGCTGCAAAAGCATTGTTGAGCAAAGTTTATCTTTATAGTGATGATTTTGCAGATGCCTTTGCTTTGGCAGATGAAGTGATTAAAGACCCTAATTATAGGTTGCTAAACAACAACGAATATGTTGCCAGTTGGGTGGGGCGCAAACCATCCGCAGAGTCTATTTTTGAATTGGCAATAGAAAATGATTTTAGCGGGAATTCCATAGGCAATTATTATGATCTTAACGATGCCATGTATGGGCAGTTTGCGGCCACCAATGATCTTTTGAACTTGTATAGCACCACTGATGTGAGAGGGAAAAACACCATGTTCAATTCTAAAACCATCAATTCCACCACCTTTTATGCAACCAAAAAATACGCACAGGGTTCTTTAAATGCTACACCTGTAAAAGTTTTAAGATTATCTGAGATTTATTTGATAAGGGCAGAGTGTTATGCACAAGCCAATAATTTCACTTTGGCTAACGCCGATTTGAACACCATAAGAAAAAGGGCAGATCCTGCCGCAACAGACCTGGGTTTAAGCAATAAAACAGACCTGTTAAACGCTATATATATAGAAAGAAGAAAAGAACTGGATTTTGAAGGTAACCTACTTTTCGATTTATTAAGAACCAAGCAAGGCATCAATAGAACAGATTGCAATGCACAAACCTGTACCTTACCATTTACAGATTACCGTTTAATTATGCCTTTACCCGCGGCAACCGTAAATGCAAACAATGTTATTATCCAAAACGAAGGCTATTAAATCTAAAATCATGAAACATACTTTTTATCTCTTGCTCATTTTAATTATTAGTTTTACCGCTTGTAAAAAAGATGCTCCACCTACAAAAGATGATCTCTACCCAGATAAACCGATACAAGCATCAGCTTCGGCAATAAATACTTTTCAAAAACCAGATCCTTTTTATCAGTTATATGTTTACAGGTACGATCCCGATACGCAATCTTGGACAAAAAGGATAGGAGGGCATTTCTCAACTATTTCTCTTACCGATAGCACCTATCTTGGTTTCACAAATCCTTATGTAGCAGATAGCGGGGTAGCCATGTTTGATATGGTTAAATTATATGGGGATGTGATCGGTAGTACCGCTATCAAAACAGCACAAATTAATGTAGATCAAGTTTTGCAGTTTGTGCCTTATACCCCAGGTGCCAAAAAAGGCGATGTAAAAGTAAAAGCACAAGATGTTACCGTTACCAAAAAAGACGGCACCACATTTAAGGTAGGCATCAGCGGAAGCGGCACTTATGATGAAACTACACAGCTGATAGATTTAGAGATTAAGTTTGATAATTCTAGGATAAACTTACCCAACACCTCTTATAAATATAAACTGAGTGTTACCGCATTAACATTGTAGCAAATGAAAAGAAACTTAATTATCCTTTCTGGATTAAGCATCATTATTTTTGGATGTGCTTTTTTACAAGGGCAGCCTAGGGTATATACCATTGATGAATTAAGAGCAATATATAGCAGTGGCGATGTTTCTAAATGGCCAAAACCCAATTTAGACGATGAGGCAAAAAAGGATTTTAAAGATATAGGATACTTAGGCCGGCCTAGCTACCCAGCCGATAACCCCTTTAACGATGACAAAGAAAAATTGGGCAAAACCCTTTTTTTTGATCCACGTTTATCAGCCTCTAAACAAATAGCTTGCGCCTCTTGCCATGATCCAGAATTGGGTTGGGGCGATGGTAGGAGATTGGCATACGGCCATGATCGGCAAAATGGCAAACGTAATGCTATGACAATCATCAACTCTGCCTTTTATAAAAAATTGTTTTGGGACGGAAGGGCAAAAAGCCTAGAAGATCAATCGGGTTTCCCGGTACAAGATCATTTAGAGATGAACCAAGATTTAACAAGCATGGTTAAAAACGTGAGCGATATCAAGGGTTATGCACCCATGTTTGAAAAAGCCTTCGGTGATAAAGATGTTACCCTAGATAAGATACAAAAAGCGATAGCCACTTTTGAGCGATCTATTGTTAGCACCAATTCACGTTTTGATTCTTTTGTTAAAGGTAACCCCAAAGCATTAAAAGATAATGAAATTGAAGGGATGCACTTATTTAGAACCAAGGCCAGGTGTATCAATTGCCATAACACGCCATTATTTAGCGATAATCTATTCCATAACGATGGGCAAGCCTTGTTAGGATCTAAAATGCAAGATCTGGGCAGGTATAATGTAACAAAAAACCTAGCCGATGTGGGTAAATTCAGAACGCCATCTTTAAGAGAAACCAGCATTACAGGGCCTTGGATGCACCATGGTAATTTCCCGTCTTTAAAAGATGTAATAGAGTTTTATAATTTTGGAAACCCCATTGCAACTCCCAAGAACGCCGTAATTCCAGATTCACTTCTAATTGCAAAAAAATCGCCAATGTTACAGAAGCTAAACCTTACTTTAGAAGAGCAAGAAGATTTAGAAGCTTTTTTAAGGGCTATCAGCACAAGGGTAAGTAAAATCAATGCGCCCACATTACCACAATAATTTAATGATTTTTTTATTGTTCAAATAATTGATAGGTATAACATTCTGGTTAGATTATAGATTTTATAAATAAGCATATTGTATTTTACGATTAAAATTTTGCCGTAAAATAACTTACCTTGTAAACACAACCAAATTACAAGGAAATGGAAAGTAATAATAATAGCCACTCTAACCCCGCACATGATGCAAAGGTTGGAGACATGAACACAGAAAACGGAAAATGCCCATTTAGTGGTGGTAGCTTGCATCAAGTTGCCGGAGGCGGCACATCTAACCGTGAGTGGTGGCCAAACCAATTAAAACTGAACATTCTTCGCCAAAATTCCGATTTATCCAACCCAATGGATCCTAATTTTAATTATGCCGAAGCTTTCAATAGTTTAGATTTAAAAGAAGTAAAGCAAGATTTATTTGAAATGATGACCACCTCGCAAGATTGGTGGCCTGCAGATTATGGCCATTACGGGCCATTTTTGATAAGGATGGCATGGCATAGCGCTGGAACCTACCGAATTAGCGATGGAAGGGGCGGGGCAAGCTCTGGTTCACAGCGTTTTGCACCTTTAAACAGTTGGCCGGATAATGCCAATTTAGATAAAGCCCGATTGTTGTTATGGCCTATCAAACAAAAATATGGTAAAAAAATATCTTGGGCAGATTTGATGGTGCTTGCCGGTAACTGTGCTTTAGAATCTATGGGCTTGCAAACTTTTGGTTTTGCAGGCGGCCGAGAAGATATTTGGGAACCAGAGCAAGATGTTTATTGGGGATCAGAAAAAGAATGGTTGGGCGATGAAAGATATACAGGCGATAGAGAATTAGAAAATCCTTTGGCAGCGGTACAAATGGGTTTGATTTATGTAAACCCCGAAGGTCCAAACGGAGAACCAAATCCATTAAAATCTGCAAGAGACATTAGAGAAACTTTCGGTCGTATGGCCATGAACGACGAAGAGACGGTAGCTTTAATTGCCGGAGGACATACCTTTGGTAAAACACATGGTGCGGGCGATCCATCAAAATATATTGGTAAAGAACCCGCCGGTGCAGGAATTGAGGAGCAAGGCTTGGGTTGGAAAAACTCTTATGGTACCGGAAACGCAGATTATACCATTACCAGCGGTTTAGAAGGTGCTTGGACATCTACTCCCGCTAAATGGAGTCATGATTATTTTAAAAATTTGTTTGAATACGATTGGGAATTAACAAAAAGCCCTGCCGGTGCACACCAATGGAAACCAAAAAATGGCGGGGGAGAAGGTACCGTACCCGATGCACACGATCCAAAAAAGAAACACGCTCCTTTTATGCTGACTACAGATTTAGCATTAAAAGCAGATCCAATTTATGAACCTATTTCTAGGCGTTTTTATGAAAACCCAGAAGATTTTGCTAAAGCATTTGCTAAAGCTTGGTATAAATTAACGCACAGGGACATGGGGCCGATAGAGAGATACTTAGGGCCAGAGGTACCTAAAGAAGAATTGCTTTGGCAAGATCCCATACCTGCCTTAGATCATCATTTAATAAACGGACAGGATGTTAAAGCTCTAAAGAAATCTATACTTGATACAGGCTTAACAGTTTCTGAAATGGTTTCTACGGCCTGGGCTTCAGCAGCAACTTACCGTAATTCTGATAAACGTGGTGGTACAAATGGTGGGAGGTTGCGTTTGGCCCCTCAAAAAGATTGGGAGGTAAATAATCCCAAGCAACTTTCTAAGGTGTTATCTAAATTAGAAGAGATCAAAAAGAATTTTGAAGCAACTGATAAAAAAGTTTCAATGGCAGATTTAATTGTTTTAGCGGGATGTGTAGGAGTGGAGAAAGCAATTGAAAAAGCAGGACATCAATTAGAAGTTCCGTTTATACCGGGAAGAACAGATGCTTCTGCAGAACAGACCGATGTAGCGTCTTTTGCAGTTTTAGAGCCAGCAGCAGATGGTTTTAGAAATTATTCTAAAGGCATACACAAAACATCTGCCGAAGAAATGTTGATTGATAAGGCACAATTGATGACTTTAACGGCTCCAGAAATGACCGTTTTAATTGGTGGTTTGCGGATGATCAACATCAATTTTGATGGCTCTGATGCAGGAGTCTTTACCAAAAACGAAGGCGCCCTTACCAATGATTTCTTTATGAATCTATTGGATATGACCACCACTTGGAAAGCAAAAACAGATGCTCAAAAAGAATTTGAAGGTAAAGACCGTAAAACAGGAGATAAAAAATGGAACGCTAGTAGGGTAGATCTAATTTTTGGATCAAACTCAGAATTGAGGGCACTTGCCGAGGTTTATGCTTGTGCAGACGCTAAAGAGAAATTTGTAAAAGATTTTATCGCTGCTTTTACCAAAGTGATGGATTTAGGAAGGTTTGATCTAAAAAAAGATTAAGGCTTTCTAATCACATGAAATTTAAAACCTAACCATCTTTAATACTTTATTAAAAATGGTTAGGGTTAATAAACCATCACTATGTTATAGCAGAAAAAAACGTATTAAACCAATTTTTCTAATGATCAAAAAAACATTTGCAAACCGATAATTATTCTGGTTTTTGCCATATTACTTTAAAACAACTTCCGTGGCACCATAACCAAATTTTTCTTTTTGGGCATCCATATAAGTTCTTACCTGAGGGTGTTTGCTTACAATTTTGTGTATCTCATGCTGTAAAGTCTTGTTGCCTATACCGTGTATAAATACTATTTTCTCAAATTGATGAACTATTGCGGCATCTAAACCTTCTTCAAATTTGGCCATCTGTATAGCCAACATTTCTTGCTTTTTCAAAAAATGGTAATCCTCCCTTAATTTTTCTATATGGAGGTCTATTTCTTTAGCAAGTTTTGCAACCTGTTTTTTCTCTTCTTTAGGTTTAAAAAAAGCCTCCTTTAATTTTTGGGCATCAATTAAAACTTCTGCTTGATCCATCCTAAAAAGCCAACCGTTCTCGTTCAAGATAGCTATCTGGGATTTACTGCCTGCAAAATCTTTGGCTTTAAAACCTATATCAAAACTTATAGGCTTTAATTGCGGTCTGTTTTGATGAGTAAAAAATAGAGCCTCAAAATAAAATTGAGGCCAAATATCCAATTCTGCCAAAGAAGCAGAATACATTTTGACGGTCGATTTTGCGCCCAATTTATCAGCAAACTCTCCCTTAAAAATCTGTTTTGCCGATGTTTTAAAAGTAACTAATATTTGGTAAGAAGTTTGGTTAACTAAATGGAAATGCACAATAGATCCTTTATTCTTATCCGTAACTGCTGCCAAAAAAATGCCCTTTTCTACAAAATCTTGCTCATTGTTTTCTATTCTCGTATTTGATATTGTGCTTTCTAAATTTGTTTCATGACCATGTACTCTTGTTAAATTGCTTATCATCACAGGAATTTCAAAATCATCTTCCCCTGTTACGCCAACCACCTGGTCGTTTATTATTTTGGTAATATACCCTTCACGTTTTTCATCTACAAAGCGTACAAATTCTCCTAACTGGTATTTCATAAGGTAAAGATAACATAAAACCTATTGCAAAATGCTTAAGGTGGAAGGCAAAAAGCCCGTGTTTATGTTTTATTTTCTATGTGGTTTTTGGTTTAAGCCTTCTGCTTAATATAGCAATGGCTTTTATACCTAAACCCCATTGGCAGCGGTATGTTTTTTGCGCAATTCGTCTTTGCTCTGGCAAAAAAAACATTTAGCAGAAAGTCCCAAAGGGATGGCTTTGCCAAGGGACTACCATTAATAAATGCGAATGGCTTTGCTTTTCAAATCTATTTAAAACTATGCTTCTATGGGCAGTTCAAAATAGAATGTAGAACCCTCTCCTATTTTACTATCTACCCAAATTTTACCATTATGCTTTCTAATGATCTCTGAAGCGATAAATAGCCCTATACCAAATCCGGGAAATGTTTTTTCGTTTTTCCCCTCTACCCTATAAAAGCGCTCAAAAACTTTTTTCCTGTCTTCTTCTTTAAGTCCAATGCCTTTGTCTTTAACAGATATTCTAACCCTATTATTTATAACACTAGATTTAACCTCAACATTTAAAGAACCTGGTGAATATTTCACGGCATTTGTTAAAAAGTTGACCAAAACTTGAGCAATATTTTCTCTATCAGCAAATACTTTACTGTTGGCCTCCTTGCAAAAAATGATTTGATGTTTTTGATTGATATGTTGAATTTCTTCAATCACATCTTCTACCAGATCATTTATCGCAAATTTTGTTTTTCTTAATAAAAGGCTGCCCATATTAATCTTGGAAACATCTAATAAATCTGATACTAAGGTTGTTAACGTAACCACTTGTTTATTAAGAATGTTTAATGCATTGTTTAAAAAGGCATCGTTGCTATTCTTATATTTATTGCTTAGCAGTTGTACATAACCCTTTACAGAGGTTATAGGTGTTTTAAGCTCATGGCTAGCCATACTGATAAAAAAATCTTTTTGTTGATCAAGCTCCTTAATATCATGAATATCTGTACTGGTTCCAACCCACATTTTGATATTTCCTTGATCGTCCTTAAAGGGTTTGGCCCTACTCAACTGCCAACGGTATTGCCCATCTTTTCTCACAAACCTATGCTCGCACAAGAAATCATTCCCAGTTTTAACGGCATCTTTCCAAAGTTTAAAGTTTATTTCGCGATCATCGGGATGTACAATTTCTGCCCAACCGTTATTTTCTAAAATACTTTCATCTAAACCTGTGTACTTATAAACGGATTTGTTGAAATAAGTAAGGATGCCCTTGGTATTCCCTATCCAAACAAATTGTGGCATTTCGTTTGCCAAAAGTCTAAACTTCTCCTCTCTTTCAACTAAATCTTTCTCGTACTTTTTCTCATTGGTAATATCTTTTATGGTGCCGATCATTTTTGCAGGATTATTATCTTCATCATAAAACAATTTCCCGTTAGCTTCTATCCAATGGATAGAACCATCTTCCCAAAAAATCTTGGTTTCATAATTCAAATAACCCGTTTCAATTACTTTATTATTGGCCGCACTTCTAATAGCTTCCTCATCAGGATGAAGGAGCTTGATAATCTTTGTGCTGTCTAATTTATCCCTGTTTTCAAACCCGAAAATTTGGGCATATCTATCAGAAAAAATCCCTTTCTTTTCTTTGACATCGTATTCCCAAACCCCTAGCCTGCTCGCATCAATCACTATTTTAAGTCTATCTTCACTTTCTATAATCTTTTGTTTTGATAATACTTGAGGAGTTAAATCTGTTGCCATAGCAAAAATACTGATTACCTTACCCTCCTCATCTTTTACTGGCTGATAAACAAAATTTAGATAAAAAGTTTCTAAAACACCGTTTCGAGGTAATAATACAGGTCTTTCAAATGCTTCAAATTTTATACCCGTGGTAAAAACTTGATTCATTAAATCTTCTAGCCCTTGGTCTTTCGCTTCTGGTAGTCCCTCAAAGATAGGTTTGTTTAATACTTCGCTTGCGTTCTTACCCCATAATTCCAACATCATCTCGTTGGCAATCTCTACGATATAATCTCTTCCCTTAAAAATGCACATGGCAACTGGGGCCTGCATAATATTCTCGTAATATTGTTTATTTGCCCTTTCTAATTGTCTTCGGGCATAAACATCTTTAGTGGTTTCTACACAAGTGGTTAAAACGCCCGCAATAGAATCAGATTCGTCAAAAATGGGGCTGTAACTAAAGGTCCAATAAACATCTTCTATTTTACCGTTTCGGTAAATTGGGATGAGCTGGTCTTCGCTCCAAGTTGATAGACCAGTTATAAATACTTGATTTATAAGCGGGTAAATAATATCCCAAATTTCTGGCCAGGCATCTTTGCCCATTTGTCCTAAAATATTTGGATGTTTTCCCTCATTTCCTAAACTTGGGCGATAAGCGTCGTTATAAAAACATAAATGATCTTTACCCCAAAAAATAAACCCGGGAAACTTTGAACTCAATACGATACTTAAAGCAGTCCGCAAACTTTGGGGCCAACCCACCGGATTACCTACCGAGGTCTTTGACCAATCCTTTTCCCGAATAAGCCTTTCCATTTCTCCACCTTTTGAGAGGAATTTTAACTGATGCATAGGTGTTATATAGATTTAAAAAACTTTGTTTTTCTAGGGCAATTTATTAAATAATTTGATTCAAATATTAAATTTATGAGATAAAAATTTGCATTTAAAATTGTAAAGCTTAGTTTTGGCAGCAGAAATAACACAAGCAAATGATTTTAACAAACACATACACTACAACAACCACTACGCTTATTGCGTAATGGAAGGTAGTTTATGGTTTAAACATACAAAAGCGCCTTCCGAATAATCGGTGGGCGCTTTTTTTATATCAATTAAAATGAAAATCTTAAAGTTCGGAGGCACTTCCGTTGGTTCTATAGAATCGTTAAAAGCTTTAAAAAAGGTAGTAGAAAACAACCTTTTACAAAAGAACAAAATCATATTGGTGGTTTCAGCCATGGGCGGTGTAACCAATAATTTGCTAAAAATGGCAGAAGAGGCCGTTAATGGAACAGATTTTTCTTTGGCTTTGGCCGATTTGGAAAAGCGACATTTTGCCGTGGTAAAAGAATTAGTGCCTTTACAACAGCAAAACCAAGTAATAACCAAGTTAAAACTTTACTTCCAAGAGTTAGAAGATATTCTACAAGGTATAACATCACTTAAAGAATTGAGCATCAAAACCAAGGATATGGTTTTAAGCTTTGGCGAAAAAAGCGCCGCTTTGATGATCAGTAGAATTTTAGGCCCTGTATTTGAAAATACCGAGTTTTTAGATGCCAGCCAAATTATCAAAACAGATAGCAGTTTTGGAAATGCAAAGGTAAATTTTGGCCAAACTAATTTATTAATCCAAGATTATTTTAGCCAGCATCAGAACCACTTAATTGTTGCCACAGGCTTTATTGCAAGCGATAATGAAAACAGGATTACCACTTTGGGCCGCGGTGGTAGCGATTATACCGCAGCCATTTTAGGTGCAGCTTTAAATGTTTCGCAAATAGAAATTTGGACAGACGTTAACGGAATGATGACGGCTGATCCCCGCAGGGTAAAGAAGGCTTTTTCTATGGAAGAACTTTCTTACACCGAGGCCATGGAACTTTCTTTTTTTGGTGCAAAGGTGATTTATCCGCCCACCATGATCCCTGCTTTTTTAAAGAAAATCCCTATCGTAATAAAAAATACTTTTGAGCCAGATTTTGCTGGCACTTTTATTAAACATGATTTAAAACCATCAAATACTACCATTAGAGGTATCTCTTCTGTTGATCATATCAGTATTATAAATATTGAAGGCAGCGGGATGGTTGGTAAAGCAGGCTTTAGCGGCAGGTTATTCTCATTGCTATCGCGAGAGCAAGTAAACGTGATTTTAATTACGCAATCATCTTCAGAACATTCTATCACGTTTGCGGTAAATCCGGATGATGCGGTAAAGGCAAAAGTTTTGATTGAGCAGGAATTTGAATTGGAACTTTTAGCAGGGAAATTAGAACCCGTTAAAGTAGAAAACAACCTTTCTATTTTGGCAATTGTGGGCGAGAATATGAAAAAAACGCCAGGGATTTCTGGTAAACTTTTTTATTCTTTAGGCAGAAATGGCGTAAACGTTGTTGCCATTGCGCAAGGGTCATCAGAATACAATATCTCTGTAATTATTTATAATTCAGATTTATCCAAAGCTTTAAATGCCGTACATGATGCTTTTTTTGCCGAATTACAAAAAACATTGAACGTTTTTATGGTTGGCGTTGGTAATATCGGTAAAGAATTGTTGAGCCAAATAAAGGGACATAAAGACTTTTTAGCTAAGAATAATTTAATCAACATTCAAATTTTGGGCTTATCCAACTCACGCAAAATGTTGGTAGATGCGGAAGGAATTGATTTGAACAATTGGCAACAAAGTTTAGAGCAATCATCAGCGGAAGCTAATTTGGAAGGCTTTATTAACCAAATGAAAACCTTAAATTTACCTAACTGCGTTTTTATAGATAATACGGCAAGCCCTTATCCTTCAAAGTTTTACAAACAAGCTTTTGAAGCCAATATTTCTGTAGTAACCTGTAACAAAATAGCCAACTCTGCCGAGTATGCCCAATTTGCAGACTTAAAAGAAACGGCTCAAAAACATGGTGTCGATTTTTATTATGAAACCAATGTTGGTGCAGGTTTGCCAATTATTAAAACGTTGAATGATTTGATGATCAGTGGAGATAAAATTTCCAAGATTGAAGCCATTTTATCTGGAACCATCTCATTTATCTTCAACAATTTTAAAGGTGATGCTAATTTTCATGATGTTGTTAAATTGGCGCAAGAAAAAGGTTTTACAGAACCTGATCCAAGGGACGATTTGGGAGGCGTAGATTTTATGCGCAAAATGCTGATCTTGGCTAGAAATGCAGGTTTTGCTTTAGAAGCAAATGATGTAAAATTAGGAGCAATCATCCCTGATGCCGCAGCGAAGGCAGCCAGTGTTGCCGATTTTTATAAAGAACTTCAAAATGAAAACAAGTACTTTGAAAAGCTTAAAAACGATGCTGAAGCCAGTGGAAAAGTATTGCGTTATATAGGTAAATTAGAAAATGGCAAAGTAGAAATCAGCTTACAATCTGTTGGTGCTGATCATCCATTTTATGCACTATCAGGAAGTGATAATATTATTGCGTTCACTACAGATAGATATAATGAGACGCAAATGGTAGTAAAAGGCCCTGGCGCAGGTGCAGCGGTAACAGCAGCAGGGGTTTTTGCAGATTTGGTTAAGGTGGGTGCGAGTAAAGCTTAAAGCCGAAAATAAGTTGAGATAAAAGGGGGTTTAATAAGCAATGATGCTGACCAAAATAAAGTGTCATTCTGTTAGCCAACTGGCTAATCAGAATCTCATTCAAAAAGTTCTCTCCATAAAAAGAGACCTGCAAATGAGATGTTGAAACAAGTTCAACATGACAAAATAAATTAATTTAGGATAAGACTAAATGAAATCAATAAAAGTTTTTGCTCCGGCAACCGTGGCCAATGTAGTTTGCGGATTTGATATTTTAGGTTTTGCCGTAAACGAACCGGGCGATGAGTTGGAAATGGAAATGACCGAGACTCCCGGAGTTAAGATCGTTTCTATTGAAGGTGATGAAGGTAAATTGCCCTTAGACCCTTTAAAAAACACTGTTAGTGCAAGCGTAATCAGTCTATTAAAAAAATTAGGGCGTGAAGATGTTGGTCTTAACATCAAACTGAAAAAGAAAATGCCAATGGGCAGCGGTTTGGGATCTAGCTCTGCAAGTGCCGTTGCAGGTTTATTTGCAGCTAATGAACTATTGGGAAAGCCATTAACAAAATTAGAGTTACTGCCCTTTGCCATGGAAGGCGAAGCTTTAGCTTGCGGACATGGCCATGCAGATAACGTTGCCCCAGCGCTGTTTGGTGGTTTTACACTCATAAAAAGCTACGATCCTTTAGAGGTTATCCAACTTCCTGTTCCTAAATTGTTTTGTGCCCTTTTATATCCTCATGTAGATGTTCCCACTCGCGATGCCCGTCAAATTATCCGTTCTAAGGTGCTCTTAAAAGATGCAGTTACCCAATGGGGAAATATTGCTGGCTTAATTAGTGCGCTTTATACCCAAGATCATGATTTATTGGGCAGGTGCATGAAAGATGTGATTATTGAGCCAATTAGGTCTATTTTAATTCCAGAATTTGACAACATGAAAGAGTTATCAATGGGAAATGGAGCTTTAGGATTTGGTATCTCTGGATCTGGGCCAACAGTTTTTTCTTTGTTTAAATCAGAAGAAAATGCACAAAAATCATTAATCGAAATGCAACAAATGCTTAATAAATTAGGCATAGATAGCAATATATACTTATCAGAAATTAACGAAAAAGGACCAATTGTTTTGTAGGTAGGAGAAGCTAGGCACAAGAAGCTAGAACTTAAGAAAGTCTCACATCTCAAATCTCAAATCCCACAAAAAATGAAATTATACTCCACCAATAACAAAAGCTTATCTGTCGATTTTGAGACAGCGGTTTTCAATAGCCTTCCGGCCGATAAAGGCTTATACATGCCATCGGTTTTCCCTCAGATAGATAAAGATTTGATAGCAAATTGGGATAAAAAGACATTCCCAGAAATAGCTTTAGATATTGCTTATACTTTGTTAAAAGACGATATTTCTAAAGAAGCTTTAAAAGCTATTGTTGATGAGGCAATTGATTTTGATGCTCCTTTAAATCAGTTAGAAAGGGGCCTTTATATTTTAGAACTTTTTCATGGCCCTTCTTTAGCTTTTAAAGATTTTGGCGCAAGGTTTATGAGCAGGATAATGGCTCATTTTCTTAAAAGACAGAAAAGAGAGATCACAATTTTAGTAGCTACTTCTGGCGATACCGGTGGGGCAGTTGCATTGGGTTTCTTAAACGTTGAGGGAATTAAGGTCACTATTTTGTACCCAAAAGGAAAAGTGAGCCCTATACAAGAATTGCAATTGACTACAAATGGGAATAACATTGAAGCAATTGCCATTGATGGTACTTTTGATGATTGCCAAGCTTTGGTTAAAAAGGCATTTCATGATGAAGATTTGAACAAAAAGTTGAATTTAACATCTGCCAACTCTATAAACATCAGCAGATTGATACCCCAAATGTTTTACTACGCAAATACTTACAGCAAATTAAAAAACAAGTACAAGAATTTGATATTTGCCACCCCAAGCGGAAATTTTGGGAATATTGCAGCCGGGATGATGGCCCATAAAATGGGTTTGCCAATTACCAGGTTTATTGCAGCTACAAATAGCAATGATATTGTGCCAGAATATTTAGAAACGGGCATTTATACCGCCCGCCCTTCTGTACAAACCTTGGCAAATGCCATGGATGTTGGCAATCCTAGCAATTTTGTACGTATTTTAGATATGTTTGATCACGATTTAGGAAAGCTAAAAACCAAACTAAGTGGTTATGCCTATACAGATGAGGAGATAAGATCTGCCATTAACTATGTTTATAAAACCAATACTTATTTAGTTTGCCCACATACGGCAACCGGTTGTTTGGCCGTAGCTTCGGATAAACTGATACATACAGATATTGAAGTAGATGAAACCGCCTATATTGTTCTTGCAACGGCACATCCTTGCAAATTTCCTGATGTTTTTGATGAATTAAGGATACATATTGATGAGCCAGAAAAAGTTAAAGAACTTTATAATAAAGAAAACAAAAGCTTAGATATGAATAATAGTTTTAATGATTTTAAAGCTTATTTGATGAAATAGGTTTATAGAGCTAATACATTAGTAATCGCTTTTTTTATTTTTTGATGTAATGAGTTATCGATTATCCCAATTTTCTGAATTAATTTTTTGTTATCGATTGACCTAATTTGGTCTATTAAAATTGCTGATTCATTTTCTAATCCGTTCAAATAATCGGGTTCTAAGTTAATTCTCAATAATGTTGCTTTCTCATGAACTTTTGAAGTAATAGGCAAAATAAGTGTTGAAGGATGATTAACATTGTTTAGATAATCTGTTTGGATAATAACCACGGGGCGAATTTTTCCTGGAACGGTGCCTCCAGCAGGATTAAGATTGGCAAGCCATATTTCAAATTGTCTAATTATCATTTAAGCCGTCTAATAAAGTGATTTCAAATTCTTTATTGATATTCATAGAATCTTCTCTAACCATTAGTGATTCTCTTGCGAATTGTTTACTTAACTTAATCTCCTCAATTTTTTTTTGATACGAAATAATGGCTTTTTTTATAAAGCCAGTTTTGGTTGTTTTGGTTTCTTTACAAACCTCTTCCAACTCTTCAAAAAGCTCATCATCTATTTTTAACAATATACTTTTCATGCCATATAAATTTTATATGCAAATGTATATATTTTAATTTATGCTTTTAGTTTTTTTTGCAATAGGGATGTGAAGGGCTTGGTACATTTTTATTGGTGCAAGCACACCAATAAAAATTACGGAACCCCATAACAGCCCGGCCCGTGTGAGGGTTTGTGAATTGACAAGGGGATTGCCCTAAATATTTATTATAAAACGTTTATATGGTACGTTTCTTGATTTAAAAAGGCAACTCATCTATTGATAAAAATCTTATTATCAGAATTTAATTATACAGTTATGAAAAAAAATGTTGCCGAATATATTACCCATAAATTAAAAGAAATTGGCGTAAAAAGAATATGGGCCGTTACCGGCGATGCCTTGAATGCCTTTGCAGATGCGGTGCAAAAAGATGATGAATTGCAATGGATGGCGATGCGGCATGAAGAAAATGCGGCTTTTGCCTGTTATGGTTCGGCACAATTAACAGAAGACATTGCAGTTTGTGCGGGGACGGTTGGGCCGGGTGCTTTGCATTTAATCAATGGTTTATATAACGCAAAAAAAGCCAGGGTTCCTGTTTTGGCCATTACTGGGCAAGTGCCAACCTTAGAGATAGGTACCGGCTATTTCCAAGAGGTAGATTTAAAAAAAACGTTTGATGATATTTGTGGCTATCAGGCAATTATCCACTCTCCGGAGCAAGCTCCAAGGATGTTGAATAAGGCTTTACAGGTTGCCCTCTGGGACAGAACCGTTGTGCGTTTAGAAATTCCGCATGATGTAACCACGCAAACGATAGATGATATGTATTTTGACCATCCGGTGGTGGTTTCAAAATCTAAATTGATTTGCCCAGATGAAGATATTCTTAAAGCTGTAGATTTGATTGATAGTGGAAAGAAAATCAGCATTTTAGCCGGTTGTGGTGCAAGAGAAGCCAAGGAAGAGGTAATTTTGCTTTCTGAAAAACTTAACGCACCAATTGTACATTCTTTAAAAGGATCGGATGTTTTTAGCGAGGATATTGAAAACGTGGTTGGTTTAACTGGTTTGATAGGTAACCATCCTGGTTATAGTGCCGTGATGCACTGCGATGTACTTTTAATGATTGGCACAGACTTCCCTTACACCAATTTTTTGCCACAAGATAAAAAAGTGATCCAAATTGATATACGCCCAGAAAATTTAGGGAATAGGGTTAGTATTAACCATGGTATTATTGGCGATGCAAAGGATACCGTGAGGAGGATCATAGAAAAGGTTTCTCCGAAAAAAGAAAACGATTTTTTGAAAGACCACCAAAAGGCCCATAAAAAATGGCGAGAGCAAATGACCAAAGAAAGCGCTTTAGAAAACGATAATATCCCTCTATTACCAAGCTTATTTGCTTCAGAATTAAATAAACAAGCATCTAACGATGCGATATTCGCTTTAGAAACTGGGGAATCTGCCGTTTGGGGCGCAAGATATATGGTTTACCATGGGCAACGAAGGATCATAGGTTCTTTTAACCACGGCTCTATGGCAGTTGGTTTGCCAGCTTGTTTAGGTGCACAGGCTGCTTACCCCAACAGGCAGGTTTGGGGGCTTTTAGGTGATGGAGCTTTTGTGATGGCGATGCAAGATCTAGTAACCGCTGTTAGGTATAAATTACCCATTAAATTGATTGTTTTTAACAATAAAGAATTGGGCTTTGTGAAAATGGAAATGGAGGAGGCCGGTTTGGCGAAAAGCAGCGAAGCTTTGAAACTTCAAAACCCAGATTTTGTAGCTTATGCAAAAGCTTGTGGTGCAGATGGGATCAAAGTAGAAAAGGCAGGGGATATTCCGGCCGCAATAAAGACAGCAATTGCGTCTCCATTACCATTTATCATTGATGCGGTTGTTACTTCAGGCGTTTTAACGCTGCCCCCAAAAATCACTTTAGAAGAAGCTTACGGATTTAGCAGGTCAAAAGCAAAAGAAGCTATTCTTTCTATTAAGGGAGATGAAAGCCAATGGGAAAACATAAAATCGGAAATAAAAGCTTATTTCACAAAAATCTAAAAAAGGATGACTAAAAAAACATTTATTCTCGCCAGCATTATTTTTATCGGTTTAATTATAGTGCTGATGGAATCGGCTAGCTTAAATTGGGCTTGGAGCTTGGTAATTCTTGTCCCGTTGATACTATTAGGGATTTACGATTTATTACAAACAAAAAATAGCATTTTAAGAAACTATCCAATAGTTGGCCATATGCGGTATCTATTAAAAGATATTGGGCCAGAATTGCATCAGTATTTTGTAGAGAACAATACCGATGGAAAACCTTTTAGCGCAAATAGAAGAAATTATATTGAGAGCCATGCTACTTTAACTGCTGAAAACCATCCTTTTGGTACAGAGTTAAACATTTACAAAAACAATTACGATTGGATGGAGCATAGTATTTATGCTGCCGAAAGATTAAAAGAAGTACCACGTGTAAATATTGGTGGCATAGATTGTAAACAGCCTTACTCAGCAAGTATTTTTAATATTTCTGCCATGAGCTATGGTTCTTTATCGCCAAATGCGGTAGAGGCTTTAAATATAGCGGCAAGGGAAGGCAATTTCTTTCACGATACCGGGGAAGGCGGCATTTCTCCTTACCATAGAAAAGGAGGGGACCTTGTTTGGGAAATAGGGACTGCTTATTTTGGTTGTAGAACAGATGATGGTGGTTTTGACAGAGAAAAATTTAAAGAAAAAGCCAATTGGCCAGAGGTTAAAATGATCGAGATTAAAATCAGTCAAGGAGCAAAGCCGGGGCATGGCGGTGTTTTGCCGGCCGCTAAAAACAATCAAGAAATTGCGGATATACGTGGGGTAGAGCCTCACAAAGATATTATTTCGCCACCTTCTCATAAGACTTTTAAAAATGCTAAGGAGCTTTGCTTCTGGATCAAAGATCTAAGGGAAATGAGCAATGGAAAACCCATAGGTTTTAAATTGTGCATTGGTAGCCAACAAGAGTTTATAGACATCTGCGAGCAAATGGTAGAAACTGGGATCAAGCCAGATTTTATTACTGTTGATGGTGCCGAGGGAGGAACGGGAGCCGCCCCGATAGATTTTTCTGATTCGGTTGGGATGCCTTGGGAACCCGCATTGATTTTTGTTTGCGATACCTTAAAGAAATATGGCTTAAAAGATGAAATCAAAATCATCACGGCCTCTAAAATAGTTTCTGCATTTGATATTTTTAAAGCGATTTGCATCGGGGCAGATCTGTGCAACTCTGCAAGGGGGATGATGTTTGCCTTGGGATGTATACAATCTTTGAGGTGCCATACCAATACTTGTCCAACGGGTGTTGCTACGCAAAATAAGAATTTGGTAAAGGGTTTGGTGGTTGCAGAAAAATGGAAACGCGTTAAAAATTACCATCAAGAAGTAACCAAAAGCTTTTTAGATTTATTAGCTGCTGCCGGATGTACCGAATTAAATCAATTAAACAGAGCAATGATACACAAACAAATGGGTGTGGAAGAAAAAACGATCAGCGAGGTTTATGAAAGCAAATATTAATCTGATTGGGGTTTATTTCTATTTGCAGCTGTAAATTAACTATCTATAGTTTTGAGATAGTTAAATCATGAATAAGTGATCAAAAAAAAATTGGGCGTTTTAACACTCTGCCAAGTGGTGGATATATCTCTTTTGTTATCCTTCGTATTCTATTCCCTCTTCGACTTCCTCTTCGACTCCCTCTTCGACTTCGCTCAGAGTGACAATGCTTAGCGTTACATTGCTTAATGTTACATTGATCAGAGAGAGACAATGTTCAGGAAGACAATGTTCAGAAAGACAATGCTCTGGATGACAGCAAAAAAGCCTGCCCGAATTACAGGCGGGGATGTGGCTGCAATAATTAACCGCAAAACGGAATAATTCATGTTTTCACAACCGGCACAATTGCGGTTGTTAACCTACTGATACAGGTTATTTTACCTTTATCGTTATATAGTTTAATATCCCAAACATGGGTTTTGCCACCAATATGGATTGGGGTACAAATGCCGGTTACAAAGCCAGATTTTACCGGACGTAGATGATTGGCGTTAACCTCTAAACCTACGCCCATCTTAAAATTGGTATCCAAAACCAAATTACTGGCCACGCTGCCCAAAGTTTCTGTTAAAACTACAGAAGCACCACCGTGTAAAATGCCATAGGGCTGACGGGTTCTCTCATCAACCGGCATTGTGGCTTTGATGTAATCATCGCCAATTTCAATAAATTCTATACCCAATAAGCCTCCAATGTTATTTTTTGGTCGGTTGTTTAGTTCTTCTAAATCGGGCTTGGCAAACCAGATCATTTTTTGAGGTATAATTCTTTCATCACATTAAAATGATGTTCTATGTGTCCAAAAATGATAAATAACAATGCGCCCACAGAAATGCTATTTCCGTTTGCCGTTCCCTTTTTTTTCATATCCTCATCAGATAAAGATTTAAAGAAAAACAGGTTTGCCTGGCGAAGCATTACCAATTCATCCACCAAATCGCTATAAGTATATCTATCTATCGGTGTGTTTACAACAATCTCATCTTGATCGTAGCCCGGTAAATCGGTCTGGTCATTTCTGGCAATCCGCATGGCCCTGTATGTCATTACTCGTTCTGTATCAATTAAATGAGAGATTACTTCTTTAACTGTCCATTTTCCTTCGGCGTAAGCAAAATCATATTTTTTTTCTGGGATGTCTGCCAAAAAATCATCTATGCTGTTCAATTGATTTTTTAATCTCCGTAAAATAGGTTGGTTGCCTGCCGTTGCCAGCTTGATATATCCTTCATAAAATGGTGCGTATTCGTTACTTAGGGGTTGGTACATAATTTAAACTGCTTTTAATAATTATTCTAAAGGTTGTTCCTTTACCTATTTCAGAATCTTTCACAAAGATTTGTCCTTTGTGATAATTCTCTACAATTCTTTTTGTTAATGATAATCCTAAACCCCATCCTCTTTTTCTGGTGGTAAAACCGGGCTGAAATACCGCTTCAAATTTAGAACGTGGAATCCCTTTGCCAGTATCTGTAATATCTACAAATATCTGTTCTTTTGCTAGGTTTTCAATTATATTTACAGAAATTTTACCGCTGCCATCAATCGCATTTACTGCATTTTTAAGAATGTTCTCTATTACCCAATCAAATAGGGGGATATTGATCAATGCTTCTTGTTGCTCATCTCCGGTTACGGTAAACTCTATTTTATCGCTTACCCTAACGCTAAAATAATCTACAAAATCTTTTATGGTTTCATAAACAGAATGGCTGGTTAAGATAGGCATAGAGCCTATTTTTGAGAACCTATCCGCAACGATCTCTAATCTTTTCACATCGTTTTCCATCTGGATGATGAGCGGGTCTTGTTCTGCATTAAACTTATCTTTCAAAAGTTCTACCCAAGCCATTAAAGATGATATTGGGGTGCCTAATTGATGGGCTGTTTCTTTTGCCAAACCTACCCAAACCTGGTTTTGCTCTGCCCGCCGAGAAGAATTAAAAGTAGTATAGGCGATTAATAAAAAAACCGCGATTACAGAAAGTTGGATGTAAGGGAATACCCTTAATTGGCTCAAAAGATTGCTATCTTTATAATAAACATAGTTTTTCTTGCCGTTCATTTCTATAACGATGGCCTCATGTTGTGATTTCATGATCCTCAGCTGTCTTTGAAAATAGCTTGGGTCATAAACCTTGTCTTTTTCTATCTTATAATATGTTTTTGTGGTGTCTAAAGCTGTGTAAACCGTGATCGAGTCTTTATCGTTTGTTACGATCGCAGGCACTACCAAACTATCTTTAACGGTAAAAAGATAGTTCATCATTTCATCGTTATCGGTCTCGAACAATTTTTTTAAACTTTGGCTCCAAACTTCTGCTCTGGTGCGTTCTGATTTGGAAATCCCTTGAACTAAAAAATCTGTGTACCAAAGGGAAGAAGTGGCAATGATCACTGCAAAAAACAGCAAAAGGTATTTCCAGCGTTTCTTATTTTGGTATGGATTCATTTGTAAAGCTTGGTACTATAGCTTAAAGTTAGCTGCCAAGATAAATATTTAAAACTAAACGGTAGTTTTAGAGATTTGTTGAGTTAGGCCCAGATTTAACTAAAAAGCGAATTTTGTAACCACAGATTTTCAAACATAAAAATGTGGAAATTTTCTCCGTATTTAAGAGGATGAACGCAGATTACATTAAGATAAAAACTAATTCCCGCCAATAATTACCGGGTTTTTACCACTTCCCATTATGATCACTTTTGCGTTTGCCGATGTTGCGATAGCTTGTTGCGCTTTGATACTCTCATATTGCAATTGCTTATCAGACAAACCGGTGGATAATATTTTTTGATAATCTGCAATACCCTGCGCTTCTACTCTTTTACGTTCTGCTTCTTGTTTTTCTTTTTGGAGAACGAATGTCATTTTCTGGGCATCTTGTTCTGCATTAATCTTTGATTCTATTGATGCTTTTACGGATGCCGGCAATGTGATATTCCTTATCAACAATTGTTGTAGTTGCAATCCTCTTTTTGCGAAGCTTGTTTCGATGGTATTGTAGATTTTATTCTGAAATTCATCTCTTTTGGAAGAATACAAGGCAACGGCATCATAAGAAACGGCATTGTCTCTAATTGCGGTACGTGAAACCGGGCGTACTATTTTATCTAAATAATCGGTTCCTATTTGCTGTAAGATCCGGGGTGCTTCGCTGCTTTTTACGTTAAAAAGAACAGAAAGGTCTATTACCACTTCTAAACCATCGGCGGTTAAGATACGAATGGCATCATCGCCTTTAACCGTACCTTCTTCATGATCGGCAGACATGGTGTAAGTTTGCGTTCTTACATCAAAGTCTGTAACTTCTACCAAAGGGTTTACAAAATTCAATCCGCTGTAAAGCACCTCATTATCTACCTTCCCAAATAGAGATTTTACGCCTACCTGTCCGGGTTCAATCGTTTTAAAACAAGAAGTAAAAACACCTAGTAAAATGAATATGGGCGAGATTACATATAAAATACGCCCTAGCTTATCTGCTTGGTCATTAGGTTGCTTTGATAATACAAAACCGATAATTAGCGCAATAATTCCTAAAACAATTAATACCATGGTTTGGGTTTATTAAAATTTATTTCTTTTCTTATTTTTTTGTTGAACCTTATTTTCTGCCATTTTCTTAAGTTCTGTTTGTACACTTTTAGTGTGCTTGATCTTATAAAACAATGTTAAACCAAAGGCGGCCGCACATAAGATAACAATAAAATAGTTATGGTGCTTTACCCCGTAATAACCAATGATAACCGATGCAATTAGAAGAATGTTTAAAATAACGCTAAAAACGATGTGCTTACCCATTAGTAAACCTGAATGCTATCATCAATTTCTGCCGCCCATGCCAAAATACCACCTTTTAGATTATATAAATTTGAGTAACCTAAGTTTTGCTCTAATTGGTTGATCGCTGCGGCACTTCTTGCCCCGCTTCTGCATTGCATTACTACGGGTTTTTCTTTTGAAATCTTATCCGCCTCTATCACTACCCCTGCCAAAGGGATGTTTTCTCCTTGGATATTAGACATTTCATATTCAAATGGTTCTCTCACATCTATCAACTGGAAATCTTTGCCTTCTTCTTTCCATTGTTGCAATTCTGATACTGATATCTCTTTCATACTGACATTTTTTATCAAAGCTATAAAAATTTTGTATCGATAATAGTTGTGCGCTATTGAAATGAGAAATACTTACAATTATTTTATAATACTAATTAGGTGTTAAGTAACTTTTGGGCAATTTGATTTTTAGCAGTTGGCAGTTATCATCTTTAAAAGAGGTAAAATATAAAATTTCATTTTTAGTATCATAAACTGCCGAAACTTGCGAATTAAAATCGTTTATTTTTGGGCCTAAATTAATTGGTTCGCTCCAGTTTTTCCAAGTATCATCTAATCTTATGGTAAAATATAAATCCATGCTCCCATAACTGCTTCTTCCATTGCTGGCAAAAATTAAGGTTTTTTCATCATCACATAAAAACGGATTTACTTCATCGTTGGCAGAATTAACAACCTTCCCCAAATTTTGTAGATAAGAATAAGTACCGTCTTCTTTAACCTTAGAATAATAAACATCTACTCCACCTTGTGTAATATCAGACTCTATAGTCATTAAAATGGTACTTGCATCTTTGTTTGCACACAAACCTGCTGTCGTATCAAAATTGCTGTAAGCTGCAATTTCTAAAGGTTTTTCGTAGCCAAAGTTAGCTCCATTTAATTTAAAGAATTTAAACCCACTTTCACTTGTCCCTTTTTTATAATTTGATCCGCCTGTTATAAATTTATCGCCTATTATGGCAACTATATAATTGTAATTTTCATTGATATTGATTGATGGGGATAATAAATTGGGTTCGCTTAATTTATCTCCTTCAAAATTCAAAGCGTAAATATTGCTATGGTCTTCATCATTATCTATATTGACGTAAATCTTATCTTTTGTTAGGGCATTTATCGTAAAAGATTGTTTTGAGGAGTAAAGTAATTGTGCATTATAGGGCGAGTTTTCTAAGTCTTTTTTAGTGTTGATTTCTGGAAGTATAGGCTGATCTGTATCTGAAATTCCGATAGCATCTATTTGTTTATCGCCGCTGGTTTTTTTGAAATTAAAAACTACTCTTAATGCTTTTATGTTTTCTAAAGGTTCTTCTAAAACAGCATATTCAATACCTGGATTAACATTTACTTCTGGCGCTGCCACAACTTTTCTTCTCTTTCTACTAAAATAATATCCGCGATTATATTCGGCATATTTTGCCTTCCAATTTTCTATATCTATCTTATTTCTAAAAACTTCTTTGTATTTCCCATCACCAGTACCGGCCATCACCTTTACCAAACAGCCTGCATTCAAATTCTCAAAAATGGCTATTTGCTTTACCGTTTGTGCTTTGGCAAATTCTACTTCAATAAAATCATGGCCATCTTGTGCATCTTTTGGTGCCCAAGCATTTGGACTGTCTCCACCTTGTGGAAATACATCGGGACGGCCAATTACCCTACGAGAACTATATTGCTTACCCCCTAAATCTGATGAGCTTTTTATAACTTTTGCAACCCACTGCACCTGTTGGCAAAAGCCGAAGATGGGGCAAAAAAGCAGGATCAATAATTTTTTCATGATTTGATAATAATTCTTTTAATAAAAAACGGTTACAACCTAGGTTGCAACCGTACCACAAACAATTGCTACTAGTAGCAATAGATTTTAATTATTTACCTTAATTTTTTCTACCTTTTTGTTTTTGAAAGCGTAAATAAACTCTCCATCGTCAGATATATCTATGCCGTTGCCAAACTTTGGGCTGCCGCCTTTACCTTTAGATTCTACCGACCCCTTAGTTTCACCAGTTTCCATATTGATACCATAAATAATGTTTTTGCTGTTTGTTTGATTTCTTAAGAAGAAATTACCTCCAATATCATACGAATAATCAATCCCCTTTAATTTATCGGTTGCGTAATTTCTTTTGCCATCAGCTTTTTTATAGCTAGCCAAACCTTTTTCAGAAACTACTACCACGTTATCTCCATAATCCAATACATCAAAAGCTTTTCCCACATTTGCACTGCTATGTTTTACGTCAAAAAGTTGTTTTCCAGAAGCAATATCATAAGAGTAAAATTCATCACCATCTCCAATAAAAACAGTTTTATCTTTATCGATGATCATATCTGTAATACGCTTATCAAATCTTTCTGACCGCCATGCAGTAGTTCCATCTTTATCGTTTAACGCCAATAAGCTGTTTTTTTGGTTCACATAATCAAAGTAAATCTTATAAGTTAATCCACCATCAGTAGATTTTTCTATTTCTTGAACCTGCACCTTACCGCCTATTTGCAATAAAATTTTATCTCCGGATTTGTATATTTTTGGCATAGAAAAAGCACCTGTAATTTTTTCTGAAGCCCACAATAATTTACCTGTTTGTATATCATGTTTTTCTACATACTTAGTTTTGTTACGGGTGGCAAAAATCACAAGATAAACAGCATCATCTGTAAATAGCGGATCGGCCAGGGTTCTGTATGTTTCTTTTCTTGATCCACCACCAAATGGTACTTTGCTCGATTTTGCCATGTCGTTTTCATAATCTACCTCCCATAATTTTTGTCCGCTATTTAGGTTATAAACCTGAATTCCATCGAGCCATAAATATACTTTGTCTCCTTTTACCCAAAGATCTATAATCGGTTTACGAGTAACCAATTCCTTTTCAATTGTACCTCTAAAAGACGCATCCCATACGATTTCGCCATTGGAAGCATTCACTTTTAAAAGCTGATTTTTAAAGCCACTAAGTAACGCCCCTAAAGCCGTAGGCTTATAGTTAAGCATTACGATCTCGTTTTTTTCCTTATCGTAACGGTATTCGGCAACAGCACCCTTAATCAATTTAGTTTCCCAAATTTTTTCGCCGGTTTTGGCTTTTACCAAGTTCATTCCATCTTTTTGAGCAATTAAAAAAGCATCTAATTCATCAATATATTTTACGGTCTCTACATCCTCACTGCTGCTCCCTAATTGTCCGTGATCTTTTGGCAACAAGTTTTGGTAATTTTCACTGTTCCATAACTCTTTCCCGGTTGCCATGTCTAAAACGGCAATCCTATCAGTACCTAATTTCCTAGAATCAAAAAGAAAAAGATAACCACCCTTTCCGTTTTCTTTCCAAATAGAGTATTGGTAATCGCATTTATTGGTTTTATTGGTGGTGATGTTTTTAAAATCGCCCGCCCAAATTTGTTTTCCTTCGCCATCAAGAACCGAAGCCGAATTATCATCTGTACCTAAAATATAAGAATCGCCAGAAGAACCAGTAACCGCTAAAACAGTTGCTTTGTTAGAAAATTCCGACTCCCATACCGATTTAAAGTTTCCGGAAGCTTTAGCTCCTTTACCTGAAACCATACCGCCTAATTTATCTTTTAATTTGCCAAATTGAGCGTTGGCCGCAAACCCGCTACTAACCAGCAGCAGAGAAAGCGCAATAATTTTTTTGTTCATGTTTGTGTGTTTGAGTTTGTGTGTTTTAGATTTCTATTGTTTGTCTGATTTTATATTTCTGTTGTTTGGGTAACTTGAAATTGAACTTATAGCTAAATAAATAGTCTGATAAAAAATCGAAGAAATCGTTATTTATAATATCAGAATCCACTTTGAAGAAAGTACCAATTTTACCGTTTTGCACTACGGAAATATCCGTAACGATATAACCTTTAAGTGCGGCAAATTTTTTGTTTTTCTTTTTCAAGAAAGCATCGCTTTTAAAAATCGCTTCTACTTCTTTGCTCACTTCTTCTTGCACTTGCTCTTCATCTGTAAGCGTGGCTCTTTTTTGTGCAGAAGCATTAAAACTTATTGCCATTATAAAAGAGAGAAAAAATAAACTGAAATAATTTTTTGTGCTCATGGTTTAATAATTTGTTAAACAAATGTACTACGGGAGAAATTTTTTTTAAATACGATGAATTACGTATTTTTTAATACCCACCACTACGTAGTACACCATTTAGAAATTGATCTTGATATTAATTTTGAAGAATAAGGGTTTTTTGTAAGGGAACTATTCTAGCCCCTAAATCACTTTACAAAATAGAGGCTTTGTTTTATCCAATTCTTACTTTTGTCGCAGGATTATTAAGTTCAATAACAAATTGATTTATAGTTGGTTGATTATTACTAAAAAGTTTTTTGTAGGCATTAATTTGTGTTGTTACAATTACACCTAATTACGGTTCGGTATATGAAAATTTGTGGATAAATAAACATAAATTTTCGGTTTAGTATTGAGCTTAAAAACACAAAAATACCTTTAAATTAAGCACTTAAAAGTAATTTTTATATAAGATGTTATGTGGTGTATTTAAAATGGTTTCCAATTAATGCCATCAGGCTTATCAATTCCTATTGATTTTACTGACCATTCCAATTCAATTAATATAGGTTTTCTGAAAATATTTTTTAGCCAATAAGGCGGATTTTTGTTTTTTAGTCGTTCTACATTACTTCCACATACAGAGATTACTTCATTGGTCTCATTCGTTAGTTAAAACTATGCGCTTTAGTGAAAGACTTTCAGTTTCTGGAATTTTATTGTTCTAGAATAATTACATCACTGTGGTTGTTGTCAGGAGCTCTGTGATATACAAGGTATCGTTGCACCATTTCGTCTGTAATATTTGCCGTACTCTAGACCCCCATCACCGATAGCCCAGAAGTGCCTTCCCCAATATTTTTTGCTAATATGTGGGAACTCTTCTTGAATACTCCTAGATGTCCGTCCTTTAACCTTTTTGACAATATCACTTATGTTTTTGCCGGGTGGATATTCTATGTGTAGATGTACATGGTCCGAACTCACAACACCAGATAAGATCACAACGTCTTCGGCTTCGCAAATCTGTTTTACCAGAGTTCTGCACCTAGTTTTTATATCTCCTTCAAGAACTTTATAGCGATATTTTGTTACCCAAACAATGTGCGCTGTCAGTCTGGAAATCGTATGTCCGTTATGCCTTTGTTTGTTTTCCACATATCAAAATTAGCCTTTTGCGTCCAGTGAGAAGAATTCCATTCTTCTTTCCTCAAAACCTATGCACTTTCAGTGCATAGTGGTTTAGTGGTGTTTCATATTATGGCGGTTTTTTAGCATTGCCACTAACGTTTTGCGGCTACCCGAAGGGCGGGACTTTTACCACAAAACTTGATTTGAAATACAGATGTTTGATTAATCACAAAACTGCCTTTGAAACACGGAACCCCGCCTTTTGGGGTGCTGTTATAGGGCGTTTTTTTCTGTCAATTAACCCTGATTCCATGTTTTAATAAATATTTTTGAAGCGAATCCTCTATGTTTTTGATGTCAGCGTCATTAAGTTGGATAAGACTTAAACCAAGTTGATTATAAATTTCAATTTTCTTGTTCTTACGCTGATTATATTTTTCGTCATTTTCCATTCCCCAATATTCAATGTAAACAGCTTTAGGTCTTCCATTTCCTGAGGGTATATGAAAGTCTGAATAAACATTTTCTGTAGTGTTCGGAAGTTTCTTTTCATATGCGTGTGCAATACCCCACAAATAAAGAGAGTCGTCAATTGTCAACTCCGCTTTAGAACGAACATAATGTCCGTCTTTAGTTCTGTATTCGGCAGGATATTTTTTCCTAAAGTCGTCAACAGTTTCAGTGTCCGATTTGCTAATGATTGTGTTTTCTTCTTTAGATGCGGGTTTCTCTTTCGGTGTTTCTTGGAATTGCTCAAGCAAGTCTTTGTTTTGAAGAACATTGTCAGGCCACAAAACATAAGAACCTCCAGACGTTTCGTGTTCAAATTGTTTGCCTCCTAAAGTTTCGCCAAGCTTAGTTAGTCCCCAGCCAGCTACTGTTTTTTCAATCCAGCCAAGTTCGTTTAACAGTAGGTTAAGTCGTTGAGATGAAATGTCAAAGTGCTTACCGATTGTAGTAGCATTGAGTAGTTTCGGTTTTTCTTTTTGTTGTCCACCATCAAGTGATATGTTTTCTGGCCAAACAACAAACTCTCCGAACTTCGGGTTGTTTCGTGTCTGTCCGCCTTTTTGCTTTCCAAGTTCTGTTAAAACCCACTTTTCATTTTTTC
Source organism: Pedobacter segetis (assembly GCF_016623585.1). Lineage (GTDB taxonomy): Bacteria > Bacteroidota > Bacteroidia > Sphingobacteriales > Sphingobacteriaceae > Pseudopedobacter > Pseudopedobacter segetis. Next base: position 46,334 of record NZ_JAEHFY010000026.1, read on the forward strand.
TTTCAATCCAACCAAATGTTTTCAGTTTGTCAAACAGGTCGGTTGATTTAATGTCGAGTTCGTTTGCAAGTGCTGATGTCGAAATGTATTCCATATTTTCTTGTCGTTGTGTCGTCTTAAAATGCCCTGTAACGGTTTGCAGCTACCCGAAGGGCGGGACTTATACCACAAAACTTGATTTGAAAAACTAATGTTTGATTAACCACAAAACTGTCTTTGGAACACGAAACCCCGCCTTTTGGGTAGGTGCTGTTATGGCCAGTAATTATTCTTCAGTAATTAATTCGTCAACTTGCTTTTTCAAAAGCGGCAGCTCCCGAACTATAATTGTCCATATAACTTCGTCTGAAATGTTGTCGTACGAATGAATTATTCGATTTCTTGTCCCAACTATATTTTTTGCATTGTCAAGCGGAAAATTTGCGTCAACCTTTAAAATTCGATTCATAGCTTCACCAATTATTTCCAAGTTTCTTTCAATGGCTTTCTTTTTCATCTTGTCGTTTTGATACGCAATGAAATCTCGTCTGTCGCCCAAAAAGTCAAATATTTCTTCGATGCAAACTTTAATATCTAACAACCAAACTTGAATTTTAATATCCATAAATTTTCACTTTGGTGTTGTCAAGTTCACGTCTGAAAAGTCTGTTTTTGATAGCTCTTTCTTCGAGTAAGTCAACTTGTCGTTTGAAAATGTCTTCGAGTTTTGACTTGAGGTTGAAGTAAATATCTGTGTATATAAACGGGTCTTTCTCGTCAATGTCAACAAGCAAGTCAATGTCTGATGTGTCGTTAAAGTCGTCCCTTGTCACTGAGCCAAAAGCAAATAAGGTCTTTACTTTGTTTATTTTACAAAGTTCCTGAATCTCGTCTATTTTAGGTTGCTCAATTTTCATAAGTCAAAAATAACCTTTTTCAAGGCAGTCCGCCAAAATATTATTGGCCATAACGGTTTACGTATTGGCGATGGTGGGGCATTTGAAAGACATCAGCTCAACCTTTGTACAAATGCCCAATAGAATTACAAATGTTGAGTTTACAACTGTCAGCCCCACTATTGCCAATACGATGTTGGTGGCTGGCGTTCTTTCGCTTTTAGTCTTGAATTCTGTTTGTCAAATTAAATTCTTGCAAAATTTTCCACTGTCCACCGTTTTCTTGTTCAATGACGCTAATTCGTTTAAACTTTAACTTTGTCGGCAAGTTTATTTCTAAAACTTGCTCAAATATTTTGTCGGTGCAGATTGAATTTCTTGGGTGCAATAAAGTTATGTGTGCCTCTTGTTTTCTTGGATTGTCAATAAGCCCACTTAAAACTTGTCTGCGTAAATTATAATATTCTTTGTTGTCATTTGTTGCTGGCAGTAACAGCCCTTTCTTGTTGTCAAACCTTGCAACTTTACCAAACTTAATAAAAATGCTTTGTTGTGTCTGTGTCAGCATAGACAAGTTTGATATTACTTGTTCAAGATTTTCTATTTCTTCTTCTCTACACAAAGTAACATGAGCTTTTATTATTGCAAATTGTCGTGGATTAAATTCTTGTCTTATTTGCTCAATTGTTACAGCGTCAGTTGGCTCTACAAATAAAGTTAATTGTCTGCGAATGTTAGAGGTCAATTTTGTCAGGCTTTAAATTGTTAGAGTGTGTCGCTTTACGCTTGCCACTAACGGTTTGCTAATTTGTACTGAAATGGCATTGCTTGCAAAACCATTGTCGTACCGCACTAAATTAAGTAAATAAT
>NZ_JAEHFY010000027.1 GCF_016623585.1 Pedobacter segetis
AGCAATTGTTGACCTGTTTGAACTGGATTTAAATTGAAAATTTAGCTTGGGTGTCCCATTGCACAAAACAGGAAAAAAGCCCGGTTTAATTCTTAAAAAACTCTTTTTCTGCCTTAAGCTTATTCTTTTGAACTTTAGAAGAAACTAAAATACTAACTTCATACAATACAAATAATGGAAAACTAACGGTTAACATCGTTGGGATATCTGGGGTAGGGGTAACTACCGCGGCAATTACAAGAATAATGATTACAGCGTATCTTCTCTTATCTTTCATAAATGCAGGTGTCATGATGCCCAATTTAGAAAGTATGAATATAACGATAGGGAGTTCAAAAACGGCACCTGTACAAAGTGTTAAGGTAGCTACTGATGAAAAATAAGAATCGATAGTAATCGTATTTTCAATATCAGGGCTTATGCTATAATTAGACAAGAAATTTACAGACAAAGGGGCAACTATAAAATACCCGAACAATAAACCTATCAAAAACAAGAGAGAGGCATAAAAAACAAATCCTGTAGCAGATTTTTTTTCAGAGTCTTTTAATGCAGGCTTCACAAATCGCCAGATTTCCCAGATCAAATATGGGAAACCCAAAGCAAGCCCGGTCATTAATGCAGAATTTATCTGTAAGGTAAACTGGCCCGCCATTTCTGTATTGATGATTTTACCGGGGATATTTGTTATACAAAAGCCTGGTCCCATGTGAAAATACTCGCCAATCCTGCACATCATTCTATAGGTCCAAAACGTAGGTTTATGGGGGCCCATAATTATGGTATCAAAAAGGAAATCGTAATAAACAAAACAAACGATGGTCATTAAAACGATAACGATGGAAGATCTTACCAAATGGATTCGCAGGGCAGAAAGATGATCAAAAAAAGACATCTCTGCCTCCACATTCTTTCCTTTATTCTTTATGGATCTGATTAAATCTGATTTTCTTTCTTTGGCCATTATATTTAAAGCAAAATACCACTAAGATTATTCAGAGTGGTATTTAAGATACGTTTTTTTTAAACTTTAGTTTTCTGTTCCAAGATCAAAGGTTTCCATAAATTTGGTGGTAAAGTTGCCCGCCCTAAAATTAGGATCTTTCAATAATTTTAAATGGAACGGAATGGTTGTTTTTATTCCTTCTATCACAAATTCACTTAGTGCCCTTTCCATGGTGTTTAAAGCCTCTTCGCGGGTTTGCGCAACGCAAATAAGCTTCGCTATCATAGAGTCGTAGTTGGGAGGTATGATATACCCGGCGTAAACGTGGGTATCTACCCTAACGCCATGCCCCCCGGGGGAATGAAAGTGGGTAATTTTCCCTGGCGATGGCCTAAAATTATTGTAGGGGTCTTCTGCATTTATCCTACATTCTATGGCACACATTTCTGGAGTATAAGATTTCCCCGATATGGGTACTCCTGCGGCAACTTTTATTTGTTCTTTGATCAGATCAAAGTTGATCACTTCTTCCGTAACAGGGTGTTCTACTTGGATACGGGTATTCATTTCCATAAAGTAGAAGTTGCGGTGCTTATCTACTAAAAACTCTACGGTTCCTGCACCTTCGTATTTTACGGCCGTTGCTCCTTTAATTGCGGCCGCTCCCATTTTTTCTCTTAATTCTGGGGTCATAAACGGCGAAGGGGCTTCTTCCACCAATTTTTGGTGACGGCGTTGTATAGAACAGTCTCTTTCTGATAAATGGCAAACTTTACCAAACTGATCGCCAATTACTTGTATTTCTATGTGTCTAGGATCTTCTATATATTTTTCAAGGTACATGCCATCGTTTCCAAAAGCGGCAGCAGATTCTTGGCGGGCAGAATTCCATGCGTCTTCAAAATCTTCATCTTTCCATACCTGGCGCATCCCACGGCCGCCGCCACCTGCGGTGGCTTTTAAGATTACCGGATAACCGATTTTCTTTGCTATTTCAATGCCTTGCTTTACATCTGTTAATAAACCTTCTGATCCCGGTATGGTTGGTACGCCCGCGAGTTTCATGGTGTCTTTTGCAGATGCCTTGTCTCCCATGCTGTTTATCTGTTCGGCAGTTGCACCAATAAATTTTATCCCATACTCGTTACAAATGGCAGAAAATTTTGCGTTTTCTGATAAAAACCCGTAACCAGGATGTATGGCATCTGCATTTGTTAATTCTGCAGCAGAAATTATATTGGGGATGTTTAGATAAGAATCTTTACTTGGCGGAGGGCCAATGCAAACTGCCTCATCGGCAAAGCGTACATGTAAACTTTCTCTGTCTGCAGTAGAGTAAACGGCTACTGTTTTAATCCCCATCTCTTTACAAGTACGGATAATACGCAATGCTATTTCTCCCCTGTTTGCTATTAATATTTTTTTGAACATTTTATTCAATTTGACGATTTATGAATTTGACAATTATTCAAACCTGATCTTTAAAAGGTTTAAATTTTCTAATTGGCAAATTGAATTTATGAAGGATCGATCAAAAATAACGGCTGATCATACTCGACAGGCTGAGAATTATCTACCAAAACCTTAACGATCTTGCCAGAAAACTCAGATTCTATTTCGTTAAAAAGTTTCATGGCTTCAATTATGCAAAGTACCTGCCCGGTGGCTATCTCATCGCCAACGTTAACAAAATTTGGTTTATCTGGTGATGATGAGCGGTAGAAAGTACCGATCATGGGTGATTTAACGGTAATATACTTTGAGTCGTCCGAATCAGTTGAGGGCGCAACCGGGGCGTTTGGTGTTGGGGCAACAGCACCTGCCGCAGGTAAATTCTGTATAGGCTGTTGTTGTATTTGCTGAGGAACAGATGCCGTAACATAGGTTGGCTCTTGTGCCGTTTTTATAGTGATCTTAAAATCTTTTTCTTCTATCGATACTTCATTAACGCCTGATTTTGATACGAATTTAATCAAGTCTTGAATTTGTTTAATATCCATTCCCATATTGGTGTGGTTTAAATTGTGTTTAATTTAGAAATCTAATATAGTAATTATCTGTAAATACAAAATTAGCTAGTAAGCCCATTTTAAATAAATAGAACCCCAAGTAAATCCGCCCCCAAAGGCCGCTAAAATTAAATTATCGCCTTTTTTAAGTTTACTTTCCCATTCCCACAAACAAAGCGGGATTGTTCCGTTTGTGGTGTTCCCGTAACGCTCGATATTGATCATTACCTTTTCTGACCCAACGCCCATTCTATTTGCGGTTGCATCAATTATTCTTTTATTGGCTTGGTGGGGTACCAACCATGATATATCTTCTGCTGTTAAATTGTTTTTTTCCATAATCTCTGCCGCTACATCTGCCATATTTGTTACGGCGAATTTGAAAACCGCTTGCCCTTCTTGGTACACCACATGTTCATTTGCATCAACTGTTTTATGAGAAGCGGGGTTTGTAGATCCACCGGCTTTTTGGTGTAAAAACGGTTTCCCAGAACCATCACTTTTTAAGATAGAATCTATAATACCATAGCCATCTGTATTTGGTTCTAATAGGGCGGCCCCGCACCCGTCCCCAAAAATTATACAGGTAACCCTATCTTGATAATTGATGATGGAAGACATCTTATCGCCACCAACCACTAAAACTTTTTTATGCTTACCAGATTCTATGAACTGGGAACCGGTTGCCAACCCATAAATAAAACCAGAGCAGGCTGCTTGCAAATCAAATCCCCAGGCATTTTTTGCGCCAATTTTATCCGCTAAAATATTTGCACTGGCCGGGAATGGCATATCTGGCGTAGAAGTACAAAAAATGATCAGATCAATTTCTTCGGCGGCAATGCCTCTCTTTTTTAACAAACCTTGTACGGCCGGCACCGCCATATCTGTAACGCCTTTCCCTTCCCCTTTTAAAATCCTTCTTTCTTTAATCCCTGTTCTACTCGTAATCCACTCATCATTGGTCTCAACCATAGTTTCTAATTCTTGATTTGTTAAAACATAATCAGGAACGTAACCATTAACAGCTGTTATAGCAGCATGAATTTTACTCATAATTTATTTGATGTGTTATGAATTGAAAGCGTTTTTAAAACGCTCAATTATTTTCGATTCTACCATGTTTTTAGATTGTAGAACCATGTTTTTTATTGCCTCTGGGCTAGATATGCCATGCCCTATCATCACTACGGCATTAACCCCTAAAATTGGGCTTCCTCCATATTGTTCGTAATTAAAGCGATCAAAGAACTCGTCTTTAAAACCTTTTTTTACGGTTAGCACATAAAAAGACTCTGCTAGTTTTAGTACAATATTACCCGTAAAGCCATCGCAAACCATTACGTCTGCTTTATCATTAAATAAATCTCGCCCTTCTATATTACCAATAAAATTTAACTGGGTGTTTGCCTTTAAAAGGGGGTGTGTTGCCTGTGTTAATAAATTACCTTTTTCTGCTTCTTCGCCCAAGTTCATCAAGCCAACTTTTGGGGTATTTATTTGATAAACGTATTTAGAGAAAAGGCTGCCCATAATCCCAAACTGCACCAAATGTTCGGGCTTGCAGTCTGCATTTGCACCGGCATCTAACAAGATACCGAAGCCGCCTTTTACCTTGGGGATGATGGTGGAGATGGCAGGTCTTAAAACCCCAGGTATAGCCTTTACGCTAAACATAGAGCCAACCAACATGGCCCCAGTGTTGCCCGCCGAAGCAAAAGCATCTAAACCTCCTTCTTTTAGCATTTGGAAACCTACTGAAATACTGGCATTTGGTTTCTGTACGATGGCTTTTGTGGGATGTTCTCCCATGCCGATTACCTCTGTGGTATGTATAAACTCGAAATGATCGGGGTTGAAATTCTGCTCTTGTAGTATTGGGATTGCTACGTTTTTATCTCCCAAAAGCACTAAATGCTGATTTTTTGAAAGATTTTTATGTGCTTCGATAGCCCCTAAAACCGTTGCTTTGGGAGCGTAATCTCCGCCCATTATATCTAAGCCAATTTTCATTCAGATAATTGAGATAAGTATGAGAAACTGTTTAAAATGATAATCATAAAGAGTTTCTAAAGCATTTTGAACAAAAATCAAACCACCAAAAAATTGAGCGATTTGTTTTTTGTATAATGTAAGATACCCTTGGGTAAGTTTTCTTTTTGTGATTTGAGATACTTACACAAGGGTAGTTCAATTTTTTTAAGCTATAGAAGTGTTCTCTATTAACAGTTTGCCCTTAAAGTAAAGGTTCCCATCTACATTGTAGGCTCTGTGCGGCAAATGTACTGCTCCGGTTTCCTTATCAACCCAAAGAGTTGGTGCTTCTGCTTTATAATGCGTTCTTCTCTTATCTCTTCTTGATTTGGAGATTTTTCGTTTTGGATGTGCCATTTTTTCCTATTTTAATTTTTTTTAATGCTCTTTAATATATCCCAGCGTGGGTCTTTACTTTCGCTATTTTCTTCCGATACAGAAAGCTCTTTTAATTTTTCTAATGTTTCTTGATCACAAGCACTTGTATTCCCCGGATCTTCGCAAAGATTTACGTAAGGGGCTGCCAAGTTAATTATTTCATATATAAATGAAGAAACATCAATTTCTACATCATTTTTACCTAGTACCACTACTTCTTCGGCATCACTCAAATCATCAGATTCTGAAAACTTAGCAATCAACCTGTCTGCTGTGTCTATCTGATAAGGAAAATCAGACAAACATCTATCACAATTAACCTGTAGAGTGCCCCAAATGCGAAAATCCAAAACCATCAGAGTTTCTTGTTTTTCTAATGAAAGCTCTACACTTAAAGCCCCGTTTTTTACCAAAGAATATTCAAATTCATCAAAAAAGGAACCGCCTACTTCATAACTGAATTGATGGTGGCCAATTTTTAATCCCGTATGGGGAATCGAATATTGTTTTAACGATTTCAAAGTTCGGCAATTGAGCCTGCAAATTTAGGAAAAATTATTGAGGTGGAAAGTTTTTTTGAAAAAAGGACTTTTAAGCCGATCAGTTGCGTTAACGACAGGAGCGGTATCCCCGCCTGTAATTCGGGCAGGCTTTTTTTGCAATAATCCATTAAGCTAATTGCAAAAAAAAAGATACATCCGCCGGCTGGCGGAGTGTTAAAACGCCCAAATCTATACAATTCCATAATTTTTTTAATCCCTATCCCTACTAAACCTCGAAAAAGGGAGCGTGTTTTCTACCAATTCTGTTTGCTCTCTTCTTCTTTTGATGATATGGCAAGCTTCAAAAAGCGCATCCCTAAAAGAACTTGGGGATGCCATGTTTTTACCCGCGATGTCATAACCGGTACCATGATCTGGGGAAGTTCTTACAACTGGTAAACCTGCCGTAAAATTAACGCCATGATGAAAGGAAATAGATTTGAAAGGGATTAGGCCTTGATCATGGTACATGGCCAAAATGGCATCAAATTGATCAAAAGCCCTGTTGCCGAAAAAACCATCGGCAGGGTAGGCCCCAAAAGCAAAAATGCCCTCGCTTTTGGCTTTTTCAATGGCGGGCAGTATGGTCTCTAATTCTTCTTGCCCAATTAAACCATCGTCGCCTGCGTGTGGGTTTAAACCTAAAACGGCGATCTTTGGTTTTTCTACCCAGAAATCATATTTAAGGGAATGGTTCATTAACCTTAATTTTGATAGGATAGCTTCTTGGGTAATGCTAGATGCGATGTCTTTTACGGGTATGTGGCCCGTAACCACGCCTACCTTTAGTGTATTGCTCACCAAGAACATCAGAGAATCTGGCGAACCGGCCATTGCTTGGATATATTCTGTATGGCCCGAAAACTTAAAATCATCGCTTTGGATGTTGTGCTTATTGATCGGTGCGGTTACCAAAGCATCTATTTTGCCTGCCACTAGATCTTCGGTAGCCCTTTTTAATGATAAGAAAGCATATTTACCACCAATCTCGTTAGCGGTGCCAAGCTCAATCTTAACGTCTTCTTCCCAACAATTGATCATGTTTGCTTTGCCATGATGTGCTTGATCTGGGTTTTGTACCACCTGGAATATAAACTCTTGTATGCCTGCCGCTTTTCTATGAAATGATGCAACTTTGGTATGCCCGTAAACAATAGGGGTGCAATATTTGTAAACCTCAGATTCTGAGAGGGTTTTCATAATGACCTCTAAACCTATACCGTTTACATCACCTATAGAAATTCCAACTTTTAACAACTCGCTCATACAAAAATGCTTTTTCTAAATTTTCTGCAAAATAAAGATTTTGCAACGAATGTTGATTTTAAAGATTAAACTTTCCGTAATTTGTGGCTCATCTTTACAAATAAATGAGCGTAGTTAAAGCAAAGAAGCATCTAGGACAGCATTTTTTGACGGATAAAAACATTGCGGAAAAAATAGTGGGCAGTCTTATCCATCATGATAAATACAATAAAGTTTTGGAGGTTGGCCCAGGAATGGGTGTTTTATCAGATTTTTTGCTTCAGAAAAAAGAGTTTGAAACCTATTTGATAGATATTGATACCGAGTCGTTCTTGTTCCTCCAAAAAAAATATCCCGATCTAGGCGATAGATTGTTAAATGAGGATTTTTTGAAACTTAATTTTGAGGATATATTCCAAGCCTCTTTTGCCATCATCGGTAACTTTCCTTATAACATTAGTTCGCAAATATTATTTAAGGTTTTGGACAATAGAAACCATGTGCCAGAAGTGGTAGGGATGTTTCAAAAGGAAGTTGCAGAGCGTTGCACCGCAAAGCCAGGCACTAAAGAATATGGCATTTTGAGCGTTTTTTTGCAGGCCTATTACAAATGCGAATATCTTTTTACGGTAAAGGCAGGGGTATTTAACCCCCCGCCAAAAGTACTTTCTGCGGTTATCAGGCTGAGCAGAAACGAAGTAAAGGATTTAAGCTGTGACGAAAAGTTGTTTTGGCAAGTGGTTAAAGCGGGCTTTAATCAAAGAAGAAAAACCTTGAGCAACGCATTATCAGGGATTATCCCAAAAGAGAAGCAAGATGATAACAAAATTTGGACATTGAGGGCGGAGCGGTTAAGTGTGCAGAATTTTCTGGATTTGACGAATTTGATAGCGCAAAGTGTTTAAAAAACGTAAGTAAATCCTTCTCCTTAAGAGAAGTATAAAGGATCAAGCAAAATGAAAAAAATATTAATAGTTGACGATCTGCACCCCGCATTTAAAATTGCTGCAGAAGAGATGGGTTTTGAGGTGGATGACCTGCCGTTGATCAAAAAAGAAAAAGTTTTGGAAATATTGAAAGATTACCAAGGCTTAGCCATAAGAACAAAATTTAGGGTTGATAAAGAGGTAATTGATGCAGCAAAAAACTTAAAGTTTGTAGCTAGGGCAGGGGCTGGCATGGATAATATTGATGTGGCTTACGCCGATGAAAAGAACATCAAATTGATAAATGCACCAGAAGGCAACAGGGATGCCGTTGGCGAACATTGTGTGGGATTGTTGCTTTCGCTGATGAACAATTTTAGAAAAGCCGATGCGGAAATAAGGAACGGGATTTGGGAACGCGAAGGAAACCGAGGTTATGAGCTGATGGGGAAAACCATCGGAATTATTGGGTACGGAAATAATGGAAGTGCATTTGCAAAAAAATTGAAGGGCTTTGATGTTAAAGTATTGGCCTACGATAAATATAAAACTCGTTTTACGGATGAGTTTGCAAAAGAAGCAAGCATGGAAGAAATCGTAAAATATAGCGATGTTGTGAGTTTTCACATCCCCTTAACAAGGGAAACCAAACAAATGGTTAATGATGAGTATTTAAGCTATTTCCGCCGCCCGTTTTTCTTTATCAACGCAGCAAGGGGAGAAATCGTAAATACCCAATCAGTTTTAAACGCCATTAAAGAAGGCAGAATTTTGGGGGCTGGTTTAGATGTTTTAGAAAGGGAGAAATTTCCGGCCTTGGCCGATGCTGATTTTTACCAACAACTTGTTAAAGAAGAAAAAGTCATCTTAACATCACACGTTGGCGGTTGGACATTTGATTCTTACCGAAAGATTTCTGAAGTATTGGCAGATAAACTGAAAAATTTGGAAATATAAAACCAAAATTTATATCTTCGTGTAAGAACAGAGACAAGACTATGTATGCCTAAAGCAGATATAGTCTTGTTTGTTTTTTAGAGCTTGGCGTAACCCGGGCTTTTTTAATCGGTAACCATATAATTAAGGAAGAAGATGACAGATGTAGCTTATTTTACCAAAGAAGGTTTAGAAAAACTTAAAGAAGAATTACATTACCTTAAGACAGAAGGTAGAAGAAAAATATCTGCCGCAATTGCAGAAGCAAGAGACAAAGGAGATTTATCTGAAAACGCAGAATACGATGCAGCAAAAGAAGCCCAGGGTTTGCATGAGACCAAAATTGCACAATTGGGCAATACCCTAGCAACTGCCCGTTTAATTGACGAATCTAAATTAGATTTATCCAAAATTTTGGCTCTATCTATTGTTAAAATTAAGAACCTTAAAAATGGCGCAACCATGACCTACCAATTGGTGGCAGAAAACGAAGCAGATATTAAAACTGGCAAGATTTCTGTTAAATCGCCGATAGCAAAAGGTTTGTTAGGCAAATCTGTAGGAGAGGTTATTGAAATTATGGTTCCTGCGGGTAAAATGGAATTCGAGATTTTAGAGATCAGTAGGTAAATGCTAATTTAAAAGTTCATTAGTGATTGGTTCATGGGTGCTTTTATTTTTATTAACAACTATTTAAACTAACAAACTAATTTTACCATTATTTAGGCCTATTGAATTTTTTAACTAATGAACTATTTTAACCAGTAAACTAACATCTTCATAATGAGTATTTTCAGTAAAATAATAGCAGGAGAAATACCTGCCCATAAAATAGCAGAAACCGAAGAATACCTCGCTTTTTTAGATATTAACCCTTTAACCCAAGGCCATGCTTTGGTAATACCTAAAGTTGAAGTAGATTATATTTTTGATATGGCTGATGCCGATTACGCAGGTTTAATGATTTTTGCTAAAGTGGTGGCCAAAGCTATAAAAAAAGCTATTCCGTGTACTAAAGTTGGTGTGGCAGTTATTGGTTTAGAAGTTCCTCATGCCCACATCCACCTTATCCCTATGGATAACGTTGACGATATGAATTTTAGCAAACCTAAATTGCACCCCACAGAAAAAGAATTGAGCGAAATTGCTTTAAGGATTTTACGAGCTTTTGAATAATTTAGAACTTTTCAAATATCTAAAGATTAAGCGGGCGGTTTTTTCTGATGCTCCCGCTTCTCCCATTTTATTAGCTAAGATTTCATAATTGGCCAACATTTCATTTCTTTTTGGTTGTTTTAGAATATCATCCAATTCTTTAGAGAGCGTAGTAAGGTTGCAATTTTCTTGGATCAATTCGGTAACGGTTTTGCTATCCATGATCAAATTTACCAAAGAAATAAACCTAATTTTTACCAACATTCTGGCAATGCCGATAGAAATTTTACTGCCCTTGTACAGTACTACTTGAGGTACTTTAAACAAGGCTGTTTCTAAGGTTGCCGTTCCGGATGTTACCAAAGCTGCCTCAGCAATGTTCAATAAATCATAAGTAGCGTTAAAAACAATAGGGACTTTTAAACCATTTAGGTATTGTTGGTAAAAACCATTGTTAAAAGATGGCGCACCAGCGATCACAAATTGATGGTTTGGGAAAGAGTTGATAATGCCCAGCATATCTGGCAATATATAGTTTAGTTCTTGTTTCCTACTCCCGGGCAATAAAGCAATGATAGGTTTGCCCGATAAATTATTTTCTTCTCTAAAGTTTTGGTTAGGTATGAATGCGGCCTTTGCATCTAATAAAGGATTGCCAACATAATCTACTTCCATTCCCCATTTATGATAAAAATCAACTTCAAAAGGAAGGATGCAAAACATTTTATCTACATCTCTTTTGATTTTTAAAACCCGTTTTTGATTCCAAGCCCAAACTTTTGGAGAGATGTAATAATAAACTTTTAGGCCTTGCTCTTTGGCAAACTTTGCTATTTTTAAATTAAAACCAGGAAAATCTATCAGTACTAAAACATCAGGTTGGTTCTGCAAAATATCTTCTTTACATTTTTTGATGTTTTTTAAAATCGTTCTTAAATTCATAGCGACTTCTAAAAAGCCCATAAATGCCATATCTGCATAATGTTTTACCAAAGTGCCACCTTGTGCCTGCATTAAATCGCCACCGTAGTATCTAAAATCTGCTTCCGCATCAACCTCTTTCAAAGTTTTCATGAGGTTGGAACCGTGTAGATCCCCAGATGCTTCGCCTGCAATTAAGTAGTATTTCATTTGTTTTATAGATGTGAGATTTTAGAATTAAGTATTGATGTATTAAAAGAATTATTTTTTTCAAAAGTGTCGCTAGTGGCGACATTTTTATATTATACTGATTATAAGAGTTTTATAGCTAATATTTTTACTGATTAAAATTAAGAAATCTTTTAGTAATGACAGTAATTTTGAGGGTTGCTTGCGGTTAAGGATTGCAGCGGTATCCCCGCCTGTAATTCGGGCAAGCTTTTTTCTGTCATCCAGAGCCTTTTCACTCTGAGCGAAGTCGAAGAGGGAGTCGAGGGATAAGACAGAAAAAAGATTTAGCGGAAAGCCTGGTTGATTCCAATTTTTCTTTGGAATCAAAACGCCCAAATTATTTATCATAACATAATATTTTAACCTTACCGCAACCCAATCCGGATAACCCGAGGGTTATCGCTGCTGTTGACTTGTGGATAACCCAAGGGTTATCGCTACTGTTGACTTGTGGATAACCAAGGGTTATCGCTGCTGTTAACTTGTGGATAACCCAAGGGTTATCGCTACTGTTAAACTTGTGGGTAACCCAAGGGTTATCGCTACTGTTAAACTTGTGGATAACCCAAGGGTTATCGCTACTTATTAAACTTGTAATAAAAGAAAATGAACGCACATACAAATGTTGCCGAAATAACACCTTTGGCGGTTTGCTCCATGTCTTTTTTATAGGCGTATTTTAACAAAATCATGTTTAATGCCACGCAACCAATGTATAATAGATCATCTTTTCTAAAGATTACGATGTTCTTTTTAATGATTTCTACAATGAGGAATGCAACGGCCGGGAAAAACAAACCCGCCCCCAGACCCAGCCAAACGCTGTCTTTTTTAAATATTGAAATTCCACGCATTTAATGAAGAGATTGCGTGGTGCGCCGTCATATCAAACTGAACGGGAACCACAGATACGTAATGATTTTTTAAGGCCCAAACATCAGAATCCTCGCCTTTATCGTTATTTTGGAAAACGCCTGTTAGCCAGTAATAATTGCGGTTGTAGGGATCTTGGCGTTCTTCAAAATCCTCAGCCCATTTAGCATTTGCTTGTCGGCAAATTTTGATGCCTTTTAAAGGCTGATCGTTTTTAGGGAAGTTAACATTTAGCAAAACGCCTTGTTGTAAACCGTTTGCCAATAGCTGTTTACAAATCTCTGTGATGTATTTTTTACAACCTTCAAAATCGGCTTCCCAAGTGTAATCATCGTAAGAAAAACCAACCGATGGGATGCTTTCTATTGCACCTTCTACCGCTGCAGACATGGTGCCAGAATAGATAACGTTTATGGAGTTGTTTAAGCCGTGGTTGATGCCAGAAACACACAGATCGGGCTTTTGCCCTTTAAAAATTTTGTTAACCGCAAGTTTCACGCAATCTACCGGGGTGCCGCTGCATTTATACATCTCTACCCCCTCGTAAAGTTTTATCTTATCTAAACGCAAAGGCTTGCCGATGGTAATGGCATGGCCCATGCCAGATTGTGGGCTATCTGGCGCTACAACCGTTACTTCGCCCAAATCTTTTACCGCTTCTATTAATGCTTTAATGCCCGGAGCGGTAATGCCATCATCGTTTACAACTAATATCCTGTATTTTTTATCTGCCATTTTTTAGAATAATTTATCATATTTGGGTATGCCCATTAAAAACCCCATTACATCTACAAAGATAAAAAAGCTGAGGGTTAAATTTAGGCGCATTGCCGAAAAGCAAAAAAATAAGCAGATCACCGTTATTTTATTGAGTGTTTTGGTAGGTTTAATAGTTGGCCTTGCGGCGATATTGATCAAACAGATTACCTACGGAATAGAAAATTACGCCACTAAGTTTTTCCCCGGATTTTTATTGATATTAACCCCATTAGTTGGGTTGGTGTTGGTTAACCTATTAAATATCAACATTTTTAAAAAAGTGGCGGATTTTAAAGGGATGAGGAATGTGATTGATTCTATAGAAAACCATCAATCGTTTATTAAGCTTAGGCTGATCTATACAAAATTTATTACCGCAGGTATTACCATTGGTTTTGGTGGAAGTTCTGGGATGGAATCGGCAATTATCACTTCCGGGGCTTCAATAGGCTCTAATATGGGCAAATCTTTTGGGTTAAATTACCAATTGCGTACTCTTTTGATAGGTTGTGGAACGGCAGGTGGAATTTCTGCCATGTATAACGCCCCAATTGGTGGCTTTTTGTTTGCCCTGGAGGTAATTTTACCAGAGTTTACACCAGCCCTTCTAATTCCACTTTTACTTTCATCTGCTACAGGTAAAATATTGTTTGAGCTGATCATGGGCCAAAACTTGCGTTTTGATGAGCATATCGATACTTTTTCTTACCAAAGTTTACCCTATGTTATTTTAGTTGGTTTTGCGGGTGCTTTAACGGCCCTGTACATGAAAAACACTTATAGCTTTTGTTATAAGTATTTATCGAGATTGCATAATCCGTATATAATTGCTTTGGTTGGCGGTTCTGTTTTAGGTTTATTGATCTACTTTTTCCCTGCACTTTACGGCGAAGGCTATGTTTCTATCAATGAATTATTGCATAACAATGAACCTGCGATTTGGGAAAACTCTATTTTGGCAAACCCGGGTTTTCAGCCTTTCCATGGAACTTTGATTTTGGTAGCGCTTTTTTTCTTGAGGCCGGTTACTACTGGTTTAAGTTTAGGTTCTGGCGGGGAAGGCGGTTATTTTGCGCCAAGTTTAGTTGCCGGTGGTTTAACCGGGTACTTGGTTTTTAAGTTGATATTCTCTTTTTACGGAAATTTGATTGGCCTAGAGCCCAATATCCTGATATTTTTGGGAATGGCGGCTACTTTTGCCTGTGTGATGCGAGCACCAGTAACAGCAATTTTCTTAATTGCAGATACTACGCAAAGCTACGGTCTGATTGTTCCGTTGATGATTACCACCACCATTGCCTACACTTTCAAAAATTATATCGATGCTTACAACCCATTGCAAAAAGGTGGGCATGGAACTTTACAGATGGAAAAGTTTATCCTCAATCAGATTAATTTACGGGATATTATAGAACCTATTTTTGGGAAAATAAAAGCGAATGATAACCTGAGGGAGGTAATTGCTCATTTTTCTGGGCATGAGCATGGCGTAACACCTGTTTATGATGATAAAAATAAAATAATTGGGATCATAGAGCTTAAAAAAGTAAGGGAGCTGATGAAAGATTTTGAAAGTTACGATACCATAAAAGCTGCAGAATTGATGGATACCAATTTTGATGTAACCAATTATACCGCTTTAAGAAAAAAACTATTGGATAATCCATCGGTCGCAAAAGAGCATCATATTCTAATCCGTAAAAACGAGGCAATTTTGGGACACGTTTCTAGCTACAAAATGCTTTCTATCTATAATCAATATCTAAATAATCCGGATAGGTTGTTTGCGAAGTGAAACGATGCCAAGTAAATTGGTTTTAAACGGTATGATAAGACTTAGATATTTAAAACGCTTTCTTAATTAACCTCTAACAAAACGCTTGCTAAACTTTCTTTGTTTTCTGTGTTAACCGCTTTAAGTTGGTATGAGTTTAGGTTGCCGGCTTGGTAAGATTTTGTGACCACATGGTTTTCATTGCCGCCAACCAGCTCAACCAACTTAAATGTTTTACCGTTCCATTTATAAAGTTCAAATCTTTTAATATTTGTATTTCTTGGGTTTAACCAACTGATGACCAAGCCTTCTTCGCTAGTTTTAGCAGTTAAATATTTTGGCCCAAAATTGTTCTCAAAAGCATCACTAAAAGTGTATGGGATGCTTAAAGCACTCTCTGTAACACCATTGATAGCTTTAACACAATAACTGTTACCATTTTTTGGAGCAGCAATTTCTACATAATTGTTGTTGCCGTTTGTAGCTACACCTGGCAATAAACTAAAAGTAGGTTCATTTATAGATTTAAGGTACACTTGATATCCTAAAACATCGTCTATTTTAAGGCTGTCAACCGTCCAGGCTAAATAATAAATGCTATCATTTGGATGGATGGTTCTTAAATCATGTGGCGGAGATAATGTTTTTATTCTCGATCTATAAGCTATCGTTAGGGTATCCGATGGTTTGCTTAAACCAAAAGAATTGCTTTCTGCAATTACTAGGTATTGATAAACCTGCTTATCGGTTAACGTTGATGTACTATCTTCCCAATGATATAAATCATTTTCTTTTTTCAGGATGATGGAGGATGCCATTTCAAATTCGCCATTATTTTGCAAACGTTTTTTTACATAAAACCCGCGAGCATTGTTATCCAAATTTTGCCAGCTCAGCAAGATTTTATTTTCTTTTAATTCTCCTTTTAAAGCATTAACGGGCAATGGGGTAATTGTAAAATCTGGAATCACAAAAATTGATGCGGATGTGTAAGCGTTGCTATCCGCAATGCTTTCAATTTTTAAATGATAATAAAAAGATTCATTGGCATCGTTTACTTTATCTAAATAGGCGCTATCTGTATTAGAAAGAATTGCTAAATTTTTATAGGTTCCCGTTTTTGATCTGCTACGCTGTAACGTTATGCTGCGTACTGCAAAAGGATAATCTATTTTCCATTTGATAACAATATCATTAGTTCCTTTTTTATTGGTTGCGGTAAATGTTAAAGGGATGGGTACTAAGTCTGGAGGATAAGCATAAGCCCAAACTCCCGTGGTTAATATTGGTTTATTAGCACTAGAAACCGTTAAGTAATATTGATAGACGCCAGGTGTTTTTCTTAGTAAGGTATCTAACATTTGCCAGTTTTTAGAGGTTGCTATTTTTCTTTGTTTTACTAGGTAAGTTTCGCCTCCCAAACCTTTGCGACTAATAGCTATTATTACGCTATCTTTTTGCCTGCTTAATGTTGTGGCATCAAAATCTAATAAGATATCGCCACCATCATATTTGGCCGTAAAATTACTTTTGATGTTTTCTTGCGCAACAACAGCACCTAGCATTAAGTTAAAAAAAATAAATAAGGTTAGTTTTCTCATGGTTCTAGTTTCCATCTGGTTTTCCAAATTTGAATTTAAAATTTTTGCCCTCGTTTTTTTGCAGGGTAACATCCTTGCTTACCGATAAATTACCTACACAATAGTAAAGCGTTCCGGACAAACCAAAAGTTACATACCCAGAAAAGCCCTCTGCCCCAAATTTTAGCTTAAAATCGCCTTCCCTGCTGGTAGAGAATCCGAGCGAACAAGCACCTATGTCTTCTATAATTGATGCGTTTACAAACCCCTTTCCGTTGATTGTTACAGAGGCATTGCTAAGGCTTAAAATAGTGCTTAAATCTAAACCTGCAGAAAAATCAATTTGAGGTACATAATGGCCAACCAATGGTATATCATTTAAACTTGGGCCATTTGCGATACCCATTTCATTTAACAGATCTTGTTTACTCAATGATTTCATCACGTTTACATAAACTCCCTTAAGTTCTGTATCCAACCCTGGTAAATCATTATATAAAGTAACTTTTAATAGGTTTTTTTTCATATATGTAGGTATTGCGCTGCTATAATAACCCATGGCGATACCGCTTTTAAACTTGCCGAGTATCGGTATTGCGGCTAATCTAGCGTCTGATATGGCACCAGAAACGATAAAACCTTTTCCATCTATCTGCAGGTCAAAGATACCGTCATTCAATACCAAGGGGCCAATAGGGATCCCGGCATTTTTTAAGGTTAATGCGCCAGCCATTGCGTTATTTTCAAAGTCGTACTCCATACTAAAATCCCCAAATGGGCTTGGTAAATTGCTAAACTCGAGTTTCTTGCCGCCAACATTGCTTAGTGCGCCCTTTACTTTAAAGTCTATTAAATCATTGCCCGGTATCAGCAATTCTTTATTGCCGGTTTTAAAGCCCCGGGGTTTGCCAGTGAAAGCAAGAAAGCTCCAATTATTTTCTTCTACCGTATTTCCCCCGCCTTTTAAAATGGCTATTTCGCCTTGTCCTTTTAAATTGATATACTCGTTTTCAAGAATGTCATTTTTAATGGAAATTGGTGTTTTTGTGATGGTTGATTTTAAATTAATCCCATCGGAAGGTGTGTTTTTATAGATAATTAAATCACCCGATGCGCTAAAGTAGTTTTGATGGAGGTCGAATTTGTTGCCGTTGAATTTTACTTTTCCGGGCATTTCTAAATCTGTCTGAAGTTTTTCTACACTACAATTGATGGTGTTTGGTGTTGGGCTTTTAGTGCATTTAAACCTACCGGTTATATTGGCGTTGGCACCAGGGATTTGCAAATTGGTATTCCCGATGAGGGTAAAATAATCGGTACCTACCTCTACACCGCTAATTTTCTGACTGATGATGTTATACAATTTATGATCAGTTTCTTTTAATAAAATGCTCTGGTGTTTGGCATCACTGTAAACACTCAACATATTAAAGTTTACTTGATCGTTATTGTCTAAAACACCTGGTATTTTAATATAGGCCACATCAGAATTAGCCGTATTGCTGATATTTAGGCGGTAATGGGGTTGCTGATCAAAACTTGCGGCATCATCATAATTCAATGTCATTTTTGCACCGCTCACTAAATTTAATGGTGTTACCCCGGCTAAAGATAAACCTTCTTTACCTGTAAGATCGCTAGCACCCAAATCAATCTGTGTAGGTCTGATAATGATGTTTTTTAATGCAAGTTGTGGTAAATTGGTTTTTAAATTACCGTTTTGTACGCTAAAGCCACCTTGGTTTTCTTCATATTTTAATCCTGTGCCGTACAGTGCCCATTTCTCTAATCCTAAATTTATAGTTCCGGTGTACTGGCTCCAAACAATACTTTTGGTATCGATTTTTATTTTACCAACCTCTAATTTGGTGTTAGATATTAACGGGATTTTTAGATCAACCGAGGCGTTTAGGTCAAAACCACTTTTATCAAATAAACCCGAAGTGAAAGAACCATCAAAATCATGTATCTTAAAGCTGCTTTTATTGTATAAAGCACTTATTTTAAATGCGTTTGGCCCAGTTTGATAATTTGCCTTAAAAACCAAATCTGTTGCAGGTTGCCCAGGGATCCGGATACCGTTACTCCCCAAAAGAAATTTTCCGTTGTAATTATAGCTAAAGTTGAAAGAGCTTAATTCTGAGCTGATGTAACCTCTGAGTTCTCCATTACCCTTACCTTCGCTTACCTGTAAGTTTTGTATCTCCCTTTCTTCCTTGGTACCTAAAACCTCACAATTATATTGGTCAAAAGCCACCACTTTTAAATTGGATCTTAAAATATCGATACTTTTATTAACAGGCTTAATAGATTTTAAGGGCGTTTGAAAGGTGTTTTTGCCAGGAAATGATAGAGAGACGGGAGATGTTATAACAATTTCTACATCTTTAAACGCCAATTTTAGATGGGCATCATAGGGTTTAAAAGTGCTATTTGCAGGTAAATTAATAAATGAACCAGAAATTAAGTTTTTTCCTTGGGTTGTAACAGCTTTATTTATCTCGATAGGTATGCCCCAAAGACTTGCATCCATATCCAATGCCAATAAACTAAAATCAACCTGTTTGGTTAACTTCATCACAGATTTACTTTGTTGTAAATAAGCGCCGTTGCCACCTTTAACCGCAAAAACCGTGGTTAACAAATTATTGTCTTTTACTCCTGTTAAGATATATTTACCCTGTGCATCGGTGTAAACTTCATTTTGTATCTCGCCCTCATCGTTAACCCCTGTTAAACTAAAAACCCGGGCGTTAGCAATAGGTTTTAGAGTTTTGCTATCTACAACCGTACCTGCAATGGTATGGCCATAATCAAGTTTGATCGTAATAGGTTGTGGTGTTTTACCGATAGGTACATTTACATATAATTCATTGGTAGCAAACCCATTGGCCGTTGTTTTTATTTTAAATTCATTATCTGCCGATGCAATAGCAGCAACACCGGTTTTTCCGTCGCTTAGGCTTGTATAGCATCTATTTATAGTGTTATTACCGATAATTGTACAGCTACCATTGATGGGTTTGTTGTTTGCATCAAGTACCGTAAATTGCATCCGGTGCATTTTTTCTATTACCACGTTTTTGCCTGCTTTATCATTTGTATTGCTGATTATGGTGTAATCCCCTACTTTGATCAATTGATAAAAACTTTCAGGAAAATAATTATCAATCACAGGTACAATCTCTATTTTTTCATAACCAGATTGGCAATTGCTAATAGAAAACCATCCGTTAGTAGCGGTTTTAATAAACGGGCCGCTACCTACCCTTACTTCTGCCATCACAGGTTCTCCCTTTTCGTTTACTACGAATCCTACCGCTTTTCCGTCTGCTTCTAGCTGTTGCTCAACCGATGCCGGAAAGCGTTCGCCAAATACCAAAAGCTGTTTATCTATCACTTTATCCTTATAACCCGCTTTTCTAAGGGTAATGGTTCTGTATGGGCCAATAACCTTTGTTTTGCCCGCTTGGGTTTCTGTGGTTAAACCTAAGTTATCTAGTTTTAAGTAACCGTTTTCATCTGTGTAGTAGTAATTTGATGATTGCGGGTAAATGTCGCTTTTGTTTTTATACTCGTCTATTTTAACAATTGTATTCGGAATACCTTTGGAAACCCCATTTTGTACTGCTATTGCTCTTAAATAAAGTTGTGGCAATTTTGGTTTAATTATAATTGGTTTTTGTAAAACGGTAAGTAATTTGAAATCGGAGTTAAAGCATACGCTGCCTTCGCCCTCGAAATTGCCCCCAATTTCATAATCATTACCGTCTTTTCCAATATTTTCAACCTTGTTCAAATCACTTTGCTTATAAGCAAAATTGCCTTCTAATTTCTTCTCTAAAGCTACTGATGAATGCGTATGTGATACCAGTAGATTTTTAAAATGAGCTAAACCTTCAGCATCGGTATTCTGGAAATCTGCGATAGCGATGTTTTCTCCCAGATAATCGAAACTTTGCGAAGCATAACTATCACTGTTGCCTTCTGTTGGCATGTTTTCTAGATTATCTTCTACATCAACTTGATAGCTTACGTAATTGGCACCATCATCATGAGGGGCTATATATTTATGTAGATCCACAATTTGAACAGGATAACCAGAAATTGGCATTCCGCCTTCTACGGCCTGGTCTTTTATGTCTAAAGTTGCCTTTACTGGAACGTTTAGATTGTAGGCGTTCACAAAAACCACCTCGTCTGGTAGGTTAATATTTTTCCCTACCTGCGGAAAAATCAATACATCTGGGCTACAGAAATAATTTTGCGGTGTTTTAATGGTAAGTTGTAAAGCGGCGTAATAATAATCGGCACCTACTTTCCCTAGATAGCCAAATTGGTAATCGTTTAAAAAGGTTTTTGAGAAACTACCGTCGGCTTGCGTAAGTACGGTGCAAATATCTTTAGATTTAAAATAAACGTCGCCTATTTTTATGCCCTTACTAAAATAATTCCCTGTATTTGCGGCTTTAAAATTTTTGTAACTATTGATACTTTTTATTGGTGATTTAAAAATGGTATAGGTAAAAGTGATGGGCGTGTTTTTTAGTGCTTTTGCAGTTTCATTTTTTGCGAAAAGATTATTTGCTACATAATCTAGGTCGGTGTTTTGCTGCCCGATGCCGATATTATCTACCGAATTTCCAATATCAAGTCTGCCTGGCAGTAAAAAATTTGTAGGCTTTATGGGCTCTTGTTCTTTCTTAAACTGGTAAAAAAGTTTCCCCGTTATGCTGCTATTGCTAGCCAATGGTTGCATGTTTGGATCTACATTTGCTTTGTAAATAAAAGTAACAATATTGCTTTTGCCCAAACCCGAGAATTGAAGAGGTGTCCCTGAAAAATCTTTTGCCGTTTCTGTAATCTGTACTGCATACTTTTCGCCAACAACTAAATCGGTTTTTATCTCATTTAGGTTATCGTAATTATTTATAGCCGGGGTATTTGCCATGGTTTTTGGGCTAATGGTAAGTTTTGTACCTGTGGTATTAGCCTTATATATCAAACCAACTTCGGTATCAAAAGCGGTTTGAAGATCTAAACCTTCCTTTACATTTATAAGTTTTAATTGATAGCTGCTTATTGTATTTGCAATGTTTTGTGGGTTTTGCCATTCTATATTTATTTTTGGTTGTGTAACATTGACATATATTCCGTTAGGTGCAGGGGTAAAAATAGTTTTATCAACTGGGGTTTTTATAATTGGGGGAGATAGCAATTGATAATTACCATAACTAAATACACTTGCCCCGCTTGTACCATCGTTTTTGAAAACCGTTTTGCCCAATGGGTCTATTGCTTTTATGCGCCAAGCATATTTCTTTCCGGCAAGCAAGGCTGGGTCTGTGGGCGATAGAACGTAAGTTGTACCTGCTATGATTGTTTTATTTAACAAAGGAAATGATGTTGCATTTAAAACCTGATTGGGATCTGAAGAAACCGACGGCATTTCTGCTATTTGCAAAACATATTGGATATTAGGAGGTACAATGCCCATATTCATCCAACTAAGAACCAACGATTGTGGCGTTGTAGCATTTACTACGGTATTTGCCGCTGGGCTAATTAAGACGGGTGCATCTGGATAGTTGATACTGAAACTTGTACAACCCAAAGGAGCTTGGGATGAAAGCACTTTATTAGTATTTATATCTACTGCCCGAATGCAAAAGGTATAGTTTCCTTCTGGCAAACGAGAAGTAGTGGCAATTAAGCTTTTGTTTATACCATATACGTTTAATGAATTGATATCGAATATGTCTTTTAAAGCTAAACCGTTAAACTGTTTAACTTCATTAGGGTTTAAAACGATGGGTTGCAAGGGCACATAATTTGATTTGGTGTTTATTTTAATTCCATTGTCGCCGTTAAGCTCACCTGTTAGTTTGATGGTTTGTTGGCTCGTACTTAGATTTTGGATCATCAAAAAAACTTTCCCCGCATTTGGCCCGGCATAATCAGAATAATAGGGTGAATAAGGAGGGATTATATTTATGGTTATATTGATAGAATTAGCTGTTTGAGCGATAGATTCGCTCCCAATTAAAATCAGAAAGCTTATAAAGAAAGCGAAGAGTATTTTTGTTATGGCTAGGTTAAGGTCTTTCATTGTTTTTTCTAAAATTAAAAAGTATGCACAATTCCGAGTTTGGTACTTATTTCATCAAAGGATGGAAGCAAAAATGTTTGGGAATTGCTTTTTAAATAGATCAAATTAAAGCTTAAGGCATCCCTTTTCCCTATTCTATAGTTACTGTTAAAATTGGCGCTTACTATATTTCCGGTTTTTTTATGATTAGATTTTTGGATTTGATAACTAAAGCTTGTCCCTAGGGCCAGGCCTCCCTTAAAAAAGGATTGGTTGATAGCCAACGTTGGGCCATAAAAAGTGCTGTTTCCGCCAAAAAAATCGGCAACGGTATAATTTGCATTTACATTGATGCCAAGGTATCTCTTAGGGAAATTAAGTTGATAAGAAAAGTTGGCGGTTTTACTGTTAGATTGGCTTTGCTTGCTAGTAAACCGATTTAGATCAACCAAATTAGCCAAACTCCCCACCAAAATAAAGCCTTGCGAAATCTCTTCTTTATTGATATTAAATCTTAAAACAGTACTTAAATTATGATTTGTGCGGGCAACCCTAAATTGATCTACTATTGGGTTAAGTCCTCTGTCTTGCGTAATCCCGTAATTTGTGTAACGCACATCCATCCCGTATTTGGGGTTGTTAAAAGAGATATTTATTGCACCAATCTTTCTGTTAGATTGATAGCTTTTATCTTTTAAAAGGTTATCGTTTTGTAAACCGAAACTGCCCCCGATCTGTAATTGTCCTTTTATCAAACGGTACATCCCTTCCAGGGTATAATTTTGCACATCTGTTTCAAAATAATAGGCACCCATGCTCTTATAATCAGGATCTACCCTTCTATAATGTAGTTTTATGTTGTAGTTAGGTTTTTGGTAACCGAAACTTATTTGGCCTGCCGTTAAAAGCTGGGTAGAAGAATTTAAAGTGATTAAATCTCTTATAAAACTATATTTTCCAAGTTTGAGGTTAGACACCGTATCTGATAAAACATTACGGGTATAAATACTGCCGGCTGCATCTATATCTAGAGCAAAATATTTATAAAAGCTAAATCTTGATGACAGGCCAAGCACCATATTATCTGCCGGAGTGAGTGTTATTGAAGGAGGAGTTTTTGTTAATGAAAAAATATCATCTTTGGCTTTTAAAAAAACCACATCTACATGGTTTCTATCTGTACCTAAACCCAACTTTGCGCTATATCCTTTTCTCTCATAGGTTGGTTCCTGCGTAAATGCAAGAGGTTGTTGGTTATTGGCTTCTATTGCTTTATTAAACCGGCCATATACAAAGCCAAAGCGCAATTTACCAGGGTTAAGCTCTATACCTCCACCTAAAAAATTATGACCTGCTAGCGTAAAAGGCGAGAAAGTAATACTTTGCCAACCCGCATGTAGGGTTGCCCATTTATAAGTTGGGCTAATGCCATATTGGTTAAAAGGTTGGGTATAACTTTTTTGCTGATCACTGATGACCACTGAAAAGGGAAAGCTAATGCCGAAAATGCTTAAGTTTGGCGAGCCATTAAAAATATATGAAAAATCTCTTTGCCTCGCCATAATCCCGTTGGCATGATAAGTACCCAACCCAATGCCCAAATTGCCATTGAAAGTAAATGGTTTTTGGTTTTTGATATTTCCTAAATCTTGGGCTTTTGACGAACGGGCGCAAAAAATTGCAATAATGAGCATAAGTAGAGCAACACAAAATGGTTTCATAACTTTAGTTTAGGTAATTAGAAAAGAGATTTTATACTGCTGTTTCGTTTAGTGTAACTTTATGAAATCTTTGTCTTTTATGTTAAATTGCTGCATTACCTGTTGAAGTGTATTTGGGCCAGAATTTTTTGCACTCAGTGCCCCAACAGATGCCGAGGGAATAATAACGATACGTATTTTATTAACGGCCACTGGAACATATGGGGTGCCATAGCCCTCATAAGTCCTTTTAATCCTCACTTTGGCATCATTTGTACTGATACGCAAAACATAATTATGGAAAACATCATAGCCGTTATTGCTATCCGTAAAGTTTAATTGCCTCCAAGTGTAAGAACCATCAAGATTTAAAGAACTAAGGTAAACGAATGTACTCCCTGTTTTTACTGAGTTAAAATTTGCCATTGGGATATTAAAAACAGAAGAAGTGTCATTTACCGCAACACCATATCTTCTTAAAACCAAATACCCGTTTTCGTAAATCCAATCAAAAGTATCGGTACTTAAAGTTTCAAATGCGTTGGCATCACTATTTCCACTTGCGCCTTTTAAGGAAGTACCCGTACCCCATCCAGAAGCTGTTTTTGGACCATAAATAGTGTAATCTGTAAGGTTAATATAGAAATCTCCATTTACACCATTGGTAGCTATTGGCGCACCAATTCCGTTTAATATACTGTTTCCATTAGTCCCATTTGTGCCTTTAAGCGATGTTGCTGTACCCCATCCAGCCGCCGTTTTTGGGCCATATAATGCAATAGTGTATTTGCCAATAAAGTAATCTCCAATTTTGCCTAATAATGGATCTGGTGTATAATCACCACTGTAAATAACCGTCCCGTCTGCTCCAGCAGGGCCCATCGGGCCTTGTGCCCCATCGGCACCACGTAGTAAAATACCTACTCCCCAACCATCTACGGATTTTGGCCCGTATAATAGGTATCCTATCCTATCTAAATAATAATCGCCTAGCTTGCCAATTGTTAAATCTGGCGAGCCTAGGCCAGAGTTAGTTACGCTGCCGTTAGTGCCATTGCTGCCGTTAGTGCCATTTGTGCCTCTTAAAACAAGCGGAGAACCCCATCCAGAAGTTGTTTTTGGCCCGTAAAGTGAGCCAAGCGTTTTATCCAAATAATAATCGCCGTTATTGCCTAAATTATTTACCGGTACTCCCGTACCACTATATATAATGCTACCGTCTTTACCTGCTGCCCCAGTTGGCCCCTGTGCGCCATCAGCCCCACGCAACAATATGGCCAATCCCCAGCCAGTGGCTGTTTTGGGGCCGTACAGTTGGTAAGTTGCTTTATCCAAATAATAATCGCCACTATTGCCTAGGGATATAGAGGGCGATCCGCTACCGCTTAAGGTAACGGTTCCGTTTGAACCATCTTTACCGTTGGTTCCGTTTGTGCCCATTAAGGAAACAGGATCGCCCCAGCCGGCCGCTACTTTTGGCCCATAAAGTTTGCCAGTACTTTTATCTAAATAATAATCGCCGGTATTGCCAATAGTGGTAAGTGGTGCACCCAGTCCGTTATAGATTATACTGCCATCTTTTCCAGCTGGCCCAACCGCACCTTGTTGGCCTTCTGGCCCTTCAAGGCCTACTTCCGTACAGGCGTTAAAACAGCAAAATGATACTAAAATTAATAAGGTTAGGTAATGCTTTTTCATCTTTGGATTTTTTTAACTCCTGAAAGTACATAGATGAAAACTGGTTATGGAACATGATCGGTAAACGTAGTGTTATAATCGACAAAAGAGAATTTTAAGGTACAATTGTGAAAATCATCAGGCTTTTTATCGAGAATAAGGATATCTAACCTGTTTGAAACAAAAGCTCAATTAAGTATTTATTTTGGTCTATCGTACTGATCTTTACTTCAGCATCTAATTTTTCTGCCAGATCTTTTATTATAGTGAGCCCATATCCATTTGCGCTGCTTTTAATCTTCAAGCCGTTGGCGATATCATTTGCATTACCCATAACTAGGGGTTTTGAAACCATATTTGTAAATGAGATCGTTGGCTTTCCATCTTTAAGATAGGTATCCAAAAAAATCTTACTACCAATAGGAGAGTTTAAAACTGCGTTTTGAAGGATGTTTCTTAAAACAATGTGTAGTAGGTTATAATCTGTAAAAAATTCTTTATAATCTAACTTGCCAATTTCTAAAACTATGGCTTTTTGTAAAGCCTGATGCCCTATAAAATTGCCCACATCTTCATAAATACCTTCTATCTTAACCAATTCTTTCTCTAGCTCAAAATTTTCCATTTGGCTTTTAGACCATAGTAGCACATCTTCCATACTTTCTAACAATTGTGATGAGGATTGCAGCAGCATTTCTTGGTGTTTTTCCCTTTCCTTTTCATCAAAAAAAGCATTTTGTTTTTGCTGTATTTTTAAAAATGTAAACAATTGGCTTATGGGGTTGCGCAAATCATGTGAGATTATACTAAACAGCTTAGCCTTTGTCTGGTTAGCCTCTGTCAATTTCTCGTTCAAAATATCTAACTCTTTATTTTTATTGTCCAATAAAAGATTTGTTTTTTTGATATTTCTGTAATTTGAATAGATAGAAAAAAGTGCAACCATCAATAAAAGAGCACCTCCTACCAACAACCATCTTGTTTTCTTTTCCTCATAAAGCTGCCTAGCCTTTATCTGGTTCTCTTTATCTAAGACAACTATCTTTTGTTGCTTACTTTTATTCTGAAATCTAGCTTCCATTTCTGCTAAATTCAAAGAGATTTTCCTTTGGTTTAATGAGTCGGATACTGTTAGGTATTTTGTGAAATAAACGCTAGCTTGTTTTTTGTTACCCAACAAAATATGGGCAGATGTGATTGATTTAAGTAAATCTGCATATTGTTCTTGATTATAAAGCTTAGAGCCATGTTCTGCCATTTGATAATATTTTATGGCCTGTTCATATTTTTTTAGATCGCTGTAATAATTGCCATAAGATAAGTTTACGGATGAAGTTAAAATCTCTAGATTATCGATCCCCGATTGCTTAACGGCTTTATCCAGATATAGTTTAGCCGTTTTAAAATCCCTAGTTTTTAATGCTAAACCCGCAATCTCTAAATTTGAAGATACCAGTTCTGACCATTTTCCGTTTTTTGCGGCTTCCGATCTATGTAACAAGCTATAATATTTTAGTGCTGCCGCTTTGTTGTTTAATTGTGAATAAGCCCTTATAAATTTGCCGTAGGCACTTATATCTACAATAGATGAGAGGTTTAAAAATGGTTTTACCTCGTTTAAATAATCAAGTGCTTTTTGGGGCTGTTTAAGTTGAAGGTAAATTTCTGATACCATCATCAGTTTGGTGCCGTAATCAAGCTTTTTCTTAAGGATCTTTGTGGTATCGGCAATGGGTTTGTGCAATTGAACGCTTTTTAAAAAATTATCCAAAGCAATGCTGTAATAAAATTTCTGCTGTTGGTTATAAAGCCCAAGATTATAATACACATCGCTTTTGTTTTTGAGGGTATCAATGTTTTCTACAAATTCTTTAAGTTGCTGCGCAGCTCTATCAGCCTTGTTCTGCAAACCTAAATAATGGTAAATAGAAACAAGATTACCAAGGGGTTTCAAGCTTTTTTCGGTAAGTTTCGCCTCGGCTGCCTCTTTGTAGGCCTGTTCAAAATTAAAAGCGGCAAGTTTGAAATTTTGCTTGTAATAATAACCGTTGCCAATAGATTGGTAAAAAGAAAACCTAAACTCGTGATCTATCGGGGCTGTAAATTTTAATCCTTCTGTACCCTCTTTGATTAATTCGTCAAATGTTTCTGGTTTTCCGGTAAAGGCCGCAAGAATAGCATCGCACCTACTTTTTATGCTCGTTAATTTAGTGTATCGGTTGGTTTGGCAAAAAAGAAAACTTGGTAAAAACCAAGTAAAAAAAAAGAACAGCTTAAATTTCATGTTATTTTTATTTGAACATTTGTTTGGCTTCTTTTAAATAAGTTTTACCCACCGGAACTTTGATTAAACCTATATCTATCACTTTATTGCCCAAGCTTTTTACTTTATTTATAGCAACTATGAAGCTTCTATGGATACGCAAAAACTTGCCTAAGGGCAATGATTCTAAAAGTTTTGATAGTGGGTTTAAAGTGAGGTAATTTTTATTTAGCGTGATGATTTTAGTATAATCGCCAAAAGCTTCTAGATAAAAAATCTCATTTACATTTAACTTAACGATAGCGTGGCCCTCTTTAAAAACGATATTCTCGTTTTCAAAATAAAGATCGTAACAAGCCGCTTTATCTCTTAAATCTAGAAAATCCATTAACCTCTGCACACAACTATTTAACCTATCGCTTTCAATAGGTTTCAAGATATAATCAAATACGTTAAGCTGAAAACCTTCAATGGCATATTCTGGATGGGAAGAAACCAAAACAAACTGAGATTTTATACCACTTAGTGCCTTTATAAAGTCCAAACCATTAATTTCCTGCATTTCTATATCCATAAAAACCACTTCTGGTTGATGGTGATCTAAGAAATCTTTAAGATCAAAACAATTATTAAAACTTGCCAATAGGTTCAAATTTGCGTTTGTGCAAATCTCGTTACGCAAAGCGAGCAAATCAAGAGCATCATCGTCTATGGCAATACAAGATAAAGTTTTAGTCATCGAACTTTATGGTTTCTGCGGTTAAAAATAATAAAAAACAATTCTGTTTGCTAGGTTTAATATTTGCAATTCTGCACAAAAAGAGAAAAGGAAACGATGGGCGCTTCCTTTTCTACTAAACCTAAACCTAAACGTATGAAATATCTTCTTTGAGTGAAGATATTATGTAGTTATCAAAGTGGATGCCAAAAAAATATTCTACTCCTGTTTTTTTAAAAAATCTGATTATAAGTTTAATAAACACTTCTTTAAAGGGGTTTAAAAGCAGTTTGTCCAATTTATATTATGAGCGAAATACAATTTGTATATATTTGGAGACATGCTTTTACTCACTTTTTTGGTCGCTGTTGTAGTCAACTTTCTTGGATATATCCCGTTGGGCAATATTAATCTTACTTCAATGCAGATCAGCATTAATAAAGGGCTTAAACAAGCTGTAATTTTTGCGGTTTCATTTTCCGTTATAGAAGCCATCTTTACTTTCATTTTAATGAATTTTGCCGAATGGTTTGCCAGCAAAAAAGATTTGTTGAGTTGGCTGGGATGGATCTTAGTGGCTGTTTTCATTATTATGGGCATCATCAGTTTGGTACAGGCCGAAAAGGAATCGAAACCCAAAGAAGAATCCAGAAAAAGAGACAGTATTAGGACAGGTATTATTTTAGGGATCTTTAACCCCATGATCATACCTTTTTGGACCATCGGGGGAACTTATTTAATTGCCAATAATTGGATAACAACCGATGGTTTGGCTTTAGAGGTTTTTGCTATCGGAGCGGGGATAGGGTCTTTTTTATGTTTATATCTTTTCGCCAAATTTGCGCTTTATATCCAAAATAAGTTCTCGTTTAACCATAAAATCATCAACAGAAGTATTGCTGCGGTATTTTTTGGTTTGGCGATATTTCAAATATCAAAAGAATTGTTGTTTAGTAATTAAGGTTTTTTAACCACAGGGTCCACAGAGAAAACAGAGGGAAATCATTCGTTATTACAAACTCCATGTTTCTCCATTCCCTCATGTTTAAATTTAACCACGGAGAGTTAGATGGATATAAAACCCCAAATTTTTAAGATTATCGTATTAGCTGCAAAAAAAAAATTATTTAACAGCATCTTCTTTTTTCAAAAATTCTAAGTTCCATATCTTTTCTGCCTTACGGCCGATGAGCCAAAAGGAAAGCGCTAAAACACCAAAGAATATCGCTTTATGCCAACTATCCCAAAAATACTCAAAAAACCTGCTGTATAAATTGATGATCAAAAAGGTAGCGCCAAACTCCCTAGCCATTTCATCTTTGTATTTGAAGCCCAAAAAGAAGGTTAAGCCACAAATGAATAAAGATAAGGCCGCCCAAAAAAGTAAAGTATATTGGCTTACTTTGTACCATTGATCAATAGAAGCATAATTACCAAATATCGATAGCAGCCACAATGCACAGAAAGTATAAACAAGCCCGATAAAATAAGTTGCTTGGAAAAGGAAATTAAGTTTTTTGCTTTGCCTAAAAACAATAGAACAAGCGGTAAGTAAAGCACCAAATACCACAAATCTTAAAGGATAGTTCATCCCCAAGAAATAAAAATTTTGCTTCCCTAAATAACTTGTTTGTGTGCCAAACCAAGCTCCCAAAGAAAATAAGGCAAAGGCCCAGATCAGCTTAGATTTAAAATAATAGCCTAAAAACCCATAAATTGGGACAGCCAACAGAAAAATCAAAGCATAATTTTCAATATCCTTATTTACAGTTTTACCAAAATATGCCAATCCGTTCGCAATAAACATTACCCCACCAAAAAGTAAGGCCTCATTACTAAAAACCTGTTTAGCTTTGGTTTTTCTTCTTTTATTACCTATAAATAGTAGATAAGCAGCGGCAGCAAAAGACAATAAACTGATAACAATATTTGGCGTGTAATAAAGCCTTTCCAACAAAACGGTCATTTGTTTATCTAACAATAAGGAGCCTAAAGCAAAAACACCACAAGCCAAGGCCACATAAATGGAGTATTGGGCCAGTTTTTGCCAGTCGAAAGATTTTACGGCATAGCTCTTTTTTAATTCTCTTGCTTTCTCTTCAGATAATAATTGCTCTTGTTGCCAAGCATCGATCATTTCATCCAAAAATTCGGCTTTTTCTCGGTTAATGTTCATTACAAACAAATTAAGGGATTATCAAATGATTTAAGCGATAAAAGAATTTCAATATAACGTAAGTTTTTGATGGCGATGATAAAGCACCTCCCATTATTATCGCAGTTTTGGTAAATTGCACAAAAATAATTTTAATGAGGATAGGAATAAACGGCTTTGGTAGGATTGGTAGAACATTGTTGAGGATCTTAATAGAAAGGAATTCTGAGAAAATAGCTATCGTAGCAATTAACGATTTGACCGATACCGCTACCTTGGCCCATCTGCTAAAATACGATTCTGTTCATGGAAATTTTAAGGGAACATTAGATTTTGATGAAAGCCACTTAATCGTAAACGGAAAAAAAATTAAAGTTCTTAAAGAAAAAAAACCGGCAGACATCAATTGGAAAGCAATAAATGTAGATTTAGTTATAGAATCTACGGGGAAATTTTTAACGGCAGAATTGGCAAATCAGCATATAAAAGCAGGTGCAAAAAAAGTGTTGTTATCTGCACCCTCTCCAGATAAAAATATCCCAACAGTTGTTTTGGGTGTAAATGATAAAGATATAGATTGGAATAGCCCAATAATTTCTAACGCATCTTGTACCACCAATAACGTGGCCGCCATGGTTAAGGTTTTGGATCAAAATTGGCAAATTAAAGAGGGTTATATTACAACCGTCCATTCTATGACTGGCGACCAGAACCTACATGATGCACCACATCGCGATTTGCGTAGGGCAAGGGCCGCTTCTTCTTCCATTATCCCAACCACAACGGGTGCTGCAAAAGCGATAACCAATATTTTCCCTCATTTAGACGGCCATTTAGGAGGTGCGGGAATCCGTGTCCCGGTTTTAAATGGCTCATTAACAGATTTTACCTGCATCCTTAAAAAACAAACCACGGTAGAAGAAATAAATAGAGCTTTTAAGGCTTCCGCCGATGCTGAATTGAAACATATATTGGAATATACCGAAGACCCGATTGTTTCCGTAGATATTATCGATAACCCGCATTCTTGTATTTTTGATGCCCAACTGACCTCTATTGTGGGAGGTTTGGTTAAGGTTGTTGGTTGGTATGATAATGAGTTTGGTTATGCCAACAGATTGGCAGATTTAATAGATAAAATATCAGATAAGCACCATGATTAAATTTGTTGAAAAAGAGCAGGTTTTATTTTTGAGAAGTGAGATATTACGACAAGGAAAACGAAAACCAGAAGAGTGTGTTTTCTTAAACGATGATGCCGATGATACCTTCCATTTAGGATATTTTGAAAGGGATAATTTGGTTTGCGTGGCCTCTTTTCATAAACAATCGCATAGCGATTTTATAGGCCAAGCCTACCAACTTAGAGGAATGGCAACGGCAACAAAACATCAAGGAAAAGGAATTGGGAATAAGTTGGTTAATTTTGCGATCGTTTATTTACGTGGAAAAAAAATCAATTATTTATGGTGCAACGCAAGGGAAAAAGCCTTCAGGTTTTATCAAAGTTTAGGCTTTGAATTGGTAAGTGATTTTTTTGATATCCCCGGTATAGGAAACCATAAGGTGATGTATTTGAAGATACAGTGAAATGAAAAGCATTAATTTAATTTGTAATCATGAATAAGTAATTCTGGAGATAAATTCAATCTATTTGTAAGCTTACGAACCATATCAATAGTGAGTTTTTTCTTTCTATTCAAAACCTCAGAGACTCTGCTTTTACCTCCAATAACACCAATTAAATCAGTTTGCTTTAAATGCATTTCTTTCATTCTTATTTTTATTGCTTCAATAGGATCTGGGGCTTCAATTGGATAATATTTACTTTCGTAATCATCAATTACTAATGCTAAAACATCAGCCTCGTCACTTTCTAATGAACCAATTTTTGCATCAAACAATAGTTCTAGTCTTGCTAATGCAACTTGATATTCTTTCTCGTTTTTAATTATTTTTATATCCATAATCAAAATTTGTTAAACTGTATTCGCATCTATTTTATCGTATTCAGAATGATTACCAATAAATCGAATAAAAACCCATTGTTTCTCAAAACTAAATTTTGCAACTAATCTATAAGAATTACCCTTAATGTTGAACACAATTCTACTATTCTTAAGAATACTAGCATTTGCATAAGTTTGTTTTACATCTGCCGGACTTCTCCAATTTGAAGTAATGGCTGTGTCATACCAAACTTTTAAATGTTGTTCTATTTCTGGATGTTTTTCCGAATAACTTCTTAAAGTACCTCTTGAAAAAATCCTAGGCATAAGTTCAAATTCTTTAACAAATTTAAAAAATAGTTCTCAAATAAAGAACTTATGTTGATTTTATTCAAAAGAATAATATAATTTCATTCGTTCACCAAAATAATTTTCCCAATATGCTTGCTGCTTTCCATTAATTCATGTGTTTTTGAAGCTTCTGATAAAGGAAAAGTTTGATCGATAACCGTTTTAAATTTCCCCTGTTTAATTAATGGCAAAACGTGTTCTTCAATTTCTTTGGCCAAAGCCGATTTGAATTCAATATCTCTACCACGCAGCGTACTTCCTGTAATCACAATTCTTTTTTGCATCATTTTCATGATATTAAATTCTTTTGGATTTCCTTTCATCGCATTGATGTAAACCAAACGCCCATCAGCATTTAAAATATTGATATTTTTAGCAAAATAATCTCCGCCGATCATATCCAAAATAACATCAATTCCTTTTTCTTTTAATTTGGCCTCAAAATCTTGTTCTTTATAATTGATGCAAATATCGGCACCTAAATCTTCACAGGCTTTACATTTTTCATCAGTGCCGGCGGTTGCAAAAACTGTTGCCCCAAAAGCTTTTGCCAATTGAATAGCAGTTATACCAATTCCACTGCTTCCGCCATGGATCAGAAAATTTTCTCCGGGTTTTAATCTCCCTCTTCTAAAAACATTATCCCAAACGGTAAATAATGCTTCAGGCAAAGAAGCTGCCTCCGTAAATGATAAGGTATCTGGAATAGCTAAACAAATATTCTCATCAACGGTTACGTATTCTGCATAGCCACCGCCAGAAATAAGCGCCATCACATTATCTCCTTTTTTCCATTTTCTAACTCCTTTACCTAAATCTTCTACTGTTCCGGCAACCTCCAAGCCCAAAACATCTTGTATAGTACCAATTGGGGCTGGGTAGTTTCCTTTACGTTGGGCAATATCAGAACGGTTTAAACCCGCCGCTTTCACTTTGATCAACACTTCATTTTCTGACGGAACTGGTATCGGTCTTTCTTCAATTTTTAAAACTTCTGGTCCGCCCGGTTTGGTAATGATGACTGCTTTCATGATGGATCTAATTATTTACAATGCAAATAAACCGCAAAATGATGCCAACAGTTTGAAAAGGATTTTTTGAAGTTAATTTTAAAACTCAAAATTTTAAAACCTTTTATAATGTGATGCCCGCCTGTATTTTAGGTCAGGTCTCGTTTCTTCAACATGACGGAGTTTTGAATTTGAAGAGCCGTTTTATGAGTGCATTAGGGATAAAAAGATAGAGTGTAATCCACCAGCTGGCGGACGAACGCCCAAATCAGCTCACTTATAAGGATAATAAATGAAATTTGCACCTTCTGGAACTATCGCAAAAACGCACATAAACTCGTCTGCGGGTTTGTAGCTTTGTATAAACATCTCTTGTTTGCTGTGTTGGATAATGCTTTTCTCTACAAATTCTTCTAGCGTAGAAGCTTGGATGCTCCAATTTGTACCCAATTCTTTGCTGTCCAAGATCATTTCGCCCAAGGCAACCTCATGCTGATGTGCCACAAAAATTGGATAGGCAGAAAGCCCCTCTACCATAATTTCTACGGCAACTTCACGCAGCGTTTCTTTATAAAATTCTAGGTCTTTTTTTAAACTGATCAGCGGACTTTCTTTTGGTGCTTCGCCTTCGTTTTGTCCTAATAATTCTTCTGGGTTCATTTCTTTAGTTTTAAAAGTACCACGTTTTCTACATGTTGCGTATGCGGGAACATATCTACCGGTTTAATGCGCACCAAATCATATTTCTCTTTTAAACGTGTAAGATCGCGGGCTTGGGTAGCTGCATTGCAACTTACATAAACTATTTTTTCTGCTTCAAGCTCCATTAAACGCTCCACCACATCGGGGTGCATCCCTGCCCTCGGCGGATCGGTTATCACCACATCTGGTTTGCCATTTTGGTTGATGAAATCGTTGTTTAAAATGTCTTTCATATCGCCGGCATAAAAAACGGTATTGTTTATCCCATTGATTTGCGAATTGATTTTTGCATCTTCAATGGCATCCGGAACATATTCTACGCCTATTACTTTCTTGGCTTTTTTTGCCACAAAATTGGCGATGGTGCCGGTACCGGTATATAGATCGTAAACCAGTTCATGGCCTTTTAAATCGGCGAAGTCGCGAGTGATCTTATATAATTGGTAAGCCTGAAGAGAATTGGTTTGGTAAAAAGATTTTGGCCCGATACGGAATTTTAAGCCTTCCATTTCTTCATAAATAAACTCTCGGCCGCTGTAAAGCAACACCTCTTGATCAAAAAAAGTATCGTTCTTTTTTTGGTTGATGATGTAAAGCAAAGAAGTAATCTGCGGGAAAGTTTCTTTAACAAATTCCATCATCAGATCTACTTGTCCTTCTTCTGGGTAAGCAAAAACCACAATTACCATCAGTTCTCCGGTAGAAGAGGTACGGATTACCAAGTTTCTTAAAGCACCATTATGCGCCCTTAAATCGTAAAATGAAATATTGTTTTCTTTGGCAAAAGCCGATATTTGGTTGCGTAAATGGTTTGATGGATCAGCCTGTAAATAGCAATGGTTAATTTCCAGGATTTTATCAAAACGCAACGGAACATGAAAACCCAAAGCGTTCATTTCCTTTTCATCGCTTATTTCGCCATCTAAATCTGTTAACCAACGTTTATTGGAAAAAGTATATTCTAATTTATTTCGGTAATATTTGTCTTCTGCGGATGGTAAAATATCTTCGGCATGATGGGTTTCTAAACCTGCCAAGCGTTGTAAAGCATCTAAAACCGATTTTTGTTTATATTTTAATTGCGTAGCGTAATCCATGTGCTGCCATTTGCAACCGCCACAAATGCCAAAATGCTCGCAAAAAGGGTCAACACGATCGGGTGAAGGAGTTAGCAGATTTGAGATTTTTGCTTGGGCAAATTTCTTTTTCTTTTTATAAACTGCGGCATCCACCACATCACCGGGAATGGCTTTTTCTATAAATACCACCAAATCATCGGCCCTGGCCACGCCTTTGCCTTCTTCTGCTATATCAAAAACGCTTAACGCTGTTAAAATTTTTTGCTCTCTCAAATCTTGATTTTTATTGAGGTGCAAATTTAAGAGAATTAAGTTTTAAGTGGCAGGTTTCGAGTTATAAGTTTTATGAGGGATAACAGTAAGTTGTAGGTAATAGGTTTTATGCGTAAAGTTTTAATGCAATATTTTGAGATAGATTGATATGGAGAGGGCGCAATCCCTTAATTTATCTTTTAAAAGAAAGTTTAACCGAACTTAATTGATGTTTTTTAAATGAAAAAGCTGAGTAAATATCCCCAAAATCCTTGTGGTTTTTCAAATAAATCAAACTGTTCATCAATCATTAAAGAAAACTCTTGTAACTCTTTTCTCATGATAATTATTATTTGAGATAAATTTAAGCATTTTTTATACCAAAAACCAAATCGGTATATTAAAGTTTGCGGCAACATTAATTTAGCTTTACGCATTTTGCCCTAAGCCTTTATAAATTCCTTATTTTTGCAGCATGAGCGAGAAAACCATTTTTAAGTTGCGTTTGCCCACAGATCCTTTTTGGGTAAAAAATGTGGTGGAAAGTAATATAGAAGAAATTTTGACCGATCATGCCTATTGCGAGCAAAAAGCGGCTACAAATGCGATTACCCTGATTATCCAAAACCCAAACATTTCTGAATTGGTGCAAGAAATGGCCGAATTGGTTAAGGAGGAAATGGATCATTTTAAACGTGTCCATGATATTATCATCAAACGTGGCTATACCTTGGGTTTAGAGCGTAAGGATAATTATGTTAATGAACTCATTAAGTTTTTAAAACGTGGTGGCGGCGAAGCCAAGAGAACAGAAAGCATGGTAGATCGGTTGTTATTGGCAGCAATGATAGAGGCTAGAAGTTGCGAACGCTTTAAAGTGCTTTCAGAATATGTGGACGATAAAGAACTTTCTGAGTTTTACCACGAATTAATGGTTTCTGAAGCCACACATTATACTTTATTCATAGGTTTGGCCCGTAAATATGGTGTTGGCATTGATGTTGAAAAACGCTGGCAAGAATGGTTAGATTATGAAGGAAGCGTAATAAAAAGTTACGGAAAGGCAGAAACGATCCATGGTTAACCCACCAAAAAAAGATTTATCTAAATATAAAGGCGGCGTGTTCTTTTTTGATGCCAATGACGAGGATTTAATAGTGCCAATGGCAAATCCTAGGTTTGGTTATACCTTAAATTTTGCCAAACCTTTAGCCTATATTTTTTTATTGATCGTTCTTCTGGTTTTTATCCTAATTACCAGATTGTTTGCTTAAGCCTTAATGAAGATAAATTATACCGCAAACGCCAGAAAATATGCTTTCCAATACCCATTGATAAGCGCAATATTTATTCAAACCAGCTTTTGGGTCATCTCGTTTTTCTTTTTAAGCCTAATCCTTCATTTTGCCGCAAACGGATTTGCCAAAATCTATCATGTAGTTATTCCAAGCTCCATTAAACCTATTGTGATCATTTCTGTAGCCATGGGCTTGCTTTATGGCATTTCTTTGGGCCTGCTAGATTTTTATTTCTACCGCAGATTGTTTAAAGGAAAATCTACCGGTTTGCTCATAGTGGTAAAAAGTATCTTCTACTTTTTAATGATGATATTGATGTTCTACTTTGTGAAAGAAATAATTTGGGGGCGCTTCTTATATCCTACTTATTTTCTAGGAACAAAATTTAACCTGCCAGAACAGGCCTGGGCCGATTATTTTAAGCTTACAATGGTGTATGTTTTCTTCATGAGCATCATCATCAGTTTTTTTATCCAAGTAAACACAAAATTTGGCCCTGGCGTTTTAGTCCCGCTTTTAATGGGCAGGTACGCCAATCCAAAAGAAGAAGAAAGGATTTTTATTTTCTTGGATCTAAAGTCTTCTACCACACATGCAGAAAAACTAGGGCATATAAAGTACAGCAAATTGATAAGGGATTGTTTTTTGCATATCAACTATATTTCGGTAAAGTAT
The DNA here is from genome assembly GCF_016623585.1 of Pedobacter segetis. Lineage (GTDB taxonomy): Bacteria > Bacteroidota > Bacteroidia > Sphingobacteriales > Sphingobacteriaceae > Pseudopedobacter > Pseudopedobacter segetis. Next base: position 38,227 of record NZ_JAEHFY010000027.1, read on the forward strand.
GGGGCCGAGATTTATCAATACGTTGGCGATGAGGTAGTATTGAGCTGGCCTACCAAACACCTATCCAACCCTTTAATTACTTTAGATTTCTATTTTGCCTGTTATAATTATTTTATCGAAAAAAAATCGCGTTACTTAAAGAAACATGGTGTTTTGCCGCAGTTTAAAGCAGGGATGCACATTGGTAAAGTAACTGCCGTAGAAGTGGGCGATGTTAAACGGGAAATTGCTTTCCATGGCGATACACTAAACGTAACCGCAAGGATCCAAGCTAAATGCAATGAATTGGATGCCGATCTCATCATCTCAGAAGATCTGAAAACTATTTTGCCTGATCAAAAAACCTATAACATGGTATCGCAAGGCTTGGTTCCCTTAAAAGGCAGAAAACAAGAAGTTTGCATCTATAAAGTTATGGTTGATCAGCCTTAAATAAATTGCGAACTGAAAATCAATTCGCAATTAAAATTAATCCACTAATCTATTGCTCTTCATAATGGTACGTTAGCCCACCATCTATAAAATAAGTGCTGCCGGTAACGTAACTCGCATCATCACTCGCTAAAAAAGCCACCAAACCTGCAACCTCCTCTGGGGTTCCCATTCTTTTCATCGGTATGTTTTCTAACAAGCCCTTCATCTTGTCTTTATCTGCCATCATTTTTTGGTTAATGGGCGTAGCAATAGCTCCGGGCGCAACATTATTTATCCTGATATTTAGTGGGGCAAGTTCGGTTGCCAAATTTCTCATCAACATTTTTAAACCCCCTTTACTGGCACAATAAGCAGAAAAATGCGGGAATATGATTTCTTCATGTACAGAACTCATGTTTATAACCACGCCCGGTCTATTTTCTTTCCTGCAATATTTCACAAAAGTTTGTGTACCAAAGAAAACCCCTTTTAAATTGGTGTGCATTACCAAATCATAATCCTCTTCCGTAACCTCCCAAAAATTTGCGTTTCTTTCTACGCCGGCGTTATTTACCAAAATATCCAAACTCCCAAAAGCATCAATTGCCTGCTGCAAAATACCCACCGAATCCATCCCTTTGCTCACATCGCCTTGCACAAATTTAACCTTGTTGCCATAAGCTTCAATTGTTTTTATCAGTTGCTTTTCGTCATCGGCAAAATGCCTCCCATTTAAAATAATGTTTGCGCCTTCCTTTGCAAAACGTTCGGCACAAGCCTGGCCAATACCAGAAGTACTACCGGTAACCAATATGTTTTTATCTTTAAACCTTTCCATTGTTTTTTTTAATGAATAGTTAAGCAATAACATTACCAAATGGAAATCTGCAGATAGATAGGCACTTAAAACAAAGGAATATAATTTGGGCGTTCGGGCGGGCTTTACGTTCATACCCCACAAGGCCTTAGCCACAAGGCGGGTATCCACTTCAATCCCTAACGCACCTATATTGTGAAAAGTAAAACAGTTAAAGTTAACGGTATTTGAAAGCTAAGATAGCCCCTAGCTATCCCTAAGTACCTTTAATGAGGGATATAACGTGAAACTGACCTCCATAAGTCTGTGCTAATCAGCCAAATCTGCGGGAGATATTCAAACACTTTTCAGAAACGCAATCAATTTTTCCATAGCCAAACCACGGTGGCTAATTCTATTTTTCTCGTCCAAACCCATTTCCGCAAAGGTAATATCATAACCATCGGGCTCAAAGATCGGGTCGTAACCAAAACCATCATTTCCAGAAGGTGTTTCCCTTATTTTACCATTTACAATACCTTCAAACAAGGTTTCTTCATCATCAATGATCACAGAAATAACCGTTCTAAACCTTGCAGTTCTATCTGTAATATCTTGCATCTTTAGCAAAACCAAATCCATGTTATGCTTAAAATCCCTAAAGCCAGAATACCTGGCAGAATAAACGCCGGGTTCGTTGTTTAAAGCTTTAACCTCTAAACCTGTATCGTCTGCAAAGCAATTTACGCTATAATTTTTGTTAACGTATTGGCTTTTTATGCTAGCATTTTCTTCCAACGTTTTTCCTGTCTCCGCAATATCTTCGTGGCAACCAATATCATTTAAGCTGATTATTTTAAAAACATCGCCAACTTTAGATCGTACCTCTTCTAATTTATGTGCATTGTTGGTGGCAAAAACCAGTTCTTTTTCCATTGCTTAAAATGTTTTTAATTCGTTCCAAAAGGTGGTTTTCTTTTTAACGTCTTCAGCTAGCTTAAATAAATCCCAAGTCCCTAAGATCGCAACGTCTTTAAACATACATTTTTTGTTAGATACCGCACCTTCTACATTTAATATTTTAGGGTTTATCCCAAAGGTAATGAGCTTGTTAAAACCGAAAAAAGTTTTTAGCTCATCAAAATCCAAAGAATTGTATTTTGCAAGGTTAACTATCGCAATATCATTGATCGCCCATTTTTTAGCACCTAAAATCTTGGTTAAAAAATCTAGGTCTTTTTTGTTCAAAAATTCAAAACTAGGCTCATTTACAATAATCAACAGGTATTTATTATTATCGCCAAGGTATTTATACGCAGGTTTAGCCTGTGCAACGGCACCTGCTTTGTTAGTGGCAGGTATTACGGTAACTTCTGTTTCTAAAGCCGCTGCTTTAACAGGCGCATTGTTTATTTCAATGGGTCCTTCGGTTATGGTTTTATCAAGTATTCCAATTTTTAAAGCTTCCGCCTTATCGCCATCAATCTGCTCTCCTCTGATCAGATAAATCTCTTCATCAAGCAATAAACTTAAAGCGATCAAATCATTTGTTTGCAAATTATCCATTTACAAAGTTGTTTATTTTTTGTTAAAAAAAGTTAAAGCATTCCTATTACGCTAAAAAGGCTTTACTTTCGTTCGATTAATGATGTATATAATTAGGTTTTCTATTGCTGTTTTAGTTTTTTCTTTTACGGCAATTTCTTGTAATTATTTCTCTAAACCAGAAAACAAACCCATTGCCAAAGCATTTGATAAGTATCTTTATTTAAAAGATCTAGAAGGCATTGTGCCTAACAACACGCATGGCAATGATAGTATTTCTATCGTAAAAGGTTTTATAGATCAATGGCTGCATGAGCAAGCTATACAGCACCAAGCAGAGCAAAATGTTAAAGCAGACGATAAAACCTTACAAGAACAGTTAGATGTTTATAAAAGATCTTTGATAAGGTTCCAATATGAGCAAGAGCTGATCAAGCAAAAGTTAGATACCTTGGTAAGCGAGAAAGAAATTGCGGCTTTTTATGAAAGCAATAAAGATAACTTTCAGCTCAAAAAACCTATTTTAAAAGTTTCTTACATTAAATTATCTAAAAAAGCACCAAAAATAAACATGGTAAAAAAACTTTTTACCTCTAAAGATTTAAGGGATTTTGACCTGTTAGAAAAATATTGTTTTAAGTACTCGCCCAATTTTTCTTTGATGGATACCACCTGGCATTATACCGAAGAACTAGCGCAAACTTTGCCCATTTCTAAAATTGGGGAAAATAATTACGATAATTTAAACCATATATTTGAAATTTCTGAGAATAATACATTATATCTCCTAATTTTGCGGGACTCGAAATTTAAGGATAGTTTATCGCCCTTGGCTTTTGAAAAACAGAACATCAAGAATTTAATCATCAATCAAAGGAAATTGGCCTTGATCAATGAGATGGAAAAGAGCATTTTTAACGAAGCTCAAAAGAATAACGAATTAGAAATATATCATAAATGAAAAGGATTTCGATATTAGGTTTGCTAACCTTCTTTGGTTTTTTAAATATTTACGCACAAGAAAAAGTGGTTGATAAAGTGGTTGCCGTTGTTGGTGACAACATCATCTTAAAATCTGATGTAGATCAGCAATATGCCCAATATTTGGCACAAGGCAACAAGGCAGATGAAAACACCAAATGCTTGTTTTTGCAAAATATGTTAAGCCAAAAGTTATTGACACAGCAGGCCGTAATAGATTCTATCACCGTAGATGAAGAAGATGTTGATAACGAAATCAATAGGCGTATGCGTGTGATGATATCTAGGGCAGGTGGGCAAGATAGGTTAGAGGAGTTTTTGGGGAAATCTATCATTCAATACAAAGATGAGATAAGGCCCGATATACAAGAACAGTTGGTTGCGCAAAAAATGCAGGCAAAAATTACCGAAAAAGTAGAAGTTACCCCACTTGAGGTAGAAAGGTATTATAACAAGTTTCCGAAAGATTCTTTACCAGAATTTAACACAGAGGTTGAAGTTGGGGAAATAGTGATGTACCCAGAACTAAACAAGAAAGAGAAAGAGTTTTACAAAGATAAAGCAGAGGCTTTAAGGCTAAGGATAAAGGGCGGTGAAAGCTTTGCTACCTTAGCCAGGCTGTACTCCCAAGACCCAGGATCTGCAAGCAACGGGGGCGATCTGGGGTTTTTTGATAGAAAAACCATGGCCAAAGAATTTACGGCTTGGGCCTTTAAATTAAAACCGGGAGAAATTTCGCCGGTATTTGAAACAGAATTTGGTTTCCACTTTTTAGAAGTTACCGAAAGGAGAGGGGAGCAAGTAAGGGCAAGGCATATTTTGATCATCCCACAAAACACGCCTGCTGCTTTAGAAAGAACAAAAATTAAAATAGATTCTATTTACAAACTTGTAAATACCGGTAAGCTAGATTTTTCTACGGCAGCAGCCTTAAATTCTGACGATAAGGAAAGTAAATTTAATGGGGGCATGATGCTTAACTCCCAAAATGTTTCTACACGTACCACTTTTATCCCTACCGATCAATTAGATCCAAAAGTGTTTTTAACCATAGATACCATGAAGGTGGGAACCTACTCTACCCCTGCCCTGTTTACAGATGCCAGCGGTAAAACAGGTTATAAGTTTTTATACCTTAAATCTAAGATACCGCCTCACAAAGCAAACCTAAACCAAGATCTGCCAAAAATTAAAGATGCCGCTTATGAGGATAAGATCAATAAAACGGTAAGCCAATGGTTTGAGAAAAGAAGAAAATCTACCTACATAAAATTGGATAAAGAATATTACAGTTGCGATGTTTTAAAAGATTGGATAACAGATACCGACACCGCTGCTAAACAGTAAATATTTATGGATTACAGATCTGAAGTAGAAGCCGTTGATGCCTTAAGTGCATCTTACCATACCATTAAAAAAGAAATTTCTAAGGTAATTGTTGGGCAAGATGAGGTTGTAAAATCTGTTTTAATATCTATTTTTAGTAACGGGCACTGCCTTTTGGTGGGTGTGCCGGGTTTAGCTAAAACATTATTGGTGCAAACCGTTGCCAATGTTTTAGATCTTTCTTTTAACCGTATCCAATTTACGCCAGATTTAATGCCTTCTGATATTATTGGGAGCGAGATTTTGGGGGACGATAGAAACTTTAAATTTATAAAAGGCCCCGTTTTTTCTAATATCATCTTGGCCGATGAGATCAACAGGACACCACCAAAAACGCAAGCGGCACTATTAGAGGCGATGCAAGAGAAATGTGTAACTGCCGCTGGCGTAACGCATAGTTTGCCTAATCCTTTTTTTGTATTGGCTACCCAAAACCCAATTGAGCAAGAAGGAACATATCCACTTCCCGAAGCACAGTTAGATCGCTTTATGTTTAACGTGAGCTTAGATTATCCTTCATTTGAGGAAGAATTGAACATTGTTAAAAATACAACCGGAAATAAAGTTGCGGAGTTAAAAAGGATACTGTCGGCAAAACAGATTACTTATTTCCAACAGCTTATCAGAAAAATACCTATTGCTGATCATGTTTTGGAATATGCCGTTAAAATGGTTGCTAAAACAAGGCCCAATTCTACCTATTCTACCGAGGCTGTTAACAAATACCTTTCTTGGGGCGCTGGGCCAAGGGCATCGCAATATCTAGTGGTTGGGGCAAAATGCCATGCGGCTATAAACGGTAAATATTCTCCGGATATTGAAGATGTACAAGCAGTTGCAAAACCGATATTAAGGCATAGGATCGTGAGGAACTACAAAGCAGAGGCAGAAGGTGTTGATACAGAAAAAATAATCTCAGATTTGTTCTAATGCTGATTTAAAAAGATTAACACTATTTTTTGGTGGTTACAATTTCTTAAAATAAGCCAGAATTAAATTGGAGGCCTCTTATTATTTTTCAATAGCGTCCTAAACGAATAAAAAATGAGAAGGGAAAGTTTTAACTCATCGTTACCTTTGAGGTTGCACAAAAAC
>NZ_JAEHFY010000028.1 GCF_016623585.1 Pedobacter segetis
AAAATGTTATAAGGTTTAAATTTTTCATCTTTTTTACAGATAAAAACTTTCTTGATTAATGGTCTTTAAGCCTTTTTGATATTCTATTTAACCCAAATTTTTTAAAATAATTTTAAATAAAAGGCCCGAGAGATTAAGCTCGGGCCTTTAAACTATATCAAAAAAGTATTACTCTTCTATCTTGGGTGCAGGAGGGTCTTTAGGATCTACTAACTCTCCTTTCTGTAACAAAGAATGGCTTCTGCTGTAAGAAAAGTAGATCACAAAACCAATGGCTAACCAAACAATTAAACGTAACCAATTGATCCAGCCTAAACCAAAAATCATCAATCCGCAAACAATTATTCCCATAATAGGTACAAATGGTACCCAAGGGGTTTTAAATTGGCGGGGCAAATCTGGATTGGTTTTCCTTAAAATGATAACTGCGGCACAAACCAGCATAAAAGCAAATAAGGTCCCTATACTGGTCATGTCGCCAACTATATCGCCCGGCACAAAAGCGGCAAACAACCCAACCAAAACTAAAATTAATAAGTTGGCCTTGTAAGGGGTTTTATATTTAGGATGTAGCTCGCTAAACATTTTCGGCATTAAACCATCGGCACTCATAGAGTAAAAAACCCTAGATTGCCCTAAAAGCATTACCAAAATAACCGATGAAAAACCAAAAAGTATAGCAACGGTTACCGCTTGCCCTAGCCAAGCATAGCCAAGCATATACTTATTGATAGCAAAAGCTACGGATGCTTCTTTACCAGTTGTCCTAAAATCTTCTACAGATGCAACACCAGTTAAAACATGCCCAAACAATACGTATAAAATGGTACATATAACCAAAGATCCTAAAATCCCTATTGGCATGTCTCTTTTTGGGTTCTTTGCCTCTTGGGCAGTGGTACTTACGGCATCAAAGCCTATAAATGCGAAAAACACCACACCTGCCGAACCAATTATGCCCCAAAAACCGCCATAATCATAACTAATGCCTTGATGGTCGGTATAGGTTGTAGCTGCCGGGATGTAAGGAGTATGGTTTGCAGGATTGATAAATCCCCATCCAATAACAATAAACAAGACTACAATACTTACCTTAACAATAACGATGATATTGTTTACCAAGGCAGATTCTTGGGTTCCTCTTATTAGCAATAATGTTAGTACCGATACGATAAATAATGCGGGAAGATTGATCATGCCGGTATGTAAACCGTCTAAGCTAGTCTCAAAAGGGGAGTGGCTCCATTCATAAGGGATGGGTTTCATCCCAAAAGTGGTAACCAACAAATTATTTAGGTATTCTGTCCAAGCAATGCCCACGGTAGCGGCCCCAACTGCATATTCTAAAATTAAATCCCAGCCAATGATCCAGGCTATCAACTCGCCCATGGTTGCGTAGCTATAAGTGTAGGCACTACCCGCTATTGGGATAGAAGATGAAAGTTCTGCATAGCAAAGCCCTGCTAAAGCACAACCAATAGAAGCAACAATAAAACCTATGGTAACAGAAGGGCCGCCATGTTGTGCCGCTGCGGCAGCGGTTCTTACAAATAAACCAGCGCCTATAATAGCCCCAATTCCCAAAGCAATTAAAGAACTAGCGGTAAGTGTTCTTTTTAGCGTTTTTTCAGATTCGGCTGCATCGGCCAGCAACTGAGTGATCGATTTTTTAATAAATAAACCCATTTAATTTTCTTAATTAAATTATTAGAAAGTATTTAGCGTGTAAAATAAAATCTAATGTAGCGTAAATCAAATTAAATTGAGCTGTTTTTTTAATTGTTTATCAAATTTATTACGAATTAATATTTGAAAAACGCTTCGTTTTAAAATTAATATTTGCGATTTATGCACAAAAACAATATCTTCTCCCGCTTAAACCTTAGGTAAAATATGAAATTAAAATTATTAAAAGCTTTTTTATTATCCGTTGCATTTTTCAGTATCTCAAATTCTTGTTTTGCAATAGGCATAGATGAGAAAATAAACAAAGGTTTTGCACCAATTGCAGATGCTTGGGAAACATTGGTGTTTACATCTATCCCTATAACAGATAAACTTTCAATCCCAATAGTGCTAATTGTATTAATTGGAGGTGCGTTGTTTTTTACGCTATATTTCTCTTTTGTAAACATCCGGAAATTTCCTATGGCGATAAAAGTTGTACAGGGTAAATATGATTTTGTGGAAGGTAATAGTGCTAAATCAAAAAAGACCCATCCTGATGATGAAGCTCCGCTACCTATTTCTGAAGATGAAAGAAGAGATGGAGAGGTAAGTCATTTCCAAGCGTTAACGGCAGCGGTTTCTGGTACCGTGGGTTTAGGGAATATTGCAGGCGTGGCGGTAGCCATTGCGGTTGGTGGGCCCGGCGCAACTTTTTGGATGGTTTTAGCGGGTTTGTTAGGAATGTCGTCAAAATTTGTAGAATGCACATTAGGCGTAAAATACAGAGATGTGGATAAAGACGGAACCATACATGGCGGGCCGATGTACTATTTATCCAAAGGTTTAAAGGAACTAAAAATGGCAACTGCAGGTAAAACCTTGGCCGTGGTTTTTGCAATACTTTGCGTAGGTGCATCTTTTGGAGGAGGAAACGCTTTTCAATCAAATCAAGCGGTTGCACAACTTACATCTACTTTTGGGTTAGAGGGCGGTTTTATTAAAACATTATTAGGTTTGGCAATTGCTGCCATCGTAGCTATTGTGATTTTGGGGGGTATCAAGAGAATCGCAGTTTGGACAGAGCGAATCGTTCCGTTTATGGCAGGTTTATATGTAATAGCCTGTTTAATTATCATTTTTGCGCATATCAATTACATAGGCCATGCTTTTGGGTTGATATTTTCTGAAGCTTTCTCCCCGGCTGCGGGAATGGGCGGATTTTTAGGGGTTTTGATAACCGGTTTTAGAAGAGCTGCTTTCTCTAACGAGGCAGGAGTTGGTTCTGCTTCAATTGCGCACTCGGCCGTAAAAACAAGGTATCCAGCAAGTGAAGGTGTGGTTTCTTTATTAGAGCCGTTTATAGATACGGTAGTTATTTGCACCATGACAGCCTTGGTTATTATTTTTTACAATATGGACGGTTTGTTTACCTATGGCCTAACAGATGCAGCAGGTAATATAACCATACAAGCCACGGGGCAATCTGTTGGCGGAGTAGATTTGACCACATTGGCCTTTGATGCTGTGATTCCCCACTTTTCTTACGTTTTAACCATAGCCATTGTATTATTTGCGTTTTCTACCATGCTTTCATGGTCTTATTATGGTTTGCAAGCTTGGAAATACCTTTTTGGAAGGTCTAAATCTTCGGATATTACATACAAGATCTTATTCTTGATTTTTGTGATAATTGGAGCGGCAGCAACTTTAGACTCAGTAGTCAAATTTTCAGATGCTATGATATTGGCCATGGTTTTCCCAAACATGATAGGTTTAATTATCTTATCGCCAAAAGTAAAAAGCGAAATGAACCGATATATGTTAGCCATCAAGAAAAGGTTTGATTAAGCCATTAACAATCAAAAACTTAAAGTAATTGATAATTTAGCTTGCTAAAAAATATTATTTTTTTTTAGAAATTATTTGCAGCATTCAATAAAAAACCTACTTTTGCAATCCCAATCACAATAAGTTCGGGATGTAGCGTAGCCCGGTATCGCGCCACATTTGGGATGTGGAGGCCGCAGGTTCGAATCCTGCCATCCCGACTGAGACCCAGTCTAAATGAATGCAAAACCCTCTAAATAGCATTATTTAGAGGGTTTTCAGTTTTTTAACAGTCTATCTTAGTACATCATAATCTACCTGTCATGTGAACAATAAGGTGAACACTTTTAAATATTAGATCTCTTCACGGAAAACGGTTTAATAGAAAATAAACGATCAAAAGGAGGTAAAAGTAGAGGATGACGTTGAAAACATCTTTACTTTATAATTTTTTTTTTGAATTCAAACTTTCGTTAAAAATAGGTCTTCACAGCAAATTCAAACTGCTCTATAAAGATTCTTTTAAAGGCGCTCAGGTTATTTTGCTCATAAAAGATCAACATCGCTTTTTTATAGGCAATGGCATCTACTGTTCTGAAAGAGATCGGGCAGTATTCATGAGCCATCAGCATAGCATTACTAATGATTCGGGCGGTACGTTTGTTCCCGTCCCCAAATGCTTGTATATAGGAGAGTAAAATCAATAAGAGTAAGGCTTTCTCAAACACATTTTCTTTTGCATTTACCAAATCGCACATTTTTTCTAAGGCTTCCCTAATTTGATGTTCATTATCTAAAGGTTTGTAATTGGTGCCTGTTACGCCTACTCTTCGGGTACGAATGTTACGGTCAACACCTAAGTCTTTTACCAAAATACTATGGATATCTTCTATTGCTGCGATTTTAAGAGGTTGCATATAATCAGGATGCTCCGCAATAAAATTAATCGCTTCTTTATGGTTCAGCAACATTGTGGCATCGTCCTTTGGTTTGCCTGCTGCAGTTTCCTGGTCTTTTAGCAAACGTTCGGTCTCTAGCAAAGAATAAGTATTTCCTTCTATCTGGGAAGATTTCCAGCTTAAATCAATAGCTAAACGTTCCATCTCTTTTTGATAAGCAGATGCAGATAGATGAGACACATTATCTTTAAAAGTTAGCTGTAAAGTTTCCAATTGTTGCTGTTCAGCTTTTGTGAAAATACTTACTGCTGGTAAAGTAACCTCTACCAATACAAAATTAAAATACTCATGGATTTGTCGTTCATCAATTTCCTTTTCGAAATAGCTTTCCAAATCAATAGGAAAAAAAAGTTGATAGCTTGGGCTAATAAGGTATTTAGTCCCTTTTCCTTTACCCTCTATAATGATAAAACCGTCAGTCACTAATTTTCCCAGTGCCCTTTTGGTCGTAGCATAAGCTTTATCCGTATGGATTCCTTCATGAATCTCCATGGAGGATTGTGAGGGATTTGCTTGAATATAATTAATTAACAGTTCTTGTAAATCCATAAGATATGATTAAAGCTCATAATAAATATAAATATAGCTCATATTTTAAGAAAAATGCGCTTCAAAATTAATATTTATGAGCTTAAAATTATTGTAGCTCCAGTTAAAGTGTTATTGGGCTCATTTATTGAGAGAAATGCGCTTAAAAATATATTAGTAGGAGGCCAGATGATGTTTAACTATCTGTAATATTGAATTTTATAGAATAATATTTGAACTGAAATGAATTCATATGAATCACTTTTTTGATTTTCCTGAGAACTGTTTTGAAAAATAAGTTAAAACAAAAACCATCATAACAACAAACAGTTTCGAGATTCACTTCATATTGAGGTTGAACAAAGAAAAAAAAGGAAGTGCCCTGATATGTATCCCAGAATATCAGTAAGTGGGGAAAAATTGAAATGTCTTTGCGAAAGTTGGTAAAGGTTACGGACTGGAAAGTGGTAAAAGGTATGGCAAAATAAATGAACATTGAGCGGTAAAACTCAAATAATGCGCCACAGGCATATAATCTTTTTGTGCTTAAAAAAGAAAGTTTTAAATCTTGTGAAAAACCGAGGCACCAATCTTTGTTTTTAATATCCAAACCTTCAATCAACAAAGGTTTATCTCCTATTAATTAATCTTGCTATCCACATCAATATGATAATTGGATGAGTTTTAAAAGTGCCAATATTTAATTTTACCTGTTTATCTTTTGCCAATTAAAACCCTTTATTTTTTATGTATGAATAAGCCAGGGTTGGGCAAAAAAAAATTAGTACGATTAATGATAAAATTTTCATAAAAAAGAGAGTAGTCTTAAAAAAGAAATTTTAAAAGTAAAACCATCAGATAAACTTATTGAGTAAAGGCGGTTGGGTGGCAAAATTTACACCTTTAAAATTTATAGATTACTAAAATTGCCAATAAATAGAATATTTTCTTAAACTTTAAATAATTGCCTTATTTTAGTCCAAAAGTCCATTATAAATCAAACTAACAAATATATAATCCATAATTTGATGAAGTCTAAACTTGTTTTATTATCTATTTTGTCATTTTTTTATGCCTTGGCCGTTCAGGCTCAGCAAACCGAAATAAAATATTTATCAGGATTAGACAAAGACCATACTGTTACCTGGGATTTTCTTTGTACAAAAGGAATGAATAGCGGTAAATGGTCAAAAATTCAGGTGCCTTCCTGCTGGGAGCTACAAGGCTTCGGTAATTATGATTATGGTAAAACAGATTTGGTAAAACAAGCCGATGAACAAGGCTTTTATAAATATAAATTCAAAGTTGATAATAGCTGGAAAGGTAAATTGGTAAATATTGTATTTGATGGCTCCATGACTGATACTGAAGTAAAAATCAATGGAAAACCAGCAGGTAAGATACACCAAGGGGCTTTTTACAGGTTCAAATACAATATAAGCAGTCTCTTAAAATACGGACAAACCAATTTGCTGGAAGTAAAAGTCAGCAAGAAATCTCAAAATCTATCCGTAAATCAGGCAGAGCGTGAAGCCGATTTCTGGATATTCGGAGGGATTTTTAGACCGGTTTATCTAGAAGCATTGCCCCAATCTAATATCGAGCGTATAGCAGTTGATGCCAAAGCGAACGGCGATTTTATGTTGAGTGTTTATCCAAAAAGCCAAATTGATGGTTATAAACTAGAAGCGGTAGTAAAAACTTCTGATGGCAGCAAAAACTTAAAGACCATATCCGAAACGGTTAATGCCAGGGATACGCTCATAAATTTAGAAAGCAATTTTAAGGATATACAGTTATGGAGCCCCGAGTTCCCCAACCTTTATTGGGTTGAGGTAAATTTAATCAATGAAAAAGGCAAAACGGTTCATTCCATTAATCAAAAATTTGGTTTCAGAACGGTAGAATTAAGACCAAAAGATGGTTTTTACCTCAACAATCAAAAGGTAATATTTAAAGGGGTAAACAGGCATAGCTTTTGGCCTACCAGCGGGCGAACAACCAGCAAAGCATTAAGTATAACCGATGTGGAAATGATGAAAGACATGAACATGAATGCAGTTCGTATGTCGCATTACCCTCCGGATGTTCATTTTTTAGATGTTTGTGATTCTTTAGGATTGATGGTTTTAGATGAATTGACTGGCTGGCATAATTTCTATGACGATTCTATAGGGCATCGTTTGGTAAAAGAAATGGTGATCCGTGATGTGAACCACCCAAGTATTGTAATCTGGGATAATGGTAACGAGGGCGGTTTTAATTTTAACCTAGATGATGACTTTGCAAAATACGACCCTCAAAACCGTATAGTGATACATCCCTGGGCTAAGTTTAGGGGCACCGATACCAAACACTACCCAACTTATAATGCCCTGCAGAATAATTTTATCTATAATGATGATGTTTTCTTTCCTACCGAATTTTTACACGGCTTGTATGATGGAGGGCATGGTGCAGGCTTAGAAGATTTTTGGGATGTGGTACTTAAATATCCAAATGCTGCAGGTGGCTTTTTATGGGTTTTTGCCGATGAGGGTGTAGTGCGTAAAGATAAAAAGGATAGTTTAGATGCTGCCGGCAATTTTGCACCAGATGGAATTTTAGGGCCTTATCATGAAAAGGAAGGAAGCTATTATACCATTAAGGAAATCTGGTCGCCGGTTTATATCAACCAAAAAAATATAACTTCTACGTTTAATGGTCAATTACCTGTAGAGAACAGGTATATGTTTACCAATCTTAATCAATGCAAATTCACTTGGAAGCTTGCAAGCTTTAACAATAAACCCGATTCACTAGCCAAGCAAATTGATGCAACAGGAGGAGCAGATAATATCGATCTATCGCCAAATGAAAGAGGTTGGTTGAATTTAAAATTACCCGAAAACTGGATGAATAGCGATGTTTTATATGTTACCGCTAAAGACCCTCACAATAAAGAGATTTTTACTTGGAGTTGGCCAATAAAAACAGCAAAAGATTTGGCCAAAAAATGGATCGTTCCCACAACAGCTCAAGCAGCAATATCCGTTTCCGAAGAACAGAATCTTCTGCAAATTAAACAAGATAACATCACTTTAATTTTTAATAAAACCACCGGTTATCTACAAAAAGTGGTAAAAGCAGGGAAAGACCTTTCTTTGTCTGAAGGGCCAGTATTGGCAGGTTTTGACCAAAAACTAGATTCTTTTAGCCATAAGCAATCTGGCGAAAATTATACAGTAAGCGCTTCTTACAAGGGAAAGGATAATGACTGGTTAAAAGTGGACTGGACATTTAAACCTGGTTTGCCTGTTAAATTAGAATATTCTTACCGCCAGAATGAAAAAAAAGAGGTGGATTATGCGGGTATCACATTCAATTATCCCGAAGAAAAAATTACCGGTATGCAATATTTAGGAAGAGGGCCTTACCATGTCTATAAGAATAGGTTGAAAGGTCAGCGGTTTGATTTATGGGACAAAAAATACAACAATACCATTACGGGAGAAATATATGAGGGATATCCCGAATTTAAAGGAAACCATGCAGAAGTTTACTGGGTGCAGATTGAAAACAAAGAATTCCCGTTTAAAGTTTATACAGAGCAAGACCATGTGTTTTTACAGATGCTGAAAACCGAAAAACCAAAAGGAGCTTTCAATAAAAATACCGATATAAATTATCCGAAAGGTAACCTCGGTTTTATGGATTATATCCCACCTATTGGTACAAAGTTTCACGGTGCCGATGAGATGGGCCCGGAAGGTCAGAAAAATAATGTGACCAATAAAAGTGGCGAAGTAAGCGCTTTATGGTTCGATTTCCGATAAAAGATAGATTTTAGTTTAACATTAAGCGTAGGTTTCGGCGTATCGATATAAACAACTGTGTAGTGTAAACTGCATTAATGGGATTGTATTTAAGAAAAATAATCTTAACTAAACTATTAAGAATCTTAATTGATGTAATTTAGCGCTAATTATGGCAACGTTAGAAAAATTAAAACTGAGCAAGCAATTGCTCTCTGCAATGGCAAATGAAGGGTTTTTGACTCCAAAAGAAATACAAAGCAGATTGTTTCCTCGTATAAACGGTGGTGAGAATTTGGTGGCAATTGGGCCCGACGGATGCGGAAAGACCACTACTTGCGTTTTAGCGGCTTTAAATAAAATCAAATTTATAGAAGAAATAGCCCCCAGGATATTGTACCTGGTGCCAGATATTGAAACTGGCGAAGCTGTTTTAGATACTTTTCATACCTTAAACAGGAACAGGGATCTAAGGATAATGGGCTTATTTGCTGATGGCGCAAGCATTGATGCACAGGTTCTAGAACTTACGGATGGGGTTGATGTAATTGTTGCCACACCCGATAGGGCTAGAGCCGCCTATTTAAAATTAGGTTTAAACCTGAATAAAATTTTATTTTTTGTGGTTGATGATGCCGAATTGATCGTGAAAAAAGGATTGACTTTGCCTACCGTAGAATTGGCCAGGGGGATCAGGAAATCGCAATTTATAGTTTGTAGTTCTGTTTGGCATGAGCGGTTGCAAAAAATGGTAGAAACCATTTTAGAGAACCCCAATTTTGTTGAGGTAGAAGATTTAGGCGATCAGCAGTTAAATACGGTAGAACAACTATTGTATCAAGTACCCAATTTTGGCACAAAGATAAGCCTAATTCAGTTGCTTTTAACAGATAAAGAAGTTTTTGAGAAGGTTTTGGTTTTTGTGAACACCAGGTTTACCGCAGAAACCATTTTTAAAAACCTAGATAAAGATTTTAATGGTGAGGTTGCGGTTTATAAAGCAGGGGGTATTACAGAATACAGTTTTGATGATACCCAAGATTTTAAATTATCGCCAAAGTTTAGGGTTTTGGTGATTGCCAATGAAGATGTTTTAGAAGTGCAAGTATCAGATTTCCCTTGCCTCATCCATTTAGATATACCAAAAGATGCTTTGACCTATTTGCAAAGAATGCTGATTAAGGAAAATACACAAACCGATCAATTATGCTTAACTTTTTGTACCGATTTGGAGCTTGCCGATATTAAAAGGCTAGAGCAAAAGCAAGGTAAAAAAATGCAACAGATGCAATTGCCAGATGATTTATACATCGTTAAAGAAAAAACAAAAAAGAAAGCATTTAAAGAAGAAGGCTAACTGTTTTTTTTAATTGCCAGTTCTTTGATCACTTCGTCTAATTGTGTGGCGCTCAGTTTTAGCTTCCTTTTGATGATCTCTATTTCATCCTTATCCGTCTCTATCTCTAATAAACTAACCAGCCCTAAAATATTTGCCAATGGCAAGCGCATTAAATGAGACTGAGAGTAATAAATCTCTGTGAGTAGCTCGTTTTGCGAGATAATTGTTTCCTCAAAGCTTTTCCTTTCTGTTATATCTTGGATAATCCCCTTTATCCCAACAATTTTATCGTTATGGTACATGGCCTCGCCGCTGATGATAACCCATTTATTAACCTTTTTGGCAGAAATGAATTTAAGTTCTAAATGATAAGGCTTTCCTTCTTTGATGGTTAAATCAATAGCGTCTTTTATCAACTGCCTATCATTTGGTAAAAAATAATTCAAGCTGTTATCTAAGTTAAATAAACCGATGCTGTTATAAGGTAGATCATGTATTTCATAAACTTCTTTTGTCCAAGTTGCTTCTAGAGTTTTAAGGTTTAATTCCCAACCGCCCAGCTTGGCTATGTTAGCACTTTTTTCTAAAAGCTCTTTTTGCGTCTCTAATAAGTTTATGTGCTTTTTTCTCTCGGTAATATCTGTTATTACGCCCCAAACCAAGGGTTTACCCGTCCAATCTTTAAATATCAGCTTGTTGATGTAAACAGGTATCAGGTTTTTTTCTGCATCGATCAGTTCAAACTCAAAAGCGGTGTTTTTACCTTCTTTTTCTAAAGCTGTTAAAAGTTCTTTGGTAGCCTTCCAGTTTTTGTTTTCTATAAATTGGTAAAGGTTGTAATCAGTAAAATTTTGATGCTCTATTTTTAGAAGCTTGCAAAAAGTATCGTTAGCTAAAATTAATTTACCATCTAGATCATGTAAAATTATAGCTAGGCTAGAGGTATCAAACAAAGCTTGGTACTGTTGCTTACTCCCCTCTAACTGTAAGTTAAGCTGCGCTATCTCGCTTCTTCTGTTTACCTTTTTGGTAATATCAAAACCGATGCAAGAATACTCCATAGGTTTTTTATCCTCATCCAACTCTAGCGTAAATTCCCATTGCGTAAAAAATATCTTATCGTCTTTTGCGGGCTTTCTTAATTTTACTGCAAATGCTTTTTCTGGGTTTTTCAAACATTTTTGTATAATGTCTAAACAAAGCTGATGGTCTTCTTCGCAAATGGTTTCAAAAGAATGGACACCAATGTAATCTTCATATTTATATCCAAAATGATCACAAAAATTTGGGGATAAATATTTGTAATTTCCCTCTAAGTCTAACTTTACATAAAACAATATGTTAGATTTTTCAAGGTAGCTACATTCTGCCTGCATAATTTTTTGTTTTCTTTTAAGGATAAAAATAGAAAGGTTATCCTAAATTAAGTAAAAAATCAACTTAATCTAGTATAACCCTCAAAAATCACTTATATCAAAGAATCATTTTACCTTAAACCCTACTTCTGTATTGCCCCAAAGTAATTCAACGTCGCCGTCATCCTCAATCTTGAAAGTCATTTTTTCCATAAAATCCTTTGTTTTTTCTGGCTTTACCATAATTCTTAGTGCATCGTCGGCCTCATTGTATTTTGTGCCCCATTGGTTCCAGGTTTTATTAAAAATAATTGTCCATTCCTTTTCTCCTGGTATGCTGTACAAGCCATATTTACCCGCTGCCAAAGCTTTTCCATTAATTTTTACATCTTTGCTTACCTCAAAAACGGTGGCTTCATTTGCGCCTGTTCTCCAAACTTTTCCGTATGGTACAAAATCTGCCGCCCCTATCATCCTGCCTTTAAGGGAAGGTTGGCTATAATCAATAGAAACCATAATGCCAGATTTTAAGGTTTCAGAAACTTTTGCGGGCGGGCTTGGTCTTTTGCTTTTATCTGTTTGTGCCTGCGTGGCGATGGCAAAAAGCATAAATGCTGCTACAGCAATAGAAAATGTCTTTTTCATAATTATTTTTTTAAATATTTAATATAACCAAATTAACGTTTAAATTATCTATTTTATCTATCTATTTTATCATAAATTGGCAATAATCATCAAATAAGCTGTTGATATATGGCTCAATTAACTTTCAATAATTTTTAATGTTCCATATTTGCAACAAATTGGTTATATGATTGTCTATAAGAAAACGTTTGAAATTTAATGATTGCTAAACAATACCCCTTCTTACTTTTGCTTTTTCTAGCTCTAGTTTTTAACATTACCGCTTACGCACAAAAGAACCCAGTTTTAAACGGAACAATTAAAGATAGCCTAACTGGCGAAACTTTGATTGGTGCCTCTGTTCAATTATCCGGCGCTTCCCAATCAGGCACTGTAACCAATGCTTATGGTTTTTATTCTTTGAGTGTGCCCAAAGGAGTTTATAAATTGGTGTTCAGTTACGTTGGTTATCAAAGCGTTGTCCAAAATTTAGATATTAGCAAAGATGCCCAAATCAATATCTCATTGGTTTCTTTAAACCAGCTTTCTGAAGTGGTAGTAAAGGCCGAGAGGAAAAACGAAAATGTGATAAGCGCACAAATGGGGGTTCAAAAACTAGATGTTAAGGAAATAAATAGTATCCCTGTTTTATTTGGCGAAAGAGACATTCTAAAAACCTTGCAATTGCTACCGGGGATCAAATCTGCAGGGGAGGGCAATAGCGGTTTTTATGTACGTGGCGGATCTACCGATCAAAACCTGATCCTGTTAGATGAAGCACCCGTATATAATGCCTCGCATCTTTTGGGGTTCTTTTCTACCTTTAATTCTGATGCCATAAAAGATGTTACCGTTTACAAAGGTGGCATGCCAGCGCAATATGGTGGGCGTTTGGCCTCTGTTTTGGATATTAAAATGAACGATGGCAATAAAAAAGAATATACTGTTGAAGGTGGGCTTGGGTTAATTGCATCGAGATTGAAAGTAGAAGGGCCTTTTAAGAAAGATAAAAGCTCTTTTATGATCAGTGGGCGTAGAACCTATGCCGATGCCTTTTTGGCTTTATCGCCAGATAGCTCGATAAAAAACAATACGCTTTATTTTTATGATCTAAATGCCAAGGCCAATTATCAGTTTAACGATAAAAACGTTTTGTACCTATCGGGATATTTTGGCCGAGATAAGCTAGGTTTGGGAAATACATTTGGCTTTGAGTGGGGAAACGCTACCGGAACTTTGAGATGGAACCATTTGTTTTCTAACCGTTTATTCTCTAACACTTCGCTCATTTACAGCAATTACAATTATGTGATAGAGAACTTATTGGCCGATAACAATTTTAGGGTAAATTCTTCTATTAGGGATTATAACCTTAAACAAGATTTCCAATACGCTGCCAACAATAACCACGATATTAAATTTGGCATCAATGCCATACACCATACCATAGCGCCAGGAAAAGTAACATCATCGGCAACATCAAGTGTTAACCAAACCACCATAGAAAATAGAAACGGCATAGAGTTGGCCGCCTATTTTTCTGACGAGTGGAAACTGAACGATAAAATAAACTTGGTTTATGGAACCAGGTTTAGCAATTTCACTTTATTGGGGCCGGGGCTTTTTAAAGATTATGATAAGCAGGGTAACGTAACAGATTCTGCCAATTTCTCCTCTACACAAGCGGTAGTAAATTACTTTAATCTAGAACCACGGGTTTCTGCAAGTTTTCAGATTGCCGATAATAAATCTATCAAAGCATCTTACACCAGAAATACACAAAACCTGCATTTAATGTCTAACTCTACGGCAACATCTCCAACAGATTTATATATTATGAACAGCAATAACACCAAACCAGAAATCGCCGATCAGTTTGCTCTGGGATATTTCAACAATTTTAAAAACGATACTTACGAGTTCTCTGCGGAAGTTTATTATAAAAAGATGCAAAACCAGATAGAATACAGAAACGGCACCGATTTAAGAGGGAACAAAAACGTAGAAGCAGATTTGGTTTATGGTGATGGTAGGGCCTATGGGATAGAACTGTTTCTGAAAAAACGATTTGGGGATTTTAACGGGTGGATAGGCTATACTTTAGCAAAAACAGAAAGACAGTTTGATCAAATCAATGATGGCAAATGGTTTAATGCAAAGCAAGATAGAACGCATGATTTATCTGTAGTTGCTATTTATAAAGCCGGTAAAAGATGGACCTTGGCCTCAACTTTTGTTTACAGCACCGGTACTGCGGTAACTTTCCCTAGTGGTAAATATCAATTAAATGGTTCTACGGTTTTTTATTATTCAGAAAAAAACGGATACAGAACACCGTCTTATAACAGGTTAGATTTTTCTGCCACTTTAGAGCCTAAGATTAAACCGGGCAAAAAATACCAATCAAGCTGGTCTTTTGGGGTTTATAACGTTTATGATCGTAAAAACCCATTTTCTATAGATTTTAAAGAAGATCCAGACAATCCCAATCAAACGCAAGCCGTTAGAACGTCTTTGTTCGGTATCATCCCTTCTGTAACTTGGAACTTTAAATTTTAACCATGAAAAGCAGCATATATTATCTATTGGCCTTAACCGTTTTGGCTTTTTCTTCTTGCGAAGATGTAATTGATTTAAAGCTAAAAAACGCAGCCCCCCAAATAGTTATAGAGGCAAACGTAGTTGATAACCAAAATTATCAAATCGTTAAAATTTCTAAAACCAAAAATTTTGATGAAGATAATTCTGTGGTAAATGTTTCTGGGGCTAATGTATCGGTTACAGAAGAAGGTGGGCAGGTTTATAATTTTACAGAATTCTCGCCGGGTAATTATAAATCAGGTTTTTTTGTAGGTAAACACGGTAAAAAGTACACTATTAAAGTTGATGCAGATGGGCATACCTACACGGCCTTTTCTACCATGCCACAGCGGGTCAATTTAGATTCGTTAACAGTAACAGAACTATCGTTTTTTGGTAAAAAGAATAAATTTGTACAGGTTAATTTTAATGATCCGGTAAATATAAAAAATCAATATAATTACGTAATTACCGTAAACGATACTTTAAGAAACGCATATTATGTAGATGAAGATAGATTTAACGATGGTAAAACCGTTAAGAACACATTGTTTACCTCTAGTCCAGATTTGAAAACGGGAGATAAAGTGTCGGTAGATTTCCAATGTATAGATTATGATATTTATCGCTACTTTTTTGCCATAACCCAAATTAATGGCAACGGAGGGCCGCCAACAGCTCCTGCTAACCCAACATCAAATTTTGATAATGGGGCATTAGGTTATTTTAGCGCCCATACCAGTCAAAAAGTGATGGTTAAAATACCTTAGGTCTATTTAAGATTTAAGAAGCAAGTATCAAGAAGCAAGACCTTATGTTATGGCAATCACATTTAAGATTTAAGAAGCAAGTATCAAGAAGCAAGACCTTATGTTATGGTGATTAAATTTAAGAGTTGAGATGCAAAAAACAAGTATCAAGAAGCAAGAACATATTTAATAGAAATAATGAACTAATAAACCACAACGCAAAATACCAATGAACCAATGACTAGTGAACTAATAAACCACAACTCAAAACACCAATGAACCAATGACTAATGAACTAATAAACCACAACGCAAAACACCAATGAACCAATGACTAATGAACTAATAAACCACAACGCAAAATACCAATGAACCAATGGCTAATAAACTACAACACAAATACTAATGAACCAAATACCAATGAACTAGAAAACTAAAAACTATTCTTCATACTATTGTGTAAAGTTCTT
Source organism: Pedobacter segetis (assembly GCF_016623585.1). Lineage (GTDB taxonomy): Bacteria > Bacteroidota > Bacteroidia > Sphingobacteriales > Sphingobacteriaceae > Pseudopedobacter > Pseudopedobacter segetis. The sequence goes on from NZ_JAEHFY010000028.1 coordinate 15,893, forward strand.
GCGCTCCAATAACCGCTGGCAATAATCCTTCTAATGGTAAATAAGGGGTCTTTTTCATCTCTTGAGGTAGAAAGTATGTAAGCATCCCTAAAGCCTCTTTTCTTTAATTCTGGGATGGCTTCTTTGTTCCATAAACCAAAAGGATAAGCAAAATGATCAATTTTTTTCCCGGTAATATCCTCTAAAACCTTGGTTGGCTTGTCGATCTGTTTTGTCCAATCATCGCCAACTAACTTTTTAACGTTTTGATGGTCATAAGTATGGCTACCAATGGTATTGCCCTCGTCAGAAAGTTCTTTAATATCTGCTTTGCTCATGTACCTGTATTTACCGTTTTTCCCGATAGAAACCGTCATGATAAAATAAACACCTTTAAAGCCATATTTTTTCAACTCTTTGTTACCAACCTCAAATTGGTCATAATCGGTATCGTCAAAAGTTAGCATTACCGGTTTAGCTGGCAAGGCATCGCCATAAGCCAAATAATTATAATATTGATCGGGTTGTATAGAATGATAACCGCTATCTGCCAACATTTTAATATGTTCTTTAAAAGTTTGTACAGGTATAATGTAATCTTTGGCAGATTTTGAATCTTTTGCCGTCCAATCTCTAATTTGGTGATAGCACAAAACAGGCACTTGCTTGCGGGCTAAAATGGTAGCGGCATCAGCTATCTTTTTCCCATCGTGGTTTACCGTTTGGGCAACTTCTTCGGTTTTGGCTTGCGCCGATGATTTGCTAAGGGTAGAATCCTGTACGCTTTCTGCAGATTTAGTTTTAGAATCGGAAGAATTACAGGCCGCAATTAAAATTGTAGCGATAGCTGTAATGCTCAATATGATTTTTTTCATCAGATGATTTTTGAGTTTGAACGCAAAACTAAAACATATTTGCATGATTTTTAAAATGATTTTTGTACAAGGGCGATTTATCTCTATGAATAAATTTTAAGAATCATTCAAAATTTAACAATTTAAATAGATGTCTCCCTTATTTAAAACAAATAACAAATTTGTATATTTATAAAATAAGTTTAAATTTTTTTATGAGTTCAGTAATAGAAAGAATTACAATTTCTCCAAATGTTTGCCATGGCAAGCCAACTATTAGAGGGTTAAGATACCCAGTTGAAAATATGTTAGAGTTACTGGCTTCAGGAATGACTATAGACGAATTGTTAATTGACTATCCTGATTTAGAAAAGGAAGACTTTTTGGCCTGCATAAAATATGCGAATAGATTGGTTCAATCAAAAAGTATTCATCTGATTGCTAAATGAAATTTATAGTAGATGCCCAATTACCCAAATCATTGGCAGAATATTTAAATTTTAAAGGATTTAACGCCTTACACACTTCAGATTTACCAAACAAAAATTATACTAACGATACAGAAATAATAATTTTAGCGATAAAAGAAAATAGAATAGTTATTACCAAAGATTCAGATTTTTTAGATTCCTATCTTTTAAAATCGGAACCAAAAAAACTTCTCTTGATAAGAACAGGTAACATAAACAATAAAATTTTGTTAGAGATATTTTCTATAAAACTAGAAATGATAATTGATTTACTTTCTGAAAGTAATTTGGTAGAAATCACTAAAGATTTTATTATCCAACATCGATAAAACTCCACAATTACCAAATTTTCAACAAATCTTAATCACATCCATTAATTTTTAACTTTGCAAATCAAAATCCACCATCGCATTGGCTAAAAATAACATCAAGGAAACTCCTTTAATGACCCAATATAACCAAATCAAGGTTAAATATCCGGGAGCATTATTGCTTTTTCGTGTGGGTGATTTTTATGAAACCTTTGGTGAGGATGCCATAAAAGCTTCTCAAATCTTAGGTATCGTTTTAACCAAAAGAGCAAACGGTTCTGCTTCTCATATAGAATTGGCAGGTTTTCCGCACCACTCCATCGAAACTTATTTGCCAAAATTGGTAAGGGCAGGCCAGCGTGTGGCCATTTGCGATCAATTAGAAGACCCAAAAACGGTAAAAGGAATCGTTAAGCGTGGCGTAACCGAATTGGTAACGCCGGGTGTGGCTTACAGCGATAATATCGTACAACAAAAATCCAACAATTATTTAGCAACGCTCCATTTCGAGAAACAAACCATCGGCATTTCTTTTTTGGATATTTCTACAGGCGAGTTTTTGGTTGCGCAAGGCAATGCAGAATATATCGACAAGCTTTTACAAAGTTTTAAACCTAGCGAGGTCATTTTTTCTAAGGCAAAACAAAAAGATTTTACAGAGTATTTTGGCGAGCGTTTTTACACCTATACTTTAGACGATTGGGCCTTCACTTCAGATTACGCCCAAGAAACTTTGCTCAAACATTTTGAGGTTAAATCTTTAAAGGGCTTTGGTATAGATAAATTAAATCTCGGTATTGTTGCGGCCGGTGTTTCACTACATTATTTGGGCGAAACAGAACATCGCCAATTGCAGCACATCAGCAATATTTCTCGTATCGAGGAAGATCGATATATGTGGCTTGATAGGTTTACCATCCGTAATCTAGAACTGGTAGGTTCTAATAACGAGAATGCCAAAACACTGATAGATGTTTTAGACCATACTTCTTGTGCCATGGGAGCAAGGATGTTGCACAAATGGTTAGTAATGCCCTTGAAAAACGAAAAACCGATACAAGAACGTTTGGCAGTTGTCCAATTTTTTTACGATGATGCCAGTTTAAGGGAAAAATTGCAAGGTTTTATCCGCCAGGTTGGCGATTTAGAAAGGTTGATTTCTAAAATAGGCTTGCAAAAAACCAATCCAAGGGAAATCATCCAATTAAAGAGGGCATTATTGGCTATCGCCGAAATAAAAAATATTTGTGAAGAAGTTCCGCAAGAGGCGGTAAAACGATTGGGCGAGCAGATGAACCTATGCGCTTCCATCAGAGAAAAAATAGAAAAAGAATTATTCGCCGATCCACCAGTTGCTTTAAACAAAGGTAAAGTGATGGCAGATGGCGTTGATGCCGATTTAGACCGTTTAAGAAAAATCGCTTTTGGCGGAAAGGATTACCTGCTTGAACTGCAAAAACGAGAAGCCGAAATTACCGGAATTACTTCCCTAAAAATAGCTTTCAATAACGTTTTTGGCTATTATTTAGAGGTTTCTAATACCCATAAAGATAAAGTTCCACAAGATTGGATCCGTAAACAAACCTTGGTAAATGCCGAGCGTTACATTACCCCAGAACTTAAAGAATACGAAGACCAGATTTTAGGTGCCGAAGAAAAGATCTTGGCCATAGAAACCCGTTTGTTCACAGATTTGGTGAACAGCATCGCAGAATTCATCAAACCGATCCAACTTAATGCTTTTTTGGTTGCCCAGTTAGATGTGCTGCTTTGTTTTGCAGAAACGGCAAAGAAAAACCATTATGTAAAACCGAAGGTAAACGGCCAAAAATTGTTGGATATTAAAGGGGGCAGGCATCCGGTGATAGAAAAACATTTGCCTTTGGGCGATGAATACATCACCAATAGCGTTTATTTGGATAACGATTCGCAACAGATCATCATCATTACTGGGCCAAACATGGCAGGTAAATCTGCTTTGTTGCGCCAAACAGGCTTGATAGTTTTAATGGCGCAAATGGGCAGTTTTGTGCCCGCAAAAGAAGCCACGATTGGTATTGTAGATAAAATCTTTACAAGGGTTGGTGCTTCTGATAACCTCAGTTCTGGCGAATCTACTTTTATGGTGGAGATGAACGAGACCGCCAGCATCTTAAATAACCTTTCTGATAGGAGTTTGATCTTATTGGATGAAATTGGGCGTGGAACCTCCACTTATGATGGTATTTCCATCGCTTGGGCAATTGCAGAATATCTCCATAACCATCCATCGGCGAAAGCCAAAACCCTATTTGCCACCCATTACCACGAGTTAAATGAGTTGAGCAATTCTTTCAATCGGGTAAAAAACTTTAATGTTTCTGTGAAGGAAGTGGGCAACAAAGTTATTTTCTTGAGAAAATTAGTGCCGGGCGGCAGCGAACATAGTTTTGGGATACACGTTGCAAAAATGGCGGGGATGCCACCACAAGTTTTAAAACGGGCAAACGAGATTTTGGTCCGTTTAGAAAACGAGCGTACCGGCGGCGAACACGTAAAAGCCAGCCTAATGAAAATGCAGAAACAACCCGTTCAATTGCAAATGTTCTCTTTAGATGATCCGGTTCTGATCAAAATCAGGGATGTTTTAAACAACTTGGATGTGAATACTTTAACCCCCGTAGAAGCATTGATGAAGTTGGATGAGATACAGAAAGTATTGAAGAAATCTTAAAATTTTAAACCCAATAAGTCTCTCTATCCATTATGCTGTAAGCACTTTTCATAATCACTTTTACTACCTCTTATTTCGTAATAACGGCATTATTCAAACGTCATTTCGACGGTAGGAGAAATCTCTAAGTTCCTTAATACTTCACCAATTCCAATTTACAGCCAAAAATTTAGAGCATGTGAATTAAAAAAAGGGCTTGTTTTCCATCGCTTACAGATTTCTCCCTATCGTTCGATATGACGGTTTACAAGGCTATTTCACAACAATTTTCATGCTTTTGTTGGAAATATTTAGCACATAAACCCCAGTTTTGATATTACTCAGTTTATAAGTCGCCAAACCGTTATCAAACTTCACTTGGTTTTTGCAAACTTCCTTACCGGTTAAATCATAAATCGCAATATTTTGCAGACCGTTTAAATCCTGACCTTGGATGTTGATGATACCGTTAACAACAGGATTAGGATAAACCAATAAACCTTCTTTATCCAAACTTTCCAGTTTTAAAGTCCTTATACCTAATTCTTTGGTTTTACCATCTCTATCTGTTTGGCTCAGTTTGTAATAGCTCAAACCTGCAAAAGGAGAAAAGTCTATAGTTGCATAATCAGCTCCGCTATTCCCTTTTGAGTTTATGGTGCTTAATTGCTCAAAGCTTTTACCGTCCGTACTTTTTGAAATGGTGAAGTAATTGTTGTTGGTTTCTGTTGCTGTCTGCCAGTTTAACTGCGCAAAATTACCCGATGGCTTTACGCTAAAGCTGATGAGCTTTACTGGTAAAGGGATAAAAGTTTCATACGCTCCCATATTTATTATTCCTCCCTGGCTTCGTACATTACCGTCCAAATCTGTTGCAATGGCAGATAAATCGGGGGTTTTCCCAGGATCGAAATAGCTGCTATCGCCTGCGCCAATGGCTGGGCTACCTGCTTTTATATGATAATCGCCACCGATAAAAGGAGCGGTACTAAAATCAGGAGCATCTACAAATAAAGGATCTACATTATCCAAATTATTTCCATCATCATCTACAAATGAGTTTTTCTGGTAAATACTGCTAGTAACCGAAGTGCCAAAACCAGCTATAGCAATAATTTTTGAACTATTTCCATAGATGATGCTGTTCCGTATAGAAGCACTGCCGTCAGGATAAATCCAAATCCCCCCACCATTATCATTCCCACTCTTAGCTTTGTTGCCACTGATGGTTACATTTGTAAAAACCAATTTGCCGCTAGAAATGTAGACTCCGCCGCCGAATCCACCAGTGGTATTACCGCTAATGACCACATTGGTGATTTGGGAGGTATAAAAACCTGTTGAATATATTCCACCACCGCCATAACTATTATTAGAGGAAATGTTGCCACTAACTGTAGAATTAGTTAGCACCGTAGCATTAACCAAATCTAGCCCTCCTCCAGAACCGGCCCTGTTTTCTTTAACCAGTAGATTGTTAAACTTCATCCCGGCTCTAGCACTGCTTATGCCTCCGCCATTTCCGCCAGTGTTACCTCCTTTTATGGTAAAACCGTCTAAAAGGGCAGTATTCCCAGACCCTGTGGTCATCACCACATGGAGGACATTATCGCCATAATTGGTAAAATTGGGTCCATCATCACCGTTTAGGTCTCCGCTTAAAATACTCTCGTTGGTGCTAAGGCTTAAATCTCTCTCGCTTAAATTGCTTTCTGTACCTGCAAAACCACCATAAACTTTTACGTTTTTATATATGAGAAAAGCTTTATCTCTATTATTTGATCCGCTACCATTAATAACAGAAGCAATGTAAGTACCACCTTTTGCCCAAACCTGTTGGGTAGTGGTGGCATTTATGGCATACTGTATATTATCGGTGGCATTTGCCCAACTACTGCCATTTAACTTCCCAGCACCGCTTGGCGTAACGTAAGCAATGCCGTTGGCATCAGGTATAACGGATATGTTATAGTTGCTTTCGTAAGCACCCATATCGATAAAAGTTTTTTGTATGCGTCCATTCCCATCAATATCTGTAACAATAGCGTTTAAATCTGGCGTTTGAGCAGAATTGAAAAAAGTATTATCGCCAGAGCCAACCGCATAGCTGTTTTTTGTTAAATGATAATCGCCCACGCTAAAAGGGGCTGTGTTGGCTAAAGGGGCGTTTACAAAAGAAGGATCAACATCCAAATTATTGCCGCCATCGGTTCCGGTTGAGCTTAACCAAGCGGTACTGCCACCGCTGCCTTCGATAATGGAATTAAAAAAACTGGGCGTAGCCGAATTATTGAACACGCTGGAATTATTGCCATAAATAATGCAGTTGCGGATAAGGGGAACACTGCTGTTGGTATTGTACATTGCACCACCATTTGTTGATGCCGCGTTCCCACTTATGGTTACATTGGTTAGGATAGTGTTACTGCCATTATTATTGTACATCCCAGCTCCACTTGTGGCAGCATTACCGCTGATGATGACGTTGGTTAAAATTGGGCTGCTACCGTCATTATTTATACCTCCACCATTATTGGCTACCGAATTCCCGTTAATGGTTACATTGGTTAAAATTGGGTTGCTATTGTCGTTACGCACACCTCCACCAAAAAGTGCTTGATTACTGATGATACTTAAATTTGTGAGCAATGGACTACTATCGACATTATAAATCCCGCCACCTCTTGAGGCTAAAATATTTTTACCATTCACTAAAATGGTATTAGAACCTGTATTTGCATTTCCGCCTTGTATGGTAAAACCATTGAGTTCTGCCGTACCCACCGTTCCGGCAGAGATCACAACATGATAGGCATTTTCTGTACTGTTGCTAAAATTAGCACCGTCATCTGCACCTAAATCTCCGTTTAAAATACTTTTATTGGCGCTAAGGCTTAAATCTCTCTCGTTTAAATTGCTTTCTGTACCTGCAAAGCCACCGTAAACTTTTACGTTTTCTTTGATTAAAAAAGCTTTATGCCTGTCGGTTGTGCCGTTGCCCGCATATTCAGATGGGATATAATTACCGCCCTTTACCCAAACCTGCTGGGTAGCTGTTGCATCTATGGCAAACTGAATATTAGCAGTAGCGTTTGTCCAGCTATCGCCACTAAAATCACCAGAACCTGTAGGTGTTACGTATGCAATTCCATTAACGTTGGGCTTAACCAAATATTCATACACTCCCATGTCTATATCCGACATATTTATTCGGGCATTACCTGCTAAATCTGTAGTGATAGACGATAAATTGGGGTTTTGTCCATCATTATAATAGATGTTGTTCCCTGCGCCAATGGTTGGACTGTTACTTTTTAACCGGTAATCCCCACCGGTAAAAGGAGCGGTGCTAGCATCGGGAGCGTCAATAAATAAAGGATCGGTATTTAGGTTATTACCACCATCAATAACTTCAATATCTAATGGAACTGAACTCGTTCCACTGGTTTGTATGTTGCTATAACTATTAGTGAGGGCCACATACTGAGTGTTGTAAATCCCGTAACTGTTTCCATAAATGATGCTGTTACGTATTTTTATTATTACATCAGAATTGTAGATAGCACCTCCGTCACCTGCTTTGTTACCACTGATGGTAGCATTTGTAATTACTGGATTGGAACTGGTAAAATAAAGCGCTCCACCTCCGATTGCACTGTTGCCAGATATGAGAACATTTGTTATTGCTGTTCCCGAGTTAACATTGTATATCCCTCCTCCTAAGTAGGCGTAGTTGCCCTTAATAGCTACGTTTAAAATGCGAGTAGATGTGAGGTTGTTGTAAATTCCACCTCCCTTTGAATTGGCTCTATTTGATAAGATACTTAAATTTGAAAGTAATGGTGCTGTATCAAAAGCGTCATTGAAATTGTAAATACCACCTCCATTGCTTCTACTGATAGATTTTGAGTTTACTGTAATGGTGCCACCGGTATTTGCATTTCCACCTTTTATGGTAAAACCACTTAAAACAACATTTCCTACAGCTCCAGTAATAATTACAACATGATAGGCATTATCATCATAATTAGTATAACCTGGACCATCGTTACCATCCAAATCTCCGCTTAAGATGCTTTCATTGGCAGTTAGGCTTAAATCTCTTTGAGTTAACGTGGATTCTGTACCTGCAAAACCACCATATACCTTTATATTGGCTTTTAAAACAAAAGATTTGTCTCTGTCGGTTGTGCCGTTGCCCGCATATTCAGATGGGATGTAAGTACCACCCTTTACCCAAACTCCATCACCTGCATCCGAGGCATCAATCATTGTTTGTATGTTACTGCTTGCGTTAGCCCAACTACTTCCATCTCCGTTACCGGTGGCTGTTGTTTTTACATAACGGACGGTTTGTGCATTTGCTATAAAAGTAAAGGCAACCGCGATGGATATTAAACAAATTGCCTTTTTAAGGCAGCTTCTTTTAAGTTTGTTCATGGCAATGTGTATATGGGTTTTATATTTCAAGTGAGTATATTATTTATTCACACATAGAAACATTTTCGGCAAAATAGCTCTATACGCCAGAAAAAGAGTCTTTATGAGCGTCGCAAAAACGTCGCAATTTTAATAATGTAAAAAAGATGAGGGTTATTTAAGAAGTGATGATGTTTTTCTTGCGCATTCGGTAAGCAATGGTCCTTACGCTCTGTGGAGAAATACCTAAAGCTGTAGCCATTTCATTATAGCTAAAATTTAATTTTTTAAGCGCAAGAAAGCGAACTTCTGCAGGCGTGATTTTAGGGAATTCAGCCTTTAGTTGATGAATGTAACCGCCATTTACTTGGTCAAACAAAACCCTAAAATCTTCCCAATTTTGTTCTGTAATGATGGTAATTCTTCTAAGTTCTTCCAAGTTATTTAAAAGTTGAGTATTCCCGCTATCCTCCTTAAGTTGTTTATCTAATGAAGCTATGATTCTGTTTTTTTCTATAATACTTTTTGTGAAACTATCTAATTCTTGTTTGGCACTATGAATTTCTTTTTCTTTTTCGGATAAATGCTGTTGATTTAATAAGTTCTCTAAAGCGTGTTTCTTTTTTTGAAGCCGATAAATATAAAGTGCTATCAGGATGGCGATGATAAAAAACACGAGAATTAGATTAAGTTGTATCGTTCTTAATCTCTCTTTATCGTTAGCGGCTTTTAAATCTACATTGTGTTTGATGATATCTGCTTTTTGTTGCGAACGTAATAATTGGAGTGCGTTAAACTTCTTTACCATACTGTCCCTCACAAAAAGAGCAGAATCAATAAAATTATCCGCTTTTTGTTTATCGCCTATTAAAATGTAGTATTTGCTTAACAATGGATAAAGCCTCTGATACCTTGAGTATTGACCAGATTTATTTACATATTCCCTACTTTTAAGGATCCAATCAATAGCTTTCTTATTTTCTTTCTGTTTAAGATAAATGTTGGCTAACGTCATAGAAGAACCAGAAGCAAGTCCAAAATCAGAATATTCAAGTGCAGTTTTTACATCATGTTTAAGCAAGGGTTCTGCTGCTTTATAATTTTTTCTCAAATATAAATTATAACCTAAATTTCCATCAATTATACCCAACCATTGCTTATCGCTTGTTTTTGTTTTTAAGACCTTAAGCTTGTTCAAGTAAAAATCAGAAGAATCTAATTGATTGATTTTTTGATAGCTAAGACTTAAACTGTTATAAGATTGGGTAATGTAATAATCAATCGTTTTGTGTACACCTTGTTTATATTCTGTTGTTTTTCTAAAATAGGTAATGGCTTTTTTGTAATCAGAAAAATAATAATAAGAATTACCAACATGGTATAGATCAAGTACTTTATCTGGAAAATCTTTAAATTTTAAAGGTTGTATTAATGAAAGTTCTTCTTGGTAAAATTCAAAGGCAAGTTCATATTGCTGTAGATGACTCCAATAATAATTGGCTTTGGTTTTAAGTGCTCTCGCCTGTAATTGTACGATGTGATTTTTCTTTCCATCGGCAATCACAGTATTTAATAGCTTAAATATTTGTTTTTTTTGATTGGGATGGTATTCTATTAAATATACAGCTTCTACTAAATCCGATTCAATATTTAAAGCTTTGTCGTTGCTTTTTCTGCAAAAGGATTGAAATGATTCTAGTTCTTTTAGATTAGGCTGATGTTTATTTGCACTGATAATTTCATCATAAATATTCCATAGTTGGAACGCCCGTTCACCGTAAGTTTTGTTTAATAAAGTAGTGTAATCAATATTGTGAATTATAGCAGCTTGGGGCGGTATTGTGTTAAAAATTATTAACAGTGAAAGGAAGATTTTTATTTTCTGAAAACTCACAGGGGCAATATCGTATTTTCTTTTTAAAGAAATAATTATCTTTAAAATACACGAATTAAATCAATATTTAAAATAAGCTATTTGGCATATAAATAGCTCATTAAATTTTTTGTAAGAACCTAATTATTAAATATTTAACGTCAATTTAAAATTTTCTGAATTAGGATTTGGAGGATTATAGGATTTCCATGATTACAGCTTACCGCCCAACTCTGTGAACTTTGCATGTTTGCGGTTAAAAATTGTCTGAACCATGATTTTCATGATTTAAGGATTTCCATGATTTTAGTGGCCACCCAACTCTGTGTCTTTAGTGACCTCTGCGGTTAAAAAACATAACCAACTCCGTTTCTATGATTAAAAAATTCTCCCGCAGATTTAGATGATTAGCGCAGATTTAAAACTTCCATAAAAAACTTGTAAACATTCAACTCTGCGGACTTTGTGTCCTCCGGGGTTAAAAATGAACATGAAGGAATGAAGAAAGACGAAGCTTATATTGAAAAATAATTCTCCTCAGCTTTCTCCTGTGGTTAAAACCCATTCAATAAAACTAAAAATATTAGTATTTAAAACTAAAATATTTAGTATTTTTGTTCTATGAATTTCGAACGGATTACTGAAAAACTATCCATTTTGGCTGATGCCGCTAAATATGATGTTTCTTGCGCATCAAGCGGAAGCAAAAGAAACAATAAAGATAAAGGCCTGGGAAATGCAACGGGAATGGGCATTTGCCATTCTTATACAGAAGATGGGCGCTGCGTTTCTTTGCTCAAAATTTTGCTCACCAACGTTTGCATTTTCGATTGTGCTTATTGCGTAACCCGCAAAAGTAACGACATTAAGCGGGCAGCCTTTACCGTACAAGAAGTGGTAGATCTAACCATCAATTTTTACCGTCGAAATTACATTGAGGGTTTATTTTTAAGCTCGGGAATTTTTAAAAGTGCCGATACCACCATGGAGCGTTTGGTACAAGTGGCAAAAAAACTGCGTTTAGAAGAAAATTTTAACGGTTACATCCATTTAAAAAGCATACCGGGCGCATCTGATGAATTGATGCATGAGGCAGGGCTTTACGCCGATAGGTTGAGCGTAAATTTAGAATTGCCAACAGAAGAAGGTCTTAAATTATTGGCACCAGATAAGAACCGCCAAGATATGATCGATCCCATGAATTTTGTGAAAAACGAGATCTTGGTTTATAATGACGAGAAAAAACGGTTCAAAAAAACGCCAAAGTTTGCTCCCGGTGGGCAAAGTACACAAATGATCATCGGTGCAACGCCAGAAACAGATCTGCAAATCATCCATACGGCAAACCATTTTTATAAAGATTTTAACCTAAAAAGGGTTTATTATTCTGGTTATGTGCCCGTTGCAAATGATAGTAGGTTACCGTCTTTGCAAAGCCAAGTACCCATGTTAAGGGAAAACCGTTTGTACCAAGCAGATTGGTTGATGCGGTTTTATGGCTTTAAGGCCGATGAGATTTTAGACCCCAAACAGCCATTTTTAGAGTTGGATGTGGACCCAAAATTGGGTTGGGCTTTAAGAAATCTCCATTTTTTTCCTATCAACATCCAAAATGCAGATATAGAGATGATCTTGCGTATCCCGGGTGTGGGCATAAAATCGGCTTGGAAGATCATTGGCGGCAGAAAGTTCTCAAAATTAAATGCCGATCACCTGAAAAAGATGGGCGTTGCCTTAAACAGGGCAAAACATTTTATTTCTTTTAGTAATTCTTTACAAAATCTGCAAACCTTGCACCATCAAAATCTAAAAGAAATCATCCTAAAAACAATCAATAGTAAATATGAAGAGCATTATCAACCACAGTTAGCATTGTTTTAAAATATACGATCAAATATAAACCTTGGCTTTTTGCCTTCTGCCTTAAGCTTTTTGCATTTAGCTTTAAATAATTTTATTCTTATGTATTTATTAACTTATGATCATAGCGTAGAGGGCTTCTTTTCTGCCGTGTTTGAGGCTTATGAACGTAAACTGAAAAATGTAGTCATCAGAAAACAAGGTTTGCCCATGGTTTTGTTTACCGATGGGATGAGAAGGGTAAGCACAAACCCCAGAAAAGCAGAAAGGGTTTATGTGAAGCTAAAAGCTTTGATGGGGGAGTTGGGCATACAAAAGATCATTTATAGTTTATTAACCGAAGAAGAGCTTTGCGAAGGTTATATTTTTGATGTGATCAAATACGCTTTGGCAAACCCCAAGGTAAACGTAATGAAAGATATGAGCCATCCTTCAGTTCTAAAATTGGCACAATATACAAAGTCCGTTCATCGTGAAAAACATAGGATGGAAGCTTTTGTGCGTTTCAAATTAACTTGCGACGATATTTACTATGCAGATATAGAACCCGATTTTAACGTTTTGCCCATCATTGCCAAACATTTTAAAAGTAGGTACCAAGACCAAAAATGGTTGATTTTTGATCAAAAGCGCAGTTATGGCATTTACTACGACCTCTATAAATTAGAAATTATACAAATGAAATTTAATAGGCAATATAACAGGGAGGAAGGTTTAGAAATGTTGAAAAAAGACGAGCCTTTGTATCAAAGTTTATGGCGTACCTATTATGCGCAAACCAACATCAGGCTAAGAAAGAATATGCGTTTGCATTTACTGCATGTGCCAAAAAGGTATTGGAAATACCTTACAGAAAAAATACCCGAATATTGATTGCTGTTTTAAAACAGGTCAACCTAAACCATGTTCGTAATTTAAAAAATAGCACAAAAGGTATTTATTCAAATACTATAAACTCTAAAGCTGGGTTTAGATCAGTTATTTGGGATAATTATTATCCATAAAAATTTTTTGGCATCGTGATTGTGTTTTAATTATCACATCTACCTATTTAAAGCATTATTTACCAATAAAAACAAAACATTATGAGCATCAACGGAAAAGCAAACCAACTTACCCAAGAAATGAAAGATTCTGATTTCCATAAATTTTTCATAGAAGAATTACAGGATATTTACTGGGCAGAAACCCACTTGATAAAAGCATTACCAAAAATGCAGAAGGCTGCCACCAGCACACAGTTGGCAAACGCGATAGAAAAGCATTTGATAGAAACCAAAAAACATGTAGAAACGCTTGAAAATGTTTTTGAATTATTAGAGGAAAAGGCAAAAGCTAAAAAATGCGAAGCGATGGCAGGCATTTTAGAAGAAGCAAACGTTATTGTTAATGATACCGAAAAAGATACCATGACAAGAGATGCAGGCATTATTTTGGCTGCCCAAAAAGTAGAGCATTATGAGATTGCCACTTATGGCACTTTAAGGGTTTTTGCACAACACATGGGGCATACAGAAATTTATGATTTATTAAGCGAAACGCTTAAAAATGAGAAAGAAACAGATGTTGCCTTAACTAAATTAGCAGAATCTTTTGTTAATGAAGAAGCGGTAGCAGAATAGAATTTTTTAATGTTAGCAAAGCCGGGAGTTATATTTGATTTCCGGTTTTTTTATGCCTAAAGGGTTTTAATCACAAATTATACATTTTGTATTGCTCTCTGTTTTCAGCCTTCAGCCTTTAACCTAAAACCTTCAACCTTCAACTTCCCCCTTCAGCCCAATCCGGCAACTTCTCCTATAACTATTAATGCAGGGTGCGTAATCCCATGTTTTTCTGCCAGTTTTTGTAAGTCGCATAATTTTCCTTTTACCATTTTCATATGAGGTAGAGATGCGTGTTGTATCAATGCTGCAGGTGTATCTGGTTTACCGCATTTAATAGCCTCTTGTATAATAAAAGGTAAATTTTTCATCCCCATATAAATAACCAAAGTAGTTTTACTTTGCATCGCCAAACAAACGTCCCTAGATAAACTGCCATCTTTTTTGGTCCCGGTGATCATCCATAAACCCTCGCTAATTCCCCTATGCGTTAAAGGGATATCACATAAGCCAATTGCCAACATACTCGTGATGCCCGGGATGTAGGATGCTTTATAGCCTAAATCTCTGGCAAACATCATTTCTTCCATTCCCCTCCCAAAAATAAATGGGTCGCCACCTTTCAACCTTACCACTATTAGTTTCAATTGTAGGTAATTTGCTATCAATTCATGTATTTTTTCTTGAGTGGTGTATTCTTGGTATGGTGTTTTCCCTACATAAACCAAATCGCAATTTCTTTTAGCATATTTTAAAAGATCTTTATTGGCAAGGTTATCATACAAGATAACGTCGGCTTTTTCTAGCACTTTTATCGCTTTTATGGTAATTAATTCGGGATCCCCTGGCCCAGCACCAACTATTATTAACTCAGAATCTATATTTTCCATCAATTTTTCTTTAAAAACCCAATTATATAATATTAAATTTTAAAACTTTTCAGTTTTTTATTTAAAAAATTGTCAAAAAATGAATAATTATTAAGTGTTTATTTTAAATAATACTAAAAATTGCATTTATTTTCAATTTTATATGACTAAAGATATGTTTTTTATACATTTATGGTGTAAATATTTTAATATTATTCAATAAAAATTATAAAATCAGAATTTTATCTTAATTTTTATTGAATAATCAGAAATTTTAAGGTCAAAATCATATTTAAGCTTTAAAAAATGTGCAAATGAGCAAGAAAAATATAATTATCATAGGAAATGGCATGGTGGGGCATAAGTTTTGTGAAAAATTAGTGTCAAAAACCGATCAATACCAAATAACTGTATTTGGCGAAGAACCAAGGATCGCTTATGATCGTGTGCACCTAAGTTCTTATTTTGATGGTAAAACAATAGAAGATTTAAGCCTATCAACCAAAGACTGGTATTTAGAAAACCATATCGATTTAATCCTTGGCGATGCAATTACAGAAATAAACAGAACAGAGAAAACCGTTCATTCCCATTCGGGTATCACCAAACCTTACCACTATCTTGTTTTAGCTACAGGTTCTGCCCCGTTTGTGCCAGATATCCCCGGTATAGAAAAAGAGGGCGTTTTTGTTTACAGAACCATAGAAGATCTAGATAAAATGAAAGCCCATGCTGCCAAATGTAAAAGTGGCGCAGTAATGGGCGGTGGTTTGCTGGGTTTAGAAGCCGCTAAAGCCCTATTGGATCTAGGTATAAAAGAAACCCATGTGATAGAATTTGCTTCCCGTTTAATGCCTCGCCAAATTGATGATGCAGGCAGCAAGCTTCTACAAGGGAAATTGTCGCAGTTAGGTTTGCAGATCCACCTAAATAAAAACACCTCGTCCATTCTTGGAGAAAATGAAATAAAGGGTTTGGCTTTCGCCGATGATTCTAAACTTGATCTAGATATGTTGGTAATTTCTGCCGGGATCAGGCCAAGGGATGAGATTGCCCGTTTAGCTGGTTTAGAAGTTAGTACAAGGGGCGGCATTGTAGTGAACGAATTCATGCAAACATCAGATAAAGACATTTTTGCCATCGGCGAATGCGCACTTTATAAAAACATGATCTACGGTTTGGTTGCGCCGGGTTATGAAATGGCAGAAGTAGCCGCTTCTCATCTTTGCAATATAGATAAACAGTTTCATGGTTTTGATATGAGCACCAAACTAAAGCTGATCGGCGTAGATGTGGCCAGTTTTGGCGATGCCTTTGTTTCTGAACCAGATTGTACCTCCATTATTTTTGAAGATACCCACAAAGGCATATATAAAAGGATAAACATCACTAACGATGGCAAACAACTATTGGGCGGTATCTTAATTGGCGATGCCGATGCTTATAATATGTTATTGCAAACGGTAAATAACAAAATTGTTTTACCACCAAACCCAGAGGATTTGATTTTGGGAGCTAGGGGCGGCGAGGCCGCTGCCGGTTCTGGCGTAATGACTTTGCCAGACGATGCCCTGATTTGTTCTTGTGAAGCGGTTTCTAAAGGTGCTATCTGCGATGCGGTTACAAGCTTAGATATTAACACCATAGATGGCATAAAAAAATGCACCAAAGCGGGTACCGGCTGCGGCGGTTGTATCCCCATTGTGAAAGATTTGATCACTGGCACAATGAAAGAAAACGGCGTATATGTCAAAAATGTGCTTTGTGAACATTTTGATTATTCACGACAAGAATTGCTGGATCTGGCCAAAATGAACAAGATAAAAAGCTACGATCAATTGTTAGATACTTTTGGTAAAGGCGATGGATGCGAGGTTTGCAAACCTGCCGTTGCCAGTATTTTGGCCAGTTTATGGAACGATCTAATTTTAAAACAAGATACCATACAAGATAGCAACGATCGCTTTTTGGCAAATATCCAAAAAGGAGGTACTTATTCTGTGGTGCCTCGTATCCCGGGAGGAGAAATTACCCCTGATAAATTGATCGTGATTGGGCAAATAGCAAAAGAATATGGTCTTTACACCAAAATTACCGGGGGTCAGCGGATAGATTTGTTTGGGGCTCATTTGTCTGATCTTCCGGTTATTTGGTCTAGGTTGATTGATGCAGGTTTTGAAAGCGGCCATGCTTACGGAAAATCTTTGCGTACGGTAAAAAGCTGTGTTGGTAGCACTTGGTGCAGGTTTGGCTTGCATGATAGCGTAAGTTTTGCCATCCAAGTAGAAGACAGGTACAAAGGATTACGCTCTCCGCATAAATTAAAAGGCGGCGTTTCTGGCTGTATCCGCGAATGCGCCGAGGCACAATCTAAAGATTTCGGGATCATTGCCACAGAAAAAGGCTGGAACTTGTACGTATGCGGTAACGGAGGCTCTAAACCAAAACACGCCCAATTATTGGCAACAGATATAGATAGCGAAACCTGTATCAAATACCTCGATAGGTTCTTGATGTTCTATATCAGAACAGCAGACCCATTAACTAGAACGGCAACTTGGTTAGATAAAATGGAGGGCGGCATGGCCTACCTTAAAAATGTAGTGGTAAACGATAGTTTGGGCATAGCCACAGAACTAGAGGCAGAAATGGAATACCACGTTAACACCTACACCTGCGAGTGGAAAGCGGCCATTGAAAACCCAGACATGAAAAAGCGTTTCAACCATTTTGTTAACGCCCCAGAAGAAAAAGACCCAACCGTAAAATTTGAGGGAATGCGTGATCAGATAAAAGCAGGAGCTTGGTAGGGATAACCCTTGGGTTATCTAAGGTCCGGTAAGGATAATTTATAAATAAAATAATTGTTAAACATTAAAATCCAGAAATGATGAGTGAAATGTTAATCTTAGACAGAGAAATTGAAAGTACCGTTGAAGTACAGAATTTGTTTTTTGCCTGTTATTCTGATGATGTACCAGAAAACGGAGGCGCTTGTGTAAAATACCATGGCGAGCAGATTGCTATTTTTAATTTTACCAGAAGAGGAGAGTGGTTTGCTACTCAAAACCTTTGTCCGCATAAGCAGCAAATGGCTTTATCGCGTGGGATGATCGGTAGTGTGGGCGATGATTGTGAGCCTAAAGTCGCTTGCCCGTTCCATAAAAAAAGCTTTTCTTTAAAAAGTGGCGATTGTTTAAGTGGCGATGATTATAAAATCAAAACATACCCGGTAATTGTAAATAACGGCAGGGTTTATATTGAAATTAAAGATTGATCTTGGTTTTATTTTAAGAAGATCTTGGGCGTTTTAACAGGCTATCCGTTATATCTTTTTTTTATCCCCAGCGGGGCCGAAGCAAAAAAAAGGATGCCACTCCTATCCTTAACGCTCGCCACCAACAAAAGACTTGCGATAATTTTATTATTGCTGTTTTAAATTTGGTAATTTGCCAAAGGCCTTTGTTAAATAAACCTGATAGCAGTGAAAAGCCCGCAACCGCCCAAAGCGGTGTGGACTTGTAACGGATAGCAGGACTATCGGAAGTTTTGAAACACAAGCTTTGCTTTTCAAAAAAATTAAAAATAATGGTAGATATTACTGGTAAGCAAATTACTTTAAGAACGGCAAATGCAATTGGTTTGGTCTTTTGTTCGCCAGCTACCATTGGCCAGATAAAGAACGGATCATTGCCAAAAGGCAATCTTTTCGATGTTGCTAGGGCTGCCGCATTTATTGGTGCCAAATTAACCCCACAACTTTTACCGCATTGCCACCCCGTTCAAATTGATGGGATGGACCTGAAATTTGAGTTTTTGGATGAGCGTTTACATGGCAATTTTTTTGAAAACTCGGTTTTCTCTAAAACAGGGATTGTAATAAACGGAACGGCAAAATCTATTGGCAGAACGGGTATAGAAATGGAGCTGCTAACAGGCATCTCTGTTGCGGCTTTAGAAATTTATGATATGCTAAAGCCCGTTGATAAAGCTTTAGAGATTGGAAACATTAGGTTATTGGATAAAAAAGGAGGAAAAACCGATAGAAAAAAATATTTATCTGCGGCACCGGTTTGTGCAGTACTGGTCTGTTCAGACTCTACCGCTAAAGGAGAAAGAGAAGATAAAAGTGGGCTGATCATCAAAGAGATGTTGGAAGCCTCCAATGCAACGGTAAAATATTATAAAATTTTACCAGACGAGAAAGAAAGAATACAAGCACAAATATTGGAGTGGGTTAAAGAAGATATTCATTTCATCTTTACAACGGGCGGTACGGGTTTAGGGCCCAGAGATTTAACTGTTGAGGCCATAAAAGAAATTTTAGAACGTGACGCTAATGGGATTACCGAGGCAATGAGAAACTTTGGGCAGCAAAGAACGCCATTGGCCATGATGAGCAGGGGAATTGCCGGATCTATCGCTCATACTTTGATCCTTACGCTTCCTGGAAGTTCTGCTGGGGCCAGAGAATCTTTAGAAGCCATATTGCCCGCTGTTTTCCACGCTAGAAAAATGATGAAAGGTGGTGGGCATTAGTTTTATTGGTTCATTGGTGTTTTGCGTTGTGGTTTATTAGTTCATTAGTCATTGGTTCATTGGTGTTTTGCGTTGTGGTTT
>NZ_JAEHFY010000029.1 GCF_016623585.1 Pedobacter segetis
TCAAAATAATCCTGATTCAGACAAATTTTAACCGCAGAGAACGCGGAGTTCACAGAGTTGGATGGCTTTTGAATATGCGATAATGTAACCCTCAAATCAAAATAATCCTGATTAAGCACAAAAAAATCTCCGCCTTTATTAAAAACGGAGATTTAACTTATATGTTAATAAGGCTTATCTCATTCCACCGCCGGGCATTCCCTTCATCATCTTTTGCATTTTTGCCATTGCAGATGGATCAGAAAATTGCTTCATCATTTTACGCATATCTTCAAACTGTTTGATCAGTTTGTTAACCTCGGTCATATCGGTTCCGCTTCCTTTAGAAATACGGGTTCTTCTGCTTTGGTTAATGCTATCAGGGTTTTCACGCTCATGTGGAGTCATAGACTGGATGATGGATTCTATTCCTTTAAAGGCGTTATCATCAATATCCACATTCTTCATCATTTTGCCCACGCCTGGGATCATTCCCATCAAATCTTTGATATTGCCCATCTTTTTGATTTGCTGTATCTGGCTCAAGAAATCGTTAAAATCAAATTTATTCTTGCGTATTTTCTTTTGTAAAATGGCTGCTTCTTTCTCGTCGAATTGTTGTTGTGCCCTTTCTACCAAAGAAATCACATCTCCCATCCCCAAAATACGTGAGGCCATCCTATCGGGGTAAAAAACATCCAGCGCATCCATTTTTTCGCCGGTACCAATAAATTTTATGGGTTTGTTAACTACAGATTTAATAGATAAAGCCGCACCACCACGGGTATCGCCATCTAATTTGGTCAGTACAACCCCTGTAAAATCTAATCTATCATTAAAAACCTTGGCGGTATTTACGGCATCTTGCCCCGTCATGGCATCAACCACAAATAAAATCTCTTGAGGCTGGGTTGCTTTTTTAACCTCAGCAATTTCATCCATCAAAGCATCGTCTAAAGTTAAACGACCCGCCGTATCTATAATGATCACATTATTTCCGTTCTTTTTACCATGGGCGATACCTTCCATTGCAATGGCAACAGGATCGGTAGATTCACGATTGGTATAAACCTCTGCACCAACCTGACCCGCCAAAACCTCCAGTTGATCAATTGCCGCAGGGCGATAAACATCCCCGGCCACCAGCAAAGGTTTTTTCCCTTTTTGCGATTTTAGGTGTAAGGCCAGTTTTCCCGTAAAGGTGGTTTTACCCGCTCCGTTTAAACCTGCTATCAAAATTACGGTTGGGTTTTGTTTAATATTTAGCTCCTCAACGCTGCCGCCCATCAAAGCGGTCAGCTCATCATTCATGATCTTTGTGAGCAACTGGCCCGGAGAAATAGCCGTTAAAACATTTTGTCCTAACGCTTTTTGCTTCACATCTTCTGTAAATGTTTTTGCGGTTTTATAGTTAACATCGGCATCTAAAAGAGCTTTTCTAATCTCTTTCATGGTTTCTGCCACGTTAATTTCTGATATGCTTCCTTGTCCCTTTAATACCTTAAAAGCTCCTTCGAGCTTATCCTGCAAATTATCAAACATGCCTTTTATCTAATTTTAAACTTCGCTTTTTTAACTTTAATAAAATGGATTAGAGCCCATATTTTGGGCGTTTTTACACTCCGCCAACTGGCGGATATTTCTTTTTTTCTGTCCTTTGATTCTCTCTCTTAGACCCCCTCTTCGACTCCGCTCAGAGTGACAATGCTCAGAGTGACAATGCTCTGGATGGCAGAAAAAAAAGCTTGCCTAAATTACAAGTGGAGATGCCGCTTCAATCGTTAACGCAAAGATCAATGATTACGCTCTAATCATCCTATTTCCTGTTAACAAAAAAACTTTTGCTAAACAGCTTGCAAAGTTATCATTTTGAAATAAAACATCGCTTATAATTTTAAATCGGCGAAAGCGATAAAAAAATAATTTGCTGTAACGTTTGGCAATAATTAGCGTCTTATAAGAAATGGTTTAAAGAAAATATATTATAAGATATAAAAATAGCACTCAAGCATCTACAATTGAGATTTAGTTAAATTAATGTGTTAATGTAGATAAACGCTCCGGAACGTGGAGCGTTTTTTATTTTATACAATTTTTTTCTTGTACTTTTTAACGTTCATTAAAATTATAGGTAAAAATAAAACTGTGGGCGCCAACCAAATTACCACCGGATATTGATAATTTACATTTACCACCAAAAAAGCGGTTACTGTTGCGGTAAATGCAGGAATCATCCTTGTAATATGTCTTATTAACCAATAATTCTTTGTTGGGTTTTCAGATTTGTTAAACATTTTTAGGTCATTGATCAGTATCCTGATAAAAACTAGATCAAAAACTAAAATAACAGATGAAAAACCCGTTAAATCAAAAACGGTAGTACGCAAAAACTGGTAGGTAACGCCAAACAAGAGTAACCCGCTCAATGCCATTATCGTTTTATCTATGTTGCCAGGCTTTGCAAGCCCCTTCATAAAACGGATGCTTCTGTAACCGGCAAAAGATAAATAGAGCGAGAAAACGCCTATCACAAATAAAAAGTAGTTGCTGTGCATTACAGACATTATAAACGAAGAGGCGGCCACCAACATCATAGAACAATGAAATACAAAGCCGAATTTTGAGTGCAAGCCCCTTTTTTTCTTTAATAACAAAGCCATTAAACCTGTAAATAATGCGCTGCTGCCACACATAATGTGTACAAAAAGAAATGTTTTAAAAATGAGTACCGTTGTTTCCATACTTAAATGTAAACCCAAAAAACCAAATATTTTAAAATTTATGACGAATGGCAATAAAATTGGCCCCAAGGGCAGCAAAAAAGATTTGAAAGAATTTTAAACCATCTTGTTACATTGGTTTAAAATATTCCTGTTATTTTTACCTAAATTTTAAGATATGAATTTCCCTGCAGAATTAAAGTACACTAAAGATCACGAGTGGGTAAAGGTTGATGGCGAAAATGCCTTGATTGGGATCACAGAATTTGCACAGCGTGAGTTGGGCGATATTGTTTATGTTGATATTAATACAGTTGGAAAAGAAGTTGCCGAAGGCGATGTTTTTGGAACCGTTGAGGCCGTAAAAACAGTTTCTGATTTATTTATGCCAATAGATGGAACCATTTTAGAGATCAACTCAAATTTAGATGCAAACCCAGAACTGGTAAACAAAGATCCTTACGGCGAGGGTTGGATGGTTAAAATAAAACTTTTAAAACCCGTAGATGTTCTTTTATCTGCCGATGATTATAAAGCCCTTGTTGGTGTATAAGAATTATGTTTAGAACCCTCAAATTTCAATTTCCGGCTATTTTATGGTCTGTGTTTGTGGTTACTTTGTGTGCATTGCCCCAAAATGATTTGCCACAGAGCCAACATTTTTTCGAGGGTTTTGATAAAATGGTGCATCTTGGTTTTTTCTTTGTGCTTACCGTTTTCTTGTTCTACGGCAAAATTAAGCAGCAAAACAGCTTTGATTATCGTTTATTAACCATTGTTAAGATTGTTTTGATCAATGTGATCTTAGGCGGCGGAATAGAACTTTTACAATGGAAAGTTTTTACCTATCGCTCTGCAGAATGGTGGGATTTCTTTGCAGATATGACGGGTTTGGGCATGGGTGTTTTTAGTTATCTGTTGTTGCACAGAAGCACCTTTTTTTTTAAGTTAAACAAGAAACATTAACCATTACTATGAACAAATTAGTAAAGCTTATCTTTTTTTTTATAGTTATTTCTTTTTTAAGCAGCTGTGGTATATTTAAAAGAGGCTGCCACTGCCCAAAGTTTGATCAGCAAAAGGCACCTTTAACTACCCTTGGCCATTAAACAAGGGGTTTTGAACAATTTACCCGGCGTTTATTTGGATTTAATATAAATAAGCTCTATTTTCGTTGATCATATTCAAAGAGCATGAAGCTATCGCAATTAAAAAAAGGGGCAAAGGGAATCATCAAAGAATTTACCGATTTAGAAATGTCGGTTAAATTAATGGAAATGGGCTGCCTTCCCGGCGAGACCATCCGTGTTGAGCGGATTGCTCCTTTTGGAGATCCTATTGCCATCTCCGTTTCTGGTTACCAACTATCATTAAGAAAACGCGAAGCCTCTACCATAGAACTCATCTAAATTTTAAGAGGATTGAAAGACAAGCTAAGAATAGCTCTTGTAGGGAATCCTAATACCGGAAAATCGACCATATTTAACGCTTTAACCGGCCTTAACCAAAAAGTTGGGAATTTCCCGGGAGTTACAGTTGATAAAAAAATCGGTTTTTCTAAACTAGCGGACGGCACTAGTTTAGAGATAGTAGATTTACCCGGAACTTATAGTTTATACCCAAAAAGTGCAGATGAAACCATTGTTTTTGAAGTGCTGTCAGATAGAAACAATACCTCACACCCCGATCTTGTTTTAATAGTAGCAGATGCTACCAACCTTAAAAGAAACCTTTTACTTTATACCCAAATAGCAGATTTAGGGCTTCCGGTAATCATTGCCTTAAACATGATGGACCTAGCGGCCAAGGGAAACATGGAGATTGATATAGACGGATTGGCTAAGAGGCTAAATGTTCCGGTTGTGCCAATTGCAGCCAGAAAATCACAAGGGATAGAGGAATTAAAGAAGGCAATCCAATATCAAACCCATGCCTCTTTTCAAAACCCAACAATAGATGTTGAGGTAATCGCACCGGGTTTAATAAGAGCAATTAGCGATGAATTAAACCTTAGCAACCCCTATGTTGCTTTGCAAATAGCACATCAATATAAAAACATAAGGTATTTAACTAAACCCCAGATCAGTAAAATAGAAGGTTTAGAAAAGCAATACCATTTTCATTCGCAAAAATCACAGGCGGCAGAAACCATTGCCCGCTATAATTTTATTAACGATATTTTATTAGATACCGTTAAATACAATTCGGTTGCCCTAGAAGAAAACATCAGCAATAAGATCGATCATTACCTAACCCATAAAATCTGGGGTTTCGTGATATTCATACTGATACTTTTTGCCATTTTCCAATCAATTTTTGCTTGGTCAGAATACCCGATGTACCTTATCGAGACAGTTTTTGTTTGGTTTGCAGAAATGGGCCATCGGTTTTTGCCCGAAGGGGCTTTAACCAATCTTTTGATAGATGGTGTGCTTGCGGGTTTAAGCGGGGTAATGGTTTTTATTCCCCAAATTGCACTTTTGTTTGCTTTCATCTCTGTTTTGGAAGATACAGGTTATATGTCTCGGGTAACTTTTATGATGGATCGCCTAATGCGAAAAGTGGGTTTAAACGGTAAATCGGTAGTCCCTTTAATTGGTGGTTTAGCTTGTGCCGTACCTTCTATCATGAGCACCCGAACCATTGAGAATTGGAAAGACAGGATCATTACCATTATGGTTACACCTTTGGTGAGTTGTAGCGCAAGATTGCCCATTTACACTTTATTGATCTCTTTGGTTGTACCCAAAAAGTATGTATTGGGTTTTATCAATTTACAGGGATTGGCTTTAATGTCATTATATGTGATGAGTATCATGGCCGCTATTTTGGTGGCTTGGGTAATGAAGGGGATTATCCGCAGCAAAATAAAGGGCTACTTTATTATGGAGTTGCCGGTTTACCGTATGCCAAGGTGGAACAACGTGGGTATTACCATGTTTGAGAGCGTTAAGACGTTTGTTACCCAAGCAGGAAAGGTAATTATTGCAGTTTCTATTGTTTTATGGGTTTTGGCGAGTTATGGGCCATCCAATAAATTTGAAAAAATTGAACAAAAATATGATGCTCCCGGGCTAAAGAGCCAATATTCAAAATCAGAAATTGATCGGTTGATAGCATCAGAAAAATTAGAGAACTCTTATGCGGGCGTTTTGGGAAAATCTATAGAACCAGCTATTAAACCATTGGGCTTTGATTGGAAAATAGGCATTGCATTGATCACCTCTTTTGCCGCAAGAGAAGTTTTTGTGGGTACAATGGCCACTTTATATTCTGTAGATGGCGACGCCACAAAAATGGAATCTGTTAGGGAAAAAATGGCAGGCGCAAAAAACAGCAGCACCGGCTTGCCTATATTTACAGTAGCTTCCGCATTTTCTTTAATGATGTTTTACGCTTTTGCCATGCAATGTATGAGTACCATGGCAGTAGTTTATCGAGAAACAAAAAACATCAAATGGCCGTTGATACAATTTACTTATATGTTGGTTTTGGCTTACACGGCCAGCTTTATAGTTTACCAATTGTTAAAGTGAGTTTGTGAATTACTTATTTAAGTTGTGTAGAGAGGTTGCGGGGCATCAAACAAATGGTTTCCACGCAATTAGAAATACTTTTTTATTATCATGTTTACTTTCTTCAACTCCACGCGAGTTTCTTTATTTATCGTTGCTTTGAAATTAAGAGACGTATTATCATAAACTTAAAATAATCATCAAACCCAAAAAAACCAACCAAACAATTTTTTGGATAAGTATTTGATAAATCGTTTAGAATATTTCATATTCGATTATACAACTCCCATCATCAATAATGACAAAAAAAATCTCTTTAGCGCTTTCCCTGTTTCTCAGTATGTTTTTATTTGCTTGTGGGCAAGAGCATCAAGAAGCAAAAAATTGGTTAGAAAAATTTAAAAATGCAGGTGAAGCTACCGTGATATTAAATAATGAAAAAACCATTTTACCCTTAAAAAAACTAGAAAGTAAAACCATTGCAAGTATAAATTTAGGATTTAAAGACCATGGCGTTTTTGATAGCATTTTAAATAAATACGCCAAAGTAGATACTTTTCCTCTTGCCACAAATTATAATTCATTAACAGAGGATTTAAAATTCTACAATACCATTATCATAGAATTGACCGATAGTACCACATTTGACGATGAAACATCGTTTTTCATCAATCAAATGGAAAACACAAGGCAAGTGGTTATTAGTTATTTTGGCGATGGAAGAAATTTGGCGAAGTTGAATAACGTGGCGGCCCCAATCGTTTTTTCTCCCCTAAAAAATAAACAAGCCGCAAGCTTTTCTGCACAAGTGATTTTTGGCGGAGTGCAATGTATAGGGAGGCTACCCCTTAGTTTTAGCGATAAATATCAAAGAAATACAGGCTACAACATCGATAAGATCCGTTTAGAATATACCGTACCTGAAGATTTGAATATCAATGCCGATGATCTTAAAGAAATCGATGATATCGCTGCGGAAGCCATAAAAAACAAAGCAACACCAGGGATGGTTGTTTTTGCGGCAAAAGATGGTAAGGTGATCTTTAATAAAGCTTATGGAGCCCACACCTATGATAACGATGCACAAAAGGAAAGCGTGAATGATATTTTCGATTTAGCTTCGGTAACAAAAATTGGGGCAACAACCATGGAGGTGATGCATCTTTATGAAACAAATAAATTAGATCTAGATACAACCATCAGCACCTATTTAGCAGAAACCAGAAACACCGATAAGGCCGATATAAAGGTAAGGGAACTGATGCTTCACCAAGCTGGCTTTATCCCATATATCCCTTTTTACAATGATATTAAACCCGATGACTTTAGCCGAGATTCTACAGAAATATATAATGTAAAAGTGGCCGATGGCTATTTTATGAAAAAAAGCTATTTTAGGGATGTGATGTGGAAACAAATGTTGGCAAGCCCCTTAAGAACCCGCGGAAAATATGTTTATAGTGATTTAAGCATGTATTTTATGAAAGAAATCATTGAAAACATCACTAAAACGCCACTGCAAAACTATGTGAAAGCTAACTTTTACGATCCCTTGGGAATGAGCAGCACAGGCTTTAACCCACGTTATCGATTTAAGAAATCTCGGTTGGTGCCAACAGAATTAGATACTTACTTTAGGAAAACATTGTTGTGGGGTTACGTTCATGATCAAGGCGCTGCCATGGTTGGAGGGGTTGCCGGCCATGCAGGCTTGTTCTCTGATGCTTCCGATTTGGCAATATTGTTACAGATGTTACTAAATAAGGGAACTTACGGCGGAGAGAGATATTTTAAGGAATCTACCGTAGATTTTTTTACGGCCAAATATTCTGATGTGAGCAGAAGAGGTTTAGGGTTTGATAGATACGATAAAGATTCTAAATATGGCTATCCTTCAAAACGGGCATCCCCACAAACCTTTGGCCATACCGGTTACACCGGAACTTGCGTTTGGATAGATCCAAAAGAAAACCTGGTCTATGTTTTTCTGTCTAACAGGGTTTATCCAGAAGTAAACAATAGATTATCTACTTTAAATATTCGGCCACGTATTCAAGATGTTATCTACAAGGCAATAGAAAAATCTAAAGAATAATAACAAAAGCATTATTAATCTGTTAAACAGACATGAAACTAATCAGAACCAATTTAACCAAAATCGCATCATTAATTATTTTTAGCGTGGTGTTGGTATCATGCTCAAAAAAGTTGAGCCCAGAAATGCAAAAGCTTCAAGATCAAAAAGATCTACTAAAGCTAAACACACAATTGAATGATCTTAACATTTCATTAGAAACAGCACTTTCTAAAGTAAGTGGTTTGGTAAGCGATGTTAAAGCCGCCAATGAAGATGCTAGCAAATCTGCCGAAGAGGCAAGAAAATTATCGATAGAACTTTCTAAAAACCCTGGAGATAGCAGGATAGCCTCTAAAGCAGAAAGGGCAGCAAAAAGAGCGGCTAAAGATGCTAAGAAAGCCACTAAATTAAATAACAAGCTGGGCGATGCAAATGATGATGTGAAAGACTATCAAGATGATATAAAAGACACCAAATCAAAATTGGAGGCTTTGCAAACCAAGATAAAATTTGTTCCGGCGGTTACAGAGTAATCAATTTATTGAGTATTGTTACATTTCCCTAACAAAAAATGAAAGTTTAAACTTTTACTTTGCATTAGACATCTTAAAATAGAACTCATCTAAATGAAAATAGGGATAGTTTGTTACCCAACCTTTGGTGGAAGTGGAGTAGTGGCCACAGAATTAGGAAAAGCATTAGCGGATAACGGGCATCAGGTCCATTTTATTACTTACAGCCAACCTGCCAGATTAGATTTTTTTTCTGAGAATTTATTTTACCATGAGGTTGCTGTATCTAAATACCCTTTATTTGATTACGCCCCTTATGAATTGGCACTATCTAGTAAGATGGTGGATGTGGTAAGGTTCGAGAAATTAGACATTCTACACGTTCATTACGCTATTCCACACGCTTCTGCAGCTTTTATGGCCAAACAAATTTTGGCAACTTTTAATATTCATATCCCCGTGGTAACCACTTTACACGGTACCGATATTACTTTGGTGGGTAAAGATCTAACCTACAAACCGGTTGTAACTTTTTCCATCAACCAATCAGACGGGGTTACTGCCGTTTCTGAAGATTTGAAAAAAGCCACCTATGATCATTTTGATATTCAAAAAGATATTAAGGTAATACCCAATTTTATTGATCATAACAGGTTTAGGCTAACCCCAAAAGATCATTTTAAAAAAGCCATCGCTCCGCAAGGAGAACGTATTTTGGTGCACACCTCTAATTTTAGGAAAGTAAAAAGAACGCAAGACGTTATTTATATCTTCCAAAAGATCTTGAAGAAGGTACCAGCCAAATTATTGATGGTAGGAGATGGGCCAGAGCGTGTGAACTGCGAGCAGCTTTGCCGTGATCTAAACGTTTGCGAACATACCCGGTTTTTGGGCAAGCAAGATGCGGTAGAAGAAATACTATCAGTGGCAGATTTATTTATTATGCCATCAGAATCTGAAAGTTTTGGGCTTGCCGCTTTAGAGGCAATGGCCTGCAAAGTGCCCGTGATCTCCTCTAATACTGGCGGTTTGCCAGAATTAAACGTAGATGGTGTTACGGGTTTTATGGATAATGTTGGCGATGTTGAAGCAATGGCAAATCATTCTATTTATATTTTAGAAGATAACCATAGGTTAGAGAAATTTAAAGAAAACGCCCTAAAGCGAGCTTCAGAATTTGATTTGAATCTGATCTTACCAATGTATGAGGATTTTTATAAAGAAGTGATACAAAAAGCGAATGCCGCTTTATGACGGCCATAACTATTTAAGCTTCGGATTATTCACATGTCTGTCTGCATCTCTTATAGATTTTTTTTCTAGGTTTTTATTCAAAGCATCGGCAAGGTCTATCCCGGTTTGGTTGGCCAAGCAAATCAACACAAAAAGAACATCTGCCATTTCATCGGGCAAATTTACTTCTTTATCAGATTTTTTGTAAGATTGCTCGCCATACTTTCTAGCCATTATCCTTGCAACCTCGCCTACTTCTTCCATCAAAATAGCGGTATTTGTTAATTCGTTAAAATAACGAACCCCGGTTGTGTTGATCCAATTATCGACAAGTTTTTGTGCTTCTTTTAAGGTCATTTATTCTTTGTTTTTTGTATCGATGATGATGGTAACCGGGCCATCATTTATTAAACTTATTTTCATGTCTGCACCAAAAACTCCTTTTTCAATTGATCTGCCCAATAAACTTTCTATTTCTAATATCATTTTTTCATACATCGGGATGGCTAATTCTGGTTTAGCGGCATTTATAAATGAAGGGCGGTTTCCCTTTTTTGTTTGGGCAAATAAGGTAAACTGTGAGATTAGTAAAATGTTGCCATTAATATCTGTTAAGGATCTGTTCATCAAACCATCTTCATCAGAAAAAACCCTAAGGTTCGCTATCTTTTGTGCCAACCATTTTAGATCTTCTTCTGTATCTTGGTTACAAACCCCTAAAAGCACCAGAAAACCGGCCTTAATCTCTCCAGTTGTTTGGTTGTTCACTTTACAACAGGCTTCACTAACCCTTTGTATTACCGCCTTCATATCATTTTAAAATACAGTAAATTTTTAAAAATAAAAAAACATCAACCATAATGAATGATTGATGTTTTGGGAAAATTTTAAAGAAATTATCATTCCCAATTTATTTCATAATCTTATAAATAGAGCTTCCCTTTACTTTAATCTGTAAATGAGATACCTAATACACCATTTAGCGAACAGTATGACAAAATTTCTGTTTAAACAGGCTCAAAATCTAAATGCTATTAAAGCTTTATCAACTCTTCTTTAGAACTTAAAAAATGAAATTCTGTTAAATGATAAGAAGGGGCTTCTTTCACTTTTATCCATTGGTTGTATTTAAAAAACCACCTCATTTGTTGAGAAACCAATCCCTTTTTAATATAGGCAGCAATGTAAGGGTGCACACAAAGTGTTATCCCTTTTTCAGCCTGTTCATTTAAAATATAATCCAGGTTAGATACGATGTCATCCAACAAAACAATACTCGCCTTGATCTCTCCGGTGCCATCACAAGAAGGGCATTTTTCATTGGTTACGATATTCATTTCTGGCCTTACCCTTTGCCTTGTAATTTGCACCAAACCAAATTTACTCGGAGGTAAAATAGTATGCTTTGCCCTATCGTAATTCATTTCTGCCTTCAAATAATCAAACAGTTCTTTTCTGTTCGGTGCTTTGTGCATATCTATAAAATCTACCACTACGATCCCGCCCATATCCCTTAATCTCAATTGGCGGGCAATTTCTTTTGCCGCTTCTTTATTGACCATAAAAGCGTTTTCTTCTTGGTTTTCTGGGCTTGCATTACGGTTTCCGCTATTTACATCGATAACATGAAGTGCTTCTGTATGTTCTACCACCAAATAAGCACCACCGGCAAGATTTACTGTTTTGCCAAAAGAACCTTTAATTTGCTTTTCTATACCGAAATGTTCAAATATGGGTTCTTTGCCCTTGTAAAGCTTCACAATTTTTTCAAGGTCGGGAGAAATCTCATGCACATAAGATTTTATCTCTTCATAAATAGAATTATCGTTTACGTAAATATGCGTAAACTCATCATTTAAGATGTCTCTCAATATGGTTGATGCCCTGCCCATTTCTCCCAATATTTTTTTGGAAGGATCCGTAACGGGTAGTTTTTTCATAAATACTTCCCATTTGGATATTAAATCTAACAGGTCTTTTTGAATTTCTGCAACACCTTTTTGTTCTGATACCGTTCTGATGATGACCCCAAAATTTTGTGGCTTTATCCCTTCAACGATCTTTTTTAAGCGTGTTCTTTCTGTATTGCTGCGTATCTTTTTAGAGATGGAGATAACATCAGAAAACGGGACCAACACCACGTACCTACCGGCGATGGAAAGATCTGAACTTAGCCTGGGGCCTTTTGTAGATATAGGTTCTTTAGCAATCTGTACGGGTAAAAACTGCCCTTTGGTTAATATCGATGATATTTTACCAGATTTATCTATATCGGGTTCTTTCTCGAAATTGTTTAACAAATGATTTTTATAGGCATTTCCACGGACTTGTTTAGTCAGTTTTTGCAAGGATTGTACTTGCGGGCCTAGGTCTAAATAATGCAAGAAAGCGTCTCTCTCGTAGCCAACATCAACAAAAGCAGCATTTAACCCGGCCATGATTTTTTTCACACGGCCCAAATATATATCGCCAACAGCATAACTGTTGTTAATTTGCTCTTTGTTAAGTTCTACCAGTTGCTTATCTTGCAGTAATGCAATCGTAACCCCACTTGGGGTCGAATTAATGATTAATTCCTTTACCACCAGCTACTTTTTTTAGAAAAAGGTTAAATTAAAACCTTCATATCAACAGAGGAATAGATAGGGCTTGTTTGGGATTTATTGAACGTTTTCAAAATCGCTTTAAACTAAATAGGGTAATGTTTGGTAAACTACCGCTAAACTAAAATCACGTAATTTGCAACATTTAACAAAAAACATCTTGTAAACATTTTTCACAACATAAACCCTCAACAAGGCCTAAAAAATAATACATAACAGAAAAAGTATTTACTTTGGATAAAAATAAATACTTTCTGTTTCAAGCTATTTACAATAGCCTATTTTTTCTTATGTCTATTTTTTCTTAAGCGTTTTTTGCGCTTGTGGGTAGCCATTTTATGTCTTTTTCTTTTTTTACCGCTTGGCATAATCTTTAAATTTTATATATTATTAATTATTTAATTCTTTTATTTTTCTGTCAACAAACTCAGACAGGCTTGGGTCTGCGGCCAGTTCTTTACTTTTTTGATAAGCTAAAATAGCTTCTGGTTTCATGCCCAGGTTTTCATAACTGGTGCCTAGGTAAAACCAGGCTTCTGGTGTAGGCTTAACATCTATCACTGTTTTAAAACGATCAACCGCTTTTTGAAACTGCCCAGATTTCATAGAGAACATCCCTAGGTTCATGTTTGCTTTAACATTTTTAGGGTCTTCTTTAACCACGCCAAGCAATAATTGTATGCCCTGCATTGGGTTTTGTGTTCCCGTAACATAAGCTACACCTAAACCGGTTTTGGCATCTAAACTATTTGGGTTTATTTCTAAGGCTTTATTATAAGCTGTTATGGCCTTGTTTAATAAACCAGCCGTTGCGGTTGTATCCCTAAAATTTTGGTATCCATCTGTAAACCTATCTCCGGTAATGATCCAATTGTTGTAATTGGGTTCTAGTTTTGCCACAGCCTCATAGGCAAAAGCTGCCGGGGCAGGTTGGTTTAGATCGTCCCACTTTTGGGCTATTTGTTTTTGGATGGCGGCTAAACCAGCACCTGATGCGCCTTTGGCTTTATCTTCTAATTTCTCAATATCTGAAGCTAAGCTTGCGTTGATGCTTTGTTTTGCCACATCAGAAACACTTTTATAAGAAACAGCACTTATTTTTTCTGGGGCTGCGGTTGCAGTAGTTTGCATACCACGATCATCTTTGGGTTTTACCAACCCTTTGATATCTAAATTATATAAAATAACCATCAATAAACCTACTGATGCAATTAAGATATATTGTTTAGATTTTAACATGATTAAGCTTTTACTGACGATTTGTTGCCTGTTTTTACCTTATCAACAAAAACTTTTGCCGGTTTAAAACTTGGCACAAAATGCTCGGGAATAATAATTGCTGTGTTTTTAGAAATATTCCTGGCGGTTTTCTTAGCCCTTTTCTTAACTACAAAACTACCAAAACCTCTAACGTAAACGTTTTCGCCGCCAACCATCGCATTTTTAACAACTTTAAAAAACGCTTCAACGGTTTCTTGTACATCAACTTTCTCTATTCCGGTTTTTCCTGCAATTTCTGCAATAATTTCTGCCTTTGTCATTATATATTTTCTTTTAAAATTTACTTTATTTATGCGCCTATTTGGGGTTGCAAAAGTATTGCTTTTAGTTGAAATAGGAAAATTATTAGTAAAATAATTTATTTCAAACCCTTAAAGCACAACTGTTAAGCAAATAGGGGCTATCTTTATCCTCAAAATTTTACTTTCATGAGTTTTTCAGAGCGCTTAATTGCCTGGTACAGAAACAATAAAAGAGACCTGCCTTGGCGTAACACAAATAACGCTTATTTGATATGGCTTTCAGAAATAATACTGCAACAAACCAGGGTAGAGCAAGGCTTGCCCTATTATTTAAGATTTGCGGATGCTTATCCCGATGTGAAAAGTTTTGCGAACGCATCTGAAGACCAAATTTTAAAAATGTGGCAGGGTTTGGGTTATTATTCTAGAGGAAGAAATATGCTTAAAACAGCCAAGGTGGTTCAAAATGAATTTAACGGTGTTTTTCCTGTGGCTTACGCCGATTTAATAACGCTAACCGGTATTGGCGAATATACCGCCGCTGCAATCTCCTCATTTTCTTCTAATGAGGCCAAAGCGGTAGTAGATGGAAACGTTTACAGGGTAATTGCAAGATATTTTGGGGTTGCAACCCCGATAAACTCAACCAGCGGCAAAAAAGAATTTCAGGCCATAGCAGATAACTTGCTAAATAGGGATAATGCCGGCGAACATAACCAGGCCATGATCGAGTTTGGCGCTTTGCAATGTAAACCCAAAAACCCCGATTGCCCGGTTTGCCCATTTCAGAGTTCTTGCTATGCTTATCAACATCAAAAAACAAATGAACTGCCCGTTAAATTGAAGAAATTAAAAATTAGGGAACGTTTTTTTTACTTCTTCATCATCCATAATAAAGAAGAAATATTGATCAAGAGAAGAGATAACAATGATATTTGGGCGGGTTTACACGATTTGCCTTCTATAGAATTTAAAGAAAGAACCGGATTAGAAATGGTGTTTTCTGATCCTAATTTTAACCAGTGGTTTAATGATAAAAGCGTTATCCAAAAAACCTCTGAAGAAATAAAACATGTTTTAACACATCAAAGATTATACGCCCGCTTTGTACATATCGAAAATTTTAACCTTAATGCGATAGAAAAAAATGGGTGGTTAAAGATTAAAAAGGATAATCTTTCTGATTATGGTATGCCGAAATTAATTTTTGAGTATCTAAAAAATTTCTTAAATTGAATTAAAATTTAGCCAATTATTATGTCGGGAATAAACAAAGTTATACTGGTAGGGCATTTGGGCAAAGACCCTGAAGTACGCCATTTAGAAGGAAATGTTACAGTTGCAAGTTTCCCTTTGGCCACATCAGAATCTTACAACAAAGATGGCAAAAGAATAGAACAAACAGAATGGCACAATATAGTAATGTGGCGTGGTTTGGCCGATATTGCAGCTAAATACTTAGCAAAAGGTAAATTAGTGTATATAGAGGGAAAACTCCGTACACGCTCTTACGAGGATAAAGAAGGGCATAAAAAATACAGTACAGAAATAGTTGCCGAGAACTTTACGTTGTTGGGAAGAAAAACCGATTTTGAACCCGCTAGTTCTTCAACCAACCAAAACGAAGAAACAGAAGAGATGCCTAAACCAGAAATTGGAGGTAAATATGCGGTTGACGATAGCGAAAACGATTTGCCTTTTTAACATTATAAACCACAAAGGTTTTTTTACCATAAAGCTTATTTAGCCTTTTCAAGGTTCTGCTAAAATCGGCCAAATATGAGGGAGAAATTTTCACTTAAAACCAACCTCAATTTCTCCTTCAAAAACCAGTTTAGCTGGGCCTTCTAAATAAATATCGGTAAAAACATCGCCATCATAGTGGTATTTAATGTTTAAATCGCCACCTAAAACCCTAATGGCCGTTTGGTTATTGCCTTTTAAGTTTTTAGAAATGGCATTTGCCAAAGCAACGGCGGTTACCCCTGTTCCGCAAGCGTAAGTCTCGTTTTCTACACCCCGTTCATAAGTGCGTACAAAAAGATAATCTTTTTTATCTTCCACAAAGTTAACGTTGATGCCTTCTTTCTTGTAATCTGAGCTATTGCGAATTGCTTTACCTTCTGCAAAAACGTCTTTTTCGGCAACATCAACATCAAATTTCACATAATGTGGCGATCCTGTATTCAGCACAAAAGCTTCTCCGTCTTTATCTATGTTTTTCACATCTATCATTTCTAAGCTTACCCAATCTGTATCGGTAGAAATTTCTGCAGAATGCGGCCCATCGACAGCCAAAAAAGTGGTTTTGTTTTTAATTACGCCTAATTGTTTTGCAAAAGCAACAATACATCTTCCGCCGTTTCCGCACATGCTACTTGGTTGTCCGTCTGCATTATAATAAACCATTTTAAAATCATAACCTTCTGCCAGCTCTAAAAACATGATACCATCGCCGCCAATCCCAAACCTACGGTCGCACAATTTTGCAATGAAGCTTGGGTTTTGATGTTTTATTTTATGATCACGGTTATCAACCATGATAAAATCATTACCTGCACCTTGGTATTTAAAAAAATGGAGTTTCATCATCATCGATTTTTGGTAAAAATCGTTAAAAAAAATATAAGGGTGTAGTTAAAGTATTAATTCTGAAATTTTTTTACAATTTGATGCAACGTTTTAAAAAGGAAACTGTCTTTTGATATAGAAGCTAAAAATTTGGAGGCCACTTATATTGATAAACATTTCGACTTAGTTGTTGAATGTAAAAAAGGAGAAAGAAAAGCACATCACGATCTGTACAGGCTATATTCAAAAGCAATGTACAATGTGGCTTTGCGTATCCTTAACCAAACCGATGAGGCCGAAGATGCTTTGCAAGATGCTTTTATGGAAGCGTTTACCAAGATTAAAGATTTTAGGCAAGAAACAACTTTTGGTTTATGGCTAAAACAGATCGTTGTTCATAAATCCATAAACATCTTGAGAAAAAGAAGGGCGGTTTTTGAAGATTTGGAGGGCTTGGATGTAGAAGTTGTTACGGATTATAATTGGGAAGACGAAGAAGAGATCGGTTATAAGATAGCGGAAGTCAAAAACTCGATAACGCTTTTGCCCGAAGGTTACAGGCTGGTTTTGAGTTTGTATTTGTTAGAAGGGTATGACCATGAGGAAATATCGCAGATATTAAAAATCAGTGAAGGAACATCACGAACACAGTTTTTAAGGGCAAAAAGAAAACTATTGGATATTTTAAAAATTAAAGGAATAGAAAGATGAGCGGGAAAATAGAAAACTTTATAAAGAACAATAAAAAAGCTTTCGATGATCAAGAACCATCTGCAGGCTTGTGGGATAAAATAGATGCACAATTAGACGCTCATTGTAAAGAGCAGAACAAAAAAATTAAACGTCTTAAGGTTTACAATTTTAGTAAGATCGCTGCGATTTTTATAGTGGTTTTGGCTTTCGGATTTTTATGGGGCAAATATCAATGGGCCGAGGCCGTAAAGCTAGAAAACATCAACCCAGCTTATGCAGCCAAAGAAGTGCAGTTTTCTTCTTTAATCGATCATAAAAGAGCGGCATTAAAAGATTTAAAAAAGATAGATCCGCAGCTTTATCAAACTTTTAAGAGCGAGCAGTTGAAATTAGAAAAAGAGTATAAGTCTCTTCAAAAAGAGCTATCAACCAGCCCCAATCAAGATAGAATTGTGAAAGCAATGATCCGGAACTTGCAATCACAAATAGACCTATTAAACCAACAATTAAATATCACAAAAGAAGTGAAACAATTTAAAGCAAGCCAAAATGAAACAGCTATATAAAATATTTTATCTATTGCCATTGATCGGTTTATCTATCTTTAGCAACAGTTTTGCACAAGAAATACCCACACCAAATGCTCCCAAGCAATTAAAAGAATTACCTGCGCCCCCTATGCCACCAGTAATTATCACTTTTGATAGATCAAAATGGGATAAATGGGGAGAAGATGTTGCACAAAAGTTTGATGATAAAAAATGGGAAGCTTGGGGAGAAAAATTGGGAAAATCTTTTGAAGGTTTTGGTGATAATTTTAAAGATATGGATCTGGCTTGCGCCGATTTGGATAAAAAATTATCCGTGTTAAACCAAAGATTAAAAGCGATAAAAATCCCTGCCTTGCCGGAGTTGCCCGCCTTACCAGAAATACCCGCAACGCCAAAAGTTGTTATTTTACCAAATTGCAATTGGAAATTAGGCGCACCCTCCCAAGATGCCGTTGAAAAAATTAAAAAACTAACAAAAAGTTACCCCGTTAATAATGATGATGTTTTAGCGATCGGCAACAGCTACGGAAAAATAACGGTAAACACTTGGAACAAAAGCGAAATTAAGGTAGATGTAGAAATTAAAGCCTATGCCAGTAATGATGAGGAAGCACAAAAATTATTGGATGGTGTAACAGTTAGCAACAATAAAACCGGCAATCAAATAATTTTTAAAACAACCATTGAGCAAAAAAACAATAAAAGCAATTGGCTAACCATGAGTTTTTGGAATGCCGGAGGAGGGGATAAACAAAAAGTTGATGTTTATTATACCGTGTATATGCCTGCTAAAAACAGCGTTAATTTCAAAACAAACTACACCAATATTTTATTGCCAAATTTAAGTGGTAATGTAGGCATAAGTATGAATTATGGAGATTTAAACGCCGGGAGACTAACCGGTATGGTTAATAAAATAAGTTCTAACTATGCTAAAATAAACGTTGATGCTTTAAGCAATACAGAAATGTTTTCTAATTATGGAGATATAAGGATTGATCTGGCAGATGGTATAAATGCAAGTTTAAATTATTGCAATATAGATTTGGGAAACCTATCTGGCATTGCAGTTTTAAAAATGAATTATGCCGGAGGGTTTAAAATAGGTTCTTTTGATAAAAACTTTAAATCTTTGAATATCAATTCTAATTACTCTAACATCAACCTAGATTTTAACAATAATTCTTCTTTTAATTTTGATGTTGCCACAACCTACGCTAATTTTAAGTACAATAATGATAATGTTACCATAACCAGCAAATCGCCAGCTGATGAAAGCAAAAAATATTCTCCAAGCAAAAATTACAAAGGCTATTATGGCAAATCTCCTTCAGGTAACATAGTGATAAAAAGTAATTATGGAGGCGTAAAATTTAACTAAACCATTCTCTTATACCTAAAAAGAAAAGACGGGCTAATTGTGCGTCTTTTTTTGTTTT
Organism: Pedobacter segetis; assembly: GCF_016623585.1. GTDB lineage: Bacteria > Bacteroidota > Bacteroidia > Sphingobacteriales > Sphingobacteriaceae > Pseudopedobacter > Pseudopedobacter segetis. Next base: position 19,417 of record NZ_JAEHFY010000029.1, read on the forward strand.
ATATAGAGATTCCAAAATTAATACACATCTTACCCTTCTAACGTTCTTTAATCCAAATGTTTAGCTTTTAGCTTTGGGCCCACCCGAGGCTTTTGGCCAGGCATTTTGCTTTTAGCCTTTACTTAATATAATACCTTTTGCTATTTTTGGGTAAAATACACCTATGGAATGGATCAGTAACCCAGAAATCTGGATATCTTTATTAACATTAACCGTACTTGAAATAGTTTTGGGCATAGATAACATCGTTTTTATATCTATACTATCTGGCAAACTGCCCAAAGAGCAACAAGCCAAGGGCCGCACCGTTGGTTTGGGCCTGGCAATGGTTACCCGGGTATTATTATTGCTTTCCTTAAGTTGGGTAATGGGTTTAACCGCTCCGTTGTTTAATATGGCAGATTGGATCGGCCTTACCTCCCAACCCCTTTTAGAAAAAACGGCCATCAGCGGAAGAGACCTGATACTGATCATTGGTGGTTTGTTTCTGATCTATAAAAGCACCCATGAAATACATGAGAAACTAGAGGGACAAGAAGAAAACGCAACAGTGAAAAAAGTACATTCTTTTACGGGCGTAATTATCCAGATATTGATATTGGACATCGTTTTTTCTTTAGATTCTGTAATAACCGCGGTTGGTATGGCCAATGAGATTTGGGTAATGATAGCCGCCGTTATAATCGCCGTTATTGTGATGATGTTTTCCTCAACCGCCATCTCTACCTTCGTAAACGATCATCCCACGGTTAAAATGTTGGCATTATCATTCCTTTTATTGATCGGCGTTTCGCTATTGGCAGAAGGGTTTGAACAGCATATCCCCAAAGGGTACATCTATTTTGCCATGGCCTTTTCTGTGCTGGTAGAAGTTTTAAATTTAAAGATGAAGGGCAAAAGTAAGCCCCTAGAACTACGTAAAACCCCACATCCAGAAAAATAAGGCCTTTGGGCAAAGCCAGAAAATAATTTTTTGAAAAGCAAGTTCTGTGCTTATTACAACATCCTGTCCCGCTTTCTGCTAAATGCTTTTTCCCAGTCTTAAGCCCGATGCCAAAAAGCATACCGCTGCCAATCGGGTTTAGGTATTTAGGGCAGTGCAATCAACCAAAAATTAAAAGGAACAGTCTTTGCATAAAAGGATTATGCCAAATATTAAGCCCGATGATAGATTAAAAACCATAGAAACAGTCGCAAAACTGTTAGATAGCCAATTTAAGATCGGGAATTTTAGGTTTGGTTTAGACCCCATTTTAAACCTTATCCCCTTTGTTGGCGATGGCGCAACGGCATTGGTATCGCTTCTTTTGGTTTACACCATGAATAAGCATGGCGCAAGCAATAAATTGATCATAAAAATGGTGGGCAATGTGGCCATAGATTTTGCCATAGGTGCGATCCCTTTGTTGGGTTGGGTATTCGATTTTTGTTTTAAGGCAAACGATAAGAACGTCAAACTTTTAAAAGAACATTATCTAGAAGGTAAACATACCGGCAGCGCTAAGGGGATCATCATCTTCAGTTTAATTGTATTTTTATTGATGATTGCCGCCTTAATTTGGGCAGCATGGGCTTTAAGTGCTTATCTGATCCATTCATTTTCTTAAACTAGCCGGTATTTTTAAAGCTGTCTTTTAATTTTTGGATAAGATCGTTTTTTGTTTCTTCATGTATTTTTGTTGCGCTTCTGTTATTAGAATAATTACCATGGTTTGCAATGATCACTTGGTTGTAGATGCTTACCGTTTCCCCGTCTAGCGTTGTGGTTATCAGTTTATTTTCAAAACCATCAAATTGTACCCAAGTACTTTCTATGCTCCATTCGCCGGCCTTTGATAAATGGCGGGTTTCTATTCTCTTAATTCCCAAACTTTCATCACGGTAATTCTCGGCATCATTTAAAGCACCAATTTTATAACCGCAAACGGTAGAGATAATTAAACCTGCACCAATTAGGTACGGAAAAGCTACGCTTCTTTCAGATTTTGGCGTTTGCTTAAACATGGCCAATCCAATTAAGAAACCAAATAGCAAACCCAACAATAATCCGGTAGTGCTAGCAGAGTTTTGTTTAGGGGGTTTTATCATTAAACTTTCTCTCCAAAAGCTAAATCGCCAGCATCGCCCAAGCCGGGCACAATGTAAGATTTTGAGGTCATTTCTTCATCTACAGAGCCAAACCATAAATTAGCCTTAGGCAAATTGGCTTTTACATGTGCTATGCCCTCTGTACTTGCAATTACAGAAACAATATGCAGGTTTTTGATTTTATAATTTGATAGTAGCTCTTTACAGCATAAAACAAGGCTTTGCCCCGTTGCCAACATAGGATCAGAAACAATTACGGTTTTACCATCTAAGTTTGGGGTAGAAACATATTCCATTTGGATAAAGAAATCGCTGCCCTTTTTTATTTTGCGGTAAGCGGCTATAAAACAAGAATCGGCTTTATCAAAAAAGTTTAATAAACCTTGGTGCAAAGGTAGGCCCGCCCTCATAATAGTTGCTAAAACGGGCATTTCAACCATTAAATTATCTTTAGAAATGCCTAATGGAGTTTGCGTTTCAATGGGCTCGAAATTTAATTTTTTACTAATCTCATAAGCAAAAATTTCGCCCAAGCGCTCTAGGTTTTTTCTAAAACGCATACTATCTTTTTGCGTTTCTGCATTCCGCAATTCTGCCAAAAAATTATTGGCAAGGCTGTTGGTTTTATCTAGTAAAAACATTTTTGAAGATATGATTTTCTCTTGCAAAAAATGAACTATTGTTTAAGAGTTTATATGAGCCTATTTAAATCATCAGATAAATTTTAAACAGATGCTAAATATCAAGAAATCTTTTTATCGTTAATTGCCACAACCCAATCTTGCTTGCCGCACCTGGGGCAGATACATTTTGTAGTTTCGGTTTCTGGTTTTTCAATCTTTCCGCAAAACCGGCAAGCATAATTTTTATTAGCGTATAGTTTTACTTGCCTCTCATAAAATAAATGTGGGAGTGTTGGCAAACCATACTTTACCTTATCGTTTGGAAGGTAAAAAATACTTATTTCGCCTGTTGTTTCTAAAATTGCCAGATCAACCTGCCCAATATGGCTAATGTTCCTTAACCTTAGTTCCGCAAAAAACTCGTCTAAGGCCATAGATTCTTTAGAAAACTCATCTATGGAAAATTCGCCGTCTTTTATCAAATAAATAGGTTTTCCTTCTAGCCAACGCTCTGCTTTTTTAGATTTTGAGACCAAATAGGTGGTTGCCCTATAAAGCCCTAAGATAATTATGAAAACGCAAATTGCGGGTATAAGGCCAACATCCTCATAAAACAATGGATCGCCAGCGGCAGAGCCAAAGGTTAAGATAATAACCAGCTCAAAAATAGAAAGCTGCTTAATTCCTCGCCTGCCTGATAACTTTAAAATACTTAGCAGCACAATGTAAATTACCACGCACCTAAACAGCACTTCTAAAAGGAAGCTGTATGGCAAATTGCTCATAAACAAGCGGCCGGGCTCAAATATTTCTTTCACAATTGGTTAAATGAAATTTTTATTTTCATTACAACAATCAGCCCAATTTTTATAGCTTACAGCTAAGGTTGGTTTTGGTTAAAGAAAATTAATAATTGTAAGTGGCTACAACCTAGATTTCTTGGTCTTTAAATAATCTTGATAAGATTTTTTGATGTAATCCATATCATCATAACGGTTTCTATAAGTTACATCTTCTGGTTTGGGCCTATATAGGTACATGAATTCTACAATTTCTTCTTCTTTAATTTTTACGCTTTCTTTGATCAATGGTACGTTAAAATGTGCATCTACCCGGGTTTGTGCGTTTTCCCTACTTATGTAGCCGCCAAACCTACGGGCATCGGCAGCATCTTTACCTAATAATTCATGCAGTGCGCTAAGGGGCGTAAAAATATAGGCCAAAAGCGGCGGTTTGCCTCCGTAATAAACGCCTTTGCTTTTATAGCCGTCTAAAATTTCTTTTTGCTCTGCTTTTCTGGTCTGTTGCTTAATTACCACTTCATTTAACACGATGGAGGGCTTTAAATAGATAACCAGATTTTGCTTTTGTAAAATGATTTTTTCTTTTTCTTGATAGCTGTCTTTAGTAAAAAGCAGGGTGTCTCCAATAGAAACGTTGATAGAGAAGTTTCCCCAATCATCACTGAAAGTAGTTTCTCCTTTGCTTTTGTTGGATATGCTAACTTTACTGATTCTTTTGTTATTAGCAACTTCAAACACCAAACCTTTGATTAAAAATGTTTCTTGGGCATAGCTTGCGAAGCCTAAAAGCAATAAAAACACAATCAATACGGTTTGCTTTTTCATAATTTATTCTAAGATGCCCAAATTTTATTTAAACCTTGCTTTTTTAATGATATTTAACATTTAGCATTGTTTGCCTAATTATTTTGTTTTGAAAAATGTTTGTAAAGTTTACATTTAGGTAAGATGCTGGACCCGCTATTTTGAAGTTAGTACTAGCACATTATTAAAACATTTCTCCCACAGATTTATGCAGATATTGATGTGTTCTGTAATTCCGTTCGCCAATAGGTAAATATTGATTATGGAGGGGTTATAATTTTTTTCAAACTTGCAAGGTGCGCTAAGGATAGAAGTGGATACCTGCCTTGTGGCTAAGGCCTGTGCAGTATGAACGGATAGCCTGTTAAAGCGCCCAAATTAAAGATCGATCAACGCTATCTGGCATTTATCTGTTGGTGGTTTTTATTTGCCTATTAATTTTATCTTTGCAAATGATTAAATCCATGACTGGTTATGGCACCGGCATTAAAAACTTGGCCAACGGGAAATATACCGTAGAAATCAAATCTTTAAACAGCAAATTTTTAGAACTGAATTTAAAATTGCCCAAAGCTTTTTCTGATAAAGAATTTTTTTTGAGGAACGAGTGCAGCAAACTGTTGGAAAGGGGCAAAGTGATGTTGAGCATTAACGCAGAAACAACTGATAGCAACCTTAAAGCGGCAACAATCAATAAAGATTTATTAAAGCATTATTTTTCTGAGCTGCAAATGGTGGCCAAAGAACTGGGGCAAAGAGAAGATGAGTTGCTTTCTGCGGCCATCAATTTGCCCGAGGTTATCAAATACGATGAATCTTCTGTTTCTGAGGAAGAATGGAAATTGGTATTGGAGGCTTTTTACGCATCAATTGATAGTTTCCAAAAATTTAGGGCCGATGAAGGTGCGGTTTTAGAAAAAGACCTAACAGAACGCATACAGACCATTCTTAATTTAATGGAAATGGTTGTGAAAGAAGAGCCAAACCGTGTGCCGGCGATCAGAGAGAAACTGAACAATATGCTTTCTGATGCTGTTGGCAAAGAGAAAGTTGATCAAAACAGGTTAGAGCAGGAGCTGATTTATTACATTGATAAACTGGATATTACAGAAGAAAAAGTAAGGCTAAAAAGCCATTGCGATTATTTTATAGAAACCTTAAAAAACAAAGATGCCAATGGCAAAAAGCTGGGTTTTATATCGCAAGAGATTGGTAGGGAAATAAATACCATGGGCTCTAAAGCTAATGATGCAAACATACAGCGTTATGTTGTTGGCATGAAAGAAGAATTAGAAAAAATAAAGGAGCAATTATTAAACGTTCTGTAAATTAAGCTTAAGGCAGAAGGCTTAAAGCTAAACGCTTTTGGCTTTTGGCTTTAAGCTTTAAGCTTAAAAAAATGCAAGGTAAACTCATTATATTTTCGGCACCCTCTGGAGCCGGCAAAACCACCATAGTACATCATTTGTTAAAGACTTTTCCTGATAAGATCGCGTTCTCCATATCGGCCACAACTAGGCCTTCCCGTGGGGATGAAAGAGATAACGAAGATTATTATTTTATCAGCAAAGAAGAGTTTTTGCATAAAGTGGCAAAGCATGAATTTGTAGAGTTTGAAGAAGTATATTCGGGTACGTTTTATGGTACATTAAAAAGCGAAATACAAAGAATTTGGGATGAAGGTAAAACCGTGATCTTTGATTTGGATGTAGAAGGAGGGTTGAGGTTAAAGAAGAAATATGGTAACAATGCTTTAGCCATATTTGTGCAGCCACCATCTTTAGAGGTTTTGGTTGAGAGGCTTACCGGCAGGGGGACAGAAAGCGAACAAAAAGTCTCTGAAAGAATAAGCAAAGCCGCCAAAGAGCTAACCTACGCCCCAAAATTTGATGTTATTTTAAAAAACGACGAACTTTCTTTAGCTTGTAAACAAGCAGAAGATTTGTTGTTAAACTTTATAGCAAGCTAAATAACAGCAAAATTTGATTATTTTGCCTTCTATAATCTATAAAATGGGCAAACGGATTTTATTTTTCCTTTCTTTTTTAGTTTTGGCGATAGCCCAAAGCTTATATGCCCAAAGTCTGTCGCAGACTTTACAGAACATCATCAAAAAAGATTCTTCTAAAGCAAAAGGAAGCACCCAAGCAATTGCTGCAGACACTACTTTTAACGGCTTAATTAAAAGGGTAGATTATTATGCCGAAAAGTTTAATGGGATAGGTACCGAGTTAAGTGCCGGTTTTGACACCTTGGATATTAGTGAAAACCTGCCCCAAATAGAAAAGCGTGTTGGTGATGCAAATTCTTATAATCTGGCAACTTTTAGGTCTTTATCTACCCTTCAAGATTATTTTGCGACTTCACAAAAGCAACTGGATAAATGGGCTAACAGGCTTACGGTTTATAACAATTCTCTGGTAGAGATGCAGGAGGTTTTGTGTGGGTTAACTTCTGATTCTGTTTTTAAAAAGTTGCCGGCAGACTCTGCCCTCAGAAACCGTTTTTATAACCGTTTGAATGAATTGGGCGGTAAATGGCATAGGTTAGATTCTATTAGTAACAAAGCGATCTTAAAAATCGGGATTTTACAAAACAGGGTCTCTGCCATACAAGTAAAGATTGTTGATTTTAACGACCAGATAAACAATGATTTAAAAAAACTTAAGCAAAGGGCGTTTACCAAAGAATATGATTACCTGTGGGATGTAAGCACCACGGGTTTCTGGAACGATTTAAAGACGGGTATTAACAAAACTTCCATCATCAATTATAAAATACTCAGTTACTATTTTACTTATAGCTATAAGGTACATTTGATCAATATCGCTTTATTTTTGTTGCTTTATTTTTGGCTTAAAAGAAATAGGGATACCATCAAAAAAGACGGCGAGTCTGCCGATAACATCTTCAATAACACTTTGCTTACCACAAAAAAACCAATTATTGCCGCTTTGGCGGTAACCTGTACCATTGGCCCTTTTTTCTATTACAGGCCCCCAATTATCATCAACCAAATATATTTGGTTGTTTTAATGTTTAGTGTAGGAATTTTGATGTGGGGAATTTATGAGAAATGGCTCATAAAAAATTGGTTTATAGCAGTATTATTTGTGGTTTTATACAGCTTCGGCAATTTATATTTCCAGGTTTTCGAGTCAGAAAGGTTAATGTTTTTTCTCCTTACCGTTATGATCTTTATTTGGGCGGTAGATTTTTTTAGGAAACGGAAAAGCGCTATCCCAGAGAAATATCAAAACACCATCAGCAATGTTATTTATATCTTTTTTGCCTTATTGGGTATTTCTATTTTAGGAAATTTATTTGGTAGATATAGCATGGCTAAAGCTGCCGCAACTACGGCATTATTTACTTTGGTAGAAGGTATCAGCCTGATCTTATTTGTTAAAATTATAACGGAGGGCATTTATTTACAGATGGAAGTCGGCAAGATCCATATCAATACCATTTCATCTTATTTAGATTTCAAGAATCTGAAAGATCGTATCGGCAAGTTTTTAAAGGTTTTGGCCATTATTTTATTGGTGGTTTTCTTTACGCAAAATTTAAACGTATTTGATGCGATTTATGATAGCACAAAAAGCTATCTAACCCTAAGTCGTAAAATTGGGGATACCACTTTTACTTTTGCTGGTTTTATCCTATTTATCCTCATTATTTATTTATCTACCGTAATCGCAAAGATCATCAGTTATTTTTTTGAGTTTGCAGATGAACACGCCCTTAAAACTTCACGAAGAGCAAAATATAGTTCTTCTATTCTTTTGGTAAGGCTTTTTATCTGGATCATTGGTTTTTTGATTGCCATCGCAGCATCAGGGGTGCCAATGGATCGGATAACCATTATAATAGGCGCTTTGGGCGTAGGTATTGGCTTTGGATTGCAAAACATTGTAAATAACGTGGTATCTGGCTTGGTAATGGTTTTTGAAAAACCAATACAAGTTGGCGATCTGATCGAGGTAGGCAATAAAACAGGTACGGTTAGATCTATGGGTATTAGGGCCAGTAAAATATTAACCCTAGAAGGATCCGAGGTTATTATCCCTAACGGCGATCTATTATCGCAAAACCTGATTAATTGGACCTTGAGCAACACACATAAAAGAATTTCATTAGATGTTGGCGTAAGCTATGGTTCTGATATAGAAAAAGTAAAAAGTATTTTTAAAGCTATAGTAGAGGAAAACGAAGATGTTATGAAAACCCCTGAACCTTTGATTATTTTGGATGGTTTTGGCGATAGTGCTGTTAATTTTAGGGTGTTATGTTGGGTGGCAGATATTGATAATTGGCTAACCATTAAAAGTATTCTGATGAGCAAGGTTTTTGAGGAGTTTTTAAAGAATGATATTTCTATTCCGTTCCCACAAAGAGACGTAAACCTTTATATGAAAAACGATTTTGGGTTTATCCCAAAAAAGGGAGATTAAACTTTTAACAATGAAAATCGGTTTATTTTTCGGGTCTTACAACCCTATACATACGGGGCATCTAATCATCGCCAATTACATGGCCAACCATAGCGGTTTGGATAAAGTTTGGTTAGTGGTTTCGCCTCACAACCCTTTAAAAGAGAAAAAAGATTTGATCCAGGTTTATGATCGGTTAGAGATGGCTAAACTAGCTATTGAAGGCACAAAAAATATCAGCGTAAGCGATGTGGAATTAAAGCTGGCCCAACCTTCTTATACCATTGATACATTAACTTTATTGAGAGAGATTTATCCAGAACATCAATTTGTGTTGATCATGGGTTCTGATAACCTGAAATCTTTAAAAAAATGGAAAAATTATGAAATCATTTTAAGGGATTACCAAATATTTGTATATCCAAGGCCGGGTTACACCAACACAGAATTTAAAAAACATCCCTCAATTACCATCACAAAAACACCATTAATGGAGCTTTCGTCCACGTTCATCAGAGAATCAATAAAGGAGCAAAAAGATATTAAATTCTTTTTGCCAGATGAAGTGATAGATTTTATAGAAAGAAAAAGTTTGTATAGTTGAAATCTATGGAATAGTCTTTCTTTCCTTTTGTAATTCCCATCGGGATTAAATATTATCAACCTTTTTAATATGGCTTTGATATACGACCCCGATGGGGTCGCAATGTTAACCTCTTGTTATCGTCTATAAATATTGGAATCCTACGGATTCCGCAGATAGATATTATGTTGCCTTAGGATATTTTTTGGGGATTAAATATTTAAAGACAGCAAATAATAATTGCATGGTTCCAAGATAATCCCATCGGGATTAAATATTTAAAGACAGCAAATAGGAATTGCATGATTTCAAGATAATCCCATCGGGATTAAATATTTAAAGACAGCAAATAAAAATAATAATTGCATGATTTCAATATAATCCCATCGGGATTAAATGTTTAAAGACAGCAAATAAAAATAATAATTGCATGATTCCAAGATAATCCCATCGGGATTAAATATTTAAAGACAGCAAATAATAATTGCATGATTTCAATATAATCCCATCGGGATTAAATGTTTAAAGACAGCAAATAAAAATAATAATTGCATGATTCCAAGATAATCCCATCGGGATTAAATATTTAAAGACAGCAAATAATAATTGCATGATTTCAA
>NZ_JAEHFY010000002.1 GCF_016623585.1 Pedobacter segetis
ACCTTATGTTATGGTGATTAAATTTAAGAGTTAAGATGCAAGAAACAAGTATCAAGAAGCAAGAACATATTTAATAAAAATAATGAACTAATAAACCACAACGCAAAACACCAATGAACCAATGCCTAATGAACTAATAAACCACAACGCAAAACACCAATGAACCAATGCCTAATGAACTAAAAGACTGCAACGCAAATACCAATGAACTAATGCCTAATGAACTAAAAAAGCCATTTTGTATGTACTAATAAACCATTTATGAAACCAATAATACAAATAGAATACTGCCCAAAATGTGGTTGGATGTTGCGATCGGCATATATGGCGCAAGAGATATTGAATACTTTTGTAGATGAGATTAAAGGAGTAATGTTGGTTCCGAGTGAAACAGGAGGCAAATTTACCATCAAAATAAATGAAGAATCAATTTTTGATAGGGCAAAAATGGATCGTTTTCCAGAAATTAAGGAGCTTAAAAAGCTGATAAGGGATGTGGTCAATCCGGATAAAAGTTTAGGACATACAGATAGGTAATTGAATGTGAAGAGATAAACATCAAGAATTAATAACCAAGAATAAGGAGCTAAGAATCCAGAGCCAAGAATCAAGAATTTACGGCATGGCAACTAAATACTAGCACTTAGCAAATACCAATAAACCAATGCCTAATAAACTAAAAAACAATAACTTAAAAGGTTTGATCCTCTGCGGTGGCGAGAGCAAAAGAGCGGGTACAGATAAAGGTTTGAAAACTGGCAATGGAACAACTTGGGTAAAATTGGTGGCCAATAAATTGGAAAATTTAGGTCTAGATTATTTCGTTAGCATTAATTCTTCACAGATCGAAAAATATAAAAATGAAATAACTGAAAAACTATTTATCTTAGATGATTTAGATATTCTAGGGCCTTTAAGGGGCATTTTATCTGCGCACCAAAAATACCCGAAAAACAATTGGCTCATCTTGGCCTGTGATATGATAGATATGGATTTGCAAACTATCCGTAGCTTAATCAATGAATTTCTATATACAGAAAAGCATGATTTTTATGTTTATAAAAACGAAGAATTTTACCAGCCTTTTTGTGGGATATATACTGCTGATGGACTTTCTAAACTGTTAAAAAAATACTCAAATAAAGAACTGGATACTTTCAAATTGCAAAATGTCTTCAAAAACCATGATACCTTGGCTATCCCGATTAATTTGAACGATCCATCTTTCAATAATTACAACCAACCCTAAAAAATATAAAACAAATTATGGCATAATTATTTCTGATTTTAATTTACCAACAAATTAGATCATGAAAGCAAATCAATTAAAATTTATGGTTATAGGCTTATTGGCATTCATTATTGGCTGCACAAACTCAAAACCATCGTCAACCACCCAAAAAAATCTCGATTCTGCAAACATTAAAAGAAATACTGATGATACTATTCAAAACCTACCATCAGTTGCAGAAAAAATCACCTCAATAAAGGCCGATATTACAAAAATGAAATGGAATTTGATTTTCTTTTCTGGAATTAAGAATGAAACCGAGCCTTTTAAGAATGAAAAAGCTACCATTAAATTTAATAACGATGGAACTTTTAATGCTAAATTTTGCAATAACATGTCAGGGAGTTATGTAATAGATGAAGAAAAGGGAGCCATCACACTTTCAAAAATAATAGCTACAAAAATGCTTTGCCAAGGAAATTTGATGAAGGCCGAAGATGGTTTAAAAGAAGGGACCTATCAAATGGATATTACTAAAGGTCGTTTATCATTAAATGCAAAAAACCGATTTTTTACTTTTGATAGAGAAAGCACACCAACAGAAAACCCCATGGCCAATTAAATAGGCATCAAAAAAAAATTATTGCGACTTTTTCTGATTATAAATATTAGAAACCAAGCATATAATTAAAGATGCAAATAGCACCCAACAAACTATTAAAGGTATATATGAGTTCCAACTATCAATGAAATAATAGGCAACTATAAAAGAAATTGAGCATAATGCCACTAATAGATAAATTAATCTCATCATTTTAAGAATGAAATCTAATTAAGCTTAAATTAAGCAAAAAAGAAAAAAAACGACGATTTAGACTATTAATTTAAGTTAAAGGTCTATTCCTTTGCCTTTTATTGGCATTTTTGGCTATCTGTAAAGAAAATTCTTTAGGGTTTAATTGAAAAGTGGCTTTAAATAACCTAGAAAAGTAACTTTTATTGGCAATCCCAATATTGTTGGCAATCTCGCTGATGTTAAGTTCGCCGATCATAATCTGTTCTTTGGCATAGTCTAGCCTAATTTTATTGAGGTAATTATTTACCGTTAGGCCAAAATTGTACCTAAAACCCTCTTGCAATTTGGTGGGGTTGGTACCTACCTTGTTGGCTAGTTCTTTTATGGTTAAAGGTTTTGATAGCTCAGATTTTAATATCTGAACGGCTTTTTGTATCTGCACCAATTCAGATTTCCTTAGTATTTGCCTTTTAGGAATATCTTTTTTATCATCCTCATAATCAGATATTTGTATGCTCAAAATCTCGTTAGATTTGCCTTCTAAAAATAAAGACCGGGCAATTCCAGAGAACTTACTTGTTTTAATGGTATCAATACAATCAGACATTGCAAGGCTATAATTCCCTTGGTAAAAGAAAAGGTTGCGAGCCGTTAAATCTTTAAAAAGCTTTTTAAGGCCAACATCAAGGATATTTAAGTCGCAATCTATTTTTGTTTTAAATTCTTTGCGGCTAATTTCCAAACTATTCAAATGGATGTTTTCATTTTTAGGGAAAATTAGGATGTGCCCGTTCTGCTGGGTGCTTGCAACAATGATATTTTGGAATTGCTCTATCTGGTGTAAAACATCATGCTCTTCAAATTTATGCTTCACAGATCCTTTAGAACAATAAATAAATTTTAAAGGATGTATGCTGTTAACGTTAAAGTGTATTTTTAGAGCTTCTTTTAAAGTACAGTTGTATTCTATTAAACCAAAGCCGTTTAAAAAATTAATCCCTCTAATAGAGCCCTCTCCGTATATTTCGGGGATATTTAATATGTACTCGTTGCATCTATTAAAATAAGTAGTGTCTAAAGCCTCTGCAATATTAGCGATAACATCTTTTAATGGGAGCGATTTTACAAAAATCTCGTTCATTCAAGTATAATAAAACAAATTGAATTTTATGGTTCTTCCTTAAATTTTTATCGAAATTATAAAATACTTATGAAATAAAACCTGCCTTTTCTTTAGTGTTATTTTTATATTCATTTAAGTTAAAAAATAGCTTTTTATAAATTAAAACAACTTTAATTATCAACTCGGTACTGTTTTACAAGATTATTGCAACCTTATATGATGTTGGTTTACAAGAGGATTGAAATAAATGTTTTATATTTGCTATCCTACGCTTAAAAATAATAATATTTGAAATTCCAAGATTTTAATTTCGTCTCCCAATTGCAAGAGGGTTTAGACACTATGGGTTTTACAAAACCAACCCCAATCCAACAAGAAGCAATTCCGCATATTTTAGCAAATAAAGATCTAATAGCTTGTGCGCAAACGGGTACGGGTAAAACCGCGTCCTATTTATTGCCGCTGCTACATAAGATACAAGAGGCAGGTATTTCCCATACAGATACCGTTATATTATCCCCAACTAGAGAATTGGCTATGCAAATTGATCAGCAAATAATGGGGCTAGCCTATTTTACAGGTTGCACTTCAATTGCAGTTTATGGCGGTGGCGATGGTTTTAGTTATGAACAGCAAAAACGTTCATTAACCGATGGAGTAAACATTGTGGTAGCAACACCAGGGCGTTTGATCGCACATTTAACATCCGGAACAGTGAATTTGAAAAAAGTAAAGCATTTGGTTTTGGATGAAGCCGATAGGATGTTGGACATGGGCTTTTATGATGATATTGTGCGCATCATCAGTTATTTACCTGCTAAAAGGCAAAACTTGCTTTTTTCGGCAACCATGCCTCCCAAGATAAGGTCTTTATCAAAAAAAATACTGCATAACCCCGTAGAGGTTAATATTGCGATTTCACAGCCCTCCGAAGGGATTTTACAACAGGCTTATCTGGCCTTCGATGATCAAAAAATGGCTTTGCTAAAGCTGATACTATCCAATAAATCTTTTAAAAGCGTGATCGTTTTTGCATCGAGAAAAGAAACAGTCAAAAAATTGAATTCGGCTTTAAACCGGGCTAATATTTCCTCAGAAGCCTTTCACTCCGATTTGGAACAAGAGGATAGGGAAGATATTATGGTAAGGTTTAGGGGGAAAAGCTTACCAATTTTGGTAGGTACAGATGTGATTTCTAGAGGGATTGATGTTGTGGGGATAGATCTAGTGGTAAATTATGATGTGCCGCCGGATCCAGAAGATTACATCCACCGCATCGGGAGAACCGCAAGGGCAGAAACAACAGGTACGGCCATTACTTTCATCAACGATAAAGACCAACAAAAATTTGCAAGGATAGAAACCCTGATAGCCAAAGAAATCCCAAAGCTGCCATTGCCAGAAGGTTTTGGAGATGCCCCTGTTTATAATCCAAAAGCAAAAAAAGCTTTTAACCCTAAATGGAAAAATAAGAATTTTAGAAAGAAAGCCTAATCTTTAAACCTATCGGCAGAATAAGTGATTTTTGTTTTGCCATGTGGTATAGGGTTAAACTCTTTATCTATATTTACGAACACGATCTTATCGATGGTTAAAATACTCTGACGCGTGATCTTATTTCTTACCTCGCAAAATAACGTAAGCGAGGTTGTACCAAATTTTGTGGCAATGATCCCCATCTCTATAATATCCCCTAATATTGCCGAACTCAAGAAATTGATTTCAGACATATATTTGGTAACCACCCTTTTATTGTCTAATTGGCAAATGGCATAAATTGCGGCCTCCTCATCAATCCATTTTAATAAACTTCCGCCAAATAAAGTTCCATTGGGGTTTAAATCTTCTGGCTTAACCCATTTTCTGGTATGGAAATTCATTTTTTCTTTAATATCCTCAGTCATTTTAATTTCGATTTTTATGGTACAAATATCTTAAATTATCACAAACAAAATTTCGGATTAAGCATTTAACGGCATAATGGGCGCATAAAAGAGTAAAGTAACCATAATAGGTGCTGGTATAGCTGGCTTAATGGCGGCAAAAGTTTTAAATGAAGCGGGTTTTAGAGTTTTAGTTTTGGAAGGTTTTGATCGTATTGGAGGTAGGGCAACCACCACCAACAAAGAGGGTTATTTGCTTGATCGCGGCTTCTAAGTATTATTGGGCAATTATCCTTTGGCAAAAGAACTGTTAAACTATAAAAGTTTAAACTTAAAAGCCTTTGATCCTGGGGCCAAAATTTTATATCAATAAAAATATACCATGTTTTAGATCCCCTAAGAAAACCCTTGAGTTTGTTTAATACAGTATTATCGCCAATAGGTTCTTTTGCCGATAAGTTGTTGATGTTTAGGCCTAAGATAAGGCTAAGGTTTAAAACTATAGAACAGGTTTTTGATGAAGATGAGCAAACCACCATCAGCTAATTGTTAAAGCTAGGCTTTGATGATAAAATGATCGATCGGTTCTTTATCCCCTTTTTAGGCGGCATTTTTTTAGAGAAAGAGAGAATTAACCACCTCAAGCAGGGTGTTATGCCCAATGCTACTAGCGGTCTTACTAAAACGAACTGACAGACAAAACCCAACGACTTTACCAAAACTATTAGTAAATTTGAAACTGAAATTAGATATAGAAATTTATGGACATACAAAAAGTAGGGCTATTCGGAATTAAGCATTCAAACAGGGATTTTACTCAAGCAGACACTTGGGGCAAAAACCAGTTTAATTCTTCGTTTCCTGCTGGTTTGACTAACTTTCTTGCTTCAAAAAAATTAGAAAACGTTTATATTTGTCTTGATAAAGACCTCAAAATTGAACATCAAAAAATCTCGGCAGAACAACTTTACGGAATAGACTCAACTTCTGAAGATTTGTTTTTCTCTTTTGAAAGTCAATACACACCATACCAACAATTGGTTATAGGTACTTTACCGAGAGTGGATTTAGTTACTCAATCACGAAATAGTGGACAGGTTTTACGACCTATTGAAGTAAAGCTAACTGCATTGCCCGATAATTCTACTTACAATTTAAGTGAAGAATATTATGGTTGCGAAATAGTAATAAGATCAGACACAATCGTGTATCTGGCTTGTAGTATTGCCTCAAATTTCAAAGACAAACAAAAGCAACTTTCCAAATTAATCGGGAATAAATTTGACAATATAACAGACTGGGCAGACGGAACAGCGGTTTGGGCGCATATAACTGAAATGATTGTAACTATTGACAAAATCATTCTTTCGGTCTTAGAAAAACAAGAACCTATTTTATTACAACCAATATGGAAAACAAACGGAAAATCACCAAAACTTTCTGATAATTGTTTGGATGCTTTTGTTTGGAGTAATATCGCTTTTACTCAGTTTTTTGTTGATGTGGCAAGAGGCGAACTATCATCTAACAATAAAATTACAAGACAAATAAGAACCATTATTTGGTTATTCAAAATGCTTTATGATTTTGCCAAAAACGGACAAATAAACCATCATAAAATCATTGACGAACTTTCTTACAATACCAAAAACGATAAAGCATTTGCGGTAAGCGGACGTGTTACGCACCGCTACATGACTTGTGCAGAACTCACAAAACCAAGAATTGAGAAAAAGGACATCAAGAAAATTATCCTTGGTGGAGGACAGAATTTACTTAGTCCCGAAAGACGATTTGATGCTATTATTTTTAACTCACCTGAATTATTTAGCTAATGGAAACAGTAGATTTATTTTCGGGTTGTGGTGGTTTATCACTTGGATTTCAAAATGCAGGATTTAAAATTCTAGCTGCTTTTGACAATTGGGAGCCAGCCGTAAAAGTATATAAAGAAAATTTTGACCATCCTATTTACGACACAGATTTAGGTTGTAAAGAAGAACTTGAATTTGTAAAAAGCTTTAAACCCCAAATGATAATTGGCGGTCCACCTTGCCAAGATTTTTCAAGTGCTGGAAAGCGTGACGAAACCTTAGGGAGAGCAGATCTAACTATATCATTTGCAAACATAGTTTCAGAAGCAAAACCAGAATGGTTTGTAATGGAAAATGTGGAAAGAATTACAAAAAGTAGTATTCTTAAAGAAGCATTACAAATTTTCAAGAAAGCGGGTTATGGTATTTCTTATCAAGTTTTAGATGCTAGCTTTTGTGGTGTTCCTCAATCAAGAAAACGCTTTTTCTTGATCGGACATAAATATTCGCAAGACAATTTTTTAAATCCATATTTTTCTAAAAAACAAACTACAAAACCAACGACTTTGTTTGATTATTTTGGTAATTCGTTAGGTCTTGAATATTATTACAGACATCCGAGAAGCTATGCAAGGCGTGGTATTTTCAGTATTTATGAACCAAGTCCAACAATACGCGGTGTAAACCGACCTATTCCAAAAGGCTACACAAAACACGAAGGCGACCCAGTAGAAATTACGGAAGATTTAAGACCTTTAACAACAAAGGAAAGAAGTCTAATACAGACTTTTCCAGAGGATTTTGTTTTCAATGGAACAAAAACAGACCTTGAACAAATTATTGGTAATGCTGTACCTGTGAAATTGGGAGAGTTTGTAGCAAATTGTATTAACGATTACATCATCGACAAACAACAAAACAAACAGATTTCAATCGGACAATTGGAATTAATATACGAAAACTAAAACAGAACTGTGCATAACAAATTATTGGCGTAATAGCCGTTGAATGGATTCTATTAAGCATTTGTACAAAGCTGAACGGTAGTAATTCTACTGAACTTTTATACTGAAAATCCGCCAATACCCAAACCGTTCAATTTTGTGTTTAAGATGTTTGGGGAAGGGGATGCGCTAATCTCGGCAGGGAATGCAAGAGATACCTAATCAATTAGCTACGGGGCTATTCAGCAACAAAATAATTTACAACAGTTTTGTTACTCAAATGAAAGAAAATAAGGTAATCTGTGAAAATGGTAAAGAATATGTTTCAGATCATATTGTTTTCGCAACAGACCAGATGAATTTACCAAAACCATTTGCCCAAACACCAAAAAATTACAGATTTGTTCATGATTTTTTTATTATTGATAAACTACCTTTTAAAAAGCCAATGATAACACCGGGATAAATAATATGGCAATTATGGATAATATCTCAAAAAATTATACCTCTAACCAAAAGCATTTAATCTCTATTTCGGTAATCAAAAATAGGGGTCAGTTGCCACAAGAAAACATGATCGAAAAAATAAAACTTGAAATGGCAGAATGGTTTGATGTTAGTGATTGGGATTTTTTAGATAGTTTCAAGATCAACTACCTATTGCCCTATCAGTTAAGCGTAAAAAATCCATTGGCAAACTCAGATATAATCAAACAAGAAAATAGCTACAATTGCGGTGATTATTTGTGCAATAGATCCACCAACTCGGCAATATATTCTAGAAAACGAGTTTTTGAAATAATTAACAACTTTAACAAAAATTAATTAACTAAATAGGTAAATCGATTTTTTTTAATTAACGAATGGTCTATTTACAATGGTTAAAATTAACACATCCAAAAAAAATCGAATTATTTCTCAATTATTTTCTCAAATAATTTGCTTAATCAAGTTATTTGTTTCTATATTTGTCATGCCCTCCCAAAGGGCATGTTTTTCATAGGTAGATGTAGGGTCGAATATTTATATTCGGCCCTTTTTTGTTTTAGAACCTTTTTATCATGATTTTGTTAAACAACCATGGCGAATAAAAAAATTGTAGTGGCAATTACCGGTGCTAGTGGATCTATTTACGCAAAAATATTGTTGCAAAAATTAGCCCAACTTAAAAAGCAAATATCAGAAGTGGGCGTGGTGATGTCTGATAATGCCAAAGACGTATGGAAATTTGAATTAGAAGATGAATCTTATCATGATTTTGATTTTAAATTTTACGATAAAAACGATTTTATGGCCCCCTTTGCCTCGGGGTCTGCAAAATACGATACCATGATCATTGTTCCTTGTTCTATGGGCACCATGGGCCGCATAGCCTCTGGTATATCTAATGATTTAACCAGCCGGGCTGCAGATGTTATCCTAAAGGAAAGAAGAAAATTGATCCTAGTGGCAAGAGACACGCCTTTAAGTCTTATCCATATCAACAACATGAAAGCCATAACAGAGGCAGGCGGAATAATTTGTCCGGCCGTTCCATCATTTTATAACAAACCAAAAACTATTTACCAAGTAGCAGAAACGGTTGTTAATAGGGTGTTAGATTTGGCAGGATTAGAATCTGATAGCTTCCGGTGGGGAGAAACCAAGGCCTAATTAAGCAAGAAATTTATATCTTTGCAGCCTTGATCAAGATGAATAAAAAAGTTGCATTTTATACTTTAGGTTGTAAGCTCAATTATTCTGAGACTTCTACAATTGGCAGGCAATTTAGTAATGCCGGTTTTGAAGTGGTAGATTTTGCCAGCCAAGCAGATGTTTACATCATCAATACCTGCTCTGTAACAGAAAACGCCGATAAGAAATGCAGAAAAATTGTAAAGGAAGCCTTAAAGCATTCTCCATTTGCATATATTACCATAGTTGGTTGTTACGCCCAGTTAAAACCAGAAGAAATTTCTAATATAGAAGGGGTGGATATGGTTTTGGGCGCAGCAGAAAAATTCCGCATAGTAGAGTTTATTACAGACCTCACAAAAGAAAATAAACCGAAAATATTCAATAGCCCAATTTCAGAAACCAACCAGTTTGTTGCCTCATATTCTTTTGGCGATAGAACCAGAACGTTCTTAAAAGTTCAGGATGGTTGCGATTATTCTTGTACCTTTTGCACAATTCCGTTGGCAAGGGGAGAGAGCAGGAGCGATAACATAGAAAGCGTTGTTGATCAGGCTAAAGAAATTGCAGCATCTGGGGTTAAAGAAATTGTTTTAACAGGTGTTAATATTGGCGATTTTGGCATTAGGGCAGGTAAAAGAGAACACAAGTTTTTAGATTTGGTAAAAGCTTTAGATAAGGTTGATGGCATCAATAGAATACGTATTTCTTCAATAGAGCCTAATCTTTTAAGCAATGAAATTATTGGGTTTGTTGCACAATCTAATAGGTTTGTGCCGCATTTTCATATTCCTTTACAATCTGGATCTGATAAGATTTTGGGTTTGATGCGCAGGAGGTATAAAAGGGATCTATACATAGATAGGGTAAAAACCATTAAACGGTTAATGCCAAATGCTTGTATAGGTGTTGATGTTATTGTTGGTTTCCCAGGAGAAACACGTGAAGATTTTATCGATACTTATAATTTTTTGAACGATTTGGATATTTCCTATCTACACGTTTTTACCTATTCAGAAAGAGAAAACACACCAGCTTTTGAAATGGAAGGCGTGGTGCCGGGTTCGCAAAGGGCCGATAGGAGTAAAATGTTGCACATCCTATCAGAAAAAAAGAGAAGGGCTTTTTATCAGACCCAGTTAGGAAAAGAAGCAGAAGTTCTTTTTGAAGCAGATCATAAAGAAGGTTTTATGCATGGCTTTACCGCTAATTACGTAAAGGTTAAAGTGAAGTACGATCCCCTTTTAGTAAATGAGCTAAAACAAATTAAACTCGATTTCATTTTGCCCGAAGGCGATGTGAGCATTACGGAACCAGCCGAATTATTTATACATTAACATACCAAAAACCTATATGTTTCCAACTCTTTCGCATCTTATCGAATATCTTTTCGGGATAAATGTTCCCTTGCCAATACAAACATTTGGCTTTTTTGTGGCCCTGGCTTTTGTGGCCGGTTATTGGGGCTTTTCTGAAGAACTAAAACGTAGGGAAAAACTAGGTCAAGTACACCCGGTAAAAAAGGAGGTTATTATAGGTGCCCCCGCATCTATTACAGAATTGATCCTAAACGGGCTTTTTGGCTTTTTAATAGGTTATAAAATTGTTTACGGACTTTTAAATTACACTGCTTTTGTTAACGATCCGCAAGGTTTTATTTTATCTACCAAAGGAAATTTTATCGCTGGTATAGCGGTGGCCGCTTTGTTTGCTTATTGGGCTTATCGCGAAAAAAAGAAAACAGAATTACCTACTCCAAAAAAAGTAACAGAAGTTGTTCATCCTTATCAAATGATGGGGACTTTTATCGCATACGCTGCCATTGCAGGTATTATTGGGGCCAAAATTTTTGATAATTTAGAGTATTGGGATCGTTTTATGCAAGATCCAATCCAAAACTTGCTTTCATTTAGTGGTTTAACCTATTATGGAGGTTTAATTTGCGGGGCATTTGCGGTATTATATATATCTGGCAAAAACGGTATTAAAGCCGTTCACATGGCAGATGTTTGCGGCCCGGGTTTAATGTTGGCTTACGGAGTGGGCAGAATTGGCTGCCAAATGGCTGGTGATGGCGATTGGGGAATACAAAACCTTAACCCAAAACCACATTGGTTTTCTTGGGCACCAGATTGGATGTGGTCTTTTAAATACTCCCATAATGTTATTAACGAAGGTATTGCCATACCGGGTTGCGTGGGTAAGTTTTGTAGCGAGTTGGCTGTTGGGGTTTACCCAACTCCTTTTTATGAAACAATAGCCTGCTTTATACTGTTTTTGTTCTTATGGTCTATTCGTAAAAAAATCAAAACTCCAGGGATATTTTTCTGTATCTATTTAATATTAAATGGTTTAGAAAGGTTCTTTATCGAGTTAATCCGTGTAAACTCTAAATATCATATTGGTTCTTTTGCTTTTACACAAGCAGAATTAATTTCTACTTTATTGGTTTTGGGCGGCTTAATTGGGATGGTTTTATTTTACAATGCCGATAAAAAAAGAAAGGGAATAGCATAGTATGCCTTCTAATGTTATCGGTAAAACCTTAAACCAATATCGTTTTTTTCAGAATAAGGTAGTTAGGTTTTTTCTTTCTGCGGGTGTTGCCATGTTGGTAGATGTAACCATTTACTTCATCACCTTCAACTTTATATTTGTCAAAGACGTGGTCATGATCTTTGGGCATCCAAACAAGGCACATAACGTTTCTTTACTTATTTCTTACAGCTGCGGCGTAATCGTAAATTTTTTATTAACTAAATATGCGGTCTTTGCCAACTCTACTTTGGCCAGTAGAAGACAGTTTATCCGGTTTAGCTTTATCGCCTTTATAGGTTTTTTTGCTAACTATGCCTTGTTAAGGTTTTTTATAGAGATTTTCTACATTGCGCCAACCTTGGCCAGGATAATATCGGCATTAAGCCTAGGTTTTTCTAGTTATTACGTTCATAAATTATTTACCTTTAAAATAAAACCTAATAATGATTGATTATGAAAACCTTTGTAAACAGGTAATTGAGGTAGCTAAAATGGCCGGAAAATTTATCATTACAGAATCCAAAACCTTTAATGCCTCTAAAATTGAGTATAAAGGTGTAAACGATATGGTTTCTTATGTAGATAAAACTGCCGAAAGGATGATCATCGAAGAGCTTTCTAAAATTCTACCACAATCTGGTTTTATAGCAGAAGAAGGTACTTCAAACAAAACCGCAGAAGAATTTAATTGGATCATAGACCCCTTGGATGGGACAACAAATTTTATACATGGCATACCCGCTTTTGCAGTTAGCATCGCTTTAAAACAACATAACGATTTAGTTGTTGGAGTTATTTATGAGATTAACCAAGATGAATGCTTTTATGCTTGGAAAGACAGCAAGGCGTATTTGAACGGGAAGGAAATAAAGGTATCTGATAACGAAAAGCTAAACAGCAGTTTGGTGGCCACGGGTTTTCCTTATTACGATTTTGAAAGGCAAAACGCATATATGGGTTTATTTACAGAAGTGATGCGAAAATGCCATGGTTTAAGAAGGATTGGAGCAGCTTCTGTAGATTTGGCTTACACCGCCTGCGGTAGGTTTGATGCCTATTTTGAATATAACCTAAAACCATGGGATATTGCAGCCGGTTTATTGATCGTAGAGCGGGCAGGGGGCAAATACTTTGATTTTGATGGCGGAGAAAACGCCTTAACAACCTATGATATAGTGGCCACAAACGGTAAGATATCTGAAGAACTCAATGAAATTATACATTCACATTTTAAAAAATAAGAAATGGCAAAGAAAATATTATTGGCAATAGCGGTTATATTAGTTGTTATCCAATTCATTAAACCAGAAAAAAATATACACGCCGGTACGCAGCCAAATAGCATTACTTCTAAATATGCAATGCCAGATACGGTAAACAAAATATTAACCGTTGCTTGTTATGATTGCCATAGCAACAACACACGTTACCCTTGGTACAACAAAACCCAGCCCATCGCGTGGTGGTTAAATGATCATGTAACAGGCGGTAAAAAACATTTTAATTTTGATGAGTTTACCACCTACTCTTTAAAGAGACAAGATCATAAATTAGAAGAATTGATCGCTTCTCAAGATGAAGGTTGGATGCCGCTAGAATCTTATACCTTTATACATAAAGATGCCCTTTTAAATGCTTCGCAGAAAAAAATATTGACAGATTGGGCAAAAGATTTAAGAAAAGAAATTCAGGCCAATCCAGATTTTGCAGCATCTCCCGCAAAGTAGATCTGTTTAACTTATCTTTTAAAAATTAAAAATAATTTGGCGTTTTAACGGTTATCAGGCTGGCTAATACCTCTTTTTATTTGTCATCCTTTTCCCTTCGCACAGCGCAAAAATGCTAAGGATCACAAATAAAAAGGATGCGTTTCTATTCCTAACCCACTCATAATCATGGGGAACTACCGCTTTAATAACTCTTTAAAGGTTATAAAGTTATTCTCTTTCTGTAGCAACCGCTAAAAACAAATAAAAAAACCGACGATTAATATTTGTCGGTTTTATATTTTGGGTATTTTTTATTTCCTATCCTTAAAATCTCGCTTCTTAATATCTCAATACTCAATACTCAATACTCAATACTCAATACTGAGTAAAATACTAAAAACATTAAAGATGTATCACTTCTCCGTAAGCATCAGCGGCGGCTTCCATAACGGCTTCGCTCATGGTTGGGTGAGGATGTACTGTTTTGATGATTTCCATCCCGGTAGTTTCTAATTTACGGGCAATTACCAATTCTGCAATCATTTCGGTAACGTTATTACCGATCATGTGAGCACCTAACAGTTCTCCGTACTTTGCATCAAAAATCAACTTAACAAAACCATCCTTAGCGCCAGAAGCACTTGCCTTACCAGATGCAGAAAAAGGGAATTTACCAATTTTAAGCTCGTAACCTGCCTCTTTTGCTTTTTTCTCTGTCATCCCCACAGAAGCAATTTCTGGGGAGCAATAAGTACAACCCGGAATGTTACCATAGTTTAATGGTTCTGGATGATGGCCGGCAATTTTCTCTACGCAGATAATCCCTTCTGCAGATGCCACGTGAGCCAAAGCCTGTCCGCCAACTATATCTCCAATTGCATAAACACCATCTACATTTGTTTTGTAATAAGCATCGGTAACAACTCTTCCTTTATCAACTTTTACCCCTAACTCTTCTAAACCTAAATTCTCTAAATTTGGTGTATAGCCTACGGCAGATAAAACAATTTCGGCTTCCAATTCTTTTTCTCCGGCTTCTGTTTTAACTGTTACTTTACAAATATCGCCAGAGCTGTCGATTTTTTCTACAGAAGCCTTGGTCATGATATCGATACCTACTTTTTTGAAAGAACGATTCAATTGTTTAGAAACGTCCTCGTCTTCTACCGGCACAATATTATCCAAAAACTCTACAATGGTTACTTTTGTGCCCATGGTTGCATAAAAATACGCAAACTCTACGCCTATTGCTCCAGAACCCATCACAATCATAGATTTTGGTAATTGAGGTAGGGTCATTGCTTCTCTATAACCGATAACTTTTTTGCCATCTTGTTTAAGGTGGGGCAATTCTCTTGATCTGCCGCCAGTTGCCAAAATAGTATGCTTGGCTTCATATTCTTTGGTGCTACCATCGGCAGCTTTAACCTCAACCTTACCACCCTTTTTGATTTTTCCAAAACCCATGATCACATCAATTTTGTTTTTCTTCATCAAAAACTGGATCCCCTTGCTCATTCCATCGGCAACACCTCTACTTCTTTTCACAACAGCGCCAAAATCTGCAGAAGATTCCCCTACATTGATCCCGTAATCTGCGGCGTGGTGTATATACTCGAAAACCTGTGCGCTCTTTAATAATGCTTTAGTTGGGATACAACCCCAATTTAAACAAACGCCACCTAAAGACTCCTTTTCTACAATTGCAGTTTTTAAACCCAACTGAGCTGCCCTAATTGCCGCAACGTAACCACCGGGGCCGCTACCTATAACTATTAAATCGTAATTCATGTGTTTATTTTTAAAGAGTTGCAAATTTAAGAAAATTATTAGATAAGGTTATTAATTATGAAACAACTAAGGTTATATGTTAAAATGTTTGTAAAGTGTTAATAAAATTAAGGGATTGTTAACATTAATTTAATATAACTTCTGCTATAATATCAAATTACCTATTTACATTTGTCCAAAATTCATTTTTCAATTAACACACATGAAAAGAAAATTACAAAGAAAATTATTGATGTTCTTCGCATTGATAAGCTTCACAGCTTTATCTGCGGTAGGGCAGGTAACAACTAGTTCCATGTCTGGTATAGTAAAAGATTCTAATGGCGAGACAATGCCTGGTGCATCTATCAAAGCTATCCACACTCCAACAGGATCGGTTTATACCACCCAAACCACATCTAGTGGTAGATTTACCATCCCAAACATGAACACAGGCGGTCCTTACACCATTGAATTTACTTTTATTGGTTTTAATCCAAAGAAGTTTGATGGAATTTTTTTAAAATTAGGTTCTACCTATAATTTAGATGTTGTAATGGAAGCAGGCGGTAAAACTTTAAATGAAGTTGTAGTTACCGCACCAGACAAGAACTCAATTTTAAATTCAACTAGAATTGGTGCAGCAACAAACATCAGTTCTAAGCAATTAACTACCTTACCAACAATTAACAGAAGTATCACTGATTTCGTAAGAACTACACCACAAGCAAGTGGGAATGGCTTTGCCGGCAGAGACGGTAGGTATAATAATTTACAAGTGGATGGTGCTAACCTAAATAATAATTTCGGTTTGAGTAGTGATCCTCTTCCGGGTGGTGGTGCACAACCAATATCTATTGATGCTTATCAAGAAATATCTGTAAACATTGCTCCTTATGATGTGAGACAGTCTGGTTTCACTGGTGCAGGTATCAATGCAATTACTAAAAGCGGAACTAATAAATTTAGCGGCACTGCTTACACTTTTTATAGAAATCAAAATTATTTAGGTACTAATGTTGGTAGCACAGATATTTCTAGTCAAATACAAGACACAAAAAGTAATATTTATGGTTTTAGCTTAGGTGGGCCTATTATTAAAAACAAGCTTTTCTTTTTTATAAATGCAGAATCAGAAAAAAATGTTAACCCAGGCATTAGCTATACCCCAACTGGCGGTTCTGGCTCTGGAAACGTTTCTACAACAACTGCGGCAGACTTAAAAAAAGTTTCAGATTATGTAAAACAAAAATTTGGTTATAATACTGGTGCTTATGATAACTTCCCTAATTTTGAAACAAAAAACACTAAGATACTGGCAAAATTAGATTGGAATATTAATAAAATAAACAAATTAACACTTAAATATAGTGATCTTGATGGTACTGATGACCAGTCTTTAAATGGTTCTAGTGTACCTAATGGAGGTGGTTTTAATGTTACTGGTAAATCTAATATCACAAGATTACCATACAACCGTTTTAGCAATAATTCTATGTCTTATAATAATTCTAATTATTTTTTCAATAATAGAGTGAGGACAGGTACTTTGGAGTTAAAGAGCAATATTAATTCACAATTCTCAAATCAGTTTTTAACCACTTACACCAAAATAGGAACATCTAGGGACGTGAATTCTTCATTTTTCCCTACTGTAGATGTTTTTGATGGTGCTGGCGGCAATTTGCTAACCTTTGGTACAGACCCTTTTACCGCAAATAATAATGTTAAAAATAATATTATTAGCTTTACTGATAACCTAACTTATTATAAAGGTATTCATACTTTTACTGGTGGTTTAACCTATGAACAACAATATGTTGGTAATCAGTTTATGCCTGCTGCCAAAGGATATTATGCTTTTAATAGCGTTGATGATGTATTAAATAACGCTGCCCCTGCTTATTTTGCCTACACTTATTCTTTAAAACCTGGTGATCCCGCACCTTATGCAGCTGAAATAAAAGTGGGTCAATTGGGGATTTATGCACAAGATGATATCGATTTTGACAACGGTTTAAAGTTGACGGTTGGCTTACGTGGTGATAAGCCGATTTATTTAGATGATCAAATTGAAAATACTGCAATTACTGCATTACAGTTTTACGATAAGAAAGGTAATTTAAAAAATTACAAAAACTCTGATAGGCCAAGTAACAACTTTTTGCTTTCTCCTAGATTAGGATTTAGATATGATGTTAAAAAAGACAATTCTCTTATTCTTAGAGGCGGTACAGGTATATTTACAGGTAGGATTCCATTTGTTTGGTTAACTAATGCTCCATCTAATTCTGGTGTTATCCAATTTGGTGGCAGGTTAAGAAATTCTAATGCTACTGAAGCAGTTTCTTTAGCAGGTATCAGACTTACCGAGGATCCAACTGTTTATGCTAATTTGTTTCCAACAAACTTAACTCCAACAGCTCCTGGGAACATAGTTTTAATAGATCCAAACTTTAAATTTCCATCTGTATTTAGAACAAACTTAGCAGTGGATAAAAAAATAGGTAACGGATATTCTTTTACTCTTGAAGGTTTATTTACAAAAGATATAAATGGTGTAGTGATGAGAAACGCTAATAACAAAGCACCAAACGGAGCAATTGTTGATGGCCCTAATGCTAGTAGATTAAGATATACCTCAACTGCAAATAGAGATTTGAATAGTTCCATTACATCTGCTATTGTATTAGAAAATACCAATAAAGGCTATTCTGGTGCAATTACTGCATTGTTATCAAAAGATTTTTCTTCTAATTTCTATGGTTCTATTGCTTATACTTACACAAGCTCTAAAGATGTAACTGCTAATCCAGGTTCTCAGGCTGCATCAGTTTGGAATGGTAATCCAGTTGTTGGAACTCTAAATAATCAAGAGTTATATAATTCTAGTTATTTAACCCCACATAGAGTTGTAATGAATGCTTCCTATAACTTTAAATATGCCAAATATTTTGGAACAACAGTTTCTTTATTTTATGAAGGTGCTTCACAAGGAAATTACAGTTTTGTAATTAATGGAGATGCAAACTTAGATGGAGGAAGTTCTACCGACTTAATGTATATTCCTAATAAAACATCAGATGTAGTTTTTGAACAATATACTGCAACTGTAAATAATGCGCCTGTAACTTTTACTGTACAACAACAACAAGATGCGTTTGAGAAATTTATCGAAAGTTCTCCGTATTTAAGTAAGAACAGAGGTAAATATGCTGAAAGAAATGGGGCGCAATTACCTTGGTATAATGAAATAGATTTTAGATTACTGCAAGATTTTATGATAAAACAAAAAAGTATTAATCATAATCTTCAGCTAAGCGTCGATATTTTTAATCTTCCAAATTTATTAAATAAAAATTGGGGTATAAAGGATAGGTATGTTACCAATAATCCTTTAGGCTTTAGAAGTATTAACGCCAACAACCAACCTGTTTATAGATTGCAAAACAATAATGGAAATTTAGTAACCAATTACATTCAGGATAATATTAGTACAGCAAGTACTTGGAGAATGCAAATTGGTTTAAGATATAAATTCTAATATTTTATTTGTTCCATAAAAAAGCCTCTTAACTGTTTAGTTAAGAGGCTTTTTTGTTTTAATAGGTAAGAAAAATCAAACCGTTTTTTTATTTTTCTCCTCCAATTCAGCATTAACCTGTTTATATACAGATTTTGGTTTATTGGCTTCTTCTAGGTTTTTATCATTCAGTTCTTTCCTTTTTTCCTGAGTTTTTTCCCAATCTTTCCCTTTATTTTTTCTGTCTTGAAAAGTCATGATTGAATATTTATTTAACAAATGTTTTCGCTTGTTCTATTTCTTCTGGAGAGAAACCTTTCAATTCCCCGGGTATGATAGCAGAAACAACACCGATTACATTTTTCAAATAATCTTTGTTAACAACTATCGCAACCTTGTTCCATTTGTTATAATATTTAAAATCTGTTTTTAGGTCTTCTAACATGGCAGATGAGCTAAAGTTAGCTATCTCTGTATCATATATGATAAGGCAATTTAGCTTATCATGCGTTTTATGTTGTTTCTCTATGGCGGGCTCCAAAACTTTTTTATAGTCTTCTTCCTTAACTTTGCCGCTGATATTAATTCCGATTACGTGTGGAGGTAAATTTTCTATTAAACTTATCATGGTTTTATTTTTTAAGATGTATATATTTAATAAAAAGAAAATTCCATGCCATCATCAAACTGCTTGTTAGTAGATTTTAAATAAATGACAAACCATCAATAAAACATATTTCCTAAACCATAGGCTAAAACATCTTCTGCCATTCCTAAAACTTTGTCTTTACCGGTTTTTTTTGCTAATTTTTTTCTTAGATAAAAAAAGGCATAAGTAGATGCTACCGCGGATATTGCACCAACAGCAGCTCCTTTTAACGGATTGTTAAAGGATGCTTTGTAAATAGCCGCCCCAACAAATGCCCCAGAAATTGCCCTCGCAATTATACCTAAAGGCTCTGTCCTATTTGGTGCCTGCTCGCTTTTATCTCCCGCCAGCTCACCAAAAGCTGCCAAACCTAAAAGGCCAGAGGTTAAACCAGATTGTATGAAATTAAACTTGGTATGGGTTAGGCTTGCTTGTTTATGTTCATGAAACCTAGCGCTCATGATGGCTAGGGGAGCCATCGTTCTCATTCCGGCGCTCATCCCCAACATAACTGTTTTTATAAAAATATTTTTCATGGTTTTGATGTTTGATAAGTAAGATCAAAAACCTTACCCTTTATTTGGGTTAAAAGCTAAAAGCCAGTTGCTAAAATATAAGTTGTTAAAAATCATATAATTAAGATAGATTTTAGGGATTTTTTCTTTATAGGTTAATTTAAACTAAAATAGATCTTAAATTTGTTTCATGTACAAATTCATCAAATCCATATTTTTTCAATTTGATCCCGAGGCCATCCATTATACGGTTACAGATACCTTAAAGATGATGCAAAAGTTTTGGGGCTTTCCAAAATTGATGAGAGGGATTTACAATTTAGAGTACCCCTTGTTAAATAGAAAGGTTTTTGGTCTTGATTTTAAGAACCCGGTTGGTTTGGCCGCTGGATTTGATAAAAACGGAGATTTTATAGAAGAGTTTGCCAATTTTGGCTTTGGTTTTATTGAAGTAGGTACGGTTACACCTTTGCCGCAACCAGGTAACGATAAACCGAGAATGTTTAGGCTCAAGGCCGATGAAGCATTGATAAACCGAATGGGTTTCAACAATATGGGGGTTGATGTTTTGGCGAGAAAACTGAAATCGGTTAAAAGGGAAGGATTGATCATCGGTGGGAATATAGGAAAGAATAAGAATACACCCAACCAAGATGCCGTAAGTGATTATATTAAATGCTTTGATGCTTTATTTGATGTGGTAGATTATTTTGTGGTAAACGTAAGTTCGCCCAATACACCAGGATTAAGGGAACTTCAAGAAAAAGAACCTTTAATGCACATTTTAAATGCTTTGCAAAAGCGCAATCTTAAAAATGATATTTCTAGGCCTATTTTATTAAAGATTGCCCCAGATTTAACAGATCCCCAGTTAGATGATATTGTGGAAATTGTGCAAGAAACCAAAATAGCCGGCGTAATAGCCACCAATACCACCATTTCACGCGATCATTTAACATCAAGCGAAAGCGAAAAAAATGAAATAGGAGGTTTAAGTGGGAAACCGTTAACAAAACGTTCTACAGAAGTGATAAAATATCTATCCCAAAAGTCAAATCATTCTTTCCCAATAATTGGGGTCGGGGGGATCCACTCCGCAAAAGACGCTCAAGAAAAATTAGAGGCCGGAGCTAGTTTGGTGCAAATTTATACTGGTTTTGTTTACGAAGGCCCCGGTTTGGTAAAAAGAATTTTGAAAGGTTTAATTAAACATAATAAATTGTAAATGATTAAACATTATTATCCCTTGATAATGGGCATCGTTTTTATCATTGCGGGAACCAATCATTTTTTGATGCTGGGCTTTTATATGAAAATAATGCCATCTTACTTTCCGTTCCCAAAAGTACTGATTTACCTGAGTGGGGTTGCCGAGATAATTGCAGGTGGGTTATTGACGATAAAGAAAACCAGAAAAGCAGGAGCGTGGTTACTTATTTTATTGTTGATCGCCGTGTTCCCGGCCAATATACAAATGGCCATCAATCAATCTAAAAATATCGATTTGATGTTTTATCTCTCCTTAATAAGATTACCTTTTCAGTTTCTATTTATTTATTGGGCGTATATTTTTACAAAATAGTTGATCAGGTATTTTTTCATTATTGATTGTTTTATGCTAAGTTTTGATATTCAGTTGCCATAAGGTCTTGTTTCTTGCTTCTCGTCTCTTGTTTTTTGATGCTCCAATACCTTAACCAATGATCATCAAAATTGGCAAGGGCTTTGCTAATTAATTTAACAAACCGTTAAACCAAAATCAGATATTAGAGCTATTTATCGTTATTGTTGGGGATATGCTTATATTTGTAATTCAATTTTTTTTATGATAGACTTACCTGTAGGATCCCGAAAAGAAGTAATGAGTTATTTGGAACCATTTATGGTAAACGATATGGCTGATTATTTAAAGCCCGTAGAAGATATGTGGCAGCCGGCAGATTTTTTGCCCGATGCCAGCAAAGAAACTTTTTTTGATGAGGTTAGGGATTTGCAAGGTAGCACCAAAGAACTTTCTTATGATTTAATGGCCGTTTTAATTGGTGATACCATCACCGAAGAGGCTTTACCAACCTATGAATCTTGGTTAACCATGGTTGATCATGTTTCTAGAAGCGAGCAGGGCGGCTGGATGAAGTGGGTTAGGGCATGGACGGCAGAAGAAAACCGGCATGGAGATTTATTGAACAAATATCTATACCTATCAGGAAGGGTTAATATGAGAGAGATGGAAGCATCCACACAATATTTAATCCAAGATGGTTTTGATATAGGGACCGGCCATGATCCTTACCGAAATTTTATCTATACCTCATTTCAAGAGATAGCAACTAATATTTCACACAGAAGGGTAGCCCAATTAGCAAAACAGAGCGGCGATAAATTATTATCTAAAATTTGCGGCTTAATTGCCGCCGATGAAGCTCGCCATGCCAAAGCATATAAAGCATTTATTGGTAAAGCCTTTGAGGTAGATCCAAATGAAGTAATGCTAGCCTTTGAAGATATGATGCGAAAGAAGATTGTTATGCCCGCCCATTTTTTGCGTGAGATGGGAACAAAAATAGGCAGCACCTTTGGTCATTTTACCGATGCTGCGCAACGTTTAGGTGTTTATACTGCTTTAGATTATGTAGATATCCTAAAAAACTTGATAGAGGATTGGAACATAGAAAGCATTAAAGATTTGAATGAAGCAGGGGAGAAGGCCAGGGATTACCTGGTTGCCTTACCAGATCGTTTAACGCGTATCGCTGATAGGATAAAAATCCCTAACCTAGAATATAAGTTTAGTTGGATTTATGGATAAAACATAAAGGAGAATGATAAAATAAAGAAAGCTCAGAATTTATATTTTGAGCTTTTTGTATTTATGGGATATTTACTTATTTAAAATTTACTCCTTTTGGGCACAAGACTTATATCGGTAAATGTAATCAATCCGGTTATATTGATTGATAATGAAACATCACACAAATAGGCAAACATTCAGCGAGGCAATTTTGCAATTGAGATGGTTCCCCACAACCACCTTAGCCATAAACAAAAGGATTAAAACTTAATTAAATTTTGTCCCACCTACGTTTAAAACAATTCCAATTGTAAAAACCGAACTTCCAGCAGTCATAAAATCCCTGTTTTTTAGGCCAAAGTTGCTGCCCGAGGTATATTGCAATTGTAGGTTTTGATTTAACTTTAAGCGGGTAAAAAAAACAGGTTCGATAAAGATATTATCCTCTAATGGTTGGTTGATGTTATTTCTCTTAAAATCTGTCATGCTAACATGGCTAATCCTAAATATGGTCCCGTAATTTAAGGGGAAAGTCTTAGAGAAAAGTTTTAAGTCTTTTTGTTCTTTAGAGCTATAATTTACCTGAAAAAACAGCTTATCGAAATTTACATTTTGTACGTCTGTTGTTATTGTTCCGTCTTTTTCCTTGTTTCTAAAAACACGTTCTGTGCTGCCCCTGCCCAAACCGCCGTAAAATTCTAAAATCCTGCTATTATCCGTACCAAATGTTGTGAAATAACCTGCGCCACCTTCTACCAAATCTTGCCTAAAATCTTTTTTGTTTTTTTGTTGATTGATAAACGAACCATTAAACAAAACCCCAACATGATCGGAAACGGCATAAGCGGTATTAATGTTAACGTTTCCACGCAAAGATAAATGCCCAGAAGCGTGAACTTCGTTTTTCTTGCTCAACATTGGGCTATTGGGCACATTAGGCATATAAACAGAAGAACATGAACTAGATAAAAGGATAACGGAGAGTATAAGAAGGAGATGCTTAAATTTACATTGCATATTGGCTAAAACGTAAAAATTAAAGTATATTGTTTAAGGTATTTTAAATGATTAAATTAGTTAAAATTTTAATGCTATGAATATTCGATATTAAAAACTAGACTTGTTAGAAACAATCGTGAATATTAAAGATGAATCTCTGATTTTAGATTTAAAAGCATTTATAAATACTAGATCAATAGATTGGTTTGATGAGTTAAAAGAAGAAAAAAAAGGAAATTAAGGAAGGATTAGACGATGCGGATAATAAATGAACTGTATCGCACATAGAAGCTATGAAATTATTAGCGATCGTTTAGAATATCTAGAAATCCATTTTAGTGATAAAATAATTTTAGAATTCGTTAGTCAAGTATCAAGAACTTTAGATAATATTAAACATAGTTCTTTGATTTTTAGAAAGTCCACTTCATTTAAAGACGTTTATAAATGATTAATCATTAAACAGGTCTCAGTCATCTACAGAATAAAAGAGGAATCTAACACTATCGAGTTAATCGCTTTTATTGATAATAGACAAAAACCAATCAAGCAAAATTTTTAACCCATCAATTCTTTCATCAGTCTATCAAAATCAGCTTTAAGCTGATCATAGTTTTCTTCTAAAACAGCTATTCTTTGTTCTAGTTCAGAAACAGATTTTTTTGTAGGTTCTACAAGATCATCCTCGTGATCTATATTTGGTTCGCCGCCAAGTAAGTGCATAAACCTTGCTTCTTTTTGTCCAGCTTTTTTTGGGAGTTGAACTAAATAGGGCATATCAGGATTAGATAATTGCTCTAAAACATCATTAACCTGCTCCAAAGATTCAAATTCATATAACCTGCCGGCATTGGTATTAATTTCGCCCGGTGTTTGCGCCCCTCTTAATAATAACAAACAAATGATGGCCAATTGCGAAGGTACCACGGGAAACATAATGGCAAAATTATGTTTATATTTAACTACTCTGCTTCCTCCGCCTGTTGCTGTAGAAACCAATCCCTTTTTCTTTAAACTATCCAAGGTTAAAATCACGGTTTGCTCATCATAATCTACCACAGGTTTCCTTGAGCTTTTTTGATTACAAGCCGCTGTTAAAGCGTTCAAAGTCAATGGATAATAATCTGGAGTAGTTTTGCTTTTTTCTATTAAACAGCCCAAAACCCTTATTTCTTCTGGGTTTAAAAAAGGTAATTTTTTTGTTTCTTCCATTATTTTTAAGTTAAAAATAAAACTAAGATCTAATTTTGAACAAGCTTTTTGATACAGGAACAAACATTAACCCGGCAACAATAAATAAAATAAAAGCGATGCGTAGGTTAAAAAGATGAGAAAGATAACCTATTAAAGGTGGACCTAACAACATCCCTACTATAGAGTAGGTGGCAACAATTGATATGCCCATACCGGCAGAATATTTTGATGATTTTCCCGCTAGCCCCAATGTCATCGGGAAAATGGATGCTGTTCCCATTCCTGTTAATGCAAACCCAATTAATGCTACCCAAAAGTATGGGAAAGTTATAGATAGCAAAATTCCGCTTACGATTAAGCAAGTACTTAAAATATAGGTATTGGCAATGCCTATCTTGCCTATCACTTTATCAGAAACAAAACGAAAAGAGGCCATAAATACCAAAAAAGTAAAATAACCATAGGTAAATATTGGGGTGTGCAATATCTCTTTAAAATATACTCCGCTCCAATCAAACATCCCGCCTTCGCAAATTGCAGCAAAAAAGCCTAGCAAACCTAATCGCATGATAAATGGATCTGGTTTACCGAAAATAAGTTTGTTCCCTTTTTCTGCTCTATCTTTTCCCAATAATCTTGGGTATGAGATTGCCGACCCAATAAAAACGAGTACTGTTATGGCTAAAAAATGGTAGCTTATATCAATTTTTAATAATAATAACAAAGAGGTAATTCCTGCGCCAAATATCCCGCCTAAACTCCAAATTCCGTGGAAACTTCCAATAATAGGTTTATCATAAAACTTTTGAAGATTAACAGATTGCGTATTAACGGCGATGTTGATCAACCTCATGGCAAAAGCAAATAAAAACAAGAAAATGCCTAAAATGAAAATATTTTGGGCAAAGCCGATGCCTGTTAGTGCGCTTGCCTGTAAAATGGAAGATGCTAAAATTAATTCTTTACTGTTAAATTTTGAGATTAAATAGCCCGAAAGTGGCAGGCCAACCAAAGAACCTATTGGCAAGACAAAGAGCAGGCTTCCAAGTTCAGCATCGTTTAAGGATAATAACAATTTGATCGTAGGAATCCTTGATGCCCATGAAGCAAATAATATCCCAGAAAGAAAGAAGAATACCTTAAGAAATATGCGTTTTGTTTTTAATTCTCCCAATTCCATATTGGGTGCAAATATCTGTTTTAATAAAGTAAAATCATCCTAAAAAAATAAATTAATCTGTTTCTATTGTATTCAAATACATTTCTTCAATAGCGCCAGCATATTTTTTCTCTATCACTTTTCTTTTAGGTTTCATTGTAGGGGTCATCTCACCATCTTCTATCGTAAAAGGATTGCGCTTAATTTTAAAGTTTTTAATGCGCTCAAACTTGGCAAGTTCATTAGAGAATTTTTTAATGTCTTGCGCTATCCAATCTACAATTTGTGCATCATCTATAAAAACATCTGCCGTATCAAAAAAAGCATCTTTTAAACCAAAATTTTCTTGTAATGTTTCTTTGTTTGGGGTAATAATTGCGGTAATATATTCTTTTTTATCCCCTAATAAAAAAACAGCCTCAATTTTTTGACTTTTTAAATAGGTATTTTCTACTGGTGTAGGATAAATATTTTTGCCATAAGCATTTACCAACATATTTTTGATCCTATCGGTAATTTGCAGGTTACCTTTAAAAAACCTGCCAACATCGCCAGTATGAAACCAACCTTCATCATCAATCACTTCTGCAGTTTCATCGGGTTTGTTCCAATATCCCTTCATAACACAATGCCCGCGTACGCAGATTTCGCCCTCGTTGCAAGTGAAGTTAGGGTTAAAGGATTGGTGATTTTGTATAGAGATAAAATTTTTGCTTTCTACATCTTGGATACCGATTTCTATCCCTGGTATAACCCTCCCTACAGTTCCATAAACCTGGCGGTGATATTCTGTGACCGACATTACGGGTGAAGTTTCTGTTAATCCAAAACCTTCTAGAATTTTGATGCCTAAATTCCCGAAAAATTCCCCAACATTTTTTGGCAAAGCCGCACCACCAGAAATC
Source organism: Pedobacter segetis (assembly GCF_016623585.1). GTDB lineage: Bacteria > Bacteroidota > Bacteroidia > Sphingobacteriales > Sphingobacteriaceae > Pseudopedobacter > Pseudopedobacter segetis. The sequence goes on from NZ_JAEHFY010000002.1 coordinate 27,218, forward strand.
ATAAATTTTAAGTTACCACCTGTTTTTTCTTTAATCTTGCTAAAAACCAATTTTTCTGCTATGGCATGTTTTACATTTAAGAGAATAGACGGGTTTTTGCCAGCTTCTTTGATTTCCCTATGCTTTTGTCCAATATCTAAGGCCCACAAGAATATTTTAGCCTTTGTGCCTCCGGCCGCTGTTCCTCCTTTTATGGCTTTATCATGGATTTTTTCTAATAGCCTTGGTACACAAGACATTACCGTAGGTTTAACCTCGCCCATGTTTTTGGCCAATAATTCTAAACTTTGGGCAAATGCTATTTTATTACCTTTTGCACAACAAACATGGTAAGTTGCCGTACGCTCAAAAACGTGTGATAAGGGCAAAAATGAAAGAAAAGTTTCGTTCGAATCAATCACGGGGATTTGCTGCAAGCAAACTTTTACATTTTCTACAAAGTTAGAATGCGTTAGCATTACACCTTTTGGTACGCCGGTGGTGCCAGAAGTATAAATTAGTGCAGAAATATCAGAAGGTAAAACTTGGTCCCTTAAATGGTTGATTTCATTTTCAAAGCCATCTAATTTAGAATGGCCCTCCTTGATTACATTTTCTAAACTGATTACGCCAGCATTTAAAGCAATTTTTTCTGTTATTTTTTCAAAATCATCAAAAACGGGGATTATCCTTATTAATTCTTTACTGCTATTGGCAACCTTAACAACTTTTTTTAACAAGAAAGGGCTACCAACTAAAATGGTTTTTGCGCCAGAATCGTTTAAGATATATTCTATTTCCGCTTCCGATAGGGTAGGATAAATAGAAGTGTTTATAGCTCCAATTTGTTGTAAAGCCTGATCGTAATAAACATATTCTGGAGAGTTTTCAATAATGAAAGCTAGTCTGTCCCCTTTTTTAATACCAATTTCTAAAAAATAAGCCGAAATAGCATCGGCTTTAGCCAGGGTTTCTTTAAAAGATATTTCTTCCCATTTTTCTTTTACTTTTCTGATCAAAAAAGTATCCGTTTCTGGATGAATGTTTTTAATAGCATTGCGTAATAATTGCGGAACGGTTGTTTTTTTGGTAATTAACTCCATCTATTTAACCTTAGAATTTAACTGGTATAGCTCACAATTATAATGTATTTAAGCTTAAAACACAAAAAGGGCCCTTAATTAAAAGTGCCCTTTTTAACATATTTCGTTTTTGTTATACAGAGAAGCTTTCCCCGCAACCGCAAGTACGTGATGCGTTTGGATTGATAAAGTTAAATCCTTTACCGTTTAATCCATCAGAAAAATCCAACTCTGTTCCTGCCAAGTAAAGGAAAGATTTCATGTCTAAAACAATTTTTAAGCCCTTATCTTCAAAATCTTGATCGCCTTTTTGGGTTTCGTTATCAAAATCCATATTGTAAGATAAGCCAGAACATCCCCCGCCTTTCACAGAAACACGCAGGAAATAAGACTGATCTAACCCTGCATCTTTCATCAGCTCTTCTATCTTACCTTTTGCTTTATCTGTTATTGTTACCATGTTTTTAGAATCAAGTATTTAGTATCAAGAAGCAAGATTTAAAAACGATAGAAAATCGTCTTGATTCTTGCTACTTGCATCTTGCTACTTAAATTAATGATGTGATTTCTCCAATTCAATCGCTTCCATGCCGTTTTTCACACGATAATCATTAATCGCTGACTTAATTGCATCTTCCGCTAAAACAGAACAGTGGATTTTAACCGGAGGTAATGCCAATTCTTCAACAATGTCCATGTTATCGATAGTTAGGGCATCATCAATAGATTTTCCCTTTAACCATTCTGTTGCTAATGATGATGAAGCGATTGCAGAACCACATCCAAATGTTTTGAATTTGGCATCGGTAATTACGTTGTTTTCATCAACTTCAATTTGTAAACGCATAACGTCGCCACACTCTGGTGCGCCAACTAATCCCGTACCTACGCTTTTTTTAGATTTATCTAGCGTACCCACGTTTCTTGGGTTGCTATAATGATCAATTACTTTATCTGAATATGCCATGTCTTTTTTAATTAGTTAATTTAATAATTAGTCAATTTGAAAATGACTTTTAATATTATTTATGAACGATTTTTATTCCATTGTCAAATTTTCAAATCGACAAATTGTAAAACCGAATTAATGCTCTGCCCACTCAATTTTATCAAGATCTATGCCTTCCTTAAACATTTCCCAAAGCGGAGACAATTCTCTTAGATGAAGAACTGCTTTTTTTGTATTTTCTATTGCAAAATCAACTTCTTCCTCGGTGGTAAACCTCCCTAAGCCAAAACGGATGGAAGAATGAGCCAAATCATCTGAAAGGCCTAAGCTTTTTAAAACATAAGAGGGTTCTAAAGAAGCAGATGTGCAGGCAGAACCAGATGAAACCGCCATATCTTTCATTGCCATCATCAAACCTTCGCCCTCAACATATTTAAAAGAAATATTTGCGGTATGAGGTAAACGATGTGCGGGGTTCCCGTTTACATAAGATTCCTCTAACTCGGTTAAGCTTTTTTCTAATTTATCCCTTAAAGTAGAAAGCCTGACAGCTTCTTCTTCCATTTCATTGTAACAAAGCTCACAAGCTTTACCTAAACCAACAATACCAGGAACGTTTAAAGTACCCGAACGCATCCCTCGTTCATGGCCACCACCATCCATTTGAGAAGTTACTTTAACCCTAGGGTTTTTTCTTCTCACATATAAAGCCCCAACACCTTTTGGGCCGTACATCTTATGTGCCGATAATGCCAATAGGTCAATACCGTCGGCTATTACATCAACAGGAATTTTTCCAACAGCTTGAACAGCATCGGTAAAATATAAAGCACCATGTTTATGGGCAATGGCAGCTATTTCTTTAACAGGTTGTATTACGCCAATTTCATTATTTGCATACATGATAGCAACCAAAATAGTTTGGTCTGTAATGGCCGCTTCTAATTTTCTCAAATCAACCAAGCCATCAGATTCAACATCTAGGTATGTAATGTTTGCACCTAATTTTTCTAAATGTTTACAAGCATCTAAAACAGCCTTATGTTCTGTGGTTAAGGTAATGATATGGTTACCTTTATCTTTATACATCTCATAAACACCCTTTATCGCTAAATTATCGGATTCTGTTGCGCCAGAAGTAAAAATAATTTCTTTTTCTGAAGCACCTATTAATTTAGCCACTTGTTCACGGGCGTAATCTACCCCTTCTTCTGCAACCCAACCAAAAGGATGGTTTCTACTAGCAGCATTCCCAAATTTTTCTGTGAAATAAGGTAACATTGCTTCTAATACCCTTGGATCCATCGGTGTAGTTGCATTATTATCTAAGTATATTGGTGTTTTTAACATCTTATTTAGAATTGTTTTTATTATTGTTACAAATATACTAAAAAACTTTTGGAGCAATGATAGAATATCTCTATATAAGTATAGGTTTAATGGTCATTAAAATGCAATTTTGGGGTTAATGGATAAGATAGAGCATATAGGTATTGCGGTAAAAAATTTAGCAGATTCTTCCCTTGTTTATCAAAAGATTTTGGGGGTAAAAAGCTATAAAAAAGAAATTGTGGAGAGTGAAAACGTGACCACGGAGTTTTTCAAAATCGGCGAAGCCAAAATAGAATTGTTGCAAGCCACAAACAAAGATAGCGCAATCATTAAATTTATTGAGCAAAAAGGTGAGGGCATACATCATATCGCATTTGAGGTTAAGGATATTTATGCCGAAATAAAACGATTAAAATCTGAAGGCTTTAAAATGATAAATGAAACTCCTAAATTAGGTGCCGATAATAAATTAATTTGCTTTGTTCATCCTAAATCTACAAATGGCGTTTTAATAGAAATATGTCAAGAAATTGATTGATAAATGATTGAAAATAATGAACTAGAACGCCTAAAAGCCGTTGGTAAATATCTGATGTTTGATGTTAAAAAAGAGGTTGGGCAAATTGCCAAGCTAGCTTCTGTTTTAACCAAAAAGCCAATAGCCTTGGTTACGTTAATTGATGAAAGCGAGCAAATTATACTTGCAGGCGAGGGGATTGATTTAGACCGCATGCCAAGGGCCACCTCTTTTTGTGCACAGGCAATAAAAGAGAATGATGTTTTGGTAGTTGAAGATGCTACCGAAGATGAGAGATTTAAAAACCTACCTTCGGTAACGGGCGAATTCAATATTAGGTTTTATGCCAGCGCAAACCTCAACTCAAACGATGGTTACAAGATTGGCACCTTATGCGTTTATGATATTAAGCCCAGCCAATTTTCTGATGAGGAAAAAGGATACCTTAGAATTTTGGCAGCCCAGGTAGATCATGTTTTAGAATTGAATAGGCAGCTAAGCTTATCGGTAAAAAAAAATCAAACCTTGGCCCAAGTTGCTTGGGTACATTCGCATCAGTTTAGGGGACCTTTAACATCGGTTTTGGGAATGATAGATTTAATTAAACTAGACAATTATAAGTTTAACAAAGAATACATAGATTTATTAGAAAAATCTGCTAATCAATTAGATAAAGTGATCAATCAGATCATTAGGGATACAAGCAACTAATTATTATTAATTTCTTGTAAACAATAATTTTTTAATTACATTTGCACCTCTAAAAATTAGGGAATAAAGATTAGAATACAATGAAAAAAGATTTGCATCCATCAAATTATAGATTAGTAGTTTTTAAAGATATGTCTAACGATTATGCCTTTTTAACTAAGTCTTGCATCAACACAAACGAAACTGTTAAATGGGAAGATGGTAATGAATACCCGCTTGTTAAATTAGAGATTTCTCATACTTCGCACCCATTTTATACAGGTAAAATGAAATTGGTAGATACTGCGGGTCGTATTGATAAGTTTAAAACTCGTTACGCTAAGAAATAATTTTAATAAAATTGATAATATATTTGGGTCCCGTCTTGATAGTCGGGACTTTTTTTGTTTTTTTGTAGCATGACAATCATTTTTTTTGATGATAACAGTAGGGAAACTTTGCTACCCCTTACCTATACCCGCCCAACAGCAGATTTACGCATTGGCATTCTAAAAATATCAGAGAAATGGTGTCAACATTTTAAAGTGGATATTTCTTATCAAACTGCAAGTTATTTACAGAAGAAATTTCCGATGGTCAATGATCATGATCAATTGTTCATAAATGGCAGCATTTGTCCAAATGCAGAACTAGTAAGCGCTATTTACAGTTTAAAAGATGGTGATGTTTTAGTAAAAGGGGAAACTTGTATAGCTGCAAAAATCAATCATGATAAACTAAATTCAGAGGATTTATCAAATCATCATAAAATTAAATTTGAGCAAGATTTTACAAAAATCAACTACCCTGAAGATATTTTTAAATACAATGACATTGAACTGAGAACCGATTTTAAATTGCTCACAAAGAACAGGGTTTCTCAAAAACTTAGCGCAAGCAACACCGTCATTGGAGATGATATTTTTGTTGAAGAAGGGGTAGAGGCAGAATGTTGCACCTTTAACACCAAATACGGGCCAATTTATTTGGGAAATAATTCACAGGTTTGGGAAGGTTCTCACATACGTGGTGGTTTAGCGCTCTGTAATGATTCTCAAATAAAATTAGGGGCAAAGATTTATGGCGCAACAACCATAGGCCCAAACTGCAGGATAGGAGGAGAGATAAATAACGTTGTGATTTGGGGAAATTCCTCTAAAGGGCATGATGGTTATTTGGGTAACGCAGTAGTTGGAGAGTGGTGTAACTTTGGTGCCGATACGAACAACTCTAATCTTAAAAATAATTATGCAGAGGTTAAGCTCTGGGATTATAAAACAGAAAGATTTAGGAAAACAGGCCTACAATTTTGCGGATTGATTATGGCAGACCATGCAAAATGCGGCATTAACACCATGTTTAATACCGGTACAGTTGTAGGTGTTGGTGCCAACGTTTTTGGGGCAGGTTTTCCTAGAAACTTTATCCCAGATTTTTCTTGGGGCGGCGCACAAGGTTTAGAAACCTATACCATCAACAAAATGTTTGAAACATCGCAAAAGGTATATGATAGAAAGAATAAAGAATTTAACGATATAGAGAAAGATATTTTGACAGAAATATTTGATCAAACCAATAAATACAGAAGATTTTAAAATTAAATTATGAGAAAGAAAATTGTTGCAGGAAACTGGAAAATGAACAAAGATTATAACGATGGACTAGCTTTGTTCTCTGAGGTAATCAATATGGTTAAAGATGAAGTGGTTGGAGACCTTAAGGTAGTGGTTTGTGCGCCTTTTATTCATTTGAATAGTTTAGTGGGTTTGGGTAAAGGATACGATAAGGTAAGTGTAGGAGCCCAAAACGCACACCAAGAAGAAGCAGGAGCATATACCGGGGAAATCTCCACATCTATGTTAAAATCCATCAATGTAGAATATGTGATCTTAGGCCATTCTGAAAGAAGACAGTATTTTGGGGAAAACAACGCATTATTGGCCAAAAAAACAGATGCCGCTCTAGAAAACGGCCTAAAACCAATTTTCTGCATCGGTGAAACCTTCTCAGAAAGAGAAAGCGGCGAATATTTTAATGTGGTAAAATCTCAATTAGCAGAAGCTACTTTCCATTTATCGGCAGATGGATTTTCTAAATTGGTGATCGCCTATGAGCCTGTTTGGGCAATTGGAACAGGTGTAACTGCATCATCTGCGCAAGCACAAGAGATACACGCTTTTATCAGGAAAGAAATAGCCGCCAAATACGGACAAGAAGTTGCAGATAATACCTCCATCTTGTACGGTGGGAGCTGTAACCCAAAAAACGCCGAAGAATTATTTTCTCAAGCAGATATTGACGGAGGTTTAATTGGTGGCGCATCTTTAAAATCTAGGGATTTTGTAGATATCGCAAAAGCATTCAATAGCAAATAAATGTTGCGCCCAAATTTTTCTTTAATTATTTGGGCGTTTTAACGGGCTGTCCGTTATATCTTTTTTTGCAATTTGCAAATCGCATAAAGCAAAAAAAGGATGTCACTCCCATCCCTAACGCTCTTATTAAGGTAATGATCTTAAATCCAAATTAAATCTTTTTATGAATTATAAAGAACTAGTGTTCACTATTGTCTCTGATCAAGATTACCACCAAGATTTATTGATAGCCGCCTTAGGAGACATAGGTTTCGATACCTTTGAGGAAACGGATTTTGGTTTTAAAGCCTACATCCCTTCAGATAAATTGAACGAAAACGAAATTAAAGAGACGCTAAGCCCCTATCATGATCAATTTTCTTTTTCTTACGAGGTAAACCTTATCCCACAAAAGAATTGGAACCAAGTATGGGAAAGCAATTTTGAACCCATACAGATTAAAGACCAAGTTTATGTGAGGGCAAACTTTCATCAACCAAAACCTAGTTTTAAGCATGAAATTGTGATAGACCCAAAAATGGCTTTTGGTACGGGGCATCACCAAACAACTGCCATGATCATGGAATATCTTTTAGAAATAGACTTAAATAATAAATCTGTTTTAGATATGGGATGCGGTACAGGGATTTTGGCAATTTTGGCCAGTAAATTAGGGGCAAAGGAACTGGTTGCCATAGATAACGATCAAATTTGTTATGAGAGTACTTTAGAAAACACCGTTCTAAATCATATTAAAAACATTGAAGCATTATGCGGTTCTAAAGAAGCTATACCAAACACGTTATATGATGTGATCTTAGCCAACATTAATAGAAATATCTTGATCGATCAAATGGAAAACTACGCTAAAGCTTTGAAAAGCGATGGCGAAATATTTTTTAGTGGCTTTTACCAAAGCCCCGATTTAGAAATTATAGAAACAGCGGCATCAAAATTTGGCTTAAAATACATTAGCCATAAAAAAAAGGATTTATGGGTGGCTGCAAAATTTATTAAATAAAAACTTTGAGGGTACATTTTATTGCCATTGGAGGTGCTGCTATGCACAATTTGGCTATCGCTTTACATTTAAAAGGTTTTAAAGTAACAGGTTCTGATGATGCTGTTTATGAACCTTCAAAAACCCGATTAAACAAACACGGCATTTTGCCAAAAGCAGAAGGGTGGCACCCACAAAATATCACAAAAGACCTAGATGCCATCATATTGGGTATGCATGCCCGGATTGATAACCCAGAACTATTAAGGGCGCAAGAATTAGGTCTTAAAGTTTATTCTTACCCAGAGTATGTATATGAGCAATCTAAAGATAAATTAAGGGTTGTTGTAGGCGGCAGCCACGGCAAAACAACCATTACCTCCATGGTTTTGCATGTACTCAACTATCATCGTAAAGATTTTGATTATTTAGTGGGTGCGCAGATTGCCGGTTTTGATAATATGGTAAAATTATCAGGTGCACCAATCATTGTGATCGAAGGGGATGAATATTTAGCTTCACCAATAGACAGAAGACCAAAATTCCATCTTTACAACGCAAATATCGGTATCATAAGCGGTGTGGCATGGGACCATATCAATGTTTTCCCAACTTTTGAGAGTTACAAAAATCAATTTAGCTTGTTTATTGATACCATAACACCAAACGGCACATTGATCTATTGTGAAGAAGACGATGTTTTAAAAGATTTGGTAAACCTGCATCAATTTAAAAACAAGCTGGAAAAAATCCCATACCACACTCCTTTATTTGAGATTAAAAGCGGGAAAACTTATTTAAAAACCAAACAAGGAGAACTTGGGATAAACATTTTTGGCAAGCATAACCTAATGAACCTTAACGCGGCTAAATTGGCCTGCGAAAAAATTGGTTTAAGTAACGAGGAGTTTTATGAGGCTATTGTTTCTTTTGCCGGTGCGGCAAAGCGTTTAGAGCTTTTGGCACAAAACGAAACAAGCGTGGTTTATAAAGATTTTGCCCATTCTCCTTCAAAATTGAAAGCAACTATTGAAGCGGTTAAAGAGCAATATCCCGACAGAAAATTAATTGCCTGTATAGAATTGTATACTTTTAGTAGTTTAAATGAGGATTTTTTAGAAGAATATGCCGGTACCATGAATGGCGCAGATATTGCTATTGTATTTGTAGATGAGAAAACCTTCTTTCAAAAAAGTTTAAAACCGTTTTCTGAAAATAAAGTCATAAAAGCGTTTTCTAACGATAAAATAAAGTTTTTTAATCAAGCAGAAAAAATAAAAGGTTACTTAGAATCGTTAGAAATTAAAAATACTAATTTATTGATGATGAGTTCTGGGATTTTTGGAGGTATTGATTTAGTTACATTGGCTAAATCTATGTTAAAGAAATAATTTGTTCATATCTTTGTATAAATTAACTTTTAAGTAAGTGTTTTAATAAATAATGTTTAAGAGATGAAATTTTTAGGAAAAAAAATTAGGCTATTAAGGCATCAAAAGGGATGGAGCCAAGAAGACGTTGCAAGGCAACTAGATATATCTATACCCGCATTCTCTAAAATTGAGACTGGTATTACAGATATAAACATATCGCGATTAGAACAAATTTCTGCACTTTTTAATTTAAGTGTGGTACAATTGTTAACTTATAACGATCCTGAGCAAGAGATAAAAAATGCTTCAGATTTAGAACTTGTAACCAAAAAGCTTCAGGATAGAGATTCTGAAATAATAGAATTACAGAAAAAAGTGATCGAGCTTTACGAAGAGATCAGAAACGTTAAAAGTTTCGTTTAAAAAAAAGTCCTAAATTTTAGGACTTTTTTTTAACTGTTTTTTGCTTTATAAAGCCTCAGATACAACTTCTTTTACCTCTGGTATCATTCTTTGCAATAAGCTTTGAATACCAGATTTTAGCGTTATTGTTGAAGATGGGCATCCACTACAAGAACCTCTTAATTCTACGGTAACAATACCATCATTAAAAGAACGATAACTGATTGCACCACCATCTTGTTCTACGGCGGGCCTTACATAATCATTTAAAATCTGTTGAATTTTAATCTCGGTCTCCGTTCCTTCAAAGTTTAAATTTTCTTCCTCTGTATTTTCTTGAACGGCATATTCTGATTCTATCGCACCTTTTATAAATTCTTTTAATAGAGGCTCTATATCTGCCCATGCAGCATCTTCTGTTTTAGTAACCGTAACAAAATTACTGGCAAAAAATACCCCGTTTACAAAATTGAATTTATAGAGCTCTGTTGCAAATTTAGAATGCTCTGCACTTTCTTTTGTTGAGAAATCTACACTACCATTGATCAACAATTTATTTACTATAAATTTCATTGTTGCAGGGTTGGGGGTAGATTCTGTATATACGGTAATGTTCATATCAAAAATATTTTTTGTAAAAGTACTCATCAATAAATAAAGCCAAGCCTTACTGTTTTGTTTTTACCTCAACATGACTATTAAATACCTGTATAATTAGAAGGATTTATCGCTTTCAATTCTTTTTTCACATCATCTTTTATAGCTAAGCCATCTATAAAACTGGCCATTGTATCAGCATTAATTTGGGTATTGGTACGTGTTAAATCTTTTAAAGCCTCATAAGGGTTAGGATAATTTTCACGCCTTAAGATAGTTTGGATGGCTTCTGCAACTACTGCCCAATTATTATCTAGATCTTTCTGAATTTCTGCCTGATTTAACAATAACTTGTTTAAACCTTTAATGGTAGATTTTAAAGAAATGATGGTGTGTGCTAAAGGTACGCCTATATTTCTTAACACGGTAGAATCTGTTAAGTCTCTCTGTAACCTGCTAACAGGTAATTTTGCCGATAAATGTTCTAATAGTGCATTGGCAATGCCAATATTGCCTTCAGAGTTTTCAAAATCTATAGGGTTTACCTTATGTGGCATGGCCGATGAGCCAACTTCTCCATCTTTAATCTTTTGTTTAAAATAATTCATAGAGATGTAAGTCCAAAAATCTCTATTTAGATCTAGAATGATCGTGTTGATGCGTTTTATGCCATCAAATTGTGCTGCCAAGTAATCATAATGTTCTATTTGGGTTGTATTTTGTAAACGTTTTAATTTAAGCCTGTTATTCACAAAATCATTCCCGAAATTTTTCCAATTGATTAAAGGAAAAGCAACATGATGGGCATTAAAATTACCGGTGGCCCCACCAAATTTAGCTCCGTAAGGAATGGCTTTTAACAGCTCAACCTGGTTTTCTATCCTTTCTATAAAAACCGTTATTTCTTTACCTAAACGAGTAGGAGAAGCTGGCTGCCCATGGGTATGCGCCAACATAGAAACATGATCCCATTCTTTTGCTAAATCTTTTAAGGTATGGATAAGTTCTTGCAATTGCGGATAATAAACAACCATCATCCCAGCTTTAAATGAATAAGGAATGGCGGTATTGTTAATATCTTGAGAGGTTAACCCAAAATGGATATATTCTTTATATTGGGATAATTTTAGTTGATCAAATTTTTCTTTGATAAAATATTCTACCGCCTTTACGTCATGGTTGGTTACTTTTTCTATCTCTTTAATTTTTAGAACATCATCTTGTGATAAATTGATGATTTCTGATTTAATAGCTTCTAAATTGTATTTCTTTAAACCATTTAAAGCAGGTATGGGCAGCTCGCTTAAGGCTAAAAAGTACTCCATTTCTACAAAAACCCTAAATTTAATAAGGGCAGCTTCTGAAAAATAGTGGCTTAGATTTTCGGTTTGTTTATGATAACGGCCATCTATTGGCGATATGGCGTTTAAACTAGCATCGTTCATTTTTTGCGTTTTGCTGCAAAAATACAAAAATGGATGGCTTACTGTAATCAAATTTGAAATTGTAATTTAATTGCAACGAAAATAAACCAAATTAAAATATCGATAAAATAAACGGAAACTTTGGAAATGTAAAAAGTTTCCATAGTTTTGTGCTCGAATTATGACAGAGAATATCGAAACCTATATTTTAGAAGAAGCCGAAAAGCTTTTTATGAAATACGGAACAAAAAGCATTACCATGGATGATATTGCCAAGCAGTTGGGGATGTCTAAAAAAACCATCTATGCAAACTTTAAAGATAAGGATGAGTTGGTTACCAACTTAATTATCTCAATGATGCAAAAAGATGAGTGCAACATGGCAGAATTGACCAATAAATCTGAAAATGCGATAGATGAGATTTTTTTGATGATGGATTTTTTGAAAGAGATGTTGGCTAATATCAACCCCGTAATTTTTTATGATTTAGAAAAATATCATAACAAAGCCTATAAGATCATGATGGAATTCCATGAAAACCATATCTATAAAAACGTTAAAATTTGCTTAGAGAGAGGGATCAAAGAAAATGTTTTTAGGGACGACATCAATACAGAAATATTATCCCATGCTAGGGTGGCGCAAATTAATTGGACTTTTGAAACAGATCTGATAAGGAGCGGTAAACATAGTCTTTATGAAGTGATACAAGAACTAACCACACATTTCCTTTTTGGGATTTGCACACTAAGTGGACATATCTTAATCAATAATTATACAAACAAGAACAAACAAACCATATAATGAAAACAAAAACAATGCTGATTACGGCTTTTTTAAGTTTAACTATTGGGAGTTTAATGGCGCAAACAGATACTGCCAAAACTTACAATTATAATTTAGAGCAATGTATAGAATATGCTTACGGGCACCAAACGGCCTTATTAAATGCTGCTTTAGATCAAAAGATAGCCGATGCCAAGGTAAAAGAAACCATCGGGATTGGTTTGCCGCAGATTAGCGGTACTGCAGATTTTAAGGATTTCTTAAAAGTACCAACCTCTTTACTGCCAGGTGAATTCTTTAACCAACCAGGAACCTATATTCCAGTAAAATTTGGGGTCAAGTACAATTCTAGCCTAGGTGCTTCCATCAACCAATTATTATTTGATGGTAGTTATATTGTAGGTTTACAGGCATCAAAAACATATAAAGAGCTTTCACAAAGGGCTTATAACCGATCTAAGATTGAAACCAACGTAGCTGTAACAAAAGCTTTTTACATGGTTTTGGTAAATAATAAACAGATTGATCTATTAAATGCCAACATTGCGCAATTGAAAGACCAACTAGATCAAACACAGGCCTTGTTTGATAACGGCTTTGCAGAAAAAATTGATGCGGATAGGCTAAAAGTTTTATATAATAACTTAACCACAGAGAAAGAGAACGTTTTGCGTTCTTTAGAATTGGGTAAAAGTATGTTGAAGTTTCAAATGGGAATGCCAGTTGATGATAATTTATCACTAAAGGGATCTATTGAAGGAGTAAAATTAGATAAGAATTCTATTTTGGCCGATAGCACCGCCTATGCCAATAGGGTTGAGTATGCACTATCGCAAACACAGCTTAAACTTAACCAGTTAGATTTAAAAAGGTATAAATCTCAGTTTCTCCCTAGCTTATCTGCTTTTGGGAATGGCTCATATCAATACCAGAACAACAATTTTAGTGATCTGTATGATAAAAGCTTTCCTACGGTAGTTGTTGGGCTACAATTAAATGTCCCGATTTTTAGTGGCCTACAAAAAATTAACAGGGTAAAACAAGCGGAGTTTACTGTCTTAAAATCAAAAAATGATCTGTACAATACCAAAAACTCTTTGAATTTAGACATTAAGAATAGCATTACCACTTACACAAACAGCATTAACTCTCTAGAGAACCAACAAAGGAATTTAGATTTAGCCAATGATGTTTTAAGGGTTTCTAAGATAAAGTACGAACAAGGCGTGGGTTCTTCTATAGAGGTAACCCAAGCCCAAACATCGCTTAAAGAAGCAGAAAACAATTACATAAACGCACTTTACAATGCCTTGATCAGCAAAGTGGATACAGAAAGAGCAACAGGAAAAATTAATTAAAGCAAACCTTATCATATCAATAAAATCATGAAAAAAATATTAATCGCATCGCTGGTACTGTTTTTAGCAGCTTGCGGAAACAAATCAAAAGATAAAAAAGCCGAGCTAGAAAAATTGAAGAAAGAGCAGGCGGACATCAGTGGCAAAATTGCCGATTTAGAACAGGAAATTGGTGCCAAGAAGGAAATTATTACCAAAGATGTAAATGTTTATGAGGTAAAGACATCGCCATTTAAAAATTATATTGAAATACAAGGTAAAATTGATGCCGAGAAAAACGTACAGGTAACGCCAGAAGCTGCAGGTGTAATTACCAAAGTGTATGCTTCTATTGGCCAAAACGTTTCTGCAGGGCAAATTTTAGCACAGATAGATGATGCGGTTCTTCGCCAAAATATGGCTCAGTTACAAACACAATTAGATTTGGCAACCAATTTATTTAAAAGGCAAAAAAATCTTTGGGATCAAAAAATTGGTACAGAGGTACAATATTTAAACGCAAAATCTCAAAAAGAAGGTTTAGAAAAGCAAATGGGCGTTTTAAAACAACAAGCAGACTTGTATAAAATCAAATCGCCCATTTCCGGTACCATAGATCAAATGGATTATAAGGTAGGGCAAGCCGTACAACCCGGGGCACCGGGCATAAGGGTTGTAAATGCCAATGATCTAAAAGCAAAAGCATTAGTTTCTGAAACCTATGCCGGTAGAATTAACCAAGGCGATGAGGTTATTGTTGTAGTGCCAGATGCCACAGATTCTGTTAAAACAAAAATCTCTTTTGCGGCAAAAACCATTGACCCAATGAGCAGGAGTTTTGCCGTAGAGGTAAAATTGCCTAGTAAAAAATCGTTTAGGCCAAATATGTTGGCAGTTTTAAAAATTGTTGATTATGCCAACCAAAAAGCAACGGTTGTACCAATTAAAGCAATACAAAAATCAGAAACCGGTGATTACCTAATGTTGGATGATAATGGGAAAGCTAAAAAAGTAGAAGTAAAAGTAGGCAATATCTATAACGGCGTAGCAGAAATATTAGAGGGTATAAAGCCTGGGGATAAAGTAATTACGGTAGGTTTAAATGGCCTTAACGAAGGCGATAACGTTAAACTTTAGAAGATCATTCTCATAAAAGATGGTAACATCATTTTAATTAATAGCTAAATGAAAGATTTAGAAAAAGAATTTAAGCCCTCTAGTTGGGCAGTAGAAAACAGAACGGCTATTTATGTATTAACCTTTATGCTGTTGATAGCTGGTTATTTTGCATACAATAGTTTACCAAAAGAAAATTTCCCCGAGATTTCTATTCCAAAGATTTTTGTACAAACAGTATATCCGGGAACATCTCCTGCAAATATGGAGAATTTGGTAACCAAACAGTTAGAAAAACAGATTAGATCAACCCAAGGATTAAAAAAGGTTACCTCTAACTCTTACCAAGATTTCTCCATCATCACGGCAGAATTTAATGCCAATGTTGATATTGTGGTTGCAAAGCAACGTATAAAAGATGCGGTAGATAAAGCAAAAACAGATCTACCAAGTGATTTGCCCAACGATCCAACCGTACAAGATATTAACCTTTCTGATCTGCCGATCATGTACTTAAATATGTCTGGCGATTATGATTTGAAAACGATAAAAGGTTATGCAGATGATTTAAAGGATAGGATAGAAGCACTTCCAGAAATATCTGGGGTTGATATTGTAGGTGCTTTAGATCCTGAAATGCAGATCAACGTAGATATGAATAAAATGGCCGCCGCCAAGATTTCCTTTATGGATATTCAAAATGCGGTAGGTTCAGAAAATATTTCTGCATCTGGTGGTACTATCCCTATTGATGGGGTTAGAAGAACCTTAAACATAAAGAAGGAATACAAGTCTGCAGAAGAAATCGGAAACACCATCATCAATACGCCAACTGGTGGGTCTGTTTATTTAAAAGATATTGCCAACGTGGTTGATGGTTTTAAAGAGCAAGAATCTTACGCAAGGCTTTACGGTAAAAACGTAATAACCTTAAACGTAAAAAAGCGCTCTGGAGAAAATTTGATTGAAGCGTCTGATAAGATCAGGGAAATTTTGGCCGATATGAAGGCCACGCAATTCCCAAAAGGCTTAAACATTGTAGCCACCGGCGATCAGTCTGATAAAACAAGGGTTACCCTTCATGATCTGATCAATACCATTGTTATCGGTTTTATATTGGTTACCTTGATCTTGATGTTCTTTATGGGCATCACAAACGCATTGTTTGTGGCACTCTCTGTACCGCTTTCTATGTGTGTAGCATTTTTGGTGATGCCAACCATTGGCTTTACCATGAACATGATCGTACTGTTCTCGTTCTTGCTTGCCTTGGGGATCGTGGTGGATGATGCCATTGTGGTGATAGAGAATACGCACCGGATATTTGATAATGGAAAATATACGGTAAAACAGGCTGCTAAAATGGCTGCTGGCGAGGTGTTTTTACCTGTCTTTTCTGGCACCATGACTACCTTGGCACCATTTATTCCATTAGCGTTTTGGCCAGGGGTAATTGGAGAGTTTATGTTCTTTTTACCAATTACATTGATCATCACCTTGCTGGCATCTTTGGTGGTTGCTTATATTATCAACCCGGTTTTTGCGGTAGATTTTATGGAGTCTCACGACGAAAACGAGGTTTATAAGCCAACCTTTGATAAGAAAGTGAAAAAGACGTTGATGTATTTGGGTATTGCAGCGGTAATTGCTTACCTCATCGATTTTGGTTTTGGAAACTTTGTGATCATTATTGCTTTATTCTATCTATTGCAACATTTTGTACTAGAAAAAGTTATCAGAAAATTCCAAAGAAATACATGGCCAAGGGTACAGGCTAAGTATGGTAGGTTTTTAGAATGGGCTTTGCATCGCCCTTATACTATTTTGGGCAGTACATTTGGTTTGTTGATCTTTTCTATCGTTTTAACAGGAATAATCCCACCAAAATTTGTGTTCTTCCCATCATCAGATCCAAACTTTGTTTACGTTTATACCTCATTGCCAGTAGGTACAGATCAAGCATATACCAATGAAATCACTAAAAAAATAGAGAAAAAAGTTACCGCGGTTGTAGATAGTTTAGGTAGCCAAAACGTATCGTCTATTATCTCTAATGTTACCGTTGGCGTAACCGATCCGCAAGATGAGGATCAAGGGAATTATCCAAACAAAAGTAAAGTAACGGTTGCTTTTAAAGAGTTTGGGGAGCGTACCGGAAATCCTTCTACTGCTTATTTAACAGCGATCAGAAAAGCGATAAAAGGTATCCCTGGCGCAGAGATTTCTGTAACCCAAGAGCAATCTGGCCCGCCTACGGCAAAACCGATAAGTATAGAAATTACGGGTGATAACCTAGATTCTTTGGTAAGCACTTCACAAAGATTAAAAAATTATCTAGTCGCAAAAAATATCGGGGGAATAGAAGAATTGAAATCGGATTTCCAAAACAACAAACCCGAGGTAATTTTCGATATCGATAGAGAAAGGGCAAACAGACAAGGAATTGCCACAAGAACCATTGTTTATAATTTAAGAACAGCTCTTTTTGGAACAGAAGTTTCTAAGTTTAGGGATCTTAAAGAAGATTATCAGATTAATGTGAGGGCGCAAGAGGATCAAAGAAATAGCTTGCAAGCGTTAAGAAACATCCAAATTACCTATCGCGATATGGCAATGGGCGGCATTATTCGCCAAGTCCCTATTTCTGCTTTCGCTGATATCGACTATGTGAACACTTACGGGGGTATCAAAAGAAAACAAGGGAAAAGGATAATTATCCTATCATCTAATGTGCTTTCTGATTTTAACCCTGGCGAGGTTAATAAAAACATAGAAAACGCAATTCAGAATTTTAGGAAAACGGATGGGGTGGTGATAAAAATGGGCGGGGCGCAAGAAGAGCAAGCAGAAACATCGGCCTTCTTAGGTTTAGCTTTAGGGGTCGCTTTTTTCTTGATATTGATTATTTTGGTTATCCAATTTAATTCTATCGGTAAACCTATCATTATCTTGAGCGAGATTTTATTCAGTATTATAGGCGTGTTGCTAGGAATTACTATTTTCCACATGGAAATGTCTATTGTAATGATGGGGATCGGTATAGTGGCCCTTGCGGGGATAGTAGTGCGTAACGGTATCTTGTTGGTAGAATTTGCCGATTTGATGATGGAACAAGGGATGGAAGCTTACGAGGCAATATTAGAGGCCGGTAGAACCCGTATGACACCGGTTTTATTAACGGCAACGGCAACCATGTTAGGTTTAATTCCGCTGGCGGTAGGCTTAAACTTAGATTTTACCGCATTGTTGAGTACAGGAAACCCCCATATTTATTTTGGTGGAGACAACGTGGCGTTCTGGGGGCCTTTATCATGGACAATGATATTTGGTTTAAGTTTCGCCACTTTCTTAACCTTAATTTTGGTGCCTTCTATGTATTTGATCAGGGCAAAAATCAAGAACAGATTTGCAAACAGAAAAAAGAAAGATGTACCGTTGATAGAAAACGAGTAAAATTTATAAAAATATTTAGCCTTAACGTCTGTTCTTATCAAATTGAACAGGCGTTTTTTTTATGGAAAAAATCTCGTTTTATATCTTTTTTTTAACTTAGAGAATCTTTAAAATAAATCTTAAATAATTCTCGTGAACAAAAAACATCATATTTTCTTTTGTATCATAGTTAGCATATTAGTGGTGCTTAGCTCTTGTAAATCAAAGAAAAATACACTTAAAAACGCCAATTATAAAATAGAAAAACCTTCAAATAAAATAGCTGCCAAATATGCCGAAGAAATGGATGTTTCTAAAAGCGATATTAAAAACGGTAAACTTTACGAGTTTATTGATGATTGGGAAGGCACTAGGTATGAGTTTGGTGGCCTAACAAAAAAAGGTATAGACTGCTCTGGCCTAGTTTACCTTATCTATCAGAACGTTTATGATAGGCAGATCCCCAGATCTACAAGCCAACAAGTAAATATCATCAAAAGAAAATACGAAAATCAATTAAAAGAAGGCGATCTTGTTTTTTTTGATTTTGATGGTAAAAAATTTAGTCATGTAGGTTTGTACCTGCAAAATGGTTATTATGTTCACGCTAGTACCAGAAAGGGCGTAATGTTAGAAAAATTGAGAAACCCTTATACGTATAAATATTTTTCTAGGGGAGGGAGTGTAGAATGAATTTAGAGGAGCATTATGAGCAAATGTGGTTGCATGCTCAAGAAAAGTTTAAGCAAAATCAATTAAGTTTAGATCAACAAATTAATGCTAAGGATGATTCTCGTAGAGGAGTTACATTAATCATAAGACCTACCACTGAAGTTTTAAAATCCATATCAAAATTTTTGAACGAGTTAAAAGAGATAGCTCCAAATCAATATATTTATCCTGTTTCTGATATTCACATTACGGTAATGTCTATCATTTCTTGTTATGAAGGATTTAAGCTAGAAAATATACAAGTGGAAGAATATATTAAAATCATAAAAAGCAGTTTAAAAAATTTACCTGTAGAAGAAATCCATTTTAAAGGAACCACTGCTTCTGATGCAGGCATTATGATTCAAGGTTTCCCTAAAAATGGAGTATTAGATAAACTGAGAGATATTTTGAGAGTTAATTTTCGTCAATCTGATTTGGAAAGCTCATTAGACAACCGATATCAAATCAAAACGGCACATAGTACTATTTTAAGATTTGAATCAACCGTTAAAAAAAATGATGAATTTTTGAAACTCTTAAATAAATATCGTCAATTTAATTTCGGAACTTTTGAAGTGCATAGATATGAGTTTGTATTTAATGATTGGTATCAAAAAAAGGAATTGACCAAATGTTTGGATATTTTAAACCACAACTAAAAGCTAAATAAAAATAAAAGGCGTTATAAAACTATGAAGAATAAATATCTATTTATTTTCTTTGTGATGTTTTTTATAGCAAAAATATCCTTAGCACAAGTAAGATTATTATCTATCAACCAGTTAGAAAACAGGATACAACAAGGAAAAGATACAGTTTATGTAGTCAATTTTTGGGCTACTTGGTGTGCGCCTTGCGTTAAAGAACTTCCAAATTTTGAAAAACTAAGCCAAACCTATAAAAACCAACCTTTAAAGGTGATTTTAATGAGTGTGGATTTTAAATCTAAACTAGAAAAAGCGGTTGTGCCTTTTGTAAGGCGGAACAAGATCCAATCTGAAGTATATGTAATCAATGAAAAATCTGAACAAGGATATATAGATAAGGTAAGTAAGGATTGGACGGGTTCTTTACCCGCAACTTTGATAGTTAATAAATTGAAAAACTCAAGAAAATTTTACGAGCGAGAATTTACCTACCCACAATTAGAAGAAGTATATTTAGCAAATAAATAAACCTTATGAAAACAGCCGGTATAAATTTTAAATCCCATTTTTTGTTGTTGCTGATAATTGTATCGAGCAATTTTGCAAAGGCACAAACAGGATATAAAGTAGGGGATTTAGCCAAAGATTTCTCTTTAAAAAATGTAGATAACAAGATGGTTGTCTTGGCAGATTATCCCGATGCAAAAGGTTTCTTTGTGATTTTTACCTGCAACCATTGTCCTTATGCAAAAATGTACGAACAGAGGATTATGGATCTTGATAAGAAATTTGCACCACAAGGTTATCCGGTTATTGCCATCAACCCAAATGATCCAAAAGCTTATCCAGAAGATTCTTTTGAGAACATGAAAAAGCGTTCTGCCGAAAAAAAATATACTTTCCCCTATCTTTTGGATGAAACCCAAGATATAGCCAAAACTTATGGGGCAAAAGCAACGCCACATGTTTACTTGCTACAAAAAACCAAAAGAGGTTTAGAGGTAGCATATATTGGAGCCATAGATAACGATACCGAAAATGTGAACCAAAGTGGCAGAAATAATTATGCGGATAACGCCGTTGAAGCCATTATGAAGAATAAAAAACCTCAAATTACACAAACCAAGGCCATTGGCTGTTCAATTAAATGGAAAGATGAAAATTAAAGCACCAAAGATTATTTTATTATTTATTTGCTTATTGGCGATAAGCATTAAGGCCAAATCTGCAGTTTTAGAAATTGATACCCTGCATTTAGGCGATACCGTATCTGGATTTAACTTGCCCAACACCGTACCCAACCAGCCAAAAATGGTAAGTTTGGATGATTATAAAAACAGAAAAGGAGTAATATTGATTTTTATGACCAACGGTTGTTACCACTGCATCAGATATCGCCAACGTATTAAAGATCTGCATACAAAATATGCTAAAGATGGTTATCCGGTGGTAACCATTAACCCAAGTAACCCTAGCTATGCTTTTGAAGAAACCAACCAAGAAATGGTTAAAAATGCCATAAAAGAAAAATATGAATTCCCTTATTTAGAAGACTCTACCCAAAATGTTACCAGGGCATATAACTTGCGAAGCACACCAACGGCGTATGTTTTACAGCGGCAAAAAAACAATTGGGTTTTAAAATACAAAGGGCCAATTGATAACGATATGGATAACAAAAAGAAAGATAAAACAAACTTTGTACAAAACGTGGTTGATGCCTTGATCCATCATAAAAAAGATGTGGTTTACCCCATGAGGAGCTGATTTTTATTTTTAATTTAAGATCTTTTCTTTGGTAGCTTTTATCCCAAATAAAAATTCCCGACCTTCATCTTCTTAACCTATCAAAGCTATTTTAATGGGCAAACAGAAAAAAGATTATTCGTTTTGGAGCAAATACAAACAATTTGCCGGGAATGAAATATTGCTTTATGCCATTATGGTAATAGGAATTTTGTTAGGAATAATTATTTTTAGCTAAATTGAACCTGTAAAACTTTAATCATTTATTTATCAATCAACAGAAACTCGCATAGCTCAATTTTCACGTCTCAAACCTAAAAAATCACATCTAATACTCAAAAAATTAAATGAAACTTAACCTTAAACGCCCATTAGCATTTTTCGATTTAGAAACAACAGGGGTCAACATAGCATCAGATCGTATAGTAGAAATATCCATTCTTAAAGCTATGCCCAACGGAACCGAAGAAGTAAAGACCATGAAAATTAAACCTAGCATCCCCATTCCGCTAGAATCATCTTTGGTACATGGTATTTATGATGATGACGTTAAAGACGCACCAACATTTAAAGACGTTGCACAAGAAATCATTGCCTTTTTGGACGATGCCGATCTAGCGGGCTACAACTCGAATAAATTCGACATCCCTATCCTAATGGAAGAGTTTTTAAGGGCAGGTATAAATTTTGATATCGATAACAAGAAGTTTATAGATGTACAAAACATCTTCCATCAAATGGAGCAGCGAACCTTAAAAGCCGCCTACAAGTTTTATTGTGGTAAAGAAATCATAAACGCACACTCTGCCGAAGCAGATATTAGGGCCACTTACGAAGTATTGCTTTCACAGTTAGCTAAATATGAAGGCATCTCTTACGAGGATAAAAAAGGCAATGTTTCGCAACCCGTTATTAATGATGTTGATGCTTTACATCAATTTACAAACCTTAATAAACCAGTAGATTTTGCCGGACGAATGGTTTTTAACGATAATGATGAACCTTGTTTCAACTTTGGGAAGCACAAAGGAAAAACACTTTTTGAAGTTTTTGAAATTGAGCCCAGTTATTATTCTTGGATGATGAACGGCGATTTCCCTTTATATACCAAAAACAGGCTAGAGAAATATTGGAAACAACATCGCGAGAAAAAGAACGAAGCAAGGCGAGCAGAAGCACAAGAGAAAAAACCGGCAGAAAAGCCTGTGGAAATAAAAAAGGTTGATAACGATGCGAAACTTAACCCTCCAAAACCGGTTAATGAATCTCCAAAACCTCATCATAAACCTAAAAAAGACAACAGGCCTGCGAATGAGGATATGCTGAAAATGTTAGCTGATAAATTTAAAAAAATATAAATAGCATGATTGTTTTAGAAAACGAAGAATTAAAAGTTACCCTAAGTTCTAAAGGTGCAGAACTAGTTTCTTTAATAGATAAAAACGATCATACCGAGTATATTTGGCAGGGCAACCCAGATATCTGGGGCTACCACGCACCAAATTTGTTCCCAATAGTTGGCGGTTTAAAAGACGATACCTTATGGGTTGATGGAGAAAAGCATCATCTAAACAGGCATGGTTTTGCCAGAACAACCGTTTTTAGGAAAATTGAAGCAGCGCCACAACAGGCCATATTTGAGATAAGGTATGATGATGAGTTGCTAAAAATCTATCCTTATAAATTTGAGTTCCAAGTTATTTATTATTTAAAAGGCCGCACATTAGAAGTGTTATATAAAGTGATCAATATGGATGATAAAACCATTTATTTCTCCGTTGGTGCGCATCCCGGCTTTAATGTGCCTTTGGTTAAAGGAGAAAAATTTGAGGATTATAGTATAGAGTTTCAATACGATGACGATTTAATTACACATCAACTGTCTAAAAACGGGTTGTTTGATGGCAAAACCTTAAAAATACCTACGGTTAAACAAGAGCTTAAACTAACAAAACCCTTATTTGAGCATGATGCTTTGGTTTTTAAGAATTTAAAATCTAAGGCAGTTACCCTCAAAAGTAAATTTAGCACCAAAACTGTTAAGGTAGAATTCCCACATTTTGATTATTTAGGGATTTGGAGCAAAGCAGATGCTCCTTTTGTTTGTATTGAACCTTGGTTGGGCTGCGCCGATAACGAAGGAGAAATTAAAGACATTAAACAAAAAGAAGCCATACAAAAAGTAAAAAAGGGACACGTTTTCGAAACCGTATTTTGTATATCGGTTTAAATAAGTAATTATTATTTTTGATGATAATAAAATTAACTGGCTATGCTTTAGAATACACAGGAAATTATCCGATTATTAAAAGACAGTAAAGTCTATCTTCAAAAGAAATATCAAATTTCTGAATTAGGATTATTTGATTCTTTTGCAAATGGCACTTATACCAAAGAAAGTGATATAGATATTTTTGTTGATTTTAATAAAAAGATAGATGGGTTTGAATATATTAAACTTGCCCACGAATTTGAGGATTTATTTAATCATAAGATAGATTTGGTTTCTAGAGGTGGCGTGAAAGAAAAATATTTACCATCAATAGAAAAAAACTTGATCCATGTCTAATAGAGAAATACAATTATTGTTAGAAGATATTAATTTAGCAATAATTAAGGATTTTTGATTATACAAAAGAATTAAGTTTCTAAGAATATGAATCTGATTCTAAGACCAAAGATGCTGTTGAAAGAAATTTTGAAATAATAGGAGAAGCGGCATCAAGAATTTCTGAAAATTTCAAAATCAATCATTCACAATTAGAATGGAGAATACTAGAAGATTTTAGAAATTTCATTATTCATGAATATTTTGGTGTTATTAATCAAATTTTATATGATACTATTCAATTTAGATTGCCAGAATTACAAATAGAAATCCAAAAGTTAATTAACCTAAACTTATCATAAACTCAACATTCTCTTCATCTTAGCTTTTTATATTTACAAAAAACGAAATGAAAATGAAACTATTACAATTCATCTCAAAATCTATCAATCAAATTAAAGAGGTTTTGTTCTTAAACCAGATGAAAGCTTTATTCTCTCATTAAGGTTTGATAACCATTAAATTCCGTGTATTTTGCAAGCTTCTATAATCGCTTGCTTTTAAATGACCGATACTTTTTTGCCCAATAATAATTTCACTAAAGACCACTTTGGCCCTCGGTTTAAATGGGGGGTTTCTGCTGCGGCCTATCAAATTGAAGGCGCATATAAAGAAGACGGTAAAGGATTATCTATTTGGGATACTTTTACCAACACAAAGGGTAGGATTAAAGGAAACCAAAACGCCAATATCTCTAGTGATTTTTATCACAGATATAAAGAGGATATTGATCTGATTAAAAAACTAAATATCCCAAATTTTAGGTTTTCTATTGCCTGGGCAAGAATTTTACCCAATGGGATAGGAGAAATAAACCAAGCCGGAATTGCTTATTATCATGATGTAATAGATTATTGTTTGGGCTTAGGGATAGAACCTTGGCTTACCATTTACCATTGGGATTTACCTGCCGCATTAGAACAAAAAGGAGGTTGGACAAATAGAGAGGTAATTGCTTGGTTTGAAGAATTTGTTGCAGTTTGTGCAAATAATTTCGGTAGCAAGGTAAAAAATTGGATGGTAATGAACGAGCCCGTTGTTTTTACCGGAGCGGGTTATTTTTTAGGCTTGCATGCCCCGGGAAAGAGGGGAATGAAAAATTTTCTTCCAGCGATCCATCATGCAGCTTTAGCTATTGCTGCAGGGGCAAGGGTTTTGCGTAAGATAATTCCTAAAGCAAATATTGGCACTACCTTTTCTTGTTCTTACTTAGCACCTTACCGAAAATTAAAAAGAGATAAAAAAGCCGTTGAAAGGGTAGATGCGCTATTAAACCGTTTGTTTATTGAACCTTTGTTGGGTTTGGGTTACCCCGAAAAAGAGTTGCCAGTTTTAAAAGGCATTAAAAAAATTAGTAAACCAGAAGATGAAAAAAACTTGGTCTTTGATTTTGATTTTATCGGGATACAAAATTACACTCGTGAGATCATCAAAAATTCTTGGTTAATTCCTTATATCAAAGCATCATTGGTAAAGGCAGAAAACAGAAAAGTGCAATTAACGGAGATGAAATGGGAAGTTTATCCAGAAGCTATTTATCACATGATCAAGCAATTTAACAAGTATCCTCAAATTAAAAAATTATTGATCACTGAGAACGGTGCTGCTTTTGCAGATAAGATCATAAACGGAGAGATTAATGATGAAATGCGTACCAAATACATCCAAGATAATTTAAAACAAGTTTTAAGGGCAAAAAAAGAAGGCTTAAAAATTGATGGTTATTTTGTTTGGACTTTGACCGATAATTTTGAATGGGCAGAAGGTTACCATCCTCGTTTTGGATTGGTACATATAAATTTTGAGACTCAAAAAAGAACGGTTAAAAACTCTGGAAAATGGTATGGGGAATTTTTAGCGAAAAGCTAAACCAAGGTTAATTTGCCTAAATAGGCGTTATCATCATCCCTAAACATAATTTGCAGCTGATAACCTGTTTCTTTTGCTAAACCTGCCACTAAGTTTTCATCGGCGTAAAGCCAGCTAAACCAATCTCCTTTTTCTCCGTTAAACTCATATTGATAGTCGATCTCACCATAATAGCTATCTGGCTCTGGGGCTTCATCTTCATATAAATAAGAAACATCAGAAGAATCAAAAAGAATTTGCCCCGATGGTTTGAGGATATTTTTAGCATGGATCAAGAATTTTCTCAGCTCATCTACATAACCGCAAAAGCCGATCCCGTTCATCATCATCAAAAGGGTATCGTATTTTTCGGCTCGGTAATCCATTACGTTTGCATTGATAATTTTTCTTAAACCACGTTTTTTCATTACCTCGCAAGCCCCTTCAGAAATTTCTAGAGCGGTAACATCTAAATTATTTCTTTGTAAGATTAAGCTGTGCACACCTGCGCCGGCACCAATATCCAAAATTTTGCCATCGCAAAGATTAAGCGCAAAAACCTCAATATCATTCAGATCTTCATCTTCCCTAAAAAAAACACTTACCGGGAAATCTTCTGCAGTGGTATAATTGTTATGCAGCAAAACTTCTAGATCTTGATTACCAGCTTGATAAGCTTTTAAAAAATTACCGTAAATATCGGGGTTCAATGAGGTTCTTCGGTTTTAAGCTTTATCAAGTTATCTATAACCAAATCAATAACCCTAGATTGCTGGCTGATCATCCTATCTGCCAAGGCAATTAATTTACTGATGTTTTTTGGTGATGCTGCGTCTAGGTTTTCTTCTACGCTTTGCAGGTTAGCGGGTTCTAGTCTTAGGTAATGATCGGCAATCCCTAAAAAACTAAAAATCTTTTTCATGTAAAAATGGCTAGTTTCGGTTGCGCCGCTCATCATCATATCTAATAAAGCGGGAACAACAAAAAGTGCCTTTGTGTCTTTTATCTCATCACTATCATAAGCTTTTTTTGATGCGCCGGTTCCTAGAGATAAAATATAAACATCTTTTGGGATGAGTTCTTCTGGGTCTTTTTTTATTTCTACAAAAGCGCTCAATGAGGGGTTGGTGGCAAAAATACCGCCGTCTAATAAAGGATACCTTACGCCGGCCAAAGAGTGGATTTCTGCTACGCTAAAATAAGTTGGTGCAGCAGAAGTTGCCCTGCAAACATCCCTCACAAAAAAATCACGACTATCGCCTCTGTTCTGCGCAACTTTTTGTCTAAAAAAATGTGCCTTTCTTAACTCTATATTGTAAGCGGTAATGATGCAAGGTTTAATAAGTTGGCTTAGCTTTACATCATCAAAATAATCTAACAAGATCTTTTCAAGAATTTTTGCATCGTATTTTTCGGTTGTCCAACCAATATTGGCAAAAAACCTTTTAATGCCTTTGCTAGAGAAAATTTTAGTGCCGTTATCAATATATAGATCTAGTGCTTCTTTTGCAGAAAACCTGGGTTTTTTAGGGTCGCTTGTTGAAGGGCAAAGCAAAAGGCAGGTTAAGATACCACCAGTACTTGTGCCGGCAAAAAAATCAAAATACTCTGCAATATAGGCTTCTGGGTTTCCTGTTCTTTCTTTCAGCCTTCGCTCCATTTCTACCAGAACCATTCCGGGAATAATTCCCTTAATGCCGCCACCGTCAATAGATAAAATGGTATTCATTTTTCTAAAGTAGTGATAAATTATAAATAAGCTAACAGAATTTTAGTTGGTAAAATTTTGGGTTATCATTAGGCCGTTTATACCGCCGTCTAAAATCCCGATGCCAATTTTCCTAAATTTTGGATTGAGGATGTTTGCCCTATGCCCCGGTGAGTTCATTAAACCGGTATGCGCAATTTCTACGGTTTGGGCAAGGGCCAAATTCTCGCCCGCGGTTAGGTATGGTATATGATGTGCGCTGATACGATCAAAAGGAGATTTGTTCTCTAAATTGATATGGGAGAAATATCCCTTTTTAAACATATCGGCAGAATGCGCCCTTGCAACTGCCCTTAAGGCCGTATCTCTTTCTAATAAAGGGATTCCTGCCTTTTTTCTCTCTTGGTTTACCAAAACAAACAGGTGGTTTTCATAATTCTCGTTCACTTTGGCGTTTTCAACTGTGAAATGTAAGAAAACCGTCTTATCAGATTCTGGCTCTATTGTTAATTTACTGATAGATTTTTTTACCCTATCGCTAATATCCGGTGAGATATGGTTATCGATGTTCTCTAACTCTTGGCTTAAAAAATTAGCTAAAAAGCTGTTTCGGGTATTTGATATTAAATTTGGCCATAAAGGGAGAAATAAAAATATCAAGGCCAATAAAGCTGCGTAAAATAAGCCCCTGATCAAACCAGGAATTATCCCCAAGGTTTTGTTTAGAGAACTCTGGTGGGTTTTCTTAGAGATGTTTTTGATCAACTTGTAGATAATTGCCCCAATAATTAAGCGGGCAATTAGGATGGCAATAAAAAAAGAAAGCGGAAAAAGCCATCTTTCTTCAATTTGATAATGATCATCTAAAAAAGTGGCGATGTACAAATAAGAGAGAAAGGCTGTTAAAATACTGCATACTAAGGCAAGCAATTCTAAGGCGCCTAAAATAAAGCCCCTTCTAAAGCCGTGGTAAACGGCTAAGAAAATGATCGTCGCCAGAATAAGATCTACATAGGTTAACATATCGGGAAGCTTTACAAAAAACAATCCAATTAGTGCAAAGTGGAGCAGTTGAAGGTTTTTTGGGCTAAGAGATTAACTTTGCGATACCAAAAGCCGCACCAGCAGCTAAAGCGCCTATTAAAACTGTTTTAAAAGCCCCTTCAAGTGGTTTTTGCCCGGTTAGCTTAGTTTTAAAATAACCAAAAGCAAATAGCGCAATGATGGTAATAATGGCCGATATTCTTAAACCTTCTTCTGGGGTATTGGTAAAAAAATAAGCTAAAAGCGGGATAAAACCTCCAAGAACGTAGGATATGCCAATATTAAAAGCACTTTGTTTCGCTCTTTTTGGGTCGGGTTTTTCCATGCCCAATTCAAATCGCATCATAAAATCTACCCATTGGTCTTTGTCTAAACTCAACTGTTCTGCAATATCGTTTTGTAATTTTTCTGATAAACCATAATTGGCAAAAACTTCTTTTACCTCATCTTTTTCTTGTTCAGGGATTCTTTCTACCTCGGCATATTCTCTCTGTAATTCTGTTTGATAATGTTCTATTTCAGTTTTTGCCGATAAAAACCCACCCAAACCCATAGCGATAGAGCCTGCAACAATTTCTGCTATACCAGCCGTAATCACAAAGCTATTTGCATGCACCACGCCGCTTAAACCAGCCGTTAATGCAAACGGTACGGTTAAGCCATCAGACATCCCAATAATTACATCCCTAACTATTTCTGATGCCGTAAAATGTTTTTCTTGGTGCATACTTTTGGTTTTATGTTTAAATAAGATCAGAACTCAAAATAAAATATTAAAGCAGATCATTAAATCAGATATAGCTTTAAGCCTATTTAATATAGCTCTCTAAGATCTTAAAACCGCTATTTGTTTTTAATAGAACTTGATCTATGGTTGCAGGTATTAAAATACAATCACCCGTTTGCACCGGGATTTCTTCTACCCCATATTTTAAAATATAATTTCCTTCTACACAAATATGTATAACAAAACTATCAAGGTTATTGTAATCTTTTACCACTTCTTTGGTATAATCTAAGACGTTGGTTGTGAAATAAGGGCAATCTACCAGTTCTATGGGTTGGTTTTTGGTTGCCTGATATTTGGTTTTATATTCATCATGATAGGTAAAGTCAATAGCATCCAAAGCTTCTTCTACATGAAGTTCTCTTTTGTTGCCTTTATCATCAACACGATCAAAATCATAAATACGATAGGTAACATCAGAAGTTTGTTGTATTTCTGCAATCAATAATCCTTTACCAATGGTGTGCACACGGCCGGCAGGCAAAAAGAAAACATCGCCAGCGGCAACTTGCTCTTTATTTAAAATGTCGTTAATTTCTCCGGCATTAAACTTTTTAAGGTATTCTTTTTTATCTATTTCTTGGTTAAAGCCAGAAATAAGGGCAGCATTTTTATCGGCTTGTATCACATACCACATTTCTGTTTTTCCTTTAGAGCGATGGCGTTTTTCTGCCAATTCATCATCTGGGTGTACTTGAATGGATAAATCGTCATTAGCATCAATAAACTTGATAAGGAGTGGAAACTCGTTCCCAAAACGTTCGTAATTTTTTTTCCCGATAAGTTTTCCTTTTTCTTTTGATAACAGATCGGCTAAAGAAACGCCTGCTAAAATGCCGTTCGCAACAACAGATACATCAGATTTTACACCAGAGATCTCCCAGGTTTCTCCACAATTTGGTAATGGGGAAAAGTCTTTATTTAAGATGGTCTTGATTTTTTGACCGCCCCAAATTTTATCTTTAAATATTGTTTTGAATTTTAATGGATATAACATTGGAGTAAAAGTTAAATGTGTGGATTTTAAGTATTGGCTAATCTAATTAAAAAGCGTTTTCATCGCCTTTAATGGTTACCACTATGGTTTTGATGATAATATTTAAGTCGAGCCAGATGCTCCAGTTTTCTATATACCAAACATCGTACTCAATTCTTTTGATCAATTGTTCTTCCTGTTTTATTTCTCCCCTAAAACCGTTCACTTGGGCGTAACCGGTAACGCCGGGTTTTTGGTAGTGGCGTATCATATATTTCATGATGATGTTAGAGTACTCTTCGGTATGCTTTAGCATGTGCGGCCTGGGGCCAACAACAGACATATCTCCTTTTAAAACATTGAAGAATTGTGGCAGCTCATCAATAGAAGATTTTCTTAAGAATTTGCCCAATTTTGTTATCCTATTATCGCCTTTGGTAACTTGTTTGGTATCTGATTCTTTATTGATCTTCAAACTTCTAAACTTGATACATTTAAAGGGTTGGTTGTTTTTGCCTGATCGCTCTTGCAAAAAGAACACCGGGCCTTTAGAATCTAGCTTGATCAATATGGCAATTATAGGCACTAGCCAACTCAATAAGAATATGGTAACTAAAATGCTAAAAACAATATCGAAAAGCCTTTTTTTTGCTTGTACCGCAAAATCTTCTAACGGTTCTGATCTTAAAGATAAAACCGGTATCTCGCCCACATGATCAAAGTAAACGCTCTTGTTCACAAATTCCCTAAAATCTGGCACAAACCTAAAACGCATACAAAGGTTTTCTGCAGATTGGGCAATTTCATATATCTCTGAGTAGATCTCTGGCGATAACGTTGAGTAAATTTCTGTAACATGGTTAGAAATGGCATATTTGATGCAATCTTCTACCTTCCCCAAATATTCAAAATCAAGCTTATTGATTTCTTCTCTTTTTTGCTCGGCAAAGCAGCCTAAAATATCTATTGTTTTATTTGTTTTTCTAAGTTTTACAACTAGATCATAGGCAAAGGTATTGTTGCCCAGTATAATTACTTTGTTTAATGCTCTTTTTTTCTTGCCGATGTAGGTCGCTATCTTTAAAAAGATTAACCTACTGATGATCAGATAAAATGCAAATATTGCGAAACTGATATACAGGTATTCTCTATTAAACCTAAACCTCGAAAAATAAAGGTAAATAAGCAAGAATATAACAAAAATAAAAAAGGCCCTAATGGTTCTACGGGCAAATTTTTTAAAGTTTAAGATCCTATCGTTAATGTAAACTTCTGTAAAGTAAGAGCTGATAAGCCAAAAAATAATAGTCATTATAAAATAGACTACATGGCTAATATTTGCGGAGTTGGTATCAAAATTATAATTTAAAAGCAAGATCAAATGCAACAAACAAAGAAAACCCAAGTCTGTGAATGCAAAAAATATCCTGAAAAAATTATCGAATCTACTATTCATATCATTTAACGGTATGAGCGTTTTATTATTTATTGTTTTTAATAATCTGTTTTATAATACGTTACCATAAAATTGGTACTATCATTCATTTAGCCTATAAATTTGCTCAAATTGTTGTAATCAATTCTCTATTATTAGTTCAAAGTTAATCCAATTTTTTAAGGTATTACCACATAGCTTTAAATATGAAGTTACCTCTAAACTTATACATCATCAATCCATACTTTTTTAATTGTTGCCCATTTTTTAGTTCTTAAACAATTGATCCCACGGTTTATAAACTATCAATATATTCGCTTAGATAATTCATGATAACAGGTTTGTTAGAAACAAACGGGATCGGGTTAAAATCTTTGATCATATTTAAGATATTTTCCAGCTCATCCTCTTCACGCCATGGCATAATGTAGCCCAACTCAACAAATTTCTCTAAAATTTCTATTTGATGATCATCCACATGTTCGCCAAATTTGAGTAATCGAGCTACGCCAATTATTTTTTTTTGGAACCCAACAGCTTTTATCAAAGAGCCTGTACCTGCATGGGTAATGATAAGCCGGGCATTTTTGTGCAGTTCGTCAAGTTCTTTTGGTGAAATAAATGGTTTTAAAACCAAATGATCGGTTTCTATAGCCGTGTGGCCGTTTTGTACAATTACTTCTTCGGTAATTATTCCTTTTTTGCAAAGGCTATCTAGCGCTAGCAAAGGTCTTTTAAACTCGGTAACAAAGGTTCCTAATAAAACAAGAATCATCAATATATCCCTCCTAAATAAATGCCTTTACTATAATTAAGCTTTTCATCGGGCCATTGTACAATAAATTTATCTGCAATTTTATACATTAGATCGGCAGATTTAGCCCTTGATGTAACCCTTGCATACGATAAAATAAAGACCACTTTAATGCCCAACACCTTTGCTAAAAAGCACATTGGTATTGCCGTATGGCTTCCGGTTGAGATAACGGCTTTTGGAAAATGGGTTAAAAGTATCTTAAAAGATAAAAATGCGTTGTAAAGTGCCACCAAATAAAAGGAAATCCCACGGCCTTGCCCCTTAGATCTAGCTGCGAGAAAAAAAGTGTGGTAATTTTCTTTCAGAGGTGCTGTGGCTGGCGTTTTTTCTGTAACCAATAGGTAGTTGTACTTTAAGAACATCTCTTTTAAATGTAAGGTTTGGGCTAAATGGCCTCCGTCAGAACAAATTAGTATGATCTTTTTTCTCTTATCTTTTCCCATTTTTGATTGAATACTAAAACTTTAAATAAAAATTCTGGTACCACAACTCTAATGAATAAATGGTGTAAATCTGTTTCCTATAATCTCTTTTGCCTTGTTTGTGGGTATTGATCATATTCATTAAAGCATCTTTATTAAAATACTGATCTGAAAGGCTGCTTTTTTGGCTGACCAGCGAAACCAGCTCATCATACAAACTGGTCTTAAACCAATCGCCCACCGGGGTTTCAAAGGCTCTTTTCTTCCTGTTCATCACTTCGCTCGGTAAGAAATTTTCGGCCGCCTTTCTTTCTACGTATTTATGTATTTTACCGTTCAACTTAAATTCTGAAGGCAGGGTTTCTACAAAGGCCACCAAATCCTTATCCAAAAAAGGCACTCTGTTCTCGATAGAATGCGCCATGGTTGTTTTATCGTTAAATAAAAGCAAATTATCTGGCAACATCGTTTTTGTATCAATATATAAAAGCCTGTTTAACGAGTCGGATTTGCCACGCACTTCTTCATAAAACTTGCTAAAAAATTTATCTTTTCTAATGGCGATGGTAGAAAGCAGATCGTTTTTATAGATCTTAGATTTTAGCTCGTCAGAAAACAGGGTATAAATTGCCATAAAGCGATCTTCCTCTTTTTTAAACTGGGCAGAATAAACACCTCGCTGAAAAGTTTCATTGGCTTTAAAAAACTGTTTAAGGATTTTATAGGGCATCAAATTTAAAATACCTGCATATTTAGACATTATCGCCTCCCCATAATAACGTTTGTAACCTGCCATCGGCTCATCGGCTCCTTGGCCGCTTAAAACCACTTTTACAGATTTTGAAGCCATTTTTGAAAGATGATAAAGTGCCGGAATGGTTGGCTCTGCAATGGGTTCTTCGGTATGGTAAAAAGATTGTCTAAAATAATCCAAGTACTGGTCTTGGCCCAAAAAATCGGCAGTATGATCGGAGCCCAACAAAGTTGCCGTTGTCTGTGCATCTTCCAGTTCGTTAAAATTCCCTTTTCCGGTAAAGCCAACAGTAAATGTTTTAATTGGATAACCGAGATTTTGGCTCATTACCTTACCGATAAAAGCCGAATCGAGGCCGCCGCTTAAAAACAAACCAACGGGTACATCGGCCAAAAGCTGTCTTTTTACCGCATTCTCAAACAACTTTGAATATTCTTCTACTGCTTCATCAAGCGAGATATTGTTATTAACAGCATAAGAATCGTTTCTATAATTCTCTATTTTGTGCTGATGATTTTTTAAATCATACTTTATGTAAGAAGCTGCGCTTAACTTGTAGATGTCTTTGAAAATTGTGGTGGGCGAGGGGTTGTATCTTAATGTTAAGATTGAATCTAACGATGACAGATCAATTTCCTTTTTTACCCCAGATTTCAATAAAACTTTCAGTTCTGATGAAAAAACCATCGTTTTACCATTGAAATTGTAATAAACAGGTTTTACGCCAAAATGGTCTCTCACTAAATAAAACTGCTCATTTTTTATATCGAGGAAAGCGAATGCAAAAATACCGTTAAAATCATCAACACTTTTTATCCCAAACTCTCTGATATAGTAAAGTATGGTTTCGGTATCAGAATGGCCTCTGAACGAAATATTAGCAAGTTTTTTTCTAAGTTCGAGATGGTTGTATATCTCACCGTTGAAAACAATCGCATAGTTTCCGCAATCTGTGATCATGGGTTGGCTACCTGCTTCCGTAAGATCAAGGATGGATAGCCTGGTGTGTCCTAAATATACCTTGTTATCGCCAACTTGTTTTTCGATTAAACCCTGAGAGTCTGGGCCACGATGTTTGATGTAATTAAGCACATCTATATTAAGAGCTACGTTGATGGATCCTGCTATTCCGCACATATAATGGTTAAGGTTGTTTGGTAAAACTAAGTTTTTGAAGCGATAATTGATGGCCCTGCCCGTTAAACCGATGATTTTTTAGGCTTATCAATAGCAATGGTCTCAATTTATTTGTCTTCAAATCAATGGATATTAGGTTGTTAAATAATTCTCAAATATTCTTTTACATACCGCTTTATTTTCATACCGCCCTTTTTTTAAAAAAGTTTCTCTGATAGGGGCACCTCTGTTCTCTAAAGCCTTGATGGTTAAGGCTGCAAGTTGGTTTGCATCATAACTATCGCTGATAAAACAGTTAGGTATATCTTGTATCACAATGCCAACATCGCCAACCGGCACAGATACCACAGGCAAATTACAGGCTAATGCTTCTTTAATTACCTGAGGAGACCCCTCGCTTATAGAAGTCATCAATAGGCAATCCGATTGGTTTAAGACTGCTCTAACTTCAGCCCTGCTCATGTTATGGATGCAATTGAAATTGATGTTGAACTGGCTTTTTGCTTTTAATATTTGTATAACTTCTTTAAAGAGGGGGTAATTTTTCACACTCCTTTCTGGATCGCCGGTAAACAAAACCAAACGCAAATTTTCTTCTTTTTTTTGGATACCTGGGTCAATATCGAAGAAATCTGCATTTACCCCGCATGGTAAAACCTCATAATTAACGTTTAATTTTTTCATGATTTCTTCCATCTCATCATTTAAGATAAAAACCTTATCTACTTTTTTTGCTATATATTTAGAGATGATGACTTGGATGTAACGCCCTTGTTTTTTTAATATATCAGACCCGTGGAAAGTAACGAATATCTTTTTCTTGGGCCTAAAAAACAGAAGAAACAATGCCGATAAGCCATAATGGATATGTATAATATCTATTTCTTCGTCTTTTTTCAAAATACGAAAAATCTTAAAAACAGATTTTAAATACACTAAATTTCCTTCTTCTTGTGCGTTTATGAAGTAAGTTTTAGCAATTATGCCAAAATTATCAACCAAGCAATCTATTTGTTCTTTAACAAATACCCCAAAATTTATTGATTTTGGGTAAGGGAACATATTGGTTATGAACAAGACTTTTGGTTTTTGAGAATCCATTAATTTATTGGTTGTATCAGCTTTTTTAATTTTATGATAAAGTGTATCGTTCAAATAAGCAATTACTTACGCTTTAAAATCCGCTTTTTAGAATATCCATTTTGCTTGTAAAACCTCGTTCTAAGATAATATTTTTTTCAATATTGGATTTTGTGCTGCTAAGACCAAATTTTAAAAGCAAGTATTTTTTGTTAATTGGCAAATTTTACGTTTTAGCTGTTGTAATGTTTCTTTTTATTCATATTAGTTGATTTGTGAGGTAAACAATAATCTAAGCAACCCTAAAAGAGGCTCTAAAGTATTTCTGCTTTTTAATAAAAAAAAGAGCAAAGAAAAAATCAACCTTCAAACTGATCATATTTATTGGGGAAATTTAAGGTAACCTTGCCCCAATTTTCTACGTAGAACAAGCATCGCCTCAAATAAGTCATCGTTAAAAATAACCTTAAAACAACATTTTGTTTGTTTTAGAAAAAATCATATCTGTGATCATGTTAAATAGTATTTTTGAAAGAAAACAACAAAAGATGACTTTTTCTGTGCTTCTATTAACTCTGTGTACATCTTTTTTAGGATGCAAAAAGGAAGAGGTTATTATTGATAAAAAGATATTATCAACTGCCGCTATTAGTCAATCAATGTTATTAAACAGCCCATATAAAGCGGGTTCTGATATTACCTCCCTTTTGCAAAGCGATGTAAACCAAGAAAATGAAATTCTGATCCCCGAAGGAACTTATTATATATCCAAACCGATCACAAAAACCAATGGCACAATAAACATTAAAAGCGATGGTGCAATTTTACAGATGGTTCCTTCGTTTCCATCGGGAAAGAAAAATTTGAGTGCGGGGTTTATTTTAACAGGTCTTAGCAATATATCTATCGATGGTTTAACGATAGATGGAAATAGGGATAATTTGTTAAATGCCGGTAAAAACTGGACCAATTATATAATGGGGATACAGATTTTGGCATCTTCTAATATTAGCATAAAAAATTGCGATATAATCAATGCGCCATCAATATCATTTAATATCCTGAACTCAAGTAATATAGAACTTGTTAACTGTTCTTCTGTTAATGGGATGTTTCATGGTATTGTATTCCAAAATTGTACAAACGCAATTGCAAGCAGATCAAAGGTAATAGGCATAGGCAACCAAGGTAATGATGTTAGAAAGGGCGGTATAGGTATGCTAGGGATCGGTGGGGACCATTTATCTTTTACGGATAATGATATAGAAAATACT
This sequence comes from Pedobacter segetis, assembly GCF_016623585.1. Classification (GTDB taxonomy): domain Bacteria; phylum Bacteroidota; class Bacteroidia; order Sphingobacteriales; family Sphingobacteriaceae; genus Pseudopedobacter; species Pseudopedobacter segetis. Next base: position 64,586 of record NZ_JAEHFY010000002.1, read on the forward strand.
TCGGATACCGGTACAAAAACCGAGGGTAGCAACTTTGTAACCTGGAGTGGCAACACCCTTAAAAACTGTGGGAAAGATGGTATTAAGTTTCAAAATTTGATAGCAGGTGAGAACCCCGGTGTAGAAGCAAACCTAGATTTTGTTACCGATGCCAAAATTATGAACAACACCATCGATCAAATTTACAATGGTAGAAACGATGGGAGTTCACTTATACAGGTTTGGAATGCGCACAACGTAGAAGTAACCGGGAACCTAATAACCGGCGGATCAAAAACCGGACAAGAGGATGGCATCTGTATATGGTCTGATACGGATATTAACGCCAAGTACATTACCGTTTCTGGCAATACGATCAAAAACACCAACAGGTTTATTTACCTAAGTAAGGTTAGTAACGCAACAATCACCGAAAATAATTGTGAGAATTTAGTTGCGCCTAAAACCAAGTATGATGGTTTTACTGCCGAGTATTCTGATAAAATATCAGTTACTAATAACCTATTTAGAAGGAGCGCCACAGGGGCGATAGATGGTTTTGCGGCCAAAATGTACGAGAGCGCAAACTTTGAGCTACAGAACAATAAGCTAGAAAATGCTTATAATGCTTTAGAGTTGAGTTTTGTATCGTCAGATTCATCTTCGGTTAGCAACAACCAAATGGACAATTTTTCTAGCTATGCTATTTCTGTTTATTCAACAACCACAGGTACGGTACTAAATTCGCTAAAACTGATGGGCAACACTCTTTCTAGAGCGGGCATGGCAACTGGTTATAGTGCTGTAATAAGGGTTGATCCAACTAATTTAAGTATAGATGATTTAGATCTTTCTAATACAAAAATTATTGGCAACGCAAGGTTTGGCGATGTTGGGCTTGAGGTTAAATCTGATTTAAAAAAGGTAAACACACTTAATTTAACAGGGTTTAGCGTTACCGGAAACGTGTTTTACCCTGCATCTGTAGATTTAACTGCTTGCAAAACCATACTAAAATAAGAAATTAGGATTTGTTTAAAATATTGGTAAAATTAAGATTTAAAAAACCTTTGCCATACACCAACCATTCTACAAATTGCCTCTAAGTTAGATACGTTTTCAAATACCCCAAACCTAGGAAGCTCATAAATTTGCGATAATGCCTCTTTTGTTAACGGTAACGGTTTTGTAGTATAAGCTATTTTATAATCTAGTTTTTTTAGGTATTCTATTTCCCTTGTACCATAATCTCCATTGGGGTAAGCAAAACTATTTATGCTATGCCCGATCCATTCTTCAATAATAATTTTAGAGGCCTTTAATTCTTCAAAAGATTGCTCATCATCACAATTGGGCAGTATTGGATGGGTAAGGGTATGCCCGCCAATGGTCAAAAATTCTGATTTGGAGATTGATTTTACCTGTTCGATGGTCATGGCTTCCCTTGGTAAAGAAACTGATTCTTTGATTTTTTTTAGTGCCAATTCTCGGGTTTTGTTAGGCACTGTTTTAAGGTGCTGAACAGTAAAATCCCCGATATTGTTTTTCTCGGCAAAATCTACATAAGGCCACCAATAATTACCATTTTGAACAGGTTCTGTAGTTATAAAAATAGTTACGGGCAATTTATATTTATTAGCAATTGCCACAATGTTTTCTTCATTGCTTTGCCACCCGTCATCAACGGTAATGATCACCCCGCCTTTTGGGAATTCTTTCTGATTTGTTGAGATGGCCAATAAATCTTGTTGCGTTAAAAAGCTGAAATTGTTTTTTAACAACCAGGTTACACAAAATTCAAAAAGCTTTTTGCTAGGGTTATGAAAGTAAATTGAGAGAATGTATTCGCCGTTTTGGGCCTTCTTTCTAGATCTTTTGATAAAGCCTAAAACGATAAAAGCTAAACTGATCAACCACGCTAAATAATTTCTGACCTTGTTTTTCATTATATGAGCTGTTTGTAGGCTTTTAAATAATTAATGGCGGTATCTTTTACCTTAAACTTACCTTCTGTAACCTTTAAACCCTGTAAACATTTTTTTTCTATTTCATTATCCTGATAATCAGAAACAACTTGCCTAATATCAGAAACTAAATCATTCACATTATTTATATCAAAAATATAAGCAGAATCTACATTTTGCAGCACCTCTAACGGCCCTTCAATATTAGATGAAATTACTGGTATGCCTGTGGCAATGGCTTCAATTACAGTTATGCCGAAACCTTCAAACCTAGAGGGTTGCACCAAAGCGTGGTAATTTATCAAAGATTCATAGATCCATGAACGGTCTTTAGGGCCTAAAAACGAGACCTGATCTTGAAGTTTTAGCTCTTCGCAGAGGTTTTTAAGATAACTTTCAGATGGGCCATCGCCAATAATATCTAAATGGATGTTTTTAATGCCAAGCTTATGCACTATGGTAAACATAGCTTCCAGTAATATATCTTGTCCCTTTTGTTCATGCAGAAGGCGGCTTATTTGTACAAGCTTAAATTGTTCATCAGGTTTAACCTTGTAATTTTTTTTGGTTTTAAAAAGAGTGAAATCTATCCCGTTATAGATCATTTCAGAAGTTAATCCTCCTCTATCCATTAAATCATGCTCAACTGCTTTAGATATAGAGAACAGTTTTTTGTAATTATGAAGATTTTCTGTAGCTACGCCTGTTGTATGTGCCGTATAAATACATCTCGATTTAAAAGGAAAGAGAATATCGATAATATTGGGCGTATGGCAATGTATTACCGAAGGATTTATACGATATAGCGTTAGCCAGAGCTTACTTAGATAATAAGGGTTTTTACTGCCTTCTGGCCTATTGATCAAGATGATCTTTACCTTATTTGAAATTCTATTTAAGATCTTTTTGTCGTAATGATCATTGATGACTATCAATGTAGTATCGATATGTTTTGATTGTTCTTCCAAGATATCAACCAGCATATTCTCTATACCACCTATCAAAAAAGAAAAACTAATATGGCAAACTTTCATATAAAATATTATCTGTTGGTACTTTCTTAACCTCTAAAACCTTAAAATCCAAAAATACATAATAAGCCATCACCAATATGGTAATCACATAAGTACTGGTTGCTAAAGAATTGTTTGAGGAAGAAACTGCAATAAGGGTAAATAGGATAGGGAGCTTAATATCTGCCCCAATGTTGTGCATCATACAGTAAAGAAACCTGATTAAACTCACTATGAGTATAACGGTAACGGCCAAACCAAAATTCAATAACCACTCGATATAAAAATTCTCGATAATTTCTACCCCTGATAGATACTGCAGCATATCAATTTTACTCAAACTAATACCGGTCCAAAATAAATCGTGTAAATCTACATATTGCAAAATATTAAGGGATCCAACTCTTGCTTCGGCACTTTCATCTACATGGGCCAACCCTGCAATACGATCACCTAAGCTTGTGAAACTTATTACTACTATCAGTATCAATGCAAAAGAAGCCAGGTACATTAAACCGCTCTTGATATTTCTGCTCGGTTCTTTGGTAAACCCCAATGCGTTTAATATGATATTTAACAGAATTGCCCCAAACACGCCCAATAAAGCACCCCTTGCCCCAAAACAAAAGATAGATAGCATACCGGCAAGTAATACGCCCATTTTTAAATAGGTTTCTTTTGTTGCCAAAAAAAGAATAATGGTTAAAACAGACATGATCAATGCGTTGTTTAACGGATGCCCAAACAGGGCGGTTGACCTAAAATAATCAAAATACCATGGCGATTCTTTCAAGAACAATAATCTGCTAGATACTTTTTCTATTACCGCTATACCGGCGTTAAGGAAAAAAAAGCAGTACATCCACTTTTTAAAATCGTTCAATATCTTTTTGTCGGTTATCCTCAAAAAAATCAAGATGATACACGGTATTACCAGCGAATCTAAAAACCACGACATAGGGTTAGAATTTTTTGTGAGCTGCCCGTATATTACGATACCGAAACAAATAGATAGATAGGTAAGTTCGTTTTTCATCCTAAATAACAGATCGGCCACTGTTATTTTACCTATGATAAAATAATAAACAAGCAGGCCTATTACGATATAAAAAAGGGGATAAACTCTATAGATAAATAAAGATGTAAAGTCGCGGTGGTGCCAACCAACAATCTCCAGTATATTGTCTCCAAGTATAAAAATGATGAATGAGATAACATAGAGCGTGATACGTTTCATCTAATTATTTTCCTTGTGCTGTTTATCTGTTTTTTTTAGCTTATCCCTAATCTTGTCTTTTACCATTAGCAGGTTAGCGCTAAGTACTTCAAAAGTAAAATATTCTGATTTAAATAAATGGATGTTACTTTTTGTTAAAATGGTAAACATGGCTACCGCACAATAGGTTTCTGTTAAAAACCAAGAAATGGCTGCTCCTGGCGATCCTAAATATTTAATCAAGCCTAAATTTAATATTATATTGATCAAAGCTGCCGATAAAGTAATCAAAAAGAATTTTTTATCCATTTTTAAATTAACCATAGCTTGTATGCCAAATAGCATGTTTAATGCTAACATCATGGGCATAAAAGCCAAAATCTTAAATATCAGTATGCTTTCTAAAAACTTATCCCCGTAAAAAATGCGCACCGTAAAGCCTCCTAAAATTAGGATGCCAAATGCAATAGCTAAGGTAGAAAAGATGATGATCGGGATCATCTTTTGAATTATGGCAATGCCATCTGCTTTGCTATTACCAAATGCTTGGCCAATAATTGGGAATAAAACCACGCCCAATGGAGAGATCAAAAGGGCTTGGATAAGGATGATCAATTTCCAACCGGCGGTATAAAACCCAACCTCTGCCAATGTGCTAAAATAGCCTAAAAATATAATGTTGATGGTGGTATAAACCGTATGTGCAAAAGAATGGAAGAAAAGTATCTTATCTTCCCAGATCATACGATAGATCGCTTTTAAGCCGGGGAATATAATTTTGAGGGTGTATAATCTTATTGCCCAATAAAAAGAACCAACCCCTACCACAATTTGTGAAATGCTGATGAGAAGGGGCTGTAAAATATAATCGTTTTTTTGCCTTATGAAATAAAGGAAAGATAAGTTTAATACCACTTTAGCGATTAGATTAAACAATGCAACTTGCTTAAGATCTTGTTTAGCGGTATAAAAATAATTGCAATCAAAAATAGAGGCAACGCAAACTAAATAAGTATAGATGGATAATAGCAGATCGTTTTTTAAATTCTCGGAATAAAATATCAACCCTGTAAAAATGATGGTTGATACGATAAATAAAAATATCTTGGTAAATAATACCTTGCTAAAGATGCGGTTTAATTTAGCTTGATTGCCCAGATTCATAGCTATGGACCTTGAAGCAGATAATTCAAAACTATAACCTATAAATAACACAAAATAGGCTACAATGGAGCTGATGTAATTTATCGATCCAAAATTAGACGGACCAATGATCCTGACTATAATGGGAATAGTAACTATGGGCAATAAATAATTTAATATTTGCACAATAACCAATGCGCCCATATTAGTTATTGCTTTTTTCTGTGTGCTCAACTGTTTTATTGTTTATTGTTTAGCTTTTACGTTGGTTTTGATAACAAGGTTGTTATAATAAATTAGCGTAATTTGGTTCTTGGTTTGTAATTAAGCCAATATTCATAATCCTTTAAATTTGTAGGCTAAAAAATCGGATGAAGACCCACCATTAAGAATATAGCTGAGAAATATTTACAATTAAACAAAGGATATTAACCGTCTGCATCAGATTTCAATCTTAGGCATCTAGCTAAAATCTTTTCCAAAAATCGCTAAAGATGTTTCTGCCTTCTTTTAATTTAGAATAGCTATTACCGTAATTATAACCATATCCATATTTGGTCCTTTGCACACCATTAAACACTATTTGAATATTATTGAGGTGTTTTTTGTTGTTTATCTCCCTTAAAAATTCTAATTCTTTGGTTTCTGTAAATCCTTGTTTAATGATGTATAAAGTAATATCCGTTAACCTAGAAAGAATGGTTGCATCAGGGAAAAGGTGTACAGGTGCGCTGTTAATGATAATATCATCAAAATTATTTTTGAGGGCATCTATCAAATATTTTAATTGGGGCTTTTCTAACAATTCGGCAGGGTTGTTCACTATCGCACCGCTTGCTATAAAGTACAAGTTCGGGTTAAGCTCTGTTTGATGGATGATATCTTCTAGTTTAGCCTTATCGTTTAAAAAATCAGTAATGCCGGGTTCTCTATCTTTTAGTTTAAAAGTTTCTTCTAGCTTAGGTTGCCGTAAGTTCATCTCTAGGATAATGGTTTTTCTAGAAACTTGTGCTAAGGTAATCCCTAAGTTACTACTTATAAAAGTTTTCCCTTCTTCGGGTAAACTTGATGTTACCAAAGTAACCCGCCCATTGGTTTTATCGCCATAAAGATAGTACAGGTTGGTGCGAAGGGTTCTTAGCTGTTCTCTAATGGTACTGGTGCCCGTGGTTTCAAAAGAGATCAAACTCTTATTTTTTTGGAACGCTACCTCCCCAATAATTGGGATCTCTAAAACATTCTCTATATCGCTTGCGTTTATTACGCTTTCATTAAGGTTGTTTCTTAAGTAAATGATGCCAATGGGTAACGAAAACCCTAAAATAAGTGCCAAAGCCAAAGCAATTTCTTTTTTGGATGCCATTGCTTTACTGATATAAGCTTGGTCAACTATCCTTACCGTTGATACTAGGGTAGCGTAATTGGCAGCTATTTCTTCTCTTTTTTGCAATAAGTAGGTATATAACCCTTCTTTTACTGCTTGCTGTCTTTTAATGCTTACCAGCTGACGTTCTTCTGTCGGGATTTTTTTTATTGAAGACTCTAATGCCGTATTAAACGATTGCAATTTTTCTTGTGTACTCAACAAAGATGATTTTATGCTTGCTATGTTTTCTCTGATTGCGGCCCTTGTAGTGGCAATCTGCCTGTTCAGAGGTTCAAAATCGGGGTTGGTTTCAGGCGATACTGCCAATAAACTGGATTTTTGCAACAACAACCTCGATAAGCTTTCTATCAGTGAATTTAGCGCAGGATCATTTATTTCTAAAGTGGCTGGTGGGCGTGTGGTTAGCGGGGAGTTCACATAATTTTCAATTTCGTTAATAACGCTTAGTTTTACTTTTACATTGTTTAAGAGCCTATCGTTATCCTGCAAATTCTCTAAATTTATTTTGGCTTCCGTACTAATATCGGTAAGGCCACGGCTACTTTTAAATCCTTCAATATCTAATTCAACAATATTAAGTTCAGAGGTTAAAGAATCTAAGCGATTGTCTAAGAAAGCTAGGGTTGCTTTTGCGTTAAGTTCGTTCTCTTGTTTGCCGTAGTCTTTATAATCAGAAATGAGGGTGTTTAAAATATCCTTTCCCCGCTGTGCAATTTCATCATCTAAGGTTAAAGAAACCGAGGTTGATAATTTGTTGGTTAAGGAAACATCTATGGCTTTTTGGTAGTCTAAAGCCAATTTTTCGCTATCTAAAAATGTTATCTGTATGGTTGCGCCTTTATATTCTGACAACAAATTTGTGGGCTCTAGCCTCCAAGTACCCCACGTATTGCTTAACAAGGTATTAAAATTACATTCTTTTAGCTGGTTGTCTGGCGCTTTTAAGAAAAAACTCTTTTTATCTTTTATAACAATGTAAACAACCTGCTTTTTATCAGAATTGGCGTTTTTTCTTTGATTTGGCAATACCGGGTTAAACTGGATTAATCTTACCGGAGACGATTTATATAGATTGCTAAAAATCAATCCTTCCTTTTTGCGAAAAACCGTTGCCAATTGTAGCTCTTTTATAACTTGGCTGATCAGCCTGTTAGATTTGATGATCTCCATCTCATTCTCAATCTGCTTAGAAGAGCTTAGTAGATCTATCTGGCTAAGTGCCGATTGTTGATCGGGTGATTTCTTGTTCTCATTAATGATTAAGGTGGCGGTTATCTGGTAAGAAGGCTTGGCAAAATGTATGTAAACTACAGCTGCCGATAAGGCAAGCAATAATATCAAAACAAATAAAGGCCAATGGTAAAGGTATTTAACAAGGATGCTCTTTATACTGAAAGGTTTTTTATTTTCTTCAGGAATAATAAGCGTTGTTATTTGAGGTCTTTGCTTGGCCATAAATTATATTTACAACTTAAAAGTTGTTAATGTGATAGCAACAATAGATAATGCCGATAATACTAGGGTTAGGGTGCGATAACCTATATCTACCGGGGCATATTTGGTGCGGCTAGGTTCTACATATATCTCGTCGTTGTTTTTAAGATAATAATAAGGAGATTCGAATATTTTTTTTGATGTTAAATCAATAGGTATGTATTTTCTAACGCCATCAATTTCCCTAACTAAAATCACATTTTTTCTTTTTGCCGTTATATTAAGATCGCCAGCCATGGCAAGTGCTTGGGTTACGGTGGCTCTTTCGTTCCTCAACGTAAAAACGTTTGGATTTTGTACGTCTCCGTAAACATAAATTTTGAAGTTTATTAGCCTTACATTTACGGTAGCATCCTTATAATAATTGAGTAAAAGCGGCCTCAATTTTTCTCTTACCTGTAAAGTAGTAAGGTCAGAAACTTTTAATATCCCAATTAAGGGCAGTTCAATCTCTCCTTTTTCATTAACCAAATAACCCGTTACGGGGTTTTCAGATGAGTAATCGAAATTGTTCCCGTTTACCCGGTTTAGATTATAATTAAATATAGCTGAAGATTCTGGATTTCTGCTGTTTACATTAACACCTAAAATATCTCCGGGCTGTATGGTTAGTGGCGAGTAGTTAGAAACTTGTTCTTCGGTAGCTTTATTGTGGTTAAGATCTTGGAAATAAGGGATATTTTTATAAGAACTGCATGAACTGATTAAGGTAGCGAACAGCAGTAAGAGAAAAATATATGTTTTATTCATATAATCGATGGAATTATCTTTTGGGGTTAAATATAATGAATTATGTGTAATAGGGAAAAATAAAACAGGTAATAGATTTTTCTAACTCCATAAAGTCAAAAAAAAATTAAAAGAGCATGGAAAGGTAATTTAGATTTGGGGTTTTTAGATGTGAAATTTTAAACCTCGTTAAATTTCTTTTTTATTTCTTAAAAGTATTTCATTTATAAATATTTAGACGTTAAATCTTAAGCTTTAAACACTTTAGCCTCAATAAAAATTTGTTTGATCATGGGTATCTGTGTTTTAATTTCTTTTTCTAAGCTGCAAATAATTTCTGCCAATTCTGTCCCTCGCAAATGATCTTTAAACTCTATATCTAAAGCTAACAGAACTTCGTTAGGGCTTAATTGCATGGTTAAGGGCGAAAGTAATTTGTGCACATTTTTATTTGCCTTAACTATGCGTGTTATTATTTGTATCTGCTCTTTATTGGCACTTTCACCAATCAATAAATTTCTACTTTCAACTACCAACAAAACGGCAACAATGGCCAATAAAACGCCAATAGAAATAGAGGCTGCCCCATCAATAATCGGGTTGTTTAAGTAATGACTTAAGAATACGCCAATGGCTGCTATCAATAAGCCTAGTAAAGCCGCACCATCTTCAAAAATCACAATAAACAAAGATGGATCTTTACTCCCCCTCAATTTTTTAAAAAATTTACCATTTCCTTCTAATTTTAAAAAGCCTTTAACGGCAATAACAAATGAGGTGCCTTCAAATGCAAAGGCTGTGGCCAAAACAATATAATTCCAAAAAGGATCTGTTAATTCTTCTGGGTTTTTAATGTGTAATATCCCTTCATAAACAGACATCCCGCCACCTAAGCCAAAAATTAAGACCGCTACTATCAAAGACCAAAAGTAAATTTCTTGTCCATGCCCAAACGGATGGTTTTCATCTGCCGGTTTTTTGCTTCTTTTGATTCCGATCAACAACAAAATTTGATTGCCAGAGTCAACTGCGCTATGTATGCCTTCAGAAAGCATGGAAGAACTTCCGGTAAAAGCGGCAGCAATAAATTTAATAATGGCTATGCCGATATTTGCCGCAAGGGCTGCATAGATGGAAACTTTAGAACTTGAGGTCATGGTTAAAAATATATCGCTTTAAAAACCGCTAAAGGAGCTTTCTTGTTGATGTTTAAAGCAAGGGTATCGTTTTTTATGGTATAATTATCTGCCAGTTTAAAAACTTCTAAAAATTCTTTCTCATTAAAAGTAACACCTTGGCAGGCTTTAAAGGTTGATATCATTTGAGAAAACGCAATTCTATTGCCATTTTGTAATTTGAATTTACCGCCAAAAGAATTGCAACCGGCAAACCCTTTTAATAGGCTGTCTTTAGATTTTAACATAAAATAAACCTCTCTTTCTTGCAATGCAGACATGCTTACTTTTTGTCCCTCAAAAGTTATCAGCTTCCAATATTTATCTGTGATCATATTATTTTCTATATGATCCGGCGCAGCGTTCTTCAGCTTATTACTACAGCCAAAAAAAACAATTGTACCCATTATCATCAATAATTTTAAGGATTGTGTTTTCATATTTCTTTTAGCTTTTGTTATTCTGCCTTTAAGATAATTTCCAATCAATTTCTGTTTTACCCATATCTTTTAATATTTGGTTGGTTTTACTAAACGGTTTAGAACCAAAAAAACCACTATATGCAGAAAACGGAGATGGGTGTGGAGATTTAATGATATGATGTTTTGTAACATCGATCAACTCTTCTTTGGCCTGGGCAAACTTGCCCCATAGAATAAAAACGATATTTGTTTTATTGTCTGATAAGGCCTTAATCACTTCATCTGTAAAAATCTCCCATCCTTGATCTTGGTGCGAGCCTGCCAAACCTGCACTAACCGTTAAGCTAGAGTTTAACAATAATACACCTTGTGTTGCCCAAGAGCTTAAATCCCCGTTTAGGGGAGCCTCAAAACCATTAATATCATCTTCTAACTCTTTAAAAATATTTTTTAGTGATGGTGGAAGCTTAATCCCTTTCTGCACAGAAAAGGATAGGCCGTGTGCTTGGTTGGCACCATGATAAGGGTCTTGGCCCAATATCACTACTTTTACATCATCAAAAGGAGTAAGGGCAAAGGCCTTAAAAATATCATCTCCTTTAGGATAAACTATTTTTCCGGCTTTTTTTTCGTCCGTTAGAAATTGTTTTAGAGATTTCATATAATCTTTCTCAAATTCTTGATCTAATACCTTTAACCAAGAAGATTCTAATTTAACCGACATATTTATTTGTATTTTATTGATTAAAAGCGCAAATAAATGGATATTTGCGATCAATAAAAATAACACAATAATTAAGCTAGATATGCCAAATTTTATAAGAATTATAGTTGCCGCTGTGATATTGGGGGCTGCCATTGCTTTGATCATCTTCTCTTCCTTTTGGGGATGGGGCATTTTATTGATATTTATGGCCCTATTGGTTTTTATTACCTATATATTTAATGAGCGTATGCTTTTGGCACAATGGTATCTAAGAAAAGAAAAAATGGACAAAGCTGAGGCCACCTTGTATGGAATAAAAGATTATCATAAAGAGTTATACAAAGGCCAGTATGGTTACTACCAATTGTTGATCGGCTTAATAGAATCGAGGAAATCACCTATGAAATCTGAAAAATACTTTAAGAAAGCTTTAAGTTATGGCCTAACAATGGATCATAACATTGCGTTAGCAAATTTAAGTTTAGCTGGCGTAGAAATGGGCAAACGTAACAAAAGGGAAGCCCAACGTTTATTAAAAGAAGCAGAAAAAGCCGATAAAAACAAACTGATGGCAGAACAAATTAAGATGATGAAAGGGCAAATGAACCTGTTGGATAAAACCCAACAAGTTCGTGGTGGAAAGGGTACTTATAGGCAGTATTAACAATAATATTGATTTTTGATGGAAATTTTAAAACCATTAATTTTAAGAGAATACGTAGTTGATAGGGATAATAGGATACATATCTCTATAAGATTAAAAAAACCAAGTTGTAAAAAAGAAGGATTTACAACATAGTAACATAAAAGCGAACTCTTAAAAGGCTAAAAAAGAACCGAGAAATGCCCTATTTCTAATCTTAAGCTAAAGCATCTAACACTTGCTGAGAAGAGTTTTTGGTGTCCACCTTTTCTATTACGGTAATGATTTTACCTTCTTCATCTATCAAAAAGGTTTTGCGGGCGGTACCCATGTATTTTTTGCCGTACATATTTTTTTCTACCCAAACGCCGTATTTTTCTACTATTTCTTTATCGGTATCGGCAATTAGCGTAAACGGAAGCTCAAACTTAGTTTCAAATTTTTTATGCGATTTCTCATCGTCTGTGCTTACGCCTACTACTTCAAATCCTTTACCCGTTAAAAATTGATAGTTATCCCTAAAATTACAAGCCTCTGCATTGCAACCGGGCGTATTATCTTTCGGATAGAAATACAAGACCACTTTTTTGCCCTTAAAATCGCTTAGAGAAACGTTATCTCCATTTTGGTTTTTTGCGGTAAAATTTGGGGCTACATCCCCTTTGCTAAACTCTAACATTTTTTATTTATTAAATTGAACGGAATATATGTTTTTATTGTCTTTGTTATCGCTAACAATCAATCCGAAGGTATGTTTACCGGGCTTTAAATTTTTATCAAATTCATGCCATAATCTACCTGTTTTGTAATCGTATTCCATTAAAACCCACTCGCCATCAATATATCCGTTAAAACTTTTAATGCCAGATAAATTATCGCTTATGCGTAAAACAACTTTGTTTTGTTGGCTAAGGTACGCACCTTGTTTAATGTTTAGTGGGATGATGGAAGGAGGGATGCTGTCATAACGTAAATAAAAATCGCCAAAAACTTTTGGGTTTGCAATAATGTAACCGTCTTTAAGTTCTCCGCCTTGATAGCCGTAAACGGTATTAAAAACAACCAATTTATCTAATTTTTTTAATGTGCTATCTGGCTTTATGGCCAACTCATAAAAATCGTGAACTGGGGTATATTTATCGGCGATCTTATAAATTTTAGAGACCGAATAGCTAGGTTTCGCAGCTTCGCTATAATTAAAGTTTAAATCGTTATAAAGAATACCTTTTGGTAAATTTAGTTTAATGTCTTCGTTATTATAATTATTTTCTTGGTTACATAGCATTTTAATTCCCGTATCTTTTGGTAAGGGTTTTAAAGCTAAATTAGGATCGTTCTTAACCTTAAGGGATAAGGTACTGGTATTACCGGCAATATCTTTTAAGATATATTCTAAAGTATGTAAATCATTATCATAAAATGAGATAAAACCATCGTTTACCAATTTGTTGTAAAATTTGATTTTTGGGTTTTGTGAGGCGAAACCTTTTTGGACCGTAATACCTGTTTTTAATTTATAAGCATAATCTATATAGGCATTTACCGCCCTGGTATTATCGAAAGAAAATTTGTTGATAACGGTTTGATAAATGATGTTCCCATCCAGTTTAATAGTAGTAGAAAACAAACCGTTCTTGTTGGCAGACCCGTCTTGCTGGTCATAAGCCATAATTCCCAATCCAAATTGCCCATTAACGGCGATCTCTTTGTTTTTACCCAAGTTGTAATTTCCATTGCTGCCATAAACTTGGTACGATTGTTTGGGTGTGAACTGATCAAACGGCCTTTCATTAATTTGATATAGGTAGAAACCACCGATAGTTGGTGGGATATGATCGGCAATTTCAATCCCTAAAGAAAGTGGATTGATGGTTTCCTCTGTTTGGGTGTTGCGCAGCTCGAAGTGTAAATGTGGCCCAGCAGCGCCTCCCGTACTTCCAGACCAAGCTATCACATCTCCTTTTTTCACGGGGATTTCTATGGGTGTAAGCATGAGGTCTTGCGTAAAAGAATGCTCCCTGTATTGATTGTTTTTTGCTACCTGCGCTATCAGTGGGTTAAACTTTTCAAGATGCCCGTAAACACTTGTAATCCCGTTTGGATGATTGATATAAAGTGCATTACCAAAACCTCCAATTTGTATCCTCAACCTAGAAATATAACCATCGGCAACAGCATAAACCGGGTAACCATCTCTTTGGTTGGTTTTTATATCTATGCCAGAGTGGAAATGATTTGGTCTTATTTCCCCAAAACTCCCTGCCAAGTACATTTTTATATCTAAAGGATTGATGAAATAATCTTTAGAAATAGCAGGTACAGAATTGATTTGCGCACTTAAATTTAGATGGAAAAATAAGATTGAAATAAGTATGAACGTTTTTTTAAGGTAGTGCATTTTTTTTTTTGATACTATTTAATTTCGAAGTTTAACAACTCGTGTTGATCTAAATTACCGATGAGTTTATCACCAATGTTTACTTTCCCAACCCCGGCAGGTGTGCCAGTAAAAATAATATCTCCTTTTTTCAGGGTAAAGAACCGTGAGGCATAGGCAATCAATAGATCAAAGCTGTTGAGCATTTCTGCGGTGTTTCCTTTCTGTTTTTCGATACCGTTCACGCTTAGGTTAAATTCTATGGAATTGGTGTCCCCAAAATCTGATTTTGGCAAAAACTCGCTTATTACGGCAGAGTTATCAAATGCTTTTGCAATTTCCCAAGGTAATCCCTTTGTTTTTTGTAACGATTGTAGATCGCGGGCGGTAAAATCTATCCCTAAACCAATTTCTTCATAGTATTTATGGGCAAACTTTTCGGCAATGTTTTTCCCTTCTTTACAGATTTTCAACAATACTTCTACCTCAAAATGAATATCCTCAGAAAAAGAAGGATGATAAAATGGTTTGTTATTTTTTAAAACTGCAGTATCAGGCTTTAAGAACAACACGGGCTTATCTGGTATTTGGTTGCCCAATTCTTTGGCATGTTCGCTGTAATTTCTCCCTACGGCTATTATTTTCATTTCAATTTTCTGTTTAAAGCCCTAAAATATAAAAGCCCCGATGATTTTTTTCATCAGGGCCGTAATATTTTTATAATATTATTTAAAGTACAGAAATTCTTTTGATGATAGAATCTGATCCTGCAACTATCCTTAAAAAGTAAAAACCACTATTAAGTTTAGATTCTATAAAAAATTTATTGCTTTGGTTGCCCGCTTCTACCTTTTGCGACATTAATACGGCCACTTCGTTTCCCAATACATCCATTATTTTAACGGTAACCACGCTGGGCTTATTTAAGCTGTAAGATAAATTTAATTGGTTAGAAACAGGGTTTGGGTATATCTTCACATTATCTATTGGTTTGGTTAATTCTAAACCTACGCTAGATACATTTTTGCTCTCTTGTTTCTGTTTGCTTTGCGCCTCGGTATTTTTTGATCCAATTTTTAATGAAGTCATTTGAAACATGAAGCTTTCAAAGTCTGAAGGGATATTTGTTTTAAAAACAGGGCGGTTTGGTCTGTTATCCTTAATCTTTACCGAGTTATTGATAATGGTATCTACCACCGGGTTAATACCTTTAGAAAGCGCAGGAAACACCATCGCAAAATTTGCGAAGATGAAAACAGTGGCTAACGTTATTTTAAGGTATTTATTTTTCATGTTAATTATAAATCAAAAGTATAATAAAAAATTCAAAATTTTTATTATTCTATTTTAAATTTTGCGGTTTAACAAATTTTAACACAAATCTTAATCCAGTTTTATCATATACGAAATTGTGTAGTAATAGGTTGTGATTTTTAATAATTGATTTACTTTTGTGGTCTCAAATAAAAAAAAATCGTGTCTAAACACAATAATTTAAACAAATTATCAGCTGCGGGCCTTTTAATAAGCCTAGGGATAATTTACGGCGATATTGGTACTTCTCCACTATATGTATTTAAGGCAATAATAGGAGAGCATATTATCAGTAAAGATTTAATACTGGGCGGCCTAAGTTGCGTTTTTTGGACCCTTACCCTGCAAACTACCATTAAGTATGTTTTGATAACCTTAAATGCCGATAATAAGGGTGAAGGAGGAATCTTTTCTTTATTTTCTTTGGTTAAAAGAAAGGCCAAATGGTTGGTTTTCCCCGCTATTGTTGGCGGTTGTGCTCTTTTGGCAGATGGGATTATCACGCCACCTATTACCATATCGGCAGCAATCGAAGGATTAGAGATCTTTAACCCAGGTTTACATACCATCCCCATAGTGATCATCATTATCACGGTTTTGTTTGTTATCCAACAGTTTGGTACTTCTTTGGTTGGTAAGGCTTTTGGGCCAATCATGTTTGTTTGGTTTAGCATGATGGGGGTTTTGGGCGTTAGTTATATCGTTAAATACCCGTTTATTTTAAAAGCTATAAACCCTTATTACGCTTTTGATCTTTTGGTAAATAAACCCGGTGCTTTAGCCATTTTAGGAGCGGTGTTTTTATGTACAACAGGGGCAGAGGCATTATACTCTGATCTTGGGCATTGCGGCAAGAAAAACATTAGGGTAAGTTGGGTTTATGTTAAAACCTGTTTGCTATTAAACTATTTTGGGCAAGGCGTTTACTTATGGCAAATACAAAATGAGCTTTTAGACGGTAGAAATCCTTTTTACAGGATGATGCCCGATTGGTTCTTGATCATCGGCATTTCAATAGCTACGGCTGCCGCAATAATTGCTAGCCAAGCTTTAATTTCTGGTTCTTTTACCTTAATTGCAGAAGCGGTAAGGTTAAATATTTGGCCAAAGGTTAAGATCAATTACCCATCAGAAGAAAAAGGGCAGCTATATGTGCCCAGTATGAACTGGTTGCTTTGGGCGGGTTGTTTGGTAGTGGTTTATTATTTTGAACGTTCAGAAAACATGGAGGCTGCTTACGGCTTATCCATTACTATTGCCATGCTGATGACTACCATCTTGGTGGCTGTTTTCTTAAAAAAGAAGAAATACCCAAATTACCTCATCGGGATATTTTTGTTGATATATTGCTCTATAGAATTGATTTTCCTTTCTGGCAACATCCTTAAGTTTTTACATGGTGGCTGGTTTACCGTTCTAATAGGTTTTATTCTGTTTAGCGTGATGTGGGCTTGGTACAATGCCAGAAAAATCAAAAACAGGTACATGAAATTTGTTGATATTGAGCAATATTATGAAATTATAAAAGCTTTAAGTATTGATGAAACAGTACCTAAATATGCCTCTCAGTTGGTTTATTTAACCAGTGCAAATTTCGCATCAGAAATAGAGTCGAAAATTATTTATTCTATTTTACAGAAAAAGCCAAAAAGGGCAGATGTTTATTGGTTGGTACATGTTGATGTAGTGGACGAGCCTTACCGTTGTGATTATAAAGTAGATCATTTGATAGATGGTAAGTTAATACGTATCGATTTTAAACTAGGCTTTAGGATAGAACAAAAAATAAGTGTTTTGTTTAGAAAAGTGGTAGAAGATTTAGTGGCCAATAATGAAGTTGATATCACCAGCCGCTTTGAGTCTTTGAACAAGCACAACGTAGTTGGCGATTTTAGATTTGTGGTTTTAGAAAAAGTGGTCTCAAGGTCTAATAAACTGTCTTTTTGGGAAAAACTGACCTTGGATTATTACTTTCTGTTAAAGCATTTAAGCCTATCAGAAGAAAAAGGTTTTGGTTTGGACCTGAGCTTTGTAACCTTAGAAAAAGTGCCTTTAATGGTTACCCAAAATGATAATTTTGAATTGCATAGGATGGATAATCCTAAGCCGATTTAGTCGAGTTTTAGTTTATTAGAGATTTGTTAATTAGTTCATTAGGCATTGGTTCATTAGTCATTAGGTTATTAGTAGATTTGCAATAACATAAGTTATTTGCTCTTTAGAAATTATTTTCAGTTTATAAAATCAGTATGTTTTAAATGGCAGCATTACAAAAAAGTTATTTTGAGGAGTTGCTTTTTGAGAAAAGGGATTTTGCCCAAGATCCTTTAGATAAAGGTGAGTATGAGCTGTGCGAATTTAAGGATTGTAACTTTGGCAATGCCGATTTATTTGAGATAGTTTTTACCGATAGCAAATTTATTGGTTGTAATTTTACCTTGGCAAACATCGCCCAAACTGCATTTAGAAAAGTGAAATTTAAAGATTGCAAGCTTTTAGGCCTTCATTTTGATCATTGTAACCCGTTTTTGTTAGAGGTTGGATTTGAAAATTGTAACCTTAATCTTTGTTCTTTCTATCAGTTAAAATTAAAATCTACCATTTTTATCAATTGCACTTTACATGAAGCCGATTTTTCTAATGCAGATTTAACTTCCGCAAAATTTGATGAATGTGATTTGCTTTATACCAAATTTGACCAAACTACCTTAGAAAAAGCCGATTTTTCTACCGCTTTTAATTATCAAATAAACCCTGAGGGCAATAGAATCAAAAAAGCCAAATTCAGTTTACATGGTTTGCCAGGCTTGTTGGCCAATTACGATATTTTAGTTGATGGATAAAACCCTGTTTTGCGATGCTTAAAGACATTATTATTGATCAGTTTTTCTTTTATTTTGATGCTCTGTTTTTAAGTATTAAAAAAAGCTAGATGGGTAAACAATTAAATAGGGATGCCTTTGCAAAGCATTTTAAAACACCGTTTTTCTTAATTTTAGAAATGGTTAATTAATCCCCATTCACATATTTCTCAAACTCATCAAAACTTTCTGGGAGCCTTTTCTCAAAACTTTTCACAATTGTATTTTTTAAAACTCTCCCAAAGCCCTTCGGTTCAAAAGAAACGATTTGGGTAAACGCTGTTTGCCCGTTTTTGCCCACCACTTTATAGGTATGATGAAACTCGCCAAGCTTAATAAAACCAAACATTTTCATTTTAGAATAATGTGTAAACTCTTGATTAGGTTTTACATTCTGGAATTCTACAATCGCTTTACCAGATCCTTTAAAGATGCCACTCATTATTGTTCCGTTTCTGATCTTACCTTTTGGTTGGGTGGTTGCTTCTAAATAGAGGCTGTTCCATTTTACTTGCTCGGTTGGCGTTATCAATTTTTGATAGGCTTCCTCTACCGATGTATTGATGATTCTGCTGCCCGAAATGGTAATTACTTTGCTGCTATCCATCTTATCTTGAGAAAAATATTAATATTATTGCGATAGCAGACGGTAACGCTTGAACAAAATAAATCTTCTTTGATATGGTTAAACCTCCATACAAGCCAGCTATAAGCACACAAATAAGAAAAAATAAGGCAATATTATAAGCCCATACCTTATCTTGGATAACAAGAGACCAAATAAGGCCTGCTGATAAAAACCCGTTGTAAAGCCCTTGGTTGGCCGCAATACTTTTTGTTGGTTTAAATAAATTTTCGGGCAAGGTGTTAAAGGTTCTTTTACCAATGGTTTCCCATTTGAACATTTCAAAATATAGTATGTAAAAGTGTTCTAATGCAATTAGCGCAATAAAAATTTTCGATATCATTTCTTATTAGTTTATTGAATGTAAAAAACTTGAAACCTCATCCACAGATCTTCCGATAATTATAGGATCATCATAAAATTGAAAATGGACAGTTTTGTTTATCCAGACCGATTTTTTGTTTTCTGCGGGTATTGAATTGAAAACCTGTTTGGCAAATTCATAACCCCCATCGCTCATCTCACCGTGAATAACCAAGGTAGGTTTGGTTATTTTTTTAGCAACAGCCAAAGCATCAAAAGTCAATGTCTCTGCCTCGCTCATTGCCGTAACTTTGTTTTGCCAACCACCCCGGTAGCCAAAATACGGAGCTTTGTTTTCCCAGGGATGATACCAGTCATAAATGGGCAAGGGCGGTAAAAGTTGTGAAGAGCCAATGCTATCTACAATTTTTATGTAATCAACCTTGCCTGTTTTTTCAAACCTTTCTTTTGCCAAATTTGCGTTATCCAAATGTTTTTTCCAAATGGTTTCATTACCCAACAAATGCACCATATTCTCTTTAATTAAATAATTTCCAGAAATTAAGGCCGTTGCTTTTACCCGATCATCTTCAATAGAAACCTGCATCATTTCGTTTGTGCCGTTGCAAATGCCAATAAGAGAAATTTTGTTTGTATCCACGTCTTTTCTTGAGATTAAATAATCAATTGCTGCTTTTACGTCTTGTTCTTTGTTTTTCAAGCTTTCAAATTGCCTTGGTTGTCCTTCACTTTCTCCATAACCTCTTGCGTCAAAACATAAGGCTACAAAACCTTTTTCGGCTAATCTTGTGGCGTATTGAACTGGCGATTGCTCTTTTACAGAACAAATCGGACCTAAAACAACTACTGCTGGTTTCTTCTCTTTCGTTTCATTATTGCATAAAAGTCCAACTACATTTTGGTTGTTACTCTTAAAATTTATTTTTTTGGTAGTGAAATTATTTGTCATTTTATTATTTTGATGATTACACGAAAAAATGGTTGTGGCGATAGCCACAACCATTGAATAGTTAAATAATATTTTCATTATTGTTTAGTTAAGAATTTAACTACCAATTCGGCTGTTTCTTTTCCGCTACTTCCTTGTTGCCCGCTTATTAAATTTGCGTCTGCTACGGCAAAAGATTTATAGGGTGATGTGCCTGTAACATATTTTGTATTCAGTTTTTTGGCTTCGTCTTCTATCCTAAACGGTTGCATTTTTTTACCTGCTCCTTTATCTACAATATCTTCTTCTGCGTTACAAAAGCCCGTCCATTTTTTACCTTCGGCTAATAATTTCCCATTGCTCAATTTTGTTTTTAATAAAATACAAGAACCGTGGCAAATGGTGGCCGATGCTTTTCCTGCTTCATAAAACTGTGCAAAGAGTTTTTGTAAATTTTCGTTATTATAAAAAGTTTGCATCGGTCCCAAACCACCTACAACAAATATCCCATCAAAATTTTGCGATTTAATTTCGTCCAATTTTATCGTGTTCTCCATTAAAGCAATGGTTTTAGGATGGTGCTTAAACCCTGTGCTTACCAAATCTAACTCTCTTGCGTTCATACTTTCAGGATCGCTCCATCCATCAAAAACAATTTTACCACCATTGGGCGAGGCAATTGTGATGTCATAACCTGCTTCTGTAAAAACTTGGTAAGGTTGTGCCAATTCTGATAGCCAAAAACCTATCGGGTAACCTGTTGTTTCTGATTTTACTTGATTGGATACTACAAATACGATTTTCATTGTTTTAGATTTTTTTGTTTGAGCATTTGTGAAATTGAACATTCCAAAAAATGCAAATGCTGTGATTAAAACCGATTTTTTCATTTTTTTAAATATTTATTAATCCTATCGTTGTTTTTTTTAAGTTGTTTATTTTAGAAATCAAGGTTTCTTTAGAAACGCCCATCAGTCTTTCATAATTTAATTGAAAAAGCCAAATAGCTTGCTTCGCATCGCTTTCGGTTGCAATTTTAAATAGCACCCAACCATCATACGCCCCGCCATAAAGAAATTTTTGTGAAAGGTTATTTTCAATCAATGGTATGCGCAATTCGTTTGTGGTAGCCAAATGCACCGAACCGTCTAAATGAATATGCCCCAATTCATTTTCGCCCACATAAAAATCTACGCCATCAACTCTAGTGTTATCGTACAAATCCCAATGCGTTGCAGAAATCACATTTTCCCATTGCTGAATGGCATTGCTTACCATTTGTGGGTAAGCCGTCATTAATGGTGGTGGGGTTATTGGTCCCTTTTCCTCAAGTGTCATCATTTCTTTGTTTAATGACGCAAAGATGAGGGCTTTGTAAAAGAAGGTGTTAGGACAATTCGTAAGATTGTGGGTACTTTTAGGGATTCTTTCTAAAATCTTGGGGCGAAAGCCCAACTTGCTTTTTGAAATAACGGGCAAAATAGCTGCTGTCTTCAAAACCCAATTGATCGGCTATTTGGCTTACCGTTAGTTCTGAAAAATGCAGCAATTGTTGGGCTTCTAAAATAATTCGTTCTTTAATAATTTCGGTAGTTGTTTTTGCGCTTGTGGCTTTTACAAAAGTATTTAATTGATGGGTCGAAATATTCAATCGCGAAGCATAATCAGAAACAGGAAGGTTTTTAGCGAAATTTAATTCTACTATTTTTTTAAATTGTTTAAAAACTATAATTTGATGTTTGCTGCTATGTTTTTGGTTTTGAAGTGTAAATAATTTTTGGACGTTCTTTAATAAAACAAATAACAAGGCCTGTATGCTTTCGGTATTATATTCGGTTTGCTTACATTCTTGGTAAAGCAAATCTATAATGGGTTGTATGTTTTTTTTGTCTCCAATTTTAAGCTTTAAAAAGGGGTTTTCGTACAAATTATCTAAATAGGAAAGCTCAAAAAGAATATTTTTATTTTGAAATATCTGTAGAAAAAACTGTTCTGTAAATAAAATCACAAAGCCCTCAATACCTTGCCATTCTTCAAATAAATGCAGTTGCCCTGGCGAGATAAAAAACAAGGTGTTTTCTGCAATTGAATAGTTCTTATAATCTATACTTTGTTTGCTTTTGCCTTTTTTTATCCATAAAATCTCATAGAAATTATGCTTGTGCGGGAACTCAATATTAACTGGCTCTACCATATCTTCAAATCTGTCCACCAAAAAATCAACCTGTTTGTTAGGTTGGTTTACAAGGTTAGCAATGGTTATGGTTTTGAACATTTCTAAAGCTTAATAAAGTCAAATATTTTTCTTTGGTATCATTTGTTACTTTCCGCATTAAAAAGGATGTAAAGTATTTTCTTTTAACACATTAAATTTTTTGGATAGCGTTTTTTTAAATCTTTAATTCATCTTCAACAATTTATTCTTTAATCTTCAAATAATTCATTACCGCTCTAATTTCATTATAAGAAATATCATCGGGCAAAGCAACCTTAACATCATTGGTGCCTTTTGGGTTGTTTTCTTCTATAAACTTGGCAATTAGATCAACTTTATCTGCATCCATAAAATCTTTTGGCACCAAATCTTGGGTTGTTATAAAATGCCCTAAATGCCCTTCAATAGTGCCAACTGTTAATGCCCTTATTTCTGCAATTTCTTTAATGCTTTTACCCTCTATAAATAAATTATAAGTTATGGTTTTGGTATCTGTTTTATCTTTTTTAACATCAATTAATTTTTGAAAAGGCGTTCTCGAAAGTTCCTTTTTATCGCAATAATCGCTAACCATAGTTAATATTTCATTACCATATTGTTTTATCTTTACCTTCCCGATCCCTTTAATGCTTTCCAATTCCTCAAAATTAGCGGGTATTTGGTTCACTATATCCGTTAAGGTTTTTTGTGGTAAGATCTGATAAACGGGCAATCCTGTTTCTGCGGCTAAATCGTCTCTCCAATTTTTAATGGTTTGATAAAGTTCGGGATGTAGAACGCCTCTTGGAGCGTTTACTTTGGTAGGCTTAGCTGCTTTTTGTTCTTTTTGGCTTTGTAGGAAATCAATTTCGGCATTGGCTTTATTCTTAAGATAGCTTAAAACTTTAAAGCCATTTTTACATAGATCCAATGATGATTTTTTAATAAAAATCTCTTTTTTCAATTGTTCTTGTGCCTCTGTTATCAACTTTTTTATCGATTTATTATCCGCATCAAAAGAAATTTCTTCCAACTGTTTTTCTAGTACCGATAAGTTATCGTTAAAATAAATACAACCTTTTTTAACCCGATCTTGCAAATCGGTATTTTCTTCTGGCAAACTTTGTTCTTGCAGTTGCGTGTTCATTTGCCTTTTAAACTTATCGGCAACAGCATAAATGCTATTTTCTGATTGTTCCCTAGCGGTATTGAGGTTATCTATAAACCCAAAGCTTATGGTATGATGGTTTTCTTCGGCCAATTTTTTTACATGGAATAAATCAGTTTTGATAGGATTAAAATCAAACAAATCGAACAGTAAACTTTGTTGGTAAGCAATTTTAGAAGCTGTTAAATGTTGCTCTGTCGGTTCGTTTTCTTTTGCCGATTTGGTATAAGTAGCAACCGTTCCGTCTGTTTTAACGCTCCCAAAAGAAATGGGGGAACTCAATACCATGCCCTCAAAACTTTTGCATCGGCTTAAAGCCACATAAACCTGCCCATGTGCAAAAGCCGCATTGGCATCAATAATGGCTTTCTCAAAAGTTAAACCTTGGCTTTTATGTATGGTTATTGCCCATGCTAATTTTAATGGATATTGCATAAAAGTACCTTGAATAATTTCTTCAATCGCTTTTGTATCAGTGTTCAATTCTGGTTTTATATTTTCCCAAACGGCTTTGCCCACGGCTATCTCTTGTAAATCATCTGGGCATTTTACAAAAATCAATTCATCTTTGATCCGAGTGATTTTCCCGATTTTCCCATTGTAAAACAATTTTTCCCTATTGCTATCGTTTTTCACAAACATCACTTGTGCGCCAACTTTTAAAATTAGCTCAAAAGCGTTTGGATAAGAATATTCTGGGAAATCGCCAGAGACCTCGGCTGTAAAAGTGTATTCTTTGGTAGATATTTCCTTTAATTTCCTTTCATTAATGGCATTTGCAGAATGGTTATGCGAACTCAGGGTAATGTAACCTTCATCTTCTGAAGGGTTAAAATTTGGAATATAACGCTGATTAAGTTTTTCTAGGGTTTCTTTATCAATGGTGTTTTCCCTAACTGCGTTCAAAATATCTATAAAATAGGTGTCTGATTGACGGTATATATGTTTTAGCTCGATGCCAACAGGGTTGCTTTCTTGTAAGGCTTTGCTATTAAAAAAATATAGGTTTGGATAATAATCTTTTAAAATTGCCCAATCATCATCTTTTACCACAGGAGAAAGCTGGTGCAAATCGCCGATCATCAATAATTGAACGCCACCGAAAGGTTTTGTGCGGTCTTTATATCTTCGTAAAACCTCGTCGATCCCGTCTAAAGTATCGGCCCTTACCATACTAATTTCATCTATAACCAAAAGATCTAAACCTTTGATCAGGTTCACTTTATCACGGTTCATTTTCCTTACGGGATTGTTTTTTGCAACTTCTTTGTTTACCGAAGCTGCTACATAAGGGCCAAATGGCATGTGGAAAAAAGAATGGATGGTACTTCCTTTTGCATTAATTGCCGCTACACCGGTTGGTGCAACAACTACTATTCTTTTTGGGCAATCTGTGCGTAAATGATGTAAAAAAGTGGTTTTTCCGGTACCTGCTTTACCCGTCAAAAAAATATTTCTATTGGTGTTTTGTACAAACTGATGTGCAAGCTGAAGTTGAGGATTGGTTTCCATAAAATGATAAATGCAAAGGATTGTGCTAAATCATAAAATTAGAAATATTTTTTGGGTTTAGGATTTGATCTAAAATTGAGGACAAAAAAAAGATGGAGAAATAAAATCCCTCCATCTAAAACTGATCAGTTTAAAAGTTATTTTTCAAACACTAAACCATCAGGCTTTGCGCCTAATTCTTTCAAAGCATTCAAAATATCTTTTGTAAATGGTTTTGGGCCACAAACGTAAAAATGTTGATCAAAATTAGAAATATGTTTTTTGAGATAGTCCTTGTCTATTCTTCCTTGCGGCAATTCTCCACCTTTTTGCTCTGTTATCACATTAGAGAATTTACCACCTAAAAGGCTTTTCAACTCTTCAAAGCAGATAATTTCATCTTCAAAATTATTAGAAAATATCAGTTTGTTGTTTCCTAATTGTCCTTTTTGGTTTAAATCTCTTAAAATCGACATAAATGGGGTAATCCCAGCCCCACCAGCAATAAAAGTGCCTTCTCCTTTGTACTCAATCGCTCCCCAAGCATCACCAATCTCAAACTCATCGCCCACGCCCACCGTCGCAATTCTTTTGGTAACGCCCTCATGTTCTGGATAGGTTTTGATGATAAATTCTAAATAATCATCTTTCGGGAGCGATGTAAAAGTAAACGGACGATCTTGATCTGCCCATTCTTCATATTGTAATTTTAGATCTGTAGCTTGGCCAGGTGTAAATTTATAATTCGCTGGTTTGTTTGTCTTAATTTTAAAGACCTTATTTACAATAGGACTGATCGCTGTTATTGTTAATTTGTAGTTTGCCATAGTATTTTTAGCTTAAAACGATACAAAAACCTTACCGCAGTTATTAACTAAACATAATCTTTTAGAGAAAAAAGGGCTAACTACTTTTTCTCTTGGGAAGGATTGCGTAATTATTTATGCCTATAAATTATAGGTTTATCTGTTTTTTATTCAATTTAACATCTCCAATTATATGTTAAAACAAATTTAAAATGAGTTTAGTAAATATTTTTAGCCTTACGGATAAAGTTGTTGTGGTAACTGGTGGCACAGGTATTTTAGGTGCTTCTTTTGTTAAGGCAATTTCTTTAGCGGGAGCAAAAGTGGCAATTTTAGGTAGAAACGCAGAGGTTGCAAATCAAAGGGCAAAAGAGATTAATGATAATGGCGGCCATGCATTGGCTGTAATTGCCGATGTATTGGATGAAAGATCTTTGATGGCCGCAAAAAATCAGATCTTAGAGAAGTATAAAAAAATTGATGGCTTGGTAAACGGTGCCGGGGGCAATATGCCCGGTGCCGTTGTTGATCCCGCTGCATCTATATTTTCTTTAGATATGGATAGCTTAAACAAGGTAATGAACCTAAACTTGTTCGGTACTGTTTTGCCAACCCAAATATTTGGGCAAGAGATAGCAAAAAATGGTAATGGAAGTATCGTAAATATATCTTCTATGGCATCGCAAAGGGCTATTACCAAAGTATTGGGTTACAGTTTGGCAAAAAGTGCCATTGATGGCTATACCAAATGGTTTTCTACCGAACTAGCCAACAGGTATGGCGATAAGATTAGGATGAACGCCATTGCACCGGGTTTTTTCTTAACAGAACAAAATCGTGATTTATTGACTAACCCTGATGGTACTTTTAAAGAAAGAGGGAATTTGGTGATCAAACAAACTCCGTTTAAACGTTTTGGCACAGCCGATGAATTAGAGGGTGCATTGGTTTGGCTATTGAGCGATGCCTCTAAATTTGTTACAGGAAGCATTATTAATGTAGATGGTGGTTTCTCTACCTTTTCTGGTGTTTAATATATTACTAACATGAATACTTTTAAGATGATCCCAACCATGCGTTGGTATGGGCCAAATGACCCGGTAAGGTTAAGCGATTTAAAACAAGCCGGATGCGTAGGCGTAGTTTCGGCTTTACACCATATCCCAAACGGAGAAGTTTGGACAATTGAAGAGATATACAAACGTAAAAAAGTGATAGAGCAAGCTGGTTTGATTTGGAATGTGGTAGAAAGTGTTCCCGTTTCAGAATCTATCAAAACCAAAACTGGCGATTATCAAAAACATTACGAAAATTATCGCCAGAGCATAAAAAACTTGGCCGAGTGCGGCATTTATACCGTTACTTATAATTTTATGCCCGTTTTAGATTGGACCCGCACCGATCTAAATTTTGAGGTTGCGGATGGTTCTAAAGCTTTAAAGTTTGAAAAAGCTGCTTTTATCGCTTTTGATTTATACATCCTTAAAAGAAAAAATGCAGGATCTGATTATAACAAAGAAGAAATTGCAAGGGCTAAAGATAGATTTGACCAAATGAGCGATGATGATAAGAAATTATTAGAAAGAAATATCATTGCTGGTTTACCGGGAAGCGAAGAGAGCTTTACCGTTCAAAAGTTTCAAGAGGCTTTAAATCCTTATGCAAATATTGATGCCAATCAATTAAGGGAAAATTTGGTGGATTTTCTTAAAGAGGTAATCCCAACAGCAGAAGAAAATAAAGTGAATATGGTCATCCATCCTGATGATCCCCCATATCCAATTTTAGGTTTGCCAAGGATAGTAAGTACACAAGCTGATATTCAATATTTAGTAGATAAAGTGCCTTCTACACATAATGGGTTATGTTTTTGTACAGGTTCTTTTGGTGTTAGGGCCGATAATAATCTGCCAGAAATGGTTAAGGCTTTCGCCGATAGGATCAACTTTTTACATTTAAGGAGTACCAAAAGAAATGAATTTGGTGATTTTTATGAGGATAACCATTTAGAAGGCGATGTTGATATGTACGCTGTTGTTAAAGAAGTGGTTAAGATGATGCAAAACCGTAAAACAGAAATACCTATGCGCCCAGATCACGGACATCAAATGTTAGATGATTTACAAAAGAAAACCAACCCAGGCTATTCTGGTATTGGAAGGTTAAGGGGTTTGGCAGAACTAAGGGGATTAGAATTGGGCGTTTCAAGATCTTTATAAATGGTAAATTATATTTTACAAAATAAATTTTAATCAAAATTTATTGGTCAATGAGTAAATCAACTATTTGAATTTCAATTAATTGATTTTTTATAGTACCTTATTTTTATTAAAGATGATAATGGAGGTTTATTTGCTTATTGTAAAAAATACACATTGTATTAAAAATTATTTTGCATATTAGCTTTTGCAAATCAAGTTAAGAACACAAAAACGCTTGTTTTTATTGATCTTGATAAGCTAAATATTATAGAACCTAACCCAATTAAAAATTAATGAAAACACTTTCAACAGCGGATTACATTGTATTCCTTGTCTATTTTGTTATAGTAGCTTCTTATGGTATCTGGATTTACCGGAAGAAAAAAAGTGCTAAAAACGATTCTAAAGATTACTTTCTGGCAGAGGGCTCGCTTACATGGTGGGCAATTGGAGCATCTTTAATAGCATCCAACATATCAGCAGAACAGTTTATCGGGATGAGCGGTTCTGGTTTTCAGATGGGATTGGCTATCTCTACTTATGAATGGATGGCATCGATTACCTTAGTTGTTGTTGCGGTATTTTTTATTCCGGTTTATTTAAAGAATAAGATTTTTACCATGCCGCAGTTCCTTCATCAAAGATATAACGGTACGGTAGCGATGATTATGGCTATATTTTGGCTGTTCTTATACATCGTAGTTAATTTATTATCTATCCTATATCTCGGAGCGGTTGCCGTAAGTGGTATCTCGGGCTTTAATATTTACGCTTGTATCATATTCTTGGCAGTTTTCGCCATCATTATTACTTTGGGCGGGATGAAAGTGATTGGTTATACAGATGTTATCCAAGTGTTTTTCCTTATTTTAGGAGGTTTGGTAGCAACTTATATAGGTTTGCAATATATCAGTGATTTATCTGGGCAAACTGGTATCACAAAAGGTTTCCACGTTTTATATACAGAAGCGAACGACCATTTTCACATGATCTTTGATAAGAGCAATCCTAATTATATGGATTTGCCAGGTTTAACCGTATTGCTAGGTGGTATGTGGATCACAAACTTAAATTATTGGGGATGTAATCAATATATTACTCAAAGGGCTTTGGGTGCAGATTTGCCAACCGCAAGAGCAGGTATTTTATTTGCCGCATTTTTAAAGCTGCTGATGCCTGTTATTGTTGTTTTACCCGGTATAGCAGCTTACTATCTTTATAAACAAGGTATGTTTCAACACGAAATGCTAGATTCTAAAGGTATTTTAGATGTGAATAAGGCTTATCCATCACTCCTAAATTTATTGCCAATTGGTATGAAAGGACTTTCGTTTGCCGCTTTAACGGCCGCAATTGTTGCTTCATTGGCAAGTAAGGCAAATAGTATAGCCACAATTTTCACTTTAGATATATATAAAAAATCCATTAACCCAGGTGCGAGCGAATCTAAATTGGTAGTTTATGGTAAAGGTACCGTAATAGTTGCAATGATCATCGGTGTTATTTTATCTTTGGTAATCGGAGAAAAGCTGATGGGCGAGGGTAAACAAGGTTTTCAATACATCCAAGAATATACCGGTTTTGTTTCCCCGGGTATTTTTGCCATGTTCATATTTGGTTTCTTCTGGAAAAAGGCCTCTTCTAATGCTGCAATGTTCGCAACTATTGGAGGGTTTATTCTTTCTATCATCTTAAAGTTTTTACCATATTATGCCAACTTAGAGTTCTTGGCATCAACTGGTTTTTCTAAAGGGGTAGCACAGCCCGGAGGAGGTTTTATTTACGAAATACCTTTTTTAGATAGGATGGGCTTTGTTTTCATATTATGTGCAATTGGTATGTACGTGATCAGTATGATAGATTATAAGAGAGGTATTACCACCCATGGTTTAGAAGTAGATAGCTCTATGTTTATTCCTAAAAAATCTTTTGCCATAGGATCGATCATCATTGTGGCAATTTTAACTGCATTATATACCATATTCTGGTAGTAAAAAGCAATTTATAAAACTTAAAAAGCTAGTTTGATTAATTTTAAACTAGCTTTTTGCTTAAAGAGCTTTTGGTATTTATGCTTATGAAGCAACGGTCTAAACTTCGGTCCACCACTTTTTAAAACTCTGGTTTTCTGTTAAACCGATAGGTTCTCCAATTTTTGGGGTCAATAAATTTACGTTTTGTTTTTCTGCCTCAGAAACGGCTCTTTCAATGGGTTCTAACCATGAATGTGTAGAGAGCGAAAACTTGCCCCAATGTACTGGTAACAGAACCTTTGCTTTCAATAATTTACTTGCTTTAATGGTTTCTTCTGGCAACATGTGTATATAAGGCCAATATTTACCATATTGCCCACACTCTAAAATGGCCAAATCAAAAGGCCCAAGTTCATTTCCGATTCTTTCAAAATGGGTATCAAAACCAGAATCACCACCTAAATATAAATTGTAGTTTTCTGTTTTTAAAGCAAAAGAACTCCATAAAGTAGTAGCCCTCTTAAATTTTCTTCCAGAAAAATGCCTTGCTGGCAAACAAGAAAACTTGAAATTTTCTACAGAAGCGGACTCGTTCCAGTTTAAACTGATTGTTTGTTCTTGAGTTGCTCCCCAAAGTTTTAAATGTGCATCTACGCCTTTAGAGGTAACTATCTTTTTTGTTTTTGCTAAAATTTTTTTAATAAACTCATAATCCAAATGGTCATAATGATCATGGGTAATTAATAAAATATCGATTTCTGGGAAATCTTCTACTTTATAATCATCGCTCATTTTAAACGGTTTCCCCATAATTGAAACGGGAGATGCCCTGTTAAAAACTGGATCGACCAATATTTTTTTTCCTTCGATATAAATCAAATAAGAGGAATGCCCAAACCAAATGATTTGTGGTTGCTCACCGGGGTTAAAATTTATTAAATCTGTTTTTATAATGGGGATGGTATTTTTTGGGACGTTATCCTTAGATCTATTTATCCATTCTTTTAAAATTTTGAAAAAAGAACCATCATCAGACATAACTTCTGTGACAGACTGATTATGGAAAACACCTTCGCTAAAATTCTGATATTCCTTAAAGTGCTTAAAATTTGGCTGCGCACCAAAAACCTCGGAATTTAAAAACGTTAAGAAAAAAAAAGCGACTATGGCTATCGCTAAACCTATGTAAATGACCATAATTAAATACCTGCATCATTAGAAACACCACCAGAAATTCCTTCTACCCAATCGTTATCGCCTTTTCCATTTGCCAAAGCACTCATCAATCTGTTATAGACCAAACTAAGCAATGGAGCCGGCATTTTTACGTCTAGGGCCATCTTTGTGGCTAAGCGGGCATCTTTAAATCCTAACTTGGCTTTAAAGCCAACTGGTTTATATTGTTTTTTTGCGATTAAAGAACCATAATTTTTATAGATAGGGGCATTAAAGACAGTCTCGCCAAAAAACTCAGCTACTTTTTCTCTATCCAAACCTTGCTTTTCTGCTAATGTAAAAGCTTCTGCCATGGTTTCCATTGAAGCCATGATCATAAAATTACCCGCTAGTTTTACAACGTTGGCAGCACCAGGCTCCTCGCCAAAATCATAAACGCCTTGGCTTAAAACTTCTAGGATAGGTTTAATTTTTTCTTTGATGAGTTTATTGCCAGAGGTGCAAATGAAAAGTTTTGCGGTTGCTGCCGCATTAGGCCTACCAAATACTGGGGCGGTTACATAATGTGTTTCTTTTTCATGGTGCAATTCGTACAATTCTCTGCTGGTTTCTGGCGAAATGGTACTCATACCAATATGTATGGCATCTTTTTTCATGATTTGTAAAAAGCCTGTTTTGCTGGTTGCCACTTCTTTTAAAGCATCATCATCAGACAGCATCGTAATAATAATATCTGCATCCTCAGTGGCTTCTATTACAGTTTGAAATTGCTCAAAATCTCCAGTGAGTTCTTGAGTTTTAGCAGCAGTTCTATTATAAACATTGATTTTATAACCTGCATTGATTAGGTTTTGGGCCATTCCTATACCCATATTCCCTAAGCCTATAAATGTTATTCTACTTTTCATAGTTTGCTTACGCCATTAATTTATATAATCATTATCCTCATCACTCAAACCTGTCGATTTTTTTGGGCTCAAATAATCTGCGTTAGCCCGATCTTCATCATCAAACGAGACTTCTTTATCAAACGAAAGCTCTTTTCTCTTTTTTCTGGGCCTGGCAACTATCACACCTATTATAAAACCGAAAAGGGTAACCACCAACATCATGATGAGTTTAGAAACATAGATTTCTTTCCATAAGAGCGTAAACATCACTTGATCGGTATTTTGCATAAAAATTACGGTAATCAGTACCGCTAATACAATGATGACAATGGTTTTGAAACTCATGGTTTTAAAGATTAAAATTTAAGATTAATTCAAATATTGGATTTTTTATGTTTTGTTGGTTGGGGATAATTACTTTTCCGCCAATATCAAAATTTGGCAAATAAAATCTTAACAAGTTCATATCCGCCCTTAACTCTGCCCCATAGGTTCTTAACCCATTTCCGTTTCCAATGTTTTCAAAATCTGTGAAAAAGCCACCTTTTATACGTTTAACGTAAGCTAAAGGGCCAATTTCCCAATCGGGATAAGCAATCGGGAAACGATAATCGATCAATAAAGTGTTAGATAGGTTTTCAATGCCGTTTAGGTTTGCATATCCGCTTGCCCTAGGTATATCGATATTGAATTGATAAGCACAAGAGTTTTCTTGCCAATTGAAACTTGCGCTCAAACTGTGGTTTGTAGCTATGCCAGGGAAATAAAATACAGACTTAAAGAATAGATTATCTCCATTTAAGGCTTTTTCAAAAGGCAGGTGTTCAAAGGTTAAGCTAAAGTTTTGCCCCCATTTTGGAGCTAAATCCCTTTCGCTGGTTCTGGTATTTAAACCCAAAGATAAACTGTATTTTAAAGGGAAATTGATGCTTTTTAAGAAACCGGGCGGAGAAAAGCTTAAATTATAACGGTTTGCGTAATAAGTTTCTATGGCTAAGGCCGAGTAAAAATTTTTGTTCAACCAGTTTGCAGAAACGGGTAAATTAACGTTTAATGCGGTATAATTCTCTCTAAAATCAAACGGCAAAATTGTTACAATTGGCCCAAAAAATTGCTTATAGTATGATAATCTAGCTCGGTTTTCATAATTGACGGTTATTTGCGGATAAAATTTCTGATAGGTTATGGATGCCCTAAATTCACTTTTATTTAAAGCATTATTGTAACGGTAACCAAATGAAGATGCCATAGTGTTTAGCTTATTGTTAGAAACCAAGTCTATACCATAATTATTGTCATTTGTGAAACCATTAGTTTCATTGATGAGTTTGGCACTATGAAAATAAAAAAGATGCCCGATTTCTTTATAGGGTTTGCTTTTAAAGGTGATATTTGGTATGCTATCAAAAACATTTGATTTGATTTCTTGAGCCAGAAGAGGTTCAAAATATTTTACGAAGGTGTTTTGCTGTTTAAATGCTTTAAACGCATCAGGGGCTTTTAAATCTACAGAGTTAATGTTGTAGCCTTTTGATTGATAATTGTTGAAAAGCAATAAACCAGAGTTTTCATTGATCGAAGGGTTATAAGCACCAAACGCTACATTGGTTAGCTCTTCTATCTCTTTTGTTTTTAAATCTAAGGCATATATGTTATCGATACCATTATAATGTGCCTTATAAACTATTTTATTCTGATAAAATATTGGCCTAGATATAATTTCTGTAGCTTGTGGGATTAGGATTTCTTGGAGGCCAGATTTGTACAAGATCAATGTTTTCCCCGCCTCATTTACCGCGGTTACAATAATCTCGTTTCCTGAAGGATCGTAACTTGGCGTTTGTAAGGTAAAGTTCTTAGGGTTTGGATAGGTTTTGATCACTTCTCCTGTCTCAGCATTTAGCTCAATTAAATTAAATATGTTTTCTGTGCTCACTTGCACCGCAACGATCTTTTTGCCATCTGATGATAGAGAAGGGGAGAAGAGCCTCGTTTTATGCGTAAGTTGCTTAAACTGATTTGTGGCAAGATCATAGGTGCAGATCACATTAAATGATCGCTGATCAAACCTAACGTCAGAACGATACTCGTCCCAGGTGATTTTATGATCGGCATAGCTTAAATTGGGTTCGGTTTGGTACCCAATTTTAATAATGTCTTTCTCTTGTTTTTCTTTGCTGATGCTGATGATTTTTGTGGTCTCGGCTTTAGAGCTTTTTATACAAATAATGTCGCCATTTTTTGCTTGGTACGGCAATAAGTAAGAAGTAGGTATTTTGCCGATTTCTCTATTGAGCAATGCGTATTTTTGAGGTTTTACCTTCTGGGTCTGTTGGCCCCAAAGGGAATCCATCTCATCCATAGTATTAAAATAAAGTTGGTGGGTACCAATGCCTCCAAATTTCTTTAAAGACGATGAAAAGTTATACGGCCTAATTGGGAGGTTTTTGATCCTTTCTAAGATTTTATCTAAAATTTGAGGTCCAAAATCCCTCCTTATTTTTGTTGTCATAAAATAACCTAATGGATAATATCCCGGAGTATAATCTTTAAAAGAACCAAAGTAATTTTTGGAATAACTATACCTTTTTTTAGATAGTTCATTTGCTCTTAAAACCAGTTCAAAATTCGGTTGTCTTCCACGGCCTGCATGGGTCAAGGCGGTTTCTATCCCAACGGCATCACCTTCAAAATACCAAGGTGGTAAATTGATGCCGAAGAGCGCTAATTTTAATTCTTCAAAAAGCGGGGCGTTAAAGTTTGGGGCTATTTTATCAAACTGTACAACATGCCTCAACTCATGAACCGCCAAACTGTTTAACCAATCTTGTGCGTCAAATTCTTGCCCAGGGATAGTGTAAAACTCAGACCTTCTCGGTGCCATCTGTACAAAGCCATTAGATGATACACCTTGGGTTTGCAATATCACAGAAATTGGCTTTGGCAGGCGCCCCAAACTTTTAGCCACATCTGGTATGATGGCGTTTAACACATTGGCCATTCTTTGGGCTTCGCTCTCAAATAGGGTAGGGTAGATGATTTGAAATTGCGGAGTATTGATTTGCTTAAATTTTACACTTGGTGGGTTTTGGGAAGCATCGAAAATCTGTGCAAAACCTTTTTGTGAAGTTATTATTGATATAAATAAGCATAATATGCTGCTTATTAATACTTTAAAATACTTTAAGCGCTTGCCCATTAATATATGCTAATATTTTTAGTTTTTTGATGATCAGAAATCATATTTTATCTTAACAAAAATTTTAAATAAAATACTTAAATAACTGATTTTAAATTATATGAATTAAATTTAAAATTTATGGTGCTTTTATTTATTTGTTGTTTTAATGTGCTAAATAACGCTATTTTTATATTTAAAGCCTACCTAGTTAAATAGCTCAATATAATATTATTTTTTAAATAAAAATGACACTAAGAGCCTGTATTTAAACAGATTTTTTAAACAAAATAAATTAGAATGTTTTTGATTTTTTTAAAGAAAATTGAGAATTATTGAGCTTGTATGTTTAGCTATAAGCTAAAAGAATAGTTAATATCTTGAGTTTCTTATAAACCAAAGAAAGCCTTTAAATAAAAAAAACAAAGTGTACATATTAAGATATAATTCTTTTTTTTAAATCAGCTTAGTGTATTTCTGTCACTTAAAATATATCTTCCGATAAGGATAATTCTGATTTGGAAACTTAATGAGATTTTTAAAAAACAAGATTCTGATTTGTAAAATCTGAACTATTTTTAATACTATACCAATGGTGGTATTTTCGCTATTTTTCTATTCTCGACTTTCTTTTTTATCACAGGGAAAAGAAAGATTGCGCATAAAATTATTAAGGCACCAACATAAAATCCTTGGGTCATTTTTTCATCTTTTCCAAAAATAAGGAGTGCCAAAACGATGGCGTAAACAGGCTCTAAATTAGTGATCAGGGCAACTCTAAAAGCGCTCAGTTCTTTCATCACAGAAACCCCGGCAACGTAAGCAACAGAGGTACAGATAATGCCCAAAATCAATAAATATATAATGTCCAAGGGTATCAATTTCATAGAAGAATTAAAGCCGCCAGAAATTAAAAGATAAAGACTTATCCAAAAAAAAGCACCTAAAAGTTCGTAAAAGCTAATGATCGGGGCTGCTCTATTTTTAACTTGTTTGGCATTGATGATAGAGAACAAGCTTGCGCAAAGCGCACTTGATAAACCCATAATGATCCCTAAGGTGTATTGGGTCTCGAACTTGAAAATAAGGTAAATACCAAAGATGATAAACAGGCCAACTATCACCTCTAATTTCGAGATTTTTGCTTTATTTAGTATGGGTTCTAATATAGCCGTAAATAAAGTAAGTGAGGATAAACAAACCATCGCTACAGAAACCGTAGAATGCTTTATTGCCCCGAAGAATAAAATCCAGTGCAAACCAACTATCGCTCCCGTAAAAAATAATTTTAAGAAGGTTTTTTTACTTACGTTGATGTCTTTTTTTTGCCATTTAAAATAAATGTAAAGTGAGGTAAAAGCTATCAACACCCTGTACCACACTAATAGGGTTTCATTGATCGTGATCAAGGCTCCTAAAATACCTGTAAAGCCCCACACAATTACCGTCAAGTGTAAAATGAGCAAGTTGCTCCGTAGATTTAATTTCATCTTACTTAGGGGCTTTTATGGCCAAAACTATGCCGAGGGTGCCAAATATCAGGTTCGGAATCAATACCGCTATTATGGGAGGTAAACCGCCCTTTAAAGCAAAAACATTAGAGAATTGTATCAATAGGATATACAGAAAGCTTAAACCGATACCAATCCCTAAGGGTAAACCAACCCCTCCTCTTACTTTTCTTGATGATAGTGCTACACCTATTAAAGTTAAAACGTAAGTGGAGAACGGATAAGACCAACGTTTATATTTTTCTAGTTCTAGATTTACCATGATCCCAGAACCTCTTATTTTTTCTTTTTCAATCTTTTGGTTTAACTCATGATAGTTCATGGCAGAATAAATGTTGTCCCTTAAATCAAAATCTATTGGCCTCATATCCAATGTGGTATCTTTCTCTGTTCCGTTTACCATTTTTTCTTTAAGGCCATTTACGTACCTAATGGTATAGTTATAGATTTTCCATTTTTTGGCTACAGAATCCCATGTGATCCTATCAGACATCAATTTCGACTTCAACTCATCTTTATCAAAATTTTCTAATGAAAAACGATAACCAGTATTAGATTTGTTCTCAAAAGATTCTATATATACATAGGTGGATTGGTCTAATTTAATATGCACATTGCTTCTGGTGGTGTTATTGTCTTTTAAGTAAGTATTCTCAAAATTTGTCATCAACCTATTGGTTTCGGGTATAATCAATTGGTTAAAAATTAGGCTAACAATAAAAATTAAGGTAGATGCTATAAAATAAGGCCTTAAAAACCTGTTAAAGCTGGCTTTTCCACACAATATGGGTACAATTTCGGTTTGATCGGCCATTTTTGCAGTAAAAAAAATAACGGCAATGAAATTGATCAAAGGCGATAAAAAGTTAAGGTAGAAAGGTATGAAACCCCCATAATATTCAAAGACGATCTGGCTTTCTGTGGCACTGCTTTTTAAAAAGTCGTCCAATTTTTCTGATATATCAAAAACAACAGAAATTACCGTAAAAATGGCCAAGGTAAACACAAATGTCCCAAGGTATTTTTTGATAATATACCAATCTATAATTTTTATATACTTATTTAGAAACTTCATTTTGCAAGCATTACCGCTAAAATTACAACTTAATGCCTAAAACCTTTACCATTTTATTTTTCCAATCGTAAAATTCTCCACTAATTATTTTCTCTCTTGCCTCGTTAACCAACCAAAGGTAAAAATGTAGGTTGTGTAATGATGCTATCTGTGCGCCCAAAATCTCTTTTGAATGTATCAAATGCCTCAAATAAGCTTTAGAATAATGTAGGTCAGAAAATAAATCGCTTTCTGCATCTATTGCCGAAAAATCGTTTTTCCATTTTTCGTTTTTGATGTTGATGATGCCGTTTCTTGTAAAAAGCATCCCGTTTCTGCCGTTGCGTGTTGGCATTACACAATCAAACATATCAATACCTAGGGCAATATTTTCTAAAAGATTTATCGGCGTACCAACGCCCATTAAATATCTAGGTTTTTCTACGGGCAAAATATTACAAACAACTTCCGTCATGGCGTACATTTCTTCGGCGGGCTCGCCAACAGAAAGCCCCCCAATGGCATTTCCTTCCCTGTTTTGTGCAGCTATAAATTCTGCCGATTTTATCCTTAGATCTTTATAAACAGATCCTTGCACAATTGGAAACAATGTTTGCGAATAATTATAATGAGGTACGGTTTCATCAAACCTATTGATACATCTTTTTAACCACCTGTGCGTCATATCAATTGATCGTCTAGCATAATGGTAATCGCATGGATAGGGCGTACATTCATCAAAGGCCATAATAATATCGGCACCAATTACCCTTTGTATATCCATCACGTTTTCTGGGGTAAAAAGATGTTTAGAACCATCTATATGTGATTTAAACGTTACGCCTTCTTCCTTGATTTTTCTCACCTCGGTTAAAGAATAAACCTGATAGCCACCGCTATCGGTTAAAATTGGTTTATCCCAACCATTAAATTTGTGTAATCCGCCAGCAAGTTTTAATGTTTCTAAACCTGGTCTTAAATATAGATGATAGGTATTTCCTAATATAATTTGGGCTTTAATATCTTCGGCCAATTCACGTTGGTGCACCCCTTTTACAGTTGCCGCTGTGCCTACGGGCATAAAAATTGGAGTTTGAATTTTCCCGTGATCTGTTATGATTTCTCCCGCCCTAGCTTTAGAATGTGGGTCTTTATTGGTTAACTTAAACTCCATTAAAAATAAAAATTTTATGAGGCTGCGAAATTAACAAAATTTGGGTTAAGAGTTGGTGGAGAATTAATTTGATTGTAAAGTTAAATAGTTAATAACAATTATTGTTTTCTGATGCTACCAATTATATTTTTTTGCGGTTAACGGTTGAAGCGGCATCCCCGCCTGTAATTCGAGCAGGCTTTTTTTGTCATCCTGATCGGAGTCGAAGGATAAGAAAAAAAGATATATCCGCCAGTTGGCGGAGTATTAAAACGCCCAAATAAATCCCTTTAACAACCCATCGATTAAATAATCTCTCAAACTGCAATTCTTAACATTCTCTTTACCATAACCGTTTGAAATACACAAGCCTATTCCTTACCTTTGCTGCTCACTAAATAATCAACTATGTCATCAGTAGAGACAACTTATGTGCCTTACAAAGTGAAGGACATTTCCCTAGCAGAATGGGGAAGAAAAGAAATTGAATTGGCAGAGGCAGAAATGCCCGGCTTAATGGCTCTAAGAGAAGAGTTTGGCGCAAGCAAACCGCTTAAAGGCGCTAGGATTGCAGGATGCTTACACATGACTATCCAAACGGCAGTTTTAATCGAAACTTTGGTAGCTCTTGGGGCCGATGTTACTTGGTCATCTTGCAACATTTTCTCTACACAAGACCATGCAGCGGCGGCAATTGCGGCTGCGGGAATCCCGGTTTATGCTTGGAAAGGCTTAAACGAACAAGAATTTGATTGGTGTATAGAGCAAACTTTATTTTTCGGTGAAAACCGTGAGCCATTGAACATGATTTTGGATGATGGAGGCGATCTTACCAATATGGTATTGGATAAATATCCTGAGTTAGCAGCTGGTATCAAAGGAATTTCTGAAGAAACCACTACAGGTGTGCTTCGTTTACACGATCGTGTTAAAAAAGGAACTTTACCTATGCCAGCGATCAACATCAACGATTCGGTAACCAAATCTAAATTCGATAACAAATATGGTTGTCGTGAGTCTTTAGTTGATGCGATCCGTAGGGCAACCGATGTGATGATGGCGGGTAAAGTAGCCGTTGTTTGTGGCTATGGCGATGTTGGCAAAGGTTCTGCAGAATCTTTAGCGAGGGCAGGCGTAAGGGTAATAGTTACAGAAATTGACCCAATTTGTGCCCTGCAAGCCGCAATGGAAGGTTACGAAGTTAAAAAACTGGCTACGGCTATCAAAGAAGCCGATATTGTGGTTACCGCAACCGGAAACAAAGACATCGTAAGGGGCGAGCATTTTGAAGCTTTAAAAGACAAAGCTATCGTTTGTAACATCGGTCATTTTGATAACGAGATTGATATGGCTTGGTTAAATAAAAACCATGGCGCATCTAAAATCGAAATTAAACCACAGGTCGATAAATATACCATCAACGGAAGTGATGTAATTGTTTTGGCAGAAGGCAGGTTGGTAAATTTGGGTTGCGCAACTGGCCACCCATCATTTGTAATGTCTAACTCATTCACCAACCAAACTTTAGCGCAAATGGAACTTTGGACAAATTCCGCTGCTTATGAAAATAAGGTTTATGTGTTACCAAAGACTTTGGATGAGAAAGTAGCCCGATTGCACTTGGCCAAAATTGGTGTAGAACTAGAAGAATTACGTAACGATCAAGCAGAATACATTGGCGTAACTGTAGAAGGTCCGTTTAAGTCTGATGCTTACAGATATTAAGTTACGAGATTTAAGTAACGAGTATCAATATTTCAAAACCGTTCTGATAATTTCAGGACGGTTTTTTTTGTTTTGGAAAAGTTAGGCTTGTGGTTTATTACTCCTGACAGTCCGGCTGTACGCACTCGCTTTTTAAAAGCTTTTTTCAAAAGCATTTAAAAGAGCTCAAACAAATGCTCCCATCCGGTTTATTTAACTTTCGTAATACTGTTAAAAAAAAATTAACCGTGAAATATTCAATTACCAATTGAATATTTCACGGTTAATAAAATATTTAACCATGAAATATTAATTTTTTATTTGAATATTTCACGGTTATATGATACATTTGGATATGTTTGGGCGTAAAGTATTAACAGATATTCTAGAACTGTTGGAAAATTTTCCATCGGTAATGCTTTATGGCCCGCGACAAATAGGGAAAACAACCATCGCAAAAAGCATAGCAGAAATATTCCCAAAAAAAACGCACTACTTCGATCTAGAAAAAGAAAGCGATGCCTTCCCTCTAAAAACCAATGCCCATGAGTTTTTGATGGCTTTGAAAGATGATCTGGTGATTTTAGACGAAGTACAACTTTATCCCCAGCTTTTATCTTTTTTACGATCTATAATCGATGAACATCGCATCCCGGGCAGGTTTATTCTACTTGGTTCCGCAGATCCGCAATTGGTAACTGGTGTATCAGAAAGTTTGGCTGGTAGGGTAATTTATAAAGAGATTAATCAAATTACATTTTTAGAGGCTACAGAACAAAATATATCCTTAGAGCAGCATTGGTTCAGGGGTGGTTTCCCCGAAGCTTTGCAACTGAAATCTGATAAAATGTGGACGGAGTGGACACAAAGTTTTATCCAAACCTATATTTATAGAGACATTAATCTATTGTTTGGTATAAATCTTAGCCCGCAAATTATCGCAAAAATGTGGAGTATGTTGGCGCATTTGAATAGTGATATAGAAAACATGCAGAATTTAGGCCGCTCTTTGGGGTTAACGGGTACAAGTGCGAAAAAATATTTAGATTATATGGAAGGTGCTTATTTGATAAGAAGATTAGCTCCGTGGCATCAAAACAATGGAAAGCGATTGGTAAAATCGCCTAAATTATATGTGCGCACTTGGGGTGTTCTACATCATTTGCTGCAAATTACATCTTACCATCAATTGCAAACCAATCCTGCTTTAGGCGCATCTTGGGAGGGTTACGTGGTAGAACAAATACATGCGGCAAAACCAAAAGAAATCGATTTGTATTATTATCGTACCCATCATGGTGCGGAAGTGGATTTGGTTTTAATTAAGGGCGTAAAGCCAATTGCTACCATAGAAATAAAATATTCTAATGCCCCGGTTTTAAGCCGTGGCTATTATGAAAGTTTGTCTGATCTAGAAACTAAAGATAATTTTGTGATTACCCCAAATTCACAAACTGTTACAACGAAAGAAGGCGTACAGGTTTTAGGTTTAGAGGCATTTTTAAAAGATGATCTTATCAACAAAATCAATTAAACAGATTTGTTTTCTTTCTGAAAATTAAAACCTTACCTTTGCGCTTTATTTTGAAAAACACTTAGAACGCACTTCGTTATTCAACAATAAAAATAATTATTATGAAGAAAATTGTTGATTATAGAAAGTTGTTAGATGTTTCAGAGAACGCTACGCTTGCAGAATTAAAATCGATATATAGAGGTTTAATGAAAACTTATCATCCAGATAAGTTCCCAGAAGGCGAGGAGAGAACAAATGCGGAAGAAACAAGTACAAAAATGATCGAAGCATATCATTTCTTGGTAAGCATCGCTCCAGAAACCCGTCAGCAATCCTTGGCGAACTATACAGAAACCATCACCAACTCTAACATCCAAGATTTTGAGTTTAAATCACAAGTTTTAACCGTAGAGTTTTTAGACGGTAATGTTTACGAATATTTTGATGTACCAAGGGCGGTTTACGTAAAATTAGTAAACGCGGATAGCAGGGGGAGATTTGCGAGAAGACATATTTTTAGTTCTTACGTTTATAGAAGCACCAGCAAATTGGTTGCAACTGCATAATTTTTTTTGCGTAAGGGATTGAAGTGAAAAGCCCGGATTATGGTTTGGAAAAACCATAAACGGACTTGTAACGCAAAGCCCGACCCCGATTTTTCTTCGGGGTTACGCCCAAAATATTTTCCACTAAAATATCTTACTATCCAAATGCAGATTCTACTGCGCCGCCATCTACCCTATAATTGCTCCCGTTAACATAACTAGCTAGATCAGAACATAAAAATGTTATAACGTTTGCTACTTCTGCAGGTGTTCCCCTTCTCTCTACAGCTATGTATGGTCTATCGGTTTTTAAGAAATAATCAACAGCTTCCTTAACCGATGTATTTCTTTTCTTAGCTAGCTCTTCCATCATCGCATCCGTCATTGGGGTTTCTATAAATGCTGGCGAAACACAATTAAATAGCAAATTATCTTTAGAATAAGCCCTTGATAAGCATTTTGTTAAATTGATGATTGCCGCTTTGCAAGCATTATAAGGGCTTTCCTCTATATAAGGTTGAAAAGCATTCTCAGAAGCAATGGTTACTACACGCCCCCATTTTCTTTCTAATAATTGTGGTAAAAAAGCTCTGCATAATCTTACCGCACCCATTAAATCAATGTCTATTGTTTTCATCCAATCGGCATCAGAAAGCGTCATGAAATCTCCAGCTGCACCTCTTGCACCCGCACAGTTAACTAAAATATCAATCCCTCCATATTCCTTTTTTACTTTTTCGGCAGCTTCATCAACTTTTACGGGATCGCTCAAATCTAATGGTAAAAGATAAACTTTGGCATCTGAAGAGGTTTTTAAAAGGTCTTTTTTGGCATTTTCCAAATCTTTCTCCTTGATGTCAGAAAGTATGATTTTTGCCCCTTCTGTGGCTAATTTTTTTGCGGTTTCTAAACCGATACCAGAATCGGCACCGGTAATTAAAGCTGTTTTGTTTTTTATTCCAAAA
The DNA here is from genome assembly GCF_016623585.1 of Pedobacter segetis. Lineage (GTDB taxonomy): Bacteria > Bacteroidota > Bacteroidia > Sphingobacteriales > Sphingobacteriaceae > Pseudopedobacter > Pseudopedobacter segetis. The sequence continues at coordinate 108,411 of NZ_JAEHFY010000002.1, forward strand.
TCCATAGTGTTGTTTTTTTATATACATCCATAAATAATGCCAGTTGAGGCCTATATTTATTATGGGGAAACAATAAGAAGATATTTTGCATTCTTATATTTGTATATGTCTAAAGCAAAACTTTCGGTAAATATTAATAAAATAGCCACTCTAAGAAATTCTAGGGGAGGTAATAATCCAGATTTGGTAAAAGTAGCATTAGATTGTGAGCGATTTGGTGCCCAAGGAATTACGGTTCACCCAAGGCCAGATGAAAGGCATATCCGTTATCAAGATGTTTATGATCTAAAAGAGAAAATTAAAACCGAATTCAATATTGAAGGTAATTGCCAAGAACATAAATTTGTTAAACTGGTTTTGGATAATTTACCGGCACAGGTAACTTTAGTGCCGGATGCCCTTGGACAGATTACTTCTAACCACGGTTGGGATACCATCAAAAATCAAAATTATCTACAAGATATCATCTCTAAATTTAAAGAAGCAAATATCAGGGTTTCGATATTTATTGACCCCAATGTAGAGATGGTAGAGGCAGCGAAAACCACCGGTACTGATAGGATTGAGCTTTATACCGAAGCTTATGCGAAGCAGTTTGAGAATAACATAGAAAAGGCAATTTTGCCTTACATTGCTGCAGCTCATAAAGCCAATGAATTGGGAATTGGGATTAACGCTGGGCATGATTTAGATCTGCATAACCTAAAATATTTTGCAGAGCATGTGCCAGGTTTATTAGAGGTAAGCATTGGTCATGCTTTAATTTCTGATGCTTTGTATCTAGGTTTAGAGAATACCATTCAACGTTATTTGTATCAATTGAAATAATTACATTTGATAAACCTGAAAAATTTGGTTTGGAATAGGAGTTCAAAGAAGAATTAAACACCAATTACAAACATATTTTAGAAAGCTCATTACACCATCATATTAAAAAGAAAAACCGATAGAATTGCTACTTAAGAAATTTCCTTTTATAATAACTTTTAGAATTGAAGAATCTATAAAATCGATTTATATCTTCCATGTTTTAAACAAAAAGAAATCCAAAACTTAAATAGGATTTTAAAAAATGGTAAAACAACTGTCCCTCCCAGAATTTTTAGAAAAAGCAAACACTACAATAATTGTTGATGTAAGAACACCCTCGGAATTTGCACATTCCCATATCCCTAATGCTGTAAATATCCCTATTTTTAGCAATGAAGAAAGAGTTTTGGTGGGTACAGCTTATAAGCAGCAAGGCCGACAAGCTGCTATTCTGCTAGGTTTTGAGTTGGTGGGTGGCAAATGGGCAGATTTTATTAAACAAGCAGAAATTCTGGCCCCTAATAAAAAAATATTGGTCCATTGCTGGCGTGGGGGAATGCGAAGCGGTGCAATGGCTTGGGCCTTTGATCTTTATGGATTTGAAGTAGCAACCTTAAAAGGGGGTTATAAATCTTTCCGTAAAAACTCGATCAAAGCTTTCGAGAAAACTTATCTTTTTAAAATTTTAAGCGGGAATACCGGCTCCGCAAAAACAGAAATCCTAAAAGAAATGAAACTTTTAGGGCAACAGGTTATTGATCTTGAGGATTTGGCACAGCACCAAGGTTCGTCTTTTGGGTCTATGGGAAAATTGGTACAACCTTCGCAAGAGCAATTTGAGAACCTTTTGGGCCAAGAACTACAAAAAATGGATTTGAGTAAAACCATTTGGCTAGAAGATGAAAGTGTAACCATTGGCAAACGGGTTATTCCAAAACCTATTTGGGAACAAATGCGAAAAGCAAACGTTATCAAAATAGAAGTCCCCAAAAAAGAAAGAATTGCATTTTTGAACCAACACTATGGTAAATTAGACCGAACATTTTTAAAAACCGCGGTATTGGGGATATCTAAACGGCTAGGGCCACTAGAAACCAAACTTACTTTGTGTGCCATAGAAGAAGGCAGAATGGAAGACTTTATTGACCAGGTTTTAGTTTATTATGATAAAACCTATTTCAAAGGATTGATAAAAAGAGAAAAAAGATCAATAAATGCGTTAAAAATCGATAAAATAAATTTTAAAGAAAACGCAAAATTTATTATTAATTTAAAAAAACTAAAGGATGAAAAAAGACGATGAACTTTTTAAAGATTTGCAAAATCTAATGGGTTCTCAAAACTTTAAGAATGAAAAGGACTTAGAAAAATTTTTTAATCAGTTTATGAGTAATGAATTAACCCAGATCAAAAACGGTAATACCATTAAGAACAATTTGGCCGAAGACATTGTACAAGAGGCTTACGGTTTAGATGAATTTGAGGCGAAGGAAGCTGCTGCTGAAGCACTTATGCTAGATGATAAATGTATTGCCGCATATGAACTACTAGCCACAATAGAAGGTAATCCTTTTATTTCCCTGGTTTTTTTAGAAAAAGCGATTGGTTTGGGAAAAGAAAAATTTGGGGGCAAATATTTAAAAGAAAACAAAGGATATTTTTGGGGATTACATGAAACACGCCCATATATGAGATGTCTGCAGGCCTATGCAGAATGTTTGTACCTAATAGGCAAAACAAAAGAAAGTATTGCGGTGCTAGAAGAAATGCTGGTTTTAAACCCTAATGACAACCAAGGGATTAGAGATTTTTTGTTACTATACTTAATTGAAGATGGGCAGCCCTTAAAATTTATTAAGTACGATAAAATGTTTGAGGAAGATACAATGGCATTTGCCAGTTTTAACAGAGCATTATTTGCGTTTAAAACTGAAGGAGACAACGAAAATTCAGTAAATAAGCTTAAACAAGCCATTAAAGAAAACAACCATATTGTTAAATTATTGTTGGCCAAAAAAGATGTTGAAGATGTGCCAAGTTCATATTCAATAGGAAGTAAAGATGAGGCCGATTTTTATACATTTTATGCTAAACCTGTTTGGCAGAATATTGAAGGGGCTTTAGATTGGTTAAGATCTAACAATAGGAAATAAAATGGAAGAAATTAAACTTACCAGGTATTCACATGGCGCAGGTTGTGGCTGCAAAATATCTCCGGCTGTTTTAGATAAAATATTACATAGCAAAATTAAGTGCGAAGCAGATAAAAACCTTTTGGTTGGTAACGGCACCCGTGATGATGCAGCTGTTTATGATCTGGGGAATGGAACGGCCTTAATATCTACAACAGATTTTTTTATGCCTATTGTGGACGATGCTTTCGATTTTGGGAGGATAGCCTCCGCAAACGCAATTTCTGATGTTTATGCAATGGGAGGGAAGCCTGTTTTGGCCATAGCGATATTGGGTTGGCCGATAGATAAATTACCTCCAGAAGTTGCACAAAATGTTTTGGAAGGCGCAAGGTCTATCTGTGCCGAGGCAGGGATAGCCCTTGCTGGCGGCCATAGCATTGATTGCCCGGAGCCGGTTTTTGGCTTGGCAGTAAATGGGATTGTGGATATTAAAAACCTAAAACAAAATTCTACGGCTGTTGCCAGATGCAAACTTTATCTAACCAAAAAACTGGGGGTAGGTATCTTAACAACCTCCCAAAAGAAAGGTATTTTGAAAACTGAACATACCGATATTGCCCCAAGATCAATGTCGAAGTTGAATAAAATTGGCGAATTGTTTGGGAAATTGGATTATGTAAAAGCCATGACAGATGTTACCGGTTTTGGGTTATTGGGGCATCTTTCAGAAATGTGCGAAGGAAGTAACTTGCAAGCAGAGATTGATTTTGATAAAGTACCGAAATTGAAAGTTATCGATCAATATTTAGCCCAAAAGGCAATCCCGGGAGGCACAAATAGAAATTGGGATAGTTACGGACATAAGATTGGTAAAATTACCGAAAGGCAAAAGCATATTTTGGCAGATCCACAAACTAGCGGTGGATTATTGGTGGCTATCGATTCAAATTTTTCTGAACAATTTGAATCTCTGCTTAGATTAAATAAAATTGATGATGATTGTTGTATTTCTTTTGGCAAACTTAAAGAAAGAGATAGGGATAAACTTATTGAAGTAATTTAACAGTTTTAAAAAGTTAAACCTAAAAGCATCGTTTTTGCAAATGCCAAATCATTAAAAAAGCCCTTCGATAAAAATCAAAGGGCTTTAATTTATCCAAATATTTAATTATTTAATAAACAATAATTCCCTAAACTTAGGTAATGGCCAAATGTTATCATCAACCATTAACTCTAATTTATCTACGTGGTAGCGAATAGGTTCAAAATATGACTTAACTTTCTCGTCGTAAGCGATTGCTTTTTCTCTCGAATCTTCAATTGCGTTGGCTATTTTTCTTTGCTCTACCATTTCATATACGTTTTCTTTGATAAAAGTAACGTGTTCTGATATTTGTTTGATCAACAACATTTGAGCAGAATAAGAATCTTCGCCCATGCCTATATCTTTTAAGCCTTTTACATTGTTTACCAAAATGGTTTGATAGCTCACAGCGGCTGGTATTACAACGTTTGTTACCAATTCTCCGATCACCCTAGCTTCAATCTGTAGTTTTTTATAATAATCTTCTAAAAGGATTTCATGCCTAGCGTGAGCTTCTCTTTCGCTAAACACATTTGTATCCTTAAATAATTTTAGAGATTTTTCTGCAATTAAAGCGTCTAAAGCCTTAGGCGTAGTTTTGATGTTTGATAATCCTCTTTTTTCTGCCTCTGTTGTCCACTCATCGCTGTAGCCATTACCTTCAAATCTAATATTTTTTGATTCTTTGATGTATTTTTTAAGAACGGTTAGAATGGCAACATCCTTTTTGTCGCCTTTTTTGATCAATTTATCAACATCGGTTTTAAACTTAACCAATTGTTCTGCCATGATCATGTTTAAAACAGTCATTGGGTTAGAAGAATTTGCAGCAGAACCAACGGCCCTTAGTTCAAATTTATTACCTGTAAAGGCAAATGGAGAAGTCCTGTTTCTATCAGTGTTATCTAACAATATGCTAGGGATTTTTGGGATACTGTGCCACATGGTATCCTCTTTAGCCTTTTTGCTAATTCTTGAAGTCTCAATTTCGTCTAAAACATCGCTTAATTGGCTACCCAAGAACATAGATATGATCGCAGGTGGGGCTTCGTTAGCACCAAGTCTGTGATCATTGCTAACAGATGCAATAGAAGCCCTTAGTAGATCAGAATGTTCATAAACCGCTTTGATCGTATTCACAAAGAAAGTTAAGAACATTAAGTTGTTTTTAGGGGTTTTACCCGGAGATAATAGGTTTTTACCAGTATCTGTAATTAACGACCAGTTATTATGTTTACCAGATCCGTTTATACCTGCATAAGGTTTTTCATGCAATAAAACCTTAAAATTGTGTCTTTTAGCAACTTTTTCCATCAAATCCATCAATAATTGATTATGATCGATAGCTAAATTGATTTCTTCGTACAAAGGAGCGCACTCAAACTGAGAAGGGGCAACTTCGTTATGGCGGGTTTTTAATGGGATTCCCAGTTTTAATGCCTCCATTTCAAAATCTTGCATAAAGGCAACCACTCTTTCTGGGATAGATCCAAAATAATGGTCGTCTAATTGCTGATTCTTGGCAGAAGAATGCCCAAATAAAGCCCTTCCGGTTAAAAGCATATCTGGCCTTGCGTTAAATAAGGCAAGATCTACCAGAAAATATTCTTGCTCTATACCCAAAGAAGCATTTACTTTACTAATGCTTTTATCAAAATAACCACAAACATCTACCGCAGCTTGATCTAAGCTGGCCAATGCTTTTAATAATGGCGCTTTATAATCTAAGGCCTCGCCGGTATAAGAAACAAATACGGTTGGGATACATAAAGTTTTACCGAATATAAATGCCGGAGAAGATGGGTCCCATGCAGTATATCCTCTAGCTTCAAAAGTACTTCTGATACCACCATTTGGGAAACTAGAAGCATCTGGTTCTTGCTGTACCAAAGAGCCCCCAGAAAAAACCTCTACTGGTGTGCCATCAGAAGCTGGTTCAAAAAATGAATCGTGTTTTTCTGCGGTGGTACCCGTTAAAGGCTGAAACCAGTGTGTATAATGCGTAACGCCCTTGCTAAGTGCCCATGATTTCATGGCAGATGCAATATGTTCTGCTATATCCCTTTCTATTGGAGTTCCTTTTTCTACGGCATTTGTGATTGCTTGAAAAGCTTCTTTAGACATATATGCCTTCATTTTCACTTTATCAAAAACATTGATGCCGTAATATTCGGAAATTTTTGATGATGGTGCTTTTACTTCGGGAATTGTTCTTCCCAAAACAGAATGTAATGCTTGAAATCTAATTGTTGACATTGTTTAGGTTGTTTTTATAAATGTTAAATAAATACTTTCTATTAGACGGTTAAAAATAAGATGAAATATTGGATAAATCATAAAATTTTTAAAAAAAATTGAAATAAGTAGCTTTTTTGTTGAAAAATCATTTAAAAAACTTCAATTAAATTAGTATTTCTTCTAAAAAACGCAGATTGAATTGTTAAAAAACAAAAAAATAGCATCATAGAGCTAAACAATAGCAAAACATAAGTAAATTTCTTTTGAAGATAATTAAAAATTATACCAAAATAATTAAAAATATACAAAAATGTTGTTTATAAATTTACTTTATATTAAAAATATGATAAAAATATTGTATTAATTGCAATTAATTTTGTTGTTTTTTTTTATTTATAGATTTTAGTGAAATAATAATTGGAGTTTTTGTATTTCTTATTAATAGAAATATATAATTTTAATTATATTAATTACAAATAAATATTGTTGTAATCAATTTTGTAAATTCTGTTATTAATTAAAGCATGGTTAAAATCAGTAAGGTCAGCAAAAGCAGATCGAGAGTAGAAATAAAAATTAACAATCCTTGTTCAAAAATTCCGATGGGTTATTTTTTGGATAATCAATAAACAATCAAATCCTAAACAATTAAAAAAAAATGAAAAAACAACTATTAACAATTGCAGCTGCTTTATTAGTAGCATTTGGTGCAAATGCACAAACAGACAGTACATCTACTCCCTTAGAGATTTCAGGATCGGTAGATGCTTATTACAAGTATGACTTTGCTAAGGTTGCGAACATACCAACAAGTTTTGCCTCTGACCAAAATTCGCTATCGCTAGGGATGGTAGATTTAGCTTTGAAGAAGACTACTGGTAAAGCTTCTTTTGTTGGAGAAGTTTCTTTTGGCCCAAGAAGTGATCAATCTTTGCCTGTCGCTGGTTTTCATATCCAAAATCTGTACGCTTCTTATGCGTTTACCGATAAATTTAGCATGACAGCTGGTTATATGGGTACTTTTGTTGGTTATGAAGTAATTTCACCAGTTGCAAACTTTAATTATTCAACATCCTATCTTTTTACAAACGGACCTTTCCAAAATGCAGGTATAAAAGCTAATTATGCCATTTCTGATAAGGTTGGTATTATGGTTGGTTTATTTAATACAACTGATGCTAGCTCTTTTTATTGGAATGGTTATACAGCAGATCCTAGTTTTGGATTATCAAATTTTGGGGCTCAATTATCTCTTAGCCCAGCTAAAGGATGGACAGCTTATCTGAATGTACTTACAGGTTACCCAGCAGGAACAGAATTTGATTTAACAACTAGTTATCAATTAACAGATAAATTTATGTTAGGATTAAACGCTGCTGATTATTCTGCACCTGGAAGTAATAATGGAGGATTTTCTGGAGTAGCCTTATATCCACAATATAGTATTACAGATGGTTTTGCCTTAGGATTAAGAGGTGAGTATTTTAAAATAAAAGATTCTGCTCCTGAAGAAGCTTTAACTGAATTTACGTTGACTGCAAACCTTAAGGCGGGTGGTTTAAGATTTATTCCGGAAGTAAGGCTAGATAATGCCAAAACTAATACTTTTGGTTTTGTGAAAGAAAATGGGACTCCAACCAAATCTGCTTCACAATTTTCATTGGCAGTGGTTTACGCTTTTTAATCTATCTTAAAAGCTTTTATTAAAAGCTATTCTATTTGTGTAGGATAGCTTTTTTTATTAATCAATTTTAAATTATAAATTGATAGGTAATAAAAAAATCCATCTTTTAGAGATGGATTTTAAATTAATGGCTTATTAGCAAAAAGAGGTTATCCTAAATAAGATTTCAAAATTTTACTTCTTGAGGTATGACGAAGCCTTTGCAAGGCTTTGTCCTTAATCTGCCTTACTCTTTCTCTTGTTAGATTAAACTTTTCTCCAATTTCTTCTAAAGACAAAGGATGGTTTGTGCTTAAGCCGAAGAAAAGCACTATTATTTCTCTCTCCCTTTCTGTTAGGGTTGAAAGAGAACGTTTGATCTCTTCTGATAAAGACTCATCAATTAAGCTACTATCTGTATTGGGATTATCGTTTTCTAAAACATCTAATAGGGTGTTCTCTTCTCCTTGCACAAAAGGAGCATCCATAGAAACATGGCGGCCAGAATTGCTTAACGTATCAGAGATTTTTTCTACCGTTGTTTCTAAAGTATCTGCCAATTCTTCTGGGGAAGGCTCCCTTTCATATTCTTGTTCTAATTTAGAAAAAGCTTTGCTGATCTTACTTAAAGAGCCAACTTGGTTTAAAGGTAAGCGCACAATGCGAGATTGCTCTGCTATGGCTTGTAAAATAGATTGGCGTATCCACCAAACGGCGTAAGAGATAAACTTAAAACCTTTGGTCTCATCAAATCTTTTAGCTGCTTTTATTAAACCCAAATTACCTTCGTTAATTAGATCACCTAAGGTAAGCCCTTGGTTTTGATATTGTTTTGCAACAGAAACCACAAAACGCAAATTTGTTTTTGTTAAACGTTCTAAAGCGGCTTGGTCGCCCTCTCTTATTTTTTGGGCCAGAATTACTTCTTCTTCGGCCGTGATTAGATCAACTTTACCAATTTCGTGTAGATATTTATCTAAGGATTGTGATTCACGGTTGGTAATGGATTGCGTAATCTTGAGTTGTCTCATTTATAAATATTAATATTCTAGATACTATTAAAAGCAAAAGTTTGCAAAGTTAAGAAACTTTACATTATTTAACGTTAAATGACAGAAAATGTTGGGGATTTTTATACAAAAATTATTTCATAAATTCATATGTCATTCCACAAAAATCAAGCCATTGAAATTTTGTCAGTCGATTATTTTGCTAAATATTTTAATGCCCAGCCTTTATAAGAATATCGTCTTTTTGATGTTTATATTTAAAAACCAGCGGAAATATGATAGCGAGAACAAGTGCATAGGCCGCAAAAGTTAACCATATATCTGGCCAGTTCCTTATTTCCCCAACGGTAAAATAATCAACAACCAAACCACTTAACCACCCACCCAAGTAAGCGCCAACACCATTTGTCATCACCATAAATAAACCCTGCGCACTTGCCCTAATCTTTGGTTCGGCTTCGCGTTCTACAAACAAGGAGCCAGATATATTGAAGAAATCGAAAGCCATACCGTAAATGATCATTGATAAAACCAATAACCATAAGCCTTGCCCCGGATCGCCAATTGCAAATAAACCAAACCTAAATACCCAAGCTAAGATACTGATGAGCATCACTATTTTAATCCCAAATCTTTTTAAGAAAAACGGGATGGCGAGTATAAAGAGGGTTTCAGAAATTTGAGAGATGGAGATCAAGATATTGGAGTGTTTTACCCCAAAAGAATCTCGGTAAGCTGCAATAGCTCCAAAATCATCTAAAAATGGTTTTCCGAAAGCATTGGTAATCTGCAAAGCAGCACCTAACAACATGGCGAAAAGAAAAAATATGGCCATTTTTTTTCTCTTGAAAAGCACAAAGGCATCCAGGCCAAAAGATTCTGACCAGGAAAGTTTTTGAGATTTTTTACCGGGTAGGCAAGGGGGCATAGAAAAGCTGTACATTGCTAGTAAAACCGCTGCCGTTGCTGCAACTAAAAACTGATTAGAATTTAATGTCCAACCAAAAATATCAACGATCCAAACTGCAACTATAAAACCTATGGTTCCCCAAACCCTAATTGGGGGAAATGTTTTTATGATATCGAAACCTTTGTTTTCTAAGGTGATATAAGAAACCGTATTGTTTAACGCTATTGTTGGCATAAAAAACATAGAATTTAATAGTATTACCCAATACATGGTTTCTGGGTTTTGAACTTTTGAAGCCCAGAACAATAAACCAGCGCCCATTAAATGGCAAAAACCTAAAACTTTTTCTGCATTTACCCAGCGATCTGCAATAACGCCCATCAAAGCAGGCATAAACAAAGAGGCCAGCCCCATTGTACCGTATGTTAAGCCTATTTGTGAGCCAGTTGCATGTAAAGAACTAAACATGTAACCCCCTAAAGAGATAAGCCAAGCTCCCCAAACAAAGAACTCTAAAAAATTCATCGTAATTAAACGAAACTTAATATTCATACATCAATAATTTAGATTGCAAACTTTGCCTAAGGTATATAATTACGATAATAAAAAAAACCTTTAATAAAAAGATAGCGGAGGTTTATGCAATTGTAATCATATTGTTTATTTCATGATGCTTTACAATCGGGTCTATTCGTTTATCCAACGTTTGGCTGCACCTAAAACATCATCGTTTACCTTTTTTAAATCCGCTACCAGTACATCGGGATCAATTCCTTTTAGATATTGCTTCTTATTTCTATCGGCTACTAAAGAGCAAGCCAATACCAATGCAGAACCATCAGATAATCTAAAACTAACGTTTCCGGTGGTATAACCGCCGCTATGCTGGCCAAAAAGTTTTACATTCTTTTTCCCGATAAAAGAAATAGCGGTCATTTCTCCGCTGCTACTCGTTTTTGCGCCGATTAAAACCGCTATCTTCTGCATCGGGTTTTTGATGAGATATGGATCATTCTTTTTTGTAAGATTTAAGTTTTTACCGGTTCCAGCAATACCATCTTCATAATACCATCTATTACTGATGGAAAGACCCTGATCATTTTTAATAAAATAACCCAAAGTGCCATTGCCAATTAGCGGCCCAAGCCCTGCGATCATAGGGTACATGTTGCCACCTTGGTTTTCCCTTAAATCTACGATCCAGCCTCTGATCTTATTTTGGATATCTATTTTTCTGATCAAATTTTGGATGGTATCTGTAAATAATTTGGAAACACTATCATTGGTAGAGGTAAAGCCGGGAACATAAATATAACCAATGCCGTTTTCTAATAATTTGGCCTTTGGCTTTAAAGGTGTAGAATTATCTTTAGTATAGTTTTCTGCAACGGTTTTAGTTTGCAAAAAAGAATGGTTATCGCCCGCTTTCCTCAATTGATCAATCATGTAACTTGTAAGCACCTTAGCTTCATCAATTGTTTTTAAACCGGCATACAAATCCTGTATGTTTTTGTTGATGCTTTCCCAATTTAAAGAATCTGAATAAATGCTATTTTTTTTGATGATGTCATTAAAGTCAGTAATGAATTTTTTTACTTCGGCAGAGGTAGTAGAATCTTTTTTATTTGCATATACAATTTGCAAATCATCAAACCAAGCTGTCCCATCTCCACTAACGTAACCGCCTAAAACCAGTTTTTTTACAGATGAGTCTGCTGTGATGGTTAAGGAATATTTTTGCCAATCTGTATTACCGTTTATGAACAGGTTTTGCATTTCGGAGTTTTGGAAGCCAATCATTTTGTTGTTTTTGTCCCAAACTTGGCACCACAAAGCAGCATTGCCTTTTAAGTTTTCTGTTTTAACGTAAGAAGAGATTTTAATGGTTTGTAAATGGTTTAAACTAATCAAAACTGGTTGCGAAAAAGGAATATAATCAGATGATTGAGTTTCTCTTCCATTTATTTTTAATGATTGATTACCAATATGTTTTTGAGAAGAATCAATAGAGAAATGGAAATGGTTTCTTTCCTTGATATTCCATTGAGAAAGATTATCCTCAAAGCTCGGGTTTAATATTTGCGAAAAACCCGTAAACGAGAAAAGCGAAAAAAGAATGAGGCAAAAGGCGTATTTCATCTTCATGGTTAAAAAAAATGAGGCTCATCAAGATAAAATAACCTTGATAAGCCTCAAAAATATCAATTAAGCCAATTTTCTGTACTTTATCCTTTTAGGAGCTACATCTCCCAAGCGTTTTTTACGATTTTCTTCATAATCAGAATAGTTCCCTTCAAAAAAGTAAACCTGAGAATCGCCCTCAAAGGCTAAAATATGGGTACAGATACGATCTAAAAACCATCTATCGTGAGAAATCACAACGGCGCAACCTCCAAAATCTTCTAATGCTTCTTCCAAGGCCCTTAGGGTATTTACGTCAATATCGTTGGTTGGCTCATCTAATAACAAAACGTTGCTACCTTCTTTTAAGGTAATGGCCAAATGCACACGGTTTCTTTCTCCGCCAGATAAAACGCCTACTTTTTTCTGTTGATCTGCACCATTAAAATTAAAACGGGAAACATAAGCCCTAGAGTTTACCACCCGGTTTCCTAAAGGGATGTTTTCTAAACCTCCGGTTACGTTTTCCCAAACAGATTTATTGGCATCCAGATCATCATGGCTTTGGTCAACATAACCCAGTTTTACAGTTTCTCCCACTTTAAAAGTCCCGTTATCTGGTTTGTCTTGTCCGGTAATCAATCGGAATAAAGTTGTTTTTCCTGCTCCGTTGGGGCCAATAATACCAACAATGCCTGCTGGTGGCAAAGAGAAATTCAAATTATCGAAAAGCACTTTATCTCCGAAAGCTTTGGTAACGTTTGTTGCCTCTATCACTACGTTTCCTAAACGAGGGCCCGGAGGGATAAACAGCTCTAACCTTTCTTCTCTTTCTTTAGTTTCCTCGGATGCTAGTTTTTCATAATTGGATAAACGGGCCTTTGATTTTGTATGGCGGGCTTTTGGGGCCATCTTGCTCCATTCCAATTCTCGTTCTAAAGTTTTTTGGCGTTTGGTCTCTGTTTTTTCTTCTTGGGCCAAGCGTTTAGCCTTTTGATCTAACCAACTGCTGTAGTTGCCTTTCCAAGGTAAACCTTCGCCACGATCTAACTCTAATATCCACCCGGCAACGTTATCCAAAAAATACCTATCGTGGGTTACTGCGATAACCGTTCCTTCGTATTGTTGCAAATGCTGCTCTAACCAATCAATAGATTCTGCATCTAAGTGGTTGGTTGGCTCATCCAACAATAAAACATCTGGTTTTTGTATCAATAAACGGCAAAGCGCAACCCTTCTTCGCTCTCCTCCAGATAGCGTAGCTATTTTTGTATCAGGTTCTGGGCAACGTAAAGCGTCCATCGCCCTTTCTAGTTTTAAATCTAACCCCCAGCCATCAACGGCATCAATCTGGTCTTGTAATTCCCCTTGGCGGGTCATCAATTTTTCCATTTTATCGCCGTCTTCATAATACTCTGGCAAACCAAATTTTTCATTGATGGCCTCGTACTCTGCCAAAATATCTGTTATGGCCTTTGCACCTTCCTCAACAATTTGTTTAACGGTTTTTGTAGGGTCTAATTCTGGCTCTTGCGCTAAATAACCAACCGTAAAACCTGGCGCAAAAACTACTTCGCCTTGGTATGCCTTATCTAAACCGGCAATTATTTTAAGTACCGATGATTTACCTGAACCGTTTAAACCTATAACCCCGATCTTAGCCCCATAAAAGAAAGAGAGATATATGTTTTTTAAAACCTGTTTTTGTGGTGGGTAAACTTTGTTTACGCCAGCCATAGAAAAGATTATTTTTTCGTCTGCCATGTTGTTTTTTTAGAATTACAAATATGATAAAATCGATAAAGATTGATAGTTTTATTGAAAGGATACTGAAATTATATTTAATAAGTAGTGGTCATCAAACCATCAACGCAAATAATAAAATCGGCTTTGTTTATATATTCTTTATTTAGTTTTTTGATGTTCTCTTGGGAGACCGTTGATATGGTATTGTACCTTAAGTCAGGTTTTTCTTGTTTCAGATACCATAATATCCCTTCAAAATCATCTGAATGGTAAGATCCGTTAAAGTGGAGAAATAGATTTGAAGGGTTGTAATTTGCCAAAATGAAATGGGCCATCGTTGCATCTTTTATAGCTTGTGCTTTTACTAAAAGTTCGCTACCATGGCCGCCCATCATTTTTAAAATGTTTTGATAGGCCGGTAAGTTTGGGTCAAATTTTATGGGTAATGGAGCGATCCAGCTTTTTTCTTCTAATGTTAAAGTGTCTAAAGCTGCAAAACCATTTTTAAAAACCAGACTAGCATATCTTCTAGGGGCGTTGGTTGCAACAAACTTGATGTTTTTCTCTTTTGCAAACTCTACCAATGGGCTATAATCTGTGCCATAGTTTGGCCAAAGCCGTGTTTCTTGTTGGAAAGTTTGATCATCGATATGGCCAGCTAAATAATTATCCAGAGGTTTTTGATTGTCGGCTTCGATCATTTCGGCACCTAAAATTAAAGAATCAGATTTTGATAAATCTTGGGTAAGGCTGATTTCTAACCAATGCGATATTGGATTATTATGGACCTCACCAAATAAAACGATATTTTGTTTAGCTAACGTTTTGATCATTTTACCATAACTTACTTTTTTACCCTCTTTATTGTAGATGATGTAAGCCGGTTTATCTTGTGAGAATACTTTAGAAAATATTGAAATTAATAACAAAAATATGATAGCCCTCTTCATTTATTCTTTTTCTTTAGGATGATATTTAATTTGCAAACCGTGGATGAAATTTCTAAGGATTTGATCCTTACATGGGCGATATTGGTTTTGATCGGGGTTTCTGAAAAATGCGCTCAGTTCTGTCTTAGAAATCCTGAAATTTACCAAATCCAATATTTCTAAAATATCTTCATCTCTTAAAGCAAGGGCTATTTTTAGTTTCTTAAATATGATATTATTATTGAGGTTTTTTTCTGGCTTAGGTTGCTCACCATCTTTTCTACCTCTTTTTGTATTGATTAACCCGTTTAAAAATGATGCAAAATAAATATCATGCATAGATTTGTAATCTGGGTCGTCATCCTTTTTTAACCAATTGCTTATTTCTGCCCTGCTCACTACTTTATCTGCTGCGGCAAAAATCGCGATCATCTTATCATCGTTAAATTCAAAAGTATAGCGTAATCGTCGTAAAATATCATTGTTGGTCATGATGCAAATATACCTATTTTAAAAAGTTGAGAGAAACAGGCATATCTCAAAATACCATGAACCAGATATTTTTATCGCAATTAGCCCATAAAGATTTCTTTGTTAAGGGTTGGTTAACCTAAGGCACTCAATTTTTGATCACAGGACTTGTGTTTTGGCTGTCTTTTGAAGGATCTATAAACAAATCATCACTTTCTTCTGGTAAATTCTTTAATTTCATGTTTTCTTGAAAAACCCATTTACCCGATTTGAACTTGTAACCATCATAAGAAAGATCCGGAGCGTATAGATCTGTCATTCCTTTTAATTTATCAGATGGCGCAACCAAATGATCAAAAACGATAATTTTATCGTTTTTTACATATTTAAGCATCATGTCTGCATCTTTGGTATAATTAAATACGATCCTAGAATGAAAATCATTGGGTTTTTGCCCATCTTCTAAAACTTGATCGCCAAAAACAGGTTTCCCCTTATCAAACGATAAAGTCTCTATTATTTTTGAATTAGACCTTAGATCCTTGCCCTTCCATCCAAACAGGATATAATAAGGGTTTTTAATGCCCAAAACAGGTAAAATATTGTAATATATTGCCCCATACCACTGGTTGGTTTGCAAGGTAGTATCGGCGAGATTATCGCTTATCTTTAGGTTTTGGGTATTATCAACTAATGGATAAAGCTCTAATTTATTGGGGTTATTTATCTGTATTGCCCCATAATAACGATAAGAACCATCATCTAATTGGGTAAACCATGTAAAAGTCCTAAACTTATCATCATCTGATTTTTTTATTGAGATAAAATTTGTGAGTTGAGAATAGGGGTAAGCAAAGGAGTTCTTTTCTTTTAAAGAAGAAACAAAAAGCCTGATAAAATCATAATTGGCCTTAATTCTATTAGATTCTAAAGAATCGCTGGTAAACTGCGTACCCAAAACCTTTAAAGAATCTTCTTGCAAAGAGATTTTACTTTGTGAATATCCACAAAGTGTTTCGGCCAATAAAATACAGGCTACTAAAAATTGCTTCATAAATTACATTAACGCATATTTTCTATTACAATTGCACTTGCTCCGCCGCCGCCGTTACAAATACCGGCAACACCTAATTTAGCATTATTTTGGGCTAAAACATTTATCAAAGTTACCATAATTCTTGCACCAGAAGCCCCTAGTGGATGCCCTAAAGAAACCGCTCCGCCATGTACGTTTACCTTATCGGCACTCAAATTTAAAGCTTTATTATTAGCTAAAGAAACTACCGAAAATGCTTCGTTTATCTCGTAAAAATCAATTTGCTTAGGTTTTAAACCGGCTTTGTTCAAAGCTAAAGGAATGGCTTTGGATGGCGCCGTAGTAAACCATTCTGGCGCTTGTTGGGCATCGGCGAAAGCCAAAATCTTGGCCAATGGTTTAATGCCTAATTCGTTTGCTTTTTCTTTGCTCATTAAAACCAAAGCTGCGGCACCATCGTTCAAACTAGATGCGTTTGCGGCAGTAACGGTTCCGTCTTTTTTAAATACTGGTCGCAAAGCGGCGATCTTATCAAATTTTACGTTTGCGGGCTCTTCATCTTGATCGATCATTGTTACGTTTCCTTTACGGTCTTTTAACTCTAATGGAATTATTTCTGTTTTAAATTTACCATCTGTAATCGCTTTTTGTGCCCGTTTATAAGAATCTATTGCATAGGCATCTTGTTCTTCCCTTGTTATGCGGCAATCTAAGGCGCAAAGTTCTGCCGCAGAACCCATGTGGTAATCATTGTAAACGTCCCAAAGGCCATCTTTGATTAAACCATCTGTCAATTGGCCATGGCCTAATTTATAACCCGTTCTAGCTTTATCCAAATAATATGGCACATTGCTCATGCTTTCCATACCGCCTGCAACGATAATATCCTTATCGCCCAAGGCAATACTTTGGGCAGCCAACATTACGGCTTTCATCCCGCTTGCGCAAACTTTGTTTATAGTGGTGCTTGGTACATCTGGCAAGCCTGCAAATTTTGCGGCTTGTGTTGCCGGTGCCTGCCCTAAATTGGCCGAGAGTACGTTCCCCATTAAAACTTCTTGTACAACTCCTGGTTTTATACCCGCTTTTTCTACGGCTGCTTTTATGGCAAAACCTCCTAATTGGGTTGCTGTAAATGACGATAAAATCCCTCCGAAACTACCGATGGGTGTTCTTAGGGCTGCAACAATATATACTTCTTTCATGAAATTATTTTTTAAAATGTTTACATCACTGGATTTGCAAAATAACCATTTTTGATAAACGATTGGTCAATGGAATGTTTTATAGTTTGGAAAAGATGAAAATAATTTGGGCAATAGCCGGGCTATCCGCTCATACGCCACAGGCATTAAGCACAGGCCGGTATCCGCTACTATCCCTATTGCTTAGTGCTAGTTCAAATATTGTACAAATAAACAAACCGATTACGTCCAAAGAACCTTGCTAAAAATCATTAAATAAATTGTTTTAAATTTGAGCAAAATATAACAGCTTGGCCAATATCAATAAAAACTCCCACAAAATTATTTACAGAAAATATACTTCTATCGTAAAGTATGTTTTGATGGCTTTAAGCATCATCATCATCACGGCAGTTTTGCCAAAGCAAGCAAAGTTTAAGTTTGAATTTGAAAAGGGAAACGTTTGGCTACACGATGACCTGGTTTCTCCGTACAATTTCCCCATTAGAAAAACTCCTGAAGAAATAAAAAACGATAAAGAAAGTATCATAAAATCTATTTTACCGGTTTATGAGTTAGATGAACAAGTTTTTCAAGATCAATCTGATCAATACCGATCAGATTTTGAAGCTAAATGGAAAAACGCCGGCTTAAAAGATGATAATAAGGAAATTAACTTTGATACAGGCTTTAAGATTTTACAAAACATTTATCAAAAGGGGGTAATAGGCCTCAATAAAAAATACCAAAGAGATGGGGACCAATACGTGATTTCCCTTTTAAAAAACAATATAGAAACGCAGGTAAGTACGGCAAGTTTATACACCCAAGCTTCGGCGGCTTTAGAGGCGGGTAAAGAACTTGTTGATCAAAAAAATATAGAGGCAGACATTATTTCTGGGATTATTAGGGATAGGATTTCACCAAATGTAATCTATAATGAGCGCTTGACCGATAAAATCGAAAAGCAGGCGATAGAAAACCTTTCTTCTACCAGAGGCATGGTGCAAAAGGGAGAATTGATCGTTGCCAAAAATAGCCGGATAGACGAAGATATTTATCAAAAATTAGAATCGTTAAGGCAATCTTATGAAGATTCTGTAACTTCTCCCAACGATCGGAAACTAACCTTGGTTGGGCAGTTTTTGTTGGTTTCTACCGTTGTTACCATGTTGATGTTTTTCTTGTTTTTGTTTAGGAAAGATATTTTTGCCGATAACCGCCAGATCTCTTTGATATTGATCGTATTTACCGGTATGTTGGTATTTTTGTCCCTATCTATAAAATTTAAACTTCCAAGCCTTTATTATATCCCTTACTGTATCGTTCCGATAATTATTAGGATACTATTTGATACCCGATTGGCCATGAACATCCATTTGTTGGTTGTGTTAATTGCCAGTTTCTTTTTACCAAACAGTTTTGAATTTGCTTTTTTACAGATCACCGCTGGTATGGTAGCTATTTATAGCATCAAAAATTTAGTGAGGAGAGAGCAGTTTTTGCTTTCGGCACTGTTGATCTTGTTAAACTATTTTATTGCCTACCTGGGTATTTCGTTAATTAGGGAAGGTACCCTAGATGCCATAGAATGGATGAAATTTTTACCGTTTGTGTTTAGCGTTTTGCTATCGCTTTTGGCATATCCTCTTATCTATCTGTTCGAGAAACTTTTTGGCATTACCTCTGATATCACCTTAATAGAACTAACAAATACCAATTCGCATTTACTTAGAGAATTGGCGTTTAAAGCACCGGGGACTTTCCAGCATTCTTTGCAGGTGGCCAACTTGGCAGAATCTGCGATTTTTAAGATCGGCGGCAACGGGCTATTGGTTAGGGCAGGGGCTTTGTACCATGATATTGGCAAAATGGATAACCCGCAGTTTTTTATCGAGAACCAGAATAAGGGCTTAAACCCACATGATAAGCTGCCGTATGAAGAAAGTGCGCAAATTATTATCAAGCATGTTTTAAACGGGATAGAAATGGCAAGGAGAAACAATTTGCCAGAGGTTATCATAGATTTTATCAGAACCCACCACGGAAACACGAGGGTTGATTATTTTTATCAATCTTTTTTAAAGAATTTTCCAGAAAAAATTGTTGATGAAAATACTTTTCGCTATCCCGGGCCAATCCCTTTTACCAAGGAAACCGCAGTATTAATGCTTGCAGATTCTGTGGAGGCGGCATCAAGAAGTTTAAAGGAACCCGATGCAGAAAGCATAAACACCTTGGTAGAGCGTATCATAACCTATAAATTAGAACAGCATCAGTTAAATGATAGCAATATTACACTTAAAGAAATTGAGACTATTAAGCTGATATTTAAGACAATGCTGATGGGTATTTACCACGTAAGGATAGATTACCTTAAACAGAATTGAAATTTCTTTTTGTAGATATAAGCGGATTGCTATATTTGCAACCTCTAAAAGACACGGACATTTAAAAAGCTGTTTTTAGAAATTGGAGAGGTGCCTGAGTGGCCGAAAGGAACAGTTTGCTAAACTGTCGTACTGGAAACGGTACCGCGGGTTCGAATCCCGCCCTCTCCGCATTAATTTCTTGAAAAAAATTGTTCTAGATTATCAACCTCACATCCCAAACAAGGTTGAGGTAATTTTTCAAAAGCTTTTTAACAGATTTATATTTTGCCAAAAACGAGAATGCCACGTTTGGCATATTTAACAAAATTTTATCAAAACCATTTTTTTAGATCATACCCACGGATTTTTAAAGTTCTGATAAACAAGTTCAGCCTGGTTTAAAAAGTTTTTCAGTAATAAAATTAAATGTTTATTTAAAGATCTTTTTACTCCTAATTTTAGTGTTTAAGCCACAATGGCGCTCGGCCTAATATCAAACTCTTTATAAAATGCTTTCGAAAACGATTGAGGTGTATTATAACCGTATTTTAATGCGGCCTCTGTAACTCCTAATTTATTTTCTTTAATATCTAAAAAGGCTCTTTGCAACACCTTTTTCCTGTAGAATTTTACCACTGATATATTGAACAAACTTTGGAAACCTGAGGTAAGTTTAAACCTATTTAAGCCATATTTTTTGCATAGATGGTCAATTGAAACATCTGTTACTTCCATAGAGCCGAGGTCTGTTTTTATTTGTTGTAATTTTTTAACGTCTTCGCTAGAAAAATGTATCTCATATTGGTTTGTACAAGAAATGGATTGGAAATAATGGGCAAGCAATTCATATACTTTACACTCTAGATAAACCCTTCTGAAGTTTTTTTTCAAACGGCACTTTAAGATCTGTTTGATGATGAGGTTCACATCGTTAGAGATATCAAATAATTTACCGGGCTTTTTACCAGAATAAATTGCTTTTAAACACGCGGCCTTTTCTTTTTTTTGGTCTTTATCAAAGAATTTATCCAAACAAGCCAGAAAAACCTCCTCATCAAAAATCAGAGATGCCATTTCAAAACGTTTTGCTTTTTGATACTCAACTAAAGACAATTTCCCATCTTCTTTAACAGCATACATAAACGATTGATTCTTATGGATATCCGCATCAATACTCTCTTGTAATTTATGCGTGGCGTTACCAGAAAGCATTAAACTGATCAGCACCTTGTTTTGGTAGTACTGGCTGTAGCGTAGCTGATAGGTTTTTTCTGGTTTACCCGCATAGTATGCTAATAATATCCCGGTTGTCATAGGGATTAAGGCTGTACTGCTTTCCCCCAAAACCGTTGCCTTAAACTTAAGCATATCATCTTCGCAATTCAATCTAGTTATATGATCAAAAGGATAATCTTTTAATTCTTCAATTAGTATCGGTGTTTCCATAAACTGGTTTCTTGTAGAGATTGTATCTGTAAATATAACCCTAAAAATTAAAAAATGCTTTTTGGATAAATAAAAATGCGTATTGGTTAAACAAGGATGGCAATTCTAACCCTATTTTTGATAAAAAACAGCCCGGATATGAAAAAAACTTTTACACTTTTATTTTTTTGTGCTTTATGTTACTTGGCCAACGGCCAAACCATAAGATACGTAAAACCAACCGCAGCAGGCTTGGCCGATGGGAGTAGTTGGGGAAACGCTTCTGCAGATCTGCAAGCCATCATTAACCTATCTAGCCAAAACGACGAAATATGGATAGCCGCTGGGACGTATAAACCAGCAACGCTTATTGCCCCACGAGACCCAAGTTATACAGGAAACCCTGCATCTACAAACCAGGACAAAACATTTTTAATTACCAAGAATATAAAGCTTTTTGGAGGTTTTTCAGGTACCGAGACCAGCATATCCCAAAGAAATTGGCTTACCAATGAAACTATTTTAAGTGGGAACATTGGAGATGTTAATAGTGATTATGACAACTGCTACCATGTTTTATCCATCGTTGTGCCAGTTGGGCAAACCCTTGATAATTCTTTGAGCGTTGATGGGCTTACGATAGCCGATGGGAATTCTAATTCTGGAAATGTTTATAACAGCCTTTACCCTCAATATTTTGGTGGTGGGATATTTATCGGTGCAGATGACATTAACCTTAACAACACGCCCAGTATTAAAAATTGTACTTTTAAGAATAATCTTTCTTTAGCGGGCGGTGGTGCAGTGGCATGGCTTGCGTTTAGATTGGGAGCTGATGCGCTAGAGATGCAGAATTGTAATTTCACAAGCAATGGTTGCAAATATCAGGGTGGTGCTATTTATCTTTTTGACGATGGTGTAAATACCGGACCATATAAAGCAAATATCAATGATTGCACATTTGATGCAAACTATGTGAACGATTCATTTCAGGGAGGTACAAACGGAGCATCTGGCGGTGCGATTTGTGCTTATAAATCAGGGGAGTTATCCATTAACCGCTGTGTTTTTAAAAATAATAAAACTTCTGTTGGGTTTGGCGCAACGGGTAACGGCAGTGCTGTGGCCTTACTTTTAGGCGCTTCTTCTGATATAGTGAACTCGGTTTTTTATGATAATGAAAAAGCTTCGGTTTATAACAAAGGATCGGACCTGAACCTTTTGAATACCACTTTGTATCATCCTAACAATGAACTTATAAGTCTTAATGCGGCAAAAAGCATTTATATTAATAATAGCATAATATGGACAGATAATGCCCTTCAGAATGCAGTAACCAGTACTGGTAGCCCCAGTATCATAGCGGTTTTAAATAATAGCGACTTAAATAGCATGAATCAGCTAACTTTTACAACACCGCCTGTTAATCTGATTACCACAAACCCTTATTTTTATGATGTAGCAACTAAAGATTTTACCCTAAAACCATTTAGCCTAGCCATAGATGCTGGTAACGATAATTTATATAGTGCCGCTTTATATGGTTCTAGCAACTTGGCCGGAACAATGCGTTTTTCGGGAAAAATTGATATGGGTGCATATGAGTACATACACAAAAAGACTTTTGTAAGCTTAGATGCTGCGGGCAATAACGATGGTACTTCTTGGGTAAACGGCTATAATGATCTGCAAATTGCTATCAATGCAGCTAGTTATGGCGATAGTATATTTGTTAAAAAGGGCGTTTACCAACCCGCTGTTAATACTAGTTTTCAAATGAAAGAGGGCGTTAAGATTTATGGGAGTTTCCAGGGAACAGAAAATTATCTAACACAAAGATTAATTGCATTACCTGCAGATAGCAGCATTTTAAAAGGAAATGGCGAAAATGTATTTGATAATGAGTTTTCTCAGCTTTTACCATTAACGGAGGCCTCTGTTTTAGATGGCTTTACACTAACAGGGGGTGCCGGAGTATCTAAAGACGGAGGCGCAATGAACAATCATTATGCTTCGCCAACCTTAAACAGGATCTGTTTTGTGGCCAATTATGCCGTCCATGCCGGTGCGATCCAAAACATTAATTCATCACCAATTATCACTAATTCTATTATTTCTGGTAACGATGGCGGTTTAGACGGCGGTGCAATGGTAAATGCGAACTCATCAGCCATATTAACCAATGTTCTCATTTCTGGTAATATTGCAGATCAAGGGGGCATAATGTATAATTCTCTTTCTAACCTCACTTTAACAAATGTTACCTTTGCTGGCAACGCAACCGGTGGAGACCTCATTATCAATTCAAATTCTAATTTTAAAATAAGAAACAGTATCATTTTGGGAAACACCGGAAACATGCCTAGCCTTGGGGTGGTGGCTTCCAATTCTTTGATCCAAGATTTTACGAACACAAGCGACGGTAACATCAATTCAACAAACATCGATGCTAACGATATTTTTGTATCGCCGGTGCTATCAACTAATTATACACCGGTTTTAGGCGGTAATTTTTCTCTGCTAAACAATGCAAACGTTATTGATAAGGGCAGCAACGTTTTTTATAATACTGGGCAAGTGCCAGATTTGAGTTTGGTAACAACCGATATTGTAGGGAACAACAGGTTTGAGAACATGAATGTAGATTTGGGTGCCTATGAATACCAAGGAACCTTGCCCATAACTTTATTGAGTTACGCTATCCATAAAAGATTGAACGATGCTTTGCTAAAATGGAAAACCTCTGATGAGAAAAACGCAAAGTATTATATTATTTATAGGTCTGCGGATGGTAAAACATTTACAGAGCTGGGTAAGCTTAACACTAAGAATGGTATTGAGAACACTTATAGTTATATAGACAACCTACCTTTTAAAGGTTTAAACTATTATAAACTTGAACAACAGGATTTGGATGGTACCTTAAATTTGCTGGGCATCAAATCTTTAAATTTCAATTTTTCTAATGATGGTTTACGGGTTTACCCCAACCCTACGTTAAACTATGTTAATTTGGGTTTTGAAAAAGGTAAATACCATAAATTAACTTTGTTAAACCAAAGCGGGCAAATCTTAAAAAGTGTTATTATAAGCCCCCTTCAAACCGAAATCCAACTTTCGTTGCTGGCCTATACCCCGGGTTTGTATTATTTAAATTTGGAAGGCACAGGCATTAATCTGCTTAATAAGGTAATTAAACGATGATCAATTAGATCTTTTTAAGCAAAACAGCCTTTATTTAATTCATAACAAAGGTCGGTATCCTGCTAAATTAGCAGGATACCGTTGTTTTAAGAAAGATCGTTTTGCTCATTTCTTGATCAGCCTTGCCAAAAAAAGCGTGTCTGCTTTGGCTTGATAACCTTTTATCAACAGCTGATATTCGATTTCTAAATTCAGTTTTTCACAAAGATTGGCAACTTGTTCTTCGTTTTCTTCTTTAAAAACCGAACAGGTAATGTAAATCAATGGTTTGCCAACTTTTAGATATTTGACCACATTGCTGGCAATTTTAAACTGCAATTCGCTATAAGATTTGATTTTATGTGGCGTAAAATGGGTAATCATTTCTGGTGTGCGCCCCCAAGTGCCAGAGCCAGTGCAAGGAGCGTCTAATATAATCCCATCAAACTCATAATGGTGCAGGGTTTGATCTTGGTTCTGGAGCAAATCCAAAACTTTCAATTGATAATTTGACACTCCTGCCAAGGCAAAACGATGTTTCAAATTCTCTAGAATAGATTCCCTGTTATCGCTCACCAATAATTTAATATCGGGTTGCTGATCTAGTAACATCAAGGCTTTACCTCCAGAGGCCGCACAGCAATCCCACCATTTGTCCCATTTATCGGGTTTAAAAGCTTCGCCAGTTTTCTGTGAAGAAATATCTTGGATCTCGTAATTTCCCTTATCGGGGATGATTTGCGCTAACTTTGTACCATTTGGGAAAGCGATCGCCTGTTCATCAATTACTTGATATTTTATATCGGCGGAAGCCAAACACTGCATGATATTTTTTTGTTTCCCCTTTTTTATCCTGATGTATAAATCGGGTTGGATAAAATGGGAAAGATAAAATTCTTCTGCATCAATTTCATTTGATAAATGATCTTGGAAAGGAAAAACATCGGTTAAATTAAAATTGGGATATTCTTCTTTAACGATTTCGATTTTATTTTTTAAAGTTAACTCTATTTTATTGTTCCATTGTGGTTTAAAATGTTCTAAAAAAGAATTGGCTTGTTGGTTGGCAAAAAACTCTGCGATGATCAATCTCTCTTCTAGTGTTAAATTAGAGAGTATGTTTCCCAATCTGTAAAAATTATAAACCAAGCGACTGGCAATTTTACGGTCGCGAGAGCCCATTTGCTTATTTTGCCTGTAATAAGTGGCTAAAAAGCGGTGCAAAGGTTCTTCTTTGTTATAGTTTAAAAGAATATTTTGAAAAGTATTTAACTGATGGATTGCTTTCATGTTTAATACACTTTTTGCAATTTCCCCGATTGATATTTCATAACCATTAAGCTGGTGTTGTAATAACCTGATTTTGGATTTCTTAAGAAATGGAAATCGTTATGGATGCCATCGAAAGTGTTTTTGGTAAGATGTTCCAAAAATTCTTTTCCTTTTTTATCCATTAGGCTCCCAAAATAATAGCCTACATCAAAACCCTTAAAAGCGTATTCGCTAGGCGATAAAGAAAATTTAGAACGATAGTATTTGATGAAATTTTCGCTCCTTAAAGAAGCCCTGTCTATTTGGTAAGAAGAAGTAATATAGGTGTTTAAGCGTTCTAGCAAGCCATTATCCAAGAAACTTGCTTTTTCCCAACTGGGGTGCCCAACAATGGCAATTTGGAAATTGCCAGTTAGTTTATCTAATTCGTTTAATAAAGTAATGAGAAAAACCCGATCGGTAGAAGGCAAAACTATTACGTTTAAACCAACGGGGCTTAAAGATTTGTACACATTTGCGTAGCCCACGGCTTTGATCCCAATTTCTGATACCTGTATTCCTTTAGCCAAACTATCCATCCTTTTTTTAAACGGGACCACATATTTATATTCATCGGCCTGGCCACTTCTGATGATCAATACCTTTTTTGGGTTCAGGCTTTTTTTTATAAAAGCGGCGGCGGTATATGCGTGTTGGTCTAAAGAATTGTTTACAGAGATTAAATATGGATTATTGAAAATTGCAGGGTCGCTTGCCGCTAAAGGTGAAACCATAGGTTTTTTCATGCTTTTGCTGTAAACAGAAAAGGCCTTGATGCCATTTGGGAAAACAGGGCCGATGATTAAATCAGAGTTTTTTATGGTGGTATTTGCTGCCAATGCACCTAATTCGGCAGGATTGTCTTTAGAATCGAACACTTGGATTTTGAAATCCATATTTCCATGGTTATTTGCCACAGAGTCTATCCCCATCTTAAAACCTTGGTAAAAATCAATAGCTATTTCTGCTTTTTTTAAATCGTTTAAATTGGCCGTTTTGTAATTGATACCGTATAGATCAAATGGTAAAATCATAGAGATAACCATTTCTGCTTTCTCTTTTACGCTAGACTTTGGGTTTTCTGCGTTTTTATTGGCCGTGGTTTTTTCTTCTTTTGGATTTTTTGCAGCGTTAGGCTCGGTAGGTTTTTTTTGGACAGGTGTTGTTTTTGGAGAACAAGCCCCTAAAAACAGCGCAACGCATACTATCGCAGTTATTTTAAATTTCATTTTTTAATCATTCTATTCTTACAAAATCTCATTAAATAGTTGTAAGTCTCAATTGCAACAATATTACCAAAGAATTAATTACAAATGTTTTTTTGCGTTAACGATTGAAGCGGCATCCTTTTTTTCTTTTTCAGAAAAAAAGATATAGCGCAAAGCGTGTTAAAACGCCCAAATTATCCAACACAAAAAACTATTCCCATTCTATGGTTGCTGGTGGTTTAGAACTAATATCATAAACAACTCTGTTAATTCCCTTTACATTATTGATGATCTCGTTAGATATTTTGGCCAATAGCTCATAGGGTAAATGACTCCAATCGGCCGTCATGCCATCTACAGAGCTTACCGCTCTTAGTGCCACCACGTTTTCATAGGTGCGTTCATCGCCCATTACGCCAACAGACTGTATGGGCAAATAAATGGTGCCTGCCTGCCAAACTTTATCGTACCAACCAGATTCTTTAAGATTTTTTACGTAGATGAAATCTGCATCTTGCAAAATCTGTACCTTTTCTTTGGTTACTTCACCTAAAATACGGATCCCCAAACCTGGGCCCGGGAAAGGGTGCCGACCTAAAATATCATCGGGTAAACCCAAAGCCTTGCCAACCCTGCGCACCTCGTCTTTAAACAGAGCTTTTAGCGGTTCCACAATTTTCAGCTTCATATAATCGGGCAAACCACCTACATTATGGTGCGATTTTATAGTTGCCGATGGGCCGCCATTTACCGAGACAGATTCTATCACATCAGGATAGATGGTGCCTTGCGCCAGCCATTTCACATCAGAAATCTGATGCGCTTCATCATCAAATACTTCTATAAAAACCCTTCCGATCGCTTTCCTTTTTTGTTCTGGATCGGTTAAACCCGCCAAAGCATCATAAAACCTTTGCTTGGCATCTACACCTTTAACGTTTAAGCCTAGATCTTTATAAGAACTTAAAACAGATGAAAACTCTTCTTTACGCAGCAGGCCATTATCCACAAAGATACAGTGCAGATTTTTGCCTATGGCTTGGTGCAAAAGTAAAGCTGCAACAGAAGAATCTACGCCCCCAGATAATCCTAAAACCACTTTATCATCTTTCAACTGCTCTTTTAAAGCATCAATAGATTCCTCGGCAAAAGCAAAGGGTGTCCAATCTTGGGAGCAACCGCAAATATCTATGAGGAAATTTTGCAGCAATTGCTTGCCATCTGTAGAATGGGTAACCTCTGGGTGAAATTGGATGCCAAAAGTTTGGGTATCTTTAATCTGATATGCGGCAACTTTAACGCTATCCGTACTGGCAATGATCTCGAAATTTTCTGGAATATCCTTAATGGTATCTCCATGAGACATCCAAACCTGCGAACGATTTGGCAAATCTTTCATCAGTGGGTTATTGGCATGGATATACTCTAGGTTTGCCCTGCCATATTCCCTAATTTCTGACGGTGCTACGTGGCCGCCAGAATGTTGTGCCATGTATTGCGCCCCGTAGCAAACGCCCAAAAGCGGCAATTTGCCATGGAATTGTTTAAAATCTATCTGTGGTGCGCCATCCATGCGTACAGAAGAAGGGCTGCCAGATAAAATTACGCCCTTGGTAAATTGATCTGTTTCTGGGACTTTGTTATAGGGGTGTATTTCACAATAAACATTTAGTTCGCGTACCCTTCTTGCAATCAATTGGGTATATTGCGAACCAAAATCGAGGATGAGGATTTTCTCTTGCATTTGCAAAGATAAAAATTAAACAAAGGGCGTGGGATAAATTTATAAATAGATTAAGGGGGGTGGTTTAATAGTTATTTTTACCATGAATGGATTAAGGGGAGCATGAAGTTTCTTGAGCCAAAATTAAAGTCTGCGTAAATCAGCGAAATCTGCGGGAGCTATTTTTTTAGGGTTATGATTTTAGAAGGTTATTAATCGATTTAAAAACATTATTTTTGGCGTTTTATCCGCCAGCTGGCGGATATATTTTTTGTTTTATTCTTCGACTCCCTCTTCGACTCCGCTCAGAATGACAATGCTCAGAATGACAAAAAAAGCTTGCCCGAATTACAGGCGGGGATGGTTCTGCTAATAAGATTCCGAAATAAATTCGGAATGACCGCAAAAGAAAAACTTTGTCATGCAGTCCGACAGCTGACGGATCAGCATCTTAGCAAAACGGGAGCTCAAGCAGGTTAAATAGCAGAAGGCTCTACTAATAAGAGTTTGATTAGCCAACTGGCCAACGGAATGACCTTAACAAATAAAAAATAGATATATTTATTTTGATGAAATTTTTTAAAATAAAACAACACATAACATTTACGCTGATCATCAGCGTTTTTATCTTTTTAGGCTGCAACCCAGCAGCTAATAGAAAGAATAAAATTGCGGCAAGCCAAAGCATCTTAGATACCGGGAGGCGATTTATCATCATCAAAAAAGATACTGCGGCCAAAATTAATTTAGATAGCGTAAAACTAGATTCTAGCAAAAGCATCCTCCAAAAAGATACTATCATAAAAAAAGATAGCATGGTACAAAAACCGGTAATTAAACCAAATGTTAACCAACAACAACTGGTAGATTTTGCCAAAACATTGTTTGGTAAGCCTTACTTTTATGGTGCTAAAGACCCCGAAAAGGGTTTTGATAATTCTGGTTTTGTAAACTATGTGTTCGGTAATTTTAATATTGAAGTGCCAAGATATACGGCTGGCTTTATGAATGTAGGTAAGCCTTTAGGTTTGCCCGATGCTGCCGAGGGCGATATCATACTTTTTTCTAAAACAGACAGCATAAAAACCCTTGTTAATTCTATCGGTATCGTTATTTCTAAAAAAGGGCAACCTATTGAGTTTATCCATGCGGCCTCTGGTAAAACAAATAGTGTTACCATTACCAAAATGAATGACTATTATCAAAAAAGATTGATCGGCTTAAGGCGAGTAATGAATTGATTTATTATTTCTATCTTTAAAAATTAGCATCAACTCAATTAATCCTGATTTTATATTTTAATATGAAAAAACTCATTTTATTAGGTCTCGTTATTTTATCTGCCCATACATTTGCCCAAAAAAGCTTAACGCCAGAAATGCTTTGGAAATTGGGCAGGGTAAGTGGAGAAAGCTTATCTGGAGATGAAAAATCTGTTATTTATGGCGTTTCCAATTATGATCTAGCTAGCAATACATCAGAAAGGAACCTTTATAGCATACCCTTAACAGGCGGAGCTGCAAAACAGATGACCACTTCTTTAGGGGGCGAATCTGTGGTAAAAGTAAATGCCCAAACAGGGAAGGTGATTTATACCTATAAAGGGCAACTTTGGCAAATGAATGCCGATGGAACCGCTACAAAACAAGTTACCAATTATGACGGGGGCTTAGAAAACATAAGAATATCGCCCAATGGCAAATATATTTTGTTTACCAAAGAGGTTTCCATCGTGAAGAATATAGCCAATGAAAAATATAAAGATTTGCCTAAAAGCGATGCTTACATCTATCAAGATTTAAGTTACAGGCACTGGGACACTTGGGAAGATGGTAAGTTTTCCCATGTATTTTTTGCCAGTTATGACGATGGAAAAATTGGCCCTGAGACGGATATTATGAAAGACGAACCTTATGATTGTCCGCAAAAACCTTTTGGTGGTTTAGAGGATGTGATTTGGTCGCCGGATAGTAAATCTATTTTATACGTTACCAAGAAAAAATATGGAAAAGATTATGCCCAAAGCACCAATACAGATATTTATAAATATGAAATAGGGCATAACCTAACCTTTAATTTAACCAGCGGAATGTTAGGTTATGATACGCAACCGGCGTATAATAAAGATGGTTCTCGTTTAGCCTGGGCCAGCATGAAAGAGGATGGGTATGAGACGGATAAGAACGACATTATGGTTTACGATTATAAGCTTAACCAATGTTATAACCTTACCGCAGATTGGGACGAGACCGTAAACAGTTTTGTTTGGAGCGAGGATAATTCCAAGATTTATTTTTTGGCTGTTAAAGATGGTACAGAGCAAATTTTCGTTATCGATCTAGGAAAGGATTTAGCTAAAGTAACGGGTAAAAATATCCAAATGTTAACCAAAGGGAGATGGGACATCAATGCAATTATTGGGCAAACAGGCAATACCATGGTGGTTTCAAGAACAGATATGAACCACTCGGCAGAACTTTTTAAAGTGGATTTAAAAACTGGCAATTTATCTGAATTAACCACCGTAAATAAAGCTGCTTACGCCGATATTGCCATGAGCGAAATTGAAGCAAAAACCATCAAAACCACAGATGGAAAAGATATGCTGACTTGGGTTATCTATCCTCCGGGATTTGACCCTGCAAAAAAATATCCAACGCTTTTATATTGCCAAGGCGGGCCGCAATCTGCGCTATCGCAATTTTATTCGGTAAGGTGGAATTTCCAATTGATGGCTGCAAACGGTTATATTGTGGTAGCGCCAAATAGGAGGGGAATGCCTGGGCATGGCGTAGAATGGAATAAAGAAATTAGTGGCGATTGGGGCGGCCAGGCCATGAAAGATTATCTTTCTGCCATAGATGCTATGGCAAAAGAACCTTATGTGGATAAAGACAGATTGGGTTGTGTTGGTGCAAGTTATGGAGGTTACTCTGTTTATATGCTGGCGGGAATACATCAAAACAGGTTTAAGACATTTATTGCCCATGATGGCTTGTTTGATTTAAGAAGTTGGTACGGCACTACCGAAGAATTGTTTTTTGCCAACCATGATATCGGCGGCAATTTCTGGCAAAAAAATCCACCAAAATCTTATCAAGAATTTAACCCCGTTAATTTTATCGATAGATGGAACACGCCAATCATGATCGTACAAGGTGGTAGGGATTATAGAGTACCCGTAGAGCAAGGTTTGGAAGCTTTCCAAGCTGCACAACTCAAAGGCATCAAGAGTAAATTGCTTTATCTGCCAGAAGAAAACCATTGGGTTTTATCGGGGCAAAACGGTATTGTTTGGCAAAGGGAATTTTTTAGCTGGCTGAAGGAGACTTTATAGTAATCACTTAAGAAGTATTTATTTTGGATGTTGTTAAATCGTTTTAAATAAATACCTTATTGAAGGCTATATAAAACCTAAGTTTTTCTCAAAACTTTAATTCCAAATCCGTAATTTTGCAACCTTAATTTTTGAGAGAGCAAAGCTGATGTACAAAGAATATAAGCAATTAAATTTATCGCAAATAGGTAAGGACGTTTTATCGGGATGGAAAAAAAAGCAGATTTTTGAAAAAAGCATCCAAAACCGTCCGTCTTCTAAGCCATATACATTTTTTGAAGGCCCTCCGTCTGCAAACGGGATGCCCGGGATACATCATGTGATGGCTAGGGCTATTAAAGATATTTTTTGTAGGTACAAAACCTTAAAAGGCTTTCAGGTTAAGCGTAAAGGCGGTTGGGATACCCATGGTTTGCCAATAGAATTGGCGGTAGAAAAATCTTTGGGCATCACAAAAGAAGACATTGGCAAAAAAATATCCGTTAAAGATTATAATGACGCTTGCCGAAAAGAGGTAATGCGTTATACCGATGTTTGGAACGATCTAACCGAAAAAATGGGTTATTGGGTTGATTTGGAAGACCCTTACATCACCTATAAAAACGAATACATCGAATCTCTTTGGTGGATTTTAAAGCAACTTTACGAAAAAGGATTTTTATACAAAGGCTATACCGTTCAACCTTATTCCCCTGCTGCGGGCACAGGATTAAGTTCTCACGAACTAAATCAGCCGGGTACTTATCGCGATGTGAAGGATACCTCTATAGTAGCGCAATTTAAGGTTGATCCTGCCCAATTGCACCCTATTATGCCTTTGCTTTTTGATACACCAGAAGAAAATACCAGTATCATCGCATGGACAACTACACCATGGACATTGCCTTCTAACTGTGCTTTGGCCGTTGGCGAAAATATCGACTATGTAAAAATAAAAACCTTTAACCAATACACTTATTTGCCTATTTCTGTGGTGCTGGCCAAAGTTCTGGTAGGCAAATATTTTAAAAAGGAAGCTCAAGACGCTTCTTTTCAAGATTATGTGGGTGGCGATAAATTAATCCCTTGGGAGATAACCGCAGAATTTAAAGGGACCGATCTGTTGGGCATACGTTACCAACAATTGATGCCTTACGTTACCAATGAAAACCTGCAAAAAAATGCTTTTAGGGTAATTGCTGGTGATTTTGTTACCACAGAAGACGGCACCGGTATTGTACATACGGCCTCAATTTTTGGTGCGGATGACTTTAGGGTTGCCCGTGAAGCAGGTGTGCCATCTGTGATGGTGCGAGATGAGAACGGGAACGAGCACCCTTTGGTAAATAAGCAGGGGAAATTTGTAGATGAGGTAACAGATTTTGCGGGTAAGTATGTAAAAGAAGAATATTATAGTGATGAAATAAGGGCCGATAAGGATTTTAAAGCCACCGATGTTTTGATCGCGATAAAATTGAAGGAAGATAATAAAGCCTTTGACGTTAAAAAATACGAACACAGCTATCCGCATTGTTGGCGTACTGATAAACCTATTTTATATTATCCTTTGGATAGTTGGTTTATCAAAACCACGGCCGTAAAAGAGAAACTAGTCGAGCTAAATAAATCTATTAATTGGAAGCCAGAAAGTACCGGAACTGGGCGTTTTGGCAACTGGTTAGAGAATTTGATAGATTGGAATCTATCCCGCTCACGCTATTGGGGCACTCCTTTGCCAATATGGAGAACAGAAGATGGGGCAGAAGAACAGTGTATTGGATCTATTGAAGAGCTGAACGAAAAAATGATAGAAAGCGTGGACAGCGGTAAATTGTCTGGAGATGAGCTTGCCAAGATGAATTTAATCATGCAATCCTTCGGCACTTCAGAATTGGATTTGCACCGTCCTTATGTGGATGATATTGTATTGATATCGCCGAAAGGCAAAAAGATGTATCGCGAGCAAGACCTGATCGATGTTTGGTTTGATAGCGGTGCCATGCCTTATGCACAATGGCATTATCCGTTTGAAAACAAAGAAGAATTTGAAAATGCCTATCCGGCAGATTTTATTGCAGAAGGTGTGGATCAAACCCGAGGTTGGTTTTTTACTTTACATGCCATTGCAACCATGTTGAGCCAAACTAGCGATGAGATCAAGGCAGTTAACGAGAAAAATCATAATAAAGGCGTTGCTTTTAAAAACGTGATCTCTAACGGTTTGGTGCTGGATAAAAACGGCAATAAAATGTCTAAACGCTTGGGCAATGCCGTAGATCCTTTTGCTACCATAGAGCAATACGGGGCAGATGCCACACGTTGGTATATGATCAGTAACGCTTCGCCTTGGGATAATCTAAAGTTTAATACCGATGGTTTAGATGAGGTACGTAGGAAGTTTTTCGGTACGCTTTATAACACTTATGCCTTTTTCACGCTTTATGCCAATATCGATAAGTTTAATTATCAAGAAGAAGATATTGATTTAGCCAAAAGGCCAGAAATTGATCAGTGGATCATTTCTCTGTTAAACACATTATCAAAAGAAGTTGATGGTTTTTATAATGATTTTGAGCCAACAAAAGCGGCAAGGGCCATCCAAAATTTTGTTGATGAGCATTTGAGCAACTGGTACGTGAGGTTATGCCGCCGTCGTTTTTGGAAAGGCGATTATACCGAAGATAAGATATCGGCCTACCAAACTCTATATACCTGTTTGGTTACCATCAGTAAATTGATGTCGCCAATTGCACCTTTCTTTTCTGATCGGTTGTTTACCGATTTAAACTCGGCAACAAAAAAAGAAGATTTTGAATCGGTTCACCTGTCAGATTTCCCAGAATACCACGCTAATTTGGTAAACCAAGGTTTAGAAGAGAGAATGGCCCTGGCACAAGATATTTCATCTATGGTACTTTCGTTGAGGAAAAAAGTGGGCATCAACGTTCGCCAGCCTTTGGCAAAAATATTATTGCCCGTTTTGGATAACTATTTTGAGGAGAAGATAGAGAAGGTAAAAGAATTGATCCTATCAGAGACCAATATAAAGGAGATAGAATACATAAAAGATACGGCAGGTATCATCAAAAAGAAAATAAAGCCCAACTTTAAATCATTAGGTAAAAAGCTGGGTAAAGACATGAAGGCCGTAGCCGATGTGATCAACGCTTTTAACGATAATGAGATTGCCGAGTTAGAACAAAATGGCAGTTATGCTATCCAAACAGACTATGCAACCTACGATATTGTTTTAGAAGATGTTGAGATTACCGCAGAAGATGTGGAAGGGTGGCAAGTAACCAACGTAGGTAAGCTTACCGTAGCGCTAGATGTAAATGTTTCTGAAGCATTAAGGGAAGAAGGGTTGGCCAGGGAGGTGGTTAACCGTATCCAAAACTTAAGAAAGGAATTAGGTTTTGAAGTAACCGATAAGATCAAGGTAAACTTAGAATATAACGATCTAATAGCAAAAGCGGTGGAAAATAATTTATCTTATATTTGCGCCGAAATATTGGCCAACTCTTTACAACAAGTAGAAATTGGCAATGCCGATAACGAAATCGAAATAGAAGGAACAAGATTAAAAATAACAATTATAAAAGATTAGAAATGGAAAGCACACCTACTAAAACCCGTTACTCTGATGTAGAACTTCAAGAGTTTAAAGAATTGATTACCGATAAACTAAATAGCGCCAAAGAAGAGCTGCAAGATTTAACAAGCTCTTTGAGCAACCCAAATAAAAACGGGACAGATGATACCGCAGGAACTTACAAAACCTTAGAGGATGGTTCTGCAACGTTAGAAAAAGAGCAAATCAACCAATTAGCGGCAAGGCAAAAGAAATTTATAGAAAACCTTGAGGCTGCCTTGGTGCGTATAGAAAATAAAACCTACGGTATTTGCAGGGAAACCGGTAAATTGATTCAAAAAGAGCGTTTAAAGGCAGTTCCTCATGCAACTTTAAGCATGGAAGCTAAGTTAAAGCAAAATTAAATGAAGGGTTACAATAAACCAATAATTGCTATTCTTGTTATTTTATTGTTAGATCAAGCCGTAAAAACTTGGGTAAAAACCAATATGTTTATAGGCCAAGAATTTCACTTATTAAAAGATATTGCTATCATTCATTTTACCGAAAACAACGGGATGGCCTTTGGGATGGAGTTTGGTGGAGAATTGGGGAAGCTGGCCTTGTCTCTTTTTAGGATTTTGGCGGTTGCGGGTATAGGTTATGGGTTAAATTACCTCATTAAGCATAAGTATCACAGAGGCTTGATCATGAATGTGGCCTTTATTTTTGCAGGTGCTTTGGGCAATATCATAGACTCTGTTTTTTACGGTAAAATTTATGATTATGCCGGTTATTTTCATGGCAGGGTAGTGGATATGTTCTATTTTCCGTTATTGCAGGGTCATTTTCCAACTTGGTTGCCTATTTGGGGCGGCGAGGAATACATATTTTTCAGGCCGGTTTTCAACGTAGCAGATTCTGCCATATCCATCGGTGTGATATGTATCTTGATTTATCAAAAACGATATTTTAAAGAAGAAATTAAAGAAAAACCCTCTATAAATAGCGAAGTGGTAGAAGAGTAAATCTTTTTAAACTATTTTAAAGGCGTTACGATTTTATTGCGTAACGCCTTTTTTATTACCAGAAATCTCCAAAAGATGGCCCTGAAACTTTTGTTCTTAAAGTTTTTTGTAATTCCCTTGATCGAAATTAAAAATTAAAACTTTCGTTATTACAGAATTAAGTTTTACTTTAGGATACCGATTATTTACACAAACAAAAAGATATGAAAAAGACATTTTTAATTATGGCGATGGTATTTGCCTCATCGGCAATTTTTGCACAATCTGCAGATGCAATTGTAGGTAAATGGCTAAATAAGGATGGCGATGCGCATATCCAGATCTACAAAAGCGGTAACACTTATGATGGTAAACTGGTTTGGTTAAAAAACCCAAAAGACGAGAGCGGAAAAGCAAAGCTTGATAGCAAAAACCCCGATGCCAACCTTAAAACCCGCCCAATTTTAGGCCTACAACTATTAAATAACTTTACCTATGATGATGGTACATGGGAAGACGGTACTATTTACGATCCAAAATCTGGGAAAACATATAGCTGTAAGATGACTTTGAACGGTAACGATAAACTGAATGTTAGAGGCTATATAGGTATTTCATTAATTGGAAGAACCGATGTTTGGACAAGGGTAAAGTAAGCATCCTAAAACCATTTAAAATTTTATTGCCAGCCCGGGTTTTGAAAACCTGGGCTTTTTATTGGGCAGTTATTTATAATCTTTAATTAACCTGTAATAAAAACCAATACCGTTCTTAAACTCAGAAATCTTGATCCTTTCGTTTACCCCATGAAAACCTTCGGGATCTGTAAAGGGCGTAAACCTAAAAATTTGGGGGGTGATCGAAGAAAAATAATGGCTATCGGTTGCTCCCAAAACCAGATATGGCGCAACAATGATCCCTTTCTTCATCTCACTAATTTTTTCTTGGATATATTTAAAACTTGGATCTTTCACATCAGCAACCTGTTTTGGAGAGTTTCCTTCCCCAGCGGGGGTTATCTTAATGTTCTCGTTATCAATAACCTGCCTTACATGATCAATAACATCTTGTTGGCTAACACCTGGCTGTGTCCTAAAATTAACGGTAGCTTCCGCCTCTCCGGGGATGATGTTTTCTTTAACCCCAGAATTAAAAATAGTGGTTGCGGTGGTTGTTCTAATAGTTGCGCTGCCAGCGGCAGATTTAGCATAAGAACTTTCTATTACGGGTGCAAATAACCATTGGTTTGCCATGGCCATTTTACTGATAAAGGGCATTTCTGGCCCTACATAAGACAAGAAATCTTGAACTATCGGTGTTAATTCTGCAGGGAATGGATTATCCTTTAACTTAACAACCGCCTTTGCCATTTCATCAATAGCGGTTTTTTCTTCGGGCATAGAAGAATGCCCGCCGGGGATATTGATCTTAAGTTTTAAAGTTTGATAGCCTTTTTCTGCAATGCCAACAACGGCGGCTGTTTTATTTAAGCCGGGAACTTTATATTCTGTAATAATTCCGCCTTCATCTAGGATAAAGGCAAGTTTGATTTTTCTGTCTGCAAATATTCTTGCGATGGTTTTGGCCCCTTTTAAACCGCTGATCTCTTCATCATGCCCAAAAACAAAATAAATATCAGATTGAGGAACAAATCCTTTTTTCAGTAATAATTCGGCACTTTCTAAAATGGCAATTAAGCTCCCTTTATCGTCAATTGCGCCCCTGCCGTAAATGAAACCGTTTTTGATCATTCCAGAAAATGGAGCAGCATCCCAGTTTTTTTCTGTTGCCTTTTCTATTGGTACAACATCTTGGTGTGCCATTAAAATAATAGGTTTGGCTTCCGCCGATTTTCCTTTCCAGTATAAAATCAGACTGAAATCATTTATTTTTTCTAAACTCAATTTAGAGAAAACCAAAGGATAAGTTGCTATCAAAAAGTTTTGAAACCCTCTAAACTGGCTGCTATCCATTTGATTGGCTGCGTCATAAGAAACGGTTTTAAATTGGATAGCTTTTTGAAGATGGATAGCGCAAGAATCGTTCGAGCTAAGTTTTGCAGCCAACGGAACTACCAACTGTTTACTCTTAAAAGTGAGTGTTCTAAAAAGAACAACCGCAATTAACAGCAATAATGCGATACCTATAGCTTTTAAAAAATTTTTCATGTTACCAACCAGTTTTAATAAAATAAACAGATAATCTACCTCCTCTTAGATTTTTCCCAAGCAGCAGATTGTTTTCCCCTAAAATAACGTATTGCGCCAGCCATGGCTGCATAATTCATCATGCTAAAATAAAACGGTACAAATAAAACCTTGATCTTTATTTTTTTGCCCTCTAAAATATAACCTAAAAAAGAAGCGATATAAAACAAAATTTGCCCTAGTAAAACCAACTGATAAACCAATAATGTTGGGTTCTGATAACAAATGATCACGTTTAAAACAAAAACCAAAAGCATTAGCCAAGGTGTAACTGCCCAACGTAAAACCCTATGGCTGATATATTGAAACGTTAAGACCGGAAAATGGAATGGGTTTGCAGATTTCTTCAATCTTAAAATAGACTGTATGCCGCCAGCAGCAATCCTTATTTTTCTTTTCAGTTCTTCTTTGCTATCTGCGGAAGCGGTTTCTAAAGCATAAGCATTTGGTTCGTAAGCAATTAAATAGCCTTTTTCTGCAATCCGCATGGCGATCATGTGATCATCGATAATGGTATCACTTTCTATGGGCTGGTAAAGGTTGGTACGGATACTAAAAAGTTCGCCCGCAGCACCCACGTTAGAATAAAGTTCATAGTCCCATTTTTTTAATGCCGATTCGTATTTCCAATAAAAACCTTCTCCAGAAGCGCTCGCATCTGCTGAAACATCAACCAAAATGCGTTTTTCGCCCGCAACAGCACCCACTTTTGTATTTTGGTAATGCTTTACCAATTCTATTATGGCTTGCGGATTTAAGAAGGTATTGGCATCCGTAAAAACGATGATATCTTCTTTAACCAATGGAATAACCCTTTTAATAGCCGCCATTTTTCCGTTTCTGGCATCATTATGCAGTAATTCTACCTCTTTATTTTCTGAGATAACTTTTGGTGTTTTATCTGATGAGCCATCGGTAACAAAAATGATCCTCAATTTTTCATTAGGGTAGTCTAAAGCTAAACAATCGTTAATTTTTTCTTGGATGATATTTTCTTCGTTATAAGCGGCAATGATCAAAGCTACAGAAGGGAGGGGGGGGTGATCATTAAACCGAAAAGGTTTTACAAAAACCCGCTTGATGCGGATAATGATGTACAGTAAAATCCCATAACCCAAAAAAGTGTAGAAGATGATAAACAGACAAATCCAAAAAATAATAATCATATCAATTTATCTTAAAGCCTAAAGATTTACTTTCTTTTTGGTGCGTAAAGTTCCAAACTAAACCTTTTAACACCCATTTTATTAAATCTTTGCGGCCTTTGTTCCTTAAACCCAAGATCATTTTAGGGCAAGCTATTAAAAGGTAGTAAATAGTAAAAAAAACAGTGTTTAAAACGGATGTGTTTTTGCGGATAAACAGCATCCTGTTGCGGGCCATAAAATAAATTTTTATGGCACTATCTTTCCCAACGGTAATAGATTCTTTATGGTAAATCTCTGTTTTGCCCGTAAAGTTGATGGTTTTTCCTATTCTTTTAAATTTTTCGCACCAATCTAATTCCTCATAATAAAGAAAATAATTCTCATCCATTAAACCCGCCCTATCTAAAAATTCTCTTCTGCATATCACGGCAGCCCCGTGGCAAAAAGCTGTTTTACCTGTAACCCCATCAAATTGGCCAAGGTTTTTTTGGTATTGCCCAATCTGCTTATTTCTTGCCGTAAGATAGTTTAAAGGCGTATAACCGGCATACTGAATTATGGTTCTATCATCATCATAAAGGATCAATGGCGATAACAACCCAATTTGAGCGTCTTCTATTAACTCGGCAACTAAGGTTTCTATACAGCCTTTTGGTATTTCGGTATCGTTATTCAAAAGAAATATAAAATCGCCCTTGGCAAAAGAAATACCTAAATTATTACCTCCAGCGAAACCTAAATTAACTTTTGAACGAATAAAGGTTAAATCAGGAATTATTTTTTTGAATTCGCTCTCATAATTTTCATCGCTTGCGTTATCCACAACAATAATTTCTACAGACTGATCATAATGTTTCTTTATGGATAAAAGCAGTTGGCAAGTTGCTTCTGGCTGATTAAAGTTGACCGTAATGATTGAGACCAAATCCATTTAATATTATTAAGTGGTAAAATAAAGTAAATAGTTTATATAATAAAAATAGCTAAGATCATGGAAAATAGTGCCGCCTTAAAAAAAGAAGAAAAATCTGTTGAAAGCAAACTGAACGAACTTATTTTTTTGCTGAATAACGGCGACCTAGGGAAGGAGATCAACACCATTCCGCATAAAATTCAGGAGGTGGTAGAGGCTAAACTTAGCGAACCAGAATTAATTGCCGAATTTAAAAAGGTTGACGATGATCATTTGAGCAGATTAGAGAAATTGGATAAAATCGATATGATCTTGCAAACAAACTATATAGATACCAAAATTGCCAAATCTATAGTGGTTAAAAGATATGCCGAATTCATTATTCAGGCTGTAATAGGTTTGGTGATGCTTACTTTGGGTTTCGCCATGATCATTTTACCCGCACCCGCTTATTTTGAGATGTTTACTATTTTCCACTTCACAACCAATGATGGCTTTACCTTAATGGATTTGATCTCTTTAATTGTGATATTGACAGGGGTTTTTCTTATTATTAAGGCATATTTTAAATTTGCTGAACAATCTTAAATTGTGAAAAAGAAAATACTGGTAGTTGATGATGAACTGATCCAGCTGGTACTGTTGCAAAAAGTATTGGAGAATGCTGGTTTTATGGTAAACAAGGCGCAATCTGTACTAGATGCCATGGATATTTTGAAAGATGATCTGCCAGATTTGATCATCTCTGATTTAGAGATGGATCAATTAGATGGTTTCGAGTTTAAAGAGATCCTTCTCAATAGCGATAAATACCATAACATCCCTTTTTTATTTTTAACCGCCCACAACAAAGAGGTTTTTATAGAAAAAGGCCTCTCTTTAAAGGCCATAGATTACATCCCGAAGGGGATCCCTAAAGAACAGCTGATCGCCAAAATCAATAATATTTTAGAGACCGTAAAGGATCAAAAAGAGCAATCGGTTAATGAGTTGAAAATGGTTGCAGATAGGCTTAATTTAAAGAATGTCCCTTCAAAAAACCTAAAATTCAAGAATTTTCAAATTGATATTTTCCATCAAACTTACCAAAACCACCCCGGCGGCGATTTTATAGATTTGATAAAAATAGACGAGCGTTATACTTTTTTGGTTTTGGGCGATGTAATGGGCAAAAAATGGGGAGCCTGGTTTTTCTCGTTCACATTTTTATCTTACATAAGATCCGCAATAAGGCTTTGTGTTTTTGATGGGAACCTTTCTGTTGCCAAAATTATGCAAAGGATCAACCAAGTTATCCATGCAGATGATTTTTTGGATGATATTTACTCTACCTTAAGTTTGGTTTTGATAGATGATGAAAAAGGAGAGTTAACCTATTCTGGCGCAAGTGATTTGCCATTGTTAAAATATAAAAATGAAGATAAAAAGATAAACCAATATAAATCTAAAGGGCTTTTATTGGGTTTTTTTGAAGTAGGCAACTTTAATGAACAAGTGATACAGTGCATACCTAAGGACCAGCTTTTTTTACTCTCTGATGGGGTAATTGATTATGAAGCCAACGGGGTAAAAAAGACAGATATTAACCTATTTATTTCTCAATTAGAGAATTTATTATCAGAAGAAAAAACATTTGATGAAATTACTTCCAACATATTTAACAAAGAAAAATATCAGGTAGATGATTGCAGTTTAATACAAATAAAAAGAATATAGAAATGAATTTTACAAAAGAAATTTCTGGTGATATTACCATCATAACCTTAGCCCTGGTTGAGGCAAGTTTAAACGAGTCTGAAGAGTTTAAGAATTTCATTTACGATAATTGTGGTAATGAAGCTCCAAAAATGGTTATAGACATGAGCAATGTGCTATATATGGATAGTTCTTTTATTGGGGCATTGGTTGCGGGCCTTAAAAAGGTGCTTTCTAAAAACGGAGAGATTGTTTTGGCAAACATCAGTAATGATGTAATGGCCCTTTTTGAACTTACCCGTTTGGATAAAGTTTTTAAAATTTACCACAATACAGACGAAGCCATTAACAGCCTAAAATAATGGTAGTCAAAACAGGCAATCTAACGTTAGAAATTCCCTTACAAATTACAAGCTATCGTTTTTTTATTGATCAATGCTTAGATTTTGCAAACAAAAATTCTGGCCTCGGGAAAGATTTCAAAAGAACCGCAAAATTTAAACTCGCTATTATGGAGCTGCTTACAAACGCCATGAAACATGGTAAAGTGGTATCATATCTCGATATTCAATGTTATCAAAACGAAGTAGTGATCAAAAAAATAGATAACGGCGAACGGTTTACGTTTAAAGATGTTGATACGGATAAGCACTATGATTTCCCTATTGATCCCTTTACCGGTCCTTCAAAAATAAATGCGATACTAGGTAACAACTACACCCTTCTGATCAACATAAAAGGAGAAAACGAAATAGAGTTTTTAGAACCTCCGGCATTAGATTACCTTTCTTTAGATCATGTGCCAGAAAATTTTGGTTTAATGATCATTAAACAATGTTGCGATACCTTTCATTATAGATACAATGAAGTTTTGGCCCAAAATATTTTTGAAGTTATCTTTAGGTTTTGAGGTAGATCGACAAATCAATTCTCATATTTATTCTTCGTTTCATAAACTGAAATTTATATTTGGTGTAAATGGCTGTTAAAAACAATAAAATACACATCGCATTAGCAAGTAATAACGGATATGTGGTTTTATTGGCAGCTTTGGTAAAATCCATAGATTGCAATCACCTAAGTGATGAAACCATCTTTTTTCATATCTTAAACGATAAGATTTCTTTAAAAAACCAAGAAAAAGTAAACCAGGCCGTAAAGGATTCTGAAAAAATACAATTACGTTGGATCGCCGCAGAAAACGTTTTTCCTAAAGATGTAAAGTTCCCGGCAGATAATTCTGCATTTCCTAAAACTGCCTATTTAAGGCTTTTTGCACCATATATTTTAGATAAGGAGGTTAAAAAACTCCTTTATTTTGATGTAGATATGATCGTGAAAAACGATGTTTCTGAGTTATGGAATATCGATTTGCAAGGCTATACCATGGCGGCTGTATTGGATGTGGGTAAAACTGTGGGATGCGCTTGGGGAGGCATCCCAAATTATAAAGAACTGGGCTTGCCGGCAGATGCAAAATACTTTAACTCTGGTTTAATGATCATCGATTGTGAAAAATGGCGGCAAGAAAATATCCCACAAAAGGTATTTAAGGCAATGGATGATTATATTGAACATGTAAATTATGCAGATCAATATGGTTTAAATGTGGTATTTGCGCAAAATTGGTTAGAGATATATCCTTTATGGAACTGGTTTGCAAATAATTATCACCCAAAACCAAAATGTATCCATTTTTTAGATATTAAACCGTTTTTCAAATCCTACCAGTCTGATCCAGAATTTAGGAAAGAGTTTTTTAAATATTTGGATATGACCCCATGGAGAGGGATGCCTTTAAAAAGCGATTTTTACCGATTGGTGCATAAAGCAATGATCAAACTTAAAAAAAGATTGACCAAAATTGGGTCTTAAGGATTATATTTAATTTGAAATAAATTTAGCTAGCTTCATTAATGTATAAATTTGATGATATTACTTTATTGGTTACCCATTATAACAGAAGTAAATCGTTAAGAAATTTATTGGAAACATTTTCTAAACTGAAGATA
Organism: Pedobacter segetis; assembly: GCF_016623585.1. Lineage (GTDB taxonomy): Bacteria > Bacteroidota > Bacteroidia > Sphingobacteriales > Sphingobacteriaceae > Pseudopedobacter > Pseudopedobacter segetis. The sequence continues at coordinate 152,839 of NZ_JAEHFY010000002.1, forward strand.
AGCTTTGGCAATATCATCGTTTCTGATGATGCCAGTAACCAAGTCCATCTTAAAAGCCTGAAGAAATTAAAAGAAGAATTTAATTTTGATTTACTTAACACCCCAACAAATAAAGGTTTGGGCAACAATATCAATAAAGGGCAAGATGCGGTTAAAACACCTTATACCTTATACATACAAGAAGATTTTATCCCAAAAGAAAAGTTTGGCGAAAAGCTTAATTTGGCATTTCAATTTATGCAAAAAAATGCCGATTTGGATCTTGTGAGGTTTTACGCCTATTTTAAATATCCCCATTTAAGAGATATTAAAGAAGGTTTTGGCGAGGTTATTTTTAAATTTTATAAAATTTGGCAGGGCTATCGTAAATTTTATGTTTACAGCGATCATCCACATTTAAGGAGGAGCAATTTTTTTGAAAGATTTGGAAGGTATGCCGAAGGAATAAAATCTGATCGTACAGAATATAAAATGATGATGCAGGTTTTGAGTAAAAAACCAAGGGTTTATTTTTATGAGCATATTACAGAATTGATAGACCAAGAAAATACTGTGGAAGAACCTAGCACCGTAAAACGTAATTTTTGGAGAAACAACAACAGTTTCCTTATTAATGGCTTAAGGGAAATTTACCGATACTTAAGGTTTAACACCGATTTATTGATTTATAAACTGAAAGGATAAAGATATGTATGTAGCCTTGTTCAGTTTGCCAAAATGGTTAAGAAAACATCAATATAAACAGAAGAAATTTGCAGATTTAACCTCTGAAGAGCTAAATTTAATCAAAGCAGGATTGGCGAAATTGGCATCCCCTGCCCCAGAAGTTTCTATCATTATCCCCGCTTGGAACGAAGAAGACAATATCTTTAGAACGCTTTCTTCTTTGGCCGCTAACCAAACCAAGCGAAAAGTAGAAATAGTGGTTATCAATAACAATTCTACAGATCAAACCCAAACGGTATTAGAGCAGTTGGGCGTTAAAAACTTTTTTCAGCCTGAGCAAGGGATAACTTTTGCTAGGCAAATGGGTTTAGAAAATGCTAAAGGAAAATATCATCTGTGTGCAGATTCCGATACCTTTTATCCCCCAAAATGGATTGATACCATGATAAAACCCCTAGAAAATTCTGACAAAATAGTAGGTGTTTACGCCAGGTACGCATTTATCCCCGAAAGGGAAGGAGAGCGTTTTTTCTTTTGGCTTTATGAGCGTTTTGCAGGGATTATTATCAGGCTAAGAAAAAAAAATAGAGAGCATATCAATTTTTTAGGGTTTAATATGGGTTTTAAAACCGCTGTTGGTTTAGCAAACGGAGGTTTTAAAGTAAAAAATGTACGTAAATTTGATAATGCCTTGGGTAGCGATGATTATGTAGATGAATCTGAGGATGGCAGAATGGCGGTAAACCTGATGAAATCTGGAAATCTGTTTTTGGTTACACAAAAAAACGCCCGTGTTTTTACCTCATCAAGAAGATTGATAGCCGAGGGTGGGATTTTAAAGGCTTTTAAACATAGATTTAAGCTGCACACCAAAAGATTATCAGAATATATCAACGGTAAAAAGATTTGAACCAACAACAACATATCCCAAATAATATAGTTACCAAGCTAATTAGCTTATATGTAAGATTGCGTTTCGGCAAATTACATCATGATATAAGATATTATTATCGAGATACTTACTATTGCCAATTTGTGCAATGGCAATATTTTTTTAAGGATTATATCCTCAAAAAAAAATATAAGACCATTTCTTTTAATGGCGAGTTTGCCCCCGAATTGGAATTTGTGATCCCATTTGCTTATTGGCACTATAAAAATGGCACTTTGCTTAATACAGAAGGCGCAAAATTCACTTCCGAGATGTACTTTTTTTCGCCAAACCACCAAGAAATTTATGAGGTAAGGACAAACGAGGGAAATTACAATTACGAAACACCAAGGATTTTGTACAGTCAGGATTATGACATGAAGAAATGGGAAATGGTGCCTTATAAAGCACATTTCAAAAACGATATTTATGTTTTTGATAAACCTATCCTAATGGTAGCAAATAGGTATAATACCGAATGGGATGGGCCACCCATCAGTTTTTTTAGTATTGAAACTTTAAAATATATCTTTGATCTGTTGGGAGACAAATATCAAATAGTTTATAATCGCCCAAAGGCAAAAAACATTACCTCTGATACCAGTGAAGTAAGCGATCTAAACGAATATGATTGGATCAAAGAAAATTATCCTTCGGTAGTTTTGATGGATGATCTATATACCGAGAATAAAATTAAGGCCCATAATTACAATCATTTCCAAATGTGTGTTTACGCTAATGCGGATAAGTTTATTTCTATACATGGCGGTACGGCTGCTTTGGCCAGTTGTTTTGAAGGCTCAAATATCATATTGTCTAAAAAAGGTCCGGAGCATCATTTTGGATGTTTTCAAAAGCTGTTCCCCAAACTTTCTGGAGCAAAAATATACCATGCAAAAACAGATGAAGAGTTAAGAAATTACGTTCACCAATATTTAAAAAATTAATGAGGGGCGAAGGTAATTATTGGATCAGATCTGGCTTTATCAATGTACTGCAAAATTTTGCAAGCGTTATTTTTGGTTTCGGTAGTTTTTTCTTTTTGGTAAGAGTTTTAAGCAAACATGATTTTGGCGAATGGACAGTTTACATGACCACCATTACCATTTTAAATATTTTTAGGGATGGGCTGATCAAAAATGCTTTGATCAAATTTCTTTCAGGAGCCAGCGAAGAAGACAAGCCAAAAATAATGACGGCCGCTTTTACCATCAATATGATCATTACAGTGGTTATTGTGGTTTTAAATCTGGCTTTGGGAAGTTTGTTGGCCAGGTTATTAAAATCACCTGATTTGGTAAACCTGTTTTACTTGTTCAATATAATTTATGTTTTAAATGGAGTTTTAACGCAATTCAATTGTATTGAGCAGGCAAATCTTAAATTTAAAGGCGTTTTTGTTTCCAATACGGTTTTTCAAGCCATTTACTTTTTTTATGTGTTGTATTGCTTTGTGTTTAACGTAGATATTCCGCTTTATCATTTAGTGGTGGTGCAAATTTTCGGCTCACTGGTAGCCATGGTCATTGCATATTTTTACACCAGATCTTATCTAAATTTCGCTTTTGGTTTTTTTAAAACTTGGATGATCAAACTTTTCAATTACGGAAAATATGCCTTTGGTACTTCTATGAGTTCTATTTTATCGGGGAGTGTAGATCAAATGATGCTTTCGGGGATTATTTCGCCAATAGCATCAGGAGTGTTTAATGTGGCGGTAAAAATCGTGAATTTGATTGATATACCAACTACGGCCGTGGCAAATATCGTTTTCCCGCAAAGTGCCAAAAGAATGGAAACAGAGGGGAAAGAATCTATCAAATATCTATATGAAAAATCTGTGGGGACCATTTTGGCAATCCTGATCCCGGGTTTGATCTTCATCTATATTTTCCCAGATTTTATTTTATACCTATTGGCCGGTAATAAATACACAAATGCGGGTTCTATTTTGCGGGTTACGTTACTTTATACTTTACTGATCCCCTTCGGGCGGCAATTTGGGACTATCCTAGATTCTATCGGCAAAACAAAAACCACTTTTTATATCGTGGTAGTAACTGCGGCAACTAACCTTATTTTAAATTATTTCTTCATTTTAAACATGGGGATAATAGGCGCAGCTTATGCCACATTAATTTCTAATATACTGGGTTTTACTATTGCCCAAATTATTTTGAGAAAAGAATTGGGCGTAAAATTTTACCATGCTTTTGTTTATGCGTATCGTTTTTATCCAGAATTTTATCAAAATTTTGTTAAACCACAGGTTATAAGATTTAAAAATAAGGGCAAATTATGATAGGCGTTAGGTTTGATGGCAGATTAGGAAACCAGCTTTTTCAGTATGTATTTTTAAAATACATGAAAGAAAAGGAAACAAAAAGAATGGTCTTTTTCTCCAATCCTCATCATGCTTATATCGAAAAATATTTTGATTTAGAAGGGAACGATAATTTCTTGCTCGGCTCTAAAGGCTATTCTGCCATTACCCGTGTTTTGCCAACATTGTTTAGCTTAAAAAATATTTTTATCCATAATTGGGTTATCCCCAAACCTTTTAAAATCAAGAATAATTCCCTTTACAGGGGATATTTTCAATCGGCCTACTATTATGAGCAATTAAAAAAGAAACCTCAATTTAAAATTAAGAAAGCTTTTGTAGATGATTTTCAAAATCAATATGGAGAATTGTTCGCAAACCATAAAATAGTGGTTGTGCATATAAGGAGAACAGATTATATGAGTTATGGCGAGCGCAGAAAGCGGGATATTTCTTTGCCGATGCCGTATTTTAAAGAACGTTTAAACGCAATTGAAAATTCGGAAAACTATAAAGTCATATTTGTAAGTGATGATATGGAGCATGTTAAAAAGGTTTTTCCCCCGCAACACAATTTTATTTTTTCCTCCAATAATGAAATTATAGATTTTCAGATTATCCAAAATGCAGATATTGCCATTATATCCAACAGTACATTTGCTTGGTGGGCTTGTTATTTAAGCCCTAAAAAGAATAAAGTTTATGCACCAAAGAATTGGTTTGGTTTTAAAATAGGCAGGGAACACCCCAGGGGCATCATGACGGATAGGTTTGAGTGGTGCGATGTTAATCCCTAACATAATCAAGATCTAAAAAAGAAACCTTTGGTATAAGGTACTTAGAAAATAATTTGTTTTCGTTTTTATCTTTAAAAAGAGAAATATGCTGGTTATCTATTTCTAATTCTCTTTCTGTAAGAATATTGTATATCGGGAGGGCATTGCTGGGAGAAACGGTATCATCCTTATAAAAATCACTTATTGGGCAGTTAGCGTAAAATCCGATAGCGGTAGCTTTAGCAACCTCTATGATGGCTTTACAACCAATGGCTATCACAAAATTTACTTCTTTGTTCTTGGCAATTTTTATGGCTTGTTCTGCATCAGAAAAGGCAGGCTTTTGTTGATCGCATTGAAAGGTAACATGCTCTAAACCGCAGATGTTTAACAATGATAAAACCCTTGCATACAAACCAATGTAAGGGTTCAAGTTTTTTTTGGTAACGATAATTGCTTTTTTGCCCACCCCTCCGCATTCTGCACAAAGCTGATCAAGCACATTTTTACCAATCAAAAATTTATTGTCGTCCATATTATTTCTAAAGTACGCTTATCTGTAAACCATAGTTTTTAGAAAATGTTTACCCCAGAAAATAAAATCTATGTAAGTGTAAGTTTAAATTTATGTTATTAAATCGTCTATCATTTGTTTTTTGGCTAAACAAGGCAAATTTTGTAGAAATGCCCGGTCTATCTTTAAAAATTTCCAAAAATGCCATCCAAACTTAGGCTATAAGCATAAAAAGCGTATTGGATAAATTTTAACCATACCCTAAAACTAAAATGATAAAAAACTGTTATCCTGTTTATAACGTACTTTAAATAATAAAACAAAAATTAAAAACTAAAAATTTAAAAATGAAAAAGTCAATCTTAAACTTTGTGATGGCAGCTGCTGTTGTTGCAACTTCTATTACAGCTTGTAATAGCAACAAAACAGCCGATTCTAATACAGATTCTATGGCTACCGATAGTTCTTCTATGGCAATGGATACCACAATGGCTAGTGAAGGTGTAATGGTTGGTGGTGCCATGATGGTTCCATCTAAAAATATTGTAGAAAACGCGGTAATGTCTAGCGATCATACAACTTTGGTTGCCGCCGTTAAAGCTGCAGGTTTAGTAGAAACTTTAAGCGGAACTGGCCCATTTACTGTTTTTGCCCCAACAAATGAAGCTTTTGCTGCCTTACCAGCAGGAACCGTTGATAACCTTTTAAAACCATCAATGAAAAGTGATCTGACAAAAGTTTTAACTTACCATGTTGTTGCGGGTGCTTACAAAGCCGCCGATTTGAAAGACGGAATGGAATTAACAACTGTTGAGGGAGAAAAATTAAAGGTTTCTGTTAAAGACGGAGTTGTTATGGTTGGAGATGCAAAGGTTACCATCCCTGATGTAATTTCAAGTAATGGGGTAACACACGTAATTGATGCGGTTCTGTTACCACCACCAACAAAATAATTCTTTTTGATTAATTTTGAAAGGCGTTCCGAATTTTCTCGGAACGCTTTTTTTGTTTAGAAGAAATCGTAATTTCATCCCACCTAAACAAACCTTTTATGAGCATTCAAAATACAAATAGAAACATAGTCTTACTTATTATCGTAGCCTCTTTGGGCTATTTTGTAGATATCTATGATCTTGTTTTATTCTCCGTTATCCGTGTACAAAGTTTAAAAGGCATAGGCGTTGCAGATACCGATTTACTTTCGGTAGGTGTTAAGCTCATCAATTCTCAAATGATAGGGATGTTGATAGGAGGGATAATATGGGGTGTTTTGGGTGATAAAATGGGAAGACTAAAAGTACTCTTCGGTTCTATCTTAATGTACTCTGTTGCCAATATTGCCAATGGTTTTGTAACAGATGTGAACACCTATGCCATTATAAGGTTTATTGCAGGCGTAGGATTGGCCGGCGAGCTGGGGGCGGGCATTACTTTGGTTGCAGAAACCATGAGTAAAGAAAAGCGTGGTTATGGAACCATGATAGTTGCCGCCGTAGGTTTAATGGGAGCAGTGGTAGCCGGTTTAGTGGGAGGGGAGTTTCAATGGCAAACCGCTTATTTTGTTGGAGGAGGAATGGGATTGGTGCTTTTGGTTTTGCGTTTAGGCGTAATGGAATCTTCACTTTATAAAAACATAGAAAACAATGCAGTGAGTAAAGGAAACTTTATGATGCTTTTTAACAATTGGGGCCGATTTAAAAAATACATCAATTGTACTTTGATTGCCCTGCCAACGTGGTTTGTAGTTGGGATATTGATCACCTTTGCACCAGAATTTGGAAAAGCGATGGGCGCAACAGAACCGTTAAGTGCCGGGAAAGGAATTTTATATACTTACATTGGCATTTCCTTAGGCGATCTATTAACAGGCTTTTTAAGTCAGGTTTTTAAAACTAGAAAGAAAATTGTAGTGATCTTTTTATTTGCCACACTTTTTAGTGTGTTAATATTTCTGTTCTCTAAAAGAATATCGGCCACAACTTACCATTGGATATGCGTTCTTTTAGGTATTTCTACTGGATTTTGGGTAATTTTTGTTACTATTGCAGCCGAGCAATTCGGAACAAATTTAAGATCTACTGTTACCACCACAGTACCAAACTTTATTAGGGGTTCGGTTGTTTTGGTAACATTAAGTTTTGAGTGGTTAAAATCTCCCTTCGGGATCATACACGCCGCGTTAATTGTTGGTATCTCTACTTTGGCAATAGCGTTTTTGGCAGTTTATAACCTCGAAGAAACCTATGGTAAAGATTTGAATTACATTGAAGAATAACAGATACATCCAAATTTTAAAGCAGCATACGCTGGTGCTTAAATATCTTCACGATCATTTAAACAGAAATCAATTTTTAATTCTAGCTGGTATTTTAGTTGGGCTAACAACAGGTATAGTTGCCGTTTTTCTAAAATCGGTTGTCCATAACCTACACGTGGCTATTGACGCACAATTAGAAGTTTTCAATTATCCTTACCTTAACCTATTTCTACCTTTAATGGGTATTTTACTTACGGTTTGGGTGGTTAAGGTATTTTTAAAAGGAAAAGACGGGAAAGGCATCTCTAACCTTTTGATAGATATTGCCCAACGCTCTGGCATTATGGCGCAATACAAAATGTATTCGCAAGTTGTGGCCAGTGCATTAACAGTAGGTTTTGGTGGTTCTGCAGGTTTAGAAGGGCCAATAGCGGTAACGGGCGGGGCAATAGGTTCTAATTTTGCCAGAATTTATAAGCTAAGTTACAGAGAGAGAATTTTATTGATCGGTTGTGGCGCAGCATCTGGTATAGCCGCGGCATTTAATGCACCCATTACCGGGATGATGTTTGCCATTGAAGTTATTTTAGTGGGCGCCGTTTTTTCTGATTTCATACCATTGATCATCTCTGCTGTTTGTGGTGCCCTAATTTCTAAAGTTATCCTTGATGATAGCATTTTACTAGAGTTTAAAAGCCTTAAAGAATTTGATTATCAAAATATTTTCTATTATATCCTACTGGGTATCTTTAGTGGTTTAGTATCTGTATATTACTCTAGATCAACCATGAAAATAGAACATTTTTTTAAGCACCAGTTCAAGTGGAGCGATTATTCAAAAGCTATTTTTGGCGGGTTGATCCTTGCCCTGCTATGCTTTCTTTTCCCACCTCTGTTTGGCGAGGGCTACTCTAGCGTAAAAATATTGGCCTCTGGTTCCGCAAATAGCTTATTAAACAAAAGCTTTTTCGATATCCCACAATTAGGCGATTGGGCATTGATCATTTTTGTTGGTTTCATCTTCATCTTTAAAAGCTTTGCCTATTCTTTTACGGTTTCTAGTGGCGGTAGCGGTGGTAACTTTGCCCCATCTTTGTTTGCCGGGGCATTTAGCGGTTACTTTTTTGCCGCCGTGAACAACAAATTAAATTACCATTCTTTACCGGTTGGCAATTTTACATTGGTAGGGATGTGCGGTGTAATAAGCGGGGTAATGTACGCCCCTTTAACAGGTATATTCTTAATTGCCGAAGTTACCGGTGGTTATGATCTAATTTTGCCTTTAATGCTGGTTTCTACCTCTGCCTATGCCATTGCCAGGATGTTTGAACCTTATTCTATGGAAAAGAAACACCTGATCGCAAAGAAGCAAATATTTACAGAAGATTACGACCAAAATTTACTAGGGCTTATCAGCCCAGAAGAGATTATAGATAATGAGTACGAAGTAATTTATGCCGATAGTTCTTTGATAGATTTATTAAAATTGATAAGGCAATCAACCCGTAATATCATAGTTTGTAAAAACCATAACGAGAAATTTGTGGGCTTTATATTGTTTGATAAGGTAAGGAAGTTTTTAATGGATCCCGAGCTACAAGAGAAGCTTACGGTAAAAGAACTGATTTCTAAAACAAAGTTTGAAGTAGATACTTCAGATTCTATCGTAGATATCATCAACAAATTTGAAGAAGCCGATCTATGGTACCTGCCCGCTTTTGAAAACGGAGAATTTAAGGGTTTTATCTCAAAAACCAGATTTTTATCGGCCTATAGAAATAAACTAAGGTTAACATTAAGCTGATGCTAATTAAAGAAAACATTTCTTCTGCCTACCAAGAAATACAATCAAACATTATCAAAGGTTTAACAATTTTAGATGGTGGTGCTTTATTTGAGGAAGAAAACTGGGAACGCCCTGGCGGCGGCGGCGGTAAAAGTAAAGTTATCCAAAACGGAGCCTTGATAGAAAAAGGGGGCGTTAATTTTTCTGCCGTTTATGGCAAGCTCCCAAATGCCATTAAAAAAGCATTTGATACCGATAAGGAGGATTTTTTTGCAACAGGCGTATCTATTGTTCTGCATCCCCATAATCCTTGGGTGCCCATTATACACATGAATATCCGTTACTTTGAGATGCAAACTAATGATGATACCATGCAATGGTTTGGTGGGGGGATAGATGTTACGCCCCATTACATAATAGAGAAAGACGCAAAGTTTTTTCATGAGTATCTAAAAAACACTTGCGATAAGTATTCGCCAAGCTTTTATCCAAAATTTAAAAAATGGGCCGATGATTATTTCTTTATCAAACATAGAAACGAAACACGTGGCATTGGCGGTATTTTTTATGATAGGCTTACGCCGATGAGCACCCAACTCTCTTGGGAGCAACTATTTGATTTTTCTGAGGCAATTGGCAACTCTTTTATCCCCATCTATAACCAATTGGTAAAGGAGAATAGGGAAAAGCATTTCACTCTTGAAGAAAAACAATGGCAATACCAACGCCGCAGCCGCTATGCAGAGTTTAATCTGGTGTATGATTCTGGTACTAAATTCGGTTTAGAAACCGATGGCAGGATAGAATCTATTTTGATGAGCATGCCACCAATGGCTTCTTGGGTTTATGATTATAAAGCACAGCCCGGTAGTTTAGAAGCCCATACGCTATCCCTACTAAAGAAAGATATTGATTGGTTATAAATTCTATTTTTGTAATAGCAATTATGGTTAAGGCATAAAACGATGATTATTGGATGGTTACATTTGATGAATTAAGGGAAATAGCCCTTTCGTTTCCAGAAACAACGGAAGAACCTCACTTTGATAAAATATCTTTCAGGGTAAAAAATAAGATCTTCGTAACCTATAACCCACCTAAAGAACAAGCTAACATCAAGCTATCATTAATAGATCAAGATGTTTTTGCGGCTGCCGATAAGAAAATCATTTATCCGGTAAATAATAAATGGGGTAAGCAAGGTTGGACAATTGTTGAACTTAACATGGTTAACCCAAATTTATTCTTTGATGCCTTAAAAACTGCTTATTGCGAGGTAGCACCCAAAAAACTGATAGATCTATTTGGTTAAACCGATTGTGAAACAACGAACATCTAATTTAATTTTAACCGCTTTTCCCTTTCTCGGTTTTTTTTGCCACGCTTTTGATCAAAATAGGATTTTTATCGGGTCTTTCATCCCCTAACAATACGCCCCATTTTTCAAAACCTTCTGCCCGATCAAATATGATTTTCAAAACAGCAATTATCGGCAAAGCCAAAAACATCCCAGAAACACCTGCCAGCGTACCCCCAATCAAAATGCCCACAATGGCGCTCATGCTGTTTATCTTTACTTTAGAGCCTACAATGCGGGGCATCAGTATGTTGTTATCTAAAAACTGAACTACTGCAATTACTATTAAAACGGTAAAAATTGGCCAAGTTTCTTGGGTAGAACTAATGGTTAATAAAACGCCCATAATGTTTCCGATCAATGCGCCTACATAGGGTATCAGGTTTAAGAGCGCAAACAAAACGCCAATTAGTAAAGCGTGTTTTATGCCAATGATCCAAAGTGTACCACCTAATAAAACGGTTATATAGGTTATCTGTATCAACAAACCCAAAAGATAGCTTTTGATAATATCTTCCATATCATTTAAACCGTCTTCAACTTTGGGGATCTGTGCTTTATCAAACCACATGATCACAAATTTTAATAACAAGTTTTTATAAAACAAAAGGAGATAAATATAGATGGGCAATAATCCAAAAAATATTAAAACACCAGAAACAGATCCGGCTATGCCAGATAATATACTTCCTGTATTGTTTAATAATTTATTGCTCTGGTCTTTTATAAGTTCTATTTGTTCTTTGGTAGAGTAATCTGTAAAGCCATTTATCCATTTGCTTAAAGAATTCAAATGCACATTAAGGTTCTGCTTTATTTGAGGGAAATCATCAATCAAAATTTGGATCTGTGCGGTAAAAAACCATAGCAGAAGTGCTATAAAAACCAAGAAGATAAGAATAGGTATAATGATTGCTAAAGGTTCTGGGAACTTCTTTTTTCGCAAAAACCTAAAAATGGGCAAAAGCATTATGCTTAAAAAAAATGCCATTAAAATTGGCATAATGATGCTGTTGCCTACATAAAATATATAGCCTATAAAAAATAACCCAATTAGTTCTATGGCTCTTTTTACGGTTGGTGGAAAATAGGTGGCTTGTTCCATACATTAGGTTTGTTGATTTTTAATCTTCAAATACCAATCTCATGCCAATAAAAAATAAAAGAAGAACAATCTTTATTACCCAATTTTTAATCCGTTTTTAACTGGTTTATCTGTACTTAATAGTGTGATGCAATTTTGCTCGCCAATACTTCCTAAGACTAAGCACTCGCTAATAAAGTTTGCAATTTGTTTTGGAGGGAAATTGACAACGGCGATCACTTGCTTGCCAATTAAATCTTTAGGTTTGTACAACTGCGTGATTTGTGCCGATGTTTTTTTTATTCCTATTTCATCAAAATCTACCCATAGTTTATAAGCTGGTTTAATTGCTTCTTTAAACATTTCTGCTTTAATGATGGTGCCAACCCTCATTTCTATCCTTAAAAAATCTTCAAAACTGATCGTGGCAGGGGCTTGGTTATTTTCCATTTTTAGCTGATAGATTGAGATTTACTAAAAAATTAAATAATTATAAAATGTTTTATTCGATTTCTATTGCAAATGATTTTTTAAACAATAAAAGCTCCGGCCTATTTTAAGAATTTCTTCTTTGATAAAAACCGAAGCTTTAAACCTATTAAGTTTTTGTCTATTAATCGTTTCGTTTTAACCCAAATTTTTCGATTTTACTATAAAGATGGCTGCGTTGTATATCTATATCCTCCGCTGTTTTAGAAACGTTCCAATTATTTTTCTCTAATTTATATTTTATAAATTCCATTTCGGCATTGTCTTTAAAATCTTGGAACTTAGAAAAATTATCAAAATCAAAACCTTTATTGGTGGTTTCTAAATGATTTGTTGGGTTGTAAATACTTCCGCTAGGGTTAGAGAATGCCCTTACATCGTCTTCGGTAATGGTTTTCTCGCTCAAGATGATCAAGCGCTCTATTACATTTCTCAATTCGCGGATATTACCCGTCCAAGGGAGTGTTTTTAAAGCTTCATGTGCACCAGGGGTTATTTTCTTTACTGGCATACCATAATCTGTGCAGATCTCGTCGCAAAAAGTTTCAGAAAGCATGGTAATGTCTTCTTTTCTTTCTATAAGTGGTGCTACGTGAATATGTATAACGTTTAGCCTGTGGTATAAATCCATCCTAAAATTACCTGCATCTATCTCTTTTAACAAATCTTTATTGGTAGCTGCAATTACCCTAACGTTCACTTCAATTTCTTTTTCGCCACCAACCCTGGTAATTTTGTTTTCTTGTAAGGCCCTTAATACTTTAGCTTGCGCCGATAAGCTCATATCGCCAATCTCATCTAAAAATATAGTACCACCGTTAGCTTGTTCAAATTTACCGATCCTTTGTTTTATGGCAGATGTAAATGATCCTTTTTCGTGTCCAAAAAGTTCCGATTCTATCAATTCTGATGGTATGGCGGCACAATTTACTTCTATTAGAGTTCCTTTTGCCCTGTTAGATTTTTCATGTAACCATCTGGCAACCAATTCTTTTCCGCTTCCGTTTGCGCCAGTGATCAAAACTCTGGCATCTGTTGGTGCAACCCTTTCTATGGTTTCTTTTACTTTAGAAATTGCAGGCGAATCTCCCAAGATCTCTCTGGTTTTAGATTTGCTTACTTTTTGCTTTAACTCTTTGGTTTCTGTGACCAAAGTTTTTCTTTCTAAAGCATTGCGTACCGTAATTAATAGTTTGTTAAGATCGGGTGGTTTAGAAATAAAATCAAAAGCCCCTTTTTTAGATGCTTCTACCGCCGTTTCTACCGTACCATGACCAGATATCATGATGAAAGGGACATCAGGATGGCTTTTTTGTGCCGAAGTTAATACTTCCATCCCATCCATCCTGTTCATTTTAATATCACACAGCACCAGATCGTACCCGATGTTTTTAATCATTTCTAAGCCATCAGTCCCATTATCAATATCGTCAACCTTATAATCTTCATATTCTAATATTTCACGTAAAGTATTTCTGATTGCTCGTTCGTCATCAATGATTAAAATTTTAGCCATAATTTAGTTTATCTTTTAAATGTGTATGCAAATATAGACAGTTTTGAAATAAAAAAGTCCTGCGATTAATCGCAGGACTTTTAAATGCTTTAAAAATGCAAATTTGTAAGCCGGGTTCTGTCATCCTGAATTAACCAGTATGTCTCTATCATTTATCTTGCCATAACATTGCTGTTATGATCTATCGGCCTACCCATCTCGATATTGAATGAACAATTGGAACGGGTAACTCCAAAATCGAGACTTATTTGGCCTTTCAACCCCTGAGGTTTACCACGATGTATGTCGCCATACAAAGTTGTGAGCTCTTACCTCACATTTTCACCTTTTCCGCCAATTCCTTGGAGGTAGTTTGTTTTCTGTAGCACTTTCTGTTCCCGATAGCAAATCGGGACCTTCCCGTTAGGAAGCAAGGTACCCTGTGTTGCCCGGACTTTCCTCTCCGCATCAAATTTATTTGATGCGCAGCGATAGAGCAATTTGCGCTACAAATGTATAGATAAATTTATTGTTTGTTGTAAATAATGTATTTAGAAGACCGGTTATAATCTAGCTTAGACCTTGCCCAAAGTTATTAAATTCTTGATCATTGAAACAATACCTTTCTTGTAGAGAATAAAACTTTGGTACCAAAAAAAGAACTTTTTACATCTAATGTCAATACGGACGAGTTATAGTTTTTAAAAATTTAATCATGTTTAAGGTTGATACAACAATTTGATTAGAATCACTAAGATTTTTTAAAACAGTTTAGCCAACAACTCTTCTTTTTTTTGAGCTGATACTTCAATTTCTTTTCCGTCAATCAACTCAAGAGTCCCACCGTCTCCTCTTTTATATTTTATAACATAATCTAGGTTAACGATGTTTGATCTATTGATCCTAATGAAAAAACTATCACTCAGTTTTTGCTCAAATTCTTTGAGGGTTTTAGAAATCACTATTTTTCTTCCACCAGAAAGATGGAAAATGCTATAATTGTTCATTGCCTCAACTAATACTATTTCTGCTTTCTTAACTAAATGTACACCTTCGGCGGTAGGCAGGGCAACCCTGATAAGTTTGTTTGCAGGCTCTGGGCTATCTTTTTTATTCGCCTCTCTTTCATTTGTTTTTTTTATAAGCCTAGATATGGCCAGTTCAAGCTCATCTTCATCTATGGGTTTCATCAGGTAATCCAATGCGTTTACCCGTAAGGCTTCTAAGGTATAAGAATGATAGGCGGTAACAAAAATTACCTCAAAATTAAATGCGCCCAAATGCTCCAAAAACTGAAAACCATTAAGGTTGGGCATCTCCACATCCAAAAAAAGGACATCTGGTTTCAATTCTTTGATTGCATCTAAAGCAACAATGGGGTCGTTAAAATTAGCAATAACCCTTATTGCGGAGCTAAATCTGCCCAGTTTATGTGCCAAAAGATTGCTGCCACGCAACTCATCATCTAAGATTATTGCTTTTATCATCGTTAAAAATAAATAATAAATTTTTAAAGAGCCAGTTTAAAAACCTTATTGCCCCAGAATTACTTCAGACTCTGTTTTATCTTTATAAACCACTTTTATACCAAAAGCTTTGGCCTGTTTTTTCACATTGGCTTCTACCATGGCGTTCTGATTGCCCGATATAGATTTATACATGCTTAAACCATCCCCATCATCTTTGTAAACGATAAAAAAATCAACTTCCTGATGTGGTTTTTCCCAAGTTAAAGACTCTTCTTTTTTAGCTTCATCATAATTTGATCTTAAATTTGGTTTGTAAGCTGTTTCTTTATATTGGGTTTTAAGGTACAGTGGAAAAGATAATGCGGATGCAAGATGGGAAGAGTCCACAGCGGTAATGGTATATAGATAAGCCAATCCGCCCAAGGCAGTTGTATCTTCAAATGAAGTGTCTTTGGTAGTGCCAATTATCTGGTACAGGCTATCAGTAGAGGCTTTTCTGTATAAATTAAAATGGGAGAAATCTTCTTCAATACCCCCAGTCCAGTATATTTTTACGCCATTGGCATTATTGGAATATTTTTGGATAACAGGTACGGATGGTGGCAGAATATCTGGCCTTTCAAGGATTAATGCCTGGCTCATTTTACTGCCATTGAAATTACCATCTATAGCAGTTATTTTAATAAATAGTTTTTTAGTTAACGTATTTAAAGTTGTTTTGAAAGAATATGTGGTATCTCCCATCATATCAGAAATCGGGATAAATTCATGATTTTCCTGATTGGCGGCATAGACTTTATATCCACGTAAGGCTTTACCACTTATATCTGGCTTCCATTTCAAAACCACCAATCCAGTTGTGTCTATCAATCCCTTTAAACCAGATGGGGGAAGGGGAGGTATGGTATCTGGAATGAAAACATATGCTGGGCTGCTGAAGCTTGCATTCCCTGCGGTATCAACAGCCATCAAACGGTAATAAGCAGATTTAAAGTCTTTGCTTAAAACAACTTTTTGAGAGATTTGAGAGGGTGGCATTATGGTTTTATTTATTATACTATCTTCCTGATTTAGGCCGCTGCCCCCCAAAAGATAATAACCTTTTAAATCTTTGTCCAAACTCTTGTTCCATGTAAATACAACCTCATTCCCTTTTTTGTCGAATTTCAAATCAGAAACCGATGGAGGTGTACGGTCAACCGCCATTCCTTGTGCAGTTTCTTCAAATTTTTGATGCTCGCCAAAGGCATTTACCCCTATCAAACGGTAATAATAAGGCTTATAGTTGGCTACAGAATCTACATAGTAATAAGATACATTTTTATCAGTGGTATCTGTAGCCGGTAAATAAATTTGTGTGTTCAAATTCTTAAAATTAATTTTATCTATAGACCGCTGGATATAATAACCCGTGAATGGGCTGTTTTCTTTTAGCCATTTCAGGGTTATGGTTTGCTCTCCATTTTTTGTTTGTAAACCAAAAAATTTTTCTTTCACGCCAGCATCATGCCCAATAACGTACACAAAACCAGTATCGATACTGTTGGCATAATGATAAGGCTTAGCTGCAGAAATGCGATATACATACTTCTTATTAAAATCTACCTTTAAGGTGTCATCAAAAGCCAAACCTGCATACTTGGCAGCAGAAGGACTTATTGCTGAATAAAGCGATGCGATAAGGTGCCTGTTTTGCCTTTCTTCATCCTGCATTTTCACCTGCGCTATCAGGCTCAAACCTTTAGGGTATTCACTTTTTCCATAAAGGGTCTGTGCCATGATAATCAAAGCTGTATCCTTTTCAAAGCCGGGATGCGTCATTTCCTGCAATGTGGCAGCTTTGATGGTATCCTTGCTGATGCGCACCCAGTCTTTAGATTCCGCTTTGTTATCTTTGCCTAAGATCAGCCGATCTATAAAAACCCCGTCCTTAACCATCTGATCAAATAACTGGTAATTACTAATATTCCATCTCAGGGATATTTTATCCGGATATGCCTTACCTTTTCCAACAATTTTGCCTCCGATGGTATAGGGCAGCTGTACGCTTTTTTTCTGTGCAAAAGTTTGTATGAAGCTTAGGCAAACGAATAAGGAGATACAAGTGATTTTCATGATTTCAATATTTTGATGATCCGAATATACCGGCTACAGTGCCAGGAAGTTGAGGTTTTGTTAAATTCCCATTGATGGCATTGGTGGTCATTTGCCCAATCGCTTCCCATGTAGCTACCTGATTAGCATTGCTAACAGGTGAACTTGCTTGGTTGGTTTGCGAATTGAAGCCCCAGTTTACCGCATAGTTTACCACCTTATCAATTTGCTTTTGTATGGGATTGGTAAATGTTACCGAACCCTGGTCTCCGCAAACCAAATTTTCAGCTTCCATTTTTGAAACCAAAATTGTTGATGATGAGGGTGATAAAGTGTTGATAGAATTTCCTGCATAATTTCCAAAGTTTATTGCAAAACCATTGGCAGTTTGTTGGGGAAGTTCAGTGGGAATAGCCTCTCCTATGGCACTAAAATTATCTAAAAGGTCATCAGATTGGCCTCCCGTTTTACTGCAATGAAACCAACCGTCTGTTTCCTTTCCGGCAGAAACATAGTCTATTTGAAAGTTGGTTGTGGATAGCCCGGTTCTGTTGGCTAAGAACTCCTTCAGTTTTTGATATTTATTTTGCTCTAAATTTGCAATAACCGGTGGAGGATTTTGTAAAGGAGCTTGCACATTCACATACTGATGCTGGATGATGATGTTATTTGTGGCCCCCCCTTTGCTGTAATCAGGTTGGAAAACATCATTTGAACGGACATCATCAATATCAGCTTTGCTGAAACGCTCTCCGCAGAGGTTCAACTCTATCCCTAAATTGCTGCCACGCCCAAAATGGATGTTATAAATCCCGTTAACGGGTTTTATCCAAGTTTGAAGGGTGTTTTTATTTTGGATATGGCTTTTTAAACTACTGATGTTTTGTTCCGGATGATCCAAATTGCTGATCTTTGAGATGGCTAAGGCATCAATCTTATTTTGATAAGTATCATAGGCACTGGTTTTAAAATTGAAACCTCCAATAATATGCTCATTGCCAGATAGTTTGTTGATAAGACCTATATTGGTAGTTCTTTGAAGATACGTTTGTGACACAAGCTCTCCGGCAACCATACCAGTTGTTGTTTTCTCTGTTGTGCTGAAAGTGCTTTGGTTTCCATTGCTATTAACCGGGGTTTTAGCAACAAAAACAATGGAATAGCTTGCATTTTTTTCTAATCCGGGATTGGCAATACTCCATTTAGAATGGCTATTGTTATAGCTGATACTCTGGCCGCTAGAATTGGTAGAAGGCCTGTAAATACCGTCGTTGAGGTAATTGTTAACCACCTCCATGGTCACCGGCATATCTGCCCCTTGTTTAACCCCGTTTTTATAAATCCTTCCTACATATTGCGTACCTTCCGGGTATGCAAAGTCTCTGCTCAAATCCAATATCTTTTTAGTTTCTAAATAAATAGATCCGGTATTTTTTGACTCCTTCACAGGTACATCTTTTTGGCTGTGCAAAGGAGAGGTAATTGCATATTCTGATGAGGGAATAGCTTCAAAACCATTATTGGTGGTAAAACTGATTTCTTTGGTTTCTTCTACCACTTTGCCATTTTCTTTTACAAACGTATAGTTGGCAGGCAGGCCGGCAAAACTATCGTCTTCTTTCATATGGGCAATTACCTTAAAAGTGTATTTGGTATTTTTTTCTAAATGGTTTTGGCTATCGTATGCCAAAGAATACTCATCTAATCTTTTTAGGCTATTGGTAACATCTGTTCCGTTTAACATTATTTTTAAGCAGGATCGATCAAAAAGGAATTTCCGCTTTGTGGGGCTTCCATCTTTATTAGGATGCTCATAATCCTCCCATTCCAGATAACCTCCTGTATAGCCTCCCGGTCCATAATCTCCGCCAGCTTTAATATTGAAAGCTGCAGCCGGCACTGCGGTTATATCCAGCTTATCATCAGATTGCACCGTAGGGCTCAACTCAGAGATAATAGTTAACCCACCTAAGGCATCTGTACCGGATACACATTTTTCGCCCACGCTAAACCTAAAATTAAAATTTCCTCCAATTGCGCCATCCAATATAGAGAAGTATCCGCCTACGTTTCCTTCTGCCCAACTAGGGTTAGGCAAACCAGCCCTCACAATGGCGGCCGCACCGGCATCGAATATATTGAAAGTGCCCTTTATCAATAAAAGGTTTACTTTGATCCCTATTTTGGCCTGAGCACCCATGTAGGCCTGTCCTTTGGCATACCAACCGCCCGGCCCGCCAGCGCCCAATACATTGTTGCAAGTTGTCTCAGGGTTGATGGAAAGATCAAAACCCATCAGGGCTTTTAGGGTGCCCACAAACATGAGGAATTGTTTATCATCAAAACCAAATTTGGTATAAGAACCTATGATCAGCCCTTTGTTGCTTCCCTCTGCATGGTAAGTTCTTGGAGCAGCAGGTTGCCTGTTGTTGAGGATGTCTTTTTGCATACCTGCCAGTTGCAACACTTCATCCGGGATGGCGGGCATGGGGTCAATCTGCATGGTGCCAACTTCCAAATAGGATGTACCCACAAACAGGCCGTTAAAAACATCTACCTTAGTTGGCCCTGGTGTGTTACCCAAAGGTCGCCCAATATGGATGAACCAACCTTCTGGCGAGGAATAAAATTCCGTACTTCCTGTTACATGCAACAGCCCATGGCTGTCAACATTGGGTACGCCTAACTCTGCGCCAATTTTTGCATCAAACACCTTATTTCCGAAATCGTATTCCACATTCAAATCGCCCGCACCTGTAGAAACGCCCCTTCTTTGATTTAAAGGTTTGCTCACATCGGTAAGAATCCTAGCGTTACCATTGATTTTTACAAAATCTACTCCTCCACCAGGTTTAAATCCCATAGAAAAGGTGGCATCTGCATCTAAAGTATTTCTGCTGGTCAGTCCAAATAAAATGGTGGCCTGTAAACCAAAACCTCCGCGTTGTGGGCTTAAGCTTAAACCCGCGGGGTTAAAATTCAACAAATCTTCAGGACTAGAATCGGGGTTTGGGTCCTTGTCGCTTTTATAGGATGCAGGAATCACATCAACATCCTGAGTTTTTGCTTGGGTAGGTATTGCTGCTGCATGCGGTACAGAAGAAGGGTCCAATGCCATATTATAATAAAAACCACCGCCAAAGCCATACAATGCTACTGGAATGGGAGGTGCAAAAGTGATCCCGGTTTGTCCAAAATCTGCCAAGGCGTTAAAATCAAAATAATTAAATGCGCCTTGGTTATCAGATTTTGAACCAAACCTTGCCCTCATGTTAACGGTAAGCATAGAGGCAATGTCTGTTTCTAAAGCTCCCACAAAACCTTCATCTATTTGGTTTCCGGCATTTTTATTAAAATATTTTATCGCACCTTTTAATTTAAAAGGGCCCAAATCAGTACCGCCGGCAAAAGTAATGTCCTCAATTTTTCCACCTATGCCTGTCCATACTATTCTGTTGTTTTCTTTTTTGATACCCGATGAAATAGAGAAGGTGGCATCTGCTTTGCAACTGATGGCAGAGCCCGCAAGGCTCAAATTTCCTTTAAATTGTAACGATGCTTTGGCTCCTAATCCATCAGGACTGGTACTCAATGCGGCAGTTTCTAAATTATAATCAAATCCTGCTAGGCTATGTTGAGGCGATGCCAAAGCAATCTTTAAATTGCCGGCTTCAATAAAATTACCGTAAGTCATCAATTTTAAACCTTCAAAATGGATTCCAGGCAAGCCTACTTTTCCTACTCCCGGGATTTTCATATTTGAAGTGTTAGCAATGCTCAAAACGCCGTTGAGGTTTGCGGTGGCCTTAATTTCCTGATTGCTTGTTCCTTCTACCACAATACTGCAGTTAGTCAAATCTACATTCATGAACAAGGCATTAAAATCAATATTTTTTTTGTTGCTTATCGCAAATTGATAGGCCAGATCATCACCATTGGATGCAGAACTTAGCGTTGCCGAATAATCTAACTGGTTTTTGGCATCGTTAAAATTGCCGCTTGCCGGCAAAACCAACTTGCCCCCCATACTGCTTGTTTTGAATGCCGATTTAAAAAAATCAATCTTAAATTGATTGATGGAAGCGTACCAACCTCCCATCGATCCATTGGCAAGAGACAGTAGGTTGCCAGCTTTTTGTACCGTACCTGTAAATCCGTTATCATCATAAATAAGATTAGATCCCTCAATGGAAACATCATCATTACTGGCCAAATTCTTAATGATCTCTGGAAGTTTCACATTAATTTTAGGGATAAATATACCTCGCCAAGTTTTTGCGCTGGTATTTATGGGCGAGCTGCCTTCTGAAACATATTGTACCGGTAAACCTGTTGGGTTCTCAAAATCTGAATGATCGTAATAGATTTTATTGGTATCCGCCTCAAATTTAATGCTGCGCATCCCATCCACATAAAATGTTGGCAGTGTCAATTCAGCAATCCAGTTTTGCCAACCTTTTTTGGTAATAGCTTTAATGCCTGCTACCAAAGGGGCGTTGGTTTGGGCATTTCTTAATGAGTTTGACGGGAAATCATATGCTGCATCGATAGCCAAAGATTGGAAACCATTTTTATCGAACGCAACAAAGGTGCCGCTTGGGTTATTACCGATGCTGCTTGTTTTATTTAATTTGATGTTGATGCGGGAAAGTTGTACATCATTGGACAAATAGAGCTTTCCGCTTTCGCACAGCTTATCTTGCGTTAGGCACATCCCCCTGCTGCTGAAAGCTATTGTTTTATTGGCTTCCGGAGCATCCATTGCGCTAGCGGCATCAAACCAGGCTTGCGTGGCGGTAAAATACATACGCCCTATACCAATTTTCATAACCCCTGCATCTAAGATCAAGGGCAATTCAAAACCTTGGCTATTGCCGCTGTTTTTAAGGTAAGAGAGCGAATTTTCTGTATGGTTAGACAGGAAGGCCTCCCAATTTTTGATGCCTTCATCATCAAAACGGATCACTTTGTCATCGGGGCTGCTGGCTTCGGGCACCAAATCGGCTATTTGAGGATTTACCAATCCTTTTACCATCCCGCTTTTCATTCTTAGTTCGGGGTTAACCGTTAAATTAAAGAAAGCAACATTTAATTTTGCGCCAGACAGGCCAGAATCTATAAAAGGTAGAATGATTTTACCTTTACCGTTTAAATACGATGAAGAGCGCTGTAAACCTGTAACCTCCATTTTAAACTCGCCAACACTAATTATGCTACCAATTTTCACTAAGTCGTTTTTAGTGTTCCCTTCGGCCAAAACTTGCTTGCAATTACAGCTTGGTGCAAAGCTTGGTTCGGTTGTATTAGGGCTTTTTTCTGTTGCGATAATTTCTGCGGGCTGGGAATAGGTAAACGAAATTACCTCACTTTGCCCATTATTTCTAAACGGGGTGTTGTTAAAAGGATCAAAAGCTTGTATAGATAATGCGTATTTTCTGCCGGCGGTCAGTTGTGGATCGGAAGGATTATAAATATAAGAGTTCCCTATAACCTCTTTCTCAAAAAAATAAGGCTGTGTTGCGCTCATCAAGGCATCATTTGGGTTTTTATCCCCAAACAGCTCTACCATACGGATCTTGTACCTTACCTGTGGTGCTGTACCTGGGGGCGTGTTCCAAATGATCGGGAAATTTTGCCCCGCAGAGGAATTGATTTCTTCATCTGCCAAGGGGCGGATAATCAATGGTGGCTCTAAACTGCTGATGCTAAATGTATTGCTGCACCCCAAGGGATTATCGGGGCTGATGGGTTGGTTATCATCATAATTAAAAGCCCTGATACAAAAACGGTAAGCGCCTTCTGGCAAACCATTTTTAGAAATGAACTCACTTTGTGTAATACCCGTATAGTTGATCTTGGTATAGTCAAAAAAGTAACTCAGGTCGTTTCCATTTAAGCTTATACTGCCTCCGGGGTTCAGTACAATGGGTTGTGGACTTTTATAGCTGTCGCTCACTTGTAAAATGATACCATTATCCCCATAAACAGTTCCTCTTAGCTGTATCCTTTGCACCTGAGTAGAAGTATTCAAAACATTTACCACCATCAATTGAGGGTTGGATGAATAATCTGTGATCTTAGTTGGATATGGGGGTAAAATCTGAACAGAAACATTCACTTGTGCAAATGCGTTTAATTGATATGCACCAATCAATAGCAGTAAAAAAATCCATTTTGTTTTCATGCTTAAAAGTTTAAGGAGTAACTCAATTCGCTTCTGGTCTCAGAAAAATTGGGGGTAATGGCGTTCAGGCTTTTCGCTTTATTATTGGTAAAATAAAAATTGAAACCTAAATTTTGACGCTTATCCACCTTATAGTTTAAATTGCCAGAGGCATTGATGATGAAAGACTTATTTTGGTTGGCATCGCTTTGCGTTAAGGTGTTGGTGATGCCGGCCTGTAATTTGTTTTTTATCAAAAAGGTGTTACCGCCCAATGTTGCCCCTAAAAATTTACTGTTTAGCCCCGCACCTTTAAGGTTTGTGTTGTTAAGGTTGATGAAAACACTCCAATTTTTTTGGGGGAAACCGAGGTTGTAGTTGATGAAAAACTGGGTGGTATTGATGTTTCTTGATGCGGCATCGTTACCAAAAAAATTATTGAAATCTCGCAGGGTATTGATGCTAGCAGATGCTGAAATGGCATGCGTGGCATTGGTAGATGTGATAAAATACCTCGGCATTAGGCCTATGGTTTGGGTGGTCTGCACAATTTTGATAGAGTCGGCATAAAGTACAGTCTTTGCCCTTTGGTTGTCAGAAAAATTACTGTAAACCACATCAAAGCCTAAACTTTTGTTGACCTCATAGCTCAGATTTGCCGACCCGATCACTCTGTTGTTTTGGGCCCTTTTTTGGTTCTTTAAATTATCATGCTGCAAACCCAAACTTCCAGATAACCTGGCTTTTCCTTTGAATAAGGTAGCCGATGGGCTGAGGATGTAATTCTCCAAATCGGAATTAAAATAATAAGCACCCATGGTCTTAAAATCTGGGTCTATGCGCTTATAGCCTAACTTTATCTGATAATTTTTGCCCTTATAAACTAATGCTGCTGATATTGCCGTATAAAACTCTGTGGTGGCATTTATAGAGAAGTATTTCTTTGCTTGATTTAGTACGGGGTTATCAAAAGAATCTAAAGAAAGCGAAGAGTTGTAATCTTTAGTGTATAAACTTGCTGCACCATCGCTCTCAAACAAAATATTTTTAAAAAGGGTAAACTTATAAGAATAGCCCAATACATTATTAGATGCAGGGTTCACTATATTTAATTGATTGGGCAAGTTATCGGGTATTTTATCATCATCTTTTGCGCTTAGGTAACTAAACTCAAAAAAGTTTTTATCGGATCCATAGCCCAACTTTGCAGCGTAAGCCTTCCTGCTAAAAGAAAAAGGCACTAAAGCCTGTGTAGTGGTGTCTATGGTGGTGGCCCTGTTTAACCGGCCATACATAAAACCCAGCCTCAATTTCCCGGGCTTCATCTCAAAACCAGCACCTAAAATGGTATGGCCGCCTAATGTATAAGGCGAGAAGTTGAGGTTACGGTAACCGCCATGAAGGGTAAGCCATTTATAGGTAGGGCTTATGCCAAACTGGTTAAAGGGCTGCCTAAAAGAACGATCGACCTCACTAAAGGTAAAAGATACCGGTATAGTGAAACCATAGAAGCTAAAAGTTGGGCTACCTACCAGATAATAACTCAAAGGTTTGCGCCGATCCGGGATCCCATTGGCATTATAGGAAATACCCCTAGCTTGTATGTTACCGCTAAAGTTAAACGGTTTTTCGTTTTTTAGGTTTGTAAAATCTTGTGCCTGCACAGGATTTATCATGAAGGCTAACCCAAAAGCACCTAATAAAATGCACTTTTTCATGTTTGTTTTTAACAGAGATGAAACGATCATGATGTAATGAACAAGCCCCAAGGGTTTTGGTAAAATCATGGTGGTTCCATGAGATGACATTTAGAAATCTGTTGAGATAACCTGTTCACTACATGAAGTAATATTTACCGTTTGGCTGATATGCTTATTTTGAATGGGAATTCCTGCATTATCAAATGCGAAAACATCTAATTTATAAGTTCCTGGGCTAAAATGTAGTGTGTCTTGGAATAATCCCTTATTTAAAGTTTTTCTCTTGTATTTTGGCACATAGGTATCTACCCCATGGGCGTTTGGAGAGTTAGAGGCGTATTTTAATGTGATGATTCCATAATTGTAGCGTTCACAATCTTTAATTTTGTTACCATCATTTTTGCTGCATCCCACAATGAAAACCGGGATGATTACAAGCAATAAGATTTGTGTTGATATTTTCATTTTTTTAGCGTATTAATTAAATATTTATAGATCAATTTTTGATTTTAAAACCTAAATCATAATTAAAATTAGCCTACTTTATAAAATAAAAATCGCTGATTGAGCAGAATACCAGTTTTAATGATCTAAAGCAGAAAAGCAATTAGGGAAACACCAAAGGTTTGAGGAAAAAAATCTGCAATTTGCTGGCTTATAATCCTTTTGAACATTTTATGGATTTTTATTTAGATTTATTGGATGATGAAATTGCTTAATTTCTTTAACCCTCTTAAGAATGATTTAACCAAATGGATAAGACAATTATAAAACAGCCCCAATCTATTATTACGTTTTCATTGATTATGAGAACGACGTTGGTTGTGATTTTGATCGGTAAAATAATGTTTGGGTTTGCACAAGAAAGCCAAAAAACAATTGATTCCCTAAAATATGCCATTGCCCATGCTAAACCTGATACCACTAAGGCAAAGGCTCTATATCGCTTAGCCGAATTTTATATCAATAGCCAACCCGATTCCTCCTATTATTATTCAAGTAAATGTTTAAAACTGGTAAAGGAAATTAATTGGGACAAAGGGATTGGTGCTGTTGAGAGTTGTTTTGGGAGGATTTACAGTAATAAGGGTGATAATAAGGAAGCGCTTAAACATTATGAGATCAGCCTTCAAAAAGCCATAAAAATAGATTTTAAACCGAATATCATTTCCTCTCTGATCAATATCGGATCTGCCTACCAGATGATGTCGGACTTGGTAAAAGCTACTGAATATATTGAAAAAGCACTTAAAATTGCTAAAGAAACCAACAATGCCAGATTAACAGCATTCTGTTACAGTAATCTATCAGATATTTTTTTTGCCCATCAGGATATAGAAAAATCTCTCAGTTACAATCAAATTGCCTTAGGATATGCTTTACAAAGTGATGACCTTAACGAAGTTGGATCTATTTACATGAAAATAGCCGGCGTATATTTATCTCAGAATAAATTACCTTTAGCAGAAAAGAATTATAAAAACGCACTTCGAATGTATCGAAAAACCAACAATAGGTTTGGTGAAGCGCAAGTGTTGTCTAATTATGCTTTAATATTTGAAAATGAAATAGGTAAACAAAAAAAACTCTATTACCTACTAAAGGCTAATGAGATTTATAATCAAGTCAATCCAAAATCCATAAATTCAATTACAAATATGGGCAATATTGGAGGTACTTACGCTGGTATCGCCATAATAGATCAGTCATTAAGTAAAACGAAAACGCTAATTACCGCAAATCAGAAAGATTCATTATTGAAAAAAGCGGTATCCTACTTAAATAAAGCAATTCTTTATAGCAAAGAGGTCAATGATATGGACGATTTAAGCTATTTCTCAGATAATTTGGCGCAGGTTCAAGAATATCAAGGAGATTATAAGAACGCATTAAAAAACTTCAAAATTTCTAAGAATATAGATGATTCTTTATACTCACAAAAAGCTAAAAATAAGATTGCCAAATTAGAGAGCCAAAAAGATCTAGATAAGAAAGATCTAGAGATTGCCGATAATAGATCCAAAATGAAACAGCTCTGGATATACGGATTGATAGCCATCATCATCATCGTTTTGATTGCCGGCCTTGTTGTTTTTAAATACCGGCTAAAACAGTTACGATTAAAAAATGAACTGGAAAAAAATGCGGCAGAAAACAGGGCAAAAGAACTGACACACAAAAACAAGCTGACAGAGATTGAACTTAAGGCCATCAGATCACAAATGAACCCACATTTTATATTCAATGTGCTCAATTCCATAGAATCTTACGTGATAGAAAATGATAGCAAAACAGCGAGCAGGCTTATTCAAAAATTTGCCTCATTAAGTAGGTTGATTTTAGAAAACTCTACCCAAAGCTTGGTATCGGCAGAAAAGGAATTTAAGGCTTTACAGCTTTATACAGAACTGGAGGCTATCAGATTTAATCATCATTTCAGTTATAATTTCGAGCTCAAAAATAGATCACCTCTAAAAGAAATCATGATGCCCCCAATGCTGATACAACCTTTGATTGAAAATTCCATCCATCACGGACTAAAAAACCAAAAAGATAAAAAAAACCATATTTTGATCAAAATAGAAGAAATAGATAAAGAATTGACATTTACCGTTAAAGATAACGGGATAGGCTTAAAGGAAGCAGCCAAATTAAAAAGCAACCACTTGTTTAAAGAACAATCATTTGGTTTAAAGGGAATTAAAGAAAGGCTGAAAATTATGGAGCATTTCAATAGATCGGGAAATATAGATATTTATGAAGAAGAAAATCTGCAAGGCACCATAGCAGTTTTAACACTGCCTTTGATATTAAAAAAAATCAATTTTTAATATCGGCTTTTTAGTAGATTAAGGTTTATAGTCAGGTAAGATTTGATTTTTTTACTTTCCGATTTAGTTTTTAGAAGCTAATTGGCATTTATTATCAATCATCATCATCTTTCTTTTTCTTTTCTAATATTACAAAAGCACTTCTTTTTGGGGCGGGCATTACAGAATCTTCTCCTTTAATATATTTCCAGATGGTTTCATTCAATTCTAGGTCTGGTACCGCATCTTCTTTAGCGAAGTTAAATGATGCTGATTTTTTTGAACTTTCATTTATAGCGTAATTTCTATCGTCTAGATTTACGTTCGCCTTTAAATGGGTAAATGGTTTTAGGTTGATCTTGGGGGTAAAACAATCATATAAAGGTAAGGCAGCGGCATCATACTGGCTCATAGCGGGTAAATTTAAAATTAATTCCATAGTGCGCAAGAAACCACTGGTAGAGTACATGGTAGAAATTACCTCGTTTCTTTTAGTGTAAGGGCTAATTACCAAGGCTGGCGAGCGGTGGGCATCCACATGGTCAGAACCGTTTTGGGCATCGTCTTCTAAAATAAAAATTACCGATTCTTTCCAGATAGGGCTATGTGATAGATAATCTACAAATAGCCCAACTGCTAAATCATTATCCGCTACGGCTGCAATTGGTGTGTATTTTCCTGTTCTTTGCCCGCTGGTATGATCGTTTGGAAATCTAATGGTATTAAATTGGGGTACTTCTCCTTTTGCTAATAATAGGTCAAAATCTTTTTTCCAAATGCTAAAACGGGTGGTGTCTTTTATGCTTAGATCAAACGATGGGTAACCAACACAAAAATGATTTTCCAATGCCGGTATATTAGCCATTTTCTGGTCGGCAAATTCTCCATAAGTTCTATAGCTTAAACCCGCTCTTTTACAATAGTCCCAAATAAAACCATCTCTAGGATAAGCAATTTTTCTCGATCCTTCATAATCATAAGTGCCGCCCCTATCGCCATAACTTATAGGCCAAGTTTTCTCTACATAATCAGTTCCGTAGGCTGCCATGCTCCAGTTATGCCCATCGGCACTTACTTCCGCATCTGTATAAAAATTATCTAGCAAAACATACTCATTTACCAATTTGTGGATATTGGGGGTTATTTTTTCGCCAAATAAACAAAGGGAACTATCACCGTTTCCTTTTTTAATATCGCCCAAAACTTGGTCGTAAGTTCGGTTCTCTTTGATGATATAAAACACATGTTTTATCGGGCTTTTTTCTCCTGCCTTTATGGGGATAGGATTATCCTTTATGGACCGAATATTAGATGAAACTTTTCTGGAAGGCACATTGGCATAAACTTGTGTGCTATATTTTTTTAATTGCTCTTTGCTTGGTATATCTATGATAGATAGCGTCCCTTTAAACAGGCCTCCGATATATTGTTCTTCGTTTTTTACAGTGGGGCTTTTTTGGTAACCGCTATCATCTGCTTTGCTAATTGGCTTTGGGCCATCAGGATTTGGTAAACTTGTAAAACCTTTACCGTTTGCTACAAAGATCTTATCATTAAAACTTTTTATGCTGGTGGGGTACCAGCCAGTTGGGATAAAACCCTCGCTTTTGCTTTTTCCGGGTTCAGAAACATCAAAAACCGCCAAACAATTGTTGTCTGCGTTGGCAACATATAAAGTTTTTTGATCGGTAGATAATGCTAATCCGTTGGTTGTAGAACCGGTTAGTTTGGTTGGCGTTAGCGTGGCAGAAATGGTTTCAATTACTTTATTTGTTGAGGTATTGATCACAGAAACAGAATTATCGTTGGCATTTGCAACATAAAGAATGGTTCCTTTTTTATTGAGCAATAGCTCATTTGGATGGTTTTCTGTGTTTATTTGATCAACTATTTTTTTGGTACTGGTATTAAACACCGTTACTTTATCTCCTCCCCATAAAGAAATATAAAGCAATTTTTTATTTGGCGATAATATGCAGGCATAAGCCTCTGCGCCCAAAGTAACTGTTTTTAAGATTTTTTTTGTTTTTAGATCAACAATATATAAACTATTGTTTTCTTTGGTAACGGTATATAATAACTGGGCTTTATCATCAATAGCGATCCCGGTTGGGCTAATTTTATTGGGCCATTTTTTACCAATTTTAATGGTATCGGCATCGGCTAGTTTTTTATTGATGATGGGGTAAACCAAAATGATGTTATCATTACCACCAGATACATATAACTTTTTTCCATCTGCGCTAAAAGTAAGGCCATACCAAGAAGCACCTATCGGTTTTTCATCTAAAATCACTTCAGACTTGGTATCGATCAGTTGGATGCTTTGCGTACTTTGCCCGTTATTGGTAACCGCTAATAATTTGTTTGAGGATGAAAGTTGGATGTTTAGCGGCAAATCTCCCAATTGTAGGGATCTACCGGCCGGTGTTAGGTACCACCCATTAGAAAGCAATATTTTATCTGCTTTGGCATTATTTGTAGGTGTTTGTGCGGTACCAACAAATGTGATCGCCATTAATATTATACTTAAAAATATATTAGATTTCATGTTAGAAGGTGTTTATTAACAAAACTAAGGAAATCTATTTATGTAAGCGTTTTATTGAAGAGAATTAACAATTTCTTTATAATAGGCTTCTATTTTTCTGTAACCTGTAAAGTACTCATCCATGCTTCTTGTTTTTCTTTGGTTTGAAAAGTCCATGCTAAAACCCTGCTTACTTTACTGCCTTGACCCATTGGTAAAATTTTAATGTCGAAAGCTCCCGCATAATCCAGTTGTTTGTAAGCGGCATCTAAATGCGCAATATTTGAAATCAAAGTTGTAAACCATAGGCATGAATTTGCATAAGTTTTGCTCTGCTCAATCATGGTGTTTACAAACTTCCCCTCACCACCGTAACACCAAACCTCTTTACTTTTTCCACCAAAATTAGCCACAACTTCTTCTGCTTTTTCTTTTCCCAAATTGCTCAATTTTTTAGCGGCTTTGGCCTGGGCTTCTGCCATTGATGCGTAAAACGGGGGATTACATATCGTTACATGAAAACGCTCTGTTAGTTCTAAAACACCAACAAAAACATTTTTATTATTGGGTTGATGCCTAAATTTTATTTTGCCATCTAATTGTGGGTTTGCGACAACAATTTTCTGTGAAGAAGCTATGGCGGTTTCATCAATATCGGCACCTACAAAACTCCATCCGTACTCGCTATTGCCTATCAAAGGGTAAACGCAATTTGCGCCAATACCAATATCCAAACATTTTACCTGTTTCCCTTTCGGGATGATGCCTTTATTACTTGTGGCCAGTAAATCGGCAATGTTATGGATGTAATCTGCTCTCCCTGGTATGGGCGGGCAAA
The DNA here is from genome assembly GCF_016623585.1 of Pedobacter segetis. GTDB lineage: Bacteria > Bacteroidota > Bacteroidia > Sphingobacteriales > Sphingobacteriaceae > Pseudopedobacter > Pseudopedobacter segetis. Next base: position 184,121 of record NZ_JAEHFY010000002.1, read on the forward strand.
GATAACCTTGAGGGATTTCCCAATTTTTAATGCCGTAATAATGGAGCAATAATGCTTTATTTAATGCCTTAACAGCTTCTGGATCTGCAAAATCTAATGTTTCTATTTCATGATCATTAACAAAAATAAACGACTTTAAATCTGGGTTTTTTATAGAAAGTTCTTGTAAATTATATCTTCCTTGGTGCTTGTTACGAGGGTGTAATTTTGCCTTGGTTTTTTTTTTAGCGTTTCTTTTTATACTTTTTGTTGGCATGAAAATGATTTTAAAAGCCGCAATTTATAGATTTTAATTTAGATATAAGATGTGAGACGCAAGGGTAAAGAAACAGGACTTTTAGTTTATACAATAATGAAGATGTCTCAAAATTTTTTGTCATGCTGTCCGCCAACTAGCGGACAGCATGACGGATTTTTTCTTATAAACTTTTTAATTTTTTGTTAAATCCAATTAATCTCTTTTTCCGCCAAATACAGAGAAGCTTACGTATCTTTTTGGGTTTGCTTTTACATCTACCATTAATTTATCCAAATCTGAGGCAGACTTATTAAGATTGTTATAAAGTTTATCGTCGTTTAATAATAACGCTATTGAACCGGTTCCGCTGTTCACTTTGCTTATTGCCAATTGCAACTCAGAAACCGCTTTATTTGCATTATCAATAGTTTGCTTAATATTTGTAGCAGCTAATTGGTTAGAAAACGAGTCGAAATTACTTACCATGGCATTAATCTTATCGTTGTTGTTTTTAAGGTTGTTAGAGATAGACTCGGCGTTGGCCAAAATAACATCTATTCTTTTTGCTTGTATGCCTACCGCACCATCAACGGTTTTAGAAGTTGATTCTAAGGTTTGTAAAGTATTGGCGATGCTAGCAAAACTTCTGTTTACATTTCTTTGAAAATCTGGATTTAAGATCATGTTTACGGATGTTAAAACAGAATCCATTTTAGAAACAATTTGCTGCGCCTTTTTTTGTACGGGTTCTACTTGCTCTAAAAGATTGGCCTGTACGTTTGCATTTAGGGTATCGCCATCAGAAGCATATTGTAAACTATTCCCCAGATCAAAAACCACGGCTTTGCTCCCCAATAAATCTGTGCTTTCTAATCTTGCTATGGTATTTTTAGGGATTTCATATTGTGGTTTTATCTTAAATTGAGCTAAAATTTGTCCGTTTTCTAATAAAGTTAACGCAGAAACCCGCCCAACTTGATAGCCATTTACCAAAACTGGTTTAGAAACCGCTAGTCCGTCAACCTTGTCATATTTTGCATAAAATTCGTTTTCGCTTACAAAAACATCATTTCCCTTTAAAAAGTTATAGCCAATAATTAATATAGCTATGGTAATTGCCGCTAAAATGCCGACTTTGGTTTCGTTAGAGATTTTCACAAATTCTTGGGTTTAGTTTTTAATGGTCTATTTAAGATTCTACTTGTTTTTTATAATTTACGATAGCGTTGACAATATTAGTTACAATTTCGGCTTGTCCATCATCAGAATTGATAAATTTTTCTTCTTCTGGGTTACTTATAAAACCAATTTCGGTTAATATTGCGGGCATCCCCGCTCTTGCCAAAACCGCTAAACTTTTTTCTTGAACGCCTCTATTTACCCTACCGCTTTTAACATATTCGTCTTGCACTAATGATGCCAATTTTATGCTTTGGTCCCTAAAGGCATTTTTCATCAAAGAAAAAATTATGTAGCTCTCTGGGTCATTAGGGTCAAAACCTTGGTAATTATCCTTATAATCTTTTTCTAAAAGGATAGAGGCATTTTCCCTTACTGCCGCATCTTGTTCATCTAACCGGCCAAAACCAGAAACAAAGGTTTCTGTACCTTTTGGCCTAGGATCTGGGATGCTTCTGTAATGTGCTTTACCTTTTACCACGTACCGTTGCCTTATATTGGGCATAGAGTTGCAATGGATAGATATGAAAAGATCTGCCTTTTCTTTATTGGCGATATTGATGCGCTCGTACAATTTCACAAATACATCGGTTTTTCGGGTATAGATTACCTTAACGTCGGGCAATCTATCTTCAATTGCTTTACCTAATTTTAAGGCAACCTCTAAAGCAACGTCTTTCTCTTTAGAGAATGCACCGTGGGTTGCACCATCCTCGCCACCATGGCCAGCATCAATTACGATCACTTTTATTTTATTCCCTGTGGATAAATAATTATTCCCATCTGTTATTTTTAAGGAACTAAAAAGAACAAAACTAAAACTTGTTAGTATTAAACAGTTAATAAACCTTTTGGATGTTGTAATTTTCATTAATTTTGGGCGTTTTTTGATAACCTTTGCGTACAAAAATATTATTCTTTATTAATTTTGAAATTTACCTATATATTTTTTACCTGCATCTTACTATTTCTGCACATTGGCGCTAAGGCCAATGGCTTTTATCAGTCTGATACTTTAAAAAACAAAGTAGGTATTGATACCATTAAGTCTCCTAAAATAGATTCTTTAAAAACGGATACTTTAAAGAAAAATTCTAAAAAGGGTGAAATAACAGATGTGATAAAAGCCGTAGCCTCAGATTCTTCTTTTTACGATACCAAAAATAATGTGATGTACCTGTATGGGAACGCCAGGATCACTTATGGGGAAAAGCAGGTTGATGCCGGTTTCATCAAAGTTGATTATAAAACCAATACCATTTTTGCAAAAGGTAAAACAGATACTTTGGGGAGGTTTTCTGGCTTGCCTATTTTTAAAGATCCACAGCAGGGAACCCTAACGGCAGATTCTGTTTATTATAACTTTAAAACTTCTAAAGGAAGGATCTATCAGGTTTATACCGAACAAGATGGCGGCTATATTACGGGCGGTAAAATTAAAAAGCAGGCAAATGATGAGGTGCATTTAAAAAACGTTGTCTATTCTACTTGTGATCTACCTTCGCCGCACCAACATTTTGGTATCGTAATTACAAAAGGTATTGCCACTAAAAACCAAATAGTTACCGGGCCGGCTTATATGGTTATAGAAGATGTTCCTATACCCTTGATCATACCTTTCGGGTTTTTTCCTAAACCCAATAAAAGGGCTTCTGGCATTATTTTACCACAGGTTGGCGAAGATGCCACGCTTGGTTTTTTTCTTAGGGATTTTGGCTACTATATTGGATTGAACGACTATTGGGACATGACCTTGAAGGGAGGTGTTTATTCTAAAGGTTCTTACGAGACCAACGTTGCCAGTAGATATACCAAACGTTATAAATATAGCGGCAACGTTTTTTTATCTTATTCTTCTCGTAAATTTGGGGTAGAGGGTACACCAGAGTATGAACACCCCACAAAAGATTTTAGGATACAATGGTCTCATTCGCAAAATGCAAACGCACACCCTGGATCCAATTTTAGTGCTTCTGTAAATGCCAGTACAAGCGGTGCTTTTAGAAACGTTCCGGGCAGTAGTTACCAACAAATAGTCCAAAACCAAATTGGATCAAGTATTTCTTACAGTAAAACATTTGCAAACACACCTTTTAGTTTAAGCACTGCTTTAAACCATAGTCAAGATTTATCATCGGGCAGGGTAAGTTTAGGTTTGCCGGCGCTTAATTTCAGCATGACAACCATCAACCCTTTTGATAGCAAGGATAGAATTGGCGAGCAAAAATGGTATCAGAGGATAGCTATTGGCTACAGTTTACAAGCTAACAACCAAATAAATACCGTAGATTCTTTACTTTTTAGGAAAAAAACGCTAAGTCAGGTTCAATCTGGTATCCAACATAATATCCCAATATCTTTATCGTCACAGATCTTAAAATATTTTCAATTTAGCCAAAGTTTAAATTATACCGAGCGTTGGTATTTTCAAACCATACGCAAAAATTATATTGCTAGGCCTACACCAACGGGTACAAGAGACTCATCAGCAATAGATACCATCCCTGGTTTTAGAAGGGCTGCAGATTACAGCTTAGGGGGCTCTTTATCAACCAAGATTTATGGCATCGTAAAATTTAAAAAAGGCAAAATAACGGCAATAAGGCATGTTTTAACCCCAAATATCGGTTTCTCTTACCGCCCAGATTTTGGAAAGCCAAGTTTTAACTACTATGATAGCGTACAAGTGGATCAAACGGGCAGAAGACAAGCATATTCTATTTTTGAACAAGGTTTATATGGCGGGCCGGGGAGCGGGAAAAGTGCAGCAATTACCTTTGGGGTAGATAATAATATAGAATTGAAGGTTAAATCTAGTAAAGACACAACCAATAATGGCATCAAAAAAATCCCGATTTTACAAGGCCTATCATTAAATGGTTCTTACAATTTTGTGGCTGATAGTTTAAAACTTTCTCAGTTGGGTTTTAGTGGGCGCACTTTTTTTACAGAAAAGCTGGGTGTTAGTTTTTCTGGAAATCTAGATCCTTATGAGTTTTTGGTGCAAAGGATCAACGGGCAGGATGTTGGAAGAACGATAAACAGGTACCGTTGGCAAGATGGGAAACTGCCAAGGCTTACAAATTTTAATTTTTCTTTTGATTATAGTTTAAACTCTAGCACTTTAGGGAAAAACAATAAAGCTAATAATCCGCCAAACCCAAATAGCGATTTGTTTAACAGGGTAAACGCCCAGCAAGCAGAGCAGTTGCAACAGATCAATAGAAATGCCAACGCTTTTGTTGATTTTAATATCCCTTGGAACCTGAGTTTCTACTATAATTTCAATTATTCAAATAATGGCTTAAGTAAATCAATTGTACAAACCTTAAATGCCAACGGCGATTTTAACCTCACGCCAAAATGGAAAGTGCAGTTTAATACAGGCTATGATTTTGCCAATAGCGCCATCAGTTTAACATCTTTTTCTATCTACAGAGATTTACATTGTTGGGATATGTCTATCAGATGGATCCCGTTTGGCCCCTACCAGAGTTACAGCGTAGATCTAAGGGTAAAAGCGTCTATTCTACAAGATTTAAAACTTAGCAAACGCAGAGAATATTACAATCAATTTTAAGATGCAGGCAGAGATAATTACCATAGGTGATGAGATTTTAATTGGGCAGATCGTTGATAGCAATTCGGCCTGGATGGCTACCCAATTAAACGCGATAGGCATAAAGGTAAAACAGATCACTTCTATTTCTGATGATGCAAACCATATTTTAAAGGCATTAAAAGCAGCAGAAAGCAGGGCAGATATTGTTTTGATAACCGGTGGCTTAGGGCCAACAAAAGACGATATCACCAAAAAAACGATGGCTCGATACCTCGGTTCTAAAAAAATGGTTTTGCATGGGCCAACTTTAGAGGTAGTAAAGAAAATATTTTCTAAGTACAAAGCCCCTATTTTACAGGTTAACATTGATCAAGCCAAAGTGCCGGATAATTGCGAAGTGCTTTTGAACGATCAAGGGACCGCACCTTGTATGCTCTTTAGAAAAAACGAGAAAGTTTTTATTTCTATGCCGGGGGTACCTTATGAAATGATGAATTTAATGAATACCAAAGTTATCCCCATTTTAAAAAAGGATTATGATTTACCGGCCATTTATCATCAAACCATTTTAACCGCTGGGGTTGGAGAATCTTTTTTAGCGGAAGAATTAAAAGACATTGAAGGTGCTTTGCCACCTCATATCAAGCTAGCTTATTTGCCAAAATTGGGTTCGGTAAGGTTAAGATTGAGTACCGTTACAAGTGCCAATGATGATGTAAGAGAAGAATTAGATACCTATATCAACCAGATTTTAGAAAAAATACCCAATTATTGGGTAGCAAAAGAAGATATCCCGATAGAAAAGGCGATCCTTAATTTAATGCAAGCAAAAAACCTTAGCCTTTCCGTTGCAGAAAGCTGTACGGGGGGCACCTTATCGCAGATGATTACGCAGCATGCCGGTTGTTCTGCCGTATTTGCCGGTGGTGGTATTGTTTACAGCTATGAGATGAAAACAAAGCTTTTGGGGGTTAAGCCCGATACTTTAGAAAAGTTTGGAGCTGTAAGCGAAGAAACCATTTTGGAGATGGCCAAAGGGGCAATTAAAAATTTTGATACCGATTATGCCATTGCGGTAAGCGGCATTGCCGGCCCAGATGGAGGAACAGAAGATAAGCCTGTGGGAACGGTTTGGATAGCAGTAGCCAATAAAGAAAACACGATTGCTAAAAAATTCACTTTCGGGAATAAAAGGCTTCAAAATATAGAAAGATCTGCAATGGCAGCCTTTAATATGCTTTTTAGAAAGTTGAAGGAAGATTTAGGTTAAACCGATCATCTTTAAAGTAGCGAAATGGCTTGAGTTTGTTGCGAGCGTTAACGATAGAAGCGGTATCCTTTTTTTCTTTTTCAGAAAAAAAGATTTAGCGAATAGCGTGTTAAAACGCCCGATCAAATATTTTTATTCTAAACAATATCAGATTTATTAGAACAGTTATTGCCCAACCTGGGTTTCTAAAATTTATTACCGATTCTAAATTTAATCTTTATTATCCTGTATAAAAGGGATATATTATTATTTTTGTTAAAACAGATATAACAATAACATGGCTCAATACGAACTTTTATTACCAAAAATGGGAGAGAGCGTTGCGGAAGCAACCATAATTAGGTGGGAGAAAAATCCTGGCGATAGCATTGATATTGATGATACCATTTTAGAAATAGCTACGGATAAGGTTGATTCTGAAGTTCCATCACCTGTTTTTGGGAAGATGGTAAAACATTTATTTAATGAAAACGACGTTGCCCAAGTAGGCGATGTAATTGCCATTATAGAGATTGAGGGCAATACCGAAGTTTCGGAAGAAATTAAAGGTGCCGAAATAGAAAGTGTAGAAAAGGAAGAAGAGATTCCTTTTGTGCCAGAAGAGGTGGAGCTTAAAGAAGATGCCGATGGTAATGAACAACCAACCGAACTTACCACGTTAAATCGTTTTTATTCGCCATTGGTAAAGAGCATAGCGCAAGAAGAGGGTATAAGCGAGGATCAATTGAATGATATAAAAGGAACCGGAAACGACGGAAGGGTTACCAAAGATGATCTTTTAGGTTACATCAACGGAAAAAATAATGAGCCGCAGCCCCACGGAGAAACAGTTTCTGAAAGTTTATCTGATAATGATCTACCAAAGAAAGAAAATAAGAGACAAGAAACAGAACTTTTGCAAAAAGTACAACCTGTTGCCAAAAGTGGCGAGGATGAGATTATTGAGATGGACAGGATGCGCAAGCTGATCGCAGACCACATGGTAAGCAGTAAGCAAACCTCGCCACACGTTACCTCGTTTATTGAAGTAGATGTAACCAATATGGTACTCTGGAGAAACAAGGTAAAGGCCAGTTTTGAGCAGCGAGAAGGGGAAAAAATTACTTTTACCCCAATTTTTGTTGAAGCGGTTGCAAAGGCACTTAAAGATTTGCCAATGGTTAATGTTTCGGTAAAGGGAACCCAAATCATCAAGAAAAAAGATATTAATATTGGCATGGCAACGGCATTGCCAAGCGGTAATTTAATTGTACCGGTAATAAAAAATGCAGATCAGTTAAATTTAGTGGGCCTAACAAAATCTGTTAATGATTTGGCCAGAAGATCAAGAGCCAATAAGTTACAACCCGATGAAGTACAGGGCGGTACGTTTACTTTAACCAATGTTGGCACTTTTGATAATACCATGGGCACCCCTATAATTAACCAGCCACAAGTTGCAATTTTAGCAGTTGGTGCCATAAAAAAGAAACCGGCGGTGTTAGAGACCGAGTTTGGTGACGTGATAGCGATTAGGCACTTAATGTATCTATCTATGTCTTACGATCATAGGGTTGTAGATGGCTCTTTAGGTGGAATGTTTATTAAAAAAGTTGCCGATAATTTGGAGCAATGGGATGTAAACAGGGAGATCTAAATTGTTAGTTAGATTCTAATTTTAAAATCAACACCACATAAATAATTTAAAATGGTTCAGTTAGATGTTTATTTCCAAAACATAAAAAAGAAGACAGGCAAAACAACTTCAGATTTTAAAGAACTGGCCATTGCAAAAGGTTATTTTGAAAATGGTATTTTAAAACCCTCTATTAAGGCTAAAGAAATTATAGCTTGGTTAAAGAAAGATTTTGATTTGGGGTATGGCCATTCATTGGCAATATTCCATGCCATAAAAGATGATCTGAAATAGAACTTTTACTGCTTATCTATTCTAATAATAACCAAAACAAGCTTACGATCTAAAATCGTAAGCTTGTTTTTTTATTTTACCACTTCTACCCATTTGCCACTGTTTACCGCAGAGATCTCATTATCATACATGGCCCCACAACTTACAGATGGCAGATAAAATCTGCCTAAATAAGCGGCATTCAGTAAAACCTGATAGGTTAAACTTTGCCTTGGATTAATGTTGAAATAGGTTAAAACCCGATCATCCCTAATATCGCGATAAGTATATGGCGAACTAGAATTATCGCCATCGTTATCATTTAAACGAGTATTGATGATTTCCCAACCCGATGGAAAGATTTGCGTAAGTGCCATCTGTTGGTAAACCCCTTTTTTGCCGGGATTGTTGATGGTTACTTCTGCCACAAAATCTGTCCCTTGCGATATTGTTGTTGGATCGATCAACCTACCGTTTAGGGTTTTATAAACTACATCCATACTTAAACTCTCTGGATTGTTGTTTTGGGGTGGGTTTTCTCCTTGTGGAGCTTGGCCTTCTCTAATTACCCTAACGTATAGCAAGTTATCTCCTTTATTTTGGATGCTGATATTGGCTTGCCCTGCTTTAAAATCCAAATTTATGCGTTCTAAGTAAGAATGGGTACTTAGGGTTTTAGCCACTCCGTTTATGGTATAAGAGAAATTTAGCTTAGAGCCATCTTTATTAACCCCACAATATTTTGCGATCGCAATTAAAGAATATGCCGTTGTTTGTGTACTGTACCAATTTTGTTGCGATAATTTAGCAGCGATAGATTTTACCAAACTTAAAGCTTGTGCTTTTCTGCCCATTTGGGTAAGGGTTTCTAAAATCATGGCCTCATCACGCAGATCAGAACCAAAGGTATAACCCATCTGGTTGTAGGGTTTAATTTCTGTACTTAAACCTTTGATCAATTGCGATGCAACCGTATTTTGCCCAATTAAGTGGTAGGCGGCGGCCAATCTCCATTTTGCAGCATCAGATAAATACTGGAACTCCCTTAACCTGTTCATAGCCCCGATCTCTGGAGATTTTGCCAAGGCCAAAAGATACAACCGATATGCTTGGGTTAAATCGCCACCGTAGAAATTGCTGCTATTTGGCGAGTATGAATTAGCTTTTCTGCTTTGGAAACGTTTCCAATTATCCAACATCCCAACGGGCAGTTGATAACCCTTTGTTTGCGCTTCTAACAAGAAATTCCCTGCATAATTTGTTCCCCAATCATCTGCATCTCTATAACCTGGCCAATAAGAAAAACCACCATCCATTGTTTGGAAAGTTCTGATCTTATTGATCCCCGCTTTGATATTGCGCTCTATTTGTGCTTTTTGAGAACCGGCTAGATCTGTAAGTTGGTTTAAAACCAATTGAGGGAAAACGCCAGAAGTAACCTGCTCTATACAGCCATGAGGGTATTGTATCAAATAATTTAAACGCTTGGTAAGGTTTATGGCGGGGATGCTAGAGATTTCTATCGCCCCAGAATTAGTGCCTCCCATCCCAATTGGTTGGTAAGCACCAGACCAATTTCCTTTGGCGCTTATTTCTGTGGAGGCCACATCGGTAATGAAAGGATTTGGATTTCTAATATCCATTTCCACATCATAATCTGCCCTTTCATTGCCGCTTCTAGCAATAATCTTAACCTTAGCGATCCCTATGGCGTTCTTAACGTTAATATCGGCGAAAGCCATTTTCTCCCCAATTTCGCTAAAGCTGATGGTTTGTTTACTGCTTGATGAACTTAACAAACTGCTGGTCTGTATTTCTAAACTCACATCCTTGATGTTTTTATCCATCGCAAAAACGGTAATCGGCAATTTAAAAGCCTCGCCGGGGCCGGCAACCCTTGGTAAAGTAGCCAAGATCATCAATGGTTTTTTAACCTGTACGCTTTTCTCGGCGAAGCCATACGCACCATCTTGCCCCGCAACCACCATTGCCCTAACGGCACCAATATATTGTGGTAGTTTAAACTGATGCGTAGCTTTTTGCCCTGCATTTAAGGTAAAAGGGCCTAAGTATTTAATTACCGGTTTAAACCTATTTGCTTTTGCGGGATCAACATTTCTATTGATGTTCCCATCGCCACCTATACTTAAAATACGCACCAGATCACTTCCCCAAGCGCCAATTACATCGTCAAACAGATCCCAAGTTTTAACGCCCAAAGCTTCGCGAGCGTAAAAACTGCTATGTGGGTCTGGGGTTTTAAATCGGGTAAGATCCAATAATCCTTCATCTACAATGGCAATGGTATAGGTCATTGGTTTTCCGTTGGTCTCGCTTACGATGATGTTGGTATTGGTTTCGGGCTTTATTACAGAAGCCATGCTAATTACCGGCTTTAAGATGGTTTCTGGATCTTCTACCAAAATCGGGATTATCCCATACATTCTAATAGGTAAATCATTAATGGTTTGAGAATGGGGCTGGAGCAGAGTAACGTTTACATAAACGTTTGGTGCCATGTTTTTCTCTACTTCAAAAGAGAATTTGGTTTGCCCTTGCGTGGTTTTAACCCAAAAAGTCTTTAAAACCTTGCTGCCGTTTTCTATACTTACCAAACCTCTGCCTCCCGCACTACTAGGTATGGTAAGGTTTACCTTTTCGCCCACTTTATAACTATCCTTATCTGCGGTAAAAGATAGCATCGCTGCATCTGTTGGGTTGTCTTTTTGTTCCCTTTGTTGCCAACCCGGCCAATCTACATAAACCGTTTTGCCCGTGGTATGGCCACTGCTTAAATCTTTTACCCTTATTAAGTAACGCCCCCAGTCTGGTTCGTTTATGCGTAATTTCCATTTCCCTTTGCCATTTACCAATTGTACCGTTTCTTTCTTTAAGAGTTGGTTGTACCTGTTTTGGGTAAAGTTAGAGAGAGAGCCTTCCTGCTCGTCCCACCACCAGCGCCATTGTATTTTGTATAATTCTAACTGTACCGCTTGCTTACCTTGTAATAAATCTCCTTTATTATCCACATTGGCTATATCAATAATATGATCTTGTCCGGTAACCAACATTCCAGAAAGTTTTTGCCCTTCAGGGGTTTGTATGCCTACATAGGTATCATAAACATGGTAAGGGATGGTAAAATTATCGATGCTGAAATTACCCCCCGGCTCAAAAACCTTGGTGGTAAAACTGGCTTTTAAAACACCGGGAGCACTTTCTGTTGCGCTTAAGTTTGCGTTGATGGTGGCTTGCCCATTTTGGTCTAGATTACCTTCAAAAACTGTTTTGCTTTCTGTTTGGAAAGCGGTTGTTGGGTCATCAAAGGTATAATTCTCTAAATTTTTGAAAGTGGTTTTTGATGGCGAAAGCGTTGCATCAACCTTGGCTTTTAAGTTTTTTGCGGTTGCGCCAAAAAGCCATTTCGCAGTTAGCGTCCCTTTATTATCCCGTCCTTTACCTAATTCTTTTGCGCCGTTAAAATCAAGATCGATCTTTAAGCGGTTGGGCATAATGGTCTCAATTTTTAAGGTTTTTGTAAACGATGCACCACCCACTTTAACCTTGGCCAGCCAGTTTCCGGTGGGTGCGCCATTATCTGTTTTAAACCTAAAATTGTAAAAACCATTTATGCCCTTTGCAGAAATCAGTTTTTTATTAAGCTGGTTTTGAGGGTTGTAAAGCTCAAAAATAACCGGCAAATCTTTGGGTAGGGTTTTTTGTTTATCCTCTAATATAAAACTCACATAAACAGAATCTCCAGGTCGCCAAACGCCACGCTCTCCATAAATAAAACCTTTGATGCCGTTTTGTACAACATCGCCACTTACATTAAACCTACTAAGTGGGAGGGAAGACCCATCATCTAGCTTTAAAAAGCCCCTTTCGTTATCTATTTTGGCCAATAATAAAAAAGGTTTGCGTTTGGTATCAAACTTTGCAACCCCATCGCCATCTGTTGTGGCGGTTTGTATAATTTGGTTTTGGTAATCTAACAGTTTGATCTCTACACCGCTCATTGGCTCGGTATCTAAAATGTTGGTTGCAAAAACCAATATAGAATTATCGTTGCCACGCTTGGTTATCAGCCCGATATTGGATGCAATAACATTACGTGAAACCCACCTGTCTTTGTTATAATAAGATGGGGTGCAAGGATCGTCTTTTTCATCCCAGTTGTAGCCACTTGGGTAATAGGTGTTGTACCTATCCCAAAACCCATCATCCTCATCAATACTTTGGCTGCCATAGTAATCTTCGTAATCATTACCATCGTTATTGTCATTTCCTTCTGCTTTTAATTTTTTATCGCATCCGTAAAGCGAATATTCTTTTCTAAAACCAATGGTAATTCTATAAATAGCGCCAGGTTCTGTCTTGATCAATTTATCAATATCTAAAGCAAAACGGTTTTTCTTTTTTAGATCAAGCGATTTATCATCATCTAAACGAATGGTTTTTTCTACAACTGGTTTTCCAACACGGCGTAAATCTTCTTCGCCGTTACGGGCATTGTTCTGTAAAAATTGTGGGATGTTGTTTTCATATATTTTGATGATGCTAACATCAACCGCTTTTAAATTGACGGCATCAAAAGGATAAGCGAGTTTGCCAGAATCTGGGATAATTGTCCCTTTACTAGGGATGGTAATATTGGGTTCTACGTTTTCGAAATTTACATTTGCGCTTACCGCTTGTTGTAATTTATTGCCCACAATATTCTCTATCCCTTGGTTGATCTTTACCGAGTAATTGCCCTCAAACTTTTCTGCCCCGTAAACCTTAACTTCGCTACCTTCTATGGTAAAACTGGTTTCAGAAATATTATTTATACTGATCAACCCGGCAAGGTCTTGTGCAACCATTACCGGGTTAGAAAACTGTACCAAAACATATTGTTCTGGCTCTTGCATTGCTTTAACATCTAGCACCTTAAAAACGCCTTTTGCCGGCAGCTCAAAGTTTTTATTTCCTTCAACTTGTGCATTTATGGCATCTCCCAACCAATTTAAGGTTAAATTTTGGTTGGTTTTACCCATGCTTAAACTATCTACCGTAAAGGTAGAAACTTGGGTTTCTGCATTGTGTACCCATTTTATTTTTATGTTTTGCCCCGCATATTTGGCATTCAAAAGCTTTTCTATGTTTTGGGGAAGTTCTTGATCAGATGTAGCTATTTGGCCGGTTAGTTTTAAATAATCTAAAGAAGAGCTATTGATAGATTTTAAGCCGTTAAATTCTACTTTAAATGATGGTTTAATTACCTGGAAGCTAAAATTGAACTCGGCCAGTTCTTTAGGGACATCCGTTAGTTTGTTCAAATTTAAAGTAGCGTCATATTTTTTGCCGGGCTCTAGATCTTCATCTGGCTTAAAGCCGATGGTTCTTTCATCTATCCAAACCGCTTTCCCTTTAATACTCGGGCTAAATTTTAAAACATCATCATTTACTGGCTCATTTACGCTGTGAACACCTTTAACCTCACCTGCTAATTGGATTTTTATGCTCGCTTTTTTAGATATGGTGCCAGAAGTATAGGCATCTATATATTTGGCAAATGCCGGATTGTTCTCGTTATTGGGTTCGGTTTTAAAACTGAAATAGAGGATAATGCCAATGGCGATAATTGCTATCGCTACCAGCGATCCTATAAATAATTGTTTTTTGGATCGGGAAGAAGCTTTCATGTTAAGGGTTTTGAATTTCTAATTTAGAAAAATCTTCCGATTAACAGCTCAAAAAGCTTTGATTATTGTAGGTGTTTTTGTTTGGTTATAGGCTGCAAATAATATTTAAAACCGCTTTGTCTTTTGAGATTAATCAACAAATGTTTCTTTGATTAATTCTTTGAGTTTTTTTATTTCCATTTCTTTCAATTTGCCTAAAACTTCAACAATTCTTTTTTTATCAATAGTTCTAATTTGGTCTATTGCGATCATACCTTTTTTGTTATTATGATAAACAGTAACTCTTGTAGGATATTGTTTCAGATTTGATGTCATCGGACATATTACCAATGTGTTGAGGTATTTATTCATTTCATTTGGAGAAACAATTACACAAGGTCTGGTTTTTTTTATCTCGCTCCCAATAGTTGGGTCTAGATTTACTAAAATGATATCATATTGAGTCAATTCCATTCTTCAAAATCTTCATCATCAAAAACATCATTCATTAACATTCTATCATCATCATTTTTATTCATCATTTCAAAAGCAGCTTCCCAGCCTAATCTTGGGACTTCAATTGGTCTAATAATAATTTGTTCATTATCCAATATGATTTGAACTTTATCTTTAATAGAATATTTTTCTAAAATAGTTTTACTTAGCCTTAGTCCTTTGGAATTACCTATTTTTATAATTGCAGCTTCCATAATTTTATTTTAATGTTATTACAAAGTAAATACAATTTTTTAATATTTCAAATTATTTTTTTTAATCTATAATCCTAATCACTTTAACAAATCTGCCTTGATAATATTTATTTAATGGAGTAATGGTTACGCTATAAGCCTTGCCAGATGTAGCATGGATAAAATTTAATTCATGATTGGTTTTAGTGATAATACCCATGTGGCCAACAATTCTTTTGGTGCTATCTGTCCCCGTAAATAAGATTAAATCGCCGGGTTCAACATCTTGCCATGCTATGTTTTTACCATAATTGGTAAAACCTACAGAGCTTCTTGGCACTCTAATATCGAAGTGATTATAAACTGCAGTAATAAATCCCGAACAATCTAAGCCAACATTAATATCTGTTGAGCCGTATTTATAAGGAACGCCAATCAATGTTTTTGCATAACTAATAATTTCTGAGGAAAGTGTTTTAGTTGTGGTATCTATTTTATTAACTGTTGTTGAAGTATCAATTGTAGAACTTATTTCAACAGGGTTTTCATCAGATTTCAATCTCACTTTTTCAGTATGGTTTCCGCTACAGTTTGAAAATAAGTAAATGAATAAAAGGAAGAGGACTTTAATCATGGTAAAACAAAGTTAGGGTTTTAGAGGAATTTGGTTATATGCGTTTTTAATTTTAAAACTTAAATTAAATGATGATCTTTATTAGATTACTTCACTTTTTGTCAATTATGAAAACTAGATAACTCTTAAATTAAAGGAATCTGCTTCAGAAAAGGCAAAACTTTATGTTAAGCAAAAAGGAATAAGTTTATCCGAAATAATCGAAAATTATGTAGAAGAAATTATCCAAAATAAAGTAGATGGTACTATATCTGCAAAATTAAATAATCTTACAGGTTCAATTAAACTTCCTGCTGATTTTGATGAAAAGAATGAATACGTAGCTATTTTGAAGAAAAGCATTTTTAATCTTTTAAAATATCTAATTAACAATCCACTATCATTTTAAACATTATACTTTTTTAAAGCTTCAAATCTCTATTTTTGGCATAATGCTAAAAAAAACTCCTAATTAATGAATGTAGAGCTTTTTATCCCATGTTTTGTTGATCAACTATATCCAACAACTGCTTCAAATACCGTTAAAGTTTTAGAAAAGGCGGGCTGTAAAGTGATTTACAATCCAGAACAAACTTGTTGTGGGCAGCCTGCCTATAATGCTGGTTTTTGGGATGAGGCAAAAGAAGTTGGGACTAAATTTTTAAATGATTTTTCTGAACAAAACTATATCGTTTCTCCTTCTGCCTCTTGTACCGGGATGGTAAAAAACGCTTATAACGATCTGTTCTTTAATACTTCTATCCATAATAAATGCAAAAGCATACAAGGTAATATCCACGAGCTTTCAGATTTTTTGATCAACATTGCCAAGAAAGATTATTTTGGTGCAGAATTATTGGGAAAAGCCGTTTATCACGATTCTTGTAGTGCTTTGCGAGAGTGTAAAATTAAGGAAGAACCTAGGTTGTTGTTGGAGAAAGTATTGGGTTTAGAGATAGTGACCATGAAAGACCAAGAAGTTTGCTGTGGTTTTGGCGGTACCTTTTCTGTAAAATTTAGCGGTATTTCTAGCGCCATGGCAGAACAAAAAGTAATGAATGCTTTAGAGGTTGGCGCAGAATACATTATTTCTACAGACGCTTCTTGCCTTTTACAATTACAAGCTTATATTGATAATAAAAACCTCCCGATCAAAACCATGCACATTGCCGATGTTTTGGCTACGGGTTGGGGAAATGTTTAGCTTATTTAGTAATTGAAAAATGCTTTGATCTTGTGAGATTTTATTTAGAAATAACATAATCGTTTTTACCTAAATTTAAGGGAACTTAAAAAACTAACCAAAACTATTATCACGCCACCAATCAACAAAAGGATAAAATTATCCTTAAAAAAATGATTGTTTTTAGCGAGTTTGATGTTTGGGTTTTGTCCTGCAAAAATCAAACTGTCCCAATAGTATGGAAGCGCATAAATTTTATTTTTCTGGTTATAGATCCAAGTTAATTTGGCGTTTCTTAATGATGTTTGTGGGTTTTGGGTTTTAAGCAGGTTTTCATAAAATAGTTTCATCAATTTACTGGCACTTTCGTCATTTACGTTCCACAAACCAGAGATTACGCCTTTTGTGCCTGCGGCTATAAACCCTCTGGTCATGCTCATTACACCTTCGCCCGCAACCAATTCACCATCTGATGTTTGGCAAGCACTCAAAACCACTAAACTAGGCAGATGGCCTTGGTTGGCCAGTTCAAATAAATAAAATTTGCTCTTATAAAGCTCTAAAACAGGGGTTTCATTATCTTTAACATAAGCATGACTGCTGATATGCAGCACATTAGAATTATTTAACGATTGTTTGAAATCTTTTAGGTTTGCCGCATCGTTTAATAAGAATTTTCCTTTCACTAAGTTTTTAACCTGGTGGTATTCTTTTTTTACGGCATTAATTTCTGTTTTACCAGAGCCGGTATTACTTAAGAATATGCCGGTAAAATTATTAAAGGGTTTTAAACCTTTCTGGTTTTGCTGTACCAAAGTTTGAAGTGAAAAACCATAAGAAATAGCCAATTTATTGATTAGGTAAGGCCAAGAAGCAATGTTAGGATTGTATTTTTGGTCTGTAATCAAGCTTTCAAAAGGTAAATAGTTTAAAACCCCGTCTTTAACTATTACCAGATTGCCTATGTTTTTCAAATTGATCTTAGAAAACAGGTCCTCAAATATCTGATTGGATCTTTGATAAAACAATTGGGGGTTATTGATCATTTTTGAAGGGCCGTTAAAGAAATAACCTTTCATGAAATCGTTTATTTCGGCTTTTATTTTCGTAGCATTTTCGGTTTTGGTTATTGTTAAAACCTTTCCTTTTTCGGCAATTAAACTATAGATTGTTTGCTCCCCAAAAAAGAAAATCAATACTTTTTTATCTTTATCAATCTTATTTAAGAGCTGATGTATAGCTATTTTTTCATCAAACCCTTTTACATTTAATTGCTTTTGTATTGCCGATAGTTGAAAGTTTAGATCGCTTATTTTCTTGCTTAGTTTAGGATCTGCCTTTTCTTGATATTGTTTTTGGTAATAATTAATAGATTGGGAAACCTTTATCTTTTGCTGGTACAGGTTGTTTTTGCCCGTTGCGGCAATTCTCCGTTCATTATCTCTAATGTCATCCATCAGCAATCTGGCTTTGCTCATTTCGCTCATCAACAAAATTTTATTGGCAAATTGTTGGTCTTTGGTTTCTTGGTACAATGCGTAGCATTTATCTATGATTTTCTCTGCAAGCTTTTTCCCCTCTTTTTGCAAAGTTTCTTTAGATCCAGAGTAGGTAAATTCTTTTCTCAATTTCTCAGAAACTTCAAAGGCCATCAAATCAGCATCTAAAGAGGCTTTATAAAGCTTTAAATTTTCTAAGGCATCGGCTTTGCCCAATAAAGCTTCCTCAATTCTATTCTCTGCGTATAAGTTTGTTTCTAAGGGCAATTCTTTTAAACCTTTGGGGGCAAATGATGGAACCATCAATTTAAGCGATTGATCAAAATAGTTTAAGGCGGTTTTAAATTGCTTTTGCTTCATCTTTATTTTGCCCAATTGATTAAAAATTTGAGCCTTTTCACGGTTTCTGCCTTCTTTAAATTTATCATCAATCAGTTTAATTGCCGCATTGTAAAAACTTTGGGCACTACTGTAATTATCCCTGTTAAATTGGATGTTACCGGCCAGGGTATAAGCACTCAATAACCAATAATCAGTTAATTCATTATTTTTTTGCGATTTTAAAAAAGAGATAGATTGGGAAATCAGTTTAAACGCTGCATCATACTTTTGCTGCTCGTTTTTTATATCGGCATAATTAGATAAGAGCAAACCGTAATTTGGTTGTTTTTTATCGGCGAAAGCCAAACCTTTGATAACCGCTTTTTCTGCTTTTTCAATTTGGTTTTGAGATTTGTATGATGTGGATAAATTGCTGTAAATAGATGCGGCCAAGCTTTTGTTTTTGTTTAAGATCGCCAATGCCAAGCTTTTGTTTTGGATATAAATGGCCCGGCCGTAATCTCCCAAACGGGTATAATTGTTTGATAAAGGTTTTAGGATATATTCTTCAACATCAGCAACCAATTTGTTCTTTTGTTGGTAATCATAAGCTTTCTCGTAACAATCTATCGATCCTAAAATATCGCCATTGTAAAGGCTGTAATAACCTTGGTTAATGTATAGGTAAAGCAAAGCCTCTTTCTCTTCGCTACTTTCTGCTTTTCTCCAGGCTTTTTTTTCTGTTGATAATAATAGGTCTAATCTTTCGGCAGGTTTTTCCGTTGCGTAATCAATACGGTAATCAATCCATGCAGCTAAGTTGTCATCTGCTTTAAAGCTGTTTAGTTTTGATTTTAAAAGTACTTCGTTTTGTGCATAGCCATTTAGGGCAGCAATTACAAACAAGAGGGATAAAATTTTCTTCAATTAGATTTAGATTTTATATCAATCAAATAAACATCAAAATACCAAATATTTTCAAATCTGCTTTAAACTTTAAACCTTCTGCCCTAAACCTTTTGCCTTAAACCTTTTACCTTAAACCCTTTGCCCTAAACCTTTTACCCTAAACCCTTTGCCCTAAACCTTTTGCCCTAAACCTTTTGCCCTACACCTTCTGCCCTAAACCTTTTGCCCTAAACCTTTTGCCCTACACCTTTCTATCTTAAATCATATCTTCCAACTTAAATAAGTGCTTAACCTTTGGTCTTTGATGGATAGCGATTGGATATATCTAAAACCTATCGCCGGCCCCTTACGTACCATCCCAAACTGCACATCAAAGAATATCGAGGTGTTAAAATCAGAGAAATTCTTTTTTAGTGCGTTTCCTTGTTTATCAATAGCTAACTGGCTGATAATTCCGTTCAAATTCTGTTGAAGATTTAATTGTTCTAACAATCTATCTTTCTGATTTAAGGTAAAGGAGAACATCCCACCACCGCCAATGCCAACATAATTATTTAGGTTGTAACGCAATTGAAGCGGAACTTCTAGATTTAACCTGTTGTTTTGATTAAAAGACCTTCGGTTTGTGATTACATAATTACCCCGGTTATTGATCGTAGTATCTTTTTTTGTTGCCGTACTGCTCAAAAACTGCTTAGATCCATTATAATAACTGATAAATAATTCGGCTTGCAGATACTTACGGTAAGGCGAAAAAGGGGATATGCTAAAGCCCAAAGCATAATTTTGTTTGCCCAATTCGTTGGTGTTTAAGTTTCCCAAGTTGTTTCCGTAATTTAAGATCAGGCCTGGGGAAATTCCGGGTTTAAATTTCCCTTCAGATCGGTTGGTGTAAATAGGTTCGTTTTTATCGAAAACAATTGCTGCACCGCTATCAAACGGTATTTTCTTGGGTTTTTTCTTAAAGTTGATGCTATACTCAACAAAACCTTTGGTAGAGTCTTGATCGTTTACATTATCTTGTTTTGTGCCCGCCAAATAAATATTCTTGAATATAAAATGGATAGAATCTTTTTTGGATAAGGTATCTAAATAGCTTCCGCTGATTTGATTTGAATCTTTTAAGCTGATAGATGGATTAGTTTTTAAAACCTTTATAGAAGATTTATCCAAATTCTCTGGGATTTTTACACCTACATCCACTTTCTTCGCTGGGCCTTTGCCAGTGTTTTGGAACCTTACCCTATAAACCAAATCATGTTTTTTACCAACAAAGCGATAGTTCATGCTTCTGTTCTTCAACATCATTTTATTAGGATCATGCGAGGCAACAATTTGAAGTTCAAGATCAGAAACGCTAACATCTAAAAGTGGGTCGTCTGGTATGATCATTGCAGAAAGCGTTACCATTGCATTGGTATCTTGCAGCATTTCTGGAGTTGTTTTCAAGCTCAAGAACATAAATCTTTCATGATCACCCAAATTTTTGTAAGTCCAAGCCTCTGCGTTGCGGTACTTATCCATCTTTTCTTTTAACGATGGGTTGTTGTTTTTTGCAACCTCATAATCAGGCTCGCTTAATGGTCCGTTTTTAGCGTAATAAGTTTGTGTAAGATGATAATTTGAAGCTGTTTTTAAAAGATCCTTAATTTCTGATTTTTGCTCATTGTGGTACAAACGGATGTCATCTAATTTAAAATTGTCTTGCTTAAACTCTTTATCGTTGTAAAAAAGAATGATTTTACCACTTTGAGGTAGGTTAGAGGCCAAAATATTTTTCTTATAGCCTAATATCAATACCATTTCCTCATCGGGCTTGGGCATAGTATTAGATTTTAAAGCCAAATTTTCTGTAGGCTTAAAAAAGTTGGTATTTACCGGTTCTATACTATTGGCCAAAGCCGATATTTTTACGGGTACTGGCCTTTTTGGTGGTGGTTTTCCATCGTCATAGTTATTGGTAGCGTATAATCTGGGGTAAAAAACACCAGAATCTGCATATATGTGCAATGGCTCTTTTTCAAAAGAAAAACCGCCATCTCCAAACTCCCAAAAGTAGCTATAAAAAGGTTCTGGTGCGCCGGCAATTTGGCGCAACTGGCGCAACTCCGAACTAAATTTTACGTTATTTTCGTTTTGTTGATAGCTTATTTTTGCAGCAACAGTATCTGTTGACAGGTTTTGTGTAAATCCATCTAAACAAAAAAGCCCTAAAATTAGGGTAAATAACGGTTTTAAAGGTTTTAACATAGCAACTCAATTTAGTGATTATTATTTAATTGCGTTCCTTAAAATTTTTATTTTATCGTTTTAAGAAAAAATATTTTAAATATAAAAAAACAGTGGCAAAACCACTGTTTTAAGGTTGATCAAATTGTTAGCTGTTAATTTAAGGCGTTAATTTCTGCCTGTACGGCAGCCTCGGTACTCTCTGTTAAACTTAAGGTCTCATTCAGGTTTGCCGTAATGGTGATCATTTTCTTTGCAAAATAATATTTACCATCTTTAATTGATAAGGAAAACAAAGTTCCCGTTGCACCAATTGGCATAGAATTATCATAACTTTTAACGCTGTTTGGGCCGTTCGGAGAATATAGCTGGGCAACCACGTTATCGCCATTGGCACAAAAATAAACATAGGTATCGCCTGTAAATCCTCTAAAACTTGCCATTTCGCCGGGGTTATTTAAAACAGTTACCCCAACTGTTGTTTTTGGATCTGTAAACCTGTAATAAGTATCGCAATTAATCCATCCTAGCTGTCCAAAATCAAAAACGAAATTATCATTTACAGCTTTAGTTTCTCTTTGGTTCTGCCCGTTTGGCCCAACTTTTGGCGCTTGCCAGGCCATTTGGTTAACATCGCCAACTTTTTCTACACCCGCCCAAATCTGGGTAAAATCTTTTCCTTTTGCAGGTATAGAAACGGTCATCGGGATAGCTAGGTCATCATCCACAGCCACGCCGTTTACCTTAACCTTAATATTTATAAAGCCTTGTGAAATAAGTGGTTGCCCAGATATATGGTTGGTATTTGTACCACTAAAAATAATTGAGCTTCTGTTTAGCATCTCATAAGATTCTACGGTTACCGCACCGCTTGCAGGGCTTCCGTTAACGGTAAAACAACCTGGCTTAAATGTTATCTTGGATCCGTTTGCCATGGTTATGGTTTTTGGCAGTTCTGAAGTATTTAAACTAAAGGATTGCTTTTGGGACCCAAAAGTGGCCGAGAACTCTTTTGCATTTTGCGCTTTGTTGTTGTTTGGTTTTTTATCTTTTTTACAAGAACTAAAAACTACGATCAAAATTAAGGTTGCTAGTGTTAAATTAAACTTTTTCATGATTTCTAAATTTAAAAATTGCGCATACTCTTTATGGCTTTTCTGCTTCCGCCTAATTGTTTTAAGTTTTAATAGAGAATTTGTATCATTAAGATGATGCTGAGTAACATGGCCAAATTAATGAGTAACGTAATGGTGTTGTCTGTTGCTGAGTTCATTTTTTCTGTATTTGATTATCTTATGTTGTAGCTATATAAATGGAGCTTTAATTTTGTTACCCCAATTTTTTGAACCTACCTAAGAGGCGTACATAGCTATATAAAATGAAGTGTTGCATTGTTACCCCCCTGATCAATAAAAAAAATAAATGGTTCTAAACTAGGGTGCCAATTTGATGGCGTTTAGCCTTGGAAATGGGGTTATTTATTTAAAGGATGTTTAAATTTATTTTGTTAAACCGTTGATAACAAACAGATCATCGCAGCGCCTTCTCACAAGCCAACGCTCCGGCTTTGTGATGAAGGGATGGGAGAGAGGACATTGCAAGTCAAAACCAAAATAGATCTCTAACAACCCCGTGTTTAATAAACTGGATTGCAGCGGATACCTGCCTCGTGGCTAAGGCCTGTGCAGTATGAGCGGAAAGGTACTGTCTTAAGTTAATAGCATTGCAGTACCTTTTCTAAAAATATATATCGTTTAAGTGTTTCTTTTAATCAAGCTGGTGCAAAAGAATACAGAGATTGCCAATTCACCACCCTTAAACTTCGCCATCCTTCGACTTCGCCACCCTTCGACTTCGCCACCCTTCGACTTCGCCACCCTTCGACTTCGCTCAGGATGGCAACTTTGTTCAAAAACAAACATTTTACTTTACACCGCTGAAATACAGAGATAAAAACCGTATTTTTGCCCTCGATAAAAAAATAATATATGAGTTTGAATGTTTTTAAACAGTCGATTGATTTAGGCGATGGCCGTATCATTGAGATCGAAACCGGAAAATTGGCCAAACAGGCTGATGGTGCGGTAGTAGTGAAACAAGGTGATACCATGCTATTGGCTACCGTTGTTAGTAACAAAGATGCAAAAGAAGGTGTCGACTTCCTTCCATTATCGGTTGATTACCAAGAGAAATATGCGGCAGCAGGCCGTATCCCGGGAGGTTTCTTAAGAAGAGAAGCCAGATTATCTGATTACGAAGTTTTAATTTCGAGAATCGTTGATAGGGCTTTACGTCCTTTATTCCCAGAAGATTACCATGCCGATACGCAGGTGATGATTTCTTTAATTTCGTCTGATAAAGACATTATGCCCGATGCTTTGGCAGGTTTGGCGGCTTCGGCGGCTATAGCTGTATCGGATATTCCGTTTAACGGACCAATATCTGAAGTACGTGTGGCTAAAATTGATGGTAAGTTGGTAATCAATCCACTTCGTTCTGAATTGGAAAGAGCAACCTTAGAATTTATTGTTGCCGGTAGCGCAAAAGACATAAACATGGTGGAAGGTGAAGCCGATGAAATTGCTGAAGCTGAACTTGTTGAAGCTATCCAGTTTGCTCATGAAGCCATTAAAAAACAAGTTGCTGCACAGGTAGAGTTAGGTAAATTGGTTGGTAAAACTGAAAAAAGAACTTACAGCCACGAAAGCAGCGATCTAGAATTAAAAGAAAAGATCACTAAAAACACTTACGATAAGGTTTACGCAGTAGCGAAATCTAACCAAGGTAAAGATGATCGTTCTGCTGCATTTAAAGCTATACAAACAGAAGTTTTAGAAGCTTTGGGCGAGGATGCCACTGAGAGTATTAAGTTTTTAGCTAAAAAATATTTCCACGATGTGCAGTACGATGCTGTACGTACTTTGTTGTTGGATGAAGGTATCCGTTTAGACGGTAGAAAAACTACAGAAATTCGCCCTATCTGGAGCGAGGTTGGTTATTTACCTTCTGCCCACGGTTCGGCAATTTTTACCCGTGGCGAAACACAATCTTTAACTACCGTTACATTGGGTGCAAAATCTGATGAGCAAATGATCGATGGTGCTTTCATCAATGGTTATAACAAATTTTTGTTGCATTATAATTTCCCTGCTTTTTCAACTGGGGAGGCTCGTCCTAATCGTGGTGTAGGCCGTAGGGAAGTTGGCCATGGTAATTTAGCCATGCGGGCGATTAAAAAAGTGTTACCTTCTGATGAGGAAAACCCCTACACCATCCGTGTGGTTTCTGATATTTTAGAATCTAACGGTTCATCATCTATGGCTACCGTTTGTGCGGGTACATTGGCCTTGATGGACGCTGGTGTGCAATTGAAAGCCCCGGTTTCTGGTATTGCAATGGGCTTAATTACCGATGAAGCTACCGGGAAATATGCTATCTTATCTGATATTTTAGGTGATGAGGATCATTTAGGAGATATGGATTTTAAGGTAACCGGTACCAGAAAAGGGATTACGGCTTGCCAAATGGATCTAAAGGTAAACGGTTTAAGCTACGAAGTTTTATCTAATGCTTTAGATCAAGCTAAAGAAGGCCGTTTACATATCTTGGGCGAGATCGAAAAAACCATGACCGCACCTAGGGAAGATTTTAAACCTCATGCGCCACGTATTGTTTCTATGGTTATCGATAAAGAATTTATTGGTGCAATCATTGGCCCGGGTGGTAAAATTATCCAAGAGATGCAACGTGAAACCGGTGCCACTATCTCTGTTGAGGAAAAAGATAACAAAGGGCACATCCAAATTTTTGCGGATAACAAAGATGCTATTGATCAAGCGACTACGCGTATCAAAAACATTGTTGCTAAACCAGAAGTAGGCGAAACTTACGAAGGTAAAGTGAAGTCGATTATGCCGTTTGGTGCCTTTGTTGAGATTATGCCCGGTAAAGATGGTTTGTTACACATCTCTGAAATTGACTGGAAACGTTACGAATCTATGGACGGTATTTTCCAAGTTGGTGACGAAGTAAAAGTGAAGTTATTGGATGTTGATAAGCAAGGCAAATTGAAACTTTCTCGTAAAGCTTTATTGCCTAGGCCACCAAAAGAAGAAGCCTCAAAAGCCGACGCATAGTTTAGAAAGTCCGAAGGCCAGAGGTCTTAGAAGTCTGGATATAGATTAAAAGCCTTGATTCATGTAAAATCAAGGCTTTTTTATGTTTGTATGGATTTAATCTATAAGTTGTTGTTTAGACTAATTATAGAGCTTTATCTTACTGACTTGCATCAGTATGATTTGCGATTGTTTTATGGTGATGCTGAACATGAAAAATTGTGAAATATAGTATTTCTCTGGCAGTGATTTTACCGAAAACAGGATGTGGACAATTGTATTTATCCAAATCTTCTTCGCCCCATTTTTCTAGATTAAAGATGCAATCTTTTAAAGAATTTTCTCCTTCGGTTATCAGCATACTAATTTTTATTTCCGAGTTTGCTTTCGGTATGAAAGCAGGAGGTGCTTTTATACCATTTCCCATAGCTTTATAATAGTTTTCGATCAACTCTTCATTGCTGATGGATGCTCTTAGTGATAAGCCGAAATTAGACTCTATAATTGATTTAGAAAGCGCCAAATAATTGCTAACCCTTGATAGAGATATATTAATGTGTTCAACATTTTGTGCAACTGACCATTTATCGTTTGCCGATTTATGTACATTAGGTAAATGTGATGCTGTTTTCCAAAATTGTGTATGCGCAATATGAATGTTTGCGATTATTTCATTTTTGTTCATGATTGTTTTTGATGTTAAAATTTCATCGGTAAAATGCTCGTTGCGTTTTTCTTTAGAAAATTTTTCTGTGTTATAGCTATTTGAATTCCCTTTCGGGATAGAAAGAGAAACCCAGTTTTCTCCACAGATCATTTTTCCGATAAAGACCATCTGTCCGATATGGTAGGGGTAGTGTGCAAGTTGCCTGTTAATGGCTTCGATAACAGAATGCCCCTGATTTCGAATATAAATTGTTTTTGAAAAATCATGCTCTTGCAATGAGTTTAAGGTGTTGAAAAGGCAATACCATCCTTTTGTCCATTTTTGCTCTAGCTCCATTTTTGTTTTGATATTATCCTCAAACTCTTCATCTCTGCGCCTCCATTCTTTTTCCCCATCCGAAGTCAAGAAGTTTGTCCAACGGGATAGCATATTGCCGCTTAAATGGTTTATTATGATAGCTATGCTGTTGATTTATTTATTTTTTTGCCAAAATAATTCGTTTTCTGATAGTTGACTGATGGTTTTATCACCTAACATTTTATAATACTCAAATTGCTTTTTAACACTTTCTAAATAATTTGTAATCATAATCGTTGATTTTGAGATTGTCAATTAACTATAATATTCCGGTTTCAAGCTGATCCAAATAAATAAATTCAGGCGATATAACTCCAGCTTCCGCTCTAATTTTGATGAGCTTTGGCGATTCGAAAAAAGCCTTTGCCTTCTCTAAAGATGACCAAACAGAAAAATGAACAATTCTGTTTATGTCGTTTTCGGCTTTCAAAACTTGATAAGAAATTTCTCCAGCTTCTTTCCTGATTCCCGATGCATTATCAAAAATTGTTTTCCAAGTGGCATAGTTTTCTATCTCGTGAATAATTAATACATATTTCATTTCTTACATAATTAATTTTTAATCAATAATTAATATACCAATCGGTATATATTATATTAAATTTTTTTATTGTGCTATGTCTCTAATCATTTTTTCTAGAAAATCCATGGTTATATTTAATACTGTTGAACTACCGGTAACTTTAGCTTGCATTACTGCCCCTTCAATGATAGACATTAGAATTATAGAGAACTCCAAAGCGTTTGTCTCCGCTTTTATTTCTTTCTTTTCTATACCTATTTGGATATGCTTTTCTAAAGATAATTGCCATGAGTTGAGGGCCTTTGTAGCTTTTTTTCTCAGCATGGGATGGGTATCATCAGCTTCTGTGGACGTATTCAATATGGGACAGCCTGATTTTAGAAATGGTATGTTAAGAAAATTTCGATATGTTTCAGGATATACCAATAGCTTATCAATTATTCTTGAATGGACAGCAATTTTTTCTCTTATATAACTTGCAATTTTTCCAAAGTTATGGTCAAAAGCCAACAATGCTACTTCATCTTTATTTTTGAAATTCCCATAGATACTCCCTTTGGTTAAACCCGTTGCACTCATAATATCATTTAAGGAGGTTCCTGCATATCCTTTAGTATTGAATATTGGAGAGGTTTTTTCAATTATAAATTGCCTTGTTTTTTCTGCTTTAGACATATATTATCTTAATTGATATGCAAGTATAAATAAAAAATACCAAAAGGTATATTTTATAGAGAAATCTTTTGAGGCGATAAAAAACTAAGTTTCTTTATTATAAAACAAAGTGATGTAATTCATCCCCTTAGCTTCATCAAATCCCTGTTCCAGTAATTGCCTATCGCCATGGATGTAAACGTGGAAGTTTTTATCCAATTTTAAAACCGATTTATAGCTGCTTTTTTGTTTCATCACGGCCTGGCCAGATATTTCAAAACCACTACTGATAGGGGAATCAAATTCTTGCTCATAGCTTTGCACCATCTCTTTAAATGATTTTGCAGCTACCTCATTGCCAATTACTTCGTCAGAAAATTCATCCATATCAAATTGCTCTTTTTCTTTAAAATACTTCATAGATTTATTGAGCAGATCAATTTTATCGGGATTAGAGATTTGAAAATCGTCATCGATCTTTTCTTTAACAAAGTTTTTATAAAGCCCTAAAACATTGGTGGTTTGGTTGAAACTGTCATTCCTGATTTTCAGTTTCAGAAAATCATCTTTCCAATAAACTGCAGCTTCTGGGGTTTTATTGGTTTGATCGATCACGGCAACTTTATAACCTTCTTCGTTTTCTGTATTGATGATCAAGCAGCCTTTATCCAATTTTTGGATATTGATGGCTTCCCGCTCGTAGTTGATGAAAAAACCGTCCCCATCTGGATAAACCTTTAGATAAGTCTCTTTGGTCTCGGATTTAAAAATACCTATTGCTTGGTGCAGTTCTCCCTCAATCTGCACTTGATCAAAGAATGCGATATAAACTTCGCCCGATTTTATTTTTGGATGCGTAGAAACATCAAACAAATGCCTGGTAATCTGCTGACTCATTTCATGAAAACTTTCGGGTTGCCCAAAGCATTTTTTAGCGAAATTATAAATCTCGTTGAGCGCTAAATCTTCGCTAGAATGCGTAAAGCGATAAATCTCATTTACTTTTTCAAAAGGCTTTAAAAAGTAGGTCATCAGCAAATTATTCAGCGTTTCATCTTTGATGGACAAAGGAGCATCAGAAAGCGTTAAATATTCGTCTTGGGATTTATTACCGGCCTTATGAACGGAAAGATTTTGTAAAGAAGTTTCGAAATATGTGATCATGAATTAAAAATATAGCTCGTTTGCCACTTTGTAGGTATTGCAATGCGCATCAACGATCACTTTAATATCAGCCGAATAACCACCTCCCATACTTACCTGTACCGGGATGTTCCTTTTTTTACAAGCCTCAAAAACTAAAGTATCACGCTGTTTGCAACCTTCAAT
Organism: Pedobacter segetis; assembly: GCF_016623585.1. GTDB lineage: Bacteria > Bacteroidota > Bacteroidia > Sphingobacteriales > Sphingobacteriaceae > Pseudopedobacter > Pseudopedobacter segetis. Next base: position 213,012 of record NZ_JAEHFY010000002.1, read on the forward strand.
AGTAAGTGCAAGTTTACCTAATTTATCGCTACCCAGCACATCCACACCAGAAAGAAAAAACACAAAATCTGGTTTTAAGGTATCAAAAAGCTTTGGTAAAGTTTCTGAAACAATTTTTAAATATTCATCATCTCCAATACCATCGGGCAAGCCGATATCCAAATCAGATTTTTCTTTACGGAAAGGGAAATTCTTTTCGCCATGGACAGAGAATGTAAAAACTTGGGCGTTATGCTCAAATATTTGTGCCGTTCCATTCCCTTGGTGCACATCTAAATCAATAATTAAAATAGACTTTGCTAAATTATTTTGGAGCAGGTAATTTGCTGCAATGGCTTGGTCGTTCAATAAACAAAAACCTTCGCCCCAATTACTGCCCGCGTGGTGGGTGCCTCCCGCTACATTAAAAGCAACACCAAAATCCATCGCAAAATGGCAGCAATCAATGGTTCCTTGGGCAATACGTAATTCTCTTTCTACCAATTGTGCCGATAGGGGAAAGCCGGTTCGTTTTTCTTCTTGATAGCTTAAGTTAAGGTTTTTGAGTTTTTCCCAATAAGCTTTTTCATGTGGCGGACAAATCCACTTTTCGTTTAAAATTTCTGGGGAGAAAAGATTTTGATCGTTAATGATGCCTTCATGTTTTAATTGAAGTGGGATCAACTCATATTTAAGCATCGGAAAACGATGCCCCTCTGGTAATGGATGCGCATAAATTGGGTCGAATGCGATTTTAAGCATTCTGGGAGATTTCCTTTTTCTTATAGATTATATTTTTTATAATCATGCTTATAACAATAATTGCAATAAAGCCCAATGCAAAATCGCAGACATTAATTACACTTGAGTATAGAACGTCATCTATTTGAACTCTTTTTATCCTAATCCCATAAACAGACCAAACAGCCACCAATCCAAAAAATACATTTCTTTTGAAAACCACTATAAAAAAGGATACTAAAGCAATCACTATAATCATAATTTGAGCCCATAAAGATTCTGGGATACCAAACCCGCTCCAACCGATCGACGTTAAATATAATGAGATATTAGCCACGTTTGCCACGCATAACCAAGCGAAATAAATGCTCAATGGAAATTGTGTAAACAGTTTATTATAAAATGATTTATCTATATCAAACAGATTCAATTTGATGAAAATCATCAAAAGAGTAATGAGTTGGATGATGATCAAAATCATGGACACCAACAGATATTCATAAGTAAAGGCAAATACCCAAAAAGTGGTAGCAATGTTATTGATGATGAACAGATTACCGATTTTTAATATGGCCTGACTAGCTTCTGAATGGACATTATCTTTATAAGCTTTTATCAAATGATAAATGGTAAACCCAAATAGCGATAAATAAATTAGGCCCCAAATGGCAAAGGTAATCCCTGCGGGTGTAAAAACAGTGGCATATTTATCAGAAATATCTGCATTGGTTACGCCTCCAAATATCTTAAGCTGACTTAAGTTAGAGACCGTAAATGCAATCACAAAGAAAACAAGATTTAAAATAGCTAGGCTTTTTACTTTTTTCATAATGATTATTTAGTTTGTTAAGTGGTTAGTACTTAATTTCCATATTATAAATTCTTGCTTCTTTTCTCTTGCTTCTCACATCTCACTTCTTTTCTCTAGCATCTAAACCAAAGCTTGCCCAAATTTATAAATTTCTTCAAAAGTATTATAAAGTGGTATAGGGCTAATCCTTATTACATTGGGTTCTCGCCAATCGCCAATAATATTTTTGGCTACTAAAGCATCAAAAGTTTGTTTCCCGTTTTCTTTACAGATGATAGAAAGTTGCGCACCCCTAGCTCCGGGATTTTTTGGGGTAATAATTTTGAAGGTTTCCTCGCCCTTTTCCTCGTTTACTTTATTGATGATGAACTCTAAATAAGCGGTTAACCCAATACTTTTTTGTCTTAAATTCTCAAAACCTGCATCATTCATTATCTTAAGGGCGGCTTTATGGGCGGCCATCAATAAAATAGGGCTTGTGCTCACTTGCCAACCTTCTGCACCAGTTTCTGGCACAAAACCCTTTTCCATTTTAAATCTTTTATCTAGTTGGTATCCCCACCAACCCGCTAATCGGTTAACATCGGTTTTAAAATGTTTCTCGTGAACAAATATCCCTGCAATGCCACCCGGGCCAGAGTTCATGTACTTATAAGAACACCAACAGGCAAAATCAACCCCCCAATCATGAAGTTTTAGCGGTACATTCCCTGCTGCATGAGCCAAATCTAAACCTACCATTGCCCCAATCTGATGCCCTGCCTCGGTAATGGCTGCCAGATCAAAAAACTGCCCGGTATAATAATTTAGCCCCCCAAAAAGAATTAAGGCAATTTCATCTTGGTTTTGCTCAATTTTTGAAAGTATATCTTCTGTTCTTAAAATGTCTTCTCCTTCTCTTGGATAGATTTCTATCACGGCATCTTCGTATTCATAACCCCTAGTTTTTACATGAGATTCTATGGCATATTGATCAGATGGGAAAGCGCCACCTTCCATTAAAATCTTTATTTTTTTGCCTTTCGGCTGATAAAAACTTGTGAGCAGTAAATGGAGGTTTATTGTTAAACTGTTCATGCAGGTTACTTCAGTGGGTTTTGCACCTACAATGGGGGCCAAAAGTTCCTTAATTTCATGATGATAGTTTAACCAATTTTGTTCCCCTCTAAACCAACCTTCTACTGCATGGTTTTGCCAAATTGCTAATTGTTTTGAAATTTCTGTAGCCGCAGATCTGGGTTGTAAACCCAAAGAATTCCCGCAAAAATAGATGAGTTGCTCTCCATTTCTTTCCGGAATCAAAAACTCGTTCCTAAAAGGAGCAATTTTATCTTCTTTGTCTTGTACTTGAGCAAATGCCAAAGAGTTTTCTAATTGCATATTTTATTAATCACAGGGGCTTATGATTTATACCACAAAATACATAAAGGTTTTGTTTGTTGTTAGGGGTAAAATTTTTAACCGCTGAGTACACAAGGTTAAGTATCTAAAATAATTTTAGTTTTAAAATCCTGTTATCCTAAAATCGTTTAAATACCGATTCTGAAAATGTTAATAACAGAGGATGCAAAGCTAACAGGGTTGAAGGTCTTAAAATTGGCCTAAAGTCTCTTTATTCCTTAATGTTCAAAAATACGCTCTTTTAACTCTGAGATTTTTTCCGTGTTTTAAAGAACTCATAGCTCCAAATTCCCATGCTCACCTTCATCGTAAGGCTCTCCGGTAATCAAAGATTTTGCGGCATTGAATAAGAAAACCATTTTACTGGAAGTGCTATCCCAATATTCGGCGCTTTTTATATCCGCTTTTATTAAGGAGAGTTTTGGGTCTTCCAGGCCTTCTGGAAACCAAACTTTTATCATGGGGTTAAACAGTTCCTCCATTTTTACCCTGTCTTTAGAAAGACTGGCATCTGCTTTTAATACCACATAATTATTTTTATCGGTATTGGAAAAACTGATGTTAATCTCATTGTTTTCTGATATTTCGTCAATTTTAGAAGAATACTCATTGGTAAAAAAATAGATGGTCCCGTCATCTTCCATCTCTTGGTAGGCCATTGGCCTGGTGTGTATTCCCTTACCTTTGTTATAAGTACTCATCATACATATTCTAGAACCTTTTAATAAGTCTTTCAGTTTTTTTAGATGCTCTTGATTTTTCATAATCGTATTTGTTTTTAAGTGATGTTTAAATAATCAATCAACAAAGTTGATTGCTTGATGCTCGCCTTGATCATAAGTTTTGCCTTTAACAATGGCTTTTAGCATATTAAAAAGAACTACCATATCACTTTCTGCGGTATCCCAATATTCTGCTTTTAAAACCTCAACTTTGATCAACTTTAAATTAGGGTCGGTTTTACCTTCCGGAAACCAAGCTTTACAGGCGGGTACCCAAAGCTGGTTTATTTTGTTTTGGTCTTCTATTAAATACAACCTGCCATTTAAGCTGATATAGGTGTTATTTTCTGGGTTGGTATAGGTAACAGAAACCCTATTGTTTACTTTTATATCATGTGCATCTGGCGTATGCTCGTCAGAAAAGAAAAACAGATTTCCTTCGTCGTCATATTCCATGGTGTTCATGGGGCGGCTATAAAAATCACCACTGGCCCTTAAGGTGGTGATCATGGCTACATTTACCATGTCTATCAATTTTCTAAGCTTTTCTATGCTAGCTTTCTTATCGTTTACGGTCATCATCTGTTTATAAAACTTTGATTAATGCTTTATGTTTGTACAGTTGCAAGTTTATTGCCAAAACGATCATATCCATTTATAAAATTTGTTAAATGGGTTATGGATAGTAAAGAACTTGTTTTTTATTCTTTTGATACTGAAGAATTATAAAAGAGATGGTTTCTTAACGATAGGATTATTAGGGAAGCAGGTATCGACTAGATTTTTTATCATTCGGTTTTTGTTATCATAAACTAATGCGCCTCTAAGAAATAACCAACCAATGCAATAGAAATCCCGATAAAAACGGCAATGGTTTTTTTTATGCTAAATTTATGATCTACGCTAGATTCGAATAAAATAGTGGTAGAAATGTGTAAGAAGATACCTATTACCACTCCCATAATATAAGGATAGTAATTCCCCATGCTTTGGATGTTGCCGTTGCTTAAACTATAGCTTAGGATGTAGCCCAACGGAGACATTGCCGCAAATACAACCAATAAAGCAATTACCGTATTTTTTTTAATATGGTTTCCTATCAGAACGCTGCCCAATGCAAAAGCGGCCGGAATATGGTGTATCGCAATGCCATAAACCAATTCTTGGTTATTTTTTACGGTTAAAGGCATTCCTTCTAAAAAAGCATGAAAGCACAAACTAAGCATGATGCCCCAAGGGAAGCTTTGTTGATGATTATGAGCGTGGATATGGCCATGTTCTATACCTTGGGAAAACTGTTCTAACAATATTTGAAGAATAAACCCTCCCAATATAAACAAGCCAACCAAATGTTTTTCATCTCCGGCATAAACATCTGGCAATAAATGCAGTATGGTAATGGCAAAAAGGTAGGCACCGCTAAAAGAAAGTATCAACTTAAGGTTGTTATTGTTGTTGTTTTTAACAACAAACACGGCTAAACCGCCCAATAAGGCACAGCCCGCTAAAAGCGTGATAAAAAAAATACTCATTTATTGATGATCAAAAATAGGTAATACTTTAACGCATAATTTCCCCATCAGAAACCCGATTAGGGAACCTATGAGCATCCCGATAAAAACATCTATAGGGAAATGTACCCCAACATAAACTTGGGCAAAAGAAATTGCGCCCGCCCATAAAATGCCGGTATAAATTATCCATCGCCATCTTTTATAGAAAACCGTAATCATAAAAATTGCCATTGCAAAATGATCTGTTGCGTGTGATGATGGAAAGCTTTTGCCTGTGCCACAACCCACTCTTAAAACTACTTCTTGCTTATAGGATGCTTCTTGGCATGGCCTATCCCTGTTTACCAACGGTTTAATGATGCCAGCGCTCAAAAAATCGGCAAGGCCAACCGCCGCCGCAAAAAACAGAATGAAATAAAATCCCTTTAGCCGATAGTTGTAAATAAAATAGATCAATATAAAGGCATACAAGGGGGTCCAATTTTTTTTCTCCCTGATCAAAGGCATCAACCAATCAAAAAAAGCATTGCCCATCCCATAATTTATGGTATGAAAGATATGGTGGTCTAATTTTAAAAGTGCCTCTAACATTACAATTTCTTACAAATAAAAATCAAACGGTCTGATTGATTGACATCGAATTTATTCAAGTGATAATCGCCAAAAGTATCTAAAACCTCAAAGCCCGCGGCAGTAAATAAAAGAGTAAAATCTGCCTGTTTAAAATCTTTTACTTTCTCATTGAAAGAAAAATGCTTGTTCTTATGTTCAAAATTGATGGTCTTTATGATTTTTCCATCTACAACGGTCCTGCTAATATGAAACGCTATGCCATCAACCTCTTTAACTTCACGGGTTACCAAATGGTTGATTATTTTTTGGCTGTTCATATAATCAAAAACTAATTTACCATCTTTTTTTAAAGATTTTCTAAAAGTTTTAAGTGCGTTTATGTGGTCTTTGTCTGTCTCAAAATATCCAAAACTGGTAAAAAGGTTAAAAGCAAAATCGAAATAATTGATGTAAAAGAGGTAACGCATATCATGCACAAAAAAATGAAGTTTTTTGTTTTCAAATTGCTGGGCAAATTTAATGCTCCCCAAAGAAAGATCAATCCCGGTAACATCATACTCTTTTTTATTGAGGTAAATGGCGTGTCTGCCGCGTCCACAAGCAATATCAAGCATCTTAGCATCTGCGCCAGGTTTTAAATGGGCGCAAAGGTTATCAATAAAAAGTTCGGCTTCTTCATCATCACGTTTTTTATAAAGGATGTGGTAGTAAGGAGAATTGAACCAGTTTTGAAACCATTTCTTGGGCATAGCAAATTTTTTGATCTACAAATATAGAGTTTTCGCATTTGTGGGGATGTTTAAAATAACATCTATCATAAATGATATTATTTTTACTTTTGAAAATCTAAAATATATCAAATTGACACTCATAAAATCAATCTCCGGGATAAGGGGAACAATAGGAGGGCAAGCAGGCAACGCTTTGACCCCGACAGATATCGTAAAATTTACCACCGCTTTTGGTAACTGGGTTATAGAAAAAACCGGGAAGAAAAAAATTGTTGTAGGTAGGGATGCCCGTATTTCTGGCGAGATGGTAAGGAATTTAGTAGTTGGTACGCTACAAGGAATTGGTATCGATGTAGTTGATCTAGGTTTATCTACCACGCCAACCGTAGAGATTGCCGTACCTGATGAGAATGCCGGCGGTGGCATCATCATTACCGCAAGCCATAACCCCAAACAATGGAATGCGCTAAAACTTCTTAATCACGAAGGAGAATTTATCAATGATGTTGAGGGAAAAAAAGTGTTGGAAATTGCAGAAAATTTAGATACCGATTTTGCCCAGGTTGATGATCTAGGGAAAGTAACCTTTGATGATTCTTATCTTCAAAAGCATATCGATAAAATATTGGCCTTGCCTTTGGTTGATGCTGATGCCATAAAAGCAGCAAAATTTAAAATCGCTATAGATTGCGTAAACTCTAGCGGTGGGATATTTGTACCTTCTTTACTAAAGGCATTGGGCGTAGAAACGGTTTTTGAATTATACTGTGAGCCTGATGGGCATTTTCCGCACAACCCAGAGCCTTTGCCAGAAAATATCACCGCTTTGTGCAATGAGGTTACAAAAAACAATGCCCATTTAGGTATAGTTGTGGATCCAGATGTAGATCGTTTATGTTTTATATGTGAAGACGGAACCCCGTTTGGCGAAGAATATACTTTGGTTGCTGTTGCAGATTATATCCTAAAAAACAATAAGGGAAATACGGTTTCTAATCTTTCTTCTACCAGGGCGTTAAGAGACGTTACCGAGAATGCTGGTGGAGAGTATAAAGCATCTGCAGTTGGCGAAGTAAACGTGGTTACTTTAATGAAAGAATGTAATGCGGTAATCGGGGGCGAAGGGAATGGCGGTGTAATTTATCCAGAGTTACATTATGGCAGGGATGCTTTGGTTGGCATCGCTTTGTTTCTAACGCACTTGGCCAAATATGGCAAAGCTATTTCTGTTTTAAGGGCTAGCTATCCATCTTATTTTATATCTAAAAACAAGATCACGTTAACCCCAGAAATGGATATCGATAAATTGTTGTTATCCGTTGAAGAGAAATACAAATCACAACCGCATTCTACCATTGATGGCTTAAAGATAGAGTTTGATAAACAATGGGTACACCTCAGAAAATCGAATACAGAACCGATCATCCGCATTTACTCAGAATCAACATCTGAAACAGCAGCAGAAGGTTTGGCCAATAAAATTATTGAGGATATAAAGTTGTTTTTGAAGTAGGGTAAAATAATGATCTAAGGATAGATTGAAATAATTAATGGTAAAAAGGGTGGAACGAAGAAATGAGTAATTGAAACTGAAGGAGCAAGGATTATTAAGCGGCAAATTTTTTTGATGGAAATCTTGATCGAAGCCGGAATAATCTTCTTAAACCAAATAAAGTCTTTAATTAAAGAAGGCACAGAGATCTTAAAAGTTGTAGCATCAGCCAGGAAGAAAGTTTCAAGTTTAAAAATTTGTAGGTTTTAACCTAAAGATCGTAAGTTTGTAGGTTATAATTAAGGCTATTCTTTCAAAATTCAATCATTCTCTCATTTATCAATTCAATCATTCAAAATTAATCACCATGCGAGTATATTTAGATAATGCGGCCACAACACCTTTAGATAAAGAAGTAATGCAAACGATGGTGGGCGTTATGGAAAACCATTATGGCAACCCATCATCTATCCATGCGCATGGTAGGGAAGTGCGTACCTTGGTAGAAAAAGCGAGGAAAACCGTGGCAAACCTACTAAATACGGCCCCTGCAAATATATTTTTTACTTCTGGCGGTACCGAAGCCGATAATACCGCTATAAAATGCGCTATTGAAGATTTTGGGATCACACATGCCATCACTTCCAAAATTGAGCATCATGCCGTTGGGCATACTTTAGAATTATTAGAAAAACAAGGGAAGATAAAATTGAGCTATGTTGATCTAGATCAAAAAGGAAATATAGATTATATCCATTTAGAGAAACTGCTCCAAAACAATGGGCGTTCTTTGGTTTCTTTAATGCAGGCGAATAACGAATTAGGGAATTTAACTGATATAGAAAGGGTCGGGGAGTTATGTGAGAAATACAACGCTATTTTCCATTCTGATACGGTGCAAACCATGGGGCATTATAAACATGATCTAAGCAAATTAAAAGCTCATTTTATTGTTGGTGCTGCACATAAATTACATGGGCCAAAAGGAGTTGGCTTTTTATATGTAAATCCATCTATCAAAATAAAACCGATGATCAACGGAGGGGCGCAAGAAAGAAATATGCGTGGCGGTACAGAGAATGTTTACGGCATTGTGGGTTTTGCAAAAGCTTTAGAAATGGCTTACGCCGATATGGAGCAGCATAAAAACCATATCCAGGCTTTAAAATCTTATATGATAGAACAGCTGAAAAAAACCATTCCAGATATACATATCAACGGAGAAACCGAGGCTGATAAAAGTTTATATACGGTTTTAAATGTTTGCTTCCCAAAAATGGAAATGGCAGATATGCTCCTTTTTAATTTGGATATCAACGGTATATCAGCATCAGGCGGTAGTGCTTGTTCCTCGGGATCAAACATCGGTTCCCATGTTTTAACCGCCATAAACGCAGATCCAGAAAGGCCTTCTGTTAGGTTCTCTTTTTCTAAACTGAATACAAAAGAAGAAATTGATTATACGGTGGAAAAGTTGAAAGAAGCATTTGGTGAAAAGTAAAAAGTATTTAATAATCTTTACAAGTCATGCTGAATTTATTTCAGCATCGCATTTACAGATTCTTAAACTGTAACCGTGTAAAAACTCATTCTGATAATATTCCGATTGGCGAGCTGGCTAACTGAATGACATCAATTTTTGAGTCAACATATTTCTTTTTAAATCTTTTATACACTCTTGGCAAGTTATTTGTTTCCTTATCAATAACGATCTATTTTTTAAAAATTAAAAAAAGAAACCATGTCACAAAGTCCAGTAGAGAAACTAAACAAGATAAAAGAAGAAGAGTTAAGGTTAAAAGAACAAAAAATCGCTAATGGCGAAACCGTAGAAAACTCTGATAACAGTTTGGTAAACGAGAAAAAAGGCTCTTACAGTGTTACCCCTGGTGATAAGAGCAGGACCCATAAAGGCTCCATAGGCATAGATAGGGATGTTACAGGGATTTAACAAAAATTTTATCTTTAAAAAAAGCGTTCTATAAAACAGATCGCTTTTTTTGTTGTTTCAGATTATACTTGTTTAAACATATAATTTTTAAAAAATGGAAAGAAGAAAATTTTTAATGGGTTCTGGCTTAACCATAGCAGCTTTAGCCTTAAACAAATTTACATCATTTGCATCTATGAAAGACTTTGCCGCCGCATACAACATCAAGATGATCAACGATAAAATGGGCGTTTTTACAGAGCAGGGTGGCACTATTTTGTTTTTATTATCAGATAAAGGTTTGATCGTTGTAGATTCGCAGTACCCAGATCCTGCAAAACACCTGGTTGCAGAATTGAAGAAAAAATCTGACAAACCCTTCGATTTATTGATCAATACCCATCATCATGGTGATCATACCAGTGGCAATATTGTTTTTAAAGGTTTGGTTAACGAGGTTGTGGCACATAAAAATTCTTTAAAAAACCAAAAAAAGGTTGCTGCAGATGCGGCTGCTGCAGGTAAAACTATTGTAGAGCAATATTACCCAACATCAACTTTTGAAAAAGATTGGAATTATAAAATTGGTAAAGACAGCATTAAAGCATACTATTTTGGAGCCGGGCATACCGATGGAGATGCCATGATTCATTTCCCAGAACATAAAGTGGTGCACATGGGCGATTTAGTTTTTAACCGCCGCTTTCCTTACATTGATAAAACCGCCGGTGCAGATATACATAGTTGGATAAAAGTGTTGGACAAGGCTATGGCAACTTTCGGGAAGGACACTACTTACGTATTTGGCCATGCTTTAGACCCAGAAGAAATTGTGGGTAATATCGACGATCTAAAAGCTTACCAAAATTATCTCCAAAAATTATTGGTTTTTGTAGCTTCTGAAATGAAAGCCGGGAAATCTAAAGAAGAAATTATGAAAGCCACTTTTATACCCGGGGCAGAAGAATGGAAAGGCGAAGGGATTTCTAGGAGTTTGGATGCCGCCTACCAAGAATTGAGTTAAATGTTTTGTACTAAATTTGATAATTATTTTTGTGGATGGATGATATTAAAGTTTTTAAGGTTAGCTCTGATGATGATTTAAAAAAGGTTTATCAAATAAGAACAACCGTTTTTGTAGAAGAACAAAACTGCCCACCAGAGTTAGAATGGGAAAACGAAGATGTTTCCACACATTTTTTAGCAACTTATGATCAACAACCTGCAGCTGCTTGCCGTTGGAGAGAGACAGAAAAAGGTTTCAAACTAGAAAGGTTTGCAGTTTTGCCACAATTTAGGGGAAAAGGCATAGCCACAGAAATGATCAAGACCGTAATTTCTGATTTGCCCAAAAAAGCCGGTTACATTTATCTTCATGCCCAAGTTACCGCTATGCCGTTATATCAAAAATCGGGGTTTAAAGCAGTTGGCGATATGTTTGAAGAAGCAGGGATACAACATTTTAAAATGGTTTTAAGCAAAAATTAAAATCCCTGATCGTAATTTGCGATCAGGGATCTGTTTTACAGAAACCAATATTATTTACCCTCGTTCATAAAAACAAAGTTATGGTCAAACATATCTAGTTTTATTTTGCTATCCTTGTCTACTGTTCCCGCCAAAATCTGTTTAGATAGTTCGTTCAATATTCTTTTTTGGATAACCCTTTTTAAGGGCCTTGCACCAAACTGAGGGTCATAACCTAGTTCTGCCAGCCAATCTAACGCTTCTTCAGAAGCATCAATGGTAATTCCCATTTCTGCCAAAGATTTTTGCACACCAACAAATTGCAGCTTTACGATATCCCTGATCTCATTTCTATTTAAAGGGGTAAACATGATGATTTCATCGATCCTGTTTAAAAACTCTGGACGGATAGATTTCTTCAACAGTTCAAAAACCTCGTTTTTGGTTTTTGCTACCACTTCGTCCCTGTTTTCATCAACTAAAAGACTAAAATTCTCTTGTATTAAATGAGAACCGATATTAGATGTCATGATGATGATGGTATTCTTGAAGTTTACCACCCTTCCTTTATTATCAGTTAAATGGCCATCATCCAACACTTGTAACAAAATGTTAAAAACATCGGGATGCGCTTTTTCAATCTCATCAAACAAAATAACAGAATAAGGTTTTCTTCTAACGGCTTCTGTCAACTGTCCGCCCTCATCATAACCCACATATCCCGGAGGTGCACCAATTAATCTGCTAACGGCATGGCGTTCTTGATATTCGCTCATATCGATCCTTACCATGCTATGTTCATCGTTAAAAAGAAATTCTGCCAATGCTTTGGCCAACTCTGTTTTACCAACACCCGTTGTTCCCAAGAAAATAAAAGAGCCGATCGGTTTCTTTTGGTCGCTTAAACCAGCCCTAGATCTACGGATTGCATCGGCTATGGCCTCAATTGCCTCAGACTGCCCCGCAACCCTCTTATGCAGCTCATCTTCTAAATGCAACAATTTCTCACGTTCACTGGCTATCAATTTATTTACGGGAATGCCTGTCCACCGGGCAACAACCCCCGCAACATCTTCAGAAGTTACCTCTTCTTTTAACATTCTGTTATCAGAAGTTTTGCTTTCTAACTCGGCTTTAAGTTTATCAACCTCCTCTTGTGTTTCTTTTATCCTTCCGTAGCGTATTTCGGCAACTTTGCCATAATCGCCGGCTCTTTCGGCTTGTTCTGCTTCTAATTTTAGATCTTCAATAGACTCTATTTTTGTATTTACGGCATCCACCAAATCTTTTTCGCCCTGCCATTTAGCTTTTAATTCGTCCCTTTCAGAAGATAGATCTGCAATTTCTTTAGAAAGATCGCTTACTTTTCTTTCGTCTTTTTCTCTTTTTATCGCTTCACGCTCTATTTCTAACTGCATGATCTTCCTATCCAATTCATCAACCGCTTCCGGTACAGAATCCATTTCCATACGCAATTTAGAAGCCGCTTCGTCCATTAGATCAATGGCCTTATCTGGTAAAAAACGATCAGAAATATAACGTTGAGAAAGTTCAACGGCAGAAATAATGGCCTCATCTTTTATCCTTACCTTATGGTGGGTTTCGTAGCGTTCCTTTAATCCACGTAAAATGGAAACCGCATCTGCAGTATCTGGTTCTTCAACCATTACCTTTTGAAAACGACGCTCTAAGGCCTTGTCTTTCTCTAAATATTTTTGATATTCGTTTAAGGTTGTTGCCCCAATGGCTCTTAATTCGCCCCTGGCTAATGCTGGTTTTAAAATGTTTGCAGCATCCATTGCTCCTTCGCCACCACCAGCGCCCACCAAAGTATGTATCTCATCAATAAATAAAATAGTTTCCCCGTCGCTGTCGCTCACTTCTTTGATCACGGCTTTTAAGCGTTCTTCAAACTCGCCTTTATATTTTGCTCCTGCTATTAAAGCGCCCATATCTAAAGAATAAACCACTTTAGATTTTAAGTTTTCGGGTACATCGCCTTTGATGATCCTGAAAGCGATACCTTCTGCAATTGCGGTTTTACCAACACCGGGCTCGCCAATTAAGATCGGGTTGTTCTTGGTTCTACGGGATAAAATCTGTATCACACGGCGTATTTCCTCATCACGCCCGATAACTGGATCCAACTTCCCTGATTCTGCATATTCGTTTAGGTTGCGGGCATATTTATTTAAAGCCTGATAAGTAGCTTCGGCATTTTGATCGGTAACTTTTGCGTCGCCACGCAAGGCGGTAATGGCCTTTTTCAAGTCTTTTTCGTTAACGCCTTGGTCTTTTAGAAGCGAAGCGGTTTTATCGCCAGCGTTTAAAATCCCTAAGAGAAGATGCTCTACAGACACAAACTCATCCTTAAATTCTTTTAGGCAAGATTGTGCCTTTTGTAAGGTGGAATTTGCGGCATTTGAAAGGTAAACATTGCTTCCGCTAACTTTTGGGTAAGTAGAAATAAGATCATCTAAAGATTGATTGAGATGATTGATATTGACATTCAGTTTCTTTAGTATATAACCTACCACGTTTTCATCAACAGAAAGCAAGGCCTTTAAAATATGGGCATTTTCTATAGATTGTTGTTGAAAACCGGTGGTAATCTCTGAAGCCTTTTGAACGGCCTCTTGTGCTTTTATAGTGAAATTATTAAAGTTCATAGTTTTTTTCCTCAAAACGTTAGCATCAAAAATAAAACCACTTTGATCAATAAGCAACAAACTGAAATTTTGACATAACTAATTGATTTTAAATGACTTTTTGACGGTTTATTAATAAACAAAAGGTAATTTTATCATGTTTTGAGATGTCATTTTTTCTTAGATACCATTTAATGTTAAAGACATTTAGGGTAGGCAAATCAAAATCGGAAAATTATCTTTTATATTTGGGGCTAATAAATAAATCCTACATTTAATTTTATGGATGGTATCAATATAAAGCAACTCGCAGAAGCTTTAAATCTTTCTACTTCTACAATTTCTAGGGCTTTTAGAAATAGCAGCGGTATTAAGCAGCATACCAAAGATTTGATCTTATCAAAAGCCAAAGAGTTAAATTACCAGCCAAACCATTATGCAAGCAACCTTAGGGACCAAAAAAGCAAAACAATTGCGGTTATTGTACCAGAGTTGGCAAACAATTATTTCTCGCAGGCCATACATGGTATAGAGCAAGTTGCAAGGGCAAATGGATACAATATCTTAATTTATTCTACAGATGATGATCTGGAAAAAGAGATGGACTTTATAAAACATTTGCACAACGGTAGGGTAGAAGGAATCATCATGTCGGTTTCTGGCGAGGCAGAGAACCATAATTATTTGAACGATTTTGGGGCAAGGAGATTGCCCATGGTGCAGTTTGATAGGGTTTATGACGATATTGATACCCCAAAAATAATCACGGATGATTATGAGAGCAGCTTTATAGCAACAGAACATTTGATAGAGCAAGGCTGTAAGAGGATAGGGTATTTGGTGGTAAAGAAAGATCTTTCCATAGGTAAAACCCGCGAGATGGGGTATATAGACGCATTAAAAAAACACCATATCAATTATAAAGAAGAATTGATCATAGATTGCTCTAATAGTTATACAGAGAACGACCCAATTATTAAAAAAGCTTTGAAAGACCTGAAATTGGACGGCATATTTGCATCTGTAGAAAGGTTGGCCTTTGCAACCTACTATGCCAGTTATGATCTAAATATTAAAATACCCCATGATCTAAAAGTGATCAGCTTTTCTAGTTTAGAAATTGCACCATTATTAAACCCATCGCTTACCACAATTACGCAACCAGCGGTAGAGATAGGTAACTTATCGGCTAAATTATTGTTCGATATTTTGCAAGATAAAAAAGAGATAAGCTTTGCAAAAGAAAAGGTGGTTTTAAACTCAAAAATCATCTTTAGAAACTCCACAAAATCGGCTTAAAAAACCAAAAAAATAAGTCGGAAAAAAAATCAAAAACTATCGGCACTTAGTGTTATTTAGGCAGAATTTTTGAATATTTTCGGGAACGTTCCCTAAAAATGACACTCAGATTAAGGGAACGTTCCCTTTTTTGGGTAAGATTTTAACAGGTGTATATTAAACACTATCTTATATAAAATTTATGGTTTAAATATTTGTTTTACAGCTATTTATAAATTAATTGATTTATAATTTTTAACCAAAATATATAACCTAAAATCAATGGGTTTTAGCGTAAAAAAAAATAATTCAGAAAAATTTTTATTTATGAAATGCAATTGTACATTGGCAATGTGTAAAAATTAAAAATTTTACCCCCAATTATAAACGATAAAAAATCTAAAAAAAATGAGAAAAAGTTACATGCTAAAACATGGTCTTTTTTTGCTGATGTTTTTGTTAGCAATTAAGGTGTTTGGCCAAAGCGGATCTATTACCGGTAAGGTTGTAGATGAAAACAATCTTCCGTTGCCGGGTGCGTCTGTAAAAATTAGCCAAACTAAGGCAACCTCTACAGATGTAAACGGTAATTACCGTTTTACTGATGTTAACGGACAGGTAACGGTAACCGTAAGTTTTATTGGCTACCAAGATCTTAGCCAACAGGTACTTGTTAACGGAAGTACTGTTTTAAACTTCAAATTGAAACCGAGTTCTACTTTGTTAAATGAGCTGGTGGTAATTGGTTATGGTACCACAGAACGTAAAAATGTTACGGGGTCTGTTGCAACGGTTAATGCAAAAGATTTTAGAAAAGGTACCATATCTAGTCCAGAGCAACTGATACAAGGTAAGGTAGCCGGTGTTGCCATTACACAAAACAGCGGGCAACCGGGTGGTGCTAGTACCATCAGGATCAGGGGCGGTGCATCTTTAAATGCCAGCAACGATCCCTTAATCGTAGTTGATGGTGTGCCATTGAGCGGTAATTCTATCGGGAATGCCCCAGGACCACTATCGCTCATCAATCCTAACGATATTGAAACCTTTACCATTTTAAAGGATGCCAACGCAACGGCAATTTATGGTTCTAGAGCTTCTAACGGCGTAATTTTAATTACCACCAAAAAAGGTTCTTCTGGCAAGCCGATGGTTAACGTAAGTACAAACAATTCTGTTGCTACGGCAAATAATACCATCAATGTATTATCTCCCTCCCAAATTAGGGATTATGTAAATGCCAACCCAACAGCAACTTACGGGAAAGACAATAATGGTAAAGATTTACTTTTTACAGATTTGGTAGGTAATGCCAATACAGATTGGCAAAATGTAATTTATAGAACAGCCCTTACCACAGATAATAACGTGAGCATATCCGGAACAACCAAAAAAGTGCCTTACCGTGTGTCTGTTGGATATTTAGATCAGCAAGGCCTATTGCAAACAGATAAATTTAATAGAACATCTGCCGCCATAGGGCTTTCTCCAAAGTTTTTTGATAACCATTTAAAGGTTGATCTAAACTTAAAAGGGGCTTTAACAAAATCTCACTTTGCAAACGCCGATGGAATACAAACTGCGATTCAGTTTGATCCAACCCAACCTGTACGCACCACTAATGATTTTGGTAATTATTACGAATGGCTAAGATCTGATGGCACCGTGAACCCGAACGCCCCTCGTAATCCACTTGGTTTAATAGATTTAAAAGATAACAATGGTAAGGCAAACAGAAGCTTCGGTAACCTTGCTTTAGACTACTCTTTACCTTTTTTACCAGAACTTCATGCTAACCTTAATGTAGGCTATGATGTTTCTAAAGGAACCGGAAATATATTTGTCCCAACTTTTGCGGCTCAAAGTATTGGCACACAAGGTTCAATCTCTCAATCTAAAAACACAGAGAACAATAAATTCTCTGAGTTTTATTTAAGTTACAACAAAGATTTAAAATCTATCAATAGCAATATTAACGCTACGGCAGGTTATGGTTATTATGATAACTCTAAAACCACCGATTTCTATACCAGTTTTAAAGGTACGGGCGAGGTGTTGACAGAACCTAAATTCCCGTTCTCTACGGATAGGGACAAACTACTGTCTTATTATGGAAGGGTGGTTTATACCTTAGATAATAAATATATCGTATCCGGTACCATGAGGGCAGATGCTTCTTCTAAATTCTCACCTAATAACCGTTGGGGATACTTCCCTTCTGTAGGTTTTACTTGGAGGGCCATTAACGAAAGTTTTTTGAAAAACAGCAAAACACTATCTGATCTAAAGTTGAGGTTAAGTTACGGCCAAACCGGTAATAAAGATGGCATAGGTTATACAGATTATCTTTCTAAGTATTATGCCAATAGCAATACCGGACAGTACAATGTAGGCGGTACATATTATGATTATTATAGCCCTGCCGGTTATGATCCAGATCTAAGATGGGAAACTACCACAACTTATAATACAGGTTTAGATTATGGTTTCTTAAAAGGTAGGTTATATGGAAGTGTTGATGCCTATTATAAAAAAACCAAAGATTTGTTAAGTACCGTAAACATCCCGGTAGGTACAAACTTTAGCAATTTGTTAACCACCAATGTGGGTAATATGGATGTTAGAGGTTTAGAAACTAGTATTAACTTTAAAGCTATCGCAAAAGAAAAGCAAAATTGGGATCTGGGTTTAAACTTTGCATTTAACAAAAGAAAGGTTACTAACTTAACGCTTAACCCAGATCCTGGATCTAAGGTTAGCGCAGGTGATATAGCGGGTGGTACGGGTATAACTTTAAAGTATAATGCCGTAAACCAAATACCCGGGTCTTTCTTTGTTTACAAACAAGTTTACGATAGCGCAGGTAAACCAGTAGAGGGTTTATATGCAGATTTAAACAAAGATGGTGTAATCAACACAAATGACCAGTATTTTTATAAATCACCAGACCCAACTTTTACGCTTGGTTTTAATACTGCCTATACCTATAACAAGTGGACAATTAGTACCTCTTTAAGAACTTATCTAGGCAACTATATTTATGATAACGTTTCTTCTAACTTTGGGGTGCGTTCTAATATTTTAAGTCCTGCTGGTGTTATTAACAATGCCAGTGTAGATTTCTTAAAAACCAATTTTAAAACCAATCAATACTTAAGTGATTATTATATCAAGAACGCCTCGTTCTTAAAAATGGATAACCTTGGTTTAAGTTATGATTTTGGCAATTTAGGAAAGAATACAGGTAACTTTAGGGTCAGTGCAAATTGCCAAAATGTATTCACGGTTTCTAAATACAAAGGTTTAGATCCAGAAAACAATACAGGTATCGATTATAATTTATATCCAAGGCCTAGAACTTTCACATTAGGTTTAAACCTCGGATTTTAATCAATATTAATTAAGGATATGAAATTATTAAATTATAAAAACATGAAATCATCGTACAAAAGTATTATTGCTTTAAGTTTTGTTGCTTTAGCTTTAGATGCTTGTAAAAAAGAAGATTTGAATACGTTTCCAACTAATGATGTAACCTCAGAAAAGGTGTATGCCACGCCAGCAGGTTATAAGCAAGAGATGGTAAAACTATATGCGGCCTATGCTTTAACAAGCCCTAGCGGAGCAGATAACAGCGAAATTGGGGGTTTAAATTCGGGTTTTGCAGATTTTTTGCGTTTGTTTTGGACTTCCCAAGAATTAACAACAGATGAGGCCATTTGTGCCTGGGGCGATACTGGCATCCCAGATCTAGATCAGTCTCTTTGGACAGCCGATAACCAGTTTTTAAGAGGTTTGTACTCTAGAAGTTTGTTACAGATCACTTTTTGTAATGAATTTTTAAGAGAGAGTACTCCAGAAAAATTGGCCAGTAGAGGAATTAGCGGTGCCGATGCGGATAACGTAAAAACATATAGGGCAGAGGCAAGGTTTTTAAGGGCTTATCAATATTGGGTATTGATGGATGCGTATGGTAATCCTCCATTTGTTACTGAGAACGATAATATTGGTAAAATTGCCCCAAAACAGATCACCAGGGCTAAATTGTTTGATTACGTAGAATCTGAATTGAAAGCTATTGAGCCAGATTTGAAAGACGCAAAAACAAATGAGTACGGAAGAGCAGATAAAGGTGCAGATTGGGCATTGTTGGCAAGATTATATTTAAACGCACAGGTTTATACCGGGGTAGCTAAAAACACAGAGGCCATTACCTACGCAAGCAAAGTGATCAATGCGGGTTATTCTTTAAAATCAAATTACAAGGATCTATTTTTAGAAGATAATGATAAGAATAACGATGAAACTATTTTAAGCATCAATTATGATGGCGTAAAAGGAACTAATTACGGCGGTACTACCTTTTTGATCAATGCTGGCATCAATGCAGATATGAACCCGGCCTCATTTGGTGTTCCTTCTGGTGGGTGGGGAGGTAATAGAACCCGCCAAAATTTACCTGCGCTTTTCCCAGATCCAAATGGTACGCAAGATAAGAGAGGTGCTTTCTTTGGGTCTAAAAATAACGTGGAAGATGTTGCCGTTTTTACCGATGGGTTAAGGGTTACCAAATTCAAAAACGTAACTTCTACGGGGCAGCCTGGGCCATCATTAAACGGAACTTTTAGTTCTTTGGATTTCCCATTATTCCGCTTGGCAGAACAATATTTAATTTATGGGGAAGCGGTGGCAAGAGGCGGCACCGGCGGTACCTTAGCAAATGCTTTAATTTATGTTAATAAATTAAGGGACAGGGCTTATGGAAATACCAGCGGAGATGTTTCAGCTACTGATTTAACTGTTGATTTTTTTCTTAATGAAAGAGGTAGGGAATTATATTGGGAAGGTTTTAGAAGAACAGATTTAGTGCGTTATGGTAAATTTACCAGTGGCAGTTATTTGTGGCCTTTTAAAGGTGGTACAAAAGCCGGGACAGCCTTACCTGCCTATAGAGATTTGTACCCACTCCCAACTGCAGATATCATCGCAAATTCTAATTTAACCCAAAACACAGGTTATTAATCAATAAAAATTAAGAACATGAAAAAGATATTTCATAAAATTTTGCCACTTGGCTTTATGATGTTGGCTTTTGTTGCTTGTAAAAAAGACGAGGTAAAGACAATAGTTAACCCGGGCGAAGGAAGTACGTTAAGTGTTTCTGCCAATAATGTAGTGCTAGATAAAAGTATGTTAGATAAAAATGTAGTAACATTTAATTTAACAGCAGCAAATTTTGGTTACAATGCAGCGGTTACCAATGTTTTACAATTAGCGGCAAAAGGGAGTAATTTTGCATCGCCAAAAGAAGCCATTTTACCGGCCGAAGCATTATCAAAATCTTACAATGGTTTAGATTTTAACAACCTTTTATTGAGTTTAAATTTGCCAACCGCGGTAAGTTCAGACGTAGAGGTAAGGATTAAATCTACCGTTTCTAGCAATGTAGAACCAATTTATAGTAATGTTATCAGCATGAAAGCAACGCCTTTCGCTTTAACATCTTGGATTTACGTTCCAGGAGCTTATCAGGGTTGGAACCCGGCTACTGCCGACAGTTTGATTTCTGCAACAGGGAACGGGGTTTATGTTGGTGTTATCCCGTTTGATGGGGGTAACTTTAAAATTACGCCATTAAAGAAATGGGATGTGGCCTATGGAGATGCAGGCAATGGTAAAATCAGTACATCTGGTGGCGATATCAGCTCTGGCAGTGCAGGAGCAAAACAATTAACGGTTGATTTGAATGCAAACACTATCAAGATAGACCCATTAGTTTGGGCTGTTGTAGGTAGCGGAACCGCATCGGGTTGGCCGCCAGCCTCTGGCCCATACAACGAGTTGGATATGAAATATATAAACGATGGTAAAGGTCAGTGGAAAATAACCATTCCTTTAAGTGCGGGTGGAGAGATAAAATTTAGAAAAAACCACGATTGGGGAACAAATTTTGGTGGTGATGCAAATGGAAATTTAACAGGAGATAATATCGCCGTTCCATCTGCCGGCACCTATACCATTACCTTGGATATTCCAAACAATAAATATACTTTAGTTAAAAACTAAATTATCAAAAATAATCTCGTTAAAGCCATTTATTTGGCTTTAACGAGACATTTTAATTTCTACTCTTTTGCTATGCGTTTTAAAACTCTTTTATTTTTCTTTATCCTGTTTGCCCCTTTGTTTTTAAAGGCCCAAACCAATCCTGTTTTATCGGCAGGGAACCTAACCAGTGTAAAAATTGATGGCCAAAAAATTGATTTTAAAACAGATCATGCTTTTGGGGAAATCATCGTTTACAGCCCAACTATCATTAGGGTTAGGCTCGATAAAAAAGAACTTCAAAAAGATTTTTCTTATGCAGTAATCGCAAAGCCTCTACAAACAAAAACCAATATCGCTCAAGATAATGGATCTATTACCATCCTTACAGATTCCGTAAAAGCCGTTATTAGTAAAAAGCCATATTCTGTTGCGTTTTATACGTTAGATGGTAAAATCATCAATCAAGATGAGAAAGGTTTACAAAGCAGTTGGGTTGATGATGAGGTTACCGCTTACAAGCACCTACAAAATGGAGAACGTTTTATTGGCTTGGGCGAAAAAACGGGTAATTTGGATAGGAGAGGCGAAGGTTACACCAATTGGAATACAGATGCTTTTGGTTATGCAACAAATCGCGATCCCATTTATAGCACCATTCCTTTTTACATCGGCATACACGATAATTTGAATTACGGCATTTTCTTAGACAATACCTACCAATCAGATTTCAATTTTGGGGCAAGTAATAATCGTTTTTCTTCTTTTGCCGCCCAAGGCGGAGAGTTGAACTACTATTTTATTTACCATACACATTTAGCGGATATTATTTCTTCTTACACGGCTTTAACCGGAAGGATGAAGATGCCACCGCTTTGGAGTTTGGGCTATCAGCAAAATAGGTACAGTTATTACCCCGATACCGAAGTTTTGCGAATTGCGAGAACGCTTCGCGAGAAAAAGATCCCAGCAGATGGCATTACTTTAGATATCCATTACATGGATAAATATAAATTGTTCACTTGGGATAAAGAGCGTTTTTCAGACTCAGAAGCCATGAATGATAAATTACATGACATGGGCTTTAAAACCACGGTTATTGTTGATCCCGGTATAAAAGTAGAAAAGGGTTATGATGCTTACGAAGATGGTTTTAAGAAAGACATCTTCATTAAATACCCAGACGGCAGCAATTATACAGGCCAGGTTTGGCCGGGTTGGTGCAATTTCCCCGATTTTACCAATGAAAAAGCAAGAGCTTGGTGGCGAGAAAAAGTAAAGTTTTTTGCCAATACGGGCGTTTCTGGTATTTGGAACGATATGAACGAAATTGCCACTTGGGGGCAAAAAATGCCATCCAATATCATCTTCAATTACGATGGAAAATTGGCGAGTAACAAACAAACCCATAATGTTTATGGAATGCAAATGGCCCGTTCTAGTTTTGAGGGGATGGTTGCTGCAACCAATAAACGCCCTTTTGTATTAACAAGGGCAGGTTATGCGGGTTTGCAACGTTATACCGCCATCTGGACAGGCGATAACCGCTCGGAAGATGACCATATGTTGTTAGGCGTAAGGTTATTGAGCAGTTTAGGATTGAGTGGCGTTTCTTTTACAGGGATGGATATTGGCGGTTTTACTGGCGGCCCATCGGTTGGTTTATATGCTAAATGGATTCAATTAGGAGCTTTTAATCCTTATTTCCGTAACCATACGGCAGTCAATACAAAATCTTCGGAACCATGGACTTATGGCGAAGAGGTAACGGAGATTTCTAGAAACTACATCAGCTTACGCTATAAATTGTTGCCTTACTTATATTCTACTTTTAATAAATCGGTTACCACAGGATTGCCGGTAGTGCGTAGTTTGGCCATTGATAACACCTTTGATCCTAAAATTTACGATACGCAATTCCAAAACGAATTTTTGTTTGGTCAAGCTTTTTTGGTTGCGCCATTTGAGAGTACAAAAGATTTTGGAAACATCTATTTCCCTAAAGGAGATTGGTATAACCTATATACTGGCGAATTGCAAAAAGGAAATACCGAAAAAATTGTTAGGTTAAGTTTACAGAAAATGCCTGTTTATGTGAAAGAAAGCAGTATTGTGCCTATGCAATCTTTAGTACAGAGTACTGCAGAACAACCAACCGATACGCTAACCATCAACATTTTTAAAGGAAAGATCAATAACAGTTTTGTTTATTATGAAGATGATGGAGAAAGCTACAATTACGAAAAGGGAGATTTTTACAAGCGTAAAATCAATTACGATGCGGCTAATAAAACCATTGTTTTTGATAATGTGGAAGGGAGTTTTAAATCCAAGTTCAAATACATTAAACTCATGTTCCACGGTTTTGATGCTAACGATAAAATTGAAACAGGCAAAACTTTAAAAGCAGATTTCGCTTCATTTTTAACACCAATTTCAAAGTTTGATCCACAAGGTTCTGCAAATGCGGTAGAAGGTTACAAAACGCAAAGCGTGGTTTTGGATAACGATTCAAAACGGTTTGAGATAAAATATTAGAAGAGTTTAAATCAAAATTAGGTTAAGATGTGCTATTGAGCGGAGTGTAAGGGATGTCACCCTGAGCGGAGTGTAGGGATTGTCACCCTGAGCGGAGTTTAGGGATTGTCACCCTGAGCGAAGTCGAAGGGGCGTTGGGCTTTATGCTTCGACTTCGCTCAGCATGACTACGGCTCTGTTCAGCATGTCAATCTGAGCGGAGTTTAGAGGATGTCACCCTGAGCGGAGTCGAAGGGGCGTTGGGCTTTATGCTTCGACTCCGCCCAGCATAACTACGGCTCTGTTCAGCATGACTTTCGGCTCCGCTCAGCATATCAATCTGAGCGGAGTTTAGGGGATGTCACCCTGAGCGAAGTCGAAGGGGCGTTGGGCTTTATGCTTCGACTCCGCTCAGCATAACTACGGCTCCGCTCAGCATATTACCCTGAGTGGAGTGGAAGGGATCTTACCCTAAGCGGAGTTTAGGGGATGTCACCCTGAGCGAAGTCGAAGGGGCGTTGGGCTTTATGCTTCGACTTCGCTCAGCATGACTTACGGCTTCGCTCAGCATGTCAATCTGAGCGGAGTGGAAGGGATCTTACCCTAAGCGGAGTTTAGGGGATGTCACCCTGAGCGAAGTCGAAGGGGCGTTGGGCTTTATGCTTCGACT
>NZ_JAEHFY010000030.1 GCF_016623585.1 Pedobacter segetis
TCTTATTAGCAGAGCCTTTTGACAGGTAGCTCTGCTTTAGTAATCGTTCTGATAAGTTGCTGAAATAAATTCAGCATCACTAAATCTAAAAACAAAATTAATGTTTACACGATTCGAACCCCAAGAACCAATTTTACTTCACAAAATTCTTAGCTTTCTCTAAAGCAATGCCCAATCCATCAACATTCTTACCACCTGCAGTTGCGTAAAATGGTTGGCCGCCGCCGCCGCCTTGAATTTCCTTTGCTAATTCCCTTACAATGTTCCCAGCATTCATTCCCTTTTCTTTTACCAAGTTTTCAGAGATCATAACGGTAAGTAAAGGTTTGCCGTCAATTTCAGCGGCTAAAACCAAATAGAGATTTTCTACAACATCTTTTAATTGATAAGCCAGATTTTTAATCGCTTCTGCATTAGGCAAAGCAACTGTTTCTGCGATGAAATTGATTCCGTTTATGGATTGAGCTTTAGCTTTTAAACCATCTTTTAATCTGGAAGCCTTTTCCATTACCGCTTTTTCAACTTCCTTTTTCAATCGATTATTTTCTTCCAATAAAACCTCTACAGATTTAGTGATATCATTAGGATTCTTTAACGCTTCCTTCAAGCTTTTAATCAATCCATCCTGATGGTGAATGAATTCTTCTGCTTTAATGGCCGTTATGGCCTCAATTCTTCTAACACCTGCTGCTACGGCACTTTCTGAAATGATCTTAAAATATCCAATTTGCCCAGTTGCAGCAACGTGTGTGCCACCGCAAAGTTCTTTAGAATAGCCTTCTCCAAAAGTGATTACACGTACAAAATCGCCGTATTTCTCGCCAAACAAAGCAGTTACGCCACTATCCAAAGCTTGTTGGTAAGGCACATTTCTTTCTTCTTTTAAAACGATGTTTTCTCTAATTTTTTCGTTAACAATCCCCTCAATTTGTTTTATTTCCTCATCTGTAACCTTAGAGAAATGAGAGAAATCGAAACGTAAAATATCCTCATTTACCAAACTTCCTTTTTGGTTTACGTGGTTACCCAAAACCATCTTTAAAGCTGCATGTAAAAGGTGAGTTGAAGAATGGTTATTTTCTGTCAGGATTCTTTTTTGGGCATCAACTCTTGCCAAAAACTTAGTTTCTAAATTGTTTGGTAATTGCTCTACAAAATGGATGATCAATCCGTTTTCTTTTTTTGTATCGATGATTTTAATTTCTTCGACCTCTCCTATCAATAATCCAGCATCACCAACTTGTCCGCCGCTTTCTGCGTAAAATGGAGTGCGGTCTAAAACCAACTGAAACTGCTCTTTTCCCTTTGTGGTTACTTTACGGTATTTTAATATTTGTGAATGAACTTTTAAATCATCGTAACCTACAAAATCCACTTCTTCTCCCTCATTTACTACTATCCAATCTCCAGCATCAATTGCTGTTGCCGCCCTTGAGCGTTTTTTTTGTTTTTGGAGTTCTGCTTCAAAGCCTTCCATATCAACGGTAAGACCTTTTTCACGAGCCATCAATTCGGTTAAATCTATCGGAAAACCGAAAGTGTCGTATAGTTCAAAAGCTTTCTCAGCAGTAATTTCATCCATTTTTTCAAAACGAGTGATACCGTTTTCCAAAGTTCTCAAAAAACTATTTTCCTCTTCTAAAACAACTTTTTGCACAAAATCTTTCTGAGAATACAACTCATCAAAAACCCCTTTAAACTGCTCAGCCAAAAGCAAAACCAATTGATTTAAAAATGGTTCTTTTAGGTTTAAGTATTGATAAGCATAACGAACCGCTCTTCTCAAAATCCTACGAATCACATATCCTGCTTTATTGTTGGAAGGTAATTGACCATCTGCAATAGCAAAAGCAATCGCTCTGATATGATCAGCCATTACTCGCATGGCAATGTCAGTTTTTTCCTCTTTACCGTAAGCTAGACCGCTTTTTTCAGAAATAAACTGGATCATCGGTTGGAAAACATCCGTATCGTAATTAGATGTTTTGTTTTGGATAATCCGCACCAAACGCTCAAAACCCATCCCTGTATCTACATGTTGTGCAGGTAAGGTTTTTAGCGAACCATCTTTCTGCCGGTTGTATTGCATAAAAACGTTGTTCCAAATCTCGATAACCAATGGGTCATCTGCATTTACCAATGCTGCACCGCTAACTTTTGCTCTATCTTCCTCGCTTCTACTATCAAAATGAATTTCAGAACATGGGCCGCATGGGCCAGTCTCGCCCATTTCCCAAAAATTATCTTTCTTGTTTCCTAACAAGATTTTATCCTCATCTACAAATTGTTTCCAAAAGTCATAAGCTTCTTGGTCTTTTACCAAACCTTCTTTCTCGTCGCCTTCAAAAATGGTAACGTACAACCTGTCTTTTGGCAATTTGTAAACTTCGGTCAGTAATTCCCAGCTCCAAGCAATGGCTTCTTTCTTAAAATAGTCGCCAAAACTCCAATTACCCAACATCTCAAACATGGTATGATGATAGGTATCGATACCAACTTCCTCTAAATCGTTATGCTTTCCAGAAACACGTAAACAACGTTGTGTATCTGCAACACGGGGATATTTGATGGCCGCTTCGCCCAAAAACAAGTCTTTAAACTGGTTCATCCCAGCGTTGGTAAACATCAATGTCGGGTCGTTTTTAACAACTATAGGTGCAGAAGGAACAATCTGATGTCCTTTTGATTTAAAAAAGTCTAAAAATTGCTGACGAATTTGTTGTGCGGTCATACTCATAAGCCGCAAATATAAGGAGATTAAGAAATTTTAATATGATTTTTAGAGGGAATGTTTAGATGGTGATTTTAGATATTGTAAATTTTGAGTTTATTACTTTTCTAAACAAAAGTGCTATTAAAAAAATTGTCTTATTGTAACATCATACCAACAATAGGAAGCATATCACTTGCAGAGTTGCCATTCTAGCTGAATCTGCTTATGTGATATTTATTATCATTTGAGACATATTGCAGCTTTTTTAATATTATCATATTTAGAACCTAAATACTAGAAAGCTTAGATGATTTATGAGATACAAATTAAATATTTTGAGCTATCACAAACCCACAAGCCCAAGCCCATTGAAAGTTATATCCGCCTAGCCAGCCAGTTACATCCACACATTCGCCACCAAAATACAGACCAGCAACTTTTCTAGACTCTAGGGTTTTAGAAGAAAGCTCATTGGTATCAACACCACCACGCATTACTTCTGCTTTGTCATAACCTTTATCGCCAGCAGGTTTCACTTTAAAATGATGGATAAACTCTGAAATAGTTATAAAATCTTCTTTGGTTAATGATGCTAAATTTTTTGAAGTTGGAATTAGTGAAGCAATTGCATCTACAAATTTTTTGGTATAAAACCGATTTAAGAAATTACCCAATGTTTTTTTACCGTTGATGCTCCGCTCCTGCTCAATCAGTTCTATGATGTTTTGATGAGGTAACAGATCAATCTCGATTTTCATTCCCGGTTTCCAATAAGAAGAAATTTGAAGTATTGCCGGCCCGCTTAAACCCCAATGCGTAAAAAGAATATTCTCTTCAAAACTGATTTCATCATTGCTTGCTATTGCTTTAATTGAGTTTCCAGATAAACTAGCGTACCACGCTTCCTCTTTGCCTGTAATGGTTAATGGTACTAAAGCGGGGGCAGTTTGGTGAATATTTAATCCAAATTGTTTGGCAATTTTTAGGGAAAAATCCGTTGCTCCCATTTTTGCTATCGGTAAACCGCCGCTTGCCATAACTACATTTGGAGCCTTTATTTTATTGATTTTTCCATGCTGTTCATAAGAAATTTCAAAACCATCAGTTGTTTTTTCAACCGATTTAACATCAGCGCTAAGCGTAATTTTTTGATCTAATTGCTCACATAAATCAATGAAAATATTTACGATATCCTTTGCTTTATTGCTTGTTGGAAATAGCTGACCCAAGGTTTTTTCTTGCCCAATAATTCCATAGGTCTCAAAAAACGAAATGGAATCGTCAACCGTCCATTGTGATAATGCCGATTTTGAGAAATGCGGATTGTTGGAGATAAAGTTTTGATGATCAGTGTAAAGGTTGGTGTAATTGCACCTTCCACCACCAGAAATCAATATTTTTGCGCCTACTTGATGGTTTTTTTCTAAGATTAAAGTCCTTTTTCCTAAATAACCTGCTTGTACGGCACACATTAATCCACAAGCGCCACCACCAATAATTATAGCATCCAATTCGGGTTTAATCATTTGGCAAAAGTGGAAATTTATTATGATTTTTAACCACAAAGAATACAGCGTTTTTTACAAAGCGAACGTTACAGCAAAAATAAATCTCCTTTTAATTACCCAATTATTAACTTTGGGGGCATGGCAGAAACTAATATGCTCACAGAATTTGGAAAAGTGTTGATTTTTATCATTACCGGGCTTTTGGCTGTGGGTTTTGCGTTTTTCGTAAATAAACTGATTGCTCCGCATAAACCAAACCCCGAAAAAAACAGTTCTTACGAGTGTGGGGAAGAAACCATCGGCAATTCTTGGATACAGTTTAACAGTCGTTTTTATGTTATTGCATTGATATTTTTATTGTTTGATGTAGAAATGGTTTTTGTGTTCCCATGGGCAACCATCTTTGCGGATAAAACTTTGATTGCCCAAGATGCCCGCTGGGGATGGCTGGCCTTTACAGAAATGTTGGTTTTTATCGGCATTTTATTGTTGGGCTTGGTTTACGTATGGAAGAAAAAGGATTTAGAATGGATCAAACCTTCTCTTTTTATCCCAAAAACAGATTCTAAAATACCTTTGGAAGCTTATCAAAATATAAATAAAGAAAAATATATCCCTTTTAAAAATAAGTTGGCTTACGCCGATAAACCTTTAGAAACGGAAGCACAAACCATTGCCAAACCGAAGTTTACACCAAGATTTAAAAAAGCATGAGTTTAGAAAGGCAATTAGAAAACACGGGTGTTGTGGTTACCAAGCTTGATGATTTGATGAATTGGGCAAGGCTTTCTTCTTTATGGCCCTTGAGTTTTGGCTTGGCCTGTTGCGCCATTGAAATGATGGGTTCTATGGCCTCTAATTTTGATTTAGACAGGTTTGGGGTTTTCCCAAGGCCCTCGCCGAGGCAAGCTGATGTGATCATTATTGCAGGTACGGTTACTTTTAAAATGGCAGAACGTATTAAAAGATTATATGAGCAAATGCCCGAACCTAAGTATGTGATTTCTATGGGTTCTTGTTCTAATTGTGGCGGCCCCTATTGGGAACACGGTTACCATGTTGTTAAAGGAGTTGATAGGATAATTCCGGTAGATATTTATGTTCAGGGTTGCCCACCACGCCCAGAAGCATTGATCGGTGGTATTTTAGAATTACAAAAATTGATTGAAAAAGAAGTTTTGAGTAAAGTTTAACTCCAGAAGAGCGATATGATGGTAACCCAATGGAAGGCAATATATTTTGTATTTTTAGTTTTTTAGCGTTAACGATTGAAGTGGCATCCTTTTTTGCTTTTTCTGCAAAAAAGATATAACGGAAAGCGTTTTAAAACGCCCAAATCAAACATTTTTTATATTTGAATATAATCTAATTAACTCTAATAATCAAATAAAAAACTATTCATTTTATATTTCATTTATAAAACTATTAAAACAAAAAAGCCTTTTTACTACCTTAATCCCATGAACGAGAATTTAGATCCTAATACAGAAAGTTTAACACCAAGCGATAAGGAAATCGAAAAAGTGCTTAGGCCACAAGAGTTTGAGGATTTTACGGGGCAGGAAAAGATTTTAGAAAACTTGAGGATATTTGTAAAGGCAGCAAAACTACGTGGCGAAGCACTAGACCATGTGCTCTTACATGGCCCGCCGGGATTAGGAAAAACCACGCTTTCACATATTATTGCCAATGAAATGGGTGTTGGGATTAAAATTACCAGCGGCCCCGTTTTAGATAAACCGGGAGATCTAGCCGGTTTACTTACAAATTTAGAAACAGGCGACATCCTTTTTATCGATGAAATTCATCGGTTAAGTCCTTTGGTTGAAGAATATTTGTATTCTGCCATGGAAGATTTTAAGATCGATATTATGTTAGAAACCGGGCCAAACGCAAGGTCGGTACAAATATCTTTAAACCCTTTTACTTTGGTTGGTGCAACCACACGTTCGGGTTTATTAACATCGCCTTTGAGGGCAAGGTTTGGGATTAATTCCCGACTTCAATATTACGACGCTAAATTACTGACCACCATTGTTTTAAGATCATCGAGTATTTTAAAAACTCCCATAACGGATGAGGCTGCTTACGAGATCGCCAGAAGAAGCAGGGGTACGCCACGTATTGCAAACGCACTTTTACGGCGCACAAGAGATTTTGCCCAAATTAAAGGAAACGGAAATATTGAAACCGAAATAGCAAAATATGCGTTAAATGCCTTAAATGTTGACGAACATGGTTTAGACGAAATGGACAACCGGATTTTATCTGCCATTATCGATAAATTTAAAGGTGGGCCAGTGGGCTTAAAAACCATAGCAACTGCCGTTGGAGAAGATGAGGGCACAATTGAAGAGGTTTATGAGCCTTTTTTGATACAAGAAGGCTATTTAATGAGAACATCGAGAGGCAGAGAGGCCACGGAAGCTGCATACAAACATTTAGGTAAACTAAAATTAGGCGGCACAGGTACGCTTTTTTAAAATAGATAATTATTATATTCGAAGCCATGCAAGAACACAATTTCGACGTTGATTATACCGTCCCATCAACCAAACAAAGAATAAAGATCAATAAAGATTTTATTGAAGTTAACGGAAATAAAATTGCCTGTACAGATGTTAAAGCGTTAAAATATGGTGTTTCTTTAATTGGTGGCGCTAAAAAACCAGAGAAAAAACATTATAATATTGATATACAAAGCCATAACGGAGAAAGCATAAGTATTAAATTTAGTTCTAACAAAGTTGAGGAACTTTTAGAAGAAGACCATACCTATTATTACATCATGTCGGGTTTATGGCAATATGTAAAAAAGCATTTAGTGAGCGAGTACATTGCTGCTTTAAACGAGAAAAAAGGTTTTGGAGTTGGTAATACCCAAGTTACCCACCAAGGTTTTATGATGACTTATACTTCTGGTTTTTTATTTTGGAAAAAAACCAAAACAGACTTGGTGCCTTGGAACGATGTTAAATATTACCTTAATAAGGGTATTTTACATATCAATAGCATCAGCGATAAGCGCAAAAAAGAAACGCTAAGCTTGCACAACGATTGGAATGCCGTGGTTTTAAATACTTTACTGCATTATTTATGGCAAGATCATCGTAAAGAAAAGCTTGCTAAAGGACAAGAGATTTAATTTTTGTCATCCCGTTAACCAGTGGGCTAATCAGGATCTTACTTGCAGAGCGATTTGCATTGTTGCTCATTGGATGAGATGCTGAATCCGCCTATTGGCGGACAGCATGACATTCATGTTTACCATACCAATCTTTTTTATAGTTGTGGAAGTCTTGGTAATATGTACATTAACATAATAACCATCGAAAAAATAATGTGGGCAAATATCAATTGATATAAAAAATTACCAACCTTAATAAACAATACATCGCTATAAACCAAAATGGTAATGTACCAAATTATACAGGCTATAATTCCGTTAATAATGCCTAAAATTATGGCGTTGTACCAAACAGGAGCAATTAAAAGGTAAACATATAATTGTACGGAGGTGAAAACGAAGCCCACTAAAAAATGGATAATGTATCCTGAAGTAATGCTTAACCATCTTGGCGAATCTTTTAGATGATGTTCAAACAGCTTGGCTAATAAATTGGGCTCCCTAAATTCTTTTTTGTAGAGATTAGCCATCAAAATACTAAAAACAGACATAGCCAATGTTGCAAGAATGGCAATAATCAGACATTCTTTAATGCTCCCCTGATAGCTTTCATTAAATAAAAGCGCATCGTTATTTTTCATTTGTAAGATATTTTTCAAGCTGATTAAAACAATAAGTGTTCCAACAGTTTTACCAAAAACCTTAATTTTTTTAAATTTTCATAAGGATTAAAAACACTTATTTTAAATAAACATAGGTAATGCCATCGCCACCCCTATCGGCATGCTCATCTTCCATTTTATTTACCTGAGGGTAACCGTTTAGGTAATTTCTAATCAATTTTCTTAAAATCCCGTCTCCTTTTCCATGGATGATCTTAAAATTGGAAAAACCAAACATTACGGCCCTATCAAAATATCTTTCTAATTCTGCAACGGCTTCTTCGCCCCTTTTTCCACGCAGATCAATTTCTGGAGAAAACGAAGCAGCGGTATCTGTATAAGATGATGTACCAAAAGTTTTGATTGCTTTAGGCACACTTTTATTGCTTACTTTTTCTACCCGCTTTCTCTTAACAACAGACCTTAACTCGCCGAAGGCAACTATCAAATTGTCTTTTGATATTTCTAAAACTTGGGCCAAATTTTCAGAATCCAACATTTTTACCCAATCGCCAACTATGATCTCTTCTTCTAATTTGGGTTTGGGCTTGTCTTGTTGTTTAACCTCAACCTTTTTGAGTTCTGATTGAAGATTGGCTCTTAAATTTTGGGTTGTTTCTTTGTCGGCTTTGGTTTCCTTTATCCCAGAAATGGTGTTTTCTATCAGTTTATTGGCGTTTTTTATGATTTGTTGCGCTTCTAATTTCGCTTCCCTCAATAAGTTCCTTTTATTTTCGTCGAAATAAGCCTTAAGTTTTTCATTTTCTGCTAAGAGCGAGTTGTTTTTTCTTCGTTGCCGGTCTAAATCTATTTTTGCTTCTAAAATTTCTTTCTTATCCCGTTCTAGATCAACTAATAAGGTATCTATTTTTCTTTGTTGAACGCTTATCTTGCTTTTTGCGAGTGCTATCAGTTTTGGCGAAAGACCAATTTTTTGGGCAATCTCGAAAGCATAAGAGCTACCGGGTTTCCCCATCTCTAGCATATAAGTTGGTTTTAGATTTACGTTATCAAAAATCATCGAACCGTTTTCTATGCCTTCGGCGTGGTTTGCGTAAAGTTTTAGGTTAGAATAATGCGTGGTAATTAAACCAAAGGATTTTTTATGGTTAATTTGCTCTAAAACGGCTTCGGCAATTGGGCCGCCAAAAAGAGGATCTGTACCGGTGCCAAACTCATCAATTAAAACCAATGTTTTTCCTGAAGTATGTTCTGTAAAATATTTCATTTTGGATAAATGGGCCGAGTAAGTACTCAAATCGCTTTCTATGGATTGATCATCGCCAATATCTGCAAAAATCTGTTTAAAAATCCCTATTTCAGATTCTGCGGCGGCTGGTATCAATAAACCGGCTTGTACCATAATTTGTAGCAGGCCAACGGTTTTCATAGCAACAGATTTACCGCCAGCGTTTGGTCCAGATACCAATAAAATCCTTAGGCCATCATCTAAATGGACATTTAACGGCACTACGCTTTTACCTAAATCTTTATGGTTTAACATTAATAAAGGATGTCTCGCGTT
This sequence comes from Pedobacter segetis, assembly GCF_016623585.1. Lineage (GTDB taxonomy): Bacteria > Bacteroidota > Bacteroidia > Sphingobacteriales > Sphingobacteriaceae > Pseudopedobacter > Pseudopedobacter segetis. The sequence goes on from NZ_JAEHFY010000030.1 coordinate 9,536, forward strand.
GATCAATTTTAAACGGGTTTCCTTTAAAATTATAGGCATTTCTGCATTTATCTGGGCTGCAAAAAGTGCTTTAGCCCTCACAAAATCTAACTTGGTTAAAAAACCATGGTAAGAAAGCAAAAGCGGAACATAAGGCCTCAATTGATCGGTTAGCTCTATTAAAATCCTGATGATTTCCCTTCGTTTGTCAAATTCTAAATCCCTAATTTTATTATTGAGACTAAAAACTTCTTCGGGTTCTATAAAAACGGTTTGCCCAGAAGCCGATTCATCGTGAACAAAACCTTTCAATTTTCTTTTATTTTCGGCTAAAATTGGAATACAAACCCTACCATCCCTTACCGTTAAACTCCCATCGGCAACCCAATTGTTCTGTTGGGCGTTTTTATAGATCTGATCGATCTTTTTTCTTGCCTCCTGCTCTGCTTTAGCAATAGAGCCGCTTATATCGGCCAATAATCTTGAAGCATTAGGCTTTATTTTTCCTTTAACATCAATTACCGCTTCAATATGTTTCAGTATGTTTTTCTCTATTGGCAAATGCTCAAACAGGGCTTCTAAATTAGGGTAAAGCCCGTTTCTTTCCTCAAAATATTTAATTACGGCAAAAACGGTTTGTAATGAACTATAAATCTGAAAAACTTCGTCCTCGACTAAAAAAGTGCCTTCGATCTTGGCTTTTTCGGCTAGTTTTTTAATATCAAAAAAACTTTGGATAGGTAAAGGTTGGTCGTTCTCTAGGATGTTTTTGAACTCTTGGGTTTGGCGCAAAAATTTATTTATCTGATCGTAGTTGCCCATAAATTGCATTTTATCAACCATGCCGCTACCCATCTCACTGATGCAAAAATTCTTGATCAAATTTTTAATATCCTCAAAACCAAGTTTTTGTAAGCTATTTTGAGGGTATATCATTCTTAAATACTTTTTTCCTTTTTATCAATTTTGTTTTTTTAATCATTTTCTTTCTTCTATCCTTTTGTAAATTGTTTAGGCTATCGGTTACCTTGGCATATATTTCTTTTAGCTCTTTGGCATTAAGACTGTAATATTTTAAACTTCTGGTAAACTTTGCAGAATCGATATTGTTTTTTTTGAAGATGTAATTATACCTTGTATGTGCCTCCCTTAACAAAGAATCTGGTTTAAAAACCTGACCAAGGTAAGCGTCTGTAATACCCATATCAAACAAAACGTTAACCATTTGGTCTTTATTTATAATTCCTTTTGGAGTTTCTTGTTGTTTGCATGAAAACAGAAAAAACAAACAAACTATAATTAATATTCTATTCATAATCAATATGTTATAATTTAATTTCAAGGTATTTACTTTAACATTCTTGTTCAATTAAATCATTCTTATTTTTGTAAAATAATTGGTTAAAATTACGCATAAATGAGCATTACAGATAATTTAAAAGCAATAAAGCAAGAGATAGAAAGCGTAAGCGTTAAATTGGTTGCCGTTTCTAAAACCAAACCTATTAAAGATTTAGAAGAGGCTTACCAAGCCGGACAAAGGATTTTTGGCGAAAACCAAGTTCAAGAACTGGTAGAAAAACACCAAAAACTACCCAAAGATATCCATTGGCACTTAATTGGGCATTTACAAACCAATAAAGTGAAATATATTGCCCCTTTTGTTTCATTGATCCATTCTGTTGATAGCCTTAAATTACTTCAAGAAATTGATAAACAGGCTAAAAAGAGCAATAGAGTGATTGATTGTTTATTGCAAATTTATATTGCAGACGAGGAGACAAAATACGGACTAGGTTTTGATGAGGCCATAGAATTATTAGAATCACAAGAATTTGCAGAGCTAACGAATATTAGGATCGTTGGTTTAATGGGAATTGCCACAAATACCCAAAACCAGAAACAGATAAAAGAAGAGTTTTACGAACTTAAAACCCTCTTTGATGGGATTAAGATCAGCTATTTTAAAAACCAAGATTCTTTTAGAGAAATTTCTATGGGCATGAGTGCCGATTATAAGATCGCGATTGAGCAAGGAAGCACCTTGGTACGTATCGGTAGCGATATTTTTGGCGAAAGAATAATCAAACACTTTAAAAACGAGGAAGAATAATGGAGATTTTCATCAGATACGCTTTAGAAAGCGATTGTGAAAGAATGTTAGAACTTATACATGAATTGGCATTATATGAAAAAGCCCCACATGAAGTTACCGTTTCTTTAACAGATTTTGTTGATGCGGGTTTTGGGCATAAACCTGTTTGGAAAGCCTACGTAGCCGAGGTTAACGGAAATATAGAAGGTTTTGCATTGTTTTATGTTAGATATTCTACTTGGAAAGGCTGCCGGCTTTATTTAGAAGATTTTATAGTAACAGAAAAAATGCGTGGGCAAGGGATCGGCAAGTTACTGTTTGATAAAACAATCGAAGAAGCAAAAGAAAACAATTACGCCGGCATGGTTTGGCAGGTATTAGATTGGAACCAGCCTGCGATAAACTTTTACAACAAGTATAATGCTGGTTTAGAAAGCGGCTGGATAAATGCCTCACTTTCTAAAGAACAAATAGAAAAATTTTAATATGAAAAACCCAATCCTAACCTTGATCTTTTTCACTCTTTTCGCCTGTCAAAACAATACAAATAACGGTTCAGGGAATTCTAAAGTAAAAGATTACATATCAATAAGCAATGATTCTCTTTTTTATGATCTTAAAACCTATGTACTTAATCCATTAAAGTGTGATACTTTAAATGATCTAAATTGCAAAGCCTACGTAAAGGCCATTTATCCTATTTTTAAAAACGATGCGCCTTTAAATAATTTTATCGACACTTTGATTGCTTCAAACCCTGCTCAAGATAAATCTAATTATATTGGTTTGGATAAAGCAGCAAAAGCATTTTTGCAAAATTATGCTGTCTTTAAAAAAGATTATCCTAAAGTTGCTGCGGGTTACGCTTGGGATCAAAAGATAAACGTTGCCAAACAAGACAGCTGTATTATTTCTTTTACGCACAGAATTTATATATACACGGCCGGCGCACATGGTTTAGAAACCTATTTATATTATAATTGGGATAAAAAAAACAACAAGGTTTTAAGATTAAACGATATTTTAGTAGCTAATTATAATGATGATTTAAGGAAGATCGCAGAGCAAATTTTTAGAAAAGACGAAAAATTATCTCCTTCACAAAGTTTGAATGGCTATTTCTTTGAAAACCAAAAATTTAAACTCAATAAAAATTTCTTGATCACCCCAAAAGGATTAAAATTCCTTTTTAATCCTTATGAAATAAAAGCTTATGCTTATGGGCAAACAAAACTATTGGTTCCTTATTCAAAGATCCAGGGTTTAATTAAGTCAAACGGTTGCTTATCAAAATATAAAACAAAATAATGCAGGTATTCAAATTTGGTGGTGCTTCTGTAAAAGATGCCGATGGGATTAAAAATTTAGCTAAAATAATTAAATCTAATCCTCAAGAAAATTTGTTGGTCGTAATTTCTGCGATGGGCAAAACTACCAATGCTTTAGAAAAACTGGCAATCAGTTATTTTGATCGGCAAGATGATGTGCACCAATTATTTGATGAAATTAAAAGCTATCATTTCACAATGCTTCACCAACTTTTTGAAGGCAACCACCCTGTATTTGATGAAATTGCGAACACTTTTGTAGAAATAGATTGGATAATTGAAGATGAACCGGTAGATCCTTTCGATTTTATCTATGATCAAATGGTTTCTATGGGAGAAATAGTTTCTAGCAGGATTGTTGGCCAATATCTAAATTTCATGGGTATAAAAACGCAATGGTTAGATGCCCGTTCTTACATCCAAACCGATAATACCTATCGCGATGCAAAAATAGATTGGGCCAAAACAGAAGATTTGATCCTCAAAAGCATCCCTAAAATACTAGAGAACCAAATTGCGATCACTCAGGGATTTATAGGCAATACATCAGAAAACTTTACCACCACTTTGGGCAGGGAAGGTTCTGATTTTACCGCAGCCATTTTCGCCTCTTGCCTAAACGCAAAAGATGTTACCGTTTGGAAAGATGTACCCGGTATATTAAACGCCGATCCAAAACTTTTTGATGATTGTATCAAATTTGATGAACTTTCATACCAAGAAGCGATTGAAATGACTTATTATGGTGCAACGGTTATCCATCCAAAAACCATCAAACCTCTACAAAACAAGCATATACCTTTATTTGTGAAGCCTTTTTTAGCTCCAAAACAGGCTGGTACAATCATCAAAGAAGCGCAAATAAATATTAATACCCCAATTATCATCGTTAAAAAAAACCAGGTTTTAATCACTTTAAATACCCGTGATCTTTCTTTTATCACAGAAAACCATTTAAGTGATATTTTTAAGGCTTTCGCCGAAGTGAATATAAAAGTGAATACGATGCAGATCTCTGCATTAAGTTTTTCTGCAAGTTTTGATCACAGAGAAGATAAATTTGAGGCTTTACAAAAGTTGATAAAAACGGATTTTGAATTAAAATTCAATACCGATTTAAAGCTAATTACCATCCGCCATGCTAATGAGAAAAGTATAGAAAAATATATAAAAGGTAATATTTATTTAGAACAACGCAGCAGAAACACCGCCCAATTTGTATTAAAAGATGAGTGATTTTAACCCCGAATTACTCCAAAAAAAAGTCCAAGATTTTATCAATAAAAATCTTAAGACCGATGTTACAAAATTGATCCTAAAAGGTTCCCCGTTCCCAAAGGTTTCTGTAAAAGAAATTGCCACACAAATTGAGGGGAAAAACCGCACAGAAAAAAAACTGCCCACTTGGTTTAAAACCGATGGGATTATTTATCCGCCAAAACTAAATTTAGAACAAACATCGTCAGAAATTACCGCAAAATACAAGGCGCAACTAATAAAAAATGGCGATTTGATTGATTTAACAGGAGGTTTCGGTGTAGATAGCATGGCTTTCGCCGATATGGCAAAAACTGTTTATCATTGCGAATTAGATGCCGAACTTTCTGCGATCGTGGCACAAAATGCCAAAGCATTTGGGAAAGATAACGTTCAATTTATCATCGGCGATAGCCAAAAATTTTTGAACCAAAGCAAAAAAACAAGCACCATTTATATTGATCCTTCACGCAGACAAGAAAACCAAAGGGTTTTTCTTTTTAAAGATTGCGAACCAAACGTGGTAGAAAACCAAGCCCTATACCTTAAAAAAGCAGATAAGGTTATTATTAAAGCTGCACCGATGTTAGATATTTCGGCAGGGTTAAAAGAGTTGGAGAATGTGGGCGAAGTACATATTGTGAGCGTAAATAACGAATGCAAAGAATTACTTTATGTATTAGAAAACAAACCGAAAACACCTTTAAAAGTTGTTTGCGCTTTATTAAACAAGCATCAAGAAAGAAAAATTACATTTGGTTTTGAGGACGAGAAAAACTTAGAAATTCAGTATTTCTCTGTGAAGCAATATTTTTATGAACCAGATGCCGCCATCTTAAAAAGTGGTTTTTTTAAATCTTTAACGCAAAAATTTAACGTTCAGAAAGTAAATGCCAATACGCATTTATATACTTCAGAAGAATTGGTAAAAGATTTCCCAGGGAAAGCCTTTAAGATATTGAAGATAATCAAGTTCAATAATTTTTCATCGGCGAAAGCCATAAAAAAAGCAAATATTGTAACCCGAAATTTTACTCTAAAACCAGAAGAAATAAAAAAGCAGTTTAAGATCAAAGATGGTGGCGATGATTTTTTATTCTTTTTTACAGATTATAAAGAACAACCAAAGGTGGTTTGGGCAAAGAAAATATGATTTACGAAGCAATATATCCCACAAACAGGTATTCTCATAACATATTAACCCTACAAATGTGATGTCTAGTTCCTCGAAATAACGTTTAATATGCTATTTAACCAAAATTACCGCCCCTATTAATTTTCTTAAGAGCTTGCTGGCGTTTTTGGTTTAATCTTTTTGCGATAGCAGCTTTGCTTGGTTTTGTTGCTTTTCTTGGTGTTTGTACGATCAAACTATTCTCTATTAAATGGATGGTCTTTTTTATGGCAATTTCTTTATTTCTCAATTGCGTACGGGCTTCTTCTGCAACAACTTGCAAAATATTTTCTTTGTTGATTTTATTTTTGAGCTTTTGCGAAATGATGTTTTTTTGCGCTTCAGAAAACAGCAGGGAATTTAAGAAACTCCAGTTCAGTTCTACCTTGGTTTCTACTTTATTTACGTTTTGCCCGCCTTTATCACCGCTCCTGGCCGTCTTAAAAGTGAACTCCTTTTCTAATTCTGTTACATCAATTTTCATAATTAAAGCTAAATTAGCGATGAAATGCGGAAAAACATTATTCTAGCTTTTTTATCTGTTTTGATGATCGATGTTGGCTATGCACAAACTGGCGGAAAGGGTGTTTTTAGGTTTTTAGATCTACCAAACTCGGCAAAAGTGGCTGCATTGGGGAGTGCGTTTCCTTTAGCAAATGAGTTAGAATTTACAGAAACCTTCAAAAATCCCTCTTTGATCTGTAAAGACCAAAGTGGCACAATCGCATTAAATTACAGCAATTACATCAGTGATATCAACTTTGGTTCTTTACAATATGGTTTAAAAATTAAGGATGAGGCATTAAGCTTGGGCCTAATGTATATCAACTACGGTAATTTTGAAGAAGCCGATGCCAATGGGAATTTAACAGGAAATACTTTTGGTGCGGCCGATTACCTGTTAAACGTTGGCTATGGCAAAAATTATAGACACAAGCTGTTTTATGGGGCAAACGCTAAGCTTATTTATGGCAATTATGAGAGTTATAGTTCTGTGGCTTTAGCTACGGATATTGCCATTTCTTATGTTGATACCTCAAAAAATATCTCTACTGGCTTAATTTTCAAAAATTTAGGTTATCAGATCAATGCCTTTGATCAAATTAGAGAGAATTTACCATTCGAGGTGAGCATCGCATTGGCAAAAAAACTGAAATATGCACCATTTAGGTTTCATCTAACTTATGATAACCTGCAAAAATTTGATTTAACCTATCAATATTCCCAAAACAACCAAGAAATAGACCTAATAACAGGAGAGCCCATTACTAATAGTTATAATTTGGTTGATAAACTAAGCAGGCACTTGACCTTGGGGACAGAGATACTGCTATCATCTGCTTTTAATTTGCAGGCTGCCTATAATTTTCAACGGAGTAAAGAATTAGGCATTACGGGTACTGGTGGGTTAGCGGGTTTATCTTTCGGCTTATCCTTAAAACTCAAAAAATTTAGTTTTGCTTATGCACATTCTTCATTAAACGCAGCCGGGGGCAACAATTATTTTTCTTTATTGCTGCTGCCAAATATTTTTAAAAATAAAAACTAATGGATTTTTGCCTTATCTTTTGATACAATTTTAACTTTGCATAATGGATAAGAATATTGTAGTTGCCATTGATGGTTATTCTTCTTGCGGTAAAAGTACTTTAGCAAAGGCGTTGGCCAAAAAACTACATTTCATTTATGTGGATAGTGGCGCTATGTACAGGGCCGTTACCTTATATTTTTTAAGAAACGAAACTAGCCTAAAAGATCACGATGTAATTATTGATGCCCTAGAGCATATCGATTTGAATTTTCACTCTAGGGATTACCAAACTCACATTCTATTAAACGGCGAAGAAGTAAGCGATGAAATTAGGCAGATGCCAGTTTCTGAGAATGTAAGTGCCATTGCTGCCATAAAAGAGGTAAGAATGCAAATGGTTAAAAAGCAGCAAAAAATGGGTAAGTCAAAAAATATAGTGATGGATGGTAGAGACATTGGAACTACCGTTTTTCCGAATGCCCAAATTAAATTCTTTATGACCGCAGACCCAAAAATTAGGGCAGAAAGACGCTACAATGAATTATCTATAAAAGGAGAAAAAGTAAGTTTAGAAGAGATTTTTGAAAACATTGCGCATAGGGATTTTCAAGATACAACAAGGGAAGAAAGCCCGTTGATTAGAGCAGATGATGCCATAATTTTAGATAACACCAACCTTACCGAACAACAACAACTAGAGTTTGCACTAGAAAAAATCAAACCTTTTTTAGCACTATAAATTACTTATTTTCTTGTGATCTGGGATGAGGATCATATTGCTGCTCATCTAAAGGCAAAGAGTGCGTATTAGAAGATGAAGGATGTTTATCAATCACATCTTTGATAGAAATCACATCTTTTTCGGGATGTTCTGTATGTTTTTCTTCTTTTTTAGAAGCTATAGAATCCTGATTTTTATCTTTAATTTTTTCTTCTTTTGATTGTTGGTTTTCCATAATGATATTTGTTTTAACAATCAATACAGAAACTATGCCTTATCCAAGAATAGAATTTATTTAAGCGATAAAAACCCCAAAATAATAAACCCAAGCCATGTATAAAACCTGCACCGGGATCCTGATCCAAAGATAAGCTAAACCCTTACCGGTAAAATTCTCTCGCTCTACGCTTACTTTTTTAATTGCAGCTATAATATTTGAGGGAACAATTGCCATTAAATACAACATAATAATTATAGCAACGGATTTGGATATTCCGTCAATTAAAAGCCCGGCTGCCATGGCAATCTCTAGATCACCGCTTACTAAAACTACTGTTCTTTTATAATTATCGTTAAAATTATCCGGTATGGTCAGTTCTAATCCTTCGGTATGTACAAAATGGATTAATGCGGTAAAAATCAACATCAAAGAAAATGATGCCTTTCCGCAAAAAGCGTATCCTATATGCCCAAACAATAAAAAATATACGCTGCAAAATATAACAAAGGTAGAAAGTAGAACGGCTAATGGTTTCATTAAACAATTAATGCTTAAGCCCTAAAATAAATTTAATTTTGAAATAAATTATTATTCTGGTGTATTTAATTTTAATCTTACCAACATAAATCATTAGATATTTTTTTTGGATGATTGCTTACAAAACTCTTATACTTATATTGCATTTCTCTTTTAAAATATCAATAATCTATGCAAACCTTTAATGATGTGCACTTACAATTCGCCTCTTTTTTTAAAAGCCAAAATTTACAGCCTTATGCTTATTTAGTCTCCAAAAAACTAGCCCAGGGTAATATATGCCTAAATTTAGGAGAGCAAATTACAGAAAAAGAAGAGCTTCTCTCCTACTTTAATATTGATCAATTAAGTATCGATAAAGTAAAAAAAGAAAAAATGGTTAGCCTTAAAGGCGAAGAAAAGCAACCATTTATTTTGCACCAAAACAGGTTATATCTGCAAAGATATTTTAATTACGAAAGCAAGATCTTAGAAAGCATCAATCGTTTTAAAAACGATAGCGAAGAGGCAAGAAGGATTAACCAATTAGAAACACATCAAGTATTTATAAAATCTTTGTTCCCATCATCGCCAAACATAAACAACTGGCAATTGGTAGCTGCGGTAAATAGTTTCATCAATAATTTTACCATTATTACCGGTGGCCCAGGGACCGGCAAAACCACTACCGTTGCTAAAATTTTGGCTATTCTTTACAAGTTAAATCCCGATCTAAAAGTTGCTTTGGCCGCACCAACGGGCAAAGCTGCAGCAAGGATGGCAGAATCTTTAAAGCAGGCAAAATTAAAGGTTGATGATAAAATCCAAGAAAAATTTAGGCATCTGCAGCCTGCAACGATCCATCGTTTATTGGGCTATATCCCAGATTCGCCATATTTTAAGCATAATAGCGAAAACCCATTATTGGTTGATGTTTTGATTGTTGATGAATCTTCTATGATCGATGTTGCCTTATTCTCGAAATTATTGGATGCCGTTGACGAAAACACCAAACTGATTTTGTTGGGAGATAAAGACCAATTGGCATCCGTTGAGGCGGGAAGCTTGTTTGGCGACCTATGTTTGGCACAAAAAGAATTGAATGTTTTTGACGATAAAAGAACAACATTGATCAATAATTTAATTGATGAAGAAAGCGCAAGAATACCCATAACAAAGATTGATGGCGATATTAAGCATCCTTTATTTCAGAGAATTATTGAGCTAAGACACAGTTATCGCTTTAGTAATAAAGAAGAAATTGGCTTGTTTAGTAAAGCTATTATCAACAATGATGAAAATGTTATCAAAGGTTTTATCAACAAAAAAGAAAACGGACAGGTAACCATAGATACAGAATTTAACCCAAGCATCTTTAACAATTTCGTTAGCGGTTATGAAGATTATATCAAGGAGCCCAACACCAAACAAGCGTTAAAAAAATTGAATAATTTGAGGGTTTTATGTGCTATAAGGGAAGGAGAACAGGGCTTGTACCTTACCAATAGAAGAATTGAAAATTACCTGTCTGATAAAAATTTGATCACAAAAGGATTAGAATTTTACCTGCACCGCCCTATCATGATCACTAAAAATAATTATGCCTTGGGTTTGTTTAATGGCGATATCGGGATAATAAGGGAAGATGAGAATAAAGTTTTAAGAGCATTTTTTGAAAATTCTGAAGGAGAGATTGTTTCGGTATTACCGGGATTATTAGCAGAAGTAGAAACAGTTTTCGCAATGACGATCCATAAAAGCCAAGGCTCAGAATTTGATAAGGTTTTAATAATCTTGCCCCAAACAGAGAATATACATATTTTAACCCGAGAATTGCTTTACACCGGTTTAACAAGGGCAAAGGAAAAAGTTGTTTTACAAGCCACAGAAGCTGTGATCTTAGAATCTGCGGCAGCAAAAGTAGAAAGAGCCTCAGGAATTAACCAAAGGTTTCTTTCGGACGAATAATATATTAGTATAGAGATATTAGTATTGGGTATTGAGAACTACTTTATGGAAAAATATACGCATCTCACTACTCACTACTCACTACTCAATACCCACTACTCAATACTCAATACCCACTACTCACTACTCAATACTAATCAATGGCAGTAAGTTTAAAAGTCTCCAACTCGTTAGAAAAATTGGCAATTCAGTTTTGTGATGACTTAAAATCTAAGAAAATAGGCGTTTTTCAGCCTTATCATTTTGTAACCCAAACCGATGGGATGAACAATTGGTTAAAGTTGCAATTGGCCAATCATTTAAAAATTGCCGCCAACTACCGTTTTTTAAAGCCTAATGATCTAGTGGCACAGATTTATCACATCTTAGGTGGCGATTATTTGCAACCGCTATCCCCAGAAAACCAAAGCTGGCTGATTTTCAAAATATTAGGAACAGAAAGTTTTGTAAAAAAGTTTAAAAACATTGCCCAATATTATGATGAAGATAATTTAGACAGAGATTTAAAGAGGTTGGCCCTAGCAAAAAAAATAGCCGATCTTTTTGACCAATACCAAATATACCGGCCAGAAACCATCAAACTTTGGAACAGAGCCACCTTAGAAGATATAGGCTATGATGAATGGCAAAAATACCTTTGGATAAAAGCGAAGGAACTAGCAGATAAGCAATTTCCGGATAAAACTTTTATGAGCGATTTTATCATCGAAGCTTTAAAAAATCCACGAAATATCAATCGCTTAAAGCAAACGATACCAGATGTTTATCTTTTTGGTCTTTCCGTTTTAACCGATTTTCACATCCAGCTTTTTCATATTTTGGGAGAGCAGGTCAATTTCTACTATTATCTGTTAAATCCTGCGCCAGAACAATATTGGATAGAAGATATCAGCAAAAAAAGGGCAATCCGTTTACAGGATAAATTTAATGATGAAGAATATTATCAAAGTGAAGGGAATACCTTATTGAGTAATTGGGGGAAGGTGATCCAAAGCACTTTTTTTCTTCTGTTTAAGAACGAGGAAATGCTAAATGCTTATGAAGTTATTGAAAATCAATTATTTAATAACAAAACCTTATTAAAAACCATCCAAAATGAAATCTATGAAAACACAAGGGATGAAAATCGGCAAATTTTAAACCAAGAGATTATCAACGACGGCTCTTTGAGCATAAATTCTTGTTATAATGCCGCAAGGGAAGTTGAGGCCTTATATAATTACTTGGTTTCTTTGGTTGATAAAGGGCTTGAGAGACTTTCTCCGAGGGATATTGTGGTAATGGTAACAGATATTGATACTTATGCGCCATACATCAAGGCAACTTTTAATAATGCACCTTACAAGTTCAATTTCGGTATTGCAGATGAAAGCTTTACTTCAAACGATACCATCGCTGCGGCTTTAATTGCCTTAATGGAGATGAATAACCATAATTTAACGGCAGAGAATGTTTTGCAATTGCTAGATTTTGGCTATATCCGCAAAAGGTTTGGCATAAACGATCTAACGTTGATAAGAAAAACGGTAAACAAAGCAAACATACGTTTTGGTGTAGCCGGAAATTTAGACGATGAAAGTGTTTACGTAAGTTGGAAATATGGTTTAGAACGCATTATGCTGGGGATCTGCATGAGCGGCAGCGAAGAATATGAGTTCCAAAACGATACGCTTTTTCCCTTGGATGTTATAGAAGGTTCTGCGGCACATGAAGTGATCAGGTTTGTACATTTTGTGGAAGTGTTGACGGCCTCCATTAAACTGAGGGAAAGGGACAGGAGCTTAACGGATTGGGTAAAGTATATAGAAAACATTTTGGGCAACCTTATTTTTGATACCGTTGATAATATAGATGAAGATTACAACCTATTGATCAAACAATTAGAGAAATATAACTCTTTAAATGAACTACTTACAGAGAATATCAGTTTTCAATTATTTAGTTACAGCTTATTGCAATCGCTTTCTGCAAGCACAAAATCCGGTTCTTTTGTAGGTGGCGGAATTACTTTTTGTTCTTTGATACCAATGCGCAGCATCCCTTTTAAGATTGTGGCATTACTAGGCTTAAACTATGATAAATTCCCGAGGAAAGAACAGCCCATAGATTTTGATTTGATCAAACAACAACCAAAATTAGGCGATAGGAACGTAAAGGATAACGATAAACATCTATTTTTAGAAACCATCCTATCCGCCAAAGAAAAGCTTTACATCAGTTACATTGGCCAAAGCGATAAGGACAATACCACCATCCCTCCTTCTGCTTTAGTTGATGAATTGTTGGATTATTTGCAGTATAAATATCCAAAAGATGATCTTGCAAAGCAGATGATCATCAAACATCCGCTCCATAATTTCAGCGACAGAAATAACGACTTAGATCGAGCAAATTATCTGAACCATGTGGAGTTAAAAAAGTTTAACTTTTTTCAGAAAGAACCTAAAAGCAATTATTTAGAACTGCAAGAGATCAACATCAATTCTTTCATCAATTTTTTTAAAAACCCGTTTAAAGCATATTACCAAAAGGTTTTAAATATTTATTACGATGATGAACAACTTTTATTAACAGATACGGAACCTTTTGAACTAGATAATTTGCAGCTATGGGAATTAAAACAAAATTTATTATTGGCCAAGGCCGAGGATTTGCCAATTTTGAAAAACAAATTATTAAAGACCGGAAACTTGCCCTTGAAAAATATGGCAGATTTAGTTTTAAATAAAACCGACGAAGAAGTAAATAAAGTGAGGGAGATCTTTAATAAGTTGGTTAAAGATGAAGAAGAAAAATCAGTTTTGGTAGAGGTAAAGTTAAACGATAATAAAAACCTAATAATAGGCAATATACCAGATGTTTACGGTAATAAATTGATTGTTATATCTTGGTCTAAGAATGATAACAAAATACTTTTAGAAGCCTATTTAAAATATTTGGCTGCCCAAGCCTCTGGCCTAGATTTAACTTTATATTTCATTAGCGCAAATAATGAAAAAGCGTTTAAAGGTATCCGCATCAACTCGGCGCAAGCCAAAGAAAAACTAGAAGAAATATTTAAACTTTACCAAAAAGGTTTAAAAAACGTTCTTTGCTTTTATCCAAGTTTTAATATCAACCCCCAAGATTTCCCTTATAATTTCACTTTCAAGAAATTTAAAAAAACGATAAAAGATAAATTAGAAAACTTTGAATATCCTTGTTCTGATAAATACCTGATCAACAAATATAAAGAAGACTATTTTAACAGTTTTCCGTATGATGAAAACAATATCATCTATAAAGAATTTGTAAGTAACAACGAAATTTTATTGGCACCAACCGTAGAACTTTTACCAGATTATTATGCCTGAAGATTTATTTACCAAACAGTTTAAAGACTTTAACGCAAGCACAGTTGTTTTAAAAGGCAGCAATTTGATAGAAGCCAGCGCAGGAACAGGCAAAACCTATTCTATTGCCATCTTGGTTTTAAGGTTGATTATTGAGCAAAAAATGCCCATCCAAAAAATATTGATGGTAACTTTTACAAAAGCCGCCGTTGCCGAATTGGAAGAGCGCATCAGAAAGTTTGTTAGGCTTGCCCATAAAGTAAGCAAAGGAGAAAATATCGATGATAAAACCATCACAGAAATGGTTAAAAACCATGATATAACCGAAGTTGAAAAGATACTGGACAAAGCAATCCTGTTTTTAGATGAAACCTCTATTTTAACGATCCATAGCTTTTGCCAGCAGACTTTAAACCAGTTTGCTTTTGAAACCCAACAACTTTTTGGCGTAGATCTGTTGCCAGATTCCCAAAGTATCATGGCCGATGAGGTAAATAGATTTTGGAGGAAATACATTACCGGTATTTCTATGGAATTGCTAAACGTTTTAATACAGAACGGATTTTCTAGGGATAAAATAAGCAATATCGTAAAAGAGCATTTGGCTGGTAAAAAATACATGTTGTTTGATGAAAAAAATTTAGATTATTGTTTAAATGAGAATGACTATCAAACTTATTTAGAGGAGTTTAAGAAATTAAAAAATGATTACGACTTAAAATATGAACTACTTTACAACCAGTTAAAAAACAATGCTGAAGAACTTAAAAATAAATGCGAAGCCAATACTTATGCTAGAAAAGGTTTTGTCCAATTATTTGATGATTTTGATAGCTTAATTATTGAAATTAACAGTAAAACTGATAAAGGTTATGTCCAAAAGATTTTTGTTGATGAATTAGAAATTTTAAGAAGAGTAAATGATGCTAAAGATGCCATTCAAGAAATCATAAACAAGTTTATCAGTAATTTATACTGCCATGCCATACAAGAAATAGGTAACGGCATCAACTATTATAAAACCCGTTACAATCAAATTAATTATGACGATTTGATCAGCAAATTGCATAAAGCACTGCATAAAGAAAACAATGAAAAATTGGCCATTTGTTTACAAGAAAAATATCGAGCCGTTTTTATTGATGAATTTCAGGATACGGATAAGCTGCAATATGAGATTTTTGAAAAGGCTTTCGCCGATAAGACCATACTTTTTTACATCGGCGACCCAAAACAATCAATTTACGCTTGGCGAAAAGCGGATATTTTTACCTATTTCAAAGCTAAAAATGCAGTAGATAACCTTTACGGGATGAATCAAAACTTTCGCTCTTCAGCAGGTTTCATCAACGCCATGAACGTGTTTTTTAAACCCAATGAGAATTTTGATACCTTTCATTTTAAAGGAGAACCCAATTCTATAGATTACATCCCGGTAAAATCCCCTATTAATAACACTAAAGGAAATTTGATCTTTAAAAATCAAGTTGCAGTTCCTATCTCTATCTGTCAAGAACCCAATGGGGATGAACTAAACAAAACAGTTGTAGCACAGATAATTGATCTGTTAAGCAATGCAGATTATCAAATTGAGGTTAAAGGAAGTAAAAGGACCATAAAACCACAAGATATTGGTATTTTAATCCGCACAAAAAAACAAGGTAAAGAACTAAAAAAGGTTTTATCCAAATACGGCATCCCATCTATAACAATTGATGATGCCAAGGTTTTACGATCAGAAGAAGCCAGTTATGTTTCTTATCTGTTACAAGCTTTTTTAAACATCAGTATTTCTGCTATCAACAAGGCGCTGCTTTCTCCGTTCACACAGTTTACAGAAGAGCAAATTTTGCATCTTAATGATGAGTTGATTGTAGAACAGTTTAAAAAATACAAAGAAACTTGGGATAAATCTGGAATTTATGCTGCTTTAAATCAATGGATTATCGACTTTAACATTATCAACAACTTAAAATATAAAGCAGATGGAGAAAGGATAATTACCAATTTATATCAATTGATAGAATTGTTGCATAAAAATCAGAGTAAAAAGAACCTTAATAATTTAGAGTTGATCAGTTGGTTGCAAAGAGGAATTGAAGGTATGCAAACCGAGGGCGACGAATACCAACAAAGGATTGAAAGCGATGAGGACGCCGTTAAAATAATAACCATACATGCTAGCAAAGGTTTAGAATATAACATCGTTTTTGCACCCTATTTAGATTTATCTACAGATGGAAACCATATTAAAAACTCTAGTTTCAGGGATGAAGCAACAGGGAACTATATCTCGGCAGAAAAATCACAATTAAACCCCCAACAATTAGAAGAATGGAAAAAACAAAACGAACAAGAAAATAGAAGATTGATTTATGTATCCATTACCCGGGCGGTTTATAAATGCTTTATTTATAAAAATACGGCCAGTTATCACAGTAATTCATCGCTAGCATATTTTATCAATGCCATCCCAAAAGATGAAAACAACCTCATTGAAACAGGAGTTAAACCAACACTACAGGAAGACTATCGATATAAAACAGCAATAAAAACAAAACCAGTCGGTAATTTTAACCCTATAAAATTTTATCTAGATGAAAAAAACTGGCGCAGGATGAGCTATTCTATGTTGCGGGCAGACCATCCTTCTCAAATAAAGCCTAAGACCAAAGATGCAGACAACGATTATGATAATTTCATCTTCTCAACATTAAGAAAAGGAGCTAAAACTGGCAATATGCTCCATTATATTTTCGAAAACATTTCTTTTAACGATGAGAGTAAATGGGAATCGGTGATACTATCGGCCATAAATAGATTTGTACCAAACCAAACCGATGTTTATGCACCTATGCTTTTTCAAATGCTCAAAAATGTTTTAAATTCTCCAATCAATATTGATGGAGAAACATTTTCATTGGCCCAGGTTAATCCTTATAAATGTATCAACGAATTTGAGTTCGATTTTAACGTACATAATTTTAACCCCCAAAGTTTATCTGCCCTGGCCCTAGAAAACCAAGAAATTGAAATCAAGATTTTTAACGATATCGAAGGTATGATGAACGGTAAAATAGATTTGTTTTTTGAGCATGAAAACAAGTTTTACGTTCTAGATTGGAAATCGAACTTTTTAGGCGATAGCCTAGATGATTACAGCCCCGAAAGGCTAAATGATGCCATGAACCAGAACAATTATCATTTACAATATCTTATCTACACATTAGCGGCTAAAAAATATATCAAAAGCAGGATTCCTTCTTTTTATTATGATAAAGATTTTGGCGGAGTGATCTATCTGTTTTTAAGAGGAATGAGGGAAGGGGCAGAAAGCGGGATATTTACCGCCAAACCTAGTTGGAAAACATTGGCTAATATGAATTATAAATTAGAGGGAGAATTCACATAGCCCATGGCTAAGGCCGTGGATAAACGATGCGATTGATAACCATAGCCCATGGCTAAGGCCATGGATAAACGATGCGATTGATAACCATAGCCCATGGCTTCAGCCGTGGGTTTATAATACGATAAATCCAAATTGCCCATGGTTTCAATCCTAGGATTATTGGTTTAAAACGAATAATAAAACAAATATTTTTATGTCACATTCATATTACAAAGTTTGGATACATGCAGTTTGGGGCACAAAAGAAAGGTTTCCAATGATCAAACAAGAATCAGAGAGAAAAATCCATGATTTATTAAAAGAACAATTTAAAAAAATGGAATGTCCGGTAAGAATTATCAATGGAATGCCAGACCATGTACATTGTTTGTTTTTATTAAACCCGAAGAAAACAATTGCAGAAATTTTACAACAGGTAAAAGGCGGAAGTGCTCACGCCATAAATGAACAAAAAATAACAATAGATCATTTTTCTTGGCAAACAGGTTACGGTGTATTTTCTGTTAGCGAATCACAATTAGATCGGGTATATAATTAATTCAAGTTGCTAGTTAAAGAATAAAAAAGTAAGCATCAAAAATGAGAAATTTGGTTTACTACAACTAAA
>NZ_JAEHFY010000031.1 GCF_016623585.1 Pedobacter segetis
CTTTCAAACCTCTTCGCCAGCTTAATCACTGGTCAGTTTGCCACGGAATTACATGGTCAACTTCATCGGAATATACAACTAGATTCTGAATTGCGCATCAGTCCATTTGAATCTCCTCCATCAATATTCTTCTTCTCAAATGATGACAAATAAGTAAGTCCAAAATTTTCTAATTCTAAATTTTTCATTTCATTAACATTTAAGTTTTTTAAGTTTCTTTCTATTACCACCTTGGTAGGACAAAGTTGCTCCCTTAATGTTCGCGAAACATAAAGACAAGGTAAGATCAAAAAAAAACAAAAATTGGCAACCTAGGCTTACCAATTTTCATAAAACTAAAGGTGTTTTCGTATAGCTATAAAAATGAGCGTATAAATCTGTTTTAAATTAAACACGAACATAGAATTACGCTAAATCCAAATTATCATCAAATATGAACAATATATTAAATAGAAATTAATAGCTATAAACGCAAAAAAGCCGTCTTTACAGACAGCTTTTCAAAGCTCAACTATTTTGAGAAAATTATTTCTTATTCTTCAAGGTATCAGCAACTAAAACACTATCTGTCCTTACATTATCAACCGCATTGGTATCATTTAAGGCAGAATTTAATAAAGAATCTGCTGCAGATTGGTTTAAAGAATCAATTTCTTTTTCGGATTTTGAATTGTTATTGCAAGCTGCAAAACCTAAGGCAATACCTAATAAAGAAAGTGTTGCTAATTTTTTCATGTTTGTTGATTTTAGTTTATTAGTCATTAATTGAAATAGTTCATTAAGAAATTTAGCCATTATATAATTACGAATTACCACAACCGGATACAAAATTTCCATAAAAGTAAGTACCTGATTACCGATTACAAATCACTGATCACCAAATACTGATCACCGATCACAAAATAAAACCCACTATCAGCACAAAACCTATTTCTGTCTAAAGAATATCTGAACAGGAACGCCTTCAAAATCAAAATGCTCCCTTAATTTATTTTCGATAAAACGCTTGTAAGGCTCTTTTATATATTGTGGCAAATTACAAAAGAAAGCAAACATTGGCGAAGTCGCATTAATTTGGGTAATGTATTTTATCTTGATATGTTTCCCTTTTGTGGCCGGTGGAGGTGTTTTCTCTATGATCGGCAACAAAACATCGTTCAGTTTAGAAGTTGGTATTTTCTTTACTTTATTGGTGTAAACCTTTGCTGCGGCCTCTACCGTTTTAAAAATCCTTTGCTTTTCTGTTACCGAAGTAAATATGATGGGCACATCAACAAATGGTGCTAATTTTTCTTTGATCTTATCCGTAAACTCTAAAACGGTTTTATGGTCTTTTTCAATCAAATCCCATTTATTTACCACTATCACCACCCCTTTTTTGTTCTTTTCTGCCAAATGGAAAATATTGATGTCCTGAGATTCGACCCCATCAACGGCATCGATCATCAGAATAATAACATCAGCTTCTTCTAAAGCTTTAATGGTACGCATTACCGAGTAGAACTCGATATTTTCATGCACCTTCGTCTTTTTCCTTAATCCAGCGGTATCGATCAGCATAAACTCATGCCCAAACTGGTTGTAATGGATATGGATAGAATCCCTGGTTGTACCCGCAATTTCGGTTACTATATTCCTATCGGCACCAATCAAGGCGTTTATCATAGAAGATTTACCCACATTTGGCCTGCCTACAATCGCATAAACAGGCAGTTTGTTTTCTTCTTCCGGTATTTCGTCAAAATTCTTGATCACCTCGTCCAAAAGTTCGCCAGTGCCAGAACCGCTCATAGAAGAAATGCAAAAAATCTCTCCCAAGCCAAGGCTATAAAATTCGGTAGCATCTGACTGTAGTTGATGGTTATCAACTTTGTTAACCACCACGTAAACCGGTTTTTTGCTTTTTCTAAGAACTTGTGCAATGCTATCTTCCAAATCTGTAATTCCGGTGGTAACATCTACCATAAACAACACCACATTGGCTTCTTCAATAGCAATATGAACTTGTTCCCTAATGGCAGCTTCAAAAACATTTTCAGAGTTGAAAACGTATCCCCCGGTATCAATAACAGTAAAACTTTTGTGTGTCCATTCTGCGATCCCGTAATGCCTATCGCGGGTTACACCGCTTTCATCATCAACAATTGCCTTCCTACTTTCTGTTAAACGGTTAAATAGGGTACTTTTTCCTACGTTCGGTCTCCCGACGATCGCTAATATATTACTCATAACTTGTTCCCAGCCTTATCTTGCCGGCATAATTTTTTTTGCAAAGGTAATAAAATAATCAGTTTTCTGTTTTACAAGCCCAGAAATAGTTGATAACCAACGCATTTTAAAGCAAATGCGATAATTGCTTTTGATGTTTACCAAGCCGGCCCATTACGTTAGCCATTTATACAGCATCTCCTATCCCAATTTAGAAGAGGTTTTAAATTATCCTGGGCAGATAAACATACAACTTAATTTGCCCCATAGCGGGTAAAACGCATAGGTAAAAATTATTTATGCTGTTTTACAATACCTTAAAACCCTAAATTTTAAGCCTAACAATTTTGTTATCTTTCAACCAACATCAAAACCTTAAATTTGAAGCTAAAATCATAAACATGAAAAAGGCTTTAAAAAAAATATCCATTATCTTATTTTTAAGCTTTACCGCCGGTTTTGCTTTTGCTTGGGGGCGTTGGGGGCATCAGTACATTAACCATGCTTCTATTTTGGCTTTGCCAAACCCTTTAAAGGCATTTTTTTATAACCACGCCGATTTTATTACCGAAGAATCCGTTGTGCCCGATATCCGTAAATATACCATTGGGGATAAGGCCGAGTTTCCTCGACATTATATAGACCTAGAAGATTATGGCCCCGATGCTTTGCAAACTCTGCCCAAGGATTATCAATCGGCTTATGCCAAAATAAATAAAGATAGTTTGAGCAAGAAAGGATCCTTACCGTGGACTATCGAAGAAATGCAAGATAAGCTAACAGCCGCCTTTAAACAGAAGAGCAAAAACGAGATTTTATTTATTGCCGCTACTTTGGGCCATTATATAGGAGATGCGAATATGCCGCTACACACCTCTTCCAACCATAATGGCAAGCAAACCAACCAACAGGGCATACATTCTTTATTTGAAGGAGAAATGCTAGAAATGTTTGGGAAAACGATCAATCTGAATACAGGGCCGGCTCCTTATTTTAACGATATCAACAAAACAACTTGGGAAATGATTGCAACAAGCAATGCTTGCGCCGATACTTTGTTAAAGGCAGATGCCGCATTAAGAAAATCGTTCCCAAAAAAGAATATCTTGCTTTTGGATGATGCCGATAAACCCGTGAAAAACCAGTATGGTGATTTATATTTTTCTGATGATTATGTTAAAACGTTGCATAAAAACCTTGATGGTTTGCTAGAGCGCAGAATGAGGGCCGCAGTCTATTACACTTCGGGCTTTTGGTACACGGCTTGGGTAAATGCAGGGAAACCAGATTTATCTATGTTAGATGACGGCAACATTACCAAAAAAAACCAGAAATCTTTAAAAAAAGAGCTTAGATTATGGCAAAAAGGCAAACTAATCAATCTAAAGCCGCAACCAGAATTTAAGCTCATAAAACCAATTTATACCCATGATTAAACGCTTGCTATTGTTTCTTGTTCTTTATGGGTTTGCCCCGATAATACTTGCGCAAAGTTTTAAGATTGTGCCACTAGGCGTTTTGGGAGGCAGCCATGAAGATAACCTCTCTGCTTATATGGTTACCCCAAAAGGGCAAAAAAATTATGTTTGTTTGGATGCTGGTACGCTAAACGCCGGGATCCAAAAGGCTATTCATAATTATGTATTTAATGGGGATGCCAATCAAATTTTAAGAGATAGCATAAAAGGTTACCTTATTTCCCATGGCCATTTAGATCATTTGGCAGGGCTGGTGATCAACTCCCCTGATGACAGCCCAAAGCCTATTTATGCGATGCCCTACACATTGGCCGTTTTAAAAAAGCATTATTTTAGTTGGGAAAGCTGGGCAAATTTTGCCAATGAGGGAGAGAAACCCGCATTAGGCAAATATCATTATGTAGAACTAAAAAAAGGAGAAGAGCTACCTTTACAAAACACCCAAATGTTGGTTACCGCTTTTCCGTTAAGCCATGCAAAACCTTATGAAAGCACCGCTTTCTTACTGCGTTCTAAAAACGATTACTTACTTTATTTGGGAGATACAGGATCGGATAGGATAGAGCAATCACAAAAATTGGATAGCCTTTGGAAAGCGGTGGCGCCTTTTATAAAAGATCATCAGCTAAGAACGATGATGATTGAGGTGTCTTTCCCTAATTCGCAAGCAGAAAAACAACTTTTTGGCCATTTAACGCCAAACGTTTGGTTAGAAGAAATGAAACGTTTGAGCCAATATACCGGAACGGCTGCCTTAAAAAACTTTAACGTGGTAATTACGCACATTAAACCATCCGGCAATCATATAAAAGAAATTAAAGACGAAGTTAAGGCGAACAATCCTTTTCAGTTAAATATTATTTTCCCCGTACAAGGGAAAGCGCTTATTTTATAAAACTGGGACCGAGGTAAATTAGAAACCGAAAAAGTTACTCGCTGTAACCAAAGTTCTTCAGGTAATTCTCACGGTTTCTCCAATCGGGGATCACCTTTACAAACATCTCCAAAAAAACCTTTTTCTGAAGAAACACTTCCATGTCTTCCCTGGCGTAAGTGCCCACTTTTTTCAGCATTGATCCACCTGCGCCAATGATGATATTTTTTTGAGAATCACGCTCAACGATAATCTCGGCACTGATTTTTATGATTTTTTTATCTTCTTTAAATGCGGTAACGATCACCTCTGTACTGTAAGGAATCTCTTTTTTATAAAACTTGAATATTTTTTCCCTTATCATCTCAGAAACAAAAAACCTTTCGCTTTTATCGGTCAGTTCATCCTTTTCGTAATAGGCAGGGTGCTCTGGCAGATTTTCTAGTATAAATGACATTATCGGTTGGAGGTTATAATCATGAAGGGCAGAAACACCAACGATACCTTCGGGGTTTAGTTTCTCTTTCCAGTAGATTATTTTTTCTTCTATCAGATGGTTTTGAGATTGGTCTATTTTATTGATCACCACCAAAACTTTAGCGGATGTCTTCTTTAGTTTTTCCAAAACATCGTCTTCGTCTTGCTTTTCATTGATATCAGTAACAAAAACCAATATATCGGCATCAACCAAAGAGCTATCCACAAAACTCATCATGTTTTCTTGCAATTTATAGGCAGGTTTGATGATTCCGGGCGTATCTGAAAAAACTATTTGATAATTTTCTTCATTTACGATGCCCAAAATACGGTGGCGAGTAGTTTGTGCCTTTGGTGTGATAATGGCCATTTTTTCGCCAACCAACTGATTCATAAGGGTTGATTTACCTGCGTTTGGCTTACCGATGATACTAACAAAACCTGCTTTATGCGCCATTGAATTTTATTTTAAATTTTATTTGGAGTACAAAGAAACGAATTATATCTTTGCAGACCAATTCAGGGAAATCATTTATTTCTGAAAAGGACTTTAAAAGTTAAACAGAAAGTGTTTTTCTTTAAGATTGAAATAACAGATCAAAAATATAGTGCGGGGTGGAGCAGTTGGTAGCTCGTCGGGCTCATAACCCGAAGGTCATAGGTTCGAGTCCTGTCCCCGCTACCTATTTTAAGTAGCAAAAAGCAGCGATAAGGATTTAGTTCTCGCCGGGCTCTTATCCGCCAGTAGGCGGACATTGGTTCGAGTCCTGTCCCCGCTACCTATTTTAAGTAGCAAAAAGCAGCGATAGGGAGTTGGTTCTCGTCGGGCTCTTATCCGCCAGAGGGCGGACATAGGTTCGAGTCCTGTCCCCGCTACCTATTTTAAGTAGCAAAAAGCAGCGATAGGGATTTAGTTCTCGCCGGGCTCTTATCCGGCAGCAGGCGGACATAGGTTCGAGTCCTGTCCCCGCTACCTAAGAAAGCTAAAGGCTGGAAGCATAAAGCTGAAAGCAAAACAAGTTTTTAAATTATGGCCCGTTCGTCTAGGGGTTAGGACGTTAGATTTTCATTCTAGAAACAGGGGTTCGATTCCCCTACGGGCTACACAATTCAGCATCAAAATCAACTAAAAGCCTGCAAATCAAAAGTTTGCAGGCTTTTTTGTTGGTGTCAAATTGCTAAAATATGCATCAATTCGCAATATAAAAGTGCGTAATTCGGTGCATCGCTAGGTAAAATTGCTGCGTTATTTCTAAAAGCATAACTACCGGTAAGTAAAGCAAACCTAGAAGGCGTACAAGTAGATGCAGAACAATGTGCATCAGTAAATTTCATTCCGTGATTTGCTAAACTATCAACATTTGGGGTTTGCACTGCGGTGGCTCCATAACAACTTACATCACCATAACCTAAATCATCTACGTAAATGATAAGAATATTGGGTTTTTTAGAAGTTTCGGTATCTGCCTGCTTAGGCTGTGAACACGAAAAAAAGGTGCCTAACACCAAGAAATAATAAATTAAGCTTGTTTTTTTATTTTCATAATTCAAATTTCTGTTTGGCTTCTTGAAGTAATATGGTTGTCATTCGCGACCTAATAATTTCTTCGGACTTCATCTTTAACATCCTTTTTTGGGTGAGTTATTTTCTATTCTTTGAACTAATTATTGCCAGTACAAACTCATCGTTTTATTGATAAGATAATCTTAGTTTGAGGGATAGGGAATAATTTCTTTAAACTTTTTCTTTTGATACCATGGGTCGTTCTTCTCTTTTAACAATTTACCTAATTGTATTAAAAGCTGTTTGGCATCCGTAGCTCTGTCCTCAAGCTTAATTTTAATAAGTTGGTAAGGGTCTTTTAAATTATCATAAAGAAAAGCCTCATCAATCTGTTTAGTTTCGCCTTCTTTAATGCTCAAAGTATATCTTCCATTGTAAACACCTCTAGAATTGCTAAGCATTATTAAAGCGGCTTCTGGTGTTTTAAGAGTAGCTGTTTTAGGATTTGTTAAATGGCTAGAAAAGTTAACTCCTTGTACAGTTGATGGGATTTGATTGGTTAAACCAGCCAAACCCATTAAAGTTGGCATAATATCAGGTGTACTAAAAATAGATTTATTAATACCTGATTTTATCCCTTTAGGCCAATGGATTATCATAGGTACAGCTAAGGATTCTGTTTCTACATGGTTTTTTCCGGTTAAGTGGTGGCTTCCCAGTAGTTCGCCATGATCCGAACTAAAAAGAACTATGGTATTGTCTAAAACACCCATTTTATCCAATTCTTTTAAAACAACACCAATGTATTGATCAATACTGCTTACATTGGCAAAATAGTTTCTGGCATAGTTTGCAACCTTTAAATCTGCATTTTTACGGACTACCAAATTGCTGTCTATGGTAGGGTATTTATCTTTATCGTAATATTTTCTTTCCATGTCCATATCTGTATTCGCATCATCAAAAGGAGAGTGAGGTGGGTTGATGGCCCATATCATGCAGAATGGTTTGTTTACATCTCGTACGGAGTTGGTGTTTTGTAGATATTTTACAATTTTATCAGCTTCGTTTTTAGGGGAGAAGATTTTTGGCAGATACATTTCTCCATCTTTTTTACCGTCAATAGCGTATGGATCACTTGAGTAAACGTGGGGGTTAAAATGTTCGTCTTTTACAGATTGATAAAAATATTGGATAGAATGACGTGAAGTACCTGGTGGCACATAAGTGTCGTATTTATTCATATAATTACCTCCGGGCGCATCCGTTGTTCCCATATAATTTCCATTTTTATCAAAAACAGGAACTGGTTTTAACCAGTGGCATTTACCAAAATAAGCGGTATTATAACCTGCTTCATAAAACACATCTGTAATGGTTTTAGCATCGTTTTTTAAACTTTCATTACGCCCTACTAAACAGTTGTTCCAAATCCCTGTTTGTTCTGGATACATTCCGGTCAGCATCATCCCTCTAGAAGGGCTACATAAAGGGAAATTAGCTATACATCTGGTAAAAACAACGCCTTCTTTGGCTAATCTATCAATATTTGGTGTAATTACTGGATCGGGTTTTCCTATTGCTTCCTGTCTATAAGGTGTTTCAGACCAGAAACCAGCACTATACCTTCTTAATTGATCGGGAAAAATGATTAAGATATTTGGTTTTTTGGGTTGTGCCACAACATTATTTTTGTCAACGACTTTTTCTGTTGCTGTTGTCTTGTTACTTTGTATGTTTACATAGCTAGAACAAGCTACCAAAACCAAAGCAGTAAGCGGGATAGTTAAATACTTTTTCATTAATTTTATTTATTATGAAGTTTGAAAAATCACCAAGCAAAAATAGTGCTTTCTTGAGCCTGAACCGAAATTAAATTACTTAATGCAATAGCAAATGCTAAAAAACTTTTAAATTATATATTAATTATGCTTTTATTTATGCTCATATTTTCTTAACCAATATATTTATCTTAGTAACTTATTTTAACATTTAGTGAAATTTCATTTTCTAAACAAAACTTCCTTTGTTCGTTAGCCTATATAATTAAAAACTAAGGTTGATGATTTGCCTTGCGGAATGTTGATTATAAATTGTCCGTTTAAATCAGTATTTGTCCCAGTTATAGGACCCTTAATTACTATACTTAAACCAATCAATGTTTTTTCATCTCCTTGGTCTGTTAGCTTTCCTATTTTACTGGGAAAATCCAGAAAATTCAGTAAATAGAAAGACTAAAAGAAGATAAAATTTCCGCATAATTCTCGTTTAATAAATTGGTTTAACTTGGTTAGTTGATATCAAATGTATTTCAATGTGAATTTTTAAGTTTTTTTTCATACTTGGGTTAAAATCTTACTTTTTACTCCTTTTTCGTATTCATTTTATTTAATCGAATCTCTAATTGTGATTGATATAAAGACAGCGGATAAACAATTCCCTTATTAAAGTTCTCAGTGTAGATCCATTCACTTTTTATTTCTGATGAGCTGCCATTGATAGTCAATTTAAAATTGGGTTGATAAACGCCGACTAATATGCTTTTAGGATACATTTGATGACTTAAGTTATTGTTAATTAGCCCTTTTAATGGAGATTGCCAACTATAAAAAACTTCTGAATTTGTAGCGTTAAAATCAGCCATTTCTACATTCCACCAAGTATTGTAATTTGCTGTGTGTGGTAAATTATTTGGTGCACCACCACCACTAATTTTCCCCAACCCTTTGATGTTTTCAAATAAGTTTTCGGCAGGGGGCGAAAATCTTCTATCGCTAAAACCATGAAAGTCGAAAAAGCCAGGTTGTCCGCTAGCTGCTTTATAATTTACATTTCTAAAAACATTACCGTAGGCATTCCCTTCGCTACTTAATACGTGTGTAAAATTGTTTTTGAAATTGATATTCTCGATTAAATTATCAGCAGCATGGCTATAGAGTTTTATACCACTATGACCATCAAAACCTAAAAATTCTAAATCTGTAACGGTTACGTTTCTACTATCTAATAAATAGAGAGGACTAGTAAAATTTTCCATCGCTACATTTTTAATCCATCCATTTGCAACTCTGCAAAAATTAATGGCATTCCATCCATAATCCATCTCTTCGCCCTGGTTTTTGCTGCTACCTTCACAGCCATGGTGGCAGTAATATCCCGCCCAAGCGGATTTAATATAAATATCCTCAATACCAATTTCAGTAAGCATTGGTGCCTTTGCTAAAACGGGATTGTATTTCAAATCAAAATCTCTTCTTAAAGGTTGTTTTAAAACGATGTTGTTTTTATTTACACTTTCTATTTGTACTAACCATTGATAAGATGGTGCACTACTTGGACCTGCATTTTTTGCCGAGACCTCAAAATCATAAAATTGTTTGATGGGCTTAATGATACTTTTGATGAGTGTTCCGCTTGTATCATTGTTGAATAATCCTAATAAAACATAATCTCCTGTATGCAATCCTTGGGTGTTTTTTAAACTTATAATTTCATCACCTTTTTTTGCGCTTTTAATGATTTGAGTTAAAATCCCAGCTTCTTGAATTTCTTGACTTACCGCTCTTCCATTTGTCGAAACTACGTCGCTAAGGTTAGTTGTATTTTTAGGATAATCAATACCCCAGAAGCTTTTTGTGTTTTGTAATTGAGTGCCTGTTTGAATTAAAGCAGGAGATAACCAAGGGCTAATATCGTGTTGTGTTAATGAATTACCATCAAAAAAGACGGTTCCTTCTAAGTTATTCCCATCGCCTCTAATAACAATGTTGCTGTAGTTAATTTTTAAGAATTGCTTATCATCAGCCTCCATGTTAAAATAATAGATCCCTTTAGGAAAATAAATAACACCTCCGCCAATGGCACCTACTTTATCCATCAGTTGTTGAACTGCTTTGGTTTGGTCTTTCTTAGTGTTATTTTTAATGCCGTTTTTGGTAACATCGATAATATTCTCAGTTATTTGAGGAGGAGCTAACTCTCCATAATGGTAGCCAGCATAGGAAAAATCGGGTAAAATACATTTTTGCTTGTCGTTTTTAAATTCTTGAAATATGATGGCTTCTTGTTGTGAAAAGCACAATAAGCCATTGCCAAATAGAATGAAGACAATAAATAAGTGCCTCATATTAAAGTTTAGAACTTCCGTCATTCAACTTTTTGTATCTCAACAATGATTCTAAATAATAATAGTCAGCGTAATTTAAAGGCACATCAATCTCTGCTTTATGTGGCAAGCTTCCTACAGAGTGTTTGATTAAAAAATTATTATTAGTGTCCGGAATGGCTAAATAAACACTACTACTCAATGAACGTAAAATTTCAATAGCACTGTTTTTATATTTTAAGCTTTTCTCTTTCGGTAAATAAGTACTGAGCTCAAATAATGCCGATGATGTTATAGCTGCAGCCGATGCATCACGAGGAATTGGAGAGCTATACTTTTCTCGGTTATAATCCCATTGTGGTTTATATCCTTCTTGGTTTACATTAAAATCCCATAAAGGAATCTTATCCTTTGGTAAGCTTTTGTTGTTTAAAAAGAAATCTGCTAAGTTTTGTGCTAAGTCTAAATATTTTTTATCCATTGTTTCTCTATACATAATTGTAAAACCGTATATCGCCCAAGCTTGACCTCTTGCCCAGGTAGAGTTGTCTGCAAACCCTTGGCAAGTTTGCCTATCTAATACTTCGCCTGTTTTTTCATCATAATTAACCACATGATAAGTGCTAAAGTCTGGTCTCACGTGGTTTTTCATGGTAGCATTCGCATGTGAAATGGCTATTTTATAATAAGATGAATCGCCGGTTTCTTTGGTTGCCCAAAAAAGTAATTCTAAATTCATCATGTTATCAATGATAACAGGATACTTCCACAACGTTTTTCCATCCCAAGATAAACGCTGATCCCATGATTCGATACATTTAGTAATGGGGTTATACCTGCTGGATAAAGATTTAGCGGATTGTATGAGGATATCTCGGTAAGACTTATCACCTGTTAAGCGATAGGCATTTCCGTAACTGCAGAACATCATAAAGCCTAAATCGTGGGTACCTTTATTAAATTGATTATCTTTTAAAGTTACTGTCCATTTAGTGGCTGCTTCCTTCCATTTTGGATCTTTTGTGTATTCATAAACTTGCCATAAATCACCCGCCCAAAATCCTGCAGTCCAGTCTTTTAAATCGGTGGTCTTTAAAGTTCCATCCGGAGCAGTGGTACGTGGGAAAGCAGTATGAATTTTTTCAATACTTAGCATTTTTGTATACAGCAACTGAGCTCGGTTAAATCCTTCCTTAACTAATAAATCTCCAGAATTATCAATAAAACTAGAGAAGGCCATTAGCACAATTGAACACAGTAATAATTTTTTTAAAATCTTCATCATATAGGATAATCGGTAGTATTTAATTTAGGATTTATTAAACTGTGAACCTTAAAATACTTAATAATAAATTAAGTGCTTTAGATTACGCAGTAAATAATTCAAATAAATAAAAGGTTATAATTACGTCTCAAATTTGAAACAATAAGGCCTATAAAAAGATTAAATATTTCCTTAAGAAGGTTAATATTTTCCTTTTTAAAGACTTTTATTGGATTTTTAAGATTAGATTGTTATTTTCACTAACAGCGTAATTCGAAAATTATAATTTTGTAGTTTGTATTACATTTGTTTGCCAATTATTAATATAGAATACCTATTGATTCGGTTTTTTTAAGAACTAGGGTTAGTTTTATACCTGAACTTGGTTTAAGTACTATTTGAATTTTTATACTCAATAAATATTTTGAAAATCTACAAACAGCTTTTTCTATTCTTTGGGATTTATTTATTGAGTCTATTTATTTTTAACCCAAAAGGTTTTGCTCAATCTAAAGATTTAGTTTTTAATCATTTAACTGTAGCAAACGGGCTTTCAAATAATTCTATCCTATCAATTAATCAAGATTCAACTGGATATATATGGTTAGGTTCTAAATACGGATTAAACCGTTTTGATGGCAGAACATTTAAGGTTTTTACAAACGATCCGGAAAATAAGAACAGCATTTCCTCTAATGATTTTATCAAAAAAATAGTTCTAGGAGATAATGGGGATATTTGGGTAGTATCTAGCGGATTAGATTTATATCATCCTGAAGACAATTCCTTTGAGCAAATTATCCCCATCGGAAATGATCTTTTAAAAGTATTTAAGGATAGCAAAGGTAATTTATGGATAGGATCATTAAAGCAACTTAAATTTAAAGCCGTCAACAGTAAAAAAATCATTCCAGTTGCTTTTACTAGATCAAATTTACAGGTATCAGAAATTTTTGAAGACCACCAAAATCATATATGGATTGGGACTTCAGCGGGTTTGTTTGAGGCCTATTTCTCTAATCAAAAACTAATATTAAAAAAGCGATTTAAGGATATATTTAAATACGGAGCAAGTTTTAATCAGGTTACTAGTATTGTACAAGATAAAAATTTAAAGTATTGGGTTGGTACTAAAGGTAATGGTATTTATTCTTTTGATAAAGAGAAGGTTAATATCCAGCACCTTACCAAGGATGATGGTGATAAGAACTCTTTAGTTAATAATAACGTTAGAAAAATATTAAAGCATATAGACGGTTCGCTGTGGATTGGTACTCAAGATGGTTTGTCCATCTTAAATCCAACAACACTTAGTTTTAATAATTATCAACATGACCCGGCAAAGCCAAATAGTTTGAGCCAAAATTCCATTTATGATATTTTTCAAGATAAAAATGGCTCGGTATGGATTGGAACTTACTTTGGTGGTGTAAACGTAGTTTATTCGGTAAACACTCCCTTTAACATTTACCAAAATGATATTACAAAAAACAGCATTAGCAGCAATATTATCAGTGCCATTGTGGAAGATAATAGTCGAAATTTATGGATAGGAACCGAAGCTGGGGGATTAAATTATTTCAATACTACAAATCAGCAGTTCAGCACTTACAAAAACGTGATTGGTAACAATAGCAGCCTAAGTTCAAACTTAGTTAAAGCTATTGCGATTGATAAAAAACAAAATTTGTGGATTGGAACAGCATTAGGAGGCTTAAATTTTTTTGATACCAAGACAAAGAGCTTTACATCTTTTAAACATAAAACAAGTGATTTAAATAGTATCGCATCAGATAATATCAACTGTTTAATTACAACTAAACAGAATAAGCTATTTATTGGAACCGATTTAGGTTTAAATATCTATGATATTGAGCAACAAAAATTTAGTTTTTTAACCTCTAGTGCAAAGAAAACATATTTGGAGCAGCAAATAACAGCATTATTTGAAGATAAGAACGGAATGGTTTGGGTGGGTACTCCAATCGGAATACATTTTTACCAAGGTGGAAAATTGGAATACAAAAGTTTCAAAGACAGCTTAAAAAAGGAATTTAAGTATAACATCAATTGTTTTCAGCAGGATAGTAAAGGCAATATGTGGGTTGGGACTTATCATACAGGGTTAGCATTGCTTGATTTGAAAAAAAACACCTATAAAATTTTCAATACGACTAATGGTTTACCGAGCGATAATATTTTAGCTATAGCTGAAGACGAGGATACAAACTTATGGATAAGTACAGATAACGGTTTAGTAAAATACAATCGTAGTTTAAATGCGTTTAGAAGTTTTAATATCCAGGATGGTTTACCAGATAATCAATTTAATACTCATTCTTTTCTGAAGGATAGTAAGGGCAATTTGTTTTTTGGAACTTATAATGGTTTAATCAGCTTTGTGCCTGAAAAAATAGAAAAAAATAGAGTTGCGCCATCCGTAGTATTATCAAATCTTAAACTCTTTAATGTTCCGGTTAAAATTAGTGATGAAACGCAGCTACTAAAAAGCGATATCAACTTTAGTAATACCCTGACTTTTCAGTACGATCAAAATATTTTCACCATCGAATTTTCAGCTTTAAATTATATCAAATCCAACAAAAACAAATATGCTTATATTCTTAAAGGTTTTGAGAAGCAATGGAATTATGTAGATAATCCATCAGCAACATATACCAATCTGCCCGCAAGTAATTATACATTCTTGGTAAAAGCAGCCAATAATGATGGCGTGTGGAGCAATAAGCTAAAAGAAATTAAGATTGTGGTACGTCCACCATTTTGGAAAACATGGTGGGCTTATTTGTTTTATATAGCCATCATATCACTAATTGCCTTTTACATTTTTAAATTTTTTAGAGCAAGAGCAAAGCTTAAACAAGATCTTTATTTCGAGCATTTGGAGGCAGAACATCAGCAAAAAAACTATCAAATGAAATTAGATTTTTTTACTAATGTTTCGCATGAAATCAGAACGCCGTTAACTTTAATTCTAGGCCCAATAGAAAAACTAGAACGCTTAACCATAGAGAATACACAGGCTAATAAATATGCAATTAGTATTAAAAATAACACAGAGCGTTTATACAGATTGGTGAATGAGTTATTAGATTTTAGAAAAGCCGATTCTGAAAATCTCCGCTTATATTTCTTTGAAGAAGATATGGTCAGCTTTTTGGCTGAAATTTATGAACATTTCCAAACACTAGCCGAATCAAAAAATATCCAATATTCTTTTGAAAGTAGCGATACTCAGATTTTGGTTTATTTTGATAAAGACCAAATGGAGAAAGTGTTTTTCAATCTGCTCTCCAATGCTTTTAAATTTACTCCTGATAATGGAATTATAAATCTAAAGATTAGGCGTAAAGAGAATCAAGTTGAGATTATATTAACCGATAATGGAAAAGGAATTGCAATCAATAATATCGATGATATTTTTAACAATTTTTATCAGGCCGAACAAAGCATGGGTACAGGAATTGGATTAGCACTTTCGAAAAGTTTAATCACACTTCATAAAGGTGAAATAAAAGTATCTAGTACACCAGCCAGTGAAAATAAAGACGGACAGACCATTTTTACCGTTTTATTGCAGCTTGGGAAAGAGCATTTAAACGAACAAGATATTTCTCCTACTAGTGAGCTTGAAAGTCATTTTATTGAAAATATCAGTGAGCCCAACACCGAGTATTTAATTGATTTGAATACTGTAAATGATAAAAAGAACGATTCCCATATTTTAATTGTGGAAGACAATGATGAGCTGCGAGATTTTATAAAGCAGTCATTAGAAAATCAATATCATGTTCATGTAAGTGAAAACGGATTGGAAGGTTGGAAGAAAGCCATTAACCAACTTCCTGATTTAATTATTAGTGATGTAATGATGCCTATAATGGATGGTTTAGAACTTTGTAAAAAGTTAAAAGCAGATATCCGTACATCGCATATTCCTGTAATTATGTTGACTGCAAAATCAGCGCCTATACATCAAATTCATGGTTTACAACACGGGGCAGACGCTTACATTACCAAGCCTTTTAGCGACCAAATTTTGCAGCTAAACATACATAACTTATTAGCTTTAAGGAGTGCGTTGCAGAAGAGATATAGTGAGCAGCTTCAGCAATTACCCGCAATTACTCATTCAGAATCATCTCAAGACGAGAAGTTCCTTCAAAAGTTACATCAAATTATAGAAGACAATATTGATAATAGCAATCTAGATATCGCTTTTCTAACATCTGAAATTGGCATGAGTAAATCTGTTTTATATAAGAAATTCAGTGCGCTTACCAATTTATCACTAAATGAATTTATAAAAGGCCAGCGTTTAAAACATGCGGTTGATATTTTCCAGCAAGGCGAAACAAATATTTTATCGGTAGCTATACAAGTAGGTTTCAATGATGCAAAATACTTTAGCAGAGAGTTTAAAAAGGTTTATGGTATTACTCCTAATGACTATATTAAAAGCAAAAGCTAGACTTTAAGTCTAGCTTTTGCTTTTAATATTATTTTATCAAGCTATTTTTTCTTTAGTTGTGCCGCAATTTCTTTATCAAGCGAATCAAGTTGTTCAATAACGGGCTTAATATTGAAAGTTTTAACGTTGGTTTCCTTGGTATAACCAACATATGCCAGCCAGCCATTTGAGGAGATTAATCTCCTTTTAGCAACTAATAGAAAAATAGGATCAGATTTTAAAATTGCCCATGCTTTATTTGGTTCATCTAACTTTATTTCTGGATATAAATCCATTAATATTTTTTTCGCCATTAAATAATGTCCTAAATCATTTGGGTGCACACCATCAGGAGTTAAAGTGGAATCTTTTTTGATCGTTTTTATTTCCTGAATCGAATTATTAATGAAACCATGTAAGTCAATTATAGGTAACTCTTTACTTTTTAAAGTGATTAACCAACTACTATAGGTATCTAAAACATCATTATATTTAAAATAAGGCTTTTCATAAGAATGAGGCTCGCCATCTTTTGAAACTCTATTCATAATTGGGTCAGGATCGAAAGCCGTAGGGGTTATCAATATTAATTTCGAACCAGCTTGCTTTACTTTAGCAATCAGCTTAAAAACACCTTGTTTATAACCTTCAAATTTCACCTCGTCAGGGTTTGAAAAAAGACCATCATTCATACCGTAAATCGCAATTACCAAATTCGGTTTAGTAAGGGATAAGGCAGAATCTAAACGGGTATGCAAACCGGGTCTTAGAAACGGACGACCAACTTCTGAAGCACCAGAAATCGTTTCGCTAGACAAACCGATACTAATGATATCCAATTTTTCATTCGGATAATTTTTCAATAAATAATACTCCAGAAAATCAACATATCTGCCATTTTGAGTGATGCTATTGCCAAGTATTAAAACTCTTTTGTGATGAAGTATGCCAGTATTTTGCCCAAAGCTTAAATTTGAACTCAATGAGAGTAAAACCCATATTAGACAGTTAAATAATTTCATGTTTAAATTCTTTAGATTAATAATTGGTATAAAAATGAATACAAAATTTGAATCTGATTCAATCTATTATTACAATTATAATTAAATCCAACATTCCCTTTGAAATCCTTTTAGAGAAAAGGAAGTATTTAATCCTAATAAGGAAAATATCACTCATTTCAATCAACTAATAACCTTCAAAAAAGAAACTCTTTAGTTTCATATCATCGATTTAGGAGGGTATCATTAATCTAATAGCTACTAAAAAAAGGAATTTTAAACTCTTTTTTAGGAAGAATTTTCACTACAACAAAATTTCAACAAAGTAAATTGCCTTTTAATAAACCAAATTATAAACTAGTTATTAGAACTAAATTATATGGCTGAGAAATAAAGCTCAGCTTGAATTTTGTCTATTAACTAATAAAAACCAATTAAATGAAAAAGACTTTTAATTATTCAAACTCTATTAAACTTTTCGGTAAAATTAGTTTAATATTCATCTCTACTCAATTATTAATGGGATGTGAAAAATCTTCGCTTTCAGAAAGTAGTACTGAAGCAATATCAGATCAAATTCGTTCTACTAATGCCGCAGCTGGGGCTACAATAGGAGACCCAGGTTTTGTTTATGACGCAAGTAAGGAAGATCCGTTTTGGGCAGCAAAAATGAAAATATGGGCTACAGCAGGTGCACCATCAGGTATCCCTATTTTGGCTAATTTAGTTAAGGGTGCAACTGTTACGGCTAAAACTAGCACTGCTATAAATGCTGCAATTAGCAGTTGTCCGGCTGGTAAGTACGTTTATCTGCCTAATGGAACTTACGATATAACAGAGCAAGTAAAATTAAAAAGTAATGTTTATTTAGTGGGCGAAAGTAGAGACAGTGCCGTTTGCAAAATTAATGCAGCATTTAAAACAGGTGTTGCATTTGCATTGTGGAATATTACAAAATCTGGGATTTACAATTTAACGATATTAGGAGGTTGGGGTACTCCACCTCAAAACTGGAATCCGGGAAACGGCGGGGTATCTCCACGTCCTGATGTTACCAGTTGGTCGGTAGGTTTAAAAAATGGCACAACCAATTGTTTTTTAGATAATGTTAAAATTAAAGATAGTGGTACTCATCCGTTGGTTTGTAATGCAGATCATAACACATTCAGAAAATTATATATTGATGGTGTACAGAACAAAGGCGGTGGTGGTGAAGGCTATTTCTTTTTTATGGGAGGCTATAACCTCATCACAGATTGCTTTGTAACCCATTTAAGACATTTCTCTTTGCAAGGTTCAGGTTCCGAATATAACGTTGTTTATAAAAATAGTATCGAACAAGAAATCAGTTTCCATTCAGGCGATAATGGGAATAATTTAATAGAACAAAATAACATTACCCTTCCTTCTGACATGACTGATATTTATTATGGAATTATGGGACCTTGGTCTATTCAACACACATTGTCAAACAACCCTAATTTTATATATAAAAACAATGTATTGGAACAAAATCACAGCAATCATACCCCATGGTCTCTTTCTACCAAAATTTATAATGGCCCTTATGTAGTAAAACCCCTTACAGAAGCAGGCATCTATAATAATTTTAGAGAAATGGTAGGTAAAACACCTATTCACGGAACTTTATACGCAGTGAAGTAATCAAAATGATGGTTTATCAAAATACACTAAACGGT
The DNA here is from genome assembly GCF_016623585.1 of Pedobacter segetis. Classification (GTDB taxonomy): domain Bacteria; phylum Bacteroidota; class Bacteroidia; order Sphingobacteriales; family Sphingobacteriaceae; genus Pseudopedobacter; species Pseudopedobacter segetis. The sequence continues at coordinate 19,083 of NZ_JAEHFY010000031.1, forward strand.
AGTAGCTTTTTTTAAACAGTTTGCTACTGTTTATTGTTGAAAACATTACTCCCTAATCAATCACTCAAAAGCCAACAATAGCGATAAATAAGTTAAGTAAAATCTATTAGTAGACGCTATTATTTCAAAAAATCTAAATGAAAAAATCAAATAAGCAACAACAGAAAATATATTTCAACTTATCTAGTTGGTTTTTAATCTCTGTTTTAATATTTGCCGCTTGTAAAAAAAATAAAACAGCCTTTGTAGAGCCCAGTATAATTGATACCATAAAAACTACAATTATAGATAGTACCAGTAATTATATATCTGATTTAAGAGTTGGCGATCCTAGTATTACTTTCAAAAGCACATCTTTTGATGATACTAATTTCCCGGAAATGCGAGAATGGGTAAAAGCTGGTGTAACTGGTGGAATACCTGAAATTTCTGCAACGCCAATCAAACTTACGTTAAATGCCATCAATAGTGCGGGTTTGCAAACAGCTATTAATTCCGTATCGCAAATGGGAGGAGGTCAAATTTTTCTTAATGCAGGCACTTACACCATTGATGCAACTGTGCAAATGAAAAATAAAGTGCGTTTGGTAGGTATTAAAGACTTAACCATCTTCAATATTACTATTAGAACCGCTGCAATGGTTACTGCTTATGGTATAGATTTTAATAATGCCAGTAATGCAGGTCTAGATAATTTAACCATACAATATGACGGCGGTGGTATTACTCCTATCCCATCAAGTTATGCAAACAACCAACCTACTTTTTATGTAAGTTCAGTTTATCTACATGGAGGCACAAAAAATAGCTGGATACAAAACTGTAGTTTTTTAAATATCGGCAATTCGCCCTTAGTAATGTATGGAACAAGCTATGTAACCATTAGAGATTGTTATGTTGATGGCGGTTTTAATAAAGGTGATAGTGGAAGTGGTTATTTTGGAATTGGTGCTAGTAGTTATGTTTTGTGCTTTAACAATACCATAAAAAAATACGCCATCTAGGTATTCAGAAGGCAAATTGTCAGTACAATGTGGTCTATCAAAATACTATTGAAGTTGATGTTAATTTTCATGATGGTGATTACGGAAATAATCTTATTGAACAGAACAGCATTACTATACCTAGCACACACCTCTGGGGCGCCTTACAAGCCGGAGCTCCTAGTCTACATAAAGGTCCGGGGTTAAAAAATATCATTTGGAAAAATAATTGCTACGATAATAGATGGTCAGCTAGAACCGACCCTACTAAATTTACATCTTC
>NZ_JAEHFY010000032.1 GCF_016623585.1 Pedobacter segetis
ATAATTAAAACGTTTTGTCATGCTGGATTTATTTCAGCATCTCACAAGCAATTAACCACATAGAATGGAAACCTATTTGATGAGATGTCTCGTTTCCTCTACATGGCGCCATGAATAATTAAAACGTTTTGTCATGCTGGATTTATTTCAGCATCTCACAAGCAATTAACCACATAGAATGGAAACCTATTTGATGAGATGTCTCGTTTCCTCGACGGGACGCCATGTATAATTAAAACGTTTTGTCATGCTGGATTTATTTCAGCATCTCACAAGCAATTAACCACATAGAATGGAAACCTATTCGATGAGATGTCTCGTTTCCTCTACATGACGAAATCCATTGCCTTTGATAAAATTAATCATCTCTCCCAAATATTCCTTTGGGTTAAACTTATCTTATCTTCAAAGAAAAGCTGGGTACTGTTCTCAAAAGCGGTGGTTTTATCAGAAACAAAAAATTGATGTTTAGGAACAGCGTTGGTATTATTTAAAAGGTTTAAAATTTCAAGCTGTTTTTTAACATCATCGGCAACAATTTGCGCCGTGTTTAGGATTTCTACCTTTCCTTTAAAAAATTCGTCAATCTCATGGCTTATCAAGGGGTAATGCGTACATGCCAAAATCAATGAATCTATCTTTTTGAGTTTTGGGGACGATAAATAAGCATTAATAATGGTTTTACTGATGTTGTTCTCAAAAAAACCTTCCTCGATCATTGGGGCTAATAACGGAGTTGCTAAAGATCGTACCTGTATGCCAGCAATATTTTCTTTTAACTTTTTGGCGTAAACATCAGATTTGATGGTTGCCTTGGTAGCAATTACGCCAATCTTTTTATAGTTAGGTTGTTGTTTACAGTAAGAAACCACAGGATCGATCACGTTTAAGATTGGCAACTGATTGCCCAAAAATTCTTTTAAATCGTGGTAACCTAAAGAAGAAGCTGTATTACAGGCAATAACAATTGCTTTACAACCTTGTGCCTGCAAAAACTTGCCTATTTTTAAACTATAATATTTTATGGCTTCTGCACTTTTATCGCCATAAGGCATGTGCGCTGTATCACCAAAATAAACTAGGTTTTCATTAGGTAAAACCTGCCGAATTGCATTGGCAACGGTTAAACCACCTATCCCAGAATCAAAAATACCTATTGGGCTTTGCATCTCTTTTAGCTGAATGCTTAAAGCTTAAAGCTTAAAGCTGTTGAACGAAAATAGTAAATTAATTTAAAAGCCTATTAAAGTGGCAGAAAGCTGAGAAATAAAAAAAAGCGTCCCGAGGATGGGGACGCTTTTTGCTTTAAGCCTTCGGTCTAATTACTTCAATCCCAACTTAGCTTTTACATCAGACATAATATTGATACCACCATCAAAGTAAACAATACCCGGTTGTGTAGTATCAAAAACATAAGCATAACCTTTTTCTTTAGCTACAACCTTTACTGCATCTTCTGCTTTCTTCAGAATAGGATCGTACAGTTCGCTTCTTTTTTTCTCAAAGTCTTCGCTTGCTTTTTTCTGAAAATCTTCAATACGTTTCTGAAGATCTTGGATCTCATTAACTTTTGCTTCTTTCATTGCATCGCTCAAGGTTTTTTCTGCGGTTTGAAAGGCCTGTACTTTGTTTTGGTATTCGGTGTACATGGTTTTACCGTCAGAATCTAAAGAAGCTTTAAAAGTTTCTAATTGTTTGTCTGCATTTACTACTTCTGGCATAGACTTAATTAAGTCTGAAGAATTAATGTAAGCAATTTTTTGTTGTGCACTAACTATATTACCAGCAAATAACAATCCCCCAGCTACTAATGCAATTTTAAATAATTTTCTCATTTTCTTAATTGTGTATATTTATTTTGATTTTACTATTTTAATATATTTAATGCTAATTAGCAAATGTTCCGGGCTTATAGCCAAGTTTTATGATGATATCATTTGTTACGTTAAAATTGGCCCTGCCAAAAAGCAAATTTACGGAGCTTTTATCTAAAATCATATCTATATTTTCTTTATTCGCATATTCTTCAATCGTTTTACCGATCCTTTCTTGAATCGGTTTGATCAACCTCAGCTTTTCTTTGTAAAGGTCGCCTTCAAAACCAAACCTTTTTTGTTGCAAATTTTTGGCTTCGTTTTCCTTTTGTAAAATATCTCCCTCTCTCTTCTTCCTCATATCATCGGTCAAAAGAACTTTATCGGCCTCATAATCTTTTTGCATCTTATCTACTTCTGCAAATTTATCGTTTATCTCGCTCTGCCATTTTTCAGACATTGCGTTTAATTGTTTTTGTGCCGATGAATATTCTGGGATATGTTGTAAAACATACTCTGAATCTACAAATGCCAACCTTTGCGCTTTAACGGATACACTTGCAATAACGAGCAAAATACAAATACCTATATATTTTTTCATCTTTTTTACAATTTAATGTGGATTGGACTAATTAAAACCGCCTAGTTGTTGCGCTATACTAAAGTGGAACTGGCCTTTGTTTGCATCCGGGTTTCCTGGGATAGCATCGAAACCATACCCATAATCAATACCTAGCAAACCAAATATGGGTAGGTAAATCCTTGCGCCAACACCAACAGACCTTTTAACATTAAACGGATTGAACTCGCTAAACTTGTTCCAAGTGTTACCACCCTCGGCAAAAGCTAGCACAAACACCGTTGCAGATTGGTTTAGGGTAATTGGGTGCCTTAGCTCTAAAACATATTTGTTAAATATTGGGCTACCTGCGGTTGTAACAGCACCTTCTGGCACTATAGAGTTATTTGAATATCCCCTTAAACCGATCACTTCTGACCCTTGTAAAAAATCAAAACCTTGTAAACCATCTCCTCCTAATTTAAACCTACCAAATGGAGCTTGGCCAACATCTTTATTGTAATAGCCAATAAAACCGAATTGAGCTTGTGCCTTTAACACCAATTTACCATAAATCTTTTGAAAAAACTGGGTTTCAAATTTCCATTTGTGGTATTCCGCAAATTTATATTTTTCTGAGGTAGAAAGGTTGTTATAATTTTTGCCATTAAAAGCAGAGTAAGGCAATGTAGCTTGTACGGTAAATTTAATGTTTGATCCCGAAGTTGGGAAAATTGGCGCATCCACAGAATTTCGGCTAAATACTTGGCTCAAACTTAGATCGTAAGAATCTCCATTTTGAAATAAATAACCACTATAATTATTCAATTTAAACTGTTGCAAATTAGCTGCGTAATCTACTCGGAAATAATCATCGGGCCATTTTAACTGTTTACCTAAACTAAAGGTTAAACCGTTTAACCTAATTTTTTGTAACGAAGGATTACCTTTTGACAGACCGTTACTCTGTAATGATGTAAATGCGCTTATACCAAAATAAATAGGTTTTTTACCCCCAAACCAAGGTTCAGAAAACGAGAAATTATAAGATTGATAGTATTTACCATTTGTTTGCCCCCTGATACTCAATTTTTGTCCATCGCCCCTTGGCAAAGGTTTGTACTCTTTTAAATTAAAGAGATTACGGGCAGAAAAATTGTTGAAAGTTAAGCCTAAGGTACCCACAACCCTTCCTCCACCAAAACCGCCAGAAAGCTCTATTTGATCAGAAGGTTTTTCTACAACGGTATATTGAATGTCAACCGTACCATCTGCAGGGTTGGGGATTGGTTTAATGTCTATTTTTTGCTCATCAAAGTTGCCAAGTTGGGATATTTGCCTTTGCGAACGCACCAAAAGATCTTTAGAGAATTTTTGACCGGGTTTTGTTCTGATCTCTCTTAAAACCACCTTATCATTGGTTACATCATTACCCTTAAGTATTATTTTATTGATGGTGTATTGTGGGCCTTCATAAATCCTGATTTCTAGATCAACGGTATCTCCATAGATACGTGTTTGAACTGGATCGGCATTAAACGTTAAATAACCATCGTTAAGGTAAAGAGAAGAAACATCATCACTAGATGGGCTGCTCCTTAAGGTTTTATCTAATTTCTCTTCACTAAAAACATCTCCTTTTTCTATCCTAAGTATTTGCTTTAACAAGCTAGATGGGTATTTTGCATTGCCCGCAAAGGTAATGTTACCAAAATAATATTTTGGGCCTTCATGAAGCTTAATATCGATGTTTACCGATTTATCATTATGCCTGTAAACAGAATCAGAGATGATCTCGGCATCGCGGTAACCTTTTTCCCTCATCTTGGCTATCATCTTTTCCTTATCTTCCTCGTATTTATCTCTTAAAAACTTACCAGATCCAAAAACTTTATACCAAGCCATTTCATGGGTTTTCTTTAAGAATTTTTTAAGCTTAGCATCAGAAAAATCTTTATTCCCCTCAATATTAATTGCGTTTACTTTAACTTTGCTTTTCTTATCTACAATTACATTAACAATTCTACTATTTACATCTGCTGTATCATTAACGGGGTTAATTTTAACTGTTGTATATAAATATCCTTTCTCGTAAAAGTGTTTAGTAATGATATTTGTAATGGTGTTTCTTAGGTTTTCGTTTACTATTTTGCCTTTTTGGTTGTTAAGTTTTTCTTGTATATCAGTGGTTTCGGTTTTTGTTAAGCCTTTTAAAACTATCCTAGAAACCCTTGGCCGTTCTACCAAGTTGATATCAAAAAACACAGAATCTCCGCTGGTATGGTTTATGGCTAAAGAAACATCATCAAACAAGCCTTGTGCCCAAAGATTTTTAACCGCCCCAGAAGTGGCTTCGCCGGGTACCAAAATACGATCGCCAACGGCTAGTTTGGTAATGGTAATCAAAACCGATTTATCTAAATATTTGACCCCGTTAATTTCTATCCCACCAATGGTATATTCTTTAGGGTTCAAATAATCTAGATCCTTTGGTTTAGTTTCTGTGGTTGATCTTAATGCTGGGAATTGTGCAAATCCTTGTACACTAAGTACTGAAAGGAATATGATTAATAAAAAATTCTTCATTTATGTGATTATGGCGGCTAAATTACCTCTATTCTTTGTTAATTTTTGTTAAAAGTAAAATTTAGGTCAATTGTTCGCTGGTTAAGCCGAAACGGCGTTCTCTTTGTTGATAATTATATATGGCTTCAAACAGGTCTTCTCTTCTAAAGTCTGGCCATAGCTTAGGTGTGAAGTATAACTCGGCGTAAGCCAACTGCCAAAGCAAATAGTTGCTTATGCGATGTTCTCCGCTTGTTCTTACCATTAATTCTGGATCTGGTAAGTTATGGGTTGAGAGGTAACTTTCAAATAATTTCTCGTTAATATCTTCTGCATTTATTTTACCCGATGCTGTATCTGCGGCTATTAATTTTGTGGCGTTTAAGATTTCCCACCTGCTACTGTAAGAAAGCGCCAAGGTTAAGGTTAAGCGTGTATTTGAAGCGGTTTTGGCCATTGCTTCTTGCAGCTCTTTATAACACCTGGTTGGTAATGATCGTAAATCTCCAATGGCATTTAAACGCACATTATTATCCATTAGTGTTTTAGTTTCTTTATTGATGGTACTTACCAATAATTCCATTAATGCGGTAACTTCCAATTTAGGTCGGTTCCAGTTTTCTGTAGAAAAAGCATAAAGCGTTAGGTTTTCTATCCCTACTTCGGCGGCACCTTCTACTGCATCTCTTACTGCTAAAACACCATTTTTATGACCAAAAACTCTCATCTTGCCTTTTTCTTTTGCCCATCTTCCGTTTCCGTCCATGATTATGGCAACGTGTTTGGGTAATTTATCAAGATTTAATTTTTCTCTGAAACTCATTTGAATTGACCGAAATTTAATTTTAAAAGTAGCAATTTTGGCTCACAAAGGTATAAGATAAGGTTATACCCACAAACACATAGCTGTCCTTTTTTCTAAAATCGCCACGTTGGCTGCCTGGAACCGCATTTTGGCTAATTGAGCGGTCTGCAAGTGATTGCCTTAACATGGTTTTTTGCGGTGTTACATCTTTAAGTTGGGCTGCCGTGGGGTAAAGCCCGCTTACATCGTCCAAATAATCGGTACTTAAATTACGGTAACCAATTTCTCCTATAATATTGAAGTATTTCCCAAAATTATATTTTACCCCTGCCCCATAAGGTATAGAATAAGCTGTGGTTTTATAATCAACCCCTTCCGTATCATAATATTTTAAGATGTAGGTGTTTCCTTTATAATCTGTTTTGGGGTTAAAAAGGGTTAAGGCAACACCCGTAAAAAGGAATGGGGTAATTTTTTTTTGCAAAAAATCAAACCCGTAATCCAAAAAATTAAATTCTACCGTAAGGTTTCCCTCAGATATTGGGGAATAAAAACTTAGGTTACGATTAACTTCTTGTGGATATTTGGATTTAGAATCGTCATGGCTTACCTTGCCTTGTAAGAAAGCAAACTTTAGGGACCAATAGCTATCAAAGTTTCTTTTTATTTGAAAACCTAATGCGGGATCTTTTATCTTAAGGTAATTATTTTGGTTTAGATCGCCAATGTAACCCATGCCACCTCCTGTAACGCCAAGTTCCCAAGTTTGAGCGTTTGCAAAAGTTGCCGATAGCATTAAAAGTATAAATACTTTAAAAGTTTGGTTCATTAAGAAGGCTTAGTAATTTCTGGTATCTATACCCCAAAGCAATTTGTTTCTTAACGTAGAGAGGTAAGTTTCATTGTTTAACCTTACCAAATTAATATCAAAGTCTGCCCGCTTTAGGTGCAACCTGAAATTTGCATCTATCACTTCTGTACGCGAATCACAACTTACCAAATACTTGGAGCTTCTACCCTCTATCTCAAAGGTAAGCTCGTTTTCATCTGATATGATCACAGGCCTCACATTTAGGTTGTGCGGAGAAATAGGGGTAATTACAAAGTTACCCGATCTTGGGAATATAATTGGCCCACCGCAACTTAATGAATAAGCCGTTGAACCTGTGGGGGTTGCAACTATCAGTCCATCTGCCCAGTAAGAGTTTAAAAACTCGCCGTTTAAGAAGCAATGGATCAATATCATGGCAGAGGTATCTCTTTTTAGGATGGTAAAATCGTTAAGTGCGAAGTTTAAATCGCCAAATAAATCTTTTTCTGCTTCTATTTTCAATAAACGCCTGGTATCTAAGGTAAATTTTTTATTGATAAGGCCTTCTATGGCAGATTTGATGCCGTCTTTATTGATGCTGGCCAAAAAACCCAATCTGCCAAAATTGATCCCGATCATGGGGATACCAGAATCCCGAACCAAGGTAACGGTATCTAGCATGGTTCCATCGCCGCCAAGGCTTATCATCACATCAATATTGCCCACTAATTCTTGATGTGTTTTAAACGAGCTGAATGTTTTGGGTAAAAAGAGCTTGTCCTTTAAAAAATCGTAAAAATCGTTGTAGATCAATACTTCTACTTCCCACTCTACCAAACAATCAAACACTTGTTGTACATAGGGTAAAACCGAATTATTGAACTGCCTGCCGTAAACGCCTAATTTCATTTTTAAGTTTAAAAACTGAGGTAATTCATCAAGGCATCAAACCTATCCGCATTACTATCATTTTGTATAGATGAGTTATAGGTAGCCAAAATGGTATAATCATACCTTAATAGGGCGGCTACAATTTGACTGATTTCTGTTTTGTTAACCTTCATAGTTACCACCATCCTTGTAGAATCTGGCAGTAAATCTGTGTAGGAGCTTAAAATCTGGGCGTTTTCCGATTCTACGATCTGAGCGATATGTGCCAAAGAATTGTCTTTGTTCCCTATTTCTAAGAGGATGATGCCGCCAGGATGAGAAACCGAGGTGATCTTTGCCATATACTCTACCATGGTGTTGATGGCTATCACGCCTAGATAGTTCATTTTGTTGTCCAATACTGGTAAAACCGATATTTTTAACTCGGCAAAAACCCTTATGGCATCGTAAATGTGTTGGCTTTGCAATATATATGGGTTGATGAGCGATAGATTTAAGGCACCAACTTGTGTGTTTTCATCATCAACTTCGATCAGATCGTCTTCAGACAGCAAACCTAGAAACTGCTGCTGATCAACTATTGGCAGGTGGCTTATCTTAAATTCTGCCATGCGATCAAAAACCTTCTGAACGGTATCGGAAGTTTTAAGTTCTGGTATGGCGTAAGAGATTAATTCACTGGCAATCATCCAATATTCATTTTCTGCAAAAATTGTTTTAAAAAGGCATTAAATGTTTCGGGATGCTCCATCATGGGTGCATGGCCGCATTTATCGATCCAATTTAGTTCAGAGTTTGGCAATAGTTCATGAAACTCTATGGCCACTTCTGGGGGGGTAATCTTATCGTTTCTTCCCCAGATTAAAGATACGGGTATCTTTATCTTATTCAAATCTTTAGACATGTTATGCCTGATGGCCGATTTTGCCATGGATAAAATCCGGATTACCTTATGCCTATCGTTTACGGTTTCAAAAACTTCATCTACTAGTTCTTTTGTTGCTGTTTCTGGGTTGTAAAAAGTGTATTCTACTTTTTCTTTGATAAAATCATAGCTCTCTCTTTTAGGGAAAGAGCCGCCAAATGCATTTTCATACAAACCAGAACTACCGGTTAAAACCAAGGCTTTAACATAATCTTGATGCGCCAACGTATAGATGAGCCCAACATGGCCGCCCAATGAATTGCCCAATAAAGTTATTTGTTGATAGTTTTTATGCTTCACAAATTTATGGACGTATTTAGATAGCGTTTTAACGCCCGTGGTTAGTAGGGGCAGATCATAAATGGGCAACATTGGGATCACAACCGTGTATTTCCCTTTAAATTCTTCTATTACCTTTTCCCAATTGCTTAAAGCACCCATTAAGCCATGAAGTAAAAGTAAAACCTCTCCCTCGCCTTCTTCTATGTATGTAAAACCTTTCTCTTCTTTTAATATATACTCCATAAAATGTTCACAAAATGTGGGTGCAGTTGTTAAATGCTAATTTAATAGTCTATTTCTAATTTGAGTATAAAAACTAAACTATTTGCTGCAAAAGTACGATTTAACCTTTGTTAAAAGAATAATTATTATGCCAATAAAGTTTTAATGGTTTCTGAAATTGCCTTCCCATCTGCCTTGCCAGAAAGCTCTTTGTTAGCAACGCCCATAATTTTACCCATTTCTTTAACAGAAGTGATGTTTAGCTTTTCTATTAAGCCTTTAATATAGCTTTTTAATTCTTCTTGGGATAACTGTTTTGGCAAATACTTTTCAATTACCTCAATCTCATCCGTTTCAATTTTATAAAGGTCCTCGCGGTTTTGCCCCTTATAAATATCTGCAGATTCTTTTCTTTGCTTTACCAAACGTTGCAACACTTTAATCTCTGCATCTTCAGTAATATCTTGGTTTGCCCCCTTTTCTGTTTTTGCCAGTAGCAAGGCAGATTTTATTGCCCTCAAACTTCTCAAGGTGGTTTCGTCTTTTGCCAACATGGCGGTTTTAATATCTTGGTTGATGGTGTTTTCTAACATTGTTCTAATTTTTAATGAGTGAGTTAAAGAATTTTTGAATAAATGAATTTACTAATTGATGCCCTCATTTTAATAATGACTTATAAACCAATGACTAATAAACTATTCGCTGTTTTTGTTTAAGTAATAAGGAGAAGCTTGGGCGGTTGGCATAATAATTAGATCGTTGATGTTAACATGATCTGGGCGGCTGGTAACAAAAAATATGGTTTCTGCTATGTCTTTTGCCACCAAAGGCTCAAAACCTTCGTAAACTTTTTTAGCTTTTTCTTTATCACCGTGAAAACGAACTTCAGAAAACGCTGTTTCTACTGCACCGGGGTTAATGGCTGTAACCTTTATCCCAAACTTTAATAAATCTATCCGCATGGCTTGGTTTAAAGCATCAACTGCGTGTTTTGTTGCATTGTAAACATTGCCGTTAGCGTAAACTTGTTTACCGGCGATAGAACCGATATTGATGATATGCCCTTTGCTTTCTTCTATCATCCAATTAGAAACAATTTTAGAAACATACAATAAGCCTTTGATATTGGTATCTATCATGGTATCCCAATCAGTAAGTTCCCCATCTTGTATCGGATCCAAGCCTAGGCTCAAACCTGCATTATTGATCAAAACAGCTACTTTTTTTAATCTTGATGGAAGCTGGTTGAGATGAGATGCTACTTGCTTACTATCGCTAACATCAAAACAAAGCGTGGTAATGTTAACCCCAAATCGTTTTTCTAATTTACTTCTTAAACTTTTTAGTTTTTCTTCCCTTCTGCCGGTGATGATCAAATCGAAATTATTGGCGGCATATATTTCTGCACAAGCTTCCCCAATTCCAGAAGTTGCGCCAGTGATCATTACTATTTTATTTGATGTTGACATTTTGTGAAGTTATTACAATTTTCTTTTTGATTGATATGGCCATCAAAAAAACCGTGTTAGTTTATGTAATCTTAGAGTTACCTTAATTACAGAAAGAGGGTTTAATATTTAATACCGATACAGATAGAAACATCTTTACTCGAAATATAAGCTAAAAATGAAATTTCTCAAAAAAAGTTTGTCAATGGGGCTAGAATAAGGATGGTTTTCTCTAATAAGTACGCTATTGACCGAGTTGCTAAGCTTTATCTCTGGCGAGAGCTTAAAATACTCGAAATATAGATCGAAACCGATACCTGCTTCATAAGACAGGAAATTCCTTTTGTTTTTGAGCAATTTGCTGATGGCTATATCGCCAACATCATCTGCTTTTTTGCCGCTAATACCAACGCTATATTTTGCGCCACCTATTAAATAGGCCCTAAAGTTATTTCTACGGTCTGATTTTAATTTAATAGAAACAGGAAACTCTAAAGATGTTGAAGTAACCGTACGCCTGGTAAACCCTTCGGGAGATTGGCTATCTGCCCGATCATAAGAAGCGCCATCATTAAATTGGTAATCTATAATGCGATCTGTAAAGATAAATGTGGGCGTAACCCTTAGGTTTAGATTTGGGGTAATGTAAAAATCGGGCAAAACGAAGCCCAAGCCAAAGCCGGGGTTTTGAATAGAGCGGATACTTTTTAATCCCTGCGTTACCTGAACGCCGTTTTCATAAAACGGAGCCTGCCAATCTTTAAACTTTTGGATTTTATATTCTGAACTTATGTATTGGAAACAAAAGCCGAAATGGATGTTTTTTTCATCAACGCCACCGCCGTAATTACCTTGCGAAAAGGCTTTTACAGAAATAATAAATAGTACAAAACTTAAAAGAGTTTTGGTTTTAATCATTTAGTACCCGTGTATATAGAACAAATCCCAAACGCCAAAGGCTTAAATTTGGTATTTTTATAACCTACTTTATCCATTAGGGCGATAAAATTCTTCCCATCCGGAAAAGCAGCAACAGATTCTGGCAAATAAGAATAAGCACTTGCATCTTTAGAAAAAACCTTGCCAACCGTTGGTGTTACATAATGGAAATAAAAATTATACAATTGCTTGATCGGAAAAGCTTTGGGTTTAGAAAACTCTAAAATAACCGCTTTTCCGTTAGGTTTTAAAACCCTCAACATATCTGCAATACCTTTTTCTAAATTCTCGAAATTTCTAACGCCAAAGGCTACTGTAACGGCATCAAAAGTACTATCATCAAATAAAAGCTTTTCAGAATCTCCTAGTTTAACCTCAAAAACATCGCTTTTGCCACGTTTTTTTATTTTCTCATTTGCAATGTTCAACATCCCTTGAGAAATATCTACCCCTATTATTTTGTTTGGCTTCAGCTTTTCCAAGGCTTCAAACGCAAAATCTCCTGTGCCGGTGGCAACATCTAAAATAGTTTGAGGTTTGTCTTTAAGCAATTCGTCTATGGCTTTTTTTCTCCAAATGATATCGATACCTAATGATAAAAAATGATTTAAAAAGTCGTAGGTTTTAGAGATGTTATTGAACATGGTTGCTACCTGTTCTTTTTTGGCAATCTCTTTGTTTTTATATGGAGTAACGTTTTCTGACATATTTAGCGCAAAGATATTATTTTTGTTATCAGAATGAAGATTTGAATAATAGCATTAGTACAATGCGCAAACTTTATTGTTTTGCTAAAGTTTAGCAATTTTTAAAAAGATAATTTTTGTTTTACCAAGAAAGACCGGCTCAACTTTAAAAGGTAATTTACAATCTGATAAGGCAAAATTTAAAAATGATCGTTTTAAAGCAATTTTGAGGTGGGGCCATTAGCAGTAAAATATAAACTATTTTGAAAACAAAATTATTTTTATGGCGTTTTGCTTAAAAGAATTATTATGAAAATTGATGTATTAAAAACTTTAGCCATTGTAGCAACAACCGGTTTATTATTAACTGCATGTGATGCAGACCCAAACTCAGGGATTTTTTTTTCAAAAAGCAAAGTAGAAAATGTTTCTCCTTACAAATCTAATTCGGTTGGTATAGATACCGTTCACGGCGGTACGCTTATAGATACGCTTAAAAAAGACACCGTTAACATGAATTGATAAAACTTGTTATTCAAATAAAAAAACCGCTTTTTTAAGATTTAATTTGTTCTCTTCTTTAATAGGTAATGTGTTGTGCTATCTTCTTTGTAAATAGTAACATAAGCTTGTACAAACTCCCATCCTTTTTGGCCCATATAGTTCAAAGCATCTATCATGGTATTAAAAATAATTGGCTCACCGGTTTTTTCGTCTTTTAATATCCTATCAGCATTGTAATTTATCTCGTTTCCAAAATCTACAAAAACCTTGTTTTTCTTACTGAAAAATAAAGTATTGATTTGCAATTCACAGTAAATATAAGATGATACTTTTACGCTATCGGCTTTAGTTTGCGCATTGGCTAATGCGCCAAAACCAATAACAAATAAAAAGGCAATAATTATAGTAATGATATTTTTCATGATAAGAATTAATTGTAAAAATATAAACAGGCTACAAAATATAAAAAATTAGGGCGGTTTGTATATTTTAACAGCATGAGCTAATTCACGATCAAAACAGGGATATTGATCCTATGCCTTACCGCATCTACGGTGGCACCAAATATTAAGTCTTTAAAGCCTTTATGGCCATGTGCCCCCATCACCAGAAAGTCTAGATTTTCTTCTTTAACTATTTTACTGATTGCCAGTGCAGGATTTCCGTAACCAATCTTATAGGTTATTTGATAGCCTAGGTTTTGCAGGTCAAATTGATATTTAACCAAATTTTCTTCATCTAGTTTTGTCTCGTTATCTAAGGTATTATTGCCATGATAACGGGCTGCTGCGGTTTCTACAACATGGATAAAAGTATAAACGGCATCTTTGCCTCCTTGCATCAAAGCATTTCTGATAATTTTTTCGTCGTTCTTAGAAAAATCTGTGGTAATACCGATTTTGTGGTAAGAAATGGAGTTTACCGCTTTGAAACTGGATGCCGAGCCATGAGGGACCAGTTTTTTATCTTCTTTAGCTTTTGAGATCAATGGATGTACAAATACATAAACCAGAAGTGCCATGCAGGCCAGAACCAGTGGGATCACGATGAAATAAATAGCCCAATGGTTCCCGTTGCCTGTTAGCCACCCTTTAATTTCATTGATAACTAACGTGATGTTTAGATAGATGATAATTGCAGAACTTGCCCAGGCCAAAATTTTTACCCAAGTTTTTATGGCAAAAGTGCCCATCAGGGTTTTATCAGAATTAAAGTGGATCAAGGGGATTACCGCAAAGCCCAACTGTAAGCTTAAAACAACCTGGCTTAAGATCAATAAGCTTCCTAAACTGCCTTCCCCAAAAAATATAATGGTGCATAAAGCGGGTATTATTGCCAGTAATCTGGTAATCAACCTTCTTAACCAAGGCTGTATTCTTAAGTTTAAATGGCCTTCCATAATAATCTGGCCTGCCAATGTACCTGTTATGGTAGAACTTTGCCCGGCAGCAATCAAGGCTACGGCAAATAGAGCGGGTGCCGCATTGCCGAAAAGGTTGTGCAATAATTTATGGGCATCCTCAATCTCTGCAACACCAAAAAAGCCATTTACATGAAAAGCAGCGGCGGCCAAAATCAATATAGCGGCATTCACAAAAAAAGCAAGGTTTAAGGCTATGGAAGTATCAAAAAAATTGAACCTTATGGCTTCTTTTTTACCGAGCTGGGTTTGGTCAAATTTTCTGGTTTGTACCAAAGAAGAATGAAGGTATAAATTGTGCGGCATTACCGTTGCCCCAATAATGCCGATAGCGATGTACAAAGCGCTCCCGTTTAATTTGCTGGGTATAAATCCTTTGAAAACGTCAGCGTAAACAGGTTCTACTATCAGCATTTCTAAAAAAAAGGAAACACCAATAATAAACACCAAAGAGATAATAAATATTTCGATAGATTTCATCCCTCGTTTCATTAACAGCAAGAGGAGTAGTGTATCAAAAACGCTGATACTTACGCCCCAGATCAATGGTAAGCCAAAAAGAAGGTTTAAACCTATGGCCATCCCCACTATCTCTGCAAGATCGCAGGCGGCAATGGCAATTTCTGCTAAGATCCATAAAGGGAAATTTGCCCATTTGGGATAAGCATTTTTTGATGCTTGGGCCAAATCTAAACCCCTAGCAATGCCCAACCTAGCACTTAATGATTGCAAAAGCAGGGCAATTAAGTTAGACATTAATAAAACCCAGATCAGTTTATATCCAAATTGAGAGCCGCCAGCTATATCTGTTGCCCAATTACCGGGATCCATATAACCTACGCTTACTAAATACGCGGGCCCTAAGAAAGCAAAAATCCTCCTCCAGCCTTTCCTTTTATCAGTTTTGATAGATGCGTGAACTTCTCCTAAGCTATTGTTAGACTCTGAGATCATAAGGCAATTAATAAGTTTTTGGCAACCTCTCTACTGATCATTTGTTGGTGGTTTTTTACCCTTACCATTACAGAACTATCAAAAGTAATGATCTCTGTAATGCTTAGGCATTCGCCAAGGATCAATCCTGTTTTTTCTAGGTACTTTAAAAATTCTACCGAATGTTCCCTTACGCCACTGATGATGCCTTTATCGCCAACTTTTAATTTAGAAACAGGTAGCAATTCTTGAGATTTTAAGACACCATTTTTATCTGGGATAGGATCGCCATGAGGGTCTTTCTTTGGGAATTCTAAAAATTCATCTAAACGGTTGATCAGTTTCTCTGAACAGATATGTTCTAGTTCTTCGGCAATCTCATGCACCTCATCCCATTTAAAATTAAGTTTTTCAACTAAAAAAACCTCCCATAACCTATGTTTCCTTATTACGGTAATCGCCTGTTTTTCACCATCTTTTGTAAGCGTAACACCTTGGTATTTTTCATAGTTTACTAATTTCTTGTCCGAAAGTTTTTTTAGCATATCGGTAACGGAAGCGGCCTTGGTGTTTAAAACCTCTGAAATAGCGTTAGTGCTAACATTTTCATCTGGACTATGGTTGAGATGGAAAATCGTTTTTAGATAGTTCTCTTCGGTAAAAGACAGTTTCATGTTAAAAAATTATTTTTTTTCAAATCTAATAAAAAATTTAGATTAATCTAAATACAGCTCTTTAAAGAATAATTAAAAATAAATGGTTAAATTTTTGAAATATAATTTGGTTTTAGGGGAATAAATATATTTTTGTAATAAATCATTAAAATGGAACTAGATAAGATAGATTTCAATATTCTTAAAATACTGCAAGAAAACGGTAGGATTACCAACCTACAATTATCCCAACATATCGGTCTTTCTCCGGCACCTACTTTAGAGCGTGTAAGAAAACTAGAGCATTCTGGTTATATAAAAAGTTACCACGCATTGGTTGATGAGGAAAAGCTAGGTCTGGGTATCAAAACCTTTATCCAGGTTTCGTTAGATTTTCATCAACAAGATACCATTCAAACTTTTTTAAAAGAAATTAAAGAGATCAAAGAAATCACAGAATGCCATCATGTTACAGGCCAATGCGATTTTTTGTTGAAAGCCTATGTTAAGGATATTAAGACTTATGAGCAATTGATCATGCAGAAAATCAGCAAGATAACTGTTGTAAAAACATTTCATACCATGATGATCATGAGTACCAGCAAGAAAGAACCAATTATCCCTTTAGAGTACTAATATTTAGGCTTTAAAACTGTATTCATGAAAAACGTAACGTTAAAGGAAATCGCCAGTCAGTTAGGGGTATCCGTATCTACGGTTTCCAGGGCCTTAACGGATAGCTATGAGATTAATGTTGAAACTAAGAAAAAAGTTCAAAAATTAGCCAAAGACCTAAATTATCAGCCCAATCCGTTTGCCGCATTTTTAAGAAAGCATAAAAGCAATACCATTGCCTTGGTTATTCCAGAAATTTCTAATAATTTTTTTAGTTTGGTAATAAAAGGTGTGGAGGCAGCTTGCCAAGAGAACGATTATTATGTTCTTATATATGAGTCTCATGAGGATTTTCAAAAAGAGCAAAGGATAGCCAACCATTTGATGGGTGGTAGGGTAGATGGCGTTTTGATCTCCGTTTGTTCTGAAACTCGTACCTCTGATCATTTAAAAGAAGTTTTAGAGAGAAAGATCAAAATGGTAATGTTTGATCGTGTTTTAAATGATATTGATGTTTCTAAAGTAACCAGTAACGATTACGGCAATTCATTAGAAGCCACTAAGCTTTTATTAAGCCAAGGTTGCAGAAAAATTATGTTCTTGAGGGCGGGCCTGCATTTAACCACTATGGATAATCGCGAGAAAGCTTACAGAGATGCCTTAAAAAGTTATGGTTTAAACATTGATGATTCTTTGGTTAAAACCTTCCCGCCCAGTAAAGAGCTGGATTTGGAAGAATTAAAAGCTTACCTCATAGATAAAAAACCCGATGCCGTTTTTTGCTCGGTAGAACATTTGGCAATAGCCTGTTATGATATTTGTAAAGAGTTGAATTTAAAGATACCCAACGATATTAAAGTGATTACCTTCTCTAATTTAAAAGTAGCCAGGTTACTTAACCCTTCATTATCTACCATATCGCAACCAGCTTATGAGATCGGCAAGACCGCCGCTACATTGCTTATCAATGAAATTAAGGGAAAACACCAAGAAGAGGGTTTCCAAAATATACGCTTGGATTCTAAACTTATAAAAAGAGACTCTACAAAAAAAATGTTATAAGGTTTAAATTTTTCATCTTTTTTACAGATAAAAACTTTCTTGATTAATGGT
>NZ_JAEHFY010000033.1 GCF_016623585.1 Pedobacter segetis
ATAAACGGAAAGTATACTTTGCAAACTCCCAACTTGACCGATAGTTGGGAAAAAGACGGGATATAAAGTATTATATGACGGGACGGAATCAAATTTTATAATAATAAAATGCTTTCTGTTAAAATCGTATTCCCAATTAAAATATAGCCTAAGCTTTTTTCCAAAATCTTCTTTTACCCCTCCCCCTGCAAGTGCATCAACAGGATTTACTCTAATGCTATCTAATAAAACCGAAAGTGGTTGACCCACGTAAAGATTTTTTTTGTTCTCAATTTGGTGGATCAGGTAATTCGCCGTATCGGCGTAGCTATGTAAATCTTGAGCCTTTACATTTGTGTAAGACGCAGTGACAAACAATAATATGATTAATTTTTTCATCTTAAATTTTTTTAGTCTGGACAATCTTTTTTATTTACTTCTATTTTTTTGTACTTAAATTTAATAACGTTGCCGCCGCCTCCAAGCGTGGTGCCGCTGCCCGTATCATCATTTTCTTCCGCATTAAGCTCTTCTGGATAGAACGCATAATCGGTTCCACTCCATTTTTGAAGAGTAAGCCCCATGTTAACTAGCGTGAGCACATAACTGCCAGGCTTTACCGATACGTTTATGTTCCGCCTTTGTGGCCATGGGCTCACCTGTTTCCATTGCTCGGCATAAACCTGCCGGCCGTTCATATCCGCTAAACTTGCGGTTACATCTGACTGCTGGGGCAAATTAAAACTGATGGTGAAGCTGTTGCTGAAAGGGTTGGGCTAAACCAGAAATTCCGATAAATTGTCCCCACAAATTCGGGATGCGCAATTGCTAACATCCCGAATAGCGGGCTTGAAGAATGTCTTCTAAAACATTCCGAAGAGCAGACCATAATTTCTATCTTACTTTCTTAAGGGTTAATTTTGTAGGAATTGAAAACGTTTCATCATACTTGCCAACCCTAATCCCTTCTGTGTTATTAAGAGACCACTCCGCCATATTGGTGCTTTTAGGAAGCAGTTTCAAAAAGCCACTTCCTCTCTTTTTCTTTATTTTGTCTATAACCAAAAAAGATAAAATTCTTTTTGAATCATCATAAATAGTACTACCGCTTAAAATCGTTGTATCTCTATCATTGTCAAAGCAAGAATTAGGTTCATTTTTTGATGTATAACAGTAGGAACCAACAATAAAATCCATGTATTTATCATTCAAATGCCTTTTTTCTTTTCTAAGGAACAATTTAAAAGTATAGTTACTATCACTGTATAGCCATTCTCCTTCAAATTTATCAAGCTCTGGCAATTGCTTATATCCGCTAATTGGTGTAAAATGCTTTGTTTTACATCCAGCTACTATTATAAGTATCAGCGAAATCCTTAAAAGTCTCATATTAATCAATTCTTTTATTTACTGCTTCGTTAACTCAACACTTTTAGGGAGAATAGGAACATAGGTGCTAATATTAGGGCATTTACTAACTTCCATCATAACCCCGGTTCTTCTAACAAAATACAATTTCAGCTTCGTTGGATCGGTTGGAGATACAGTTATGGATACATCGCCCCAATCCATACAAAAATCATCATTTAGGTTAAAGAAATACATACTATAATTTTCATTATAAAAATAATAGGAGCCTTGAAATCCAGTATTATTATCATCTATAATATTTAGTGTATTATAAAGCGTGTCTCCGGTACTCGCATCTTTTATTAATGTTCTTCCTACAAGTTGGTCCAACTTGAAACCATACTCATCCTCTGGTAGATGCAATATTTGTTTCAAATGAAGTTCTATGGATTTTCCCGCTGCGACACCTTTCCAAGTACCAACAAATTTTGGCAACTTATTATCTACATCTTTAACGTAGCTAACATCTTCAGGTATGCCTTCAGGATTATTTTTATAGGCAGCAGCTTCCGCAAAGGAAATGGTTCTTTGTGCATAAGAGCTGATGCTGATTAGAAGCATCATCGGTATGATTAGTAATGTTTTCATTTTATTTTTATTAGAGTTTTAAATTTATTGAGGACAAGGAGTAGTTTCAACTACTGGCTTACCATTCGCGTTTGTTGTTAAAGTTTTTTTCTCTACAGATCCATTATCATTTATTTTATATAACTCTACTCCAGTAATATCCATCTTTTCTTGTAAAAAACGAAGGAACAATTTCTCATTAGATTGAAGGTCGTTATCCATAAACTTTATATACTCCTTATTCCATGCCGGAGTATTAAAACCTGTTTTTATATCAGCACTGCTTCCTGTAAATTTAATGGTATAATTGCCATCACTACTTGTCATAGACATATAATATGGGGAAAAATCGCCCGAGTTTTTGTTTCGATCTACAATTTGCATTAAAGTATTAACGTCATTAGGTGAAAACATTCTTATGGGCTTAACCGACACGGTAGTACCGTCATCTTGTTCTATTGAATAATCATCTACATGGGTATGGTTAAATCCTTCTGTGTCATCATCAATAATTATATCTAAATATTTTTCGTCGGCCGTAGATCCACCTGTTGTCAAGTCGGTGTAATCACCGGATTTTGTCCCTGCAAAACCAGTTTCATAAGTTAGGCTTGTTTTATCTTTTAAATCTTCGGTCTTATTATGGTAAATAGTCTCTGTGTTTTTTGACTTTATACGGGAGCATGGATCGTCCTGTTCTTCTGGTTGCTCATCACCTCCATTATCACCAGAACCGAAATTAATAGCATACCAGTTGAACACATCCTGTGAAGTGTCAAAGGTAAGACTTCCTGTCAACTGATTAAGTGCATCGTATATATCTACATTAAAATGATCGATAGACGAGGTAACCACAACTTCATTTAGCTGAATCACTATGGAAGTTATCCCCCCGTTTGGCAATGCATCCAGTTGGTTCGTAAATTCTGTCTCGTAATGGTCCTGGCTATATTCACCTCCATAGTCCTCCGCATAAACGCTGTTGCCAGACAGGCTTAAACCTAGTATAAACATACCCAGTAGCAATATTTTTTTTATGTGTTTCTCCATTATTGTTTGATTAAAATTAGTGACTTAATCTGTTTACCATTTACCAGTGTTAATACATAAGTACCAGACTTTACCGCTACATTTATGTTCCCCACAAATTCGGGATGCGCAATTGCTAACATCCCGAATAGTTAGATAAGGCATAGTTTAAAAACCCGCAGGCTTGCAAGCCTGCAGGATAGGATAGAAGCCTAATAATGTACATCCGGGTTTATCGGCTCATCGTCGTTGTAATCCTTTACCAAAACATCTTTGATTATTAGCGGCCGATAAACAGAAAACACACTTTGCAAACTTCTTTGCTGGCCGATACCCGGATAAAACACCGGAAACAATGTAGTATATGGAGGGACGGAATTGAATTCTACAACAATAAAATGTGCCTTATTAAAATTGCGTTCGAGATTAAACTCAAGTCGAAGATCTTTTCCCAAATCTTCCTCTCTAATCCCCCCCTCAGGAATTACTTTAACGGGATTTATTTTGAGGCTATCCAATAATACCGATAACGGTTGACCAACATAAAGATTTTTTTTGTTCTCAATTTGGTGGATCAGGTAATTCGCCGTATCGGCGTAGCTATGTAAATCTTGAGCCTTTACATTTATAAAAGATATTAAGATCAATACGAGTAATATTAACTTTTTCATACTAAAATAGGTACGTTTTACAAACCCTGCAGGCTTATAAGCCTGCAGGGCATCACCCTAATAATGTACATCCGGGTTTACCGGTTCGTCATTGGTATAATCCTTGACAAAAACATCTTTAACAATTAGCGGCCGATATACTAAAAGTATGCTTTGCAAAGTCCCCCCTTGACCGATAGCTGGATAAAACACCGGAAATAATGTAGTATATTCAGGAACCGAATTAAACTCTATAATAATAAAATGCTTCCTTTCAAAATCACGCTCCCAATTAAAATATAGCCGTAGATCCTTTCCAAAATCTTCTTTTCTCATCCCCGCCCCTGCAATTGATCGAACGGGATCTATTTTGAGGCTATCCAATAAGACCGATAACGGTTGACCAACGTAAAGATTTTTTTTGTTCTCAATTTGGTGTATGAGGTAATTGGCCGTATCGGCGTAGCTGTGTAAATCTTGAGCCTTTACATTTGTGTAAGACACAGTGACAAACAATAATATGATTAATTTTTTCATCTTAAATTTATTTAGTCTGGACAATCTTTTTTATTTACTTCTATTTTTTTGTACTTGGATTTAATAACATTACCGCCTCCGCCAAGCGTGGTGCTGCTGCCCGTATCATCGTTTTCTTCCACATTAAGCTCCTCTGGATAGAACGCATTATCGGTTCCACTCCATTTTTGAAGGGTAAGCCCCATGTTAAACCTGTCCATCAGATATTGCTGAGTTGGATAAGTAGCGTCTGAACCGGGATTCAATTTACTAAACTCTCCGACAAACTCTCCGAACTCGTCATCAATTTTAGTTTCCTTTTTCCACCCATTTGATGCATCCTTATCATAATACCCTTTCTGGTTGCTTTTCAGAACAAAGCTATCGTATTTCGCTTGATCGGTAACGCTCAGCAAATACATATCATCGCCATAAATGATGATATTTCCTTCAAAACTAGCGTTATGGCCACCAAGGCCATAAATATCGGTAGAAGATGGTGCCGCCGAGGCATTCAGCGTATGTTCATGCGCAATGAAAACAACGTTAGGGTCGCCCGGCAGGTTAACATTGTTCGCGGTACCTGGTATTATATCTGAAACGTGGTAACCGGTTGCGTCTTTGGTGATTATAAAGCCATGCTCATTGCTGGAGTTTTTAAATCCTTTCAAGGCGTTGAGCTGATCCTGCACCTCCTGCTTTGCTAGGGCTTCATTTAAGGCGGCTGTCAATTTCTTTGCTTCAGCACAAGGATCGTCGGGTGGTTCGGGATTATCTCCAGAATCATCGCCATTATCACCAGAACCGAAATTAATAGCATACCAGTTGAACACATCCTGTGAAGTGTCAAAGGTAAAATCATTAATCAACTGACCCAAAAGACTGTAAACATCAACTGTAAAATTAAATGAATAAGCTGTGATAACAACCGTTTGTAAGGCATGGACCTTGGTTGTCATATCGCCGGGGTTCATTGCAGCTAATTCATTATAAAGTTCTGTCTCATCGTATTCATATTCATGATATTCTGATCCGTAGTCTTCTGCATAAACGCTACTAGGCAAATTTAAACAAAGTATAAACATGCCCAGCAGCATTATCTTTTTTATATGTTTTTTCATTACTGCTTAATTAAAATTAATGATTTAACCTCTTTACCATTTGCCAATGTTAAAACATAAGTACCAGGCTTTAAGCTTACTGTTATAGTTTGCTTTTGTTGCCCTGCATTTAGCTGTTTCCACTGTTGCTGGTGTACCTGCCTGCCACTTAAGCTGTTCGGGTTGTTCTTGAAAAGGCAACGCGAACTCTGAATATTGCGAATTGAAAATCCGCCTTTATCTTTAGTTATAGAAAACCTTAACTAAATTTAAATTCGGGATGCTCAAAAGCTAACATCCCGAATAGCAGGTTTTTTGTGCCATTGTTGTTTGAGCGCCCCTTAAATAGGGACACTCGAACCAATTCTGGGAACTTATTTAGTTTTTCTTTTTAATATACATTTTTAATAATTGTATTGAGATTAGCAAAAAATATAAGCCAAATGTTATAAACTGATACATTTTATCGATATGTTCATGACTTAACATGTAATGGATACAAACAATTATTCCAATTATTGGTATTATTTTGAAAGTTATGTTTTTCATCTTTAATGGATTGTAAATGAATCGGGACAGTCATGAGCAAATTGATCTCCAGCATCATCTATACAGCCCTCATAAGAATAAAGATTTGCGGCTTGGGCAACAAGAGCAACACCAAGAATTGCAACTCCCGCACCACCAGTACTGATCATGCCTGCAAAACCGACAATAGCTACATTAGACCAAATAACTATGGTTGTGGTGTTATAATTTCTTTCACAAGTATTCATACTTATATTAAAATCAAACAAACAATCACCTAATTGCTCGTCTTCCTCTCCATAATAATTAGTTTTATCAAAAAGTTTTCCCTCATTTATAATACTACGTTGTGCTACTTTAAATAATTCAACCTTTTCATCTTTTGAAAATTTAAGAAATTCCGGATAGTTTGTACAGAATTCTCTTAGGTTATCAACTTGATTTTTGGAGATATTCAATTTTCTTTTGTGAATTTTCGACCTCTAAAGTTTGAAATACTTTAATTAAGGATTCGCATCTTTAGCTTGTTTTATAAGCTGAATTGCTTCAGACTCAGAGTATTTTTTTAGGGGAAAATCTGCGCCAATATACAATTTGCTGTTAATTTCTGATCGCTCCATTTCAATAATATTATTTAAGGCTCTGAACATATTAATGATGTTTTCATCGTTATGCATAATAGTTTCAAAAAATAATTTGCTGTTTTTTTCAGATTTCTTTTCTCCGCTTCTACAGCCAGTAGCAATTATTGTAATTAATAAAAATTATAATAGTATTTTTATCTTAAGCTTAATATTTTTCATAATTATTGTTTTATTAATATAAGTGACTTAACCTGCTTGCCATTTGCCAGTGTTAATACATAAGTACCAGGTTGTAAATCCACTGTTATAGTTTGCTTTTGCTGTCCTGCATTTAGCTGTTTCCAATATTGTTGGTGTACCTGCCTGCCATTCATATCTGTTAAGGTAGCTGTTACATTTACCTGCTCTGTTAAATTAAAGCTTACCGTAAAACTATCATTGAAAGGGTTGGGATAGGCAGCAAACTCTGTTAGTTTTTCTTCTTTAACATCGTTTATACTCAATTTCTCTTCCTGATAAAGGCTTGCTTTTTTAGCTGGTTTCTTGTCCTCTTTACGTACCAAACTGATGTACATAGGCTTCTCCGGCTCGCGGTATTTGGTTGCATACAGTTGTAAATTGCCCGCCAGGTAAACAGAATCCTTTACTTTAACCAATTGTAGTTTGGCATTTTTAAATTCGAGCGAGTTAAAACTCTTTTTTAATTAACGATCCGGAGAGGAGCTTTCACTAAGCATTCCCGACAGTTATAAAATAGAACAAGTACACAACCCCACAAGGTTTAGGCTGCATACTTGCTCCCAACTGAGACATTCTTTATTGATGAAGTTTTAAAAATGCCTTTAATTCTTTATCAACTAATTCCTGTCTTTCCGGATAAGCCTCATCAAATAGCTTCTCTCTTTCTTTTACAGGCAATTCAAATAATTGTGGATATTCCTTTTTTAATTTGGAATAATACATAGCTGAAACATATGTTAGCATAATATATTCTTTAGCATGTGCAACGCCTGCAGCTTCATGCGCTTCTAAAATATCTTTACTGCTATTTGCTGTTGCAAGTCGATCTTTTAAAACTTTCCCATCTTTACTTTTCAGATGATGTTTATCGGAAATAAGATTTACTTTGTATTGAGTGTTATATTTCATGTATTGAATGAAATTTTTGTCACTTTTCAATTTCTCTAAAATGCTATTTTTTGTATCCTGTTTATTGCATCCTGATGCTATAATAAAAAGGAATATTATTGCTATATTTTTCATAATCTTATTTTTAATTGTAACTATTTAAACAATCCTGCCAATCATCTGCTGCCTGATCTAGCATATCGCCATAAACTTCGTTTGCTGTATTAATACATTGATAATAATCAGCTGCATTTGTTGCATTTTGATCTATCAAGGAAGCTATAAATTCCCAAAAATCATCTCGAGGAGGAGAACTCGGTAAACTTTGCGAATCTAAATATGCCTTAGCTGCATTTTCCATCGTCGGACCGACTAAATCAAAGCAACTTTCATCTAGAATATTAAATTGTCCTAAAGCCAACCCAGCCTGATAATTAAAATTACCATAACAATTATTCCATCCTTCATCACACCCTTGGTCACCGTAACACTCATCTTCTTCATCTCCCCAATCATCGGCATAAACACTATTACCCATTATAGTTAAACCAAGTATAAACATACCCAGCAGCAATATCTTTTTTATATGTTTTTTCATTACTGCTTAATTAAAATTAATGATTTAACCTCTTTACCGTTTGCCAATGTTAAAACATAAGTACCAGGCTTTAAGCTTACTGTTATAGTTTGCTTTTGTTGCCCTGCATTTAGCTGTTTCCACTGCTGTTGATGCACCTGCCTGCCATTCATATCTGTTAATGTAGCTGTTACATTTGCCTGCTCTGTTAAATTAAAGCTTACCGTAAAACTATCATTGAAAGGGTTAGGGTAGGCAGCAAACTCTGTTAGTTTTTCTTCTTTAACATCGTTTATACTCAATTTCTCTTCTTGATTAAGGCTTGCTTTTTTAGCTGGTTTCTTGGCCTCTTTACGTACCAAACTGATGTACATGGGCTTCTCCGGTTCGCGGTATTTTGTTGCATATAGCTGTAAATTACCTGCCAAATAAACTGAATCTTTTACTTTAACCAACTGCAGTTTGGCATCTTTAAATTCCAGGTCGCGTCCTATAGTAGCATGGTAATGGTCTAAACGACTGATGACAGAGATGTTAAATACTAAAGCACTATCTGTTAATACTGCATTTAGTGGTACAGCAGATCCATTTTCCTCTTCCCATTGCCCGCTAAGCAGGGCATCATTTAATTCCAGTTTTACTGTTAGTTTTGTTTTGCTAATGACGTTTTGCCCGCTCCAGTCATAACGGATCAGGTAACCGCTATACTCCCCCGCTATGTCTTTTCCCGGTTTTTGCGCTTTTACTTTCTGGTAAGCTTTTGGTAATTCATCCTTATTGATACTTTGTACCTCTTTAGCTTTTTTAGATATGGTTTTATTTGCCTGGGGCTCAAAATTTTCTGGCTTAGCGGCTGTTAATTCTGTAATAGCCTGTGGGTAACCTTTATCCGCAGCTCTGGTAAGCCAATATCTGGCACTATCTGTATTGATTTCTATACCATAGCCGTTACGATGGCACAAGCCCAGCATATACATAGAGCCCAAACTTCCTTTGCTTGCAGATAAACGAAAATACTTTACCGCTTCTTCATAATTTTGGGTGCAGCCAAAACCTTTATAATGTAAATAGCCTATGGCATAAGTACAGGCTATACTTTTTAAATCAGCCCCAGATTTAAAGTAATGGTAGGCTTTGGCAAAATCCTGTGGAGTTCCTGCCCCGTCTTTATAGATCATCCCTAAATTATACCATGCTTTGGTATAGCCATTTGTCGCAGCTTTTTCAAACCATTTAATGGCTTCAGCATCATTTACTGAAGTACCGTTTCCGGTACTGTACAATAAAGCTACCGCATTCATAGCGTAAGCATTTCCTTGCTCTGCCTGTTCCATAAATAGTTTAAAACCTGCCGTGGGGTTATAAGTTTTGCTCTTCGCATCGGTCATGCTTTTGGCTTTGGCCAATGCTATAAGTTCCTGATTTTTTAGGCTGGGCACAGTTTGTGCCCTAACCATTAAGCTGCTCAATAACAGCATGGTGAGTACTACTTTTTTCATTTTAATAAAATTTGGTTTTTAAGGTGAATAATATCCATAGGTAGATGTATGCGATTATTTGTATTGTTGTTATATTAATTTTTATTATAATTTACCAAGCAAGTTGTTTTTTAGTGTTTGCGGTTGCTGCCTTTTCTGTAGCAAGCGCATCTAATTGTTTTAAAAGCGGGGGTTTGGTATTTTGTATGGTCAACCTGTTAAAAGCGTTTCTTTGTGACTTTTCCATCAGCAATATTTGGTTAGCAACCAAGTACTTTAATTCATAAGCTTCATGCTCACGGTTAATAGTTACACTATCTGCATCTTTCACCAGATTTAACGCTTTAAGCTTTTGCCAGTTTTTTTGGGTATTATAAATGGCCTTATTTTTATTTTTTAAAGAGAGATAGGTTTCTAATTGCGGCTTGGTTAGTATTCTTAAAATATTTTCTGTTTCAAAGGTGGTAGCAGTAAAATAGCCATATGGATTATTTAGCTGTTCGTAGAATTTTGTTTTCTCCAGCTGTATAATTCTTGTCACTAAAGTATCTACCTGATTTGCACTTAAACCCACTTCTTTCCTGTAATTAACCAGTTCGGTGAGTTTGGCGTGTGGTAGTTTTGCCGCTAGCGCATTCGCTTTCCATAATATCTGGGGCTTGTTAATTTCCTGCGTTTTCTTAACAGAGTCTATTTTTTTATAATCTCCGCTTTGTGCAACAAGGTCAATTTCTATAAGCTTAGCTAATTCGTAATTATAAAACTCATTTACTTTTTTTAAACTGTCTGCTACTGTAATTAAATTGTATTTTAAGGTTCTGTGATAATCTTCACGAGCATTGTTTACTGCTTTTTCATGGTAAAAAAGGCTCAGCAATTGCCTGTGCTTTTGGGTACCTAGTATTTTTGGCAACTGCTCTGCGTCAAATTTTGTAATATTAAAATTTGCTTCATGCATTTTTTGCTTCGCATTTTCTAATGCGAGTAAAAGGTTTTCTAATTCCGTTTTACTCAATTTTAAATCATCACGATATTTTATGGCATGACGTAGTTTTAGGTTAGAGCCTAAAGTAATCAATACATAATCATTCCAGTCTTCTGCACTGAGCACTGCTTTAGGGTAGAAGTTATAATAATCACTCACGGTCTCCATAGGCTCGCCTTTTGCTAAAGCCACAACACCCAAGCTATCCTGCTTTTTATAATAATTGGCCAGTGCCAGCTGTCTATCTTCGGGCAGTTTAATTTTACTGGCGACATCAAATACTTTAGCAACCACCAGCGCAGGGTATTGCTGCTTAACTTTTGGTGATAGTTGTGCTTGTAGCGCTATGGGTATGCTTAGCATACAAAGCATCATTTTCAAACTTGTTTTATTCATTTTTTTATAGATTAATTTTTAATACTAAAACCATTGTCTCTTACCATTATCTGTGATGATAAAAGGTCTTTCTTTACCTTCAGAATATTCGGGAACAAGCAGTAGCAAAGCATTTTGTGGTACGTTATTAAATATGATGGACTTTGCTAAAGGCATCACTTTTTGTAAACCCAGTGCTTTCCATGCAGTATCCCAATAGTATAAGCGATAGGTTTTACCTGGTCTAAAAATCAGGTAACCTTCCTGTTCATTTATGATAATGGTTCTTTTAATCTTAATATCTGGTTTCAAAATAATTGGCTGATTACTATGAAATACCGGATAAGCTACAGGCTTAATTTTACCCTTACTATAAAAGCCGGGTAAATACAAAACGCCTATTGGCATATTTTTAAACAGCGCTTTTGATTGATTTACAGCTCCCCACCAGGTTGGCTTCCAGCTCATTCCATTAAACACACTGATGTAAGCTGTTTTAAGATTCTCCGGATTTTCAGGAAGGGTAACATTCAAATCCTTTGTAGCCCAATAATCCGCAGTTACATCTATGTAGTTTGTGTTGCGCATAAATCCATCGGGAATATTTTGCAGGTTGGTAAAACTAGCCAAGGTAGTGGGCTGTTTAGAATAGGTCATCCGTAATACTTTTGAAGGTTCTCTAATTAAAGTAGCCGTTGCAGGCACACGGCCAACATCAAATTGAACAGGTTTGCTGTTTTTATCAAAAACCGTGTTGGTAAAATGGCTGTAAGTGGAAGTTGCCCAATAAGGAATAATATTTAAAGCAGCAGGAATTCCTTGTGACCGTAGGGCAAAAACCTGTAAATCTGCAATATCCTCACACGGCCCTTCTTTTCTGAATAATAACTGTAAGGCTCCTAACCTTGGCAAAGGTTCTTTACGCTTTCCCTGATCAAAATTACTCCTGAACCAAGTATTATAATCTGCCTGCAGATAGTTTATAGCAGCTATAAGACTGTTGGCCTTAAAAACCTGTGGCAACCATTGATATTGTTTTTGATAAGCTAAACGCCAATCCTGTAAAGGTTCAACACTTACCCTATAGGGCAAAATGTATTCGCAAAAATCTGTAAAAGGAATATTTTTATAAATATTACCTCTCCAAGTTTTAAACGCAGCTTCTGTATTTTTAATTAAGAAATCTCCTTTGATATGCTGTTCATCCTTTGCAGAAAAAGGTATAGGATGAATTCCTGAATATTTCTTTTTTATCATTTCAAAAGCATTAACGGCTTGTTGAAAGTTTGGATAAAGCAACTCGTTATAAATTACTTTTTTTCCTGTAGCATCCGCCCAATAGTAATCTTGTGATTGGTGGATATCCATATTAGCTATTAAAAAATAGATGGCCTTAAGCTTTAAAGGATCTCCAGTCTTTTTAAAGTATTGAATAGCCTTTTCTAATTAAGGTCTGTTTTTACCGGCTTTTTTAAGTACCGATAAAACATTCTGTGGTTGTGCTTTAACATTTTGGAAAAACAATAATGATAAAGCTGCAATAACTATGAAGCGCCCATAAAAGTGAGTTTTGCTGGTAGTTGTCATTTTAAATGTTGGTTGGTTGAAGTGTTTTGAGATATGTTAGTCTGCATCATCAAATTTCTAGCAGCGTATTTGTAATTATTTACTTGTACAGATGGAATTTTAGGCTTTAAAGCAATAATATCTTTAGCGGTGGCTACCACTTTATCTCTGTCTCCAAGAAATTGATAAGCTTGTAGTAAAGCATTACGGTAAGCAAAGCGGGTTGGATGTAAGTTTATGGACTGTTGGTATTCTTTAACCGCTTTGGTGTATTGTTTTAATCTGACATAACAATGTCCCGCTTGCAGGTATACATCTGGGGATGAAGTAAGTAGTTTAGCTTTCTCTAAAAGTGTTAAAGCAGCAATATAATTGCCCAAGGAAGCCTGTACGTTAGCATAATTTCGCCAATAATTACTATCATGTTTTAAATCTTCTCCAATAGATTTTATAGTATTCAGTGCTTCATTTTTATGTCCTTGCTTCAGTTGCTCGTACGCTTTTTTATTATTGAAATCAGCCTTAGCAATGGATAAGATATTGATTATAGAAAATAGTCCTAATAACATAAAAATAAAGCCAGTTGTATAGGTAGATACTTTAGGATAATTGTTTCTGACGGTAAAATTTTTATGACTAAATAAACTGATTATGATAGCACAATAAAAAATAAAGAGGCACATAACTGGTATGGCTTGCATGGTAAAATTTACCATGGACATTACTGCAAAAGCAATTAATGCAGAACGGCATGCGATAAACTCTTTATCTCTTTTTTTATTGATTGCAAAATTTAAAATAGTTTTGTTATAGGCTATATATAAAATACTTACAAAGGTGACTAATAACAATAATAACCCTATTAAGCCTCCCTCTACAGTGTTTTGCAGTAACTCATTATAAGCCATGTGTACAGGACCTGCCTGTTGTAATTCTTTTCCGGAGGCCTTACCTTTCTCAATGTAATGTGCCTGAGCTAGGTTATAGTTTCTTTCAAAACTTCCATAACCGTATCCCGTTAATGGCTTTTCTAAAATCATTAATATGGCTACTTTCCATATTGTTTTTCTACCATCAGCAGATGATTGCTTTGAGTGGTACAATGATTTGCTTACATTTAAAATAAGACTAAATGTTACTATCATCATCAATGTTGCAGCAATCCTATTTTTTTTATTTACCAGCCATTCAATTATTTTATAATTATAGTTGAGCTGGATAAAAGTGCTAATACTTATACCTATTAATGCTGTACGACATTGAAGTATAACGATAGCTAAAAACAGTAAAATGAGTATTCCAACTAAGAGTTTTTTATACTTTGATTTGTGTATAGAATAAACTCCAATAGGAAATACCAATGCTAAAAACATGGCTGTAACATTAGGGTTTACCCATGTACCTGTAACTAAGAAAAAGTTGCTTTTACTATTAAGTATTTTAAAATATTGTAGCAAACAGATAAGTGATTCTAAAATGGCGAAGCTTAGAATTATTTCAAAAATTGGCTTTACAAGATTTTGTTTAGCTTGAAATGCAACAATTAAAGAGAAAAACAAAAATAGACAGGTAGAAAAATAATAAATAGATAAATTACTCATATTTTTCAATATTAGTTTATTAGCTATTACATAAACAAGCCAAACGAAACTGCATATTAAAGAAACATTAGTAAACAAATTAATAAGTACTTTTTTGTAAATGATATACAGTCCTACGCTAAAAATTAAAAAAGAAACACCAATAACATAACCGTACAATGCCGAAAAAGTAGGGCTATAAAAAAGCCCCAAATTGAGCAAGGTAAAGCCTATAATTAATGTAAAAACTACAATAAATGCACTTTTTAAAAAACTATTTTTCATTTTTAGGTAGATAATTGCTTTTCAAATAGGTAGCTTTTATTTCTTTTAAAGGGAATAATTAAACCACAAATATTAATATCGAAGATAAGAGAGCTACATTTAAACTTTAAGCTATAAATATTATAAATTTAAACGGGAGCGGTCCCATTTACTGGGAGTGTTCCCAATTCTTAATTATTAAATACCTCCTTCAAAAAAAATGGTTTAAGAAAAGTAGTTTAGAAAATGAACGAAGCACCATTATTGTTCAAAATAATCTTGACATTAAGCAAATTTTAAACAGTGGAGCTAAAATTTATTTTAGCACTTAAAAATTCCCAAAAAATGGGAATCATCCCAATAATTACTATATTGGTTGTACCAATTAACAATCATGAAGAGACATCAAACCACTATTTTAGATATTGCTAAAGAGTTGAACATTTCTAAATCAACGGTGTCTAGGGCACTAACCAATCATCCTAACATTAATCCTGAAACAAAAAAGAAGGTGCTGGAGCTGGCAGAAAAAATGGACTACCAAAGAAATATGCTTGCTATAAGTTTAATTACCAATAAAAGTTATACTATTGGGGTTATTGTACCCGAATTTATCAGCTCTTATTTCCCCAAAGTAATTGTTTCGGCACAAATTGAAGCATCAAAAGCTGGCTATAATATTATCATAAGCCAATCCAACGAATCTTATGAGACGGAAGTAAAAAATGCAAAAGTAATGTTGGCAAATCAAGTTGATGGAGTATTAGTCTCAATTACCAAAGAAACCAGAAATTACGATCATCTTAAAATATTTCAAAGAAAGGGTATCCCTATAGTTTTTTTTAATAGAATTTGTGAGGAAATGATTGTTCCGAAAGTAATTGTTGACGATTATGAAGGCGCTTTTAAATTAGTAGAGCATCTTTTACAAACCGGAAAAAAAAGAATCGCTCATTTGGCTGGGCCCGATTCGTTATCAATTAGTAAAGGGAGATTGAATGGGTACTTAGATGCACTTAAAAAACATCATATTGAAATTGATGAGGAATTAATAATTCCCTATGACCTAAGCCTAAGAAAAGTAAAGATTTATGTGAAACATTTGTTAGGTTTAGAAAATCCACCAGATGCTATTTTTGCCGTTAATGATCCCACTGCTATAGAGGTTGTCCAAACTATTAAGAAAATTGGATTAAGAATTCCCGAAGATATTGCAATAGCAGGATATAGTGATGACTATGCATCTTCTTTAATGGAACCCAAGTTGACCACAGTTGCCCAACCGGTAGATGAAATTGGGAAAATTGCAACTCAAATGTTAATTGATCAAATTAACAGAGAAGTGGCTGATTGGAAAGCGACTACCAAAATGCTTAAAACTAAGCTTATTATCAGGAGTTCAACAGTTAAAGAAACAACCTCAAATCCAGAGTGAAAAAATCAGAGTAAGCTCACAACATAACTATAACTGTAAATTTTGTCCTTTAACAAATATTCATCATGGGGATAAGCACCCCAGCTGTTATCGCCACCCACTCCTCTTTGTTTCAAGTCAATATTTAAGAAAATCTTGTTTCTCTCTTTTAAATCCGATGGATGTTGCTGTTTTTTTGTTAAACCTGGATCTAAATCTTCTACGCTATGATTAATTGCACTAAAACAAATAGGCTGATCTACTCCTGCTATTTTTAGTCCTTTGCCAGCGCCATTGGTCAGTTTAAACCATCTTACATCAGTATGGTAGCCACTTTCCTGTGGGCGGATATAAGATTCCGCATATTCGTTTTCTACTTTATCACTATACAAACCAATAAAAGAAGCGGTTTTACGATCGCTATAGTTTTCGTAAGGACCACGTCCGTAATAATTTAAATCGTCAAAATTACCGGGTATTTGCATACGCATTCCAAAACGTGGCATTTCTGGCAGGTTTTTACCTTCCATGTTTATTGATGCTGTTACTTTTACAGAACCATCATTTAAAATCTGATAAACAACGGTATAAGGCACATCAATATCAGCCAATAAATAGTTTACTTTTATGGTAATGCCATCTGCGGTTTTTTCAGATACATCTAAACTTTTCACCACACTGTTATCATGTGCGGTTCTCCAAACTCCTAATCTCTCGGGCATTTTATTCCCAAAATCGTTATCGGTTGGTGCTCTCCAGAAATAAGGTTCTGGCAACTGATCGATAACTTTATTGTCGCCTGCTAATCCATAATAATTCCAGTTTCCGTTTTTAATATTGAAGCTGCCTTTTACTTTATCTGTAGAAAAGTCGAGGTTATTGCCCGACTTATTTACAACAAGCCCTCCAGAGACAGGTGTTTGCGCAAAGTATTTGCTATCCAATAAAAACTG
>NZ_JAEHFY010000034.1 GCF_016623585.1 Pedobacter segetis
CTTGCTTCTTGATACTTGTTTCTTGCATCTCATTACTCAAATCTCATTAAAACCATGATTTCTTATCAAAAAGCTTTAAACATTGTTCTTTCTAAAAGTAAATCTTTTGGGTTAGAGGAAATTGATTTGGAAGATGCTTTAGGAAGGGTTTTGGCAGAAGATATTGTTGCCCCAAGAGATTTCCCTCCGTTTAACCGATCGGCAATGGATGGGATAGCCCTAAGGTTTGAGGATTTAGAAACCGGCATTAGAGAATTTAAGTGTTTGGAGACTGTTTTTGCTGGTGCCGAAAACAAGTTTGAGATACAAACTGGCGAATGTTATAAAATAATGACGGGTGCGGCAGTTCCTAAAAATGCCGATGTGGTAATTAGGATTGAAGATGTGGCCACAGATCTGGATATGATGAGCCTGTTAAAACATGATTTTAAAATCTATCAGAACATAGCTTTAATGGGGCAAGATTTAAAAAAAAATACTGTCGCAATTCAAAAGAGATCTTTTATAAACCCCGCAACGGTTGGTATGTTGGCATCTTTGGGCAAGTCTAGAATTTTAGTAGAGCGTTTGCCCAGCGTAAACATCATTACCACCGGTGATGAGATAATTGGTTTACACCAAAAACCATTTCCTTTCCAGATCTTTAACAGCAATGCTTATACTTTGAGGGCTCTTTTAATGGAGGATTTAATTAAACCAGAAAAATATACGCACATAAAAGACGATAGAACTTCATTAAAAAGCGCAATAGAAAAACATTTGAATACAGATATACTTATTTTAACAGGTGGCGTTTCTGCAGGTGATGCAGATTATATCCCAGAAATAATGACCGATTTAGGAGTTGAAAAACTTTTTCACAAAGTGTCCATCAAACCCGGGAAACCAATTTGGTGCGGCATTAAGGGCAGCACTTTAATTTTTGCTTTGCCCGGAAACCCGTTTTCTGCAATGGTAACTTTTAAATTATTTGTTGATAGTTTCATCAAAAAATCTTTGGGGATAAAACCTTCAGAGTTTTTAAAGCTCCCAATTAATTTTGATAGGAGCAAAACATCTTCATTGGATGAATTTTTTCCAGTGATTAATAACGGAGTTTGTTTGGATAAGGTAGCTATGAATGGCTCGGGAGATATTAGGTTGGGGAATAGTGCTAACGCATTGGCAGTACAAGAAGCCCAAACTTTAAAATTGGAAAAAGGAAATTTGGTTAGCTTTCTATTATGGTAAATTGTAATTTATTTGCTATCAATAATTTAGGAGGTTGGTTTCATCCCAAGCGGAGCCGAAGGGAATATCACCCTGAGCGGAGCCGAAGGGGGCGTTGGGCTTTATGCTTCGGCTCCGCTCAGCATGGCAAACGGCTTCGCTCCGCATGACAAACGGCTCTGCTCCGCATGACAAATGACTACGCTAAGGGTAACAAACGACTACGCTAAGTAGGGTATATTACTCGGCATATCAAAAGAACCGGCTTTAATCAACTAATTTATAATTTATAAAAATGGTAGCATTATCAATCTAGAATCGAGGTTTTATGAATCTCTACCTCTAAATAAAACTAATTAAGAATATGTCAACAGAAATTATCATCACTTTTTGTTTGTTCATTTTGGCATTTATGTACTCATCAGTAGGGCATGGTGGTGCAAGTGGTTATCTAGCGGCTTTTTCTTTGGCTGGTGTGGCAGCAATTGTTTACAGACCCTTGGTTTTATTGCTCAATATCATAGTTTCAGCTTCTGCTTTTTTGCAATTCAAAAAGGCTGGGTATTTTAAATGGCGATTGATTTTACCTTTTTTAATTACCTCGATCCCCTTTGCTTATGTAGGTGCAAAACTTTCTTTGCATGGCGAGATCTATAACCTCCTTTTGGGTTTGGCATTGTTGTTTCCTATTTTCAGACTATTACAGGTATTTCCTTCGGTTAAAGAAGAAAGAAAAGAGCTTCCATTTAAAACTGCTATTTTTACAGGTGCGATTTTAGGTTTCTTTGCTGGCTTGTTAAATATTGGGGGCGGAATCTTTTTAAGCCCAGTATTGATATTAATGGGTTGGGCAAATGCAAAAGAATCTGCGGCGGCATCGGCATTTTTTATACTTTGCAACTCAATAGCTGGTTTGTTATCTATAAAAAACCAACCGTTTTTTGCGATAGAATTTTCTTATATCTGGTTTGTAGCGGCAGTTTCTGGTGGATTTTTAGGAGCTTATTTAGGTAGTAACCTTTATCGGCAAAAAACAATCAGGTATGTATTGGCAACGGTAATGAGCGTGGCTTGTGTAAAACTTTTATTCTTTTGATAATGATTAGTGATCATAGCGGACGTACTTTTAAAAATTTAAGAATCAG
Organism: Pedobacter segetis; assembly: GCF_016623585.1. GTDB lineage: Bacteria > Bacteroidota > Bacteroidia > Sphingobacteriales > Sphingobacteriaceae > Pseudopedobacter > Pseudopedobacter segetis. Next base: position 2,355 of record NZ_JAEHFY010000034.1, read on the forward strand.
CTTATTAAGTGCTTGTAATTTTGCTTGCGTTTATTGTACCGATGATAATGCAGCTTTACCTTTTTCTAAAACGGATGGTCTTTCTATAAGCAATTTGTTAAATCAGGTTTCTAAACTTCATCATCATCTAAATTTAAACTCCGTTAGGTTAACGGGAGGCGAACCTCTTTTATATCCCGATCTGGGAGAACTCATAAAGGGGCTTTCAACTATCGGTATAAAAGAAATAAAAATGACCAGTAATGGGTTTTTATTAGAAAAGCAAGTGCAAAAATTGGCAGCTTTAGGGTTAAAAGAAATTAATATCTCTTTAGATGCAGCCACCGAGGCAGCATTTTTTAAGATGACAAGAAGAGATAAGTTTGAGAACGTAAAACAAGGTATTGATGCTGCCTTAAAGGCAGGCTTAAAAGTGAAATTGAATGCGGTAATTATGAAAGGCAAAAATGATGACCAGATTATGCCATTATTTAATTTTGCGAGAGAAAGAAATATCATTATCAGATTTTTAGAAGTAATGAGAATGGGGCATTTACATCAACATCAAGATGATTATTTGATTACACAACAAGATATTTTGGATAAAATCGGGATGTATCATCAATTTTTGCCATTGCCAAGAAAGCCATCGGCAACAGCCAACTATTGGGAAACCAAAGACGGATTTACTTTTGGTATAATTGCTAATAGCAGCCAACCATTTTGCCAAGATTGCGACCGTTTAAGATTGGATCATAAAGGGAATATCTACGGTTGTTTAAGCGAAAACGAACCCATTGAAATATCAAAAGCAGTATCAGATAATGATTTTGAACAATATTTGAGAAATGCCCTAAGCCAAAAACAAGCGGTAAAATTTACGGGAAGTAAGCTGAGCATGTTAAATATTGGAGGTTAAGAACTATTTAAAAACGTAACAAATGAAAATAAGGACATACGCAATACTCAAAGATTATTTTTCAGATATAACCGATATAACGTTTAATGCCAAGCATATAGCGCAAATAAAAGACAAGCTAGAGGAGATAAACCCATCTGCCAAGGCGATATTGAACATCAGTAGATTTGCCGTGGATGATGCTTTTGTTGCTTTAGATTATGAATTGAAAGGTGATGAAACAATTAGCGTGATACCGCCAAGTAGCGGAGGATAATATGGAACACATTAAATCAGAAAAGATAGATGTACAAGAACTTGTCTCAAATTTTGAAGAGGAAAATGCAGGTGCAGTAGTTATTTTTAACGGCACAGTAAGGAAAAGAAGTTTGGGAAAAGAAGTTTCTTATCTGTTTTATGAGGCAGCTGAAGAGATGGCCGAAAAAATGATGGAGCAGATCATTTTAGATGCTAAAAAAAAATGGGATTTATGCCAGGTTTTAGCTTTCCATAGAATTGGGAAAGTAGCTATTGGAGAAAGTGCGGTATTGGTAATTACCGCTTCGGCACATAGAAATGAGGCCTATGAAGCTAACAGATTTGTTATTGAAAAGATCAAACATGAATTGCCGCTTTGGAAATGCGAGTACTTTACGGATGGAGAAAAAAAATGGGGTGGGAATTGTAATTGTCACGAGGTTACTAATGATGTAAACGTACATATCTATCCATAGACTCTAAAAATAGCTGTTCAATCCATCTTTTAAATGATAGATCTCCATTTTAGGGAAGTTATCATTCAATATTTTATAGGCAATCGCCGATCTTTTTCCCGATTGGCATATAATAACCGTTTTTTGATCTTTGATCTTTGATAAATTTTTTGGGAGGATAGAAAGTGGGATATTTAACCCCCCAATATTTTTTGCTGCATACTCGTCCGTTTCCCTTACATCAATTATCTGCAGTTTTTTGTTCAAGAGCCATTGTTTTAAAGCAGAAGCATCAATTTCTTTTATAGCATTTGAATTATGAAATTGGTAAGAGTCAAGATTTTTGATCTCTTTGTTTCTTTCATCGGCTTTAAAAGCGATGGATTTTAATTCGTTATTCAGTAAATCGAAAATCAATAGTTTACCATTCAAAACTTCCCCAATTCCACAAATTATCTTTATCGTTTCTTGGGCTTGCAATGTCCCGATAATCCCGGGTAGAACACCTATAATGCCATTATCCGCACAATTATCAATTAAACCTTCTTTAGGGATCTGCGGAAACAAGCATCTTAAAGTTGGTCCGTTTTTATAGTTAAAAACAGAAACCTGACCTTCAAAACCAAAAATTGCGGCATAAACCAAGGGTTTGTTCAAAATTACACAGGCATCGTTCAGTAAATACCGCGTCTCAAAATTATCGCTGGCATCTATAATTAAATCATAATCTTTTAAAATAGGGAGGCAGTTTTCAGCATCCATAAAATAGGGATATGCTTTTACCGCAACATTTGGGTTTTTCTTAAAAAGTGCCTCCTTGGCTATTTCGCTCTTGTTTTTGCCAATATCTTCTATATTAAAAATTATTTGTCTGTGTAAATTAGATAATGAAACCTTATCGCCATCTATGATACCTAAGCGGCCAACGCCGGCGGCGGCCAAATACAAAAGATTAGGACAGCCCAAACCGCCCGCACCAACAATCAGTATGGAAACGCTTTTTAATTTTAATTGGGCGGTTTCCCCAAAGCCATTTAAAGCTAACTGCCTGCTATATCTTGTACGCTCTTCTTCTGATAAGTTCATGATCGCTCTTGTAAAAAACCTGTAAGTAATAGAAATTTCGGTTTTTTTAAAAAATTACAAAAAAAATTACCTTTTTGATTATATTTTAACATAAAAATTGTGTTTTAGGTTATTTTTTAAGATAAAAAGCTAATTTTTTTTATTAAAAATGATATTATTTAATAATATAACCTATAAATAGGTATTTTTTGTGATTATTTTATTATTAAATATATTTAATGGTGCATTTTAATTGAAAAAACATCGTTTTTTTATTGTAAATATCTTAAAAACACAAATATTTATAGATTGTAAATTAACAATTTGTTCTAAAATTGAATAAATTTTAATAAAAATGATATTAATTATGAATTTTTGCTATGAAATTTCAAATTAATGTGATAATTAATATATTTATATCAATAAAAAGCAGAAAATATTAATCAAAATTTTAAAAAAAATGTAAAATTAAAACCCCAACCAGATTTGCCGTCATAATTGGGGTTTGTAGTTTCAAATTCTCTAAAACTTAAAACTTAACAAATGTACCGAAAATTTCAATTAATCAACAAATTAGCTTTCTTCAGCATTACTTTAATGTTAAGCAAGCAAGCTTCAGCTCAATTTAACCTGTCTGGAGAAATTAGGCCAAGGGCCGAATTTAGAAATGGTTTTAAAACCGTAAACACAGCAGCTAGCTCGCCCGCTTTTTTTGTAGAACAGCGAACGAGGTTAAACTTTGGCTTCGCCAAAGAAAAGCTCAGTTTTAAAGTCTCTCTTCAAGACATCCGTACTTGGGGCAATACCAATCAAATTTATAAGACCGATCCATCTTTGCTCAATGTTTTTGAGGCTTATGGAGAATATCAATTTAATAAGAATTTTTCTATGAAAGTGGGTCGCCAAGCTTTAAGTTATGATAACGAACGCTTTTTGGGTACGCTAGATTGGGCGCAACAAAGCAGAAGTCATGATCTGTTAAAGTTTTCTTATAAAGATTCTTTAGGGTTCTCTATGGATGCCGGCGCAGCGTTTAACCAAAATATCGGCGTAGAGCCAACCAAATTATCCAGTACTTTTTATAGCGGAACGGGTAATTATAAAACCATGCAGTATTTATGGCTGCATAAAGATTACAAGGGCGGCAAAGTTTCCTTTTTGTTTTTAAACGATGGCAGACAAAACCTGGATTCTACAACTGCCTTTAAACAAACCTTAGGTCTTTACGCCGAACAGGCTTTAGGAAAGCTGGCTTTGCATGAAGAAGCATATTATCAAACAGGAAAAACTACGGCTTCTAAAGATGTGAGTGCGTATTTACTATCATTCTCGGCGGCATTGCCTAAAACATTCGCTGCCCCAGAGTTAGGCGTAGATTATTTATCGGGCACAAAATCAACATCAACAAAAGAAAACGCTTTTGATCCCGCCTTTGGAACCAACCATAAGTTTTATGGCTTTATGGATTATTTTTATGTGGGCAACGGTTTTGGGCAAGGCGGCAGAACAACAGGCTTAATCGATATTTACCTCAACACTAAATTTAAAACAGGGGCAAAGTCGCTCATTTTATTAAATATCCATCAATTTAACTCACCAGTAGATGTTTTTGCTGGTACAACAAAATTACCCAGCTCTTTAGGGCAAGAAGTTGATGCGGTATATAACCTTAATATTTACACAGGTGTTAATTTAAAGTTGGGTTATTCTCAGCTTTTCTCTACCAAAACCATGGATGCAATTAAAGGCGCAACCAATAAAGGCCCCAATCAATGGGCTTGGACAATGCTCACTTTCTCACCAAAATTCATTTAAAATTCTCTAAAACTTAAATAATAAAATTATGGAAACTCTAAGTCAAAAACCACTTACCAAACTCAAAATATTTTCTTTAAAAGGCGTTCAAATGCGCACCTTCCACATTACATGGCTCATGTTTTTTGTGTGTTTTTTTGGTTGGTTCGGCCTTGCGCCATTAATGCCCACCATTAGGGTAGAGCTAGGTTTAACCAAAGCTCAAGTAGGTAATATCATCATCGCGTCTATTGCGGCAACCATCATTGCAAGATTGATCATCGGTAAACTCTGTGATATTTTTGGCCCTAGAAAAACCGCATTCTGGCTATTGATCCTAGGTTCGATACCCGTTTTTTTGGTTGGCTTATCACACAGTTATGAAACTTTTTTATTGTTTAGGTTAACCATAGGCATTATTGGGGCATCTTTTGTGATCACACAGTACCACACTTCAATGATGTTTGCACCTAATATTAAAGGGACAGCAAATGCAATAACAGGTGGTTGGGGCAATTTGGGCGGCGGTGTAACCAATATGGTGATGCCTTTGATATTTGCTGCAATTGTAGGTTTAGGATATACCGCAGGCGAATCTTGGAGGTATGCAATGATTGTTCCCGGATTAATGATGTGGTTTACCGCTTGGCTTTATTGGAAATTTACAAAAGATACGCCAAAAGGTAATTTTGATGAAATTGGCCATTCAAAAACGACCGCCAAAAAAACCGATTGGTCTGTTTTAAGCGATTGGAGGGTTTGGGCTTTAACTATTGCCTACGCCATGTGTTTTGGGATGGAAATCACTTTTGACAACGTTGCATCACTTCATTTTGTAGATTCTTTTGGCCTTTCACAAAGCAGCGCAGGTTTTTGGGCAGGCGTTTTTGGAGCCATGAATTTATTTGCAAGGGCATTAGGGGGAATAGTTTCTGATAAAGTAGGTAGTAAGTTTGGGATGAAAGGCAAGTGGAGTTTATTAGCAGCGGTATTATTATTAGAAGGTTGCGGGGTTATTTTATTTGCGCAAGCAGGTTCATTAGTTCTGGCAATTGTATCCATGCTTACTTTCGCTTTATTCTTGAAAATGTCTAACGGGGCAACTTATGGTATCGTTCCTTTTGTGAATGAAAACAATGTGGGTTTAATAAGCGGTATTGTTGGTGCTGGTGGTAATTTAGGCGGTTTGATATTCGGTTTCCTTTTCAAATCAGAAAGTATCACCTACGTACAAGCTTTTGAATATATCGGCGTAGCCATCATAGTGGTCTCTGGGATAATCTTTATTTCTAAATTCTTTATCAAAGAAACCAATGAAATAGAAGAAACAGATTTGATTTTAGATGCAGCAGTTTAAACTTATAATTCAAGCTATTACGCCAAAGCATAAGCTAAAGTTTACCGTTTTTTCGGCCTTGGCCTTTGCGGAAGTGATGAAAAAAGTTAGGGCAATTCCATCAATAGCAAAGGGTGCAGCCGAGAGTTTATTCAAGTATTTATTTGTTTTTATAGGCTTTCATGTGTTCGCTTCGCTCGGGTTTGGTTACTTCTTGCGGAAAATTGCAAAGCCCTCTTGAATGTATTTGAAAGCAATGAAGAAACAATGAGAAAATTAACTGCCATTGCCCGGCAGAGGGTAGGCCAGGCTGTGCGCTAAGGCATAAGTTCAATTTTTAATTAATTTATTTTGACAAACAATCATACAAAAACACCACAATTCCCCTCCACTTGCTGCTATTGCGGGGTGGGTTGTGGTGTTTTGGTCTCTAAAGATAAAAATAACAACATTACCCTTATCGGAGATGAAAACCATCCTTCTAATAAAGGGATGCTTTGTAGCAAAGGCATGAATTTGCATTACACCGTTAATGATAGATCTGATCGTTTGTTATATCCGCAAATACGCTACAATAAAAATATGCCCCTACAAAGAGTATCTTGGGATGATGCTTTGGATAGGACGGCGGCAGTTTTCAAAACCTTCATCAATAAATACGGCCCCGATTCTGTGGCATTTTACGTTTCTGGGCAATGTTTAACAGAAGAATATTACATCATAAATAAACTGATAAAGGGCTTTATTGGCAGCAACAACATCGATACAAACTCTCGACTTTGCATGAGCAGTGCCGTTGTAGGTTATAAGATGTCTTTAGGAGAAGATTCCGTTCCAATTTGTTATGATGATATAGAATTGGCCGATTGTTTTTACGTTACGGGCGCAAACCCCGCTTGGTGCCATCCTATTTTATGGAGAAGGGTAGAAGCGCACAAGGCGCAAAACCCAGAGGTTAAAATAATTATTGTAGATCCCCGTAAAACAGATTCTTGCGCCATTGCAGATCTGCATTTGCAATTAAACCCAGGTACAGATGTTACCCTAAACCATGCCATTGGTAAGGTTTTGATAGAAAACGGAGACATAGATTTTGGTTTTATCAGCAACCATTCCCAAGGTTTTGATGCTTACCAAGCCATTGTTTTTGAAAAATCTCTAGAAGAATCGGCTAAGATTTGTGGTTTGGCCATAGCCGATATTAAGTTAGCGGCCAAATATATCGCACAATCAAAAGGCTTCATTTCTATGTGGACTATGGGTTTAAACCAAAGTTCGGTAGGTGTAAATAAGAATTTGAGTTTAATTAACCTTAACCTCATCACGGGTAAAATTGGTAAACCCGGTTCTGGGCCTTTTTCTTTAACGGGTCAGCCAAATGCAATGGGAGGGAGGGAAGTTGGGGGATTATCCAATATGTTGGCGGCCCATAAAGATTTGGCAAACCCTGTACATAGAAAAGAAGTGCAAGAATTTTGGGGCGGTAAAGAAATATCCCCCAATCCCGGCCTTACCGCAACAGAAATGTTTGATGCTTTGGAAGAAGGGAAGCTAAAAGCAATTTGGATCATTTGTACCAATCCGCTTTTGAGCTTGCCCAATGTGCGTAAGGCAGAAGCAGCCCTAAAAAAAGCAAAATACGTAGTTGTACAAGAAATCAGCGATAAATCAGAATGTTTGGCTTACGCCGATGTTGTTTTACCGGCAGCTGCTTGGGCAGAAAAAGAAGGCACCATGACAAATTCTGAACGTAGGATTACCTATTTGCCAAAAATTGTTGATGCGCCAGCAGAATGTTTGCCAGATGCAGAAATTATCAAAATATTTGCCCAAAAAATGGGTTTCAAAGGTTTTGATTATCAAAACCAAGAAGAAATTTTTATAGAACATGGTAAACTTACCGCCAATACCAACATCAATATAGAAGGTTTAACCTATGATATTTTAAAAAAACACAGAAGCATACAATGGCCTTATCTTAAACACAAAAAACAACAAACAAAGCGGTTATTTATTGATCATCAGTTTTATACGCCATCTAAAAATGCTATTATTTCTCCAGTTCCTGATGTTTTTAAAAGCGAACGGCCAAATGCCGATTTCCCATTTATTTTAACAACCGGCAGGATAAGGGATCAATGGCATACCAGAAGCAAAACAAGCAAGGTAAACAAGCTAAACCAACATATTAAACAAACTTTTTTAGAGATTAACCCAATTGATGCAGCCCAGCTCAGCATAAAAAACGAGGTGGTTGTAACCGTAAATTCTAATTATGGGCAGGTTAGGGTTAAAGCAAAAATTACCGATGCCATTAAACAAGGCGTTGTTTTTTTACCCATGCACTATGGCAAGATTTTAAATAATGATTTAAACCGAACCAATAACTTAACCAGCCCTTTGTTAGATGCGGTTTCTAAAGAACCAGATTTTAAATATGGTATCGTAAACGTAGTGAAATATCAGAAGCAGAAGCAAAGAATAGTGATCATAGGGGCAGGTGCCGGGGCTTTTGGTTTTGTGAAATCATATAGAGAAATTAACAAAGAAGATGAAATAACCATTTTCAGTAAAGAAAACAACCCTTTCTACAACAGGGTAATGTTGCCAGATTACATCAGCGGAGAGCAAAAATGGGAGCAATTGGTTAAAATGACCGATGAAGAAGAACCTACTTATAAAATTAGTTTAAAGCGAGGAGTTGGAATTACCAAGATCGATAGGGAAAATAAATACGTGGTTGACGATTTTGGTAAAAAAACCGAATACGATATTTTGATCATGGCAACAGGAAGCAGGGCAACCATCCCAAAAAATGTTCCTAAGATCCCGGGTATATTTTCTATGCGTACCCGCCAAGATGCCGATGATTTTAAAAAGCATTTACCAAAAGAAAGCCACGTTCTTATTGTTGGTGGTGGCTTATTGGGTTTAGAAATGGCGGCTTCTTTACGTGAGTTAGATGTAAAAATAACCATCGTTCAGCGTATTTCTAGATTTTTAAGCAGGCAATTAGATGCTTTGGGCAGCCAGCTTTTGCAAGAAGAAATGATCGATCAAGGTTGTGATATTTATTTTGATGATGAGGTAGAGCTTTTTTACGGTCGTTCTAAATTAACTGGTGTTGGTTTAAAATCTGGAAGGAAAATAGATTGTGATGCCGTAATTATGGCCATTGGCACTACGCCAAATATAGAACTGGCCAAAGAATGTGGCCTTTTTTATAAAAGAGGTGTTGTTGTAAATGAGCAATTGCAAACCAGCGACCCAAATATTTATGCAATAGGGGAAATTGCCGAGTTTAAAGGGACTTTATACGGAATTACCGCTGCCGCAGAAGAACAGGCAGATGTTTTAGCAAAATATTTAACGGGCGATATTGCAAGTGTTTATGGTGGAAGCGTATTCATGAACATCATAAAAATCCAAGGGTTTGACCTTTGCAGCATTGGTTTGCCAGAGTGCCCCAACGATAAAGAATATGAGGAAATCGTTTTTATAGATAAGGCTAAACGCTATTATAAAAAATGTATCATTTACCAAGATAAATTGGTTGGTGCAATTTTAATTGGCGATAAAAACGAGTTTCTAGAGTTTAGGGAACTAATTTCTAAAAAAATTGAGCTTAGCGATAAGCGTTTGCAATTGTTAAGAAGCGGTAAAACCCCAGAACCAGTTATTGGTAAATTGGTTTGTAGTTGCAATAATGTGGGCGATGGAAATATTAAAATTGCCATAGAAAACGGTTGTAAAGAATTAAAGGGTTTATGCAACAAAACCGGGGCAGGAACCGGATGCGGTTCTTGCAGGCCAGAAGTAAAAAGAATTTTAGATGAAAATTTAAAGGAAGAGATTTTGATTTGAGTTTTTGTAACCACAAAGCACACAAAGTAAAAGCAGAGTTTCACAGAGAAAAAATGAATATAATACGCATAAAACTCTTTGTGACCTTTGTGAAAGATCTCTGTTATCTCCGTGGTAAAAAAATTAATAAATTATGCAGCATATCATAAAAATAAATCTTCCGGGCGGTATAGTTTCTCCCGGAGATTTAGCTGAAATTTTGGAAATTGCCGAGCAAGCGGGAGTGAAGAACATCCGTTTTGGAAACCGGCAACAACTGTTTTTTTTAGTTGATGCCGATAAATTGGATGATCTATCAGATACTTTCTTGGTTGATGATATAAGTTTTGAAGTTGATGACGACCAATATCCAAATATCATTAGTTCTTACGTAACCGAAGAGATTTTAAACCCAACAAACTGGCTTAGGGAAGGCGTTTATAAAGATATTTTGAACGGATTTAGCCATCGCCCAAAGCTTAAGATCAATATCGTAGATCATTCACAAAACCTGATACCGTTTTTTACTGGCCATCTTAACTTTATATCATCAGAAACCAGCAACTTTTGGTATTTGCACATCCGTTTCCCAAAAAGCAATTTTATGTATCGGTGGCCGGTTTTGGTTTACACCGAGGATATCCCAGAGTTATCTAAAGTTTTAGAACAGAAAATTGGAACCGATTTTTCCATCCATCAAGAAAGAACAGATATTGATGCAGAAAAGATATTTTTGGAGATTAAAGGAGAGCAGAAGTTTATCCATCAAAATTATGAAAAACCTTTAACCCATACAGATTTTCAATTACCTTATTATGAGGGTTTTAATAAATATAACGATAAGTTTTGGCTAGGTATTTATCGCCGTAAGGAAGAGTTTGCTATAGATTTTTTGAAAGAAATATGCGAGATATGTGCCAAAACAAGATTAGGCCAAATTTACACCACGGCTTGGAAATCTTTAGTAATTAAAAGCATCAACCATGATGATAGAAAATATTGGAGCCATCTCTTAAACAAATACAGAATTAATGTTAGACATGCTGCAAACGAGTTAAATTGGTCTATAGAAGATGTTTGCGATGAAGCTTTAGCACTTAAGATAGACTTGGTAAAAAGTTTTGAAGAAGCAGATTTACGTACTTACAGGTTGTGCTTTGCCATAAAAACAAAACCAAATACAGGTCTTTTTGCTTCAGTGATCATCAGAAAAATTAACGAAAAAGATTTAAATGGTAATGAACTTTACGAAGTGCTGCACTCTAAGAACTTTAACCCAAATAATAAAGAATATGTAGTTTTTGCAGAGCGTTTAATTAAATCGGCTTTATCAGAACAGTTGATCGCCCTTAGCAATTATTATTACAGCTTACAGTTAAACTTGGCTTTACCGCCAAATAATGCGATCAAACCTAAAAATGAAGAAAATTTAATAGAAGTTTATCAATGCAAAAGCTGTAAAACCATCTATGATGAAACTATGGGCGACCAGTTGAACGATATAAAAGCAGGCACAAAATTTAATGATATAAAAAATTATCATTGTCCGCTTTGCGAAGCACCAAAAGAAGATTTTGAAAAAGTTAAATTTGAGAAATTTGTTTATTGATTTGGAGTGGAAAGAACTAAATATCAAGTATCAAGAGCCAAGATTCAAGTATCGAA
>NZ_JAEHFY010000035.1 GCF_016623585.1 Pedobacter segetis
AAGTGAACACCTTTGTCGGTCAAAAGTCGGATTATATTTTTGGTCTGTTCTGTTGTCATAGCATTACCGCTAACGGTTTGCAAGTTTGTACAGAAATGGCTTTAAAGCAATACCAATGTCAGCTTGCATCAACTTAATTAATTTGGAGAAAGTGAGTTTTCCGCAGTCAGCCATTTTTGTACAAACTTGTTGTTACAGGTAGTGCTTTTAGCCATCTTTAAACACCCACACTAAGTCTGAGGTGTCCGCCCAATCCTTCACGAACAATTCTCATTAAAGTTGAAAGTCGGATATCGCTTGCATTGTTTTCAATTCTAGAAATGTACGTCTTTGTCGTACCACATTTTTCGGCTAATTGTTCTTGGGTCAAACCTTGTTCTTTACGAAGTTCTTGAATCATAACACCTAATTTAAAAGCTTCAAAACCTTCTTCGTAAGTTTCTCTGGTGCTTGTTCCTGTTTTACCATATTGTTCGTCCAAATGGTCAGTAAATGAGGTCAGATTATTATTTGTCCTTTTCATCGAAATATTGTTTTTTAAGTTTTTCTGCAAGTTCTAATTCATTTTTCGGTGTCTTTTGGGTTTTCTTCTGAAATCCGTTCAAAAGGATTATTAGTTTTCCTTTGTCAAAGAATGAGAAAACTCTAAAAATATCTGAACCTACTTCTACACGAATTTCAAAAATTCCAGAAGAACCTGTCATGTGGTCAAAAAATTTCTTCGGAACCCTGTCGATAGTAGAAATGAGCTGTAAAGTCCAGTTCAGTTTTTTCTTGACTTCTGGCTTTAGTGTTTTAAAGAAGTCGAGATAGTAGTTTTTGTAATAAAATATTTCTCTTATAAATTTTTCTTGCACAAAACAAAGTTAGCTAATTAGATAACAAACTACAAGAGTCAGAAAACTTTAATTCAGTACTTCGGTCGTTTTAGCATTACCTGTAACGGTTGGCAGGTTTGCGAAGTTGCGGAGATTTATTCCGATGAAGCTCATTCTGCCCGCACCAAATTAAATAAAAAAGATGAAGAAAGTAAAAGCACAATAACCGCAATTTTGCAAACCTGTGGTTATAAGTTGCCCTTTTGTTTCTTACTTGCAAAAACTTTCATTTCGAGCAGAAACTAAGCGTTGGGTTTGGTAGCTTATTTGTTTTTTTAAAGGTCCGTGAGATGGCCAAAAAACAAATGTGCTACCAAATGCGTAGGGTTAAAACGGTGCTTCCTCGTCATTTTTTATGTAATTATTTTTGGTTAAAAATTCTGCATTCATTTCATTAGTAAGAAATTTCTCTGCAACTTGATTGTGAATGTGTACTTGTTCGTTACAATGTTTGTTGTAATCGTGTTTAAAGTTTAGCTGTTCTGTCGCTAATGTGTTTTTTTTACTTTCTAATTCGTCAGTGTTTATTGGCATAACTATTAACAATTGTCTTTTCTTGTCATTGATTAACGACTGAGAAATAAGGTCATTTATATAGTCATCAGCAAAGCTGTATCCAATTGCAACTATCAATTTACAATCTTTATGAAGTAACCATTTACGGAATTCTGATGTGTAGAAAAAGTATGGGTCTGTCGACTTTAGTTTTGTATCAATTCCGAAAATCAATTCAGGATTTGTTACAGGGTGATTGCTTAACATAAGTCGCCCTGTGTGTTTGTCTGTGTACCAATTTATAGAACCGTGTAGCTTATAGAGACAAAAAGACTTTCTAATTTCCTCAAAGTTGGAATATTGCCATTCATTACTTTTTGGGTCAAAGCCTTGTTCTACTTCATCATCTCCAATTGCTTTTTCAAAACATAAGTCATAATTTAATGAGAATATTCTCAACGGTGAATATCCAATTTCAGAGTGTAAATTTTTAAAACCTTTATAATATTCTGCTTTTGTAAATAGGTCTTTTGGATTTGTCCAATCAAGAAGTTTTGTTTTTATAAGTTGCTTTAATTCTGTTATTTTTTCAAAATTCTGCCCTGCAACTTCAGCTAATCTTAAATTCCAACTCCCAATAAAAGGGTAAATTATGTTTTTATCCCTTTTCTCTATCTCGCTCATTATAATCAATAACCGTTCAATGTTAAACGTGTTACCAAAGTTTCCAAATATACCTTCAGAATATTCTATACTGCTTCTCAGATAACTATAAAGATTGGTGTATTTTTTCCATTCGCTATCATCTTTTAATAATTTCTGAACTTCTTTTACCATATCTGGTGAAATAGGGATTTCAGCGTGTTTACTACATCCTGCGCCCAATAAAAAAATTATATTATTTTCACGTATTTCCATATCTATAAAAACCAAGGTAAATTATTTGCCAACATTTCTTTATCAAAACTCTCAAATTTCGAAAAGACTGCTGTGTAATCAGCCACAATTTTTGCATAATAGATTGAAATCGGCGTTTGTTTTGCGTTAAATCCTCTCCAATTAGCACCTGATAAGTTTATTGCATCTTGTAAATAGGTTAAATCGCTTTCTTTGTCTTCATTGGGTGTATTAAGAAATTTAATATGAATAGGATTCCCAACTTTTTGAAATACCGTTTCTTTACCTTCAACTAAACCATCAAACCAAATTAAATATTCATTATTAGCCAATTTAATGTAACTGCTTTCATAAGGAATACCTGTGTTGTGGTCACTAAACCCAAAAAACTTATTTTTTGCATTTACTTTTAAAACCTTAAACTCGATGCCATTTATTTCTGATAATGATTTCTCAATGGAAACTACATCATCTTTTTTTATGCTTTCGGACAAATGCAAAGCACATTTTTTGTATTGTTTAAAATCTTCACTCCTTAATAATTGCGTTAGATTCTGTTGCAGTTTCTGTAAATATTCCTCTTTGGTAGTTTCTTCTGCCAGCACATCGAGTTTCTTATAAATGCCTGATGAATCTAAACAAACGGAGTACGAGAAGAATTTTTTAATTTTTCCATTCTCGTCTTTTTCATGCGAAGAACCAATGCCAAGAATTAAGCAATTGTTTTTTGTCGGTTGAACTTTCCAAGGTGTTCCTCCTAATTTTGCAAAAATTTGTAAAGCTATATTGGATGTGCTCCACTTTAATGCATTGGCATTATTGGTTTGGTCATTACGTATTACCTGTACTGGAATGCCTTTCTTAGTTAAGTGAAATTTAAAAAGATAATATGGCGATTCGGTATCGGGAATCCCTTCAAATCTGTTTGGTTCGAGAAAAATTACTATTAGCTTGTCTTGAATGTTTTGGTCTCTAATGATTTCAACTTCCGTTATTGCTGTTAATACATCAACTTGTGAATAGCTTTTTAAAGAAACTTTTGATAACGTTTGTTGTGAAAATGGAAGATTAAAAAATTGTTGTAATCCTGAAAAAGTACCAGGATTACTTTTTCCAATTAGACTGAAAAACAAATTGTTAGCAAAGTCTTTGAATTTATCTTCAAATACAAAAACATATTTTACTTTCAGTTCAACTCCTTCATATACTCCATATTTTCTAATTCCTTGAAATTGTGAAAGGTCTGTCTGTTCGCCTTTAAAACGATATACTTTTTTATTTAGTCGTTTTGGTGAAAGTTGAACCAATTTTTCAGATATGGAAAAGACGTTTTCTGTGTCTTTCAGTATGGAAATTCTCTTAAATGTTGAGATTATAAAAGAGCTAATCTTGTGTAAAACATCAGAATAATACTTTTTATTTGAACGATAATCATCGCCAAGACTTAAACTAAGTTTTAACACTTCTTTATCTAGTGAGTAGTCTTGATTTACTTTAAATTGAAAGTCAATTAGGAAACCAAATTGCTTTGTTGATTTGAGATAATACGGCATAAGGGAAATTACCTCATTTCCTTTAATGTGTTTTTTTATAAAAATATCAATATTTTTATCAAAAAACTTTTTCCCTTTCTTGTGTTCTATGTTTTGATTTTCTATGCTGTCTGAGAGTAAACGATATAAATAATACTCTGTCAGATTTATATTGTAATTCTCTTTGCATTTGAATTTTTCATAATTTTCTATTTCGGAAAAACTAACTGAATAATCCGCATAGTCTGGGTTTTCATTTTCATTCTGAGGTAGTCTATAACGAAATATTCCCTCTTCCTTATCTCCATCTACGTAAATTTTACGATAAACAGAGAAATTGAAAGACTGCGAATCAATGTCTAAAAAGTTAAGTCTTATTTTTTGCTCTACTGCCATATTTTATCTATACTTCATTTCCACTCGATTACGAATGGTTTCGGTTAAAAGTGAATACAAATGAGGCAGAATATCTATTTTGAAGCCGTAGGCTTTCAGAATAGCTTCGTCAAATTCTACCCTGTCTTTTTGTTTGTATTCATTTTCGTAATCTTGAATTTGTCGTTTGCTTAAAATCTCGAATTTGGAAATGATGTTTTCTGTTTGCTTGTCAGACAGCAAACTTGGGTCAAACATTTTCATTTTAGTTTTGAAGAAATCAGCGTTCAAATCTAATGCTCCTAAATTTCTTGAAACTCCGTTTAGTTCCACAATCAAAAGTGAAACGATTGAATTAAGCAAAGCCGATACAATTTCAATATCGGTCTTTTTTACACGAATTGCTACCAATCTTTGATTTAGGTACAAAGGCGACTTGCTAAATGAAAAGAATAATCGTTGGCTTGGATTTAATGAAATGAAAATGTTTGCCGATTCTTCGGGTGCAAGCGAATACCAAAATGGCTTTCTAACTTTTAAAACCTCTTGTAATTCAATGCCAGTTTTGTTAGTTGTTATTCCAAATTTCTTAATGTGAGTATAAGCATTCGGATATTTTGCTTTCAAAGTTTTTTCGTCTTCTTTACAAACGAAAAGATTATACTCCGATTTATTGCTATATGCAATTGTTTTAAGTTCTTGACTCGTTTTCAAAATTGGCAACAAAAATTCCTTTTCAATTTTTAAGGTTTTGTTTTCATTGTTGGATATGATGTGCATTTCGTCCCAACCTGTTCTTGTTCCTCTGCCTGTGTCGTAAAGGTCTGGAAAAGGATTTATCAGTTTCTTTTCAAAAACACTTAACGGATTTTGGTTAACAAAATATGTTGCCCAATTTTCTTGCGAAGAAAGAGAACTTATCAAGTGAGATTGGTCAACAATACTTACAGTAATAGTTCCGTCTTCTTTGTGATAAACATTTTTGAATTGGCTGTTTTCTTTCCAATTCTTATTATGAGGATTTTTACAATTATCAACTTCTATATAAAAGTCTTCAAATTGTTGCAATAATTTATCTTTAAACAGAACTTCTAACTTATTATTTACTGTGATAAATTTCGTTGGTTCCTTTTTTGCTCCTTTTTCAAGAGTGATAAAAATGGTGCTGACTTTAGAATCTTTAAACCAATGCTCCGCATTGCTTTTTACAACATATTTTATATGGAAATTATCTAGCAAAAATTCCTTGAATTGTAAACCATAATTTTTTCCCAACCAAGCGTTTGAAGTGATTGCTGATAAAATCCCGTTGTCTTTGAGGAACTTCAAAGAGTTGTAAAAGCAATAAATGTAATAATCACTTTTTCCGTTGATGTCAAATTTGTTGCCATTCAGAAAAGCTGTTTGGGTTTTGGTGAACTCACTTTCAAAATGAGTGTTTAAAAGTTCATTCGGAATATCTTCCTGTTGAATAAAAGGGAAATTAGAAATAACTGCATCAAATTTTGGTATCGGAATTTGATTGATTTTATCAATGTCTTTGTTGTCCGGAATTGAGATTGTTTGTGTTGGGTTTAGCGTGAAAAAATCTTTACGAATTATTCTCGGAAAGTTTGCGGTATCATCAACCTTTTGTTTGTAAAGATTGATTACTGAAAGAGTTGCAGGAAAATGTGAAATATCGTTACCCCAAATTTGATTTAAAATTTGTTGATGGTTTTTATTTCCAAAAAACTCCAATGTTTTATAGAACGAATTTAAGAATGTTCCTGTTCCCGAAGTTGGGTCAATTACAATATCATTTCTACTTCTGATTGCAGAAAATGTAACAAGATTTGCCAGAGTCTCAGAAGTAAAGTATTGACCGAATTTTTGTTTTTCTTCTTGTGGAACTAAGTTTTCCAAGATGTAGCCAATAACTTCAGTCGGCAAAATTTTGAAGTCAAATTCATTGAAAACTCCAACTAGTTTAAATAATAGTTCATCTATAGTTTCATTAAAACGGATTTTATCGGTAAAATCACTCTCAAAAACAGCTTGATAATCTATTTTCTTTGCCTGATTGAAAAAGTCGTTTAACTGTTTCTGGACTTCTTCACTGTTCTTCAATTCCAACTTAGAAACTTTACCTGATAAGTTTTCAGAAAGCGTTAAATAGAAAAGGACTTTACCTATTAGCTTGTAATAAGTGAACTTCGCTAAAACTTCTTCGGGTTCAACTTTTTCAACTCGTCTTGATGAAGTTGAAAGTATTTTAAGTGTAGCACTTTCAATAATTTTCCACTGGTTAAATTCTGTCCTGAAAGTCCTGTCATCGCCTTTCAGTTCGTTAATTTCATTTTTTAGTTGTGGTACAAAATGATTAGCAGTTTCCAAAACTGCGTCAACAATATTTGAGGAAATATTTATCGCCTTTTTAAGTTCTCCACTTTTATAAAGCTGTCCTAAGTCGTGTAATATTTCGTTTAGCCTATTTTGTAATTTAGCTTCGTGTTTATTGTAATTATTTCTGTCTGCTAAATCATTTCTGGTTTTTATATCTTTTTCTTTCGGATAAACTTTTAGTTTTTTCAACCCTGAAAGCGAATAATTATCATCAAATATTTTCCAAATAATTGCTTCTGTGCCATTCCAAGTAACAAATGAATCTGATTTCAATCTCTCTGCTTTTTCCAAAGCATTTTCTAACATTTCGCTATTATCTGCTTCCGTATCAGGAAATTTTAGTTCCCAACCGTTGAAAACGACACCAGAAATTTTATCTATAAACAAAAGTACATCAGGAAATTTAGTTCTTCCTGAAGCAACTTTTAGTCCTTCATCATTTGTAGCATCTTGGAAAATGGTAGTGCCGTCATTAATGGATTGTTTAATCCAGCTTATGATTTGACCCGCCCAAGCTCTTTCATTTAATTTCATAATTCAGTGTGTGATATTCTGCAATTGGTTCTTTGAAAAGTCTTAATGTAGATTCTTCAACTTCTTTTCTTTTTAATGTTTCTTCAATTCTGTCTGTACAAACTTTAATATAATCAACAGGTGTTACCTTGTGTAATAATACATCTTCATTTTTTTCAATTCCTATAAAATTTCTGTTCTCCAAAATTGCAGAAAGCAAAAAGCTACCACTACCGCAAGCATTGTCTAAAACAATGTCGCTAGGATTTGTAAAAGTTTTGATTAAATATCTACCCAACTCAATAGGTTTTTGTGTTGGGTGAAAAACGGTTCCTTCTGATTCTGCCGTTTTTACGTACACGAAATCATCTATAGTTTGTTCTTCATAAAACACAATGTCATTTGGGTATCGCTCGCCATTACTTTTTACGTGTTTTGGTTTGAAATCTCCATAACTTCCTGTAAACTGGTCTTTCCTAATTCCTTTGTCGTATGCGTCTCCCTCTGTCATTTGAGGATTGTATGTCGGTTGTTTTTTATAGAAAACACAAATGTCTTCGTGTTTACGAAGTGGTTGTTTTTTTGCGTTTAGAAAATTGGTCGATTTTGATTTTATCCAAGTGATTTTATACTTAAATATTTTTTCGTTACTCAAAATTAATTTTGCCGTAAAAATACCTTGGGAAGTCAAAACAATCGCTCCATCATCTTTGATTATTCTTTCATATTCTGCCCAAAGTTTTTGCAAGTCAATAACCGAATCCCATTTGTTTTGCGTTGTGCCGTAAGGCAAATCGCAAAGAATCATATTTACAGATTTGTCGGGAATTGACTGCATAACTTCTAAGCAGTCGCCCTGAATTACTTTGTTTATGAAGTCGTCAATTTCTCTTTTTTGATTATTTCCGTTTAGCGATAAGATAAAACTATTAGTTTGTTCGGACCTGTTTGTTCCATATTTAATTTTTTCTTCGGCTACTTGCATTGCTTGCAATGCAAAATCTTCGTCTTGTACTTCGTAAACAATTTTGTCGCTAAGCCACTGAACAATTAAATTGTTTTTTTCAGCTTTATAATATATTCCAAGTTGTGTTACTTGTTCTCTTGTTGGTAAACGTTTTCCATTTTCAATTCTGCTTAATAAAGTCTTGTTTATGCCTGTTTTTTTAGTTACGTCCTCCAAAAGTAACTTACGTTCTTCCCGTATATTTTTAAATGTAGAACCGATGGTTTGCATATTCGATATTTAAGTTGCCAATTTTTGTCAAATCTAGTTTTTTTTGTTTCTAATGCCAAAATTTTTAGTAAATATTTTACGTCAGGGTGGTGGGCGGGTTTAGGTGCGGTTGGCAAAATAAAATGTGCTATAATGTGCTTTGGGTTCGTGGTTTGGAAAATTATAGCTCTTTTTATTTTGAGAAGGGCAGGGCTTTTTTTCGTTCGATTGAGTAGAAGTTTTCGTTCGGTTAGGGTTACTTATAACGGTTTCGGGCTTGGCGAAGGTGGCGATTTTCACCACAAATGTTGATGCGGAGAACCAAACTTTGATTAACCACAAATGTGTCTGCGGAGCACTGAACCGCCACTTTTGCCAAACCCGTGTTACAAGCTGCCCTTCTTTTCATTCAAGTCGTTTCACAATATTGTCAAGGTTGTCAACCACAAGATTGAAAACTATTTTGTTGTCAGGAAACAATGTTTGTAATTCAGTCCTCAACTGAACAAAAGGTTGCAAAGCTTCTGCATTACTTGTTACTGATTTGTCGCAAGAAATTGATATTTCAAAGTCGTTATTTACTTTTTTTGCATAAACATATTTTGTAACAGCTTCGTCAAAGAAGGTTGTCTTAGTGAGTCCTTCAGCGATTTTATTTACTTCAGTTTCTGAAATATTGTTTTTATCAAACGCTATTTCGTGCTTCATAATTCCGTAAGTTTTTGTGTCAGTCTCTGCGTTTGTTGCTGAGTCTGTTAATAAAGCAAAACCGAAAATTGGAATTATTGTAATTGCAAGTCCAATAACACCAACTGCAATTGTCCGCCACCAACTATGTAATTGTCCGCCTGAATTAATATGTGTCGAAATGTTTTGCCCTTGGAAATGTTGAACAAGATAATAAGCAATTGCAGTATAAATTAATGGAATGATTTGATTAGGGATTTTAACATTATCTGGGATAAGAAAAACACCTCCAAAGACTACAATTGTCGCAATGATTGCATAAATCCAAGTCTTTTTTGCTTTGTCTGTGTCATTAAATGCTTTGAAATTTTCAGCAATCAAATAACCAGCGGCTAATGGTCCACCGAGAAATGTCCCGACCCAAATTGCTCTGTCCTTGTAAATTTTTTCGGTTGGTGTTTGAATGTCTAATGTTTGTTCCATAGTTGTCTGTTTGTCTTTAGGGTTGCTTGTAACGTTTTGCAGGTTTGGAAAGTTGCGGTATTGCTTGCAAGATTTTCGTCTGCCCGCACCAAATTAAATAAAAAAAGCGGAAAGGGGTAAAACCACTTCGCCCGCAATTTTTTAAACCTGTTGTTAGCGGCAGAAATTCTTTTTTCCATTCTAAAATTAACTTCTCAGAGCCACAGACGTGAGGAATTCAACAGCTTTTGCAAGGTTGTCGTTTGTTTTTAAAAGCTTTATTTCCATTTTTTCGTTGTCGATTTCATATTCACTTTCCAAGAGACTCAGACGTGAGGAATTCAACTGCATTTGAAAATATTTTCAAAAGACTTTTCCTAAAAAAAATCGAATTTCCCGTCGAAATTCCAGGTCGGTTTACGGACAAGATTGCTTCTTAAATGCCCGTTTTCGCCAAAAAAATCTGTTGATTTAAAATCTGTCCGTTAAAAACATCCGCCTTTATTTAATTCCTGAAACCCTTTAATCTGCGAATTTCGGTCGTTTCTTATTTTTGCCGCTAACGGTTGGCAGGTTTGAGAAATTGCGAAATTACTTGCAGAACCAATGTCGCACCGCACAAAACTGAATAAAAAGAAGTGAAGGAAGTGAGAGCACTTCGCCCGCAATTTTGCAAACCTGTTGTTAGCGGTAGATGTAATTTTTCCATTTTGTGTTCACGTTTTTTGGTTGTTTAGTTTGGTCGGCGATTAGGTCGGCCTTTTTTCAACTTGTCCTTAAAAAACTAAAAAAGATTCGTCGGTTCAGTTTTGTCGGCCAAAATACTCTTTGAAATTGTCGTTCAGTTGAGTGTTCCGGTCGGTCAAAAATTGGTTCAGGTTAAATTATATTTTCGGTTCGGTCGGCTGGAACGTTTGTCAGCTTAAAAACCATTTTTAAATTTCAGTTATTTTCGGCTAAAACCCAAATTTCGGGTCGGCGACGAATTTTTTGTCGGTTCAATTTGTCCGTTTGCAAAGCTGGAAATTTTCATTTACTGATGCGTTTCGTCTGGGGAACATTTACCGCTAACGGTTTTCAGCTATACGCAGGCAGAGATTTTAACCACTGAACTTCCTGCGAAGAACTGAACTTAAATTTTATACATTCCTGTCCTACGTAGCATGAACCCCCTGCTTGCGTATAGGTGATGTTAGCGGTTCGGGCTTCCTTTTGTCCTTTCATTTCGTATGTTGTTTTGGTGGAATATTTATTTCTGCATCTTGGTAACTGAATGAAATTTGATGATTGTCTGTCACCGAAGTCGCAACTCCTAAATTATAATATTTAATCTGAACAGTCTGATATGTCTCTATTTTGTCAAAGGCAAATGCAGGAAATAAATCCAATGAAAGTGTTCGTTTTTCATTATGAACTTTTTTTAATTCGTCTGAAAATGGAAGAAATATTTGTATGACTTGGTTAGCAAAGCTTAGTATTAGAATATGCTCGGGAAATTCAGATTTCCCTTTAACCAAATTTTTTGCCCTATATAAGTCAGCAGATGGAGTTGCAAAATATTTTCTTTTTAAAGTTGTGATAAATGCGTAATGAATAAACTCTAAATGCTCTTGTCTATTAGTAAGCCAAGCGAAAGACTGTTTGTTAGTGTTATCAAACTCTGTAGGCAAAAGCGAAAGTCCGATTTTTAAAAGCGATTTGTAAATTTTTAGCGGAATGAAAGGCGGTTTTCTGAAAACGATGTCAAATGTTTTAGTGTCAGGGTTGATTGTATAGTCGTCAAGCGTTTGAATATGTAACTCCTTTTGATTTCCTTCTCGGTGCTTCAAAATTGTTCGAGTTTCTTCATTCCTATCAACTGTCCGTGATTGAAATGCTGGAATTTTCTTTTTGCCCTTAACTCCTAAGAGTGTAATGTATGGTCGGATAAAAATCGAAAAACTACTTTCATAGTCGCTGAATAGTTTGTTGCAGCTGTCGCACTCATCAAACGTCAGAATGTCATTTTCACCGATAAGTTCGGGAATTAAATGTGTATCTTGATTAAAAGTTGTTTCCTTGTCTGTCCTATCGCAATACCTACAAACCTTGCTTTTAATTTTTAACGGCACATAATTTTTAGAGCTACTTATTAACTCGTATTTATTCCAAAAGTCAAGTGGGTCTGGGCGCATTATTTTAATTTGTCAATGTTTGCCTATTACAGTCTGTTTTATATTTTCACATCTGATTTCGCTAATCTTCACATTCCGATTTCCATTGTTTGTAATAGTTTTGAAGTCCTGTTCGTCTGCCACCCTGAAAGTATTTTCCGTTATTCAAAGTGTTGATTAATTTCTCTATGTCTTTTGCATGGTCTGTGTCCCAATTTAGCTCTCTTACAAGGTAAGCACCAACAATGTCAGCGTCTAATTCGGCTTCATACTTATGCAATGCAAGAATGTATGTCTTGGCTTGTTCTTCGTCTGATGGGTGGGAAATACCTGTTGACATATTTATGCTATCAGTCAAGTCTTGCATAGCTTTTTTTACAATACAAGTTGGCTCTGGATATGCAGCTACTGCTTGTTGATTTCCTCTTATTTCAGTCGGGTTCCAAGTATGCACCCATTTGTCTAAACCGTCAGCAAGCCAAGGTATAGCAATTATCGCTTTTACAGAATAAAAATCGTCAATAGGAAGCACTTCATCACTGTCAAGTCCACAGGTTATAACAATTTCAGAAGGAGTGTAGCTGTCGTTGTATGTTTTTTTGGTTTCAAACTTAAAAACAGGTCTGCAGTTTTTGAATGTTGTTCCTTTGAACAATTGTTTCTCTATTTCTCTGCCAAAAATCCTTTCGAACCAACCCCTATTCTGTTTGGTGTGAACCAATAAAACAACTCTTTTTATTTCTGGGTCATTGTCAGCAAGTTTACAAGCATACTGCATTGCTTCTCTGTATGCTTCATCGTCATTTCCACTTGTCGCTATAAAAAATCTTTGTTTGCTCATAATACTTAGTTTCTATTATTGTTTATTGTGTCGTCTTAGCCTGACCGCTAACGTTTTGAAAATTTGCGCATAAATGGCATTACTTGAAGAACCACTTTCAGCCCGGACCAAATTAAGTAAATAACTGATGAATTAACTTAAACCACCGTCAGCCATTTTTGTGCAAATTTGCTGTTATATGCCGGCTTTATTATCTCTTTTATTGATTGCGTCGATTTGTCCTTGTGGTAAAGTATTGAATAATCTATCTACTTCTTTTGGTTGAGTTATCATCACGTCAGTAATCAAATTTATTAAGTTGAAAAGCTTTACTGCTGTATCTTTATTATCTTTCAAATCTATTTGTCCAGGGTGAACAGCATTATTCCCTACAACTCTAACATAGTCTAATGCTTGTTGAATTTTCAGAGGCATTCCCTTTTTTACTAATTCTGCTATGTCTTCATTTATATTTTTACCTTTTTCTCCCAGTTCTTTGCATAATTTTTGAATTGCTAAACGAAGAAGAGCAACACTTCCACGAGGAGATTTATTTAATATATCTCTTGCTTCAAAATAGTCCTCTTGAATATCTTGTGGTAGGTCTTGGTTTGGCAAAGAAACGCCCCCAATATTTGGTTCAATCATATTCTTATTAAACCAAATTGATTTGTCGTTGCAATGCGAACAATAAGCAATCTTTAAGTCATTAACTGTTTGATTGCCGTTATTCCAAATGCTGATTTCTTTCCAAATCTGTCGTGAGTATACTCCACAATGAGGACAATGGAAGGATTCTTTCTCAAACTCTGGCGTGTAGTGCTGTTGATTCATATAGTTTTTTTCGGATGTCGATTTAAGCTGGCATATAACGATTGGCGAATTTGTGTTGTAATGGCATAGAAAGCACAAACTTGTCTGCCCGTATAAACTTAGTTAATTGCGA
>NZ_JAEHFY010000036.1 GCF_016623585.1 Pedobacter segetis
CCATCATGCAAATACCAATGAACCAATGCCCAATGAACTAAAAACCATCATGCAGATACCAATGAACCAATGAACTAAAAAACCATCATGCAAATACCAATGAACTAAAAACCATCATGCAGATACCAATGAACTAAAAACCATCATGCAAATACTGATGAACTAATCAACCAACACAGTTTTTATCAAATTTTCTAACTCATCCAAATCAAAAGGTTTGGCCAAATGAGCATCGGCACCGGCCATTTCTGCTAAAGATTTAATATCGTTGTTTGCCGAAAAATAGATAACCGGGATATGGTTAAATTTTGGATGGCTCTTCAATAATCTTGTTGCTTCAATACCGCCAATATCCGGTATCCAATTATCCATTAAAATGGCATCAGGTTGTAGTTTTTCTACTTTCTCTATTATATCATGGGATGTTTCTGATGTTTCTACCTCATAACCGCACTCATTTAAAATAATTGAGCAGAGTTCTAAAATATTTACATCATCATCAAAAATGAGTACTTTTTTCTTCAATTGAGAGGGCGTTTATTTTTTAAAAATTATTTATCAGGTCTATTATCTCTTCAACCTTTAAAACGTATTGAGGGTTAAATATCTTTAGGGCTTCGTTCGGCATCGTACTGATTTCTGCCTCGTTAGGGTTTTGAACAATTGTTGTTCCATAATTTTGATAAATATGCTTTAAACCTTCGGCACCGTCTTTATTTGCCCCAGAAAGCAATATAGCGGCTGCTTTTTCTTTGTAGATATCTGATGCCGA
Organism: Pedobacter segetis; assembly: GCF_016623585.1. Lineage (GTDB taxonomy): Bacteria > Bacteroidota > Bacteroidia > Sphingobacteriales > Sphingobacteriaceae > Pseudopedobacter > Pseudopedobacter segetis. Next base: position 773 of record NZ_JAEHFY010000036.1, read on the forward strand.
TTTAAAAGTAATATCTATAGATGGCCTAGAATAGTTCTCTTTTTCAGAGTAATCTAAACAAACCGACCTATCTTTTTCTATCAATAAATGATAATCTGCGGGTGCAAAATAAATGGAACCGGGGATTAGCTTGTCTTTATCCTCGCACTCTAAAACAGGTAATGGGGTTTTATTTCTAAAAAGCTCTGAGATTGATAAATTGGTGTTGTGTTTTCTGTGCAGCACAATTAATACCACAAACTTTATATCTATTTTTATACGTGGGATGATCTTGAGCAATAATTCAAAAGAGCCCGCAGAACCACCGATAACCAATATTTCGATTACTTTTTTCATCTCGTTTTTTTCCAAATCTTCTCCTTTTCTACTTGTTTATAAGTTTGGTTTAAATGTGAAAAACGGATGGTTTCTTTAGATCCCAAAGCTAAATAGCCCAATTTCTCTAAACTCGCATCAAATAAATTAAATACTTTGTCTTGTAGGTTTTTATCAAAATAAATCAAAACGTTTCTGCAAATGATCAATTGAAACTCGTTAAAAGAACGGTCTGAAGCTAAATTGTGTGTAGAAAAAATAACGTTTTTTCTTAAATATTCTTTAAAACTAACATGATCGTAATTAGCAGAATAATAAGTGCTAAAATCTGAGCTTCCGCCACTATTGTTGTAGTTTTCTGTATAAAGTTTCATCTGGTTGATAGCAAAGACCCCAGTTTTTGCTTTTTCTAAAACCGTAGGATTGATATCGGTAGCATAAATAATTGCCTTGTGCGCTAATTTAGCCTCATGTAATAAAATAGAAATAGAATAAACTTCTTCGCCTGTAGAGCAGCCAGCCAACCAAATTTTTATATATGGGTTAACCCCCAACTTTGGGATAATTTTTTCTCGTAAAGCTTTGTAAAAGAAGGGGTCTCTGTACATTTCGGTTACGTTTACGGTAACCTCTTCTATAAATCTGCTTAGGTAAGATTGATCATTTAAAACTTTATACCTTAATTCTGCAAAGCTTTTATGCTTGTCTAATAAACAAATACGGTTTATCCTCCTTTTGATGGATGCCTTGCTGTACTCTGTAAAATCGTAACCGTATACGTTGGCAACCTCATTTAACAACTGCTCTAAATCTTCATCGCCAACAATATCGGGTGCCATCATATCTATAAAAATTTATCTGTAAATACCAACAAGTGGTCAATATTTACGGGTTTAGAAACGTAACCATCTGCTCCCGCTTCCAAACATTTTTCTTTGTCGCCGGCCATGGCCTGTGCTGTTACTGCAATAATGGGTACATTATTAAATTCTCCAGAAGTTTTTATTTTCTCTATAGATTCGTAACCGTCAACGTCGGGCATCATCATATCCATTAAAATTAAATGGATGTTTTTCTTGGATTTTAAAACCTCTAAAGCTTCAACAAAGGTGGTAGCTGTTTCGCATTCAAAACCCCTAGCTTTAAGTACCATTTTTAGGGCAAAAATATTCCGAGGATCATCATCCACAATTAAAATTGCTTTTTTTTGATTCATATTTTATCATTGATATAACCAAACTCTTAATAACGACAATAATTGATCTATATCTACCGGTTTAGAGATATAATCAGAAGCACCAACCTGCATACATTTCTCTCTATCGCCTATCATCGCTTTTGCGGTTACGGCAATAATTGGCAGGTTTTTATATTGATGTTGTTTTCTTATTCTTTCTATAGTTTCATAACCGTCCATTTCTGGCATCATAATATCCATTAAAACAATATCTATTTCTGGGTGCTCGCTTAATTTTTGTAAGGCCTCTTTTCCATCTATGGCACTTACTACCTTCATTTGGTGGTTTTCTAGTGCTTTGGATAAAGAAAATATATTCCTCACATCATCATCAGCAATTAAAACCGTTTTATTTTTGATCACTTCTGTAAGCTGCCCTAATTTTTTGAAAGAATTGGCTGTTTTCTCAACCTTATCATCGTTCACTAAATGCAAAAATAGGCCTACCTCGTCTAAAACCCTTTGGTAAGAATGTGCCGTTTTCACGATGATGGAATCTGCATATTTCTTGATCTTTAATTCTTCTACCTTGGATATGTTTTTTCCAGTAAAAATGATGATTGGCAGATCTTCTAGTCCTTCGGTTTGCCTTATGGCCTCTAAAGTTTCATAGCCGGTCTCGTAGGGTACGCCCATGTCCAAGATCACGCAATCAACATCTTTTTCTTTTAATGTTTTTGTGCTTTCTTCTAAATTGTCTTTAATTTCTGTACTGATATTAAAGTTGCCAAGGTAATAAGACAATGCACTGGCGTGTTTTGCGTTTTCTTCTACGATCAATACTTTTTTAGGATGCTTATTTAAAGCAGTCTCTATCTTTTGGAATATAGAACTCATGTTCTCTACTGCAAAAGGTTTATTGATAAAATCTACCGCACCTTTTAATATGCTTTCTCTCTTAGCTTGTAAAGAAGACATAATGTGTACCGGGATATGCTTTGTTTGTATGTTAGATTTCAGCTGCTCCATGATCATCCAACCATCCATAATTGGGAGTTGTATATCTAATAAGATGGCCCAAGGTTTAAATTCTAATGCTGCTGGCAAGGCCAGATCGCCGCGTACCACCACAATGGTTTTAAAGTTTTGTTTTTGGGCAAAGTTTTGAAGTGTTCTGGCAAAAAGTGGATCGTCTTCAACTATTAAAATAACCTTATCACCATTAATGATGTTAAGCCTATCATCATCAATGGCTTTGGGTATTTTATTGCTCAAGAATGAAGGAGCGGCTTCTTGTGGTTTAGCATCAATGCCTTCCTCTTCTTTGGTCATGCCAGGCTGAGCTTCTGTTTTTGAGGTTTGGTTTTCTGGTAAAATGAGCGTAAAAGTACTGCCTTTTGTAGGCTCGCTTTCTAACTCGATCCTGCCGCCCAATAATTTAGCCAATTCTCTACTTATGGATAAACCAAGCCCAGTACCGCCAAACTTTCTTTTTGTAGAGCCATCCTCTTGTTGGAAAGCTTCAAAAATAAGCTTCTGCTTTTCTTTAGAAATCCCTATCCCGGTATCCCTTACCTCAAAAACAAAATCATCTTCTTTTTTAAAGATGTGCAAATCCACACTTCCCCTTGAAGTAAACTTAATGGCATTGGAAAGCAGGTTTTTCAATATCTGCCCTAAGCGGGTATCGTCTGTTACAATCTCTTTGGCATCTTTATCTAAATTTATATTAAGTTCAATGCCTTTTTGCTTTATCAATGGGTCAAAAAGACTTTGAAGTTCGTTCTTCACGGCTTTTAAAGCTACTTTTTCAAAAACCACATCCATTTTGCCCGCTTCTATTTTAGAAAGGTCTAATATCTCATCAATTAAAGATAGCAAGCCATTTCCAGAGCTTTGGATAACCTTTGCCGATTCTACTTGCTCTGCCGTTAAATTCCCCTCCGGATTTTCTGCCGATAACCCAGATAGCAATAGGATGGAATTTAAAGGAGTTCTCAACTCGTGAGACATATTAGCCAAAAACTCAGATTTGTACTTGGTGCTTAAGGCCAATTCTTCTGCTTTTTGCTGTATCTCTAAATTTCTATCGGTAATCAGTTGGTTTTTTTCTTCCAATAATTTTGATCTTTCCTCTAATTCTTGGTTAGATTGCATCAATTCTTCTTGCTGCATCTTCAATTCTTCTTCAGAAGCTTGCAATTTTAGTGTTTGGGCCTCTAATTCTGCATTCAAGTTTTCAAGCTCGTTATGTTGCGCTTGTAGTTCTTCGGTTTGCGTTTGCGTTTCTTCTAAAAGGTTTTGTATGTGCCTTCTAGATTTAGCGCCTATGATCGCAGGGCCTATGCTTTTACCGCAAGATTCATGATATTGTATGTCTATATCCGCAAATGCTAAACTACATCCAAGTTCTACAACCCCGATAGTGATATTATCGTTTTTTATCGGGATAAGCAGCAAGTGGTTAAGTTTGATCTTTCCGCTCCCCGAGGTTACAAAATAATCATCGCCCAAACCGTCAATTACCCTTAGATTACCATCTTTAAAAACTTGGCCAATTAAGCCTTCGCCCTCATTAAAAGAAGCCTTCATAAAAGCTTCTTTGTTATTAGAGCTTTTCAATATTAATTTACCGTCTTCAAAAACGTAAAGACCACCAACTTGGCATTGCCCATAGTTGATCATCTCGTTTATAGATTCGTCGCAAATCTGTTTAATTGTTTTGTTACCTAAGAATTTTTCATTTAATGATGCAATCCCCTTTTGCAACCACTCATCATCATTTAGTTTATTAAAAGATTCTTCTAACGATGCCGCCATACTGTTTAAGGAAACGCTCAGTTTGCTCAGCAATCCATGTTTATCTGTTTCAACTCTTGTTTTAAAATCGCCCAAAGAAATTTGATGGGCAATTTCTTCTATCTTAAGTATGCTTTCTGTAGTTTCTTCTTCTTTTTTGATGAGTTGTTTTTGCAAGGCCTCTCGCTGCTTAAAATCAGACCGTATCCTAAAATAGAAAACCAAGGTAATTAACAAAGAGATAATAGAGGTTACGAGCAATAGAATTGGAGTGGTGCCTGCAGAATTGCTGCTTTTAATGTTTCTGTCCTCGAGTAATTTAAGCTCAATTTTTTTCATCTTTAAAAGGATGGCCTGGTAATTCTCGCTCTGCACACGCCCGCTGTCCATATCGCTTAAAGAAATGTTCAAACCTTTATTAAGGCTATCCATCAAATTCTCTGTGGTAAATTTGTATTTATTTATAGATGCCCTTAAATTCTCTACGTTTTTAATCTGTAGAGGATTATCAGATACAAGATCTTCTAAATTGTTTATCAGCGAATCTGAAGAGTTGATGCTAGAATAATAAGATTTAGAAAATTTAGGATTATTGTTCAATAACCTACCCCTCATCCCAATAATGCGATCTTTTAAATTGAGGTTGATATTATCTAGGGTATTTAAAACCTGTAAAGTATGTTGCACAGAATCCTGGTTGTTTCTAAAGGCCTTGATGGATACAAATGATGCTGCAGAACTTACTATAAGTAAGAAAAACGATATTGAAAAGCCTATCTGTAGATTGCGTAAGAATTTAGATGCCATTTTTGATGCCTGTTTATAGTTGTTTTGGTAAGCTGAAATAAAATTCCGAGCCTTTTTTCGGTTCGCTTTTAACACCAAAACTACCTTGGTGTTTTTTTATGATGTCTGCACAAATATACAAGCCAATCCCTAGGCCCTGAAATTTCAAGGAAGTTTCTTCTACCCTGTAAAACTTGCTGAAAACGTTTTTTTGCTTTTCTTCGGGTATGCCAATTCCCTTATCTTTTACCTTAACAACAACCTCGTTCTCTAGATCTTCACGCAAAACTGTTACCGTTTGGTTTTCTGGAGAATATTTTAAGGCATTTGTAAGGTAATTTTGCAAAACTTGCTCTATACGGTTTTCATCAAGATCTATCAATAAAGTTTTGGTGTTGCCAATTACTTTGATGTTTGCCAATGGATGCGTTTGGTGGATGGTATCTACACAACTGTTAATGACCTCTTTAATATCGATTGTTTTTTTGTTGAGCTTCAATTCGCCACTCTCAATCTTAGAAACATCTAAAAGATCAGAAACCAGATCGCTTAATTTGCCTACCTGTAATTGCGTTTTTTCTATGTAGATTTTTATCTGCTCTGATTCATGGTTTTTTAAACTCCTGGATAATAATTGGATATAAGCCTTAATACTGGTTAAAGGCGTTTTTAACTCGTGGCTAGTGATACTCAAAAATTCATCTTTCTTTTTTTCTATTTGTTTTTGGGCATCAATATCTGTAAAAGTACCTATCCACTTAGTGATGATCCCTTTTTCTTTCAATGGGATTATTTTTAATAGATGATAGCAGTATTCTGAAGAACCTATTTTTTGCAACCTTACCTCTAGCTCTAATCTTTTGCCTTTCATCAAAGCACTGATAAACTCAGTTTCTATATCTTTATCATCAGGATGTGATTTTGGGAAAATATCTTCACTATTAGAAAATTGCATCCAATTCTGATTAACAAAATCTATCTTCCCTTTTTCATCGGTGGTAAAGGCTACCAAGGGTAAAGCCTCTAAAGTATAATGCAATTGCTCTACTCGATCCCTCAATTCGGCCTGTACCTTCTTTCTAATCTCAATTTCTGCTCTTAGGGCTTCCTGTATTTCCTTTAACTCTTTATTTTGTTGATAAAGCCTTATAAAGGTGTTCACTTTAAGTAATAAGATATCGGGATCAACAGGTTTGGTTACATAATCTATACCGCCAGAAGCATAACCTTTAGCAATAAATTGCTTATCGGTGTTAACCGCAGATAAAAATATGATGGGGATGTGCTTTGTTTTGTTAAAACCGGCCAAGGTTTCGGCTACTTCATAGCCATCCATAATGGGCATCTGCACATCAAGGATGATCAAGGCATAATCGTTTTTTAAAACTTTTTTTAAGGCTTCTTCTCCTGATAGGGCACTATCTACCCTAAAGTCTTTAGATTCTAGTAATTTTTTTAAAGAGAAAATATTCTCTTGCTTATCATCAACAACTAAAATCATGGGTAAACTTTATCCATTTGAAACGTTTAATATTTGAAATTTAAAATCTTGATGAAAAAGCAAAAATTAAACCAAAAAAGTGCTTTTGAGATTAATTCTTAATAAAATTTATTATGCTTGCATAATAAATTGCAGTTGCTTACATTTGAAGCACCTAATTAAACTTTTTTAAATGAAACATCAAGAAACTATTGATTATTTTTTGAAGGTCACATGGCAAAACATCGCAAATAGGTATAATCAATTGGCTTCAGAATTTGGCATTACGCAATCGGTTGGTTATTTATTAATTAACATAGATGAGATAAACGGCACAACGGTATCTGAAGTGGCGGCTCTACTTGGTTTAAAATCAACTAGTTTAAGTAGGATGTTAAACAATTTAGAACAAGATGGCTTAATATATAGGGAAAGCCATTTAACAGATAAAAGATCGGTAAAGCTTTATCTCACAAATTTGGGTAAAGAAAAACGGCATCTTGCTAGGGTAGTGGTCAGAAAGTTTAATGATCATTTGGATGCCCATTTATCAGAAACAGAAAGAACCCAGTTAATAGAAAAGTTAAAGTTGATCAATGAGTTAACTACTAATTACAAACCTTGATAACAACATAGATATTATGAAAAGGACAATCAGAAAAGTGGCGGTTTTGGGCTCCGGCATTATGGGATCGCGTATTGCATGCCACTTTGCAAACATAGGGGTAGAGGTTTTGCTTTTGGATATTGTGCCAAAAGAGCTTAATGACAAGGAGAAGGCTAAAGGATTAACTTTAGAAAGCCCTGCGGTGCGCAACAGAATTGTGAACGATGCCTTAGCCTTTGCAGCCAAATCTAATCCCTCACCGGTTTACAACAAAGCCGTTTTAAATAAGATCACAACAGGGAATTTTGAGGATAACATGAAAGACATTGCCCACTGTGATTGGACAATTGAGGTGGTGGTAGAGAATCTCAAAATCAAAAAAATTGTTTACGATCAGGTAGATCAGTTTAGAAAACCTGGCACTTTAATTACTTCCAATACGTCCGGAATCCCCATCCATTTGATGGCAGAAGGCCGTTCTGAAGATTTTAAAAAACATTTCTGCGGAACGCACTTTTTTAATCCGCCTCGTTATCTGCGTTTATTAGAAATTATCCCAACGCCACATACGGATAAAGAAATCATCGGTTTCTTGATGCACTACGGTAATAAATTTCTAGGGAAAACCACGGTTTTATGTAAAGATACGCCGGCATTCATAGCTAACAGGGTGGGTGTTTATTCCATCATGTCGCTATTGCATTTGGTAGAAAAAATGGATTTAACCGTTGAAGAGGTCGATAAATTTACCGGCCCTGCTTTAGGGCGGCCAAAATCTGCAACTTTCCGCACTACCGATGTGGTAGGTTTAGATACCATGATCAACGTGGCCAACGGTTTGGCAGAAAACGTACCTAACGACGAACAGAAAGAAGTATTTGTTCTGCCAGATTACGTGAAAAAAATGCAAGAGAACAAATGGCTGGGAGATAAAACCGCACAGGGTTTCTACAAAAAAACAAAAGATAAAAACGGTAAAACCGAGATTTTAGCTTTAGACCTAAAAACCTTGGAATACCGACCACAAAACAAAGTGAAATCAGCCACACTTGAGGCCACAAAACCCATCGAAAATCTTAAAGAGAGAATGAAGGTTTATGCTGCCGGAAAAGATAAAGCGGCAGAGTTTTTCAGGATTTCTTTTTCGGGATTGTTTGAATATGTTTCTAATCGAATCCCAGAAATTTCTGATGAAACTTATCGTATTGACGATGCCATGCGGGCTGGTTTTGGTTGGGAATTGGGTCCGTTTGAAGTTTGGGATGCTTTGGGTGTAAAGGAAGGCTTGGAGATGATGAAGCAAAACGGAAAAACCCCCGCAAAGTGGGTTACTGAGATGTTGGAAGCTGGAAATTCCTCGTTCTACAAAATCGAAAACGGCAACAAAACTTATTACGATATCCCAACCAAATCTTACAAAGCAATTCCTGGGCAGGATGCTTTTATTGTTCTGGATAATATCAGAGCCAGTAAAACCTTATGGAAAAATGCAGGAACAACGTTACTTGATTTGGGCGATGGTATTTTAAACTTAGAATTCCACACCAAAATGAACACCATTGGAGGCGAAGTTTTAACAGGAATCAATAAAGCCATTGATATTGCTGAGAAAGATTACAGAGGTTTGGTGATTGGTAACGATGGCGCAAACTTCTCTGCCGGAGCTAACGTGGGAATGATTTTTATGATGGCGGTAGAGCAGGAGTGGGATGAAGTGAACATGGCCATCAAAATGTTCCAGAATACTTCTATGCGTTTGCGCTATTCCTCCATTCCGGTAGTGGTTGCGCCACATAATTTAACTTTAGGTGGTGGTTGCGAATTTGCTTTACATGCAGACCATGTGCAGCTGAATGCAGAAACTTACATGGGTTTGGTGGAGTTTGGCGTGGGTTTAATCCCCGGCGGTGGCGGCACTAAAGAAATGACTTTGCGGGCATCCGACGAGTTTGAGGCAGAGCAAATCGAACAAAATGTTTTAAAAGAAAAATTTCTGACCATTGCCATGGCCAAGGTTTCCACTTCGGCTTTAGAAGCTTATGATTTGGGTTATTTGTTGAAAGATAAGTTTTCTATCTCTATGAATAGGAGCAGGCTTATCGCCGATGCAAAAGAAAAAGCTTTAGAATTGGCTGATGCCGGATATACCCAACCTGTAAAAAGAACTGATATTAAGGTGCTTGGAAAATACGGATTGGGAATGGTTTACGCCGGAGCAAATACCATGCGTTCCGGTAATTACATCTCAGACCATGACCAGAAAATCTCCCAAAAATTAGGTTACGTGATGTGCGGCGGAGATTTATCAGCACCAACAATGGTAACAGAACAATATCTGTTGGATTTGGAAAGGGAAGCGTTTTTGAGTTTGTGCGGAGAAAAGAAAACGTTGGAGAGGATTCAAAGCATTATTACTAAGGGGAAACCGTTGCGTAATTAGTAGTGAGATTTGAGTATTGGGTATTGAGAGCTTTTCAAAAGGAATAAAAAATCAGGAAATAGAAAATGCACAACATCAAAGAATTAAAAATCTGGAATAAAGCAATGGATTTGGCAGTTCAAGTTTACGAATTGTCTTCTAAATTCCCTTCGGATGAAAGGTTTGGATTAACTTCTCAAGTCAGAAGATGTGCAGTTTCAATTCCTTCTAATATTTCTGAAGGAGCGGGAAGAAATACAAAAGGAGAGTTTAAACAGTTTTTAGGAATAGCCAATGGTTCAGCCTACGAATTAGAAACCCAACTCATGATTGCAAATAAATTGAATTTTATTGATGAAAAATCAACAAATGAAATTTTAGAAGTCATCGATGAAATTCAAAAAATGAATTATAAACTTCAATTATCATTAAGTAAATAGTAGTGAGATTTGAGTATTGAGAACTTTTAGAATGGAAATAAGCAATTCATCTCAATACTCAATACGCTCTACTCAATGCAAAAAAAATTTTATAAGGGCGTAAGCAAGTCATCTCATTACCCAATACGCTCTACTCAATACTAATAATATAACACAAGGACGTAAGCAAGTCATCTCAATACTCAATACGCCCTACTCAATACTAATAATATAACACAAGGACGTAAGCAAGTCATCTCAATACTCAATACGCCCTACTAAATACTAAAAAATATGGAAGCATACATCATAGCAGGATACAGAACAGCGGTAGGAAAAGCGCCTCGTGGCGTATTTCGTTTTACCCGGGCAGATGATTTGGCGGCAGAAGTCATCAGAGAATTAGTAGCATCTGTACCGAATTTAGATAAAACCCAAATAGACGACGTCATTGTTGGTAACGCCACGCCAGAAGCAGAACAAGGTTTAAATATCGGCAGAATGATTTCTTTAATGGCTTTGGATACCGATAAAGTGCCGGGGGTTACCATTAATCGTTATTGCGCATCTGGATTGGAAACCATTGCCACAGCGGTAGCAAAAATAAAAGCCGGGATTGCTGATTGTATTGTAGCCGGTGGAGTAGAGGTGATGAGCGGGATGCCTTTTGGCGGATGGAAAATTGTACCAAATCCAGAAGTGGCCATGAAAAATCCGGATTGGTATTGGGGAATGGGCCTAACCGCCGAAGCGGTTGCAAAAGAATACAAAGTGAGCAGGGAAGACCAGGATGAATTTGCTTTAAAATCACATCAAAAAGCTTTGGCAGCAATAGAAAATGGACATTTAAAAGACGGACTTCTACCCATCACGGTAAAGGAAAACTATTTGGATGCCAACATGAAGAAAAAAAACCGTGAATACGTGGTTGATACCGATGAAGGCCCAAGAGCTGATACTTCACTATCGGCTTTAGCCAAACTGAAACCGGTTTTTGCTGCTGGCGGTTCCATCACGGCAGGTAATTCTTCCCAAACATCAGACGGAGCGGCATTTGTTTTAGTAGTTTCAGAAAAAATGATGAAGCAATTGAAAGTAGAGCCTATCGCCAGATTAGTGAGTTATTCTGTTGCCGGTGTGCCGCCAAGGATAATGGGAATTGGCCCTATTGAAGCTATACCAAAAGCCTTAAAACAAGCCAACATGGCTTTAGACCAAATCGATTTAATAGAATTGAACGAAGCTTTTGCTTCCCAATCTTTAGCCGTAATCAGAACTTTAGGTTTAGATAAAGAAAAAGTAAACGTAAATGGCGGTGCAATTGCCCTGGGGCATCCTTTGGGTTGTACCGGAGCAAAATTATCAGTCCAAATCTTTAACGAATTAAAAAGGAGAAATCAAAAATACGGAATGGTAACCATGTGTGTAGGAAGCGGACAAGGTGCGGCAGGGATATTTGAGGTTTATTAGTAGTGAGATTTGAGTATTGGGTATTGAGAACTTTTAGAATGGAACTAAGCAAGTCATCTCACTACTCAATGCAAAAAAATTATACAAGAGCGTAAGCAAGTCATCTCATTACTCAATACGCTCTACACAATGCAAAAAAAATATACAAGGGCGTAAGCAAGTCATCTCATTACTCAATACGCTCTACACAATGCAAAAAAAATATACAAGGGCGTAAGCAAGTCATCTCA
>NZ_JAEHFY010000037.1 GCF_016623585.1 Pedobacter segetis
AAGAAGCTGTTCTAGGATGCGAAGAACAGCTTCTTTTGTTTTAGTTTTTTAAGGATTTAATTTAGATTTTGTTAATCGTTATTTTTTAAATCTATTCTCAAAATATCCAATACCTTATCTCGGTAAATAAATTCATCAACTAAAACTTTCATTTTAGATTTGATCCCACTTGGAGTGAGCCTAACGTTCTTAGCTAATTTTTTTGCTTCCGATGATATTTTATCATTATCTACAAAGCCTGTTTCTTTCATCAAATCTTCAATACAGATCAACATCAAGCCTTCATCTTTTAAATTCCCGCTTTCTGCAATCATCCAGCTTAATGCGTAAAATGCAGATCGTGATATTAAAATAGGAGATAAGCCTGCCTTGTTTTCTGGCATTTTATTAAACGGACTTTCTACCACTTTAGCGGTTAAATACTTTTGCAGGTTTCTGGGTTCATCATCTGTTTTAATTTGTATTAAACCATCTAATGCTTGCGCATAAATACTGATCCATCTAATATTTCTCCTAAATTCATGAACACCAGCTTCCAATTTTTCAAAAGTCAATTTCCCGGATTTGTAATCTTTCAGAATCTTTTTTATTTCTTTCCTGATGGTTTTAGCAATGGCTTTTTTCTCTGCATCTGCATTTAGCCATTCTACTTTATCAAGCCGCAGAATACTTTTTTCTATCCTAGGTTCTTTTTCATCAAGCCAGTCATCGTGTAGTAATAGGCTGTATAGATTGTTTAATTCTGTTTGATAATTTTGAAAAAGCTGGTTGAGCAATACAGTTGGGAAGTTTTTATCGGCCGAAAGTTCTTTATGAAAAGCTTCGTAATAATCTACTTTACCCAATTGGTCTTCTAAAGATTTGAATTTTGATCGTAGTTTTTTAAATGTTTTCTTGTTGTTAATGTTTTTATAGATCCTGCACAATGCTTCTAAATAAAAAAGATGTTGCCTGGCCGATGATCCAAAAAATGCCAAAGGTATATTCTCTTGCTGTTTTGCATCCAAGATAATCTCCCTTAAACTTTGCAGCGGGTTTAAGAATCTTTTTATACTTGCGTTGCGGTTATTGATCGTTTCTGTTTTCATGAGCATAAATTTTGCAAAACCTAAATGGTAGAATGTTTGGTTCTAAATTAACGTTGTTATTAAACAAATGTTTACCGATGAAAAATATCCATGAAAACGTAACCATTTTTGTGCTTCTATCAATTTTTGTTGCAATATGTTCTTTTACAAATAAAATTCAGCAAAAAGATGCCATTACAGGGAAATGGCAAGAAGAGAGCAAAGTTAAGACCATTGAGATCTATAAAGCTAATGATGAATATTTCTGGAAAATACTGACTAACAAACATCAAGATAAAGGCTAACTTACACCGGATATCGTAATGATGGATAGTTTTATTTATGATGATGAAGGCCATGATTGGAAAGGGCATGTGATCATCCCATCTCATAAAATGAACTTAAATGGGGAGATTACTTTAGAGAATAAAGACCAAATGAAATCTTTGGTAAAAATTGCTTTTATTAGTAAATCTAGAACTTAGAATAGAATAAAATAACCCTTAATTCTATTTTAAGATATTCTGAAATTATTTATGAATTCATTTATTAGAATTAAAATTGCGCAAAAAATACCAGATTTTGAAAGCCCAACCAACAGGTGTTTCTTTTCTTAATACGCTATTAAAAGATTTTAATCATTACCAATCGGCTTTGGCAGATTAAAGATTTAGAACTTCACTTTAAAATGCTCCTTGGCTTGGTCTTTTTTAAAGAAAACCAATCCAATCCAAAACAAATCTATAGTTACCGTAACCTGGGGGTGTTCTTTGATCATTTCCCAAGCTTCTTGCATGCCTCCGCTCCAATAAATATCATCAAAAATAATAACAGAATCTTTGTTTACATGAGGCAAAAACCAATTGAAATAGTTAATGGTAGCATCTTTTCTATGATTGCCATCGATGAAAATAAAATCTAATGATTGTTCTGCTTCGATAATGGGAGGGAGGGTATCGTCAAAATTTCCGATACTGGTATTAACGTTTTTTAAACCTAAGCTTTTAAAGTTTTCTTGGGCAAGCCCTGCAGTTTGTGGGCAACCTTCTAACGTAATAACTTTAGCTTCTGGTACCGCTTCTGATAAATAAGCCGTAGTAATACCTAAACAGGTACCTAGTTCTATGATGTTTCTAGGTTGAAATTCTTTGGCCAGCCTGTAAAGTAATTGGGCTAATTTTTTTGGTTTCAAAGCATTTTTGGCCAATTGCTTTACTTGTTTCTGTTTTAAATTATTTACGTAAGAACCCGCCCCTAAATCTGTAATGGTAATAAATCTTTCATCAGATAATAATTTTTTGCGCAAATTCTCGATATTTTTATAGGCTGGTTTTTCTTTAAAATCGTAAATTACCTCATCAACCAGATGGTAAACAAACGGAGAATGAATGCCATGGCGGGTATTGGCTTTGGCTAAATGTTTGATATAATTTACAACAAGGCTAGCGTTAAACATGGCTGCGAAAATACTAATTTAGATTTGAGAATTTAGAGTTGATTGAGACACAAGATTTGAGACACGAGAATCAAGACACAAGATTTGAGACACGAGAATCAAGACACAAGATTTGAGACACAAGAAACAAGACGCAGGAATCAAAAGCCAAGAAAGAATAAACGCTTCAAAGAAGTACGATAAGAAAATATAGGCATCTTGATACTTGATACTAACTACTCGCTACTAAACAAAAATGATAAACGAAACAAAAATAGCTTCACTCATCACTCTATTGGATGATCCTGATCCGCAGATCTTTTCTCAGATTGAAGGCGAGCTGCTCTCTTACGGAAACGAGGTTGTGAATTATTTAGAGAACGCTTGGGAAAGGTCTTTTGATGCCTTATTGCAAGAACGTATAGAGAATTTGATCCATAAAATACAGTTTAGGAACGTTAGAGAAGATCTGGCATTATGGTACCAAAGTGGCGGGTTTGATTTATTGAGGGGCATCTTGATCATTAATAAATATCAATACCCAGATCTGAACGAGCAAAAAATTATCAACCAAATAGAAGCCATTAAAAGGGACATTTGGTTGCAGATGATGTATGAAGGCAGCCCGATAGAAAATATAAAGCTCATTAACCATATTTTTTATAACGTTTACGGCTTTAGCGGAAATACCACCAATCATCAAGACCCAAAAAACTCTTACTTAAGTGAAGTTTTAGAGAGTAAAAAAGGAAACCAAATTTCTTTGGCGATCATCTACTCTATTGTTGCCCAAAAACTGGATATCCCTATTTATGGCGTTAACCTTCCACAGCATTTTATCCTTGCTTACGCCGATGAAACTGTAAAAGGCAGCGAAGAAACGGGCGTTCTTTTCTACATCAACGTTTTTAATAAGGGTTACATCTTTGCAAAAAAAGATATTGATCAATTTTTGAAACAGTTAAAGATAAACCCCGAAAAACTCTTTTACCAACCTTGTTCTAATACAGAGATACTGAAAAGGGTGTTAAGAAACCTGATAAGCTCTTATGAAAAAGCGGGTGCAATAGAAAAATCTGAAGAATTGTTACAACTTCTAGAGGTTTTAAAAGATTAATTATTTTAGGTTAATGCCCCGTAAGCTTCATCAATTGTTTTACAAGCCATCTAACCCGGTAATCTTAGCGTTATTTTTAGATAAAAACCAGCAACTTTGTTCACTCTGTGAAAAACTCTATAAACTTGGTGGTTAAAATATAAAGTTATTGGCTTCCATCCAGCTTATCATACTATCAAACCAAGATTCTTTGGTGGATTTATTATGTAAGCCAAAGCCATGCCCACCGGCTTGGTATAAATGGAGTTCTGTTTTTACGCCAGCTTCTTTTAATGCCCTTGTTAAATCTAAACTATTTTCTGATGGAACGGTTTTATCGTCATTTGCTTGAAATATAAATGTTGGTGGCGTATCACTGTTAACTTGTAACTCGTTAGAGTAAAGTTTTATGTCTTCGGCACTGGGGTTTTTCCCTAAAAGATTTTCTTTAGAACCTTTATGGGTATAGGTCCCCATCGTAACAACGGGGTAGCCCAAAATCATAAAATCTGGTCGTAAACTAATGTTTTTCGGATTATCTATTAACGATTTTTGATAATGAGTACCTAAGGTAGAAGCTAAATGCCCTCCGGCAGAAAAACCCATTATACCAATCTTAGTACTATCTAAATTCCATTTGGCGGCGTTTTCACGAACCATTTTTATGGCTTGTTGCGCATCCTGCAAAGGGCCTATCGTTTTATCGATCATTATTTCATCAGATGGTAAACGATATTTCAATACAAAAGCAGTAATTCCATATTTATTTAATTCTTTTGCAACAGCTTTACCTTCATTTATCATAGATAAATACCTATAACCCCCACCCGGACAAATAATCACAGACGTTCCATCTGCTTTCACTTTTTCGGGATAAAAGGCAGTTAACTTTGGGATAGATACTTTGCCAATGCGGATGTTCCCGTCAGTTTTTGAAGTATCGCTCGTTTCTATATAAACCTCGTTTACCTTGGCGTTGGGTATTTTACCTGGATATAGGTTTATAACTTCTTGTGCTTCAGATTTGGAAATCATTAATATCAACAGAAAAATTGTGAATGTTAGTTTCATGTTTTTTATTTATAATATGGTTAATATACGGTAATTTATAAATATTTCGATTTAACGTTTTGCTTATCGAGTTATTAAATTATATAAGCCCCAATCAATCAATGCCTAATGAACTCATTCGCTAACCTTCAAACTCTAATGAACTAATGATTAATGAACTCATTCGCTAACCTTCAAACCCTGATGAACTATTTTAACTAATGAATTATTCCCCTCCAAACTCCATTAAGTAAGCTTTCAAAAACTCGTCAATTTCGCCATCTAAAACGGCTTGGGCATTAGAGGTTTCATAATTGGTGCGCACATCCTTAACCATTTTATAAGGATGCAGTACATAATTCCTTATCTGCGATCCCCATTCAATTTTCATTTTGCTGCCCTCAATAGCATTGGTAATTTCCATCTTCTTGCGTAATTCGATCTCATAAAGCTGAGATTTTAATAAGCGCATGGCATTTTCTTTATTCTGTAATTGAGAGCGGGATTCTTGGTTTTTTATGATGATACCAGACGGTTTATGGTACAGCCTAACCGCCGTTTCTACCTTGTTAACATTTTGCCCACCTGCACCACCAGATCTAAAGGTTTCAAATTCTACATCAGCAGGGTTGATGTCAATTTCAATGGTATCATCAACCAAAGGATAAACATAAACAGAAGCAAAGGAAGTATGTCTTTTTGCATTAGCATCAAAAGGAGAGATACGCACCAAACGATGAACGCCATTTTCACCTTTTAAATAACCATAAGAAAAATCGCCGTCAAATTGCATGGTAACGGTTTTTATCCCGGCAACATCACCTTCTTGGTAATCTTGCTCAGTAACTTTATAGCCGTTTTTTTGCCCCCACATCATATACATTCTCATCAGCATGGCTGCCCAATCACAACTCTCGGTTCCGCCGGCACCAGAAGTTATTTGTAAAACCGCACTCAACTGGTCCTCATCTGCGGAAAGCATATTCTTAAACTCCAAATCGTCTAAAGCGGCCAAAGTTTCTTCATATTGGGTTAGCATTTCCTCTTCTGTAGCTTCTCCGGCCTGTACAAATTCGAGCATTACCGCACTATCCTCAACTGCGGATTCGGCCTTTTCATAAGCATCTGTCCAGCTTTTCTTAAGCTTAATGGCGTGTAATATCTTTTCTGCCGCTTTAGGATCGTCCCAAAAACTGGGTTGCAGCGTCATTTCTTGTTCTTCTTTTAACGATAATAATTTCGCATCAACGTCAAAGATGCCTCCTCAGAGACGTTACCCTGTCTCTCAAATCTTGCAATTGTTCTTTTGTCATGCGGCAAATATATTGATTCTTAAATTTTAAAACGGTTGTTTTTAAGTTGAAAAGTTAACAATTCACTGGGGCGTTTTAACACGCTATCCGCTCATACTGCACATGGCCTTATCCACAGGCAGGTATCCACTCCTATCGTTAACGCCTTATGATGTGGAAATTAATCGCAAAAATTAGTTGTATAAGAGTTAAATATTTAATCAGAAATCAATTGCTCTCAAAACTTTGCATGGCAATCAGTTTTTTATATAAACCGGCTTGTTGCATCAAACTTTCATGGTTGCCAGATTCTACAATTTTTCCGTTTTCTAAAACTAAAATCAAATCGGCTTTTTGTATGGTAGTTAAACGATGTGCAATGATCAAGGTGGTTCTGTTTTCCATTAAATGATCTAACGCTTCTTGCACCAATTTTTCAGATTCTGTATCTAAAGCGGATGTTGCTTCGTCTAACAACATGATTGGCGGATTGCCCAAAACAGCCCTTGCAATACAGATACGTTGTTTTTGCCCACCAGATAGCTTAATCCCCCTATCGCCAATATTGGTCTGGTAACCTTCATCTGTTTTTACGATAAACTCATGGGCATTGGCAATTTTTGCGGCATTTTCAACATCAACCTTGCTAAAACCTTCCCTACCAAAAACGATATTATTATAAACGGTATCATTAAAAAGAATAGATTCTTGGTTTACGATCCCCATCAAATCCCTTAAAGAATGTTGGGTAACCGATTGAATATCCAACCCATCGATAAATATATTCCCGCTTTTTGGTTCAGAAAATCTGGGTATTAAATCCAAGAGTGTAGATTTCCCCCCTCCAGATGGCCCAACTAAGGCAACCGTTTTCCCTTTCGCAATGGTAAGGTTAATGTTCTTTAAGATCACTTTATCGCCATAAGAAAAATAAACGTCGCTAAAATTGATGCTGTCTTCAAAACTTTTAATAGAGACGGCTTCTTTTGCATCTTCAATAGCCGGTTTGGTATCAATTAAATTTAAAACACGCTCTCCTGCGGCCAAACCTTGGTTAATATTGCTAAAAGAATCTGAAATGGCCTTAGCCGGACGCAGCAATTGGGAAAAAGCCGCTATATAAGTAATAAAACCTGCTGCTGTTATGCTGCTGTTATTTTCAAAAACCAATGAACCACCGTAAATTAAAATCCCAGAAAGGGTGAGTACCCCTAAAAACTCAGAAACGGGCGATGCCATTTGCTGCCTTTTAGCTATCGATCTATTGATGTTAGAATATCTTTCGTTTTCTGAATTGAACTTTCTGTTGATATATGGCAAGGCATTAAAGGCTTTAACAATGCGTATCCCACTTAAGGCTTCATCTACATAACTTAACATTACCCCAAAAGAATTTTGAGATTCTGAGGCCTGCGCCCTTAAACTTTTAACAATGCGCCCAATTACCAAACCAGAAACCGGTAACAATAAAAGCGTAAATAAGGTAAGCTGGGCAGAAATTGTAAACAAAAGGTACATGTACCCAATAATGAGTAAAGGTTCTCTTATAATTACCTGCAAAGTATTGGTTACAGAAAATTGAACAACCTGCACATCAGCAGTGATTTTAGCAATAATATCTCCTTTACGTTCGCTATTAAAAAAGTGTAAGTGTAAACGCGTTACCGATTCAAATACCGTTTTCCTAAGGTTTTGAAGGGTGTAAATCCTCAAGTTTTCCATAATTCTTTGAGAAAGATACCTGAAGATATTGCTCAATAGCACACATAAAACCAAAGAGATGGCTACAAAGATGAGCGCACCTTTTTGTCCATTTATTTGTATGTAAGTATTAAAATGATAGTTGAACAAATCAGAAAAATATTGGAAAGACCAATCAAAAGTAGGCACATGGGCTATTTTCTTTACGGTTTCTTCCGTTGATTGTTTAAATAGAACATTTAAAACAGGCATCAATAAAGAAAAAACTAAAGTATTAAATAAAGCATACAGTAACGTAAATATAAAATAGGGGGCAGCAAATTTCCCAATAGGTTTTGCAAATGATAAAAGACGGAAATAGGTTTTCATTTATTGAAATAAAATGCCAAATATAATGTTTTTTAAAAAAGTGATTTATATGGGCGAAAACATTATTTAAAATGTCTGTAGATATTTGTTTTGTAGAATTTTTGAGCAAGCCATTTTATACGTCTAGCTATATTTTTACTATTTGTAGAAAGCGGAGAATTCATCAATCCATTGTGAGAACCTTGTTCTACTAATGGAGGGTGTGCCCAATACATTTCTATAATGTTCTGATTTATAAGTGAATTATGCCATAAATCAATTACGTTACAGCATAAATTATTTTTTAAATAATCAATTATGTTTTTTGCCGCTTGTAAATCAATTAGATAGGCACCTGCGCACCTACCGTAAGTAGCTTTATATAAAAGTTTGTCTTTTTTAATTTCCTTAGAAGACGGAAATCTTAATGTCGAATTTTCAAGCGATATAATAAAACCGGGTTTCAAGTTATCTGCTTCTTCACAAATTTTGTTTATTGCGACTTTAAAATCTGTTAAGAAAAAAGGATCATTTTCAAAAACAACTGCATATTTATCCTCGTTTTCAATCATTTTTTGATAACAATATATATGATTAAGGGTACAAGATAATGCACCTTTACTTAGTATAGAGTTGATGTTCTTACAAAAGTATTTTGATTTAGTTTCATCTGTCATTAATGTTGGACTGCCATCAGTAACAAATTCAAAAGATAAATTCAAATCTTTAAATATTTTAATTAATCTTTCTTCATGAGCTTCATAACCCTGTAAAGCGTGAACGATATATATATTATCAATTGCTATTTCCATCAATTAATCTTTGTGTAATTTTTGTATTCAAATAATCTAATTCCAAATTTATCTTCAAACCAAGCTAAAATTTTCCTTCTTGTGCTTAGCTTTTTTGGCGATTTTGTTGGGTCAAAAGAAAATGTCCAATTCATTTTTTCTTTTCTATCGAGATAAACCTTAGGAAGCGATTCTTCAAATTTCATCAACCTATCGGCATTTCCATAATCAAATTCTTTACTGTTGATCCTTTTTTCATCTAGCCAATCATCATCATGATAAAATGTATTGAAATTATTTACTTTATTGATCAAACCAGACGGAGGTTTAACCCAACCAAAATGATAAATATAGGCATCAATTAATCTGACTTTTATTTTTCTACCGTCAATTCTAAAACCTTGGGCATCCCTATAAGAGTGAACGTTTAGATCCTTCCTAATAACCCTAACTTCTCTTCTGTACCAACGCCTAGACTGTCCGTAATAATCATAAGAGCCATAAAAATGGATGTATTTAAAAAGCAAGCCTTCTATTTTTGGGTTTGATAGTGCATCTTCCATTTCTTTTTTAATAGTAGGAAGATATTTCTCATGCACACATTCGTCGCCTTGAATATAAAATGCCCAATCCACATCTTTAGAAATCGCGGCGAAAGCTTTATCGGTTTCTAAAGCAAATGTTTTCCCGCCTTCTCGCACACTCATATCCCAAACGGTATCAATAATTTTTATTTTTGGGGATGCTATGTTTACTATCAATTGTCTGGTACCGTCATCACTATCACCAACGGCAACAACAAACTCATCGCAAATGGGCAATATCGAGGTAATTGCTTCAACAATCGCATAATCATTAATTACCGCATTTCTAATAAAGGTAAAGCCGGCAACTTTCATTGATTTATATTTTTTAAAACAGGTTTGGTTAATTGTTGCTTTTTCCAATGGTCTCCTTCTTTGTACAGAAAAAATTTGCCCAATTTATATTTGAATAGTAGATGCCCTTCATAATCTACACCTAAAATACGGTAAGAAATTTTTTCATCACTCTCGATACAAAAATTAACAGCTTCGGTAAAAGCGGTTGGGCCGGTCATGCGGTGCACATCATGTGGGTAAAGATTTTTATCAATGTTTTCCTTAACGATAGATAAAGCTTTCTCTAAAAACGGATGACCTGCCGCAAAAACGAGGGCCCATTGCACATATAAGCCTTCATTTCCTTCTCTGCTGATGATGGCATCGTCATTTTCTTTTATAAATTCTTTAAGTTTCCCTTTAATGCCACTATCTATATCAACATAGATCCCTCCTTTTTTGTAGAGAATGGCATACCTAAAAAAATCGGCCTTTGCGGCACCAATATTTAATTTATGGTAAGCCTTAAACCATTCTTCATCAAAATTATCCTTAAAAAATTCTTCAATCCTTGCATCATCATAAAATTCATAATTATATTCTGGGTTGTTTTTCAAGAATTTTTTAATGTGCCAACGCGTAATAAATGGCAAGTCTTTGTTTTTGAAGGTTTGATAAATTACTTTGGGGATTGCCATTTTTTGATACTTGCGTTTGATAATTTATTAGCAGGCCAGCTATTATGATGATGATTTAAACCAAGCAAAAATACGATATATTTTATAGCTTTCTTTTATTGAGGCTATAAATCTCAATTTGAGAATCAATTAGTTTTTTGGGTTACCGCACTATTGTTTTCTGTTTTTTTGATGTTTAACAATAGCCAGAAAAAAATAAAAGCATTGGCCGTCATTTGTTTTTCTAAAGTGTTTTCTATCATCATGTGAAATAAAAAAGGAAGGATAACCCAGATTAATAAATGCTGGTTTTGGCTGCCTTTATAAATTGTAAAACCTAAAAAAAACATAAATAGAATACTAAAGGGGCAACCAAAACATAATACAAAATAAACAAATTGGTTGTGGATAAATATCCTGTTCTCCGGGATTAAAAAATAAGAGTTTACCCCATATTGCTGCTGCATCTTTAAACTGGCATCGGCAGCAGAAACGCCTAAAATTGGATTTTTTTTGATGATTTCAAAAGCACATTTTATGGCTGCCCATCTTTGCCCCACAGACTCGTAATTTGGGTTTTTGTTCTCTACAATACTTTTAAAATCTGTAATGGTATTTTTATACCTATTTTTAATAGAGGGGATCATTAAAATACTGAACATCATAATGAAAGCCACTATTACAATTGCCCACACGTATTTCATTTTTTTATAAAAAATGAGCTCTTTAAAACTATATAAAAAAGTAAGTAAGTAAATTGAGATAATAGAAAACCGATAGGCTATAAAATGAAGCTCAAAGATCAATAAGATCAATAATAAGCCTAAGAAAAGCTTGTTTTTTATGGTTTTGCATTTAATGATCAAGTAAATTAACAAAACAAAGGCAACCACACTTAAAACGCCTAATTCAGAATGATCTGGGCCTATTAAGGGTTTAATGTTTTTACTGTTGGCAACATCATTTAAAAATTGATGATAGTTTATAACAGCTGAAATTGAATTGATGCTTAGGCAAACCAGACAATAAAAAATAAATGATAAGAATAAGATGTTCAGCTGTTTTAGATTTGGTTTTTTGACAAATAAAAACGCTAAAGGAATGATGATATATATGCTGTTTTTAAAAAGCATAATTTGCCATTGAGTAATATCTTCGCTATATAATCCGCTAAAAATAAGGGCTATATATATTATAGGAAATAGCCATATATAAGGTTTTACATCAAGTTTTTTACTATTAAAATAATAATCGGCACCAGCTGCTGCTAATAATAAAACACAGCTAATAGAAAGTATGGCTCGTGAAAAAAAAAGCCCGAACAAAAAAACAAGGCAAGACCAAAAAAAAAGTTTTTCGGTAAAAAAAGAAGAATAGTTTAAATTACTTTCTGCCTTGGGCATATAAATGATATTTTTACTATAATTAATTCAAGTTGCTAGTTAAAGAATAAAAAAGTAAGCATCAAAAATGAGAAATTTGGTTTACTACAACTAA
>NZ_JAEHFY010000038.1 GCF_016623585.1 Pedobacter segetis
TACTCAATACGCTCTACACAATGCAAAAAAAATATACAAGGGCGTAAGCAAGTCATCTCAATACTCAATACGCTCTACACAATGCAAAAAAAATATACAAGGGCGTAAGCAAGTCATCTCAATACTCAATACGCTCTACTCAATACTTTTAAAAAATGGAAAAAAAATCAACAAAAGGAGGAGAGTTCATCATCTCCGAAACCAATTATCAGGATGTATTTATCCCTGAAGAGTTCGACGAAGAACAGTTAATGATCCAAAAGACCTGTGAGGATTTTTTGGCGGCAGAGGTTTTTCCAAATTTAGATAGGATAGATAAACAAGAAGAAGGTTTGATGGAATCTTTGATGGATAAAGCCGGAGAACTGGGGCTTTTGGCCGTTTCTATCCCCGAAGAATATGGCGGTTTTGGAAAAAATTTCAATACCTCTATGTTGGTTACCGATGCCATTGGTGCCGGCCATTCATTTGCCGTAGCACTTTCTGCACATACCGGGATTGGTACTTTACCGATTTTGTATTATGGAAATCAGGAGCAAAAAGATAAATATATCCCAAAATTAGCTTCTGGCGAATGGAAAGCAAGCTATTGCTTAACCGAGCCCAATGCCGGTTCTGATGCCAATTCCGGCAAAACCAAAGCTGTTTTAAATGCTGAAGGAACGCATTATATCATTAACGGGCAAAAAATGTGGATCACCAATGGTGGCTTCGCCGATATTTTCATCGTGTTCGCCAAGATTGATGACGATAAAAACCTATCCGCATTTATTGTGGAGAAAGCATTTGGTGGCATTACCATGAATCCCGAAGAACATAAAATGGGGATCAAAGGTTCATCAACCCGTCAGGTTTTTTTTAACGATTGTCCGGTGCCAAAAGAAAATTTATTGTCAGAACGCGAGAACGGTTTCAAAATAGCGGTAAATATCCTGAATATCGGGCGTATAAAATTAGGGGCCGCAGCCATTGGTTCTTCAAGAAAAGTGTTGGATCAGGCCATCAATTATGCTAACGAACGTGTGCAGTTTGGATTGAACATTTCAAAATTTGGTGCTATCCGTTATAAGCTGGCAGAAATGGCAACCCGTAATTTTGCCGTAGAAAGTGCAGCATACCGGGCCGGGCAAAACATTGATGATGCCTATGAGCAACTGGTGGCCGGCGGAACGGAATCGGCGAAAGCCAAATTAAAATCAACAGAGCAATTTGCCGTAGAGTGTGCCATTATTAAAGTTTGGGGTTCTGAAGTGTTGGATTATATTGTGGATGAAGGCGTTCAGGTTTACGGCGGAATGGGTTTTAGTGCCGATGCGCCCATGGACAGAGCTTATCGTGATAGCCGCATCAATCGTATTTTTGAGGGAACTAATGAAATCAACCGTTTGCTGATTGTGGATATGCTTTTGAAAAGAGCGATGAAAGGCGAGTTGGATTTAATCACCCCAGCCACAGCCGTTGCAGGCGAGTTAATGTCGATACCAGAATTTGGCGATGAAGACGATTCTTTATTTGCCGCAGAATTAAAAACATTAGCCAATCTAAAGAAAGCAGGTTTGATGATTGCTGGTTCGGCAGTGCAAAAACTGATGATGACACTTTCTAAAGAGCAGGAAATATTAATGAACATTGCCGATATCATCGGTTCGGTTTATGTGGCAGAATCAACCATTTTACGTGTGCAAAAATTGGTGAATCTACGTGGAGAGGAAGCTTGTAAAGGCCAATTGGATATGATGCGGATTTACCTGCAAACAGCAGTTGATAAAACTTATATGGCAGGTAAAGAAGCCCTAAATTCTTTTGCCGAAGGCGATGAGTTGAACATGATGCTGATGGGTTTACGCCGGTTTACAAAAGTTGCACCTTTCAATATTAAAGATGCCCGCCAAAGGGTTGCTAAGCAATTGATTGAAGCGAATAAGTATTGTTATTAAATTGAGTTTGTCATGCTGAATTTATTTCAGCATCATACTAAAAAAGCCGTTCAAACTAGATTTGAACGGCTTTTTTATTTGGTTTAGATTTTAGGTTTTTATTTATTTATTGATATGTGTTCTCATTACTAATTAAAGCCGCTTTTATAATAAACGTCTAAGTGCAAGATGACGAAGCCTTGCTAAACAAACCATTTTTGTATTTTATCAAAAAATCTTGGCCATTATAATTTCAATTTTAAGCCACCGTTAACCACAAAACCATCTAAGGGAGCATAAATATCCCTAAAAGTTGGGTTTGTTTTACTACCTGTATAAATGGTATCAAACTTGGTTTGGCGGGTATTGCCAAAATTCTCGAAATTAATAAAAAGCGAAAATTTGTCCCATATCTTTTCCACTAAGAAACCTGTCAGCCAATAAGGTTTTCCTGTTTTTCCGTCAGACAGTTTTTGTTTAGAAAAATAATAGGCCTCTAAGCCCAATTTCCATTTCTCTTCAACCTCATACATCAAAACATTATTTATCCTATGCTTAGGTGTTAGCCTAAAATCGTTCTTTATCCCATTGAGATGCTCTTTGGTATCGGTAAAAGTATAGCCTAGAAACAGTTTAAAATCTTTATAGCTTATTTTGGCATTGGTTTCTAAGCCTTTACTATCTAAATGTCCGTTTGCGTTAACAAAATTAAACTTCCCAAAATTACCAGCCATTAACTGCAATGGTTTACTCAAATAGGTATAGAAAAAAAGCTGGTTTACGGTAAATGAAACTTGATTACTAAATAAACCTGTGCGATAGGTAATATCTAAGTTACCACCAACAGATTTTTCTGTTTTGGTAAGTTTTTTATCAATTGGTAAAACGTTTTGAAACTGAATTTGCTCTGCTTCCTCCGTGAAAACGGTCGGTGCTTTGTAACTAAATCCTCCGCCAATCCTAGATCTAAATTTGGGGGAAATCTTGAAAAGGGAAGAAATCCTTGGTAAAAGGTTAAAGCCATAATCTGAAACGTAATCACCACGCAAACCTGTCTCTAATGTAATCCAATCGGTTGGTTTTATTGTGTTTTGCAGAAATGCGCCAAAAGTATTCTGATCATAATCTCTTTGTACCACATTTTGTTGGGCAGGTTCCGTAAATTTATCTGTTATGATATTTAAACCCATGTTCCATTCAGAAAAATTCTTTTTTATATCATAAACAAACTCTGTAAACGAAGAGTTTTGTTTTCCGTTAAAGGTATAGTTTTGCAATTTTAAATCGCGATCAAAATAGCTGATGCTGTTTTTTAAAGTTATAATTTCATGTTCATTTATTTGATGTACGATTGCCAATTGGGAAGAAATACGATTTGTTTTATTACGCTCAAAATAAGCTTCGCTATTGTTTGGTTTATCATCAATATAACTTATATCTCCGCCAATACGATCTTCAAAACCTGTATTTAAACCAAAATTTAAAGTCGTTTTATCGTTAAAATAAACAAACAGCTTTGGGTTAAATACATAACGCTCAAATTTTGGGATGGCCGTAAAACCAATATTTGATGGATCATAAGCTAAGCTACTATTGCGGGAAGCAAAAACGGTCAACCCAATTTTATTGAATTTTTGAGCATAAAAACCATTCATATCTAGGCCTCCTGCGGTTGTACCGTTTATTAAAATGTCAAGCTCCCGTTCTTCTTTAGGTGTTTTCGAAATCAAGTTTACCAGGCCTGCTATTGCTCCACCGCCATAAAGTGTAGATGCACTCCCTTTGATGATTTCTACCTGTTGTAAATCTAATGGTGGTGTTTGCAGCAAACTTAAACCGCCAGAAAAACCGGCGTATAAAGGAAAACCATCTTTCAAGATTTGGGTATATCTACCGTCCAACCCTTGTATCCTGATGCTTGCATTTGCTGTGATTGCAGATGTTTGCTGGGTAGAAATACCTGTTGTTTCGTTCAAAAGCATCCGTATATCGCCAGGTTTCATGTTTACCTTTTCTTCTAGCTCCTCAGGATTTAAAACCTCCATTCTTGTAGCCATATTTGAGACCAAACCACTACTCCTGGTAGAAGAAACTACTACATCTTCCAATTCTTCTCCAGCGGGTATTAAAATAATGCTGATGGTATCTTGATTGATGAGTGGAAATTCCAATGTTTTTGTTAAAGTTTTATATCCAACAGAACTAAAAGTAATATTTTGAATGCCACTAGGGATATTATTGAATGCTACGTATCCGTGTGTATTGGTGGTTGCTGCAATTTTTAAACCCTCAAAAACTATGCTTACCCCAATTAAAGGTTCTTTGTTTTCTTCACTCTTTACAATTGCCTTAAGATTATTTTGCGCATAAGACGCAGACGTATATAAAGCCACTATTAGTAGCCAAATCATTTTTTTCATGATGATAATTAAAATATTAAATGGTTAACATCATATAGATGTTGTTAAGAATATTCGGCTATGCCAGTACATCTAAAAGTTGTGGAGGTTGCCAAATACTATAATGAAAATCTGATTGGGTGTAGATATTTTTAGAAATAAATTGTTTTGTTGCTAGCGCAAATGGTATTACAATGCCTTGATGTTGTTTTGCTATTGCAAGCCCAAAACAACTGTTGCAAGAAAAGAAAGGCGAGCAGCATACCGATTTTTGCTCTGTTTTAGTTGTGGGGTAACAGCAATCATCATATTTGCTAAAGCATGGAATGGCAGCTAAAGCGAATATATAAATAGTAAATATGACTGTAAGGATCTTCAATATGTGAAGATAGCGATTAAAAAATATTTAGAGGCCTTAGATGGCTAAATTCATTAAGACCCTTGGACCTTATTTAACCGGCCAATCATAAATAATGGGAACACCCGTAGCAATTTCTTTTTCTACGATTTCTTCTTTGGATAGATTATCTAAATACATTACCAAAGCCCTCAAACTGTTTCCATGGGCAACTACCAAAATATTTAACCCTTTATCTAAATCTTTTTTAATATCAGATTTAAAGTAAGGGATAACCCGATAATAGGTGTCTTTTAGGCTTTCTCCGTTTGGTGGGGGTATATCAAAAGAGCGTCTCCAGATATGAACTTGTTCTTCTCCAAATTTTTCTGCTATATCTGCTTTATTCAGTCCTTCTAAGTCGCCATACTTGCGTTCGTTTAATGCCTTATCTTCTTTTAGTGGTACGTTCTGCAATCCATCAATATCTTCAATTATTTGATAAGTATGTTTTGCCCTAATTAAAATAGAAGTATATACCTGATCAATTTTTTGCGACTTTAGTTTTTCTGCGGCAGCCTTAGCTTCCTGTATTCCTTTTTCACTCAGATCTACGTCTCGCCAACCAGTAAACCTGTTTTCTAAATTATAAACAGATTGCCCGTGGCGGAGCAATATTAATTTGTTTCTCATAACACTTGATTAAGATTAAATACCATACCAAGATCTTATTTTAAAAAGCAAATGAAACTCAGATATTTTAAAACCTATTTCTTTCCTAAAATATCATTGATGATCAAATCGGCATGGATTCTTGAGTTTTCTATGAACCATAGATGGGTATCCATCCCACCGCAAACCACGCCTGCTAAATAAATCCCTTTTTGGTTGGTTTCCATTGTTAAGGGGTTGTGCTGAGGATATTTCAATTCATCATTGCTCAATTTTACGCCCATTTTTTCTAAGAAATCAAAATTAGGTTCATAACCCGTTAAGGCTAAAACAAAATCATTTTCAAGAAAGATTTTCCCTTCAGGAGTTTCTATCTCTACGTTTTGCCGCTCAACTTTTGTTAAAGAAGAATTAAAATAGGCTTTTATGCTCCCTTCTTCAATTCTGTTGATAATATCTGGCCGCACCCAATACTTTACCCGATCATTAATTTTTTCGCCACGGATAACCATCGTAACCTCTGCCCCTTTTCTATAACATTCTAAAGCAGCATCAACCGAAGAGTTACTTGCGCCAACCACCACTACTTTTTGCATGGCGTAAAAATGTGGGTTTTTGTAATAGTGCTTTACTTTTGGCAATTCCTCGCCAGGGATATTCATTAGGGCGGGCATATCATAAAAGCCTGTTGAAATGATGATATTCTTTGCAAAGTAGTTTGTCTTAGAAGTTTGGATTTGATATTTTTCAACATGATAAGCCAAATTTTGTACACCTTCAAACAGATTGATCTTTAAGCCAAATTTTAGGGCTACCCTTCTATAATATTCTAAAGCTTCTTCCCTGGTTGGTTTGGGGCTATTTGATACAAACGGAACACCTCCAATCTCTAACTTTTCTGAGGTAGAAAAGAAAGTCATGTTTTGCGGATAGTTGTAAAGCGAATTTACCAAACAACCTTTTTCTAATATAAGATAAGAAAGCCCGGCCTGTTTAGCTTTTATACCACAGGTTAAACCTATTGGCCCGGCTCCAATTATTATTATATCGTATTGTTCCATTTCTTGATTATAATAAGTTTAAAATGAATAAAAATGTTTTGGTAGGATAGAAATTTTAAGTTTTTTGCGATTACTGATGTTTCTAAACTGGGGTGAAGTGGATACCGGCCTGTGGCTAATGCCTGTGCAGTATGAACGTAAAACCAGACTATCGGAATTTATTTTGCACCAGCCTTGCTTTTCAAAAAATTAACAACCGATTAATTGACAAACCAAATTTAGCATTAAACAAAAAAACCGCCTTGTAGCGGATTTTTTTTAAAATTCTTTTTATTATTGATTATCTCGCCACTCGTACACCCAAGCAGATTGTATTTGCTCTAAATGGCCTTCGTTACATTCTTCTTTGGTGCCTTTAAAATGGGGCAAGGCTAAAACCCAATCCATCATATCTGTAAAGCGTACACGGTAAATCTTAGATTCTCCGTACCCATCGCCAAATTTTTCATATAATCCCATGGCTATATCTTCATAATCGTTCCAATGGATGGGAAGTGCAAATTTATCTTGATTCATGTTTTTGGGTTTAATGTCCGAGGAATTGAGATTGATCTGGGATGGTTATTTCTAAATCTCCATCTATCAATACGCATTGGCAGCCCAATCTCGAACTTATTTTTGGGTTTACTGCCCGATCAATAAAATCTTCTTCTTTATCTGATATTTCTTGGATATGGTCTTCGCCCTTGTTCACATAAACATGGCAGGTACTACATCCGCAAACGCCACCACAATTATGCTGTAATTCTATACCATTATCAAGGCAAACATCCAAAACCGATTCTCCTTCTGCAATAGGGAGTTCTATCGTTTCATGGCCTTTTTCCTCAAAATTTATCTTGACTTTATAAATATTCATGCGATGGCAAAAGTAGTAAATTATTTATGGCTCAAATGAGGGGTTTGGTACATTTTTACTATGTCTTGACTTACAATGGCATATAAATTTTGAAGCGGGGGATTGTTCTTTAACAAATCTAAATGTTTGTTGATAGTTAATTCGTCATTTCGCCTTGCAGGGCCTGTTTGCGCAATTTGGGGAGAGTTAAGCATCGCCTTTTGGGCGGTTTCTAAGATCAAAGGCCTTATCAAATCTAAATCTAAATTTGTTTCTGCTATCAATTTTTCTGCAATGGCATAAAAATGATTGGTAAAATTACAGGCAAAAACCGCAGAAACATGAATTCTCATCCTGTTTTCAGAATTTACTTTCTCTACAGTTTTTGACAGTTTTTTTGCCAACAGCATCAATTGTTCTTCTGCTTGTTGATGATTGGCTTCAACTAAAAGCGGAACGTTACTAAAATCTAGATCAGCATGTTTAGAAAATGTTTGCAAGGGGTATAAAACCCCGCAATTTTGGTTATGCTTTTCTAAAACTGATATATTGGTAGAACCCGAGGTATGTAAAACTAACCTTGGTTGATTAGATGGTGGTACTTTGGCAGCGATGCTTTCAATGGCATCATCTTTTACCGCAATGATCACCACATCAATCTGCTTACTTAAGTCGGCAATTTCTTGGATAGAGTTTGCCCCAATTTGCAAGGCCAGATCAACGGCGTTCTGATGATGACGGCTCCAAACCTGCTTAACCGGATAACCAGCTTTTATCAATGCCTTGGCTAAATGTGTTGCCACATTGCCAGCACCAAGAATGGCTACTTTCATGATCTTTTGGATTCTTTTGCCCTTCTAAAGATAGATAATAAGAAACCTATGACCATGATGATGGTTCCTCCCCAAAATAAATTGATGTAAGGGAATGTGATGGCTTTTAATACGATCCAATCTTTTTTATCTTCCTTCGGTTTCTCATAAACCGTTAACTCTAATTTATCCTTTGCGGGCAGCACATTGGTAAACCTCAATTTAAGCCCTGCTTCATCTACTTTTTTACCAAAATCTACCTTTGTATTTCCCTTGATCAAGAAAATGGGCTCGGCTTGGTATTTAGCATTGTTGGCATCAACTTCTATATTCATGCCAATGGCAACGTCGCCTTTATCTAAGGTTATATCTTTGATGGTGGCATTTTTATTGAGCGATTTTACCACCAAAAAACCTTCCCTAAACCTTACCGTATCACCAACAGAAACTTCATGTACAATAGGCTTGTTATAATTTTCATCATCAGAATGGCCTTCATGGTCATCATGCCCATCATCTTTTAACGGCACACTGCTAACATGTGTATAAACATCATGCAATAAATAATGCTTGGTATCTGGCGAAGCAATGATTTGCTTCATTTTAGCGTTTTGTTGTGCGTTTGGATAAAGGTTAAAATTCTCTTTCACTTTCCCATCCGCATCGATCACTTTATAATTAACCTTGTAATAGGTGTTTACACCAGATGTAGAGTCGCCCTTATAAGTAACCGTATATTCGGCCATTTTTGTGGGCTCATTTTTATAGAGAATGATGTTTTCACGAGGGTTGTTGTTCTTGGCAAATTCATCGCCAAAACCAATACCGGTATTGTTTAAAGAGATCACTTTATTATTTGCAGCGGCAATTAAAGCCCCGATCAAAATAAAAGCAAAACCAATATGCGCTACTGCCGATCCAGATAATTTCCATTTCCCTTTAAAAGCCTCGCTTAAAACCTTTGCGTTGCAAAGGATAGAGAATATGGCCGCCCATGTTAGTAAAACGTACATTACATTATGGTAAATCTCTGTTATGTAAACCACAACTGCGGTTAATAAAATTGCCATCACAAAAGAAACTACCAAGCTTATTAAAAACTTACGGACATCGGTTTTCTTATATTTCAAAAATTGAGAAAAGGCAGAAATGGTAGCTATCGCAAAAGCAAAAGCGATTTGCCATTTATTATAATGTTGGATAATATTTGTGGGAGGCGCAATTGATGTCCCAAAAATCTTGTTATAAACCGGTATTGAAGTGGTAGCGATAATTTGGATACAAGAAACAACCAAAACAATGGCACCAATAAACAGCCAAAATTCCCTAGAATAGGTATCCTCGTCTTTTTTGGTGATCGGTAAATGTTTCCAATTGATGATGATGAGTACCGCCGCCAAAATAATGAAGGCAAACATATAGATCAACAATTGCCCGCTCATGCCCAAATCTGTAAATGCGTGTACAGAAGTGTCGCCTAAAATCCCACTTCGGGTTAAAAACGAAGCGTAAAGCACCAAAATAAAACTGATGATGATCAAGAAAATGGCCGTAAAATAAGAATGGCCGGAGTTTTTATAGGCGATCATTACGTGTACACCCGCGATCAGTGTAAGCCAAGGGATAATAGAAGCGTTTTCTACTGGATCCCAAGCCCAAAAACCACCAAAATTTAAAGCCTCATAAGCCCAAAAAGAGCCCATAATAATTCCGGTACCCAATACCATAACCGCAAACAAGGCCCAAGGTAAAGCGGGTTTTACCCAATCGGCATATCTTTTTTGCCATAAAGCAGCAATGCCATAAGCAAAAGGAACTACCATAGACGCAAAACCCAAAAACAATGTTGGTGGGTGTATAACCATCCAATAATTTTGTAATAAGGGGTTTAATCCGTTACCGTCTTGTATCAAACTTAAATAGTCTGCCCTAGAAAATATTGGGGCTTCTATTGCTTGCCTTAACAAAATAAAAGGAGAAGAGCCTATTTTTGCACCAAAAACTTCTACGCCAATGATCATGGTTGCCAAAAACACTTGCGAGAGGGAAATGATAGTCATCACGCTGTTTTCCCAAGATTTTGCTTTGTAGATCACAATACAGCCTAGCACAGCTTCCCAAAATGTCCAGAGCCAAAAACTGCCTTCTTGCCCTTCCCAAAAACAAGATACGATATAATAAACAGGCAATGTTTTAGAGGAGTGCGCCCAGGCATAATGGTACTCGAAAAGATGGTTATAAATGATGTAGAACAAACACGCACCAATACCGATCACAGAAACAAGGTTTAGGCGATAGGCCAACCTTCCCAACCTGTTCCAAGATAAATCTAGTTTATCTTTGGTTGTAGTAGCAAAATAATAGCTAAACAGGGCTATTAAAGAAGTTCCAAAAGAGAGAACAATAAATAGCTGACCGAGTTTACCCGGTAACAGGTGTTCGCCTGCGTAATGTATATCCATTAAAAATATTAAATTTTAGCCTGTTTATTGGCTTTAGCTTCTGTAACCTCTATCTTATCTTGCGTATATTTAGAAGGGCATTTCATTAAAATTTTATCGGCCTGGAAAGTACCTTGCGCCATTTTACCCGTCAAAACAATTTGTTCCGACTTTTCAAAATCTTGCGGTTTTGTCCCAGTAAACTCAACTTTGCATTCTTTTCCCTTATTATCAACCATATAAAAAGAAAAATAATTTGCATCTTTCTGTGGGTTGTAAACCATTTCTTTAGATTTATTAAGTTTACCTACAATGTGAAGCTCTTTTTGTGTTTCCTTAGCATCTGCAAAAGAACCATAAGTACTGCTATCTGCATATGTACTCACAATTACCCCAATGGCAATTGCGATGATGATCATTCCAATAATCGAACTTTTTTTCATGATTGTTTACATTGGATAATTAATTCTGCAAAAATACAAAACCCTAATGGTAAGAATGTATTATAACAAGATTGTTATTTATTAAGAATTATTCTAAACAACTTTCCTTTAATAACAAAATTACAACCCTTTTATTATCCAGATCATATTTTTGATCAAACAGATTATGAATTTCTTATAATTTAAGTAGGAGGTTCCCCGATGAAAAATCGGGGTCAGGCTTTACGCTATACTCCGTTTGTCCGCAAAAAAAGCGGCCAATCCGGGGTGCCGCTTCAATCCTTAACCCAAAAAATGTTTAGTTAAAATCAA
Organism: Pedobacter segetis; assembly: GCF_016623585.1. GTDB lineage: Bacteria > Bacteroidota > Bacteroidia > Sphingobacteriales > Sphingobacteriaceae > Pseudopedobacter > Pseudopedobacter segetis. The sequence goes on from NZ_JAEHFY010000038.1 coordinate 11,232, forward strand.
AAATCAGATCCTATTCGAGGCATGTTGAATGATAATGAAAAATCACAATGAAAGTCCGATTTGGATTAGCATTATAATGAAAACATATTTTTTGATGTCTCTTATCCTCTACATGACGGCATGAATAATTAAAACGTTTTGTCATGCTGGATTTATTTCAGCATCTCACAAGCAATTAACCACATAGAATGGAAACCTATT
>NZ_JAEHFY010000039.1 GCF_016623585.1 Pedobacter segetis
CTTTTTTTATTTAATTTGGTGCGGGCAGACGAAAATCTTGCAAGCAATACCGCAACTTTCCAAACCTGCAAAACGTTGTAGGCAATTATACCGCAGACTCAAGAATCTAACACAAATGAAGAAAATATCAATACTATCAATATTAATTTTAATTACACAAAATATCTATTCTCAAAACTTTGGCGAATTTCCGAAAATTGAAAAAGAAAAGCTTCAAAGAGATTTAGATTTATTACATCAAGGCTTGGATAAGTTTCATTCTGGAATGTATTGGTATACACCAAAAGATAGTGTTGATTTTGCTTTTAATATTGCAAAAAATAAAATTAATAGCGACTTAAATGTTCTTGAATTTCATAAAATAATCGCACCATTGGTAGCACTTTCAAAAGAAGACCATACAGATATCTTTTTGCCTAAAGATATCAAAGAAGAAATATTTATAAATGAAAACATTAAATATCTACCATTAATAGTAAGGTTTTTAGGCACAAAACTTTATTGTATTCGTAATGGTTCTGATAATCCTGAAAAAATTGAAACTTTCGAGATAGAAGAAATAAATGGAGAAACGCCAATTGAAATAGCATCAAAAATTGGAAATTTATTTGCTTCTGATGGTTATATCAAAACTTTGAAATATGATGATTTAAGTGGGTTTGGCTTTTCAAGATATTACTATTATTATTATGGTATTCTTGAAAATTACGAAGTTAAATTTAAAGGAATTGCAGAGCCAATGAATTTCAAATCATTATCGATTAACCAAATTAATAGCAACTTAAAAAAAAGTACAAATATTGTTAAAGAAAAAGTCGAAAAAGAACCTTTACAATTTGAAATAATTAATTCAAAAACAGCTTTAATAACTATTAATACATTTCACAATCCTGAAATTAAAAAGAAAAGTAAATACAAGACATTGAAAAAGTTTTTGGCTTTTAGTTTTTATGAAATAAAAGAAAAAGGCATTGAAAATCTAATAATTGATATTGCTGAAAATGGTGGTGGCACAGAAGGAAATGAAGGGTTACTATATTCTTATTTTGGCGACAACTATCAAAAATATAAAAAAGTTAGGGTAAAAGCTCAAAAAGTCATTCTTGACAATGGAATAGATAAACCAATACAACTAAAAACATTTGGTTTTTTGGAGAGAATTTTTACAAACAAAAAAATGGATGATGGCAGTCTTGAACGAAAAAATGGTTTTGGTTTTGGACTTATGGCTTATAAAAAATCACCAAAAAATAAATTTAACGGAAAAGTTTATGTATTAATTAGTCCGATTACATATTCTGGTGGTAGTGAGTTTTCAAATATGATGTATTCTCAAGGTTTAGCAACATTTATAGGGCAAGAAACAGGTGGTGGATATTTTGGTAACACAAGCGGATATGTAAGATCATTAACTTTACCAAATTCTAAAATTATTATTGATATACCAGCAATACAATTTGTAATGAACGTTGAACCAAAATTACCATTTGGAAGTGGTGTAAAACCACATTATGTAATAATCCCGACAATAAACCAATATATAAATAGAGAAAATGTTAATTTAGAATATGCACTAAAATTGATAAATGAAAAACAATAACTGCCTACAACACCAGTTTGGCAAAATGGCGGGTGTAGTGCTAATTTCAACGGCAGTTCTTCGATTGAACTTTTGTGCAAAACTGAACATTTGTGCTTCGTTTTCCGCCACTTCGCCAAGCTGCCAATCGTTATAGGTAAATTTCTACCGACCAGAATCTAAAGAGAGTTCTCTAAAAAATGAAAAGCGCAATATGAAAAAAGAAGTTGAACACATTTTAACAAAAATTTTTTTGAATTCTAACCCAAATTTTTGCCATTGGGACAATATTCAATATGCATCAATAAAAGGGAAATTGAAAACTAAATTTGTATATGATGTTAAAATTTTTAAATCTGTAATACCAAACACAGATATACTGCCTTTTTGAAGGGCATCATTTTTATTAAATATATAATAGCATTTGTGTGGATTGCAATTTATTTATGGAATACTTCAGATTTCAACTTTTTTTATATTATTCCCATTTGCTTTATCACTTCATATATTATAGAATTTATGTGGTATAAAAGATTAATTACTACTCTTATAGTCTGTATTCTAATATTTGCAATATCCTACAAACTTAATTTAAATATAAATTATTATTTGTTCCTTATATTTTACACTATGGGTACATCATTACACCATCAAATACATAACGATTTTCTTTCACAGTTTTTCTACTCTCAACCAGATATATATATGACAGGAATTAAAACGAAATATATTATTGGCCTCTACGATACAGAAAATAACAAAAAGTATGAAGGACCGTTTGACAATTTAAATTCGGATAATGAAGAAATTCAATCTGAAGGTGTCAATGTTTTTACAGAATTAATAGAACTTGACCAAGAAAATGCAATAGCCTATTTCAACCGCGGACTTGCAAAAGCTCCTTTTGATTGCGCTGGTGCAATAGCTGATTTCACCAAAGCAATTGAAATTGACCCAACATATAAAGAAGCATATAGATATAGGGGGCTTGCAAAGAAAAAAATAGGTGAAGACGGAGAGGAAGACATTCTTATATCTAGACAACTTTAGCTAAATTATTTGATAAGAAATCTACCTTTAACAGCAAATTTGTTCAAAAATGGCTGACGGTGGTTTACGTTAATTCATCAGTTATTTACTTAATTTGGTGCTAGTTAAAAACGTTTATGCAAGCAATGCCATTTCTGCACAAATTTGCAAACCGTTAGGTGCAAGCGTAAAGACCGACACAACAACCATTAAACTGACAGACATCGAAACGACAGGAAGAAATATTATAAATCAAGCGACCGTTTGCCGACACGACAGACCGACCCTTCTGTATTTTTTATTTTTTCCCACCGCACATTTTTTAAAAACAATTTTCAGGCTGACCCACATTGCACACATTTGCAAGCCACACAAGCCGACACACAACCAAAGCTTGCAAAAGAGTGCAATCTCCCACCGCACCATTAGCATTGTGGTTCCAATCAAAACTTTAAATTTGAGACTGAGTTAGCAATGAAAAAGGACAAATACTTACAAATATTCAATTACCTGCTTGAGTTCTCGAAACTCAGAAGCAATCCTGTGAGAGATATTGAGAGTTCTGATGCTCAATACCCTGACAAGGTTTGGCTTGCCGACATTCCACAATATGAAATTTTTGACTGTATTACTTTTCCTTCTTACAACGAGGACGCTGACTATTGGTTAAAGGTTACTAAACCTAAAGACGAGCCACAACAACCGACTTTCAAAAAGTTAAGCGAAACGCTTAATGACTGGATTGTAAAAGACAGTTTAACCGATGAAGATGGAACGCCAAGTTTGAAAGAGACGATAGTAAAAAACGGAAAAACTATTGCATTAGCAGACCAGCAAGAACTTCAACTGGAATTTGATAAATATCTAAATGAAAAATGGCTTAATGATTTAGAACAATATAAGCAGGAAATTAGAGCTTACGAAATCCAATTTGCCGAATACGAACGAAAAGCAAAAACATACAAGCATCTGTTTAGCATTTATAACAAAGCACAACAGTTCGGAGAAGAATTTGAATTAATTTTTGGAGTTGGGTTGCTTTATTTTAAAGAAGATTCTAATACACCGCAAATTTGCAGACACATCTTAACATCAAAAGCGGAAATTTCTTTTGAGTTTTCACAAAGAGAATCTTTTGTGAAAGTTTCGCCAAGCATTGACAATGAAATTCAAATTGAAACGGATGCAATTCTTGACTTGTTTGAGCAATTTGATTCAGCAGACGTAATTGAAGCCGAAAAATTAGTAGCCTCATTTCTCAAAGAAAAGGGCATCTCTGACAATCTGTTTGACCCACAAATTAAAGATGCTATTCAAATTTTTGCAGACAGAATAAGACCAGATGGGCAATCAAAAGAAGATTTAGCAAAACCAAAAGAAGTGGCAAATAAACCTACGGTTTATTTTGCACCTGCTTTGTTATTGAGAAAGAGGAATACAAGGAGCTTTACAGCACTTTATGAAAAAATTATTTCTGAAATAACTATTTCACCCGATTCAATAGACATTCCTTCTATCAATGATATTATTGGAGTTTTGCAACCTGAAGAGGATTCTGAATTTTCCGAAAACGGAACCTCAAATTCCTTTAGTGATGAAACTATTTACTTTCCGAAAAAATATAATGATGAACAAATTGAAATTATTGAGAAAGCGAGAAGAAATAATAAGGTATTAGTTCAAGGCCCTCCAGGAACAGGTAAATCACATACTATTGCAAATTTAATTTGTCATCTATTGGCAAATGGTAAAAAGGTTTTAGTTACCGCCTATACAAAAAGAGCGTTAGAAGTTTTAAAAAATCAACTACCAAAAGACTTTCAAAACTTAACCGTAAATCTTTTAAGTGGCGACTCTACTTCTATTCAAGACCTTGATTCAAGCGTAAATGCAATCAACGATAAACTTGCAAGTATTACAGACCTTACTCGTTATGCAAAAGAGATTGAAGAACGAGAAGCAGATTTGTCATTAGTAAAAAGAGACAAAGCATATACCAAAAATGAATGGTTGAAGGTCAAGGAAAAATCGACACGTAGGCAAAATATAAACCAAAACTATACTGGAACACTTTCAGAGATTGCGGAAAAAATTGAAAAAGAGTTTTCTATCTTTAGTTGGTATAACGATGATTTTGCAGACATCGCCAAAATTGAATTGGTTGGGGATATTAAAAATTTTAATGCATTAACAAGAAAATATCAAAGCTTAGATTGCAATGTTTTTAACTTTATAATTCCTAAAAAAGATAAACTTCTTTCACTTTCAGAACTCCAAAAATTTCGAAAAATAACAGATGACTTACTTGAAAAATATAGTTCGAAAGAGAAACATATTTTAATTATTTGTAAGGATTATCCAGCATTGAGAAGTCAATTAGAGTGGCTTTATAAATTGGTTTTGAATACAGATAACAATGCTTTGTGGTTTAAATCAAGGATAGTAAATGATTTCCAGAACAATCAATTTTTTTGGACAGATAAACTTACTCGGACAAACAAATTAATATCTGCACTAAACGAAGAGTATCTAAAACAACTTGACAGAAGTGTTGAAATTAAATATCTGAATGATAAAAGTTGGATTCAGCTAAATGGTGATGCCAAAATTTTACTAAATTATTTAAAAGAAGGAAACAGTTTATCGGGGATACTTTTTGCAATGAAAAAGCCTCTTTTGCCAAAAAATATTAAAGAAAAGCTATATTTTATTGATTCTGTAAAAATAAACGGAAGCCCTTGTGATACCCAACAAGAATTCGTAACTGTATTAAACGACATCAAATTAAAGCAAGACTTTGAAGAACTCGAAATGATTTGGGAAATACAACCAAATGAGAATTCGAAGTCTTATTTTGACAAGTTTGTTTATTACAAGAAAATTAAAGATGATGCTGATGAGCTTATTGGAATTATCAGAGATATGGGTAAATCAAAAGTACAAATTGAATCAACATCATCTGTAAAAATTACTAATTACAATAGTAATTCTATTAAAGAACTGATTGAGGAAACTGATTACAATTATCTCCTTGCCCAAACAAAATTTTTTAAGGGAAAGCTGACAGATGTACAAAACTATCTTTCAATTCAAAATATTCATCCACTTGCGAACAGCATTATAAATACACTTGCAAATATTGATACTGAAAAATACGAGCAAGAACTTTCTGAAATTGACATTCTCAATTCCGAAAAAAAGAAATACAATGAATATAAAGACCTCCAAGAAAGCCTGCAAAAGGATTTCCCAACATTAGTTTATGAAATTTTACAAAACACTTTTGATTTCTCAAATTTTAGTAATCTTGATAATGCCATTTATTATAAACACGCTTATTCAGAAATAACAAAACTATTAGAAGAAGATTACGAAACAAGACTTGAATACAAGCTGTCTGACCTTGAAAGACAAGAAGAAAAGCTAATTTCAAAAATTGCTTCCAAGAAAGCGTGGTTAAGCGTATTGGGAGGTTTAAGCAATAATTTCTTATTGCGTCAGCATTTACAGGCGTGGGTTCAAGCAGTAAAGAAAATTGGAAAAACAGGAACAGGGAAAAGAGCTTTGAAATTCCGAAAAGAAGCTCAACATCAAATGGAGAAATGTAAAGATTCCGTTCCTTGTTGGATTATGCCTTTATATAAAGTTGCAGAAACAATAAATCCCGAACAGGGAATGTATGATTATGTGATAATTGATGAGGCAAGTCAATTAGGGGCTGATGCGATTTTTCTACTCTACATTTCTAAAAACATAATCATTGTTGGTGACGACAAACAAACTTCGCCTGAATATGTAGGCGTTGATGCAAACACAATGACACCGCATATTAACCGTCATTTACAAAATATACCATTTGCAAATTATTACGGGACAGAGTTTAGCTTTTTCGACCACGCAAAAAGATTCTGCAATGGAATGACCGTTTTGCGAGAACATTTTAGATGTATGCCGGAAATAATTGAATTCTGCAATAAACATTTTTATGCTCCCGATGGAAAAGGATTATATCCGTTAAAGCAGTATTCCGAAAACAGAATCGAACCTTTGAAAACAGAATATTGCCAAAGTGGCTTTGTTGATGGGACATATCAGAATATCACAAATAAAGTTGAAGCGGAAGGTATCGCAAATAAAATAGCAGAACTTGTAAATGATGAAAATTACAAAGGGAAATCTTTCGGAGTAATTGCATTGCAAGGAAATAAGCAAGCAACAATAATTGACAATCTGATTTTAAAGAAAATTGGAGAAGTTGAGTATAAAAACAGAAATATTGTTTGCGGGAATTCCGCAAGTTTCCAAGGAGACGAAAGAGATATAATGTTTTTGAGTTTAATTACTGCTCATAATCATAACAGGAGTGCATTGACAAAGCCCGAAGATGAAAGAAGATTTAATGTTGCAGTAAGTAGAGCAAAAGAGCAGATTTGGCTTTACCATTCTGTGCAATTAGATGATATGAGTAATCAGAATGATTTACGTTACAAACTTCTTGACCATTTCCTTAACCATAAACAACAACCAATTCCACCGCAGAAATTTATTGAACGGAGTATGGGCACTCAACCCGAACCATTTGAAAGTTGGTTTGAGGTTGATGTATTCAATGACATTGTTTCAAATAGTTATAGTGTGATTCCGCAATACGAAGTTGCAAAAGGAAGATACAGAATTGATTTAGTAACACTCTTAGGAAACGGAATAAAAATAGCAATTGAATGTGATGGCGATAAATTTCACGGTGCAGAGCAATTTCAGAATGATTTAATGCGACAAAAAGTTTTAGAGAGATGCGGTTGGCAGTTCTTTAGAGTTAGAGGCGGTGAATATTATTCTAACCGCAAAAAAGCAATGCAACCGCTTTGGAAACTTCTTAAAGCAAACGACATTCAAATAGAAGAACCACAAATCAAAAACAATTATCAGCATTCCGAGGTTGAGGAAACCGAGATTGAAAGGAACGAAACAGCCCAAAGTGAAACTATCAAACAAATAATTCCGAGACAGGACACAATATTTGAACAGTCGGATTTATTTGAAACCAAGAAACAGGTTGCGATGGACTTCTCTAATCAACCGCCTATTCAGACAGAGCATTCAATCAAGACTGCCACAAATCTATTTGCATTTCCAGAGTTCTTAGTTTTCACTTCATTGCACAACGTGTATAAAATTCAAAACAGAGGATTTAATAGTAAAGCACAAGTTATCGAACAAATAGAATTTGAAGAAACTGAAAAACCAATTTATCTGACAGGAACAAAAAATTATAATGGTTATTTGTTTGTTGCATTTGAAAACGGAAAGGCAGGAAAAATATCTTTTACAAGTTATCAAACTGAACAAAACAGAAAGAAATTAAAAAACGCTTACAGCAATGAATCAAAATTGGTTTTCATTGAGCATATAGAGAACGATATTGATTTGGTTGCTTTGAGTAGTATAGACAAAGTAGCTTTGTTCAATACAAGTAAAATAAATCCCGTTGACAGTAGAACATCCAAAGGAGTTCAAGTAATGAAACCTAAAGACGGGAGTTTTATGAAAGTAGTTAAGAAACTGAATCAGGTTAAATTTAACGACCCTGAATATTATCGTAAAGACGGAGGTTTAAATATTGTTGGATATTATTTAAAGCAAGGAGATGAAATATAACAGCGAAATCCGACACACAAAAGCATACACATTTGCAAGCCACACAAGCGACCGCACAAACCAAAGCTTGCAAAAGAGTATGCTTTTCTCCGTCCCAAATAAAATTGTTTTTAAAAATTTCCTTCCCTTCAAAAAAATAAAAAATACTCAACCCACAGCCGACACTCTATGACACGACAACTCAATAACGAGAATGGTTGTAGCCCTCGACAGACAAGAACGCCAGCACCTAACAGCGGTTTGGCAAAAGTGGCGGTTCAGTGCTTCGTAGGACAGTTTTGTGGTTATATAAACATTTGTGCTTCGTATGAAAGTTTGTGCTAAAAATCGCCACCTTCGCCAAGCCGCAAAACGTTACCTGTAATTGCTACTCAACTGGGTGTTTAAAAAAAGATAAAGTTTCGACCTTGAATTTCGGGTCGAGAAAGC